>JANQSD010000023.1 GCA_028284225.1 Arenicellales bacterium
TTCAGAATAACGTTTCTTCTTCATGTCGAGATCTCCTAAAACATAGATTAATTGGAAATCTCATCAATGTCATGGCTCTAATTACAGGGGAAAGGTCACGACTTCGTCAACAAATTCCCAGATTTCCATGACGTATTTACTAGGATTTTCTTGTGAAACAAGCAAAACAATATCAAGATCTGTATGCCAATTCATGTCGTTGACGATACATAATTTTCCTGATTCAAGTTCATCCTTGATCATGCTTTGAGGTATCCAGCCATATAAATCTTGTTGCATCATGAATTGCTTGAACAGGGAATAAAACTGTAAATTATACTGTGTTACGAATTCAACACCTTGATGGCTGTTTTTTTCACGGATCATCCCCTCAACCTGGCTTAGATAATCACTATTCCGGTATGTAATATGCTTATATTCACCCGGTGATAAGGTTGAGGATGTAATCGCTTCCCGGTTATTACTGGAAGTCACGAATAAAAGCCTTTCTTTACCGATGTGTTTTTTATAGAAATCTTTGTATGAAGGAGCTATGGGAACATCAGGATGTGAATATACTAATAAAAAGTCAGCTTCCCCACTTGTTAATAATTTACCTCTGGTTGAATAATTTGAGTCGATGATGTTCAATTTAATTTCTGGAAACAATTTACTCAGTTTTTTAGCAAATATGGGAATAAATTGATCGACAAGGCCATAAGTGCCAGCAAACGTAATTTCGAACGGTACGAGGAAATCAAGATACGTACGATGCTTAGTATTTTCACAGAGATGAGAAAGAGCCAAGTTGGCAGATTTATAAAATTTTGCACCAGTCGGTGTGAGGGTGCAAGGTGTGGTTGATCGATCAATGAGTGTAGTTCCAACCCATTGCTCAACACTGCGAATTCGTCGACTTAATGATGGCTGCGAAAGATTCCGAAGTTTGGCCGCTGATGAAAAGCTGCCAACTTTAGCCAGGATTATAAAATCTTCCAACCAATTGATGTTCACAAAAACCCCATATGTTTAAAATGTGTTACTGAAACAATCCGAATCAATTCAGGATTTTGTCACCGTGAGGCCGAAAATCAATTTCTTAAGGCGACAGATATTATTATAGTGTTCATCAACACAACAAAAAATTAACAAATCATTAAGAGAATAAAATTAAAATAAATTCATGTGCATGGATTATGCGCAGAAATACAATTTATTTTAAAAGTTTCTTAAGTAACTACAATAACGATAAACTTATGGTTATGTTCACACAGCACAAAAATTTTATCAAGTCAGTAATTAAAAAAATAATTCAATTGTTAAAATATGTTAAAAAATATAAAAGATAATGCATATAATGAATAGAGTATGCGAAAAGCAAATATAAATTTTTGGGGTTTTCAGGGCATCATTCTCTATGTTAATGCAGAGAATTAGCAAGCCTGTCTGCAAATTGTAAGCTTTATCGTTGAATATAATAAGTTTAATTTGTGTTAGTTATAGATCAGGGGTTTTTATAATTATTTGAAATACTATTGAACAAGGTGTACATCGTTAATCTATAGCGAAAGTGAATAGATTGTTTATTTGGAAACAAGTTTGGTTTTGATTTTGGTTGGTTGAACATCCTTCACTGTTCCTTTATAGTCGCCTTGGGTATTAAACAGGGGTTACAACTTTCCGGGATTTACGATTTTATTATTCTACAGGGGTAAAGGGAATCTGACGGAGATTTCCTGCATGTTACACAAACATGATTTGATCGTCTGATGAGTTAGATCTTTCTCAAGTTGTAAACAATGTTTGAAGTTCAAATTGGATCAACATGATAGCTATTCATGTTTGAGGCAGTCATAGGGTTTATGTAGGGAAAACAAATGCGTTATGAATTTTTTAAAAATGGCCTTGACTGTCTTAGCGCGTGTTCAAAGTGTATTAGTAGTAAATTTTAGAGTAGGTAATAAATTGTGAATCGATCTATATTAACAGTTACAATTCTTGCAGCAGTGACATGTCGAATCAGCTCATTATTTGCGGTTTTAAAGTATTGCAATTTCTCGAGACTATTGAAGGATTTTAGTTTACTGGTAGTTTTAATTTTTCATTTGTTCCTCACCACTAACGCTGCAAACGCACAACTTCAAAATACAACAGAGCCAGGGTTTCTAGTGTATAAAACACTTGGAGCGACCGGTTCTGCCAGTTTACCTAATGGTAATTTTAGTTGGAGCCATACTTCTCCCGAATTTAATACAAGTTTTGGTTGTCCAATATATGATCCGGTGGATTGGTTTAGAAATTCAGGTTTATCTGCTACATATACTTTCAACACTCCAGTCAATGATATAGGGTTTTTGTTATGGGGTTCTGATAATTTAGATTCAGTATCTGTAACAATTGATGGGAATGTAGTCCCCACTTCGCTGTCGCTAGCCGTTACGAATTGTTGTCCAAATGGATTCACTCAATGTACCGCAAACCCGTCAAGCTTCTACACTGTATCAGGCAATGTTGTAACTGCCGGAGTTGATGTACATGGTGGTGATTTGGGTATTATTGTTTCAAATAATACACCCTACACGTCTATAACATTAACTTCAAATTCCGGATCTGGTTGGGGGTTGGTTGGTTTGCTCTCTACAGCGGAGTTCTTTACGCCGGATCCAACACTCGATAAATCAGTCAATCCAACTACGATCAGTGATGGTTCAAGCGCGACCTACACATGGACGATTGACAACACTGCAGCCAACGCGGCCGATCAAACAGGGTTGGGGTTCACTGATACGTTACCATCATCGCTGGTCGTTGCAAATCCTAACAATATTGTCAATAACTGTGGCGCTGCGGTGACCGCAACACTTGGGAGCGGGGTAGTGGATGTCAGCGGAGGATCACTTGCTGCGGCATCTACCTGTACAATCAGTGTGGATGTAACCAACGTCGCCGGTCAACTCAATACTGACTGTTCGACTAATCCCGCTGCATTTACCAATAGCGGTACAAATATCACCGAGATTAACAACCTGGACACATCTTCGGTCACGCCTACATGTTTGGTGGTTTCAGAACCAAGCACAACATTATCTGCCACAAAAGTTGCCTCTACTGATCCTGTCACTCCAGGCGTGCCTTTTGACTATGTGATAACGGTCACAGATACAGCTGATGGCGTGGATGCCACGGATGTAGTGGTCACCGATACACTTGACGCTGCGTTAACGTTCAGCAATGTTGCGGCTTCCGGCAGCGGCACAACGGATTCCTCGAGTTTGCCCACTGTAACCTGTAGTTGGAGCAGCATTTCGGATGGTGGCAGTGAGACCTGCACAATCACGGTGGTCCCGTAGGAGAGTAGGTTTCCAGAAAGGGGTTTATAAATAAAGTTTTCTTAATTGATATAGGGATGATTAAGGGAATTTTGCAATCTTCATGCAACTGGCATCTGATTTCATATGGATTTATAAATTGGTTCGCTTGGTTTGTTGTATTTGCCACATCAATTCTGCATCAGCAAATTGACAGAAATAAGACAAGTGTTTAGATGCTTTATGAACGTATTAAGGGTATATAATGATGAACAATCAACGATCTAAACAACCACAATTGCAAGCTTTAAGATTGCTGTGCCAAATATTGGCCATTTGTGTTATCAGCGGTCTGTCAACGGTTGTCAATGCTGCAATTACAAATGCCGCGCAAATAGAAGCATCAAACACTCCAACAGTCAATGTCTCTGTTTGTACAGCGAGTACAGCCAATTCCAATTCTATCGGTACCATAGCTAACACCGCCACTATTCAGGCGTCGAATACTGCAGATGAATTTGTTGCAAGTTGCGTAGATATTATTGCTAGTTGTGCAGCCAATGAAACAGCTGTGCTTAACCGTGCTACTTTATCCTCTTCTAATTCAGACGCTGCCTCGGCTACGAATACTGTCTGTGTTTCGCCCAACCTGAATGTGGTAAAAACACTAAGCAGTGGTGGCCCTACCGCTGAGCCCGGCGAAACGCTGACCTATAGTATTGCGATTACAAATAACGGCACCTCTTCAATCTCACTTGCGGCCGGTGATGTCCAGGAAACAGTGCCGGCGAACACCACCCATGCCGGCAGCGATGACTTTACCTGTGCAGCCACTGCCGCAGGTTCAGCCTGTAGTAACACCAGTGTTGTCAACATTGCCGCTGCTGCAACAGCAACGTTGGCGTTCAGTGTTATTGTGGATGATCCGATTCCGGCAGGGGTGACGAGTATAGACAACAGCGTGACAGTGCCGGGTGTGGATTGTACGGCTGCAGGTCAGGACTGTGATGAAACCACGCCGGCACCGACGCCTGGCAATGTCACAGGCACGGTGTGGCTGGATGTTGACGGTGATGGTGTTAATGACAATGGTGAACCGGGGATAGCCACTGTGACGGTGTATGTATGTGCGAGTGGTGTGACACCATGCAACAGTGCAAACTCAATTGCAACAGCTGTGACAGATGCCAACGGTGATTACAACTTTCCAGGCTTACCGCCAGGTGATTACCAAGTGCAAGTGAACCCGGATGAATTGAATCCGGGCAATGAACTGGACGGATTGCAGGAATCACCCGGTAATATAGCGGGTAATTCCGGGACGATCACTCTACCCGAAGGCGGGACTACACAAGCGGGTTTTGGCTATTTGCCGGATCCCGGCACCGGTGTAGTGGAAGGCACGGTGTGGAGCGATGAGGACGGCGATGGCGTGCAGGACCCGGGTGAAATAGGTATACCTGGCACTACTGTAAATTTATGCCCAGCCAGCGATCCAACGTGTTTGGCCTCGACGCCGATTACAACCACGACCGGACCGGACGGCAGTTATATTATTACTGGCGTGAACTCGGGGGATTACGTGGCGTTTGTAGATCCGGCGGACAGCGTATTAGCTGCGGCCTGTACACCGGATAGCGTTACAGACTGTGCCACAACACCGGTAGTTAGTCCGCCATTCACCGTGGAACCGGATGGTGTGTTGAGTGATATTGATTTTGGTTTCGATCCGGATTCGACACTGACACACACGGACACAATTTTCAATGATCTGGACGGCGACGGCCAGCCGGACGCCGGTGAACCGGGTGTAGGTGGTGTGACAATCGATTTATTGGACAGTAACGGCAATGTAATTGCGACCACCACCACGGACGCCAATGGTGATTTTAGTTTTGGTGGGTTAGTAGATGGTGATCAATATACGATTGAAGTGACAGACAATGCAGGCGTGTTGAGTGCATTTATAGAGACCACAAACGGGGTAACAGAATCAACGGGCGGTATGGCGACATTCACGGCAACCGATGTGAGTGGAGATGGTTTGATTGACACGATAGGTGATGATGGCAGTGCGACATTCGGTTACAACCAGCCGGGGTCGATCAGCGGTAGTGTGTTTAGTGATGCGGACAGCAGTGGAAGCTTTGAGACTGATGAGTCAGGTATTGCGCTCGATAGTGTCGGCAACCCGATTGTAATTGAATTGCAGGATGGGGTATGTACACCAGGGGCCGATTGTCCGACAACCACAGTAAATGCCGATGGCAGTTATCAATTTACCGGGATAGCGCCGGGTAGCTACGATGCGGTAATCACAAACCCACCGGCAGGCACAGCGACGACATTGGAAACAATTCCAGTTACGGTGTCTACCGACGGCAGTGTAAGTGACGTTAACTTTGGTTATAACAATACTGGTTTATCCGACATCAGCGGAACAATATTTGAAGATTTGGACAGCGACGGAACCAATGAGCCCAATGGTACGGATGGCAGTGCTGCAACGACGCAGGACAATGAGCCTGGAATCGGCGGCGTGACGGTGGATTTGATAGATTGCGGTAGCGGCACTTGTTTTGACGGCGATGAAACGGTTGTTGCCAGTACTATCTCAAATCCGACAGACGGAAGTTATAGTTTTGGTGACGTGCCGGATGGAAATTATCTGGTAGCGGTGACAGATGTGGCCAATGTACTGGATGGGCAGGATTTGACCAGTGGGTTGGATCAGCTGCCGGTGACGGTGGATACAGCCAGCGGCGATGTGGCAGAGGTGGACTTTGGTTATGTCGATCAGGCTCAGACAGGATCGGTTACCTCAGGTTTATGGATGGATGAAGACGGTGATGGTGTGCGTGATCCGGATGAACTGCCTATCAGTGGTGTGGAGGTGGTGCTGCATGATTGTGGTGCGGATGCAGTTTGTGGCAATGCTGATGATGGCCCGGATCGCACTGCAACAACAGACGCAGATGGTAATGTTATTTTTGATGAATTACCGGCAGGTAATTATCAATTGGATCCAAATGAGAGTGATCCTGATTTTCCGGCGGGTATGATGGAAACGAATTATTCGGGTTCAACTCCTGGCGGCGTGATACCGTTGACGGAAGGAAGCCAGATTGATGAAGAATTTGGCTACGTGCCGGATGCAGACGTGGTGTTATTGACCGGAACAGTCTGGAGCGATAGCAATAGTGATGGGTTGAATCAGGACAGTGAAGTGGGGCTTGGTGGCGTGCCGGTGATTATTCAATACGATTCCAACGGTGACGGCGTGGTGGATACAAATGATACCCCGATCACCGCCACGACGAATCCTGACGGCACCTGGTCGGCAGCTGTTACACCGAACTCTGCTGCAGGCACATTGTCCGATTACTATGTACGTTATGACAGTACAGGTATTCCAAGTGAGTTAGATTCAAGCGAGCCGACTAATACCGGTGATCAGGATGGTGATGGATTAAATGATGCTCAGTATGTGCTCACGGGGCTGAATCCGGGCGACCAGACCAATGATCTGGATTTTGGTTTTGCCGCGGATACGAATTCAGCCACGCAAGCGGGGAGCATAGCAGGCAATGTTTATGTTGATGTCAATGGTGATGGTGACAACGAAAGTGGTGCTGATCCGGCGATGGAATTAGTGACAGTGAATTTGCTGGATTCATCGGGCAGTATTATTGCAACAGTGATCACAGACGAGAATGGTAATTACACTTTTGATGGCGTCCTTCCGGGAGATTACACCGTAGTTATTGGTGACACCAATGATGCAACGATTGGGCTAAACCCGACCGAAGTAATGGGTGGTTTGACCACCGTGACCATAGCTCCAGACGGTACAGCACCTACAGATGTGAACTTTGGTTATGCTCCGCAGCAGGATACGACCATCGGTTTGGCATCGATAGGTAATTTGATTTGGCTGGATGATGCAAGCACAGATGACGGTATTTTCAATCCGCAGCAGGGTGATGTGGGCCTGGCGGGTGTAACAGTGCAGTGCTGGCATGATACTGATGGTGACGGTGTGTTTCGTTTGAATGGCATAGACAACTTAGTCCGTGAAGTAAAAACGGATGAAAACGGTGAATATTATTGTGAATCACTGCCGGGTAATAGCACCTATTTTATCCGCATTACAGATACCGATGGTGTTTTGGTTGGGTTAGTGGATGCAGCGGATAAATCAACGGGCCGCACGGGTAATGCCAATGATCCGGATAACGAGAACGCACAGTCGATAGCAGGGATGTTGGAGGTGGCATTGCCAACCGATAATTGTGATACGGATATGCGTGGTTGTACGGCGGCGCAATTAATCGATGATGAGGTGCCGGCTAATATGTACTATATGGTACATACGTCCTCGCCCAACTATACGGCTGACTTTGCGGCCAAGGCATCAATTGTAGTGACGGGAACGGTATATGACGAAGGTGCTCCGGGCGATCCGGATAATAACGGAACCTTTGATGGTGCCGATCTGCCGGTTGCCGGATTGGTGGTGACGGTGACCTATACTTTACCAAGCGGTACGACGGTGAGTTTGACGGATACGACTGATGCAAATGGCGGCTATTCGATTGCAGTGCCGGCGGGCGTGGCCTTTGTAGTCAGTGTTGATCCTTCCGGAACAACTGTTGACGGTCACAGCGGCACAGAGAATCCAAGCGGCTCAGTGTCCTTTCCAGCCCAGAATATTGGGGCTGTACCCCAGGTTAGTTTTGGATTTGAAGAACCACCGACAGTGACCAACCCGATCACCTTGGGGTATTTTCATGCAGAGCAGGGTGTGAATGCCGGTGAGATTCTGATTCGCTGGCAAACGGTGACGGAGTCAGGAAACGTTGGGTTTAATCTGTACGGTAAAGCCCGAGGGTCGGATTGGCAGAAACTCAACCCAGATTTGATTGTCTCGCCGGTGGGGGATTCGATAGAAGTTCAGGAATACGAGTATTTATCGGTGGGGCCGGTGGTGACGCGTTTCGCCCTTGGTGATGTGGATATGTTTGGTAAAGAGACGATTCGCGGGCCGTTCAAACTGGGCAAGCGTCAAGGGGCCAATCGGGCGGATCGTAAGAAGACCAACTGGGCTAAGATTCGCCAGCAAAGTGAGGCTAAAAAAGCCAAGCGTAAAGCAAAACGTGAGGCCAAGCGTGCCAAACGTATAGAACGGCGTTTAGAACGGAAATTAGATCGGCAGGAACGCAAAATGCGCAAAAAACTCAAGCGCAAGCAGCGCTTACAGGACAAGGCGTTGAAGTCCACTTCGACTTCCCAATCATTAAATGAATCAAAGCCGTCTGATTGGACCTCGCGTCTGATCGGGGCGATGTTGTTAACGTTGGTGCCCAGTGCCCAGGCCAGTGAGGTTACTGAACCGGTGACGGACCCGGGATTGATTTATTTCAAGACCAGCGAAGCGGGGATTTATCGGGTGACGTATGAACAGTTATTAGCCCAGGGGATTGATCTGACAGGGGTGAAGCACTGGCGGTTAGCGTTGATGCACCGGGGCGAACGGGTGGCGGTTCGTAGTAAAGGACAGACGCACCCGGAGCGCGAGCAGCGCTGGTATTTTGGGCCGGGAGGCTGGATAGAGTTTGTAGCGGAAGAATCAACGAGTTTATATACCGATCAATCGGTGTATGCATTGTATGAGGATTTTTACAAACGGAAATCGATGAGGTATGACGTGACCAATCCGAACCGTATAGCGGCGCCGGTAACGACCAGTTATAAAGCGACGGTGAAGTCGGATTATGAGTTAAGGTATTCGCCGGCGGCATCAGTGCCGGACCCGTGGTATGCGACCCGGCTTGTATCGACCAGCCAGCCGGTAACCCACAATTTACCGCTTGAGTTAGATCATATTTTGCCGGGACCGGTGAGTGTAGAGGCAGCGGTATGGGGTGGATTTGTCGGTAATCACCAAGTGTCGGTGCAGTTGAATGATTATGCAGTGGGGGCAGCGTCTTTTAGTGGGTTTACAGCGCGTACAATTGGCGGGCAAACAACGACGGCTGCGTTAGTCGAGGGTTTAAATTTTGTCAAGGTAACGGTCACGAACTCAGAAGGGCAGGTGGCTGATGTGGTGCATACGGATGAATGGTCAGTGAGTTACCCACGCCGTCTTGCCGTGAATAGTGATGCCGAGCAGTTGATATTTCGCTCTCAGGCGCCGCGGTTGCAGGTGCAGGGGTATAAAAAATTCCAGCCGGGAGCATTAAACCGCCGAGTGTATCGTAAGCGGGCCAATGGCGAGATGGAATCATTGAGTAAGGTGTGGATGCCGTTGTATGCGGATGGGAAGTATCGGCTGCGGTTTGCCGGTGATGGGTTGGAGGAATCGACGTATTACGTGAGTTTGGTGAAGGGATTAAAGCAGGTGGAGTTTATGGACCCGGTGCAGCAGCCAGATTTACTGTCGGGCAACGGTCAGTATTTAGTGATCAGTCATCCGGATTTTATAGATGAGCATATGGCTGAGTTGATTGCGGTGCGCCAGAGTGAGGGATACAGTACCAAAGTGGTGAATGTTGAGGCAGTGTATAGCGCCTTTGACCATGGTCATTTTGGTGCGCAGGCGATTGACCGTTATATTCGTTGGGCACATGCGAACTTGGGCACGGAGATGGTGTTATTGGTTGGCGCGGATACGCATGATTACCATGATTATAAGAACACGGGGTCGATGAGTTTTATGCCGTCGTTGTATGTGCAGACCAGTGATCGGATATATCATGCACCATCAGATGCCAAGTATGCAGATGTGGATGGAGATGATATTCCGGATGTTGCAATAGGCCGGATGATTCCCAGGACAACCCAGGAGTGGGCGAATAGTGTGACCAAGACACTGCAATATGCATCACATCCTAATCCTAATTCGATAGTGTTTGCAGTGGATGAGGCAGATAGCGCAGGACAATATTCATTTAGTGCGGATGCTGATGAGACAATAGCCGAGTTGCCGGATGCCTGGCAAGGTAACATTACCCGTGCGTATATTGATGAGTTGGGTATTGCCGGGGCCAGATCGATGTTATTAGACGCTTTGAACGATGGTCAGGCAGTGGCCGGGATGTTTGGCCATTCCGGTGCCCGTGACTGGACATTTTCCGGATTATTCAAGGCTGATGATGCTGGGAGTTTGACCAATGCCGGGTCGCCGACGGTGATCACACAGTGGGGATGTTGGAACACCTATTATGTGGCAGCGACAGAAGATACCCTGGCACATGAGTTTTTACTTAATGACTTAAATGGTGCGGCAGCGGTGTTGGGAGCGAGTACGTTGACGCAGGCGGATCATGAGCGGGAATTAGCGAAGCAGGTGTACCCGCGTATGTTTGAGGCGGGTAAGCCGGTTGGTCAGGCTGTGTTAGAGGCCAAACGTGCTCATGCACTCACTTATTCTGATGAGTTGGATGTTATTTTAGGTTGGAACCTGTTGGGTGATCCGGCCTTGCAAGTTGAACAAGGTGAATAGGGACTGTATAAAATCAGTCTGCAACTGTCATCTTTGATAGACAAAGGAGAACTTATGATGAGTACATCAACCCCCCGTTTTTTAACTAAAGACGATGAGCAACCTGCCAAGCTCTGCTCTGATATTGGTGCTGACAAACTCCCTGAGAATAAGCGTGTGTACCATAAGCCCGGTATTAAATTATTGGGGACACTGCGTAATTTGATTATGGGTGCCTCCGGAGTAGGGATAGACTCAGCTTCCCGGCGTGAATTTTAGTGATATCCAGGGTTGGTTATTGTTCTGGTTGTGATGCCAGTTGAACTGGCGCCGCTATACAAGAGGTATACCAGTAGTAAAACTTGAGTCATAGACTATAAGGTTGCAGAACTGATTATTATTGAGTTCACAAGAATAAAGCTAGACCACCGACCGACGGGACGATTCCCAACTCCTAATTATCAGTACCAGCAGAAGCATTAACATCTGTAGTTTGCGTATAAGTTCCCGAGATCATTTTAAAACTGTCTTCAATGATAGAAGCGAGAGCACCGACACAAACGAGAAAACCAGATATTGGTACGATAACAATGGCATATTTTTTCGGCATGTAATTTTGTTTGAAAACTAACCGTCCATCTTCCCAGGCAAAGTGCCACATTTCCCAGTATTTTCCTCCCATCGTGCTAACTGCTTCTATGCCGTAGATGATCATCACTATACCGAGACAAAATATAATCAGTGTCCAGAATTGCTGTACCACAAAGGCTAATTTTACGGGCAACCATGAATAAATTAGATCCAGTGCGATATGGTCCCGGTCTCTGACAGTAAGCGCCAGTGCTATAAATACAAGCCAAATATTGCTCAATACGGTGAGCAGATCACCCCATACAGGAGGATCTTCAAAAACATACCGCATAACCACGTTGTAGACGGCGAATATAACCATCAACAATAAAAAGATGGCGCAAAATCCAGTCAGTGTTTTTTTGACAAGTTTGTCGATCCATAGCAAGAATTTAATCATGGTAAAGCTACCCTGAGGCTAACTCTCTGCCTAATAAATTCATGAAACAACAAACTCAGGGTCATTTCACAAATCCTAAAGCTTTTGGTAGATACATGGTGAATTCAGGCACAATAATTAAAATGAACAGTAATACAAACAGTGCAACCAGATAGGGCAACATAGAAAGCGCTACTTTTTCCAGCCGAACCTTCGCAATGGCTCCGGCGGTAAAAAACGCAACGCCAACCGGTGGTGTAACAGATCCGATCAAAAAACCGACGACGACAATAAGCGCCGCCTGAACATCCGGGTAGCCAGCCTTTACCATGACATCCACTAGAACAGGACCGACCACAATGATGTTGGCAGCCGAGTCCATTACCATGCCCAGCAGAAAGATAAACATCACCAGTACCAGACTAAACAGCAGCGGATTATAGGTGTAGCCGAGAAGCCATTGTTCGAGATCGCTGATGGCACCGAGGGATGTCAGGAGCCAACTGAAAGGACCGGAAGCGGCAATAATAATAAATACCATTGCTGAGTTTCGAAAGGCGCGCACAAACGAACTTTTGCAATTATTCCAGTTGATGGTTCGATAGATGAACAGACCAACGAACAACGCTATAGTGGCGGTCAAGGCACCGGCTTCAACCACTCCTGCAATGCCAAAAACAACCGACCCGACCAACACAATAGGTATCAGTAGAGCGAATGACGATCTATAAGCGGAGACCGCCAGTGCTTTCAGGCTAAAGGGTTCTTCACTGCGCTCGAAATTGTTCCTTTTTGCGATAATATAATTGATAGCCATTATCAGGAATCCGATCATCAAACCGGGAATAATTCCACCGGCAAACAAAGCACCCACCGATATACCCCCTGCATTGGCAAGAACGATCATCATGATCGACGGCGGAATGATACCACCGATCGTCGAACTGACAGCAGTAACGGCAGCGGCGAAAGCAGCAGGGTAGCCAGCCTTTTTCATCGCCGGAACCAGCAACGAGCCTACCGTTGCTGTATCAGCTACGACCGAACCGTTCATTCCGGCAAAAAACATGGATACAAGAACATTCGCCTGCGCCATGCTGCCGCGCATCCTGCCAATAATTCGTTGACTCAGATCGACGAGCCTATCTGTTATGGTAGAGCTGGTCATGAGTTCACCCGTCAACATAAAAAACGGTATCGCGGTTAATGGCACAGCATCAATGGCGCTGAACATCTGACTTGGGATGAGGATCAAAGGAGCGGCGTCCGTGATCAAGATATAGACCACAGGAATCAGGATCAGGGTAAATCCAATCGGTGCCCCCAGCATAATAAGTACAACCAAGATGACCAGAAGTAAAATGCTTTCCATCGGTTTCTCAGTTCCAGTCCAGCTGGGGGCAATACTTTAAAATTAGGTTATTTGATTCTACCTTATGCAGAACAATAAGTGTTATAAGGCACCGGCTTCTTTTAATGTGGCAATAAAGTCAGTTAGCCCCTGTTCTTCTAACACTCGCTCTGCAGTTGCAGGATCATACGCACCTTTGGCGTTTAACCAGGCATCTACCGCACCCGCCCTCCAGAGTTTCATTTCCTCCTCGGTAGGTACATACCACTCTTCGATGCTTGACTTGATTGCAGACTCACCCGCTTTTACCCACTCGCGATCCAGCTTTTGGACATGCTCTCCGAAGGCTTTTGCTGCAGTGTGCAACCATTCTCTTTCCTCATCAGTGAGCTTGTCATACTGGCGTTTGTCCATAGATAACTGGTTACCGGACCAAACACCACTTATTTCGGTGAAATACTTGGCTACTTCATGTAGCTTGGCGACGTGTTGCCAGGGTGTTGCGACGTACTGACCCGAGACTACGCCGGTTTGCAAACCTTGATACAGTTGAGCCCAATCGTAAGGTACCGGAATGGCCCCCCAGTTCTTAATCAAAGTGTATTCGATGGGGCTTTTGGTGACACGCCATTTGATACCTTTCATATCGTCAGGTACATGAACCGGTCCGTGAGCATTCCCAAGCTGGCGAAATCCACCGCTGGAGTAAACAGTCAAGCAGACGTGACCAGATTCCTCAGCTGCTATATCACACTGCTTCTTGGCTAACCATTCCGAGGAAATTCGATCCGCATCTTCGATACTCTTAAATATGAAAGGCAGGTCGAAAATAGCCAACGCCGTCCCAAAGTTACCAAAATTTGCGGTTGAACTGGTCCACATTGCAATCAAACCTTGATTTGCCTGCTCACCACAGGATTGTTCACTGCAAAGCGATTTGCGATAGTGTGGCTCAATTTTCATTTTACCACCCGACACTTTTTCCAAGGTAGGAATCAGGGCCTGATCTATTGCGTCTCCGATTGGCATACCTTTGAAACCCACTGTACCTAGTTTTAATATAGTCTCTGCGTTCGCTGATTGTGTAAAACATGTGGTAGCGATACTGAGAGCAACTACTTTTAAGATAGATGTAAATTTCATAGACTTGTTCTCCTAATGGATTCTGTATGATTGCTGTATCTGAAATCATATTTGCATATTGCCAATATTATGAAAAGTGACAGATAACACGAATACAGGGGACAGATATTGCAAGAAGTATTAGAATGGAAATGAAACAGTACACAGGTATTTTTATCTAAACCAAATGTAAACTTCAGGACTGACTTTGGATTCCACCATACCTCACTTCGTATTGCCCGAGAATTCGAGCCTGGGATTGCGCGATCAAATTTGCGAAATGATCAGTTCTGCAATCAATTCTGAAGCTCTGTCGCCAAACAGACGCTTACCCTCTTGTCGTGAGTTAGCCACCCAGCTTGATGTGTCGAGAAATACAGTATTTTCCGCCTACAGCCGGCTGATTGACCTAGGCTTGATAGTTTCGCGTGACCGCTCGGGTTATTACATCAATCCGATTGCCCAGGCAGCCATACCGGGTACTGACCCGGTTAAATTCAGCGATGAGCATAGCGTGAACCCGGCTCCAATAGAATTTGAGTCGCTTGGATTGACGCCGGTCGACAACCCGCTGGATTGGACTAGTTATCCTTATCCTTTCATTTACAACCAGATTGATCCGGATCTGTTTCCGGTCGAGGGCTGGCGTGAATGCACCCGGCTCGCGTTGAAGAATACCAGTATGCCTGCCTGGAGAGATGACTCGGTTGAAAGCGACAGTTTGCTATTATCCCAGCAGCTGAGACAACGCCTGCTCAGTTCGCGTGGCATATATACTAAGGAAGACGAAATATTGATCACCCTTGGTTCCCAAAACGCGTTGTTCATAATAGGCGCAACCTTTGCACAAAAAAACGAACCTATCGCGATCGAAGATCCCGGTTATCATTACGGGCGCAATGCATTTCAACTCGCCGGCAACAAGCTGGTCGGTGTCCCGGTAGACGATCAGGGAATCATCGTGTCGTCGATACCCAGCGAATGCCAACTGGTGTTTACCACGCCCGGCCATCAATTCCCAACTATGGTAACGATGACGCAGGCGCGACGCGAACAATTACTGAGCGCGGCAGTTTCCAAGGACTTCCTGATTATCGAAGACGATTACGAAGCCGAAATGAATTTCTTCAACACACGCTCTCAATCCCTGCGTTCACAGGATAAAAACGATCGTGTCATCTATATTGGCAGCCTATCAAAAACCGTTTCTCCCGGTATACGGCTAGGCTTTATGGTCGCCCATCGGGACATCATCCGGCAAGCGCGCATCGTCCGCGGTGTGATGATGCGCCATGCACCAACCATCGTTCAGGAGGTTGTTGCCCTGTTTTTTCAACTCGGCTATTACGACGCACACCTGCGTAATATCGAACGACGTTACCAGCGGCGCTGGCACACGATGAACGACGCCATAACAAAACACCTGGGCATGTTGCAACGTACCCCAACCCGTGGTGGCACTTCCTTTTGGTTAACCGGACCCAAGGGCTTCAATGCCTCGGAACTCGGCATTCGCCTACGTGACAGAGGTGTATTAATTGATATTGGAGAAACCTATTATCTCAATAGAAACAAACGCAGCTTCCGTTTGGGATTCGCATTTGTACCCATTGATAAACTCGAAGAAGGTATCCAGATGATTGCCGAAGAAGTGCAACGACTACTCTAAGTTAAGATTAAATCTGTCCCGTTAATACCTGTAATCTGTCACTCGACGACTGTAATAGTTTTTTTTAAATTAAATATTCAAATTCTTTCTTTGGAGCTTGCACCGATATGACCGCTTGCCAACCTTTTTCAATCGACATCCCTGATGCAACGTTGGAGACCATTCGGGAAAAAGTTGCGGCTTATCCATGGCACGAAATGCCTGACGATGGCGGTTGGCAATACGGTACTAATCTCGATTACATGAAGGAAATAGCCGACTACTGGGTCAATCAATTCGACTGGCACAAACAGCAAGCTGAACTCAATCGCTTTACCCATTTCAAGGCTGACGTCGATGGCATCAAAATTCATTTTATCCATGAGATAGGCAGCGGCCCGGCACCGACACCATTACTCATCAGCCATGGATGGCCAGGGAGCATCGCTGAATTCATGCAGATTATCGAGCCACTTACGCATCCCGAGCGTTTCGGTGGCAATGCCGAGGATTCTTTTACCGTCATCGCGCCCTCGTTACCTGGGTTTGGATTTTCCGATCGTCCACCACGGCCCTGGGGGCCTCGAAAAATGGCCGCTACATTTAATTCACTGATGACTGATATCCTCGGTTACGATAGCTACATCGCTCAGGGCGGCGACTGGGGTGGAGCGATAACATCGTGGCTTGGCTTGGAACACGATGCCTGCAGCGCAATCCATATCAATATTCTTACCATGCGTCACCCTGACGGTCCAAAAGGTGTCGAAGAGAAAGCCTGGGCGGAACGTTTTGAGCACGATCAGGAAATGGAAAACGGTTATCGCACGCAGCAGGCGACTAAGCCGCAAACTCTGAGTTATGCCATGATGGATAGCCCTGTGGGTGTTGCTGCATGGATTATCGAAAAATTCAATTCCTGGTCGGATACCGATGGGGATGATATCGAAAGCGCATACAGTAAGGATGAGTTGCTTACCAATATCATGATTTACGTGGCTACTCGTACTTTCAATAGCGCATCATGGATTTACTATGGTCGGCGCGAAGAGGGCGGACGCATTCTGTCACCCGAGGGTAAACGTGTGGAGGTGCCGACCGGCTGCGCCCTATTCCCAAAAGAAATGCTGGCTTGGCCACCGCGCAGTTATGTCGAGCGAATTTATAACGTTCAACACTGGACTGACATGCCCCGTGGGGGGCATTTTGGTGCAATGGAAGAGCCCTTACTAATGGTGAATGATCTACGCTCCTTTTTAAACAGTTTGCGTAGCATTTAACAGTCAATTTTTTGATTTTTCTCAAATAGCATAAACCATCAGGAATAACACTATGTCTACACTTTTAACACATGATGAATATTGCAGTATTGCAAAAAATATTAGCTATCCGATTAATCCGTTTATCAATGGAAAGTATATTGCACCCTTGTCAGGAAATTCGATGGAAACTATTAATCCAGCCACCGGTACAACGATTACACGAGTAGCTGCCTGTGGACCCGAAGATGTAGATTTAGCGGTCGAGGTTTCTCGTAAGTCCTTTAATGAGGGAAGCTGGTCACAAAAGCCTCCATCCGAACGCAAGGCGACCCTTATTAAATTGGCAAATCTAATAGAGCGAGATCAGCACGAGCTTGCCGTACTGGAGAGCCTCGAAAGCGGCAAACCCATAAGTGAGTGCCAATTGACCGACTTGCCAGAAACCATTGATACATTGAGATGGCATGCCGAGGCAGCAGACAAAATTTATGATCAGATGTCTCCTGCCAATACCAATGGCATTGGTATGATCATTCGTGAACCAATCGGAGTGGTTGGTTGTGTATTGCCATGGAACTTCCCCTTGATGATGCTGGTTTGGAAAATTGGTCCGGCTCTGGCAATGGGTAATAGTGTGATCGTTAAGCCGGCGGAACAAACCTCATTAACCACCCTGCGTATTGCCGGACTGGCTCTGGAAGCCGGGATTCCAGCCGGCGTGCTTAACGTTCTGCCGGGATTAGGTCCGGATGTCGGTGAACCGATGGGGCGACACCAGGGAATCGATGCCATATCCTTCACCGGCTCTACTGAGGTTGGACGGCTTTTCCTTGAGTTTTCAGCTAAAAGTAATCTGAAGAAAATAATCCTTGAATGTGGCGGAAAGAACCCTGCTGTGGTGCTTTCAGATGCTACGGATTTGGATAGCATCGCGAAACACGTGGTGTTCTCGGCGCTTTGGAACATGGGCCAGAATTGCACCGCTAATTCACGTCTGATCGTCCATAAGGATGTGAAGCAAGAACTGCTTATCAAGATCAAACAGGAACTAAAAAGTTGGTATACCGGGGATCCGTTGGACCCAAAAAATCAGCTTGGCGCAATTATATCTAATGAGCAGTACGAAAAAATCATCGCTTATATTGATTCAGCGACCAAAGAAGGTGCCCAGTTAATCCATGGTGGCAAAGCAGTTACGTCAGGAAATGGTCTTTTTATAGAGCCCACGGTGTTTGATCATGTCACGCCCGATATGACCATTGCAAAAGAAGAAATCTTTGGGCCTGTTCTGGGGATTATGACAGTAGAATCAGACCAGGATGCAATTGATCTTGCCAATGACACATGTTACGGACTACAGGCATCGCTTTTTACTTCGAGCACTATAAAGACACATCAATACGCACGCGAACTGCAGGCAGGAACGGTTTCAGTTAACTGCTATAGCGAAGGTGATATAACGACGCCTTTCGGTGGTTATAAACTATCAGGTTTTGGTGGTCGCGATAATTCATTCATGGCGCATGATCAATATACCGAAATCAAAACCATTTGGATTGAAACCGATTGAGTTCACTCCGACAACTGAATAGGGAAAAATATTGAAAGTGTCCGGCGTGCTTAGTTTTGTCGCGTAGTGGCCAAGTCAAGTGTTCAATAACTAGCCTGCTACTAACATGGCCCATTATTGCCGAGAGTTATGTAAGTTCTCAGCTTAATATTTTCAGGTGGCTCTGTCCAATACGATTTGGGCTTGAATGGGCCGCAGAGACTCAATCTATTCAACGGTGGTGGCTAAAGAGAGTATATTTTACTAGTAGGTGTTAATTTTCGAATGTTTGCGGGAGTAATCTAGTTTATCAGCTGAGTGAACCCGCGCGTAAAACTACAAAGTTATATTTAACTTAGTACGAACTGTTTAGAACAACTAGTTTTGTAAAAGGTCTATGACCAACAGTTAAATCAGTTGGTCATAGAACTCTAGTTTAGTTTGTTCTTATTCAAATCTAAAAAGATTCTAAATATAATTAATTAAAACCTAACTTGAATCCCAACAAGCCAACCGAACTCATCATCACCATCGTTTTCATCTTCTTGACCAACTTCAGTAAATAATTTCACATGTTTAGTTAATGCATAGGTTAAATTTGCATAATAAACATCAATATCCGACTCTGTGTCGGCATCAGCACTGAATGTTTCATAGCCACCTGCAATCGACCACACATCTGAAATTTTGTATTTACCAGCAGCTTGGATCCAGCTACCTTCATCATTATCCGAATAACCTAATATGGTTTTAAAGTTTCCAATTTTTCCGGCCACATATACACCTGTTGTATCAATGTCATCTGCACTAGTAATAGCACCTGTGTCCTCGTCTATAGTTTCGCCAGGCGTAAAGTCTTGATAAGCTAATCCAACTTCCCAACCTCCAAAATTGTATCTGGCAATGAGGTCAACTGATTTTTCATCCTCTGCCTCACCATCATCACCTTCTCCAATATCGGTTGAAAATCGAAGTTGAAAATCGCCAAATGTCGCAGTACCGAAGATCAAATCATCGCCGGCATCCTGTGGAAATGCATCATTACCTCCCATTTCGTAATCGAAATCGGGACTATAATCATCTGTTGCATAGTCATCCTTTCCGACCCCAAGCTTAAAGTTTTGCCAGTTTATGCCCAAAATAGCTTTGTCTAGTACATCTGCAGAGTCGTCATTATCAATCTCGCCCTTGAAGTCTAGATCTATTCGGTTAAACACACTGGTTGTATCCGAAACATCGTAGTCTCCAAAAAAGTGTAATTCAACATCATCATATTCAATTTCAGCGTCGTCACCAGGTTCTGCTCTTTCACGATATTGAATCTCAAAATCACCACCAACAGAGAACGTAAAATTGTCTTTTTCGAATACGGGTGTTTTCGAAAAAGAGGGTAGCGCAAATAACGCACATACAATAAAACAGAGTCCATTTGATCTCTTCATTATTAAATTCCTCATTCAAAGTATCAATTAGCAGTTGGAAAATGTATCCAGTCTCAGAGACACTTAGAATCATTTGGTTATAATGTTTTTAATGAACAGAAATCTAATAAAATTTATGAGTTTTATTAGATAAAAACTAAGGAAGTTGAAAGTGATTCGCGACTACAATTTCTAAAAAATAATTAAATTATGTTTATTATGAGGCTTGAAACGATGTTTCAATTCATCGGGTCGATATAAATCTAAATATCAAATCGCGTTATCTAATATTTAGTTTGTAAATACGTTCTGGCCGACCAACCCCCCCGTAAGTTACATCTGCAGTAAGTTCATTCAGGCTTACAAGATACTCTAGATAACGACGTGCTGTTGTCCGACTAATTTTTAAAGACAAGCCTAGCTTTTCTGCAGTAATATGTTTTGGACACTCTTTAAGATGTATCTTGATTTTATTTAGTGTCAGACTATCTATACCTTTTGGTAAACGTGGGGCAGATGAAGGAGTGCTATTAGGATTAAGTTGCAGCAACTTATCCACATCATGTTGTTGCATATTATCCAAATTATGCATCCGGTAATAATAATCTTGGTATTTTTTCATGCTTTTTTCAAGTCGCTGATATGAAATAGGCTTAATCAAATAATCAAATACGCCTCCGTGTAAAGCATTTCGTATGGTGTCAACATCTTTTGCCGCAGTGATCATAATCACATCCGTGTGACTTTTCTCTTCGCGGATTTGTTGGAGCAACTCAGTTCCTTTGCCATCTGGAAAATAATGGTCAAG
The DNA here is from genome assembly GCA_028284225.1 of Arenicellales bacterium. Classification (GTDB taxonomy): domain Bacteria; phylum Pseudomonadota; class Gammaproteobacteria; order Arenicellales; family JAHEKD01; genus JAHEKD01. Next base: position 20,941 of record JANQSD010000023.1, read on the forward strand.
GATAATCAAATCCGGTTGGATAACCTCAAACAAATCCTTTGCTTGTAATAATGTTTCGGCAATGCCGTCTACTTGAAAATAACTTAAACGACTTATAAAGCGATTCAGTATTTCTGCGTTACGGGGATCATCTTCAGCAATGATGATTGAAATTTTGCTCATCAGATTTCCTCCTTAATTGGTTCTTTGGGAATAAAAACAGTAACCAGGCTACCGTTAGGTTTTACCTGGTCGATTGTTAAATGCCCCTGACATAATTCAAGTTGTTCTTTTACCAGCCATAAGCCATAGCCATGTTCCTGCTTATCTTTACTGCTAGTCCCTTTTGCAAAAATGATATTAATATCCAAATCGGAAATGCCTGGCCCTTGGTCTTCAATTTCAAACACTAGATCCTTTCCTATATCGATTGCAGAAAACCTCACCTTAGCTCCTTTGCCAGCATGCCTTAGGCTTGCTTCAAACGCATTATCCATAAGATTACCAAGAATAGTGATCAACCGGTTTCGATCTATATTGGGGGGGATTTCAGATATTTCACTGCTTTCTTCAACTTCTAGAGTTAATCCAAGCTCATTTGCTCTGTTAAATTTTCCAATTATCAAACCACACAGCACACTGCTTCGTATGGACTTTAAAAGGAATGTAATTAGTTCTTGTTGTTGAAAATGCTCGTGCCCAATTACCTCTAGCGCTTTTTCAGTTTCGTTAAGCGAAATCAATCCAGATAGTGTTTGTAACCGGTTTGAGTATTCGTGCGCCTGGCTGCGCAACATGTCGGCTTGCTGTTCAACATTTGATAGTTTTAGAGATAGTTGCTCCAACTCATTTTTAAGTCGAAAACTGATCACAGTGCCTAAGTATTCACTATCTACATATATAGGGGATAAGTTCATCACAACTGGCTGATTATTTATTGTTTCTTCCAAATCTTGAACAGGCCTCTTTAACCCTCCAAAATCGAGAATTTTCAAGATTTCATCGTTTGGAATGATATCGCTGAGAAAGCGTGATCTAATTTTTTGCAATGACTTCAAACCTAAAAAGTCCAAGGCAGATTTATTAATATTAGTAATTCGATTAGAAGCATCAATCGAGATAACACCCTCTTTTATCGCCTCTAACGTATTTGACTGTTCGGCAAACAAGCGAGCGATTTCTTCTGGTTCATAGCCATGAATTGATTTTTTTATTTCACGGGATAAATAAATAGCGACCATCACGGTTGACAGTACCACCAAGGCTAAATAGATTAGTGCATTGTTTTGATAACTCTTTACAGTCTTTGCGACGGTATCCAACATATACCCGACAGATACGACACCAATAATGTTACCGCTTGAATCTTTAATAGGTGCTTTACCACGCATTGATGGTCCTAAACTTCCAACCGCCTTTGACACATAAGATTGACCATATTTCAAAGCCTGATCATTATCTCCACCCTGCATGGGTTTGCCGATCCGCTCAGGTACTGGGTGACTTAATCGAATACCTTGTTTATCACCAATAACAACAAACCGGGCATCAATTTTGCTGGCAATATTTAAACTTATGGTTTGTAGATAATCCGTATCGGCAAGTTCAACAGCATTTGATATCTCTTTTATTTGTGAGATTGATTGCGCAACATTTTTTGCACGTTGCCCGATCTGATTTTCAAGAACATCTTCCAGATAAATAAAATTGAAAGCAAGTAGTATTCCTCCTTGTGCGATGGTGAGCCCAAGTAAAATTAATAATACTCGTTTTTGAAAATTCAATTAGTTGCAAAAATTATTTTATCATCAGCATAAATTGATAACCCTATAAACTACATATTGCAATAAATTTCTACAAACATTATGAACTTAATGAACAGTATTTTAATTAGTTGAGTTTAATGATTTATTATTTTCACTTTTAAAAACTTCGGTTAGCTTGGTACATAACGCAAACCAATCTTTAGTTTTCTAGTTATGCGCATTAAATTACGAAGAGTTTTTTCTGTAACATTCATCGGTCTTCTGCTAATCACTCAGCTTAGTGCCCAAGACAAACTTGATTCCATACACTTTTTGATCCCGGGTGGTGCGGGTGGGGGTTGGGATAGCACAGCACGCGGTACAGGTGAAGCACTCACTAAATCTGGCCTTGTCGGTCAAGCATCGTATGAGAATATGTCAGGTGGTGGAGGTGGTAAAGCCATCGGTTACTTGATTGAAAATGCCGAAAGTAATTACGACACATTAATGGTTAATTCGACACCAATCGTCATTCGATCTTTAACAGGTGTTTTCCCTCAAAATTTTCGGGATTTGACCATGGTTGCCGGAATTATAGGTGATTATGCAGCATTCGTAGTAGGTAAGGATAGCCCCCTTAACAATTTCAATGACCTGGTCGAGCTTTATAAAGCTAATCCATCCGATGTTGCTATTGGTGGAGGTTCAGTTCCTGGTGGTATGGATCATTTGGTTGCGGCTATGGTAATGGAGGCTGCTGGAGAAGATCCGATTGCCGTTAAATATATACCTTACGATGCTGGTGGCAAAGCTATGGCCGGACTGTTATCTGGAGAAGTGGTCGCTATATCAACCGGATTTTCAGAAGCGATAGCGCTAGCAGAGGCTGGCGAAGCAAAAATTATTGGCGTTACCTCGTCCGAGCGGGTGGATACTATGCCGGATGCCATGACTTTAAAAGAACAAGGTATAGATGTTGAATTTGTCAATTGGCGCGGCTTGTTTGCAGCACCTGGATTGCCTCAAGATAAGTTAACAGTCTATCAAGAAGTATTAACCGCTATGTATGACACGCCAGAATGGGAAGAAGTCAGGGCACGAAACGGTTGGGTAAACATTCACAATTCAGGGGATGACTTTGTTGTCTTTTTGGAAAATCAAGAACAAGTTATCAGCGAGTTAATGAAGAAGTTGGGGTTTCTGTAATGATTTCAATTCAAGTGAGTTTGCATTAGCAACTGGATTTTCATAGAGGAGGAAGAAGTATGACTTTAAACCGCTGGATTGCGCTTTCGTTCCTGATAATATGTTTGATTTATGGTTATACCGCCTATTTCGTCATGGATGCGGCGCTTCCACCTTTCATGAAACGCTCTCCGATCTGGCCGAGTTCATTCCCCAAAGTTTTATCTGCGCTGGGGATCATATTGGCAACCATTGTATTGTTCACACCTCGTTCAAAAGATAAGGAACCCAGTGCAGGGGATATTAACTATCGTAAGCTGGGGGAATATAACCTGGGCCAAGCATTGGGTTTATTGGGGTTGATGGTGCTTTATGCATTCAGTCTAAGACCAATTGGATTTTTAATCTCTACATTTGTCTTTTTGGTTTTAAGCAGCTATTTATTAGGTGAGCGCAAATGGCATTTCATGATCCCAATTGCCGTGCTAACAGCCGTAGTGGTTTGGTATCTGGTGCAACAAGTTCTGGGCATATATTTAAGGCCTTTACCCTGGTTTCTAACTTCTGGAGGGTAAGTCATGTTAGAAGGATTATTACAAGGCCTAGCGACTGTTTTTTCAATAAAGATGATTTTGATGGTTGTTGGAGGCTGTCTGATTGGAACATTCATCGGCATGCTGCCAGGACTTGGCCCGATGTCCATCATTGCAATTATGATTCCAATTGCGATCAGTTTAGGTGATCCCTCCGCAGCATTAATCTTACTGGCCGGTGTTTATTATGGCGCTATATTTGGCGGTTCTACGTCTTCAATCCTGATTAATGCTCCTGGTGTTGCTTCAACCGTCGCCAGTAGTTTTGATGGTTTTCCATTGGCGAGATCAGGTAAAGCGGGTAAAGCACTCACTGTTGCGGCCATTTCATCATTCGTCGGTGGTACATTCGGTGCGCTCTTATTAATGGTGTTTGCGCCAATGCTGGCCTCGGTTGCCTTATTATTCCATTCTGCTGAATACTTTGGCATGATGGTGGTCGGGCTTTCAGCTATTGCGGCCTTTGCAGGCACCGGACAAGTTGCAAAAGCATTAATGATGACCGTGACCGGCTTAATGCTGGCCACTGTAGGTGAGGCGGCTTTGTTTAATGCGCCACGTTTTACTGCCGGCATCATGGATTTACAATCCGGGCTGGGATTCATCACTTTGGCAATGGCAATGTTCGCGCTTCCCGAAGCTCTATATTTAGTGCTTGACCCAACTCGATCCAATACAGGTGGAAGTGGTGACGATGCAATTAAAAATCTGCGCATATCACGGCAAGAAGCAAAACAAATAACACCTGTAGTAACGCGTCAATCCATACAAGGATTTTTTATTGGTGTATTACCAGGCGCAGGTGCCACAATTGCTTCTTTTTTAGGTTATGCTGTTGAACGCAATATAGCCAGCAAAGAAGAACAAGAACAGTTTGGAAAAGGTTCAGTTAAAGGTCTTGCAGCACCAGAATCGGCTAACAATGCTGCCTGTACAGGTTCATTTGTGCCCTTATTGACCCTTGGCATCCCCGGATCCGGAACAACAGCAATATTATTAGGTGCATTAATTGCATTGAATGTGACACCCGGTCCACGACTCATGATTGATCAACCCGAAATTTTTTGGGGCGTAATTATTTCTATGTATCTGGGTAATTTAATTTTGTTGATCTTAAATTTACCTTTAATTCCGTATATTGCAAAAATCCTTACAGTACCCCGGAATTACTTAATACCGTTTATTTTGTTTTTTACTTTAATGGGTGTGTACATAGGTCAGAATAATGCAACAGAATTAATTATTTTGGTTATCCTGGGCATTATTGCCACGATTCTTAGATTTGCTGACTATCCCTTGGCACCATTATTAATCGGTTTCATCCTGGGTCCTATGTTGGAAGACAACTTTGCCCGTTCAGTGCAACTATATGGAGGCATTGAATTTATCTGGCAACGACCTATGACATTGGGTTTATTGGTTCTCGCCTTTGTTTTGGTCTTTTTGCCGACTTATCGTGCCCGCCGCGCTCGAATACGCGCTCAAGGAATCGCAGATGGAGATTAGCTAATCAACATAGCAACTCAGTTTAGCTGATAGGAAGAATTGAGTTGTAAAAATAATATCTGACTAAGTAAACTAATTCAATTTACGACAATGACATATCGAGATAAAACCGAGTCGGGAAATTCGGAAACTAACACCCCCCGACATCTACTAGACAATAACCTTGCCTGGGCAACATCCATAAAAGAAAAGGAACCTGATTTTTTTTCTAAGCTTTCACAACAACAAACACCGGAATACCTGTGGATTGGGTGCTCAGATAGTCGGGTACCGGTCAATCAGATTATCGATCTAATGCCAGGCCAAGTTTTCGTCCATCGGAATATTGCCAATGTAATAGTGCAAAGTGATTTGAACTCACTTTCAGTCATACAGTATGCAGTTGATGTACTCAAGGTTAAACATATTATCGTTTGTGGTCATTATGGTTGTGGTGGTATTGCAGCTGCAATAGAGGATAAAGAACATGGCTTAATTGACAATTGGTTACAACATATCAAAAACGTAATTCGAGTCCATAGTGATGAATTAAAGAAACTCAAAGGTGACACACTTCACAAGCGTTTATGTGAACTTAATGTGATTGAGCAGGTGATTAATATCTGTAACACAACTATAGTTAAATGCGCCTGGAAGAGAGGAGCAAACTTGAATGTTAACGGTTGGATTTACAGCTTAGAAAATGGCCTAATTCATGATCTTAATATTCAGATCGGCTCTACTAGTGATTTAAAGCAAAAATTAGATTCCTTTTGAAGGACATGGAATTATTATTGTAAATTTTTTCTGGGTTATATGGGACTTATTCTATAGTTTAAATAGAGCTAAATGCAGTAAACGCCTGAATTGAGAGTTTGTAAGTCTTTGATTTATAGGGCAGATAAATTTCTACAAACCACTTTTAATCAGGTGGTCGGGCGTTCGCATTGCTCCAGGCGCGCCACTCCAATCTGAAAAGCAGTGCAATAGGCTAGAATTACCAACAAAATTGATTACTTTAAATTCAAGTAATCCATGACTTAGGTTACCCCAGTGATAAACCCAAAAATGTGACTGGGCTTTATTTAAGTAAAAAGCTCGTAAATTCTCTAAATTTCTTTATCCATGCTGATCCTCTTTGATCCATTTTGTGACTGTTTTTCAGGGGCGGCTCAAATTAAAGCGAATACATCACCGCAAATCATAGGGGGCGGTATGAATGATCAAATGAAAACTAAGTCCTAAGTAGATATTAATAAATGAAATTTGATTTGATTTCTGTATGATAAAACTGACATTATATTTTATCGGACTCATAGTACCCTAAGAAGACACTTTGGTATTTAAAACTGCCCTAGACGTAATTACTTAAAGACTGATACAGTGAATACTTTGTTTTAATTCGTGAAGCAAGTTGAGCAAAATTAGAAACAATCAATCGCAAAGAAATCTAATGCAAAATGACCCAATATCATTGATTGAGGAAATAACATCAGTCAAGACATTTTTAATCAGTCAAGCGACTACCCATAAATTCCGGGATTTATATATTTTTAATACAATGCTCGTTCTTATCCAGACTGGTTCGAAAAGTGTTAAAACCAGTGATCGAAGCACTATTGATGCTCATCCAGGGGAGTTGCTTGTTTTTCCATCAGGTACTTCCATTACGATTGAAAATCGGATCATCTCCGGTTCTGACTATTCTGCATGGTGCGTATCATATCCGGATGCATTGATTAGAATGGTTTTTGATTCGGTAAATACAGGCATTCGAGATAGTTCCGCTATTCATCTTGAAAAATGTCCAAAGAAATTGGTTACTTTATTAAAAAACATAGGTGAAGTTCAAACTTCAAAATCGACACCAAAAGAAATCATCTTGCACAGAATATGCGAACCATTGATCTGGCTTAAGTCGTTGGGAATTTTTTTATCTACGCCGACTGAAAAGTCCCTCGAATACCGTTTACGGGATTTAATTACGTCAGAACCCGGTCATAGATGGCGTGCAAACGATGTTGCAGCAGAGTTTGGATATAGCGAGGCCACGCTACGTCGGCGATTACAACAACTTAATACAACTTTCTCTGCTATATTAATGAACGTTAGACTTGAGTACGGGCTTAGTTTGTTACAAACGACACAAATGCCTATTTCACAGATTGCCCTGGAATCTGGCTTTTCTACTCCTTCGCATTTTTCTGAAGCATTTAGGACTCGATTTGATATCCCACCAAAATATATACGCAAACCCAAAATTTGATCGAATTTTGATGGTCTTTGATTGAGATATGAAAGCAGTTTAAAACCTGATTGGATAACCTCTATTTAAAAAGAGGAGTCTAACTATGGATTTAAAGCATATTGTTACTGCTGTCATGGCAGTTTTAGTTCTTAACGTAGATGCAGTACAGGCCAATTGTGATGACGGTGAAGTTGTCATTAAATTTAGCCACGTTACCAATACTGATAAACATCCAAAAGGCATCGCCGCCACTTTACTCGAGCAACGAGTCAATGATGAAATGAATGGTAAGGCTTGCATGGAAGTGTTCCCAAATTCAACCCTTTATGATGACGATAAAGTGTTAGAGGCAATGCTTAACGGCGATGTGCAATTAGCTGCGCCATCATTGTCAAAGTTTGAAGAATATACCAAGCAATACCGGGTTTTTGATTTGCCTTTCTTATTTAAAGACATCGGCGCTGTCGAGCGATTTCAGAATTCTGAAACCGGTCAGACACTTAAAAATGCTATGGTTCGCCGAGGCTTGCAAGGATTAGAGTTTTGGCACAATGGTATGAAACAGTTATCAGCGAATAAGCCATTAATAGTGCCCGAAGATGCACAAGGTCTAAAGTTCAGGGTTCAGGCCTCGGATGTATTAGTAGCTCAGTTTGAGCAATTGGGTGCCAATCCGCAAAAAATGTCCTTTAAAGAAGTCTATGGCGGTTTACAAACCAAAGTTATTGATGGACAGGAAAACACCTGGTCAAATATTTACGGTAAAAAATTCTATGAAGTGCAGGATGGTGTCACTGAGACCAACCATGGCATTATTGATTACCTAGTAGTGACCTCGAGCGAGTGGTGGGATGAGTTGGATCCAGAAGTTAAGGATCAGTTTGCCACCATCCTGAATGAAGTCACGGTTGAAAGAAATGCCGCCTCAACAGCTGTTAATGAAGAAAACAAGCAAAATATTATGGCAGCCGGCTCTGAAGTTCGAACCTTAACAGATGAACAACGTGCCGCATGGGTTGAAGCCTTAAAACCGGTTTGGCAGCAATTCCAGGATGATATCGGCGCCGAGATTATCGATGCCGCTCAAGCCTCAAATAACGGTTAAACATTATTGTTGAGTAAACCGGTCAGGGTGTTGCACTGACCGGTATTTCTTTATACACAAGGAGGCATTATGTCAGCCAAAAACAGCTGGTCTTCAGCGAGCGATAAACTTGAGGAAAACCTGATTGCTCTGTTTATGGGCTTGATGGTGCTCATTACATTTGCCAATGTAATCGCCCGTTATGTTTTTAACAGCAATATTCTCTGGGCGCTTGAAGTCACCGTGTTTCTATTTGCATGGATGGTGTTATTGGGTGCCTCTTACGGGGTCAAGAAATCTATCCATCTTGGTGTGGACGTGGTTCTAAATATTGTGTCGCCCGGTTTACGACGAGTGCTGACCATTATCGCTGTGTTTGCTTGTCTGTTATTTAGTATTTTGCTGCTGAAGGGGGCTTGGGATTATTGGTCACCCTTTATTGGTAAGCGTGCTTTTTTAGAAACTGAGGATGTTCCCATGCCGGACTTTCTCCAGTTTCTGGCTCAGTGGCTCAATGAAGGGGAACGCTATGAAAAAATGCCCCGGTTTATTCCTTACTTTGCTCTGCCGCTGGGCATGGCCTTGTTAACACTGCGATACCTGCAATTGGCCTGGCGGGTATTTAAAGATGAGGCGGATATGTTAATTGCCAGCCATGAAGTTGAGGAGCAGGCTGAGGAACTTGCTCATGTCAACGATAACAGCCAGGAGCGTTGAGCCATGGTGGTATTGATTTTATTCTTATTGGTCATCGGACTACTTCTAATCGGAGTGCCCATTGCCATGGCATTGGGTTTGTCGAGTATCTTGTTTCTCATTGTCCATTCAGATGGCTCATTGAGTTCAGTGGCACAAACCCTGTTTTCGGCTTTCCACGGGCATTACACTTTGTTAGCGATTCCGTTTTTCATTTTGGCCTCAGTGTTTTTGTCAACCGGTGGTGTGGCCAATAGAATCATACGTTTTGCTATTGCCGTGGTCGGTCATTTAAAAGGGGGATTGGCCATTGCTTCCGTCTTTGCCTGCATGATGTTTGCGGCATTATCGGGTTCCTCACCGGCTACCGTCGTGGCAATTGGTTCAATTGTGATTGCTGGCATGAAACAAGTTGGATACAGCAAGGAATTTGCAGCCGGGGTTATATGTAATGCCGGAACATTAGGAATATTAATTCCTCCTTCTATTGTAATGGTTGTTTATGCTGCTGCCGTGGACGTATCCGTGGGGCGAATGTTTTTAGCGGGTGTCCTGCCCGGCCTTATCGCGGGATTGATGTTGATGATTGGCATCTATATTGCCGCGCGAATAAAGGATTTGCCTGCGCAGCCCTGGGCAGGGTGGGGTGAGATAATTGCATCTGGACGTGATGCATTTTGGGGATTGCTGCTTATTTTTATAATCCTGGGGGGAATTTACGGTGGCGTATTCACACCCACCGAGGCTGCCGCTGTCGCCTCAGTCTACGCTTTTTTTGTGGCAAACTTTATTTATTGCGACATGGGCCCATTTGCCAAGCACAACAAAGACAAGCGCATTGTGCTGGTTAAAATTCTATCGGTCTTCTGGCACAAAGATACACGCAAAGCCCTGTTTGAAGCAGGCAAACTCACTATCATGTTGATGTTTATCATTGCTAATGCATTGATTTTGAAACATGTACTGACTGAAGAACGAATTCCTCAAGTCATTACCGAGGCCATGTTATCAGCTGGATTTGGCCCGATTATGTTTTTGATTGTGGTAAACGTAATATTGCTGATCGGCGGTCAGTTCATGGAACCCTCGGGGTTGCTGGTCATCGTGGCTCCACTGGTGTTTCCAATCGCTATTGCGCTCGGTATTGATCCCATCCATCTGGGAATTATCATGGTCGTTAATATGGAAATTGGTATGATTACACCACCAGTGGGATTGAATTTATTTGTTACGGCTGGTGTGGCTGGCATGTCGGTCTTGAATGTCGTCAAGGCGGCTTTGCCCTGGTTAGGTATTATGTTCATATTTTTGATCCTGGTGACTTATGTTCCATGGATTTCAACCTGGTTACCGACTCTTATGATGGGACCGGAAGTCATTATAAATTGAAAACATAACTGAACAACCGATATTCAAAAGCTGGTTCAATTTGTGGTTATGTGAAAATGAATGAGAATATTATTGGAAACAAAAGTATAGAATCTTGGATTGGTAACACCGAATCTTATCAGGAAAGGATCGTTGCCTTTCCATCTAATGCACTTGCGGCTACTCTGGATAAAGACAATTCGGTTTACAAAGATGGTATGCCTGTGCCGCCACTGTGGCACTGGCTGCATTTTCTGCCAATCTATAAACTTTCAGACTGTGGATATGACGGTCATGCAGCACTTGGCTGTTTTTTGCCCCCGATCACACTTCCGCGTCGAATGTGGGCGGGGGGTCGGCTGATCTTCCACGCCCCGATATTAGTGGGTAAGACCTTACGTAAAGTGTCTACCATAAAATCGGTCAAGACGAAGTCCGGTCGTTCTGGAGAGCTGGTATTTGTGACGGTAGAGCATCAGATTTTTGATAAAAATACACTCTGTGTAAAAGAAGAACACGATATTGTCTATCGCGAAAAATCAAATCCAGATAAGCCTTTGCCTACACCACCACTAGCGCCTGAGAGTAGTTCATTTACCCGACATATTGTTCCTGATCCAGTACTGTTGTTTCGTTTCTCAGCATTAACTTTTAATGGGCATAGAATCCATTACGATCAGCCTTTTTGTGTGGGATCAGAGGGCTATGAAGGCCTGGTCGTACACGGTCCATTACTAGCCATATTACTTCTGGATCTGTTACAGCGTGAAAAACCACAAGCCATTATACGTAAATTTGAGTTTCGTGCTGTTTCTACAATTTTCGACAATGAGGATTTTTCATTGCATGGTGAACCACAAGCAGATCAGAAAAACTTCCGGCTCTGGGTGCGCCGGCGTGATGGTGCGCTTGCCATGCAAGCTAAAGCTACAATTGCATGATGCGATGAATATTAAAATTTGAATACCCAGACATGCTTGAATTTACGATAATACATTTTTGCAAACACAAAATGTTTGATCAAATTATGATAGTTTTTGATCGCGGTATGAAGGCGTCCTGAGACTTCTATTGCTATCCTTTTCCAACTCGAAAAAAGGAAATCATCATGGTAAAACAATTTGTTTGTGCATTAGCACTTTATACTTTCACTACTGCTTTTGTGTCAGCTAATTCAGATGGCTTTACACTCAGCAGTCAGGACATTTCAGAGGGCATGCAATTATCTAATAAGCATGTCTTTCAAGGCTTTGGTTGTGAAGGTGAAAATATCTCACCCCAACTGTCTTGGGAAAATGCCCCCGAAGGTACTAAAAGTTTTGTTATTACTGCTTATGACCCTGATGCACCAACAGGCTCTGGTTGGTGGCACTGGGTAACATTCAATATTCCGGCCGATGTTATGAGCCTACCGGCGAATGCCAGTCAGGAAGGTAAAATGCCTCAAGATGCTATTCAGTCCCGTACAGACTTTGGTAATAATCAGTTTGGTGGTGCCTGCCCACCGCCGGGCGAAATGCACCGTTATGAATTTACGGTCTATGCACTGAATGTTGATTCACTTGACCTTGATGCTTCTGCGAGTCCAGCACTCGTAGGTTTCATGACCCAATCACATGCAATCGCAAGTGATAAGTTGACAGCTGTTTATACTCGATAAAATGAACAATACAGACATGAAACTTCTCGGATTAGATCATATCGTAATAACAGTAGAATCAATCGAAACAACGATTCGTTTTTACCGGGATATTCTTGGGTTCGAAGAAGTTACTTTTGGTGGTGGACGTAAAGCCCTTAAAGGTGGGTCACAGAAAATTAATATTCACAAGTCAGGTGAAGAGTTTTGTCCTCATGCCAAATCTCCCGCCCCAGGCAGTAGTGATATTTGCCTTCTCTACAATAGTGAATTACACCTGATCATAGATCACTTAATTGCATCAGGTATCGAAATCGAGGAAGGCCCGGTTGACCGCACTGGGGCATTAGGGCCTATCGAGTCTGTGTATATTCGTGACCCGGACGCTAATCTCATTGAATTATCTGTTCAGAAATAACTCGACTAAAAAGTAACTAAACATTGGATATTGGCTAATGAAATATGGATTCATAGGTTTGGGTCAAATGGGAAGCCCCATGGCAATCAATCTGTCTCGTTCACATGATGTTGTGGTTTATGATAGAAATCACGATGTTGTTGAACATCTATCAAAGCAAGGAGCAAAACCTGCTAACGGACCTGACGGTTTTTTAGATGTTGATGTCCTTATTTTAAGTCTGCCCAGTGCTGACATCGTTAAACAAGCGTTGTTTGATCACCAAAACGGCATCGCGAAGCATTTGAAACAAGGTGCAATTGTTATTGACACCAGCACAATCGAATATGCCGCTACGCTTGAAATTCACTCGCAGTTAGACGCGATGGGTATTCAATTTATGGACGCACCCGTCTCTGGCATGCAAACGCGTGCCGAGGACGGAACGTTGACAATGATGGTTGGCGGGGACGCCGATGTGCTTGTACAAGTCGAAGAGGCTTTGTCGACCATGGCCTCAAACATTCTACATATGGGGGATGTTGGTTCTGGCCAATTGACGAAATTAATAAACCAGCTTTTATTTGATATCAACGCAGCTGCGCTTGCTGAAATTCTTCCTATGGCCATTAAACTGGGTATAGACGCAGAGAAAGTCGGCGATGTCGTAAATTCCGGCACAGGCTGCAGCTATGCGTCCAAGTTCTTTATTCCGCATATTTTGAACGGACACTTTGATAACGGTTATCCAATGCAATCTGCCTACAAGGATTTGATCAGCGGTGCTGAAATTTCAGCTCGCTACAACATTCCAACACCGGTTCTAGCCGCCGCAACAACAACTTATCAACAGGCGTTACTTGAAGGTCACGGCGAAAAAGATAAGGGCGCTATGATTTTGGTTTATGAGCGCTTACTGGACGTGGCTTTTCGGACATCTTCTAAAAAGGTAGCGCCATCATGAGCGATGATAAAGGAATTCGAGGTGGTTTAACCAACTATGGCGATAAAGATTTTGCAGAATACCTGCGAACGTCCTTTGCACGATCAATGGGGCTTTCAAAAGAAATTTTAAGCAAACCGATCGTCGGAATAGCAATGACTCCTTCAGGTTTTAACAACTGTCACCGCAGTATGTCAGAATTGGTTGAAGCTGTTTCACGAGGTGTGCTTGCCGCAGGTGCTTTACCAAGACCATTTCCTACAATTTCACTTGGAGAAGTTTATCTGAATCCCACAAGTATGGTTTACCGAAACTTGATGTCAATGGATACAGAAGAGATGGTTCGAGCTCAACCGATGGATGCCGTTGTGCTGATAGGAGGGTGTGACAAAACAGTTCCAGCTCAACTGATGGGTGCGGCCTCGGCCAATATTCCAGCTATCCAGTTGGTAACGGGGCCAATGATGACCGGTCGCCATCGAGGTGAACGTTTAGGTGCCTGTACGGATTGTCGACGTTTTTGGGGTAAATATCGTGCCGGTGAGGTTGAAAAGGATGAGATTGAACAAATCGAAGGGCGTTTAGCAACAACAGCAGGCACCTGTGCCGTGATGGGAACGGCCAGCACCATGGCCTGCATTGCAGAAACGTTGGGAATGTCATTGCCAGGAAGTGCTGCAATTCCAGCGGTTCACGCAGAACGGCTAGTTGCGGCTGAATACAGCGGACGTGCAGCCGTAAACTTAATTACTAATCCACGGCGACCAACCGACATAATTACTGAAAAATCTGTTGAAAATGCCTACCGGATTTTGATGGCAGTGAGTGGTTCGACGAATGCGATTATCCATCTGGGCGCTGTCGCTGGACGTCTTGGAATCCGAATTTCTAATGAACGTTTAAACCAGATCTCTGATGAGACACCTGTATTGGTTGACCTCAAACCAGTGGGCAGTGGCTACATGGAGGATTTCTATGCCGCAGGCGGAGTCGGCGCAGTGATGCGTGAACTACGTCACTTACTGCATCTTGATACGGTTAATGTCACTGGGCAAGTGCTCGGAGATCGGCTTGAATCGATTTCACACTGGGTGGATCGTAATGTTATTCGATCGTTTGATGATCCGGTTTCTGAACACGGTGGCTTGATTAGCCTTGGTGGCAATCTTGCGCCGGGTGGAGCGATATTTAAACGGGCTGCGGCGACACCCGAATTGTTTGAAGTGGAAGGGCGCGCCGTTGTTTTTGAAGGTCTGGAAGATTTAGCAAAACGTATTGATGATCCAGATCTGGATATAGAAGCCACTGACATCATGGTGTTAAAAAATGCAGGGCCTGTCGCAGCAGGAATGCCAGAAGCTGGATACCTTCCTATTCCCAAAAAGCTGGCACGACAAGGCGTTAAAGATATGGTTCGAATATCCGATGCCCGCATGTCGGGCACTGCATTTGGCACTATTGTCCTACACATTTCCCCCGAATCAGCAGTAGGCGGGCCGCTGGCAGCAGTTCGCAATGGAGATCGCATCCGACTTTCCGTTAAAGAAAAGACGATCGATCTTTTGATATCGGAGGCTGAATTTATAAGTCGTATTAACGATACTGCCACACCCAAAAAGCATAAGCGTGGATATCGCGCGCTATATGATCGTAGCGTATTACAAGCACCAGATGGCTGTGATTTTGATTTCCTCACCCACGCCGGTACGTTTCAAAAATAAAACAGGAAACAAAATGAATCTCTATAGGAAGTTACAAGAACGTGCAGCACTAGAAAAACCGATTCGTGTTGGAATGATCGGCGCTGGTAAATTCGGGACAATGTTTCTGGCACAAGCCTTACGTATTCCTGCAATTCACATCGTCGGCGTCGTTGATTTGAACCCGGATAGTGCAAAATCCAATATGAAATTGGTTGGTTGGGACGATGACGCCTATAACGCAACGAGTTTGGATGATGCTCTATTAAGAGGAAAAACCTTTGTTAATGACGATTGGCATCAGCTAATCGCTCATCAGAGTATTGAAATAATTATTGAGTGCACCGGAAATCCAATGGCGGCAGTCACTCATGCTCTTTCGGCCTTCGAACACAAAAAGCATGTTATCAACGTGACTGTTGAAGCCGATGCGTTCTGTGGCCCCGGATTAGCGCAAAAGGCGAAAGAGGCCAAAGTCATTTATAGTATGGCTTATGGTGATCAGCCGGCCCTCGCAAGCGATCTGGTTGATTGGGCACGTACATGCGGGTTTAGTGTTGTCGCTGCCGGTCGTGGGCACAAGTGGCTTCCGCATTTTCGCCAATCTACACCCGAAACGGTCTGGGATTACTGGGGATTAAGTCATGAGCAGGCTGAGCGTGGACGCCTTAACCCTAAAATGTTTAATGCATTTTTAGATGGTTCGAAACCAGCTATTGAATGCGCAGCGATTGCGAATGCAACGGGGCTTGAATCACCTGAAAATGGATTAGCTTTTCCCTTTGGTGGTATCGATGATATACCTACATTGATGTGCCCAAAAGCCGAAGGCGGTCAACTTGAGCGCAAAGGCCTGGTTGAGGCTATTTCGTGCCTTACTCCAGAAGGTGTGCAAATTCCTTATGATATCCGCAAGGGAGTGTGGGTTGTATTTGAGGCAGACACTGATTACTTGAAGAATTGTTTTGAGGAATACAAAGTTGTTACTGATCCGTCCGGTAAATATATGACGCTCTATAAACGCTGGCATTTAATTGGTTTGGAGCTAGCAGTTTCAGTGGCGTCAGTTGCGCTACGTGGCGAGGCGACTGGCGTTGCCACATGTTTTAACGCCGATGTCGCAGCAATTGCGAAACGCAATTTGAGTAAGGGTGAAGTGTTGGACGGTGAAGGTGGTTATACGGTGACAGGTGGATTACGTCCCGCACATATTTCGGTTCGTCACGGGTACGTACCATTAGGGTTGGCCCACAACGTACCATTATTAAAGCCAGTGAAAGAAGGCAAGCCAATAACCTGGGATGACATTAAAATTGATGCGACCAGCGATGCATTCAAATTACGCAAGAATATGGAATCAAGTTTAATAATCTAGAGAGTTATCAAGAACATGGTATTGTTTCTAGAACCTATCTCAAAATTCCCACTGAGATTTATTTAGGTAAAAAACTGGTAGGTTCTCCAGAAGGTGAAATTATCTTATTAGTGATCAAAATTCTTAGGAAGAATCACCGTAAATCTACTACCCGAGTCTAATTTGCTTTTAAGTTCTATTTCACCATCATGTGCACGGGCTACAGCACGCGCAAAACTTAAACCTAACCCGCACCCCTGTTCGCCACGACTTAGATCAGTACGGTAAAACCGTTGAAATATTTTTTCTTGGTCTGTTTGAGGTATACCCATTCCATTATCTTGAATAATACATACTATTTTGTCGTCCAACGACGACAATTCTACGCTTACCTTTCCATCTGACTGCGTATATTTTAATGCGTTATCAATCAGGTTAATAATCATGCGCTGCAAATTATGTTGATTCCCGAATACTTTGCAGTCAGGCGTGATTCGATTAGTAAACTGAATGGATTTTTGCTCGGCCAGGGGTTCGAATAACTCACAAGCCTCTGCAACTAATTGTGAAGCATCGACTGATTGCTTTTCAGAACTTGAAATACCAGCTTCTGCTTCAGCTACATCCAGCGTTGTGTTAATCAGATTAATCAGACGATCACATTCCTCTAATGTATCTGAGATTGAATTCTGATAATCTTCTGTTGTGAGCTGCTGCTTTGACGAAAGTGTTGACTCTGAGATGGCTCTGATTCTGGCAATGGGACTTCTTAAATCATGAGCAATATTGTCTATCATTTCCCGCATTTCAGTGATTAGATTCTTAATTCTGTCTGCCATACTATTAAACGTTTCAGCGAGCTGTTGTATCTCAATATCTTTTGCAGAAACCTGTGCTCGTCGATCAAATTCTCCCTGCTGTATAGCAAAAGCAGCTTGACTAACTTCTTCAATACCAACAACTGATTTTTTAGATAATAAGCGTATAACAATTACGGTGATCGGAATGGTAATCAATAGCATGGCTAGAAAAATTATTTGTAGCAATTCCAATACATCATGATTTTGTTCCGTTGACTCACCAAGAAACAACAACATATTTTCATCGAGTTGGGCTAATATCGTTTTCGTCTTATATTCCTGTGTGTCCAGCTTGATATTCATCATCACCGGTTCAAGATTTTCATTTACTTGAATCAATTGATCCTTAGTAACGGTTAACCCTTGCCAAGCAGTAATATCAGAACTGTAGATTTTATTTCCTCGTGCATCCAATAATTGTAAAAATTCTTCATCAGCTTCATCTGATTGTGCTTCTCGATCGATCTCAGTGATGACCGCCTCAAATCCGCCTGTGTTATATAAGAGCCGAAATTCCTCAATATCCTCCTCTAAATCTTCTTCAAGTTCGCCATTCAGCAACCTGCCCATAGCAAAATAAGACACTAAAAAGGCAAAAATTAAAAAGGCTACAAATGATGCCACAAACCAAAGCGTCATCCTCGACACAAGTGATGTTGGAGGTTTAATCATTCTCAACTTTTAGCACATAACCCAAACCTCTGACTGTATGAATTAATGGCTTTTTTGACCCCTTATCTATTTTTTCCCGCAGTTTGCTGATTCTCGCCTCAACAACATTAGTGCCCGGGTCGAAGTTATAATTCCAAACCCGCTCTATAATCATGGTTTTTGAAATTACTCTACCCTGATTGCGCAATAAATACTCAAGTAAAGAAAATTCTTTTGGTTGCAAATTTATTCGTTGCCCGGCTCGGGTTACAATCCGTCCAAGTAAATCCATGGATAAATCATCAATTGTTAAATGAGAGGGTTCAACTACATTATTGGCTCTTCGCAATAAAGCATCCACACGTGCCAGTAATTCACCAAATGAAAATGGCTTAATCAGATAATCATCACCGCCATGCTGCAAGCCGGTGATGCGGTCATCGACACTTCGTTTTGCACTTAAAATAAGAATAGGTAAATTGATTTTTTTATCGCGGATTTGATCAATAATTGAAAGCCCATCCAGTTGGGGTAGCATCACATCGATAATGGCTAAGTCATAACTCTCATTTAAAGCGGCTTGTAATCCATAACGGCCATTGCTTTGGTGATCAATGACATACCCTGCCTCATTCATGCCCTTAATAACGAAATCGGCAATAATTTTGTCATCTTCGATTAGTAATAGTTTCATACACTGCTAGCAATGGACGCAAAGCCCATTAAATTCCCAAACATAGCTTATCTGATTTTTAGCATGATAATATTACCATCTGGTTAACTTATCCCTTCTTCTGGCAGCTGTGGTTTACAATTACTTTCAGTATCACGATCACACATAGTTTTGAAAACTACTGTAATAAATAAAAACATTAAGCCTATTATCCTTTTGGCCGGAATAGCTTTTTTGAGTCCGCTTTGCTATTCACAGAGCAGTAAAGAAGCAAAGCTTGACAATGCAGACGAACGAGATGAAGTCAGAATTTATCGTAATCCTGAGGAACGCCGGGAAGCTGGTTTTGGCACACCGCTCACCGATTGGTTAGCGGTTTCGGGATTGTTCGAAATCGAAAAGATATATAGAGACGATCGTTTCACAGATAATCAAACCATAAATCATGATGAGCCACGAAGTCATGAATTACAACTTGGGTTTGAGGCCGTGTTCTCTGAATCACTATCAGCAGAATTAATATTTGAGGCTGAATATCAAAATCAACTCAAAACTAACACGGAAGAGGCCATTTTGAAATACGACTTAGACGATTGGGGCGTTGAGGTGGGCTACCAGGATTTACCCTTTGGGGAATATTACTCTCATTTTGTCACCGGCCCATTGCTTGAATTTGGCGAAACTAAAAGCACAGCATTAATCATAGATTACTCAATTAATGATTACTATGAAGTTTTCGGCTATATATTTGATGGCAAAACACGTCAATTAGGTGACAACACCGATGTAGGCTGGGGGCTGGGACTTGAATTCGCTAACGAAGATGAATCGATCAGGGCAGGAGTAGGTTATTTATCCAACCTTGCTGAATCGAATGAGTTATTCCTGGAAGATTCAAACAATATTTATATCAACAAAGTGCCTGCCTGGAATGCATATGCATTGTTAGGATTTGAACGATTTGAATTGACTGTTGAATATATCAGCGCAATAAGATCATTTGCCGAGTTTGATTCAAATCAAAACAAACCCTCATCGTACAATTTTGAATTGGCCTGGTTTATCAACAATTCAACTCAATTGGCATTTAGAGTTGAAAATACTAAAGAATTTTCCGAACAGCCTGAATGGCAGTATGGTATTGCTGCCACCTGGCGCATCAATCAACATTTGAGTGTTTCAGCCGAGTATTTGAGGGCCGACTATAAAAATGGCTTTGTCATTGATGATGATCTGGAGCTTGAAAAGCATCGTCAATATGGATTACTGATGAGTTTCGAGTTTTGATCACTTAACCAGTACTGCTTTCCCATAAATCTTAATCATTACCATTTGGTAATTTCACGGCAAACTTTCGATTAACAAAGGACGTTAGCCTGTCAGCATTGATTTAAGAAATCAATGAATCTCACAACTTAGTTAATTTAAGGAGACTGACAATGGCTAAACTTAACTACAAATATTTATCCAGGCTAATACTGCCTATTACAGTAACGGTGTTTACTATATTACCTGTTCATGCGGACGATGATGACGAAATTCCTTTTGATGAAGCCCATCTGTTTTTTGAATTAAATAATACCGATGGTGACCTTGGTATTCATGCATTAATTGATGGAGGGCCTTGGAAACGATTACGTATTGAAGATCCGAATGAACGCAAAATGTTGGCTGTTAATGTACGCGGACGACTCAAACGTCAGGGATTAACAGAATTCTTTTTTGAAAGTGCTGAACCGACGTTTGATGAACTATCACCACAAGATTTTTTTGCTCGATTCCCAGAAGGAATCTATGAAGTTGAAGGGAGAACCTTAGATTACCAGGAACTAGAAAGTGAAACTGAAATAACACACGTTATGCCAGCTCCACCTCAGACGTTAGTGAATGGACAACCTATGGGCTTGCAATGTGATGATGAATTACCAGGTTATGATGCCCCTGAAGTAACATCTCCAGTAACGATCTCCTGGGCCGAAGTGACCATGTCACATCCCGACCCATTTGGAGGCGGTGCCGGTGTGCAACCTCCTGTGGCAGTAGAGATCAACAATTATGAAGTCGTTGTTGAATACGAAGACGAAGATGAGTTCGCATCTGTTTTAGGCGTTATCTTGCCGCCGAGTGAAACCAGTATGACTATTCCAGAGGAGCTTATCGGATTGGCCGAACCCGGTGATGCCTTCAAGTTCGAAGTGCTCGCACGTGAAGAAAGCTATAACCAAACAGCAACAGAAAGTTGTTTTGTATTAGCTGATTAAGAGCCATTCTAATTTTACTAATGCGGACTTTGTCGTTGACAAAATAATCTAGATAAAGTCCGCCATTTTCAGATGAAAAAATATTCCGATATAGTGTTAAGGTTGATTTTCAGTTTTTCTATAGTTTTACTCACAGAAATCAGAACTACACAGGCAGATGATACTGCCCTTGATTCAGGTCAGATAATTATTAATTATGCCTCTGAAAACAACGTTAGTTTGTTTGCATCGAAAGTCCAAAGAATAAACATCCTCAAAGAACTGGCAAGGTATATAAAAATTGAACTGTATACTTATCATCAATTTGACGATGAGATTTCTATAGAAATCGATCAACAATCACTGAATTCTGTATTTGCTAAAGTGCTGGGAGAAAAAAATTTTCTTTTGCGGTATGGATCAACATTGGTTAGAGAAGATCAACGATCAAAGCTTAAATTTTATCAATTTCAACCTGCATCAGGAGAAGGTTATTCAAACTGTCCGTCTTTGAACAAACAGGCAGATTTGCCACCAAACGAAATTTATAATTACGCTCAAATTATCGAAAAGATTGAAAACTTTGGAGATTTTGAAAATCCTAATTCAGTCCAACAATTAGAAGAATTAATAAATTCTCACAACGTTACTCAGAGATTGACTATTGCTGAGTCATTGGGTGATATCGGTTCTGCTAACGCAGTCAATCTCTTAAAAAAGCTAATTACAGATCCGTCGCCGAATGTTCGAGAAGCAGCAATTTATGCGCTAGGTGATATTGGTTCACCTGATGCTGTTCAAATTTTAGGTCTTGCCATCAACAATGAAATTCCTGATATTCGTGAACTTGCTATCTCTGAATTGGCGCTCATTAACAATAATCAATCTGTTGAAAATTTAATGAAATTCTTTCATCAGCAGGATACTGACCTGCAAATAAAACTGTTACGGGCAATAGCAGGAATTAACACATCGACTGCAAGAGAACACCTATGGGAGGTGCTTGAAAGCGAAAATCCGCAAATCTCAATGACCGCGTACGAGCTGCTTAATCAGACAAGATAAAAACTTATTAAGCATTTACGGCAAGCATCTTGACCACTTATGCCAGGTAACATCAGATTAAGTAAAATCAAATCGTAGTCACTACTAAGGGTTAACTGTCCATCCTTCGGCCATCAAGCCGCGTTTTATAAAATCAGCGACTGATTACTCGTCCTCGATAAGCAGCATATTGATTAAACCACCGCCAACAATGGTTTGGTCGGCAGGTAAACGTTAACACTCAAGCCTTCTCCCTGATCACTTTTGATACTAATCTCACCGTTATGAGATTCGACGATTGCCTTGGCAACGGGTAAACCCAGGCCAGTACCTTTACTATAGTAATTAGCAGCATTACTACCACGAAAAAAACGCTGGAAGGCTTTTTCGATTTCCTCCTTTGACAAACCGGGCCCGTCATCGTTGACTTGGATCAAATAACCTTTTGTAGCATTGACCAGTTTGATTTCGATATTGTCACCCCCATAGCGCACAGCATTTTCTATTAATATCACCAACACCTGCCGCAATCTGACTGGGTCTGCATTTACCACTGCGGTGTGGGACTCGTTATAAAACCGGATTGGGTTGGATAGTTCGGTTGCCAGCTGACTGCTGTTTTCTATTACTTCCGGCAGAAAATCACATAAATCAACTTTTTTCAGATTAAGTTTTGTCTGGTCAGAATCTCGCCTGGCAATAAACAGTAAGTCATCGACAATATGAGCGGTATGTTCAGCTGCTTGTTTTACTTTATTCAGTGCCGTCCGGTATTCATCAGTTGATTTATCACTTCCACGCAGCGTTACATCGGCTTCACCACGGATGATTGTTAATGGCGTTCGCAGTTCATGACTGACATCTGCTAGCAGTTGACTGCGCTGCTTATCTGAGGATTCTAAAGCTTTTAGCAAGTTTTCCAGTTCTGCCGTGCGTTCGGTCACCGCTTTTTCTAATTGTTGATTAGACGTCTTTAGCATCTGCTCGCGATTTTCCAGCTCCTCGGTCATCTTATTGAATGCCTGTGCAACATTATCCAGTTCAGTATGGCCGCTGATTTCAATACGATGATTAAAATCACCATCGGCCAATGATGTGACGCCTTTATTGAGCCGGGTAATGGGTATTCGCAGGTCTCTGACCAATGACCAAATACTGAAACTCGCCATGGCGATACTAAGCACTGCCAGCGCTATGGCGACCTGTTTGACTAATGCCAGATTTTCCCGAGACTCTGCAATGGTTTCATCAACTTCTTCTTGTTCTTCTAACAGGGCAGATTTAATCATGGCCTTGAATTTATGATCGATCTCTCGGTCGAGAATATTAGACAGGCGTTTCCAATAGATTTTGGACTGGGATCCTTCCGTTCCCTCTTGGATAATGCTTTTATATTCAGTCAGCAAACTGTTTATCTGTGATTCGATATTGGACAGTAACACCAATTCCTCAATTTCCTCTTCTCCAACCAGCTGTATTTCTTCACCAATAATGTTGCGGATAGTCGCTAAATCCTGCTGAATTTGATTTATCAGTTCATTTTCCAGTTTGCCCTTATCACGGTCACCGATGATCATGGCATCAGCAAATTCTTTGAAAAGTTGATAAGTATGGCTGGTTAATGAAAGATGTGATTGATAAGAATTGTGTGCCAATTCAGTTCGTTTTATGTTGTGTTGCGCAGTATTGGTCATCCATATCATGCACAACACAGCGACCATGGAGATCGCAGTGACACCGCAAAATAACAGTGTCAATTTACTTAAGTATTTCATTTGTCCGTTTGACTAACTCATGTCCTTTATTTAACTATCCAGCTTTTGCCATGGGTAAGTCATTATTGTTCAAAATCTCGTCATCTTTGACCGCTAAAATCCGATCCACTTTTTCCAGCAACTGCGTATCGTTTGTGCAGAGCAATATAGTGGTGTCCGTTTTATTTAAAAGTTTCATGATAATCTGTCTTACAGATGGGCAAAGGTTAAGATCAACATCATCAACTAATAATAGCTTATTTTGAGCAAAAAATGTACGCGCCAATAATACTCTTTGTCATTCACCTGTAGATAGATTGCGCCCATTTTCGCTGATTTTTGTATCGAGTCCTCCCAGTTGGTTTACAATCTGTTCAAGCTCAAGCTGATGGCAAACGCTCAGTATTTGTTCGTCATAATGCCTGGGGTAGCGCCCATTGTTAAGGCACATCTGAGGCTGCCGCTACACGTCGACGAGGGCGTTTGGCCCTGAGATTCAAGCTTTCTTCGCAATAAATGCGATAGACCTTGTTACGATTAATAAGTCATCCTTCTTGCTTGAGCAATATATGAATCCGTAGATAACCATAAAGCACTCGTTTGAGCAATCTTATTGATTCGCTTTCTTAATGCCGTATCTGGTCGCCGTGATTAATAACGATGAACTGTGCGACTCAGATTAATAAAATGACATGATCGGCGTATCGATATTTGATACGCCGATCTAAGCCACTCAATTAGCTCGTGTTTCTTTGCCAGCCTTAGAGTTCAAAATGCCCTTGAGGTATTTTTACAACCACATCCTTGAGCATCTGTTTGCCTAAACTCAAATCAGCAACCAATTGCTTTAACTTATTGTTCTCTTCTTGCAACTACTTGCTTCAGGCATCTTAGCTCCGACACACCTAAGCCAGTTCTTGGTTTTTCTGCTTCTGATAAATATATCGTTTACAAATTAAGGCTTAATATTGGATAAAAGATTCGGATTAGTTACAAGGTTTCTTACTCCATGCGCGTAATTTTCATCGAAAACATTATTTTCGCACCATTGCCCAACAGTTTTAATATTGACCTTGGCGACATTAGGGCGCACATTCCAAGTCACCTGAAAAGGTGAGCCCTTTTCATTATAGCTAGGACCGGTTGTCGAGCCGATGTACTGGACCGGCTTGCCGGTATTGTCGGGAATATTTAAGGCCTGGTGCAAACCACCTTTTAGATCATGTTCAGTTAATGAAGTAAAATCAAGTGCCTCGTCATCACTAACCAGAACATATACTTGTGCTTCAACCCGCAGTCCAGGGTTATTAATCGATTCACTTATGCAAGAATTCAGGGTGGGACCAGGATTTATTTGAGCAGTTGAATACACATAATGCACTTCTATTGTGTCCCCTGGATAAAGCCCACCATGTTTACTCGGGCAGATTGGTTGATCAACTGCCTTAAGTTCTGATTCTGTTAAGTCTCCTGCATATTTGTAGCCACTTTGATAGCCTTCTCCATCGCCGTTTCCGGCATATTTTGTGAACTCTCCTCCTTTATGTTCTGCGTTCTTATGAAAATGAATATTACACAGATTCATTTGTGTTGATTTTGGTGCAGTGCTGAAATTAACACTGTTATTTCCGTCGTTTTGGCTGATGTCCCGTGGTGCCTGCGGCCCAAATCCCTTGTCTTGAGTGTTAGTGGCCAAGCTATGCCGTTGTTCGGCAATCACTTCATCAGACACGGGTTCCTGGTTTTTTGTGTCCGCAGCTAATATTTGGCTAGATACTGAAATTAAAGTGGTCGCAGCAAATGCCGTAATTAGATCTTTATTCATTGTTGTCCTCGAAAGTTAAAAATTAACAGTAAAAAAATACTGGTTTGACGAATGGTTGGTATAGTTAAACAGGTTGTCAGAATCCGCTTGACACTGCGGATTACTTTTTTAAATTAAAATCAATCGCTTTCATAATATCCTCATTAAATTTAACGGCTAGTATGGATATGTTATGACCGGGCAGATTAAATAATCTTTTATAATTGATTAAGGTTAATTAAAAAAAAGATTAAGATTTCATTAACATTTCTATGCCGATCAGTTGTTGGCGATCGCCCATGGCTGTTGATATATCGAGGGCAATAATCTGCGGCTTGAGTGACTCAATCTGCTCGTTGGTATGTGCTGTTTTGGATTTGGGAATCGGTTGCTCCTAACGATCTAGACTCCCTAATTGATAAAAATAACGATTCAATAATTGTTTAATAAAATTACCAATGTATAACTTTCTATTCTTTATTATTGTAAAATAATGTAAAGACTGTAAATAGACATTTTGGGATTATAATAGTACAATTAAATAAAATATATTTTTAATAAACTATATTTCTCGGGGTATAACTAATAGAGCCGTTTTCAAAAGATTCACGGGAACTTGGATTGATTTTATTATGTCAAAGACTGTTTTACTGATAGGCTTTTTGATATTGGGAATGAGCGTTGCGGCTCGGGTGTTTGCTGATACTTTCACTGTGACCAGCAGCAGTTGCGCTGGCCCTGGCTCTATTATGCAAGCTATTGAACAGGCTAATCTGAACCCAGGAGCGGATAGGATAGAGTTTGCCTCTGGACTTGTGGTCAATGATATCGCAACCGTAAGTTGTGGTGTAATAGGAGGTATTGACCCAAATCTTTTTTATATGGCGACTGTCACCGAGGATTTGATTATAAATGGCAACGGAGCGCAGCTTTTAGGTGCGCCTGCGTGGGTCACCCAAGACGGTCTGGCCAATGTTGTAGGGTTGTGCCCAAGTGATAACAACGTACAAGGTACTATTGCGGCTGAGGCGCCTGGATTTCTGCGGATAGATTCCGGAGTGCGAGTTGAGGTTAACGATCTCACAATGCTTGATCTTTCTGCTGTTATCAGTCTTCGTGATGGCGCGATTGCTGAACTTAACAATGTAACGGCCAGGAGAATCAATGACTGGTTCAGAGACTGCGAGAGGTCGGCTATCGAAGTGGTGAACGGTGATGCAGTTTTGTCAATTAACGATTCCTACTTTGAACAGATACAGAATACGGCGAGCAATCTAGGCGCTCCCGACATGACAGTGTTTAGAGGCTCTAATGTTATTTCCGGTAGTGGCGATCTCAATGTCTCAGCGACACGTTTTGAAAATGCGCTGAGTGCCATTCAGTGGAATGGAAACGCAAATATTGAGACCAGCCAATTCGTTTTCAGTGGTTGGGTAAATGTTTTTGGAGTAGGCACTACTAACATTACCAATTCGGCCTTCCAGTCCCGGACAGGTCCTCTCGAGGGGGACAGCATCAGGGCAAGCAGCAACGCTACAGTCAATGTGACAGCATCGTCTATGTCTATCGCCTTTCCCGAAAATCAACCAACCTGGAGAAGTGGTTTCGGAGCAATTGTTGCGGTAAGCGGTGCAACGATCAATATTAAAGAGTCAGCAGTTGGTGTTGGCATACCGTCTGTGCCGGGTGCATTACTACGCTCAGCGAGTGGTGGCTCGATCACTGCCGATGTCAATACGTGGGTTCAGCCAGTAACCTCGCAGTCAGCGTCAGATTTGCGTACCATTACCAGTCAACCCGCTTTGATGACTGATCCCCCCGGCCTGCCAAATATCCTTTCTGGCCTTGATCTTTTTCCTCGAGCGATTACGCCGCTGCTGGGCACATCCACAACACCTGGCGTATTAATTGACGCGATACCGGATGCAAATGGAGCAAATGTGTTACTCAGTCCGATAGACAATTCGGTTATTACAACCGATGTTTTGGGTAATCCCAGGGTCGATGGTAATGGCACACGAACCATTGGCGCAGTGCAACTGACTTTGGCGCCCTACCTTGTTGTTAGTGAAGCGGCCAGCGAGGTGGTGGAATTATTCTGGACCCGACCGCGGGACCCAAGCACAGGTGCCGTCACCGGTTATCAAGTGTGCTACGGCACCGGTAGCGTGCCGGATGGAATGATGCTTGGAACTCAGTGTGAGAATGGAGATGGAAATCCTGGCATGCTGAAAGTGATTTCGAGTGATCCGAATACCACGCAGGGTACAGTGACAAATCTTAGCAACGGAGAGATCTACTGGTTTCTGGTGCGCGGTATCAATCCTGGTCCAGGACCATGGAGTAATGTTGTGACAGCGACTCCGCAAAACGATGATCAATGCACGTGGTTTGTTATCCCAACAAAAGATACTACGACTTGGGCTGACAAGATCAAAACGATTACATTTTGCCTATAGAATGATAATATATTGTCTGGAATTTCTACCTGACCCGAGTTATTATTACTGGGTGTGCTAGCGTATAAACGATGAGAGATAAGAGGCCTGTTTAATGAATAATATATCCTCGAATAAATCCCGCCGAGTTGTTTTAAAAAAAGCAGTTACCATTGGTGCTTTGGCAGCATCTGTAAAGGAAATCCCCAGTGGTTGGTCAAAACCAGTAATCGATACAATCTTACTTCCGGCTCATGCCCAGACCTCTGCGGTTGCGTCCTCTTGTGAATGCACAAGTGTGCCGTCAAGCGGCGCTTCTGTTACCGAGGATCAGGAAATCAGAGCCACTTTTAGGGTGGTTCCAAACCCAGGAACACCTGTGCTTATAAGATTTACAGCGACCTGTGATGGTGGTTTATCAGAAAGTGGAGTGTTTGAACGTGAAACTAATGCCGATGGAATCATTGAACTTACAGCGACCCCAAGTGGAGAAAAATGTAGTGTCGGCAGTACGATGGGGCTTGAGGCAGACTGTGCGCAAAGTGGAGTTGAGCGATGTGAGTGGCTGGTTATAGAAAAATCGGCAAATGTGGATTCAGGCGATTCTGAAAATGGGGGGAATCTTGGTAAAGCGTGGTCCTCGTGAACTCGATCTGTACGAACCATAATTAAACATCAACCGGGAATTCTTGACTGGAACTATCTACAACTTTGTGAATTACAAAAAACACGATGGGGCGGGGGATTATGATCCAATCAATTTTAATGGAATCTTGGTTAATGAGTCTAAGATTTATCGCATTAAGTAAATCGTTGAATACTGATTGCAAAGTTAGTGGGGCTGGCTGCTTTGTCAGTGATAAGTTCTGCCATGATTTCACCTGTGGCGGGTGCCATGCCCAATCCGTAATGGCTGTGTCCAAATGCAGCATATAGATTGCACATTTGCGGTATTCGGTCAATTACCGGAAGATTGTCAGGGAAAGAGGGTCGAATACCCATCCATTTTTTTGTCTGGTTAATGTTTAATGCTGGAAGCAATCGCTTGGTTAATGGTTTTAGAATATCTGAGCGTCGATAATTAGGCGGGGCATCAATGGCGGCAAATTCTGAAGTGCCAGCACTACGAATTCCATTAGACATTGAACTAACGATAAATTTACTTGCCACATCTTGGATCGAATTATTGATTTCAACACCGGGGTTTAGAAATTCTAAGTGGTAACCGCGTTCGGCTATCAAGGGTAATTTAAAGTCAAATGGTTTTAATAATTCACTTGACCAGATCCCGGCACATAGTATTAGACGTTTTGCTCGAATTTCTTTTTCTGGAGTAACTAAATGATAATTACCTTCAGCACTTAATTCCAACTTTTTTATATCTGCTTGTTTAAAAGATGCTCCCTGGTTCATGGCTTTTTCAGCCAAAGCTTTACACAATGCTCCCGGTGAAAAAGCTCGAGCTTGTCCTTTAATAATGACGGCATTATCATAATCATCGGAGATTGCGGGTTCTATTTCTTTAAGTTGTTGCTGTCCAATAATTTCTACCGGTGCTCCCTGTTCTATTCGTAGCCGCCAGGTTAAGTCGTTTAGCTTAGGTTGTGATTTGGCCTTGAAAACATTTATAAACCAGCTATCTAACAACAAATGTTCTTGACCTGTGTTTTTTAGAAGTTCCCGATATGCGGTTATGTTGTTATTCATCAATAAAGCCATCACTGCAGAGATAGCCTTGACCCGTCCAGGGCTAGTATTACAGAAAAACCGGAAAGCCCAAGGTATTAGGTGATCGAGATATTGCCACCGAAATCTGACCGGCCCGAGTGGGTCAATTAGCCACTTAGGAACTTGTTTCCAAACACCTGGCATGCATTGAGGGACAGTTGACCAGGGCGATATAACACCGGCATTTCCATAACTGGTTTCCTCACCAGGGCCTTTTCTGTCAATAAGCTCTACAGAAAGCCCTCTTTTTTGTAATGACAGGGCACAACAGAGACCAATTATGCCGGCACCAAGAATAGTGACGTCAGCTTGCCGATTTTCTAACATAGTATGGCTTTTTCAGTGAGTCACTAGAACTTATGAAAGGCCTGTCCAACAGTTTTGAAATTATAGAAGCGTTTTTTAGCAATTGACTGTCATCACTTCTTGAGCCGATTATCTGGATTGAAATAGGGGTTTTAGACTCAATGGCTTTGGGGCTAGGCAATGAAATAGCAGGTAGATCTAAATAGCTAGCGATTAATGTGTTCTTGGTAATCTGTGAATTAAAGTACAGGTAATCATTAGTTTTGACCAAGTCGAAAACAGTCGGTGGCAATATTGGAAGAGTAGGGCATAAAACAGCATCGTACTCATTTATGATTTCATCAACCTGAAGGCGTATTCGTTTAATATTTTCTATTTGTTTTTGATAAAAATCTTTAGAGAGTGACGCAGCCTTTTTAAGTCGCACAGCTACAAGTGGATCGTACTGTTTGAGAAACTGTTCCACATAGGGTTTATGATATTGATAAGCTTCAAAAGCAACTATTTGATTAGAGGCGGTGTCTATATTTAATAGTTTGGCCAAAGCCATATCACGATCAACTATCGCACCTTCTTGAGTTAGTTGCGCTAAAAAGCTTTCAAAGTGATCAGCTATGGCAGAATCAACGTGTTGCTGACTTAGATTCAACAGTGCCAGGAATTTCATCTCACTTATTTTCTTGTCACTTGAAGATGATTTGACATTTAATAGTGCGTTGGTCACTGCTGCAACACATTCGATGCTATTTGCTATTAATCCCGGCACATCAAAACTTGGTGCTAATGGAATGATGCCTTTATTAGAAAAAGTAGCTTGTGATGGGCGATAACCAACCAGGTTACAACAAGCAGCGGGAATTCGGCATGAACCGCAAGTGTCTGAACCCACAGCAAATAGACTCATACCTTCGGCAACTGAGACACTTGCACCTGAAGAAGAGCCACCTGCAATCATATTACTGTGTCTATTAACCGGTGAAACCGGTGAGCCAAAATGCGAATTTAGTCCAAGGCCGGAATATGCAAACTCCGTCATATTCGTCTGACCTACGACTATTCCCCCAAGTCTTTTTAGCTTGGCCACAAAATCAGCATCTTTGGCCGCTGGATCAGCATTTTCCAGTAATCTTGACGCCGCCCGTGTCGGTAACCCACGAAGATCAAAATTGTCTTTTACAGAAAATGGTATCCCTGCCAGCGGTGGTACAGCACAGCCGTTGGATCGTTTATCATCCCATTTTTTTGCTTCGCGATAAGCTTGATCAGGAAATATTCTGCGAAAACTAACATTGCCTTGCAAATGTGGGGCTTTAATATTTGCAAAGACTATATCTAGAAGTTGTTGTGCTGATAAAGATTGATCATTTAGTGCGCTTAAGGTGGATGAGAGTGTTTTATACAAGGTTAGGATTCCTTCTGGTTAGGTCTTGTTGTCATTATTTCTTCACTGATCTTAATCCCTTTCGATCATGGTGAAGTTAACCGTAGTTGATACGGACTATCTAATCTTTCTTAATCATTCAGAACTAAACACCGCAGCTTAATAGAGGCGTTATCAGACGCCTCTATTTTTAACTAGAACCTATCTCAAAATGTCTGCGCTCGTTGATACGTTGTTAAAATCTCACTCAAAATGCTCATTTACTTTAAGTAAACTGCGCTTTTTCGCTCACTTTTGCCTCGTCTGAACATCTCTCGACTATTTTGAGATAGGTTCTAAAAACATCAAATTACATTTATGCTTAAGCAAACCACCATCGTTCCAGACATCTGACACCATCTAGATCCCAGGAAGAAGCGATTCTGTCATGGGCAACTTTGTTGCTGGTGGCAAAAACATAATTTGCGAAAATTGGAATTACATGACCATTGTCATCAGTACATATTTGCTGCATTTCCGTATACATCTCACGGCGTTTATTGTCATCTTGTTCAACACGTGCAGCAACTAACAACTCATTAAAGCGCGAGTTTTCCCAGAACGATTCGTTCCAGGGCGCACCAATTGCAAATGCGGTTGAGAACATCATATCTTCAGATGCACGTGGATTCCAATAAGTTGCTGACCAAGGTTTTTTCTTGTTCACACTTGACCAATAACCATCATTCGGTTCGCGTACAACATTGAGTTTAACGCCGGCCTTTTTCAACTGCTCACCGTAGAGCACTGCGGCATCAATTGAACCAGCAAAGGCTGCATCGGCCGCATGCAGAGGGACTTCCAGATTATTTATTCCTGCCTTTTGCAAATGAAACTTGGCTTTGTCAGGATCATACTCATGTTGCTCTAATTCAGCATAATAAGGATAAGATTTTCCGATGGGATTATCATTACCGATATATCCATGACCGTAGAGTAATTTGTCGAGAATCTCCTGACGGTCAATACCGTATTTCAAAGCCATTCGCACATCCGGATTATCAAAAGGTGCTTGATTGACCAGCATGACATACGAGTAAAATTGGGAACCGGATGCTTCGATGACATTAATATTAGGTGATTTTTTCACACGCTCCAGAGTTTTTAAATCCAGCCGGTCAGCACCGTCAACAGTATTTGTGATTAATGCGTTTGTTCGAGCCGCGACATCAACGATTGAAAGCACTTCAGCCGAGTCAAAATGTCCCGCACCCTCTTTCCAGTAATTGGGGTTACGTTCTAATTCTGCTCTCACTCCAGGTTCGAAGTTCTTGAGTGAAAATGGCCCCGTTCCCAGTCCTGATTCAGTATCAAGTTCTCCATTAATGACCGGCATCATCGGCACATGATAGTCAGTAAGTAAGGCGGGAAAGCCAACGTTCCCAGACTCGAGTGTGAATTCAATGGTGTTTGCGTCAATCTTCTTTAATTCTTTAACAGCAGCAAGAATTGCTTTAGCGGGGGATTGAGTACCTTCGCCTATATGATGTTGAACCGAAGCAATAGCGTCGTCTGCGTCAAAGGTCTTACCGTTATGGAACTCAACATCCTTACGCAATTTGAACTGCCATATACTGGCGTCTGCATTAGTTTCCCAACTTTCCGCTAATTCGGGTACAAGCTGATCTTCATTATTGAGTTCGGTCAGGCAATTACGTAATCCAAATCCAGTTGTCTGCATAAAAGATTCAGAGAATTTGGCTGGATCTAAAACATCAGATGTGGCTCCACCACCAATGGCCATTTTGAAGTGACCGCCTTTTTTCTGAACTTGAGCGCTCACTTCGGTGGACCATAATGCTGAAGCTGTTGCGGCAGTAACGCCAGTTGCAACCATGCCCTGGATAAATTCCCGACGTGAAATCGTCTTATCCTTTAAGCTTTTATTGAGGTGATTGGGACAAATAGTGTCTTTCATGTTTGGTCCTCTGTATGAGATTAGAAGTTAAATAGCAAAAATCTAAATTCCATAAGTTTTATAATATAAAATATATATTTGCTAATATAAAAACTTATCAAATTTAAACTAACACGTCAAGGAACATTAAATTTAGGAACGATCTATGCGCCAAAGTTCGATTATCGAAAAAGTTATTCTTTTATTAAAAGTGTTAGGCAGTGCTGCACGACCGCTTAGCTTCGTCGAGATTGTTAAGGCAAGTAACCTAAATAAAAGCTCCGTGCATCGTTTATTGAACATTTTAATGAGTCAGGGTTTTGTTAATTACAACGAGGCAACAAAAAGCTATTTATTAGGTTACGAATTACTTCAATTATCAAAGCATGCTTGGCGCGGGTTTGACCTGCAAGTTCTTGCGTTTGATGAAATGATAAGGCTGAATGCCATTAGTCAGGAAAATGTCTCTATAGCCGTATTACTAGGCAATGAAGTAATGCACCTTAAAATGATCGAATCACAAAATCATTGGGGGACTTCGCATCCGCCTGTGTTTAACCAACCGGCGCATACAACGGCAGTAGGAAAGGCCATCGCCGCCTTTATTCCAGAGAAAATACGGGTAAATTGGTTGAATCAATATGAATTTACCCGTTCGACCAAACGATCAATTACCGATAAAGATACTTTCGAAAAACATCTCGGTGAAGTCAGAAAACAGGGTTATGCCTATACAGACCGTGAAGAAATGGATTATGTTGTCGGTATTGCTGCGCCCATATTTAATTTTCTGGATGAACCAATAGCTGCAATAAACATCTGGGCACCGACAAATCGATGTGCGGTTAAGGATCTTTTCAAATGGTCTGATGAAATCATTACATCAGCGGGTCAGATTTCAAAACTTATCGGTAGTGATCACTATCAAGCAAGATCATCATTGTATTTGGTGTAATTCGCGACATTGACAAGATATTGATACGAAAAACCTGGAATTTGATAGGAAACAGTTGAGTTTGTTTACAGTTTGTATCGAGCACATAGTTTTATAAAAGCACTATTAATACAACTGGATAAGGCTGTGCATAAAATAGAAACCAATCACTTATGCGCAGCTAATATAAAAACCGAGCGAAGCTATGATTTAAATGTATAGCTGTGGCTCTCGTCATAGAGGGCCACAGCATATCCTTCTATGGCATTGTGACTTTTATGTCGCCGTTCTTCATTACAGTAGTGGTGCTTGATTGACCCGTCGAGGAAGTGGTCTTTACGCTTGTGTTACCACTGCTCCCGCCCGTGGTTACAGTTACTTTTGAGCCGTCTGCATGTGTAGTCGTCGTGCGTGTTGCTCCGTCTGGTCCTTTTTCAACTTCAACATTTGAATCCGTCATTATTTTCTCCTTTTAATTTTGTTTTGATTACCATTGTTAGTGGTTGAGCAAGAATAAATAAGTCACTTTTGAAATTCTGTTAATAATTTCACAAATCACTCAATTGTTTTTCTAATAAGGCCCAGGTACGGAAATGATGAATGTATTGAGTTGATTGTGTCCTAGTTAGCCGAGCCACATCAAAGCTTAGTTACGGCAAAGCGTTATGCCGATACAATCAGTGTTAATGAAAATAGTGTTAGTAGATATTAGGGACGTACTAGATTTGCTACTTTAGAATTTATAAATATAAAAAACAGTCATTAAAAATTACTCAACTATATTTCCACATCCACGTTTTTTGTATTTTCAATTTATTTATAGTTTAATGAAAATTAAGACGAGTAGATATTTCATTTTAAAGTTTTGATTAAATTAGTTATATTCGATTGCGATGGAGTACTTATTGATAGTGAGTTTATCAGTGCTGTAGTTTTGATTAATGAGTTACGGGCTATCAATATTAAGATTAATTTTGATTATGTCTTAAAGAATTTTATCGGCCGGAGCTTTTTAGAAGTTGCTGCTCAAATAAATGATTCCTTTAATTCATGTTTGCCTTTGAATTTTGAAGAACGATATAGTAGAAAACTTCTTGATGAATTTCGCCAGAAATTAAAAACGACTACTGGTGTTGAAAAAGTCTTAAAGAATTTAAACGTCAAATCTTGTGTGGCTACAAGCAGTAGCCCAAAACGTGTTGCTCGTTCACTTGAGTTTGTTAATCTCGATAATTTTTTTGGTCGAAATGTATTTACAGTATCCGAAGTGAATAAAGGTAAGCCAGCACCAGATTTATTTCTTCATGCAGCGCAGGTGATGCGTACTAAACCTGAAGAATGTCTTGTCATTGAAGACAGTATCTATGGTATTCAGGCAGCATATAGTGCGGGCATGGAGGCCATACAATATACTGGTGGAAGCCATTATTCACAATCTTTGCGACCAAATGATATCATGCAGCCATCAGTTACTTCCCTTAAGTATTGGTCCAACTTCTACTTAATCAAACCAGAGCTAAAAAGCATGTGTGGAGCATAAATGATGAGCCGGAAAAGTGATAATGAAAGTAGTCGACTTGATGATGCAGCAAGAGCTGCCTGGCTTTATTATGTTGCGGGCATCACTCAGGATGAAATAGCACAGAGGCTGGGGGTCTCCAGGCAATCTGCTCAACGACTGGTTTCATTAGCGGTTACAGAAAAATTAATAAAAGTTCGGCTTGATCACCCCATTGCCCGCTGTATGGAGCTAAGTCAACAATTAGTTGAACGTTTTGATTTGCACCACTGCGAGGTTGTTCCTAGTGATCCTGAATCGGAATCTACTACATTAGGCATTGCCCAGGCAGGGGCTGCTGTCATGGAGCAATGCTTGAAATCGAAAGACCCTTTGGTTATTGCAATGGGTACCGGACGCAGCTTGCGTGCCTGCATCGAAGAGTTACCACCAATGGATTGTCCGCAACATAAAATTGTTTCTTTGGTGGGTAACATGGCTAATGATGGCTCGGCATCGTCATATGATGTAATCATCCGAATAGCTGATACAGTCAATGCACCGCACTACCCGATGCCATTGCCGGTTATAGTATCAACGCCTGAAGAGAGACAGCTGTTACAATCTCAAAAAATTGTGCGAAAAAATTTAGAACTAGCCAAGCAGGCAGATGTGACCTTTATAGGTATCGGCCAGATGGGTGCTGATGCTCCACTTTATGAGGATGGTTTTATAACTAAAAACGAGTTGCGTGCCTTAAGAAAGGCGGGTGCAGTTGGTGAAATTGTGGGTTGGGCTTATGATAAAAATGGTCGAGTCATTGAGGGATTAACCAATGAGCAAGTGGCCAGCATCCAAGTCAAACCAAATAATAGAAAGCCAGTTTATGGTGTTGCTGCTGGCATTCACAAAGCCGAAGCAATTCATGGTGCGTTGAGTGGTAAGTTAATAAATGCACTGATAACAAACGAGATGACAGCACTAAAACTGCTAAAAGCTACCCTTTAGAATCCGGGTATTTTTTCTATCTAAATTTAAAAACTGTTAAGAAACAATTGACAATTAGCGCACTAATATTGAATAATTGCTCATATTAAGGGCAATTGCTCAGTATTTTGTTGCAATTTAATTCATAACAGGAGGACGATATGAAATTTATTTCCCGAGTTTTTGTCAGCGCAATTACTTTATCCTTTTTATCATTATCAGTTGCTGCTGAAACAATAACCATTGCTACAGTAAACAATGGGGATATGATCAGAATGCAAAAGTTGAGTAGTGAATTCACTGTTGCTAATCCTGATATTGAACTTGAATGGGTGACACTGGAAGAAAATATTCTTCGTCAACGCGTTACAACTGATATTGCAACCAAAGGCGGTCAATATGACGTTATGACAATTGGAACTTATGAAGTGCCCATCTGGGCCAATCAAGGTTGGTTGTATGAGCTTGACAATCTAGGTGAGGATTATGATATCGACGATATCTTACCGGCGATCCGTGATGGGCTCTCTGTCGATGGGAAATTATTCGCTGCGCCATTTTACGGTGAAAGTTCAATGGTCATGTACCGCACCGACCTGATAGAGAAAGCAGGTCTGGAAATGCCCGATGCGCCCACCTGGGAATTCATTGCCGAAGCAGCCAGGGCTATGACTGACAAGGACAATGAGGTTTATGGGATTTGTCTGCGTGGTAAGGCTGGATGGGGTGAAAATATGGCCTTCCTGACAGCCACTGCAAACTCATTCGGTGCACGCTGGTTCGACGAAAATTGGACACCGCAGTTTGATCAACCTGCGTGGAAGGAAACGCTGGATTTTTATGTTGATCTATTGAATGACGCAGGACCTCCGGGTGCATCATCAAACGGCTTCAATGAAAATCTTGCACTTTTCCAAACAGGTAAATGTGGCATGTGGATTGATGCAACTGTTGCAGGATCATTTGTGACCAATGAAACCGACTCAACGGTTGCAGACAAAGTCGGGTTTGCGTTGGCACCTGATACTGGTTTAGGCAAGCGAGGCAACTGGCTATGGGCTTGGTCATTGGCAGTACCTGCAGGCTCAGCAAAGGCGGTGGCTGCTCAAAAGTTCGTTGGCTGGGCTACTTCCAAGGAGTATCTTGATTTAGTAGCTGACCAGGAAGGCTGGAAAAATGTACCACCGGGTACTCGACTGTCTCTATATGAAAACGAAACTTATCTGGCCGAAGCATCGTTTGCAAAAATGACGTTGGAAAGTATTCAAAGTGCAGACCCGACTAATCCGACGGTTGATCCTGTTCCATACGTTGGTGTTCAATTTGTCGCAATCCCCGAATTTCAGGGTATTGCAACTACTGTTGGCCAGCAATTCTCAGCCGCATTAGCCGGAACAACTTCAGTTGACGATGCACTAGCGAATGCGCAGTCTACAGTCACACGTGAGATGACAAGAGCTGGCTATATCAAATAGCTTTTTTCATGGATTCTAATCTAAGTAATCTAGATAGCTCTGGCTAGTGTCTTCCACGCCTAGTCAGAGCAGTTAATCAGGAGGTTTTGAGATGGCAACAACCCATACTCAACGTACAGCGAAATTGATGGTGTCCCCATCTATTATTTTGCTTCTCGCCTGGATGATCATTCCATTGGGAATGACCATTTATTTTTCGTTACTTCGCTATAATTTATTATCTCCAGGAACCGAGTCCTTTACCGGCCTGGACAATTACAAGTACTTTTTGACTGATCCGGCATTTTTTGCAGCGCTCAGCAATACCCTTGTGCTTGTGCTTGGTGTGTTATTGATTACGGTTATCGGTGGTATATTGCTGGCGTTACTGCTGGATCAACCCATGTTCGGACAGGGGATAGTACGGATATTAGTGATTGCGCCGTTTTTTGTTATGCCCACTGTGTCGGCCCTGGTGTGGAAGAATATGTTTATGAATCCCGTCAATGGGTTGTTTGCCTGGTTGGCCAAACTATTTGGCGCACAACCCTTTGATTTTCTGGCTCATGCCCCGCTATTTTCGATTATTCTAATTGTGGCCTGGTCTTGGTTGCCGTTTGCAACACTAATTTTACTAACGTCGCTGCAGTCACTTGATAAAGATCAAATGGAAGCAGCAGACATGGATGGGGCAGGTATGTTAGCTAAATTTTTCTACATTACATTACCGCACATGTCACGTGCTATCACCGTGGTCATCCTGATACAAACCATTTTTCTACTATCAATTTTTGCTGAAATTTTAGTCACTACTAACGGTGGACCCGGAACTGAAAGTACCAATATCGCGTTCTTGGTTTACTCACTGTCGTTACTGCAATTTGATGTGGGCGGTGGTTCGGCTGGTGGCATAGTTGCCGTCATACTCGCTAATATCGTTGCCATTTTTCTAGTGCGAATGGTCGGTAAAAACCTGGAGGCATAATCTAATGCAGCAAGCCACATTAAATCAAAGAAAAATTCTGACATCTGTTCTCGCATGGTTGATAGGATTAATGATCTTCTTCCCTATATTCTGGACAATATTAACCAGTTTTAAAACTGAAGCAGATGCAATAGCGTCACCGCCCATGCTATTTAACTTCTCTTGGACCACTGAAAATTACACAGAGGTATTAAGCAGATCAAATTACTTTTTGCACTTTATGAATTCAGTCATTATTTCAGTGGGCTCAACTATCTTAGCATTGATAATTGCAATACCTGCAGCCTGGTCAATGGCATTCAGTCCGACCAAACGGACCAAAGACGTTTTGTTATGGATGTTGTCGACCAAAATGTTACCGCCTGTTGGTGTGCTGATACCTATCTACCTGCTATTTCGTGAATGGGGATTACTGGATACTCGTACTGGACTGGTGATTGTGCTGACACTGATGAACCTGCCGATTGTGATCTGGATGCTCTACACCTACTTTAAAGAGATCCCAGTTGACATTCTGGAGGCCGCCAGAATGGACGGTGCCAGCCTTAAAAATGAGATCATCTACGTGTTGACGCCGATGGCGGTTCCCGGTATTGCCTCGACAATGCTGCTGAATGTTATTCTGGCGTGGAATGAGGCATTCTGGACGCTCAATTTAACAGCCGCAAAAGCTGCTCCGTTGACTGCATTTATCGCCTCATATTCGAGTCCGGAAGGTCTTTTTTACGCTAAGCTTTCTGCTGCATCCACAATGGCGATAGGTCCAATATTAATTATGGGCTGGTTTAGCCAAAAACAACTAGTACGTGGCCTGACATTTGGCGCAGTGAAATAAGGAGAAAATGTATGAGCAGTATTCATTTAAAAAACGTTGTTAAGCGATTCGGTGAGGTAGAAGTTATTCCTCCGCTGGATTTAGAGATTAATGA
Organism: Arenicellales bacterium; assembly: GCA_028284225.1. GTDB lineage: Bacteria > Pseudomonadota > Gammaproteobacteria > Arenicellales > JAHEKD01 > JAHEKD01. The sequence goes on from JANQSD010000023.1 coordinate 60,959, forward strand.
TGGTGAGTTTGTAGTATTCGTTGGCCCATCCGGTTGCGGTAAATCGACATTACTACGTGTAATTTCTGGCCTTGAGGATGCAACAGAGGGCACGATTCATATCGATGACCAAGAGGCAACATCAATGCCACCGGGTGAGCGAGGATTGGCTATGGTGTTTCAATCCTATGCGTTGTATCCACACATGTCAGTCAGAAAAAATATAAGCTTTCCACTTAAGATGGCGGGTATGGACCAAAATGAAATAAATAGCCGTGTAAATGAGGCAGCCAAAGTTTTGAATTTATCAGACTATATTGATCGCAAGCCCGGTCAACTGTCTGGCGGTCAACGTCAGCGTGTTGCGATTGGTCGTTGCATTGTTCGTGAACCTACTGCATTTTTATTTGATGAGCCCTTGTCAAATCTGGATGCAGCATTACGTGTAAACATGCGCCTGGAAATTTCAGAGTTACACAAGAATTTAAAAACGACCATGATTTATGTCACTCATGATCAAGTTGAGGCAATGACCATGGCCGATAAAATTGTTGTATTGCGTGATGGCTATATTGAACAGGTAGGTTCGCCCTTGGACTTATATAATAAGCCGGACAATAAATTTGTTGCAGGATTCATCGGTTCTCCAAAGATGAATTTTTTCAGCGGTGATGTGGCTGCTCAATATAATGCAGATTCAATCGGAATACGACCAGAACACATGGATTCCTCGACTGAGAGTGGTAAATGGTCTGGGGTAGTGAAGGTGGCTGAACATCTCGGGTCGGATACATTTTTACATGTTGTGCTTGACGATCTGGGTGCAGCGCTGGTACGCGTGCCGGGTGATATGCCGGTAACAACGGGCGATAGAGTATATGCAACTCCGCGTACCAATGAGCTACATCGGTTTGATGCACAAGGCAAGACAATCAAAAATTGACAACAATATAGCATTTAGATAACTCTATTAGATTCGGTGCAACCGAAAATCATCGTGATCCCCTGCAAAGCAAGAAGAGGATTGAGATATTCGTATGAGCGTAAAACTTTCGCTTGATAGTCTGGGTCATATCAGTTCAACTGTTTCTAAACCCACTTACCTGCGTTCGGATCTTTCGCCAGGTATTGTTCATATTGGCACCGGTAATTTTCATCGTGCTCATCAGGCGTTGTATTTACACAGGCTCTTTGAGATGGGTATTGACTTCGACTGGGCGATTATTGGCTCAGGTATTAAGCGTTTTGATGAAGCAATGCGCAATCGCCTTAAGCCCCAGGACTGGTTGACAACAGTTGTGGAACTGGACCCGGTTCGCTTGTCGGCAACGGTGAGTGGTCCGATGATTGATTTCATCCCGATAGATCCGCAAATGTTAATCGAAACAATGGCGCAGCCAAATATTCGTATCGTATCGCTGACAGTAACCGAGGGCGGTTATTTTGTTGATGCTGAAAGCGGCGGATTTAACCATCAGCATCCCGATATCATCGCCGATATAGAGTATCCAGATTCTCCAAAAACCGTATTCGGAATCATTATTGCCGCTTTGATGAAACGGCGTGAAGCGGGGATACCCGCGTTCACAGTGATGAGCTGTGACAACCTTTCAGAAAACGGTCATGTGGCAAGACGAACAATGCTGGGTTTGGCCAAAAACATAAGCGATGAATCACATGACTGGATTGCCAGTAATGTGACGTTTCCCAATTCTATGGTGGATTGTATTACCCCGGCAACAGGTGATCGCGAGCGCAGTATTGTCAGAGACAAGTTTGGTATTGAAGATTCTGCACCGGTCGTGTGTGAACCTTTTCATCAATGGGTGTTAGAGGACAATTTTGCCAACGGCCGGCCGGCTTTGGAAAAGGTTGGTGTTCAATTCGTTGAAGATGTAGCGCCCTATGAACTGATGAAGCTGCGTATCCTCAATGGCAGCCATGCAGCCATTTCCTACCCGTCTGCATTGATGGATATATACTACGTACATGACGCAATACGCGACCGGTTGATCAAAGGTTATCTCGATAAATTGGTTCATGAGGAAATCATTCCTACTATTCCGCAAATTTATGGTTTCAGTTTTGATCACTATTATGAAGTGAGTCTTGAGCGGTTTTCCAACGAAGCCATCGGCGATACCATTCCGCGACTTTGTTTTGATGGTTCGAATCGCCAACCAAAATTCATTCTACCGACGCTACAGGTGCGACTTGATGCCGGTCATAGTGTTGAAGGTCTGGCACTGGAGTCTGCATTGTGGTGCCGCTATTGCTACGGTAAAAGTGACAGCGGAAGGAAGATCGAAGACAACGATCCACACTGGTATCAATTGACCTTAAAGTCAACCTTGGCAAAGGAAGACCCACTTGTCTGGCTACAAATGGATGATATTTATGGCCCGCTTTCGAATAATGCGGTTTTTAGAGGTGCTTTCACTAACGCATTAAATACACTGTGGCGTGATGGAACAAAAGCAACGCTTGAGGCTTATCTGTCAACTTAAATTCTGGTTGTACTCTTGCTGTTTATGTTTTCATTCAATTTGATACAACTATACTGCCTGTTTTTATTTTAACTATTGAGTATTAATCACTGATGTTTTGCTGTGAATTAGTTATGGTACTGATGATCGAAAGCTGCCTGTGTGATATTAACCTCGATCAAAAATCAATTACTTGACCACGAGACTGATAAGGAAGCTGTGGAAATGCTATCACAACGAACTGAAGCGGATGATCTGCTGATTCTGGCAAAAGAATTTATTCATGCTGATTTATATAATTAATCTGGAGAATCTTTGGTTAAAAATTGTGTGTTACACAATAATTATTACAGTGAGACGTATAATAAATTCAGGCCGTTTATCATTATGAATCTGGGATCAAGCAAAGTGGATGCCAGATGGTCGGCAGTAAATGCCGACCATGGCGTCCACACAGAGGAGAAGAAATCTATTACTCCAAATTTTGATTACACTGTTTATTGAGCTGGCTAATTCAAATTATTTGTTTTCGTGACAGGGTTTCCCAATGCTAAGCATTGCTCACAGCTTTATTTAAACTTGCATCTGTTTCCTGTACTGTCTTTTTGCTGCGCTGCAAATCCCACCAGGCAAATACAAAATATATTACCGTACACCAGATAGTTAGCACATAAAACAATTCTCGATTTACATAGTAATCATAGAGGTTGGGACTGTTGAACAAGACCCGCCAGGCGAGCACAGCCGGCACTATTAATCCAATCACAATCCAAACTGCTCGAATTACCTTGGTCAATATTGAAGTGTCCTTGGCTGGTACCTTGTTTTCTTTTAAAGCCAGCTCAGCCTGATATGCTTCAACTTTTTGTTTGAATTTCTGCTCACGTTGTTCAGCCTCAGGGTAACTCTTATCGGCACCGGCATTTTTAGCCAGAATGGTGTAACAGATGATTGATACCAGCCATGTCGGTAAAAATAGATAAACAAATGGCATGATATTAATGAAGTTTAATCCGAAGCCAAAGACCAGGCAAACCGCCCAGGTTATTAATGCCGGTACGTTGTCTTTAACACCCTTGAGTCGATGCCAGTTACTCTTATAACCAAGTCGAGGGAAGACTTGTTGCTCGGCGAATACGACGCCGCCGATCGGTACGAGGACAAGTCCCGCGTAAGCAAGAATTGGCAGAATGCTGCGGTAGATGAACGGGAAACAGCTTCCGATTACCACTGCCGCACCAACCACGAGTGTCACTTTCTGGCGTGCGATACTTGGGAATACCGCTTGAGCCGCGAGACCGGCCCGATAGAGGTTGGGGTTAGCTGTTGTCCATCCCGCGATGATGACGATTACAAAACCAGTAGCGCCCAGTGCGTAGTAGGCAACATCTCCGGGTGAAACTACAGCGATGCTTAATTTCATGATCGACGCCGTCGCCGCCCCCATCAAGGCTGCAGAAATCCAGGCAACATAATGACCGAACATCATGCCGGTTGCTGTACAAAGGCCGTAGATCGATTTTTTCGCATATCGCAACAGCGCCATGTCGATGAGGCCAAAATGGGCAAACGTATTGGCAGCCCAGGCAAAACCAATCACTTCCCACAGACCAATTCCAGGTTCTCCCTGGGCATTGATGCCGGTAAACACGGTCGTTCCCGCTAGACTCACGAAATCCGAGAAACTTGACAGCGTCGTGTACCCGGTCAACGTTTCGTTCAACGACGGTATCAGAACCATGCCGCCGGCGGTAAACATCACCATCAACCAGGGTGTACAAATGGTGGCAAACTCGGCCACCACATTGAAACCATAGTAGGCCACCAGCACCGCAATCACGCTCGCCGAAGCGGCAATCAATATAAAGGCGAAACTTGTGGGATAACCATGAACCTGAGGCGGAATATCGAACAACACCCGAACCGCGGTCGCCGACACGGTAATCATGGCTGCCGAAATGGCCACGAAGATCAGCACGTTGGCACCGTTATAGAGTCGTGAGGCCAGCTCTCCCAGGTTGTGTTCAATATAAGTGTAAAGACTAAGCCGCGTTTTGACTGCGATCTGCGCGGTGATAAGCCAGAAGCTCAGCGCGGCAAGCGTATTGCCGATGAGTAGTCCTATCAAGATGTCCTGGATTGTGGCTCCCATCGCCACGAATGCAGCGCCAATAACGAATTCAGTCGCGGCAACATGTTCGGCACCATAGAGGCCCAGGAAGTGCTTTGCTCCATGCAATCTGTGTTTAGCAACAGGCAGTTGTTCGTCGTCTATTTCCGCTATAGGGCGTTGTGGATCAGTTGTTGGGTCGGCCATAGTTTTTCTCCTTTTATGCGTTATGTGGATATTTTTGCTTAGTCCTGTTCAATAAAGCGCGTACGCTGGACGACTTTCTCGGTCACCCACTGTGCATTTTCGAGTGCTTCTTCCGTTGAGATGTCACCCGACAAGGCATCGGCAAACTGTTGTCCAACAGCTGTGCCAATGCCTTGAAATTCGGCAGTCGCAACATATTGAACACCGGTATAAGGTACTTCTTCGATGGTGGGTTGATTCGGGTCAGCCGATTTGATGGATGCCAGTGTCATCTCTGCAAAAGGGGCAGCCTGAAGATACATAGGTGTCTGATACAATGACTGGCGTGTGCCCGGTGGCACATTTGACCAGCCATCTTCACGAGCAACAAGTTGAGTATATTCTTTGGAGGTGGCCCAGGCGACAAAGCGTTTGGCGGCATTTTTATTCTGCGTGACGACCGGTATTGCCAGCGACCAGGCCCAGATCCAGTTGCTGCGTTTGCCGAGTCCTGCATCAGGTGCAAGTGCGAAACCGACTTTCCCCGCTACCTGTGACTCATTCGGGTTGTTTATCGACGATGCGGCCACAGTGGCATCAATCCAAATGGCGCAATTACCGTTTTTGAATAACTCCAGATTCTCGCTATATCCTTTCTCCCATGGATCGGGTGGCCCGTAGTTCTTGAGAAGGTACATATAATCCTGGATGGCGGAATTCCATGCCTCACTGTCAAGCCGGGGTTTCCACTCCATATCAAACCAGCGGGCACCATAGGTGTTCGCCATTGCGGTTAATAGCGCCATGTTTTCACCCCAACCCGGCTTGCCACGTAGACAGATCCCGGAGATACCGTTTTGCCGGTCATTAAGTTTATCAGCGGCTTCCTTTATGAAGTTCCAGGTGGGTTCTTCGGGCATTTCAAGACCTGCTTTATCAAATAAATCAGTGCGATACATCGTGAAAGAAGACTCTCCATAGAAGGGGGCACCATACAGCACGCCATCATATGACAATCCGGCACGTATCGCCGGAAGCAGGTCGCCAATGTCATAATCAACGGGTAGATCGTCCAGCGGCACAAGCCAGCCACGTTGCGCCCAGATCGGTGCTTCGTAGGTGCCTATGGTGACAACATCATACTGTCCTCCTTGGGTTGCGATATCTGTGATAACGCGCTGACGCAGCGTATTCTCATCAAGGGTTACCCAGTCAATCTCAATGTCAGAATTGTCTTTAGTGAAGTATTCTGTCAACTCCTGTATTCGAACCATATCGTCATTGTTTACAGTGGCGACAGTTATCTTCTCGGCAATCGCACTTGTTGATATGCAAAGGAATGGCATTAACGCAGTCAGTACAGTGTTTCGTACTAGTTTCATAGTTGTTCCTCATTAGTGTTAATAGACTCATGATTTATATTGGGGTGCGTGAGGTCAAGACACCGCGAATATTGATGCCAACTGCTATTTTACTTTTAAATAATTAAGCACTTTTTCTGCATGACTCTTGAATGGTTAAATGTAAAAAAGTGGGTCGACGAAGCAGGGAGACTACTAAGTCGACCCAGATCATACAGAGAAGCAGTTTGAACCAAAACGTATATTTAATATGTAAAGAGCTTACTTAATGATGCGTCAACACCGATAGAGATGGCATCGCCGCCGAATCCACCGTCTTCGGCATCACTGTCATAGTCGATGTACTGCACAAACAAACCAACATGATCAGTCAGGGAGTAATTTGCCAATAAAGTGGTTGCCGCACCTTCATCATCCGATGTTTCACCTGCCAGATTCGCATCATCTTCGAAAACAGTATGTCCGAGTTTAAACGTCCAGTCATTTAACGCATATGAAACACCTAATCCCGCTACTGTAAAATCATCGAAGCTTTCATCCTGATGGGTGCCAAACACAGCAAAATCACCAAAACCAACTTGAAAACCGAGAGACGTTAATTCCAGCTCGCCGGTATAAAACTCATCAACATCAAACCGTGATAAGCCTACATAAACATTGTCTGTTAGATAATTAATGCCGAATGTAGTCGCATCAATATCCTCACTTTGTTCGCCATTGGTCGTCACCTCAGTTACAGGGTCAGTGGATTCTTCGGTGAAGGCATCAGCTGCTACCTGTGCGTAGCCATGGAATCCACTAAAGCTGGGTGTTACGTACGATATAGTATTGCCAATTCTGTCAGGGCCACGTAAAAATACACCAGAATCATTGCGAAACTGGTCCATCTTTTTAGTATCTACCAACCCATTGTTTTGTCGTCCAAAGATAAATTCGCCAAAATGACCTTGCAGATTAATCTGTGCTTTTCGCACGCGTGCATCTCCAGAATCAACATCATCAGTTGCCAGTGAGTTCAAGGGAAGGTCGTATTCGATTTGCCAGCGTGTTTTAAAATCGTTAAATTTTTCTACAGGGTGAGTGCCTTTCATCCCAATTCTGGCTTTGTCGACGAATGTATCATGATCGATTCCATCACGGTCAACAGATCGAACCTCAAGTTCACCGTAAATCTCGAATTTTTTATCTGTGTTCTCATCGGCTAGGGTCGGATTACACAGTAATCCAAAGCTTAAACATCCAACAACCAGAAGTTTTGAGTTGACATCCTGCATTTTTTGTCTCCTATCTAAAATAAATAAATAATAATGAATTAATAATTAAAATTTACCTGATTCTCTTATTAAAATCAATTAATAATTAAACATGATTTAATAATTATTTATCGATTGGAATACAATCATGATGGCCGAGATGTGGAATATACTGAATCGCCATGCAAATCGCTTAAATATAGTGTCATTACGAGAATTGTGTTCGGATCAAGCTCGTTTTTCAGCATGCTCAGTGGAGTTTGACTGCGTGTTATTTGATTACTCAAAAGAAAAGATTGATAGTCAGGCTATGCTTGAGTGACAAGAACTGGCTTCAATTTGCCAGATTGAAACAAAACGGAAAAAATTAATCTACCAGAACAACTCCAGGTGCAACATATGGCACAGCGCGGTGGACCTCATTCGGAGTTATTGCTTGAAGGTGAGAATCCAACTCGGCAGATCGAATCGGTATTGGTGGTTCTGATTTGGGTCCAGCCATAGTAAAGCAAGCGGTGACCTCATGGCACGATAGACCAACACTTAACTTTGTCTCCAATATTGATGGTGATCAGATTTTCAATACGCTTAAATCCTTAAATTGTGAAACAACGTTGATTGTTGTTTCTTCAAAAACCCTGGCCACTAAGGAAACAATGAAAAATTTTGAAATTAAGTTGGAAGTACATATTATTATTCTGCATCTGCTATACCTTTGAAGAGAACGCCATAGTCAAGGCTGAAACTTGAGATGAGCGGTAAACAGGCGGCACCAATTGATCTGGCCTGTGATCCAATTTGGCCCTGTAGAAAAACAGTTTCGGATAAACCGGTAGTGTCTAAATCTCGATATTGTTTGCTTACCTCGTATATGATTTTTTTTCGAAGGGGGGCGGGCATAACGCCATCAATAATGATTTTCTCAAAATCAATAACTGAATTTGCACATGCGCAAGCCTGTGCAATACCATAGGCTGATTCTTTAACCCACTCATCCATGATTTGGTCATCGAAATCCCAGCCTGTTTCATGCCACTTGAATTGAGCCGATTTGCCATTCGCTAATACTTTTTCTTCAAGCGCACTAATCGAAGATATATAAATAAGTTGTTTTGAGTTGCCATTTAGGTCATTGACCAGCATAGAACCCAGTGCACCAGAATTGTTTAACCTTCCTGGGTAAAGCTTATTATCTATGACAATGCCACCACCAATAAACCAGCCTATAAAAAAATATAAATAACTTTCACCGGTTAATTTGTTATTAAGTGTTAATTCGGCACCGCATGCAGCCGTCGCATCGTTCATCGGAAATACAGGTAAATCTAGTTTCTCCTTAAGTTCTGTAATATGGGTATCGTCGCGCCATTCCATTAGTTTTGTATCTGGAGTTCTGAATAATTTTTTCCATTTCCAGATTTCATTCGGCATTACAACACCAAGGCCTGCAATTCTTTTTTGATGTCCTTTAGGTACGGTTGAATACAAGCTTTGAATCGAGTCGAGGGCGAATTGAATGATCGATGATTTTTCAGGGTGAGGATATTCAAGCACTTCAATACCAATGACTTTGCCGAGAAAATCAATTAATACCATCTCGCTACTACGGCGTCCGATTTTCAAACCCAAAGAGTAAGCACCCTTGGGATTTATAGAAAAAGGCATTGATGGTTGCCCAACTCGTCCACGCTCAAGTTTTTCCCGTTTGACCAGCTTGTTTTTTTCAAGTTTCTTAACAATTGCTGAAACAGCTGTAGCTGAAAGGCCTGTCTTTCGAGCTATTTCTATTTTTGGAATTTTCCCGCTTTCACGAATGATTGTGAGCACAAGTCTGTCATTGTAGGCCCGTACACCTACGATATTGGTACCACGCGATGTCATGTTATCCGTTAATTAGATGTTGTTCTGCCATGTTAGCTGAAATGAATATAGCAAGTACTTTGTGAGTTAATTGTAGTTTAACTTTTAAAGGTTAACCTTATACCATTTATTTGGTCACGCATTCTATATTAATATCCTATGACATATAAGCCCTCTGAAATCGTCAAAAGTTGGTAAGCAAGTATAATCTTTTTTTAATAATTAATTATGAATTATTAATTGACAATCTGAAATATTAGTGATTGAATTTAGCTACTTCGTTAATAAGAATTTATGCAAAAAACACGCGTTTAATGATGCATGAATTACCATGCAATGATGGTTTATTTTTTACTTTAGGAGGTGTGATTGAGATTTAAGGGAAGTTAATCCAGCTGAAATATGTTTACCCTTGAAGAAACCACAACAGCTGAGTTCACTTGAGGGTGTTATTGTGATTTAACTCTACTTTAACAACTTTATGAAAAGAGATTTATGTTTTTAGTCTGTGGCGAAGCCTTATTTGATATTTTTCCTGAAGATTCGAATAAGATCAGTAGTATAAAACTTGATGCCAGGGCAGGTGGTTCTCCCTTTAATGTGGCCATTGGGCTTTCGCGTCTTAAAGTACATTCTGCGTTATTAACAGGCATTTCAAAAGATATGCTGGGCGAAAAATTGACTTCGGTGTTGGTTCGTGAAGGTGTGTCTACTCGGTACCTTATACGAAATGGAAGGCGCACGACGCTCAGTCTTGTTGGATTAGATGCATCGGGTTCGCCTTCTTATTCATTTTATGGTGTTGGTTCCGCAGACTGTGGTGTCAAATATAAACATCTGCCGATGATTGGCAGTGAAGTCAAGGGGTTGCATTTTGGTTCTTATTCAACCGTTGTCAGACCAGTTGCAAAAGCATTTGCCAAACTGGCCAGTAAGCAGAAGGATAATTTCATCTCCTATGACCCAAACATCCGCTTAACCATCGAGCCAAATCTGAATGTCTGGCGTGCCGGAGTTAAACGTTTCGCCAGTTGTGCTGACATCATAAAAATAAGCAGGGAAGACTACGATTTGTTATATGCCGAAGAAAATCCAGCTAAAAAAGTACAGCAGTGGTTTGATTATGGAGTGAAACTGGTCATTCTTACAGATGGTGACAAACACATTAGAGCCTGGAGTGACAGTGGTTTTGAGTTGAGCATTACACCACCGAGTTTCAATGTGGTAGATACAGTTGGTGCTGGTGATACTTTTCAGGCTGCGCTACTCAAATGTCTACTGCAGTATGATAATCCTAAACAAGCCGTCACTTCGATCGATCAATCCCGATTAGAATCAATGCTCAATTATGGCGCTATGGCTGCTGCCCTGACCTGTACACGCCGCGGAGCTGATCTGCCCACATTAGAGGAGGTAGATTCAATAATAAGTGAGTGTTCGCCAGACAATAATTAATCAGAGAAGGAACACTAAAATAACCCTGATATTGCCGGCTGGCCATATTTACCGATGAGCTATCAGGCAATGATTAATATACATAAAGAAAAAATGCCGAAAAATTATTGTGTGAAATTGTGTTGGATGATCATGTAAACACTGATTCCAGTCATGATTTTGGCAAGGAGATTCTGCTGCATATAGTTACTTATAAAACTAAATATAAAATGATCAATATGAAAATAACTGTCATTTATTACTGCCCAGCGCAGGATGAGTGGCCATCATAAACAGATAGAAAGATTACGATGTTGATGGAAATTAAATGATGACTTCAAAGATAATTCCGGTAGACCCGTTTGATTTAGTGATATTTGGTATTACTGGTGATCTGGCCCGCCGAAAGTTGATTCCGGTGCTTTATTATCGTTTCATTGATGGCCAGATTCCAAAAAATTCAAGAATCATCGGTCTGGCACGCTCCGAACTGACCAACGAGCAATTTAGAAATCAGTCCCTTGAAGCATTAAAGCAAACAGTATCAGAAAAAGATTTTGATTCAGAGCAGGTAAATCATTTCATTTCCTGTATTCACTACATTAAAAACGATGTAAACAGTGATGAAGACTGGGACACGCTGCAGTCGCTATTGAAAAATGCACCCAATACAGTTCAGGCATTCTATCTTTCGGTGGCGCCCGGTTTATTTGCCCCAATTGTTGAGCAGCTGGGGCGCCTAAATCTTGCTGAAAATTCCAGGCTGGTCGTAGAAAAACCGTTTGGTCATGATTTGGCTAGCGCTAAAAAACTTCAGTATCAAATAGGCAACGTCTACAAAGAAGAAGCCATTTACAGGATCGATCATTATCTGGGCAAAGAGACGGTTCAGAATTTAATGGCGCTGCGGTTTGCTAACAAACTGTTCGAACCTCTTTGGAACAGCAATCACATTGATCATATACAAATAACCGCAGCAGAATCCCTAGGTGTTGAAGGCCGCGGTGAATATTATGACAACATCGGTGCCATGCGCGATATGGTACAAAATCATCTGCTGCAATTATTGTGTTTAACCGCGATGGAGCCCCCGTATAAATTTGATGCTGATGCTATGCGTGATGAAAAGCTCAAGGTGTTGCGTGCATTGCAGCCATTGATGGGAGAACAGGCGCTGAGAAATACAGTCCGTGGACAATACCTGGGTGCACCAGATAAACCTGGGTATTTGGAAGAGTGCCACAACCAAGGCAGTCAGACTGAGACTTATGTTGCGTTAAAAGTAAAGATTAACTCTTGGCGTTGGGCGGGGACACCATTTTACCTGCGTACGGGAAAACGGCTGCGATCACAAATGGCAGAAATCGTGATTACATTCAGATCGACACCACACTCGATCTTTGGTCAGATAGACACACCGATTTGGCCCAACATATTGGTGATTCGGCTACAGCCAGATGAGGGACTGAATTTATCCATTACCACCAAAGATCCAGGGCCAGGTGGTTTTCGCACAAGAGAAACGCCACTGGATATGACATTCGCTGATAATTCAGGTGATGACTGGCGTATGCCCGATGCTTATGAACGCCTGATTATGGACGTGATACGCGGAAATCAAACCCTGTTCATGCGCGATGATGAGGTTGAAGCAGCATGGCAATGGATTGATCCCATTATACAGGCCTGGAGAAATTCCGGTACCGCACCTGAAAGCTATGATTCTTACAGTTCAGGTCCGACCGGCGCGGTCGAATTAATTGCCCGTGATCACCGGCGCTGGCGGGATGTAATTGTATGAATCAATATACTGACAGGGTCGAGCAGGCTAACCGGCTGGCAGAACTGGTCGCCGAGCAACTGGCAGGCGCGATAACGAAAAAAGGATGTGCATTACTGGTTGTTGCCGGTGGATCTACGCCGGAACTATTTTTAAACAAACTTTCCAATTTGGATATTGATTGGTCCAGTGTGATCGTCATTCCTACTGATGAACGTTGGGTGGGTTCAACTCACCCTCGCTCAAATGACCGTTTTCTTCATAAGAATCTTAAAATCAATCGGGCGTCAGAGATAACAATTGTGCCGCTCTACGTGGCTGACCGGTCACCGGAGCATGCCGTGGATGCACTTGAAGCTCGTCTGAACGAGTTCAAGGCTAATCCTGATGTGTGCGTATTGGGCATGGGTGAGGATGCACATATTGCCTCATTATTTCCAGGGGCTGAGCAGTTGCCCTCAGCACTGGATAGGCGCTCGAATATACAGGTCATGGCAATCAACGCCTCCGGCGCGGGTGAGCCAAGAATTACCCTGACTCTGGCTAAATTACTCAGTGCTACACATCTGCATCTGCTGATTTGTGGTCCCGCCAAACTTGAAACATTAAGAAGAGCTAGACAGCCAGGCAGTACTGAACAGATGCCTGTGAGGGCAATACTGGGCAATGACGCCCTGGAAATACACTATGCCGACTAATATTAGATCGCAAGATACTACAAAAGACACAGCATTGTTGGATACACCTTATAAAGCCCGAGGACACTAATCATGCAAGTGAACAAAATATTACAAACCGTTACGCAAAGAATCGAGAAGCGCTCAGAGAAAACACGATCCGACTATATGAAACGTGTTATCTCAGCCCGAGAAAAAGGCGTGGCGCGGGCCCATTTGTCATGTTCCAACATGGCACATGCCTATGCCAGTGCAGATAGTACTGAAAAATCCAGGTTGATCACCGATCGGGTGCCAAACTTGGGGATTATTACCGCCTATAACGACATGCTTTCGGCACATCAGCCATTTAAGGATTTTCCAGATGTAATCAAACAGGCGGCGCGTGAGGCAGGTGCGACAGCGCAGGTTGCCGGTGGTGTACCGGCAATGTGTGACGGTGTCACTCAGGGTCAGCCTGGTATGGAATTATCGCTGTTTTCAAGGGATATCATTGCTATGGCAGCGGGCGTAGCAATGTCCCATAATTGCTTTGATGCCAGTGTCTATTTAGGGGTTTGTGACAAGATTATCCCCGGACTAGTGATTGCGGCGGCAACCTTTGGTCATGTGCCGGCTGTGTTTTTACCAGCAGGTCCAATGGTTTCGGGTATCTCCAATGATGAAAAAGCCGAAGCCAGAAAGAAATATGCCAACGGTGAGATAGACAGAGCGGCCTTGCTTGAATCAGAAATGAAATCCTATCATGGCCCGGGAACATGTACTTTTTATGGAACTGCAAATTCCAATCAAATGCTAATGGAAGTGATGGGATTACATTTGCCAGGTGCTTCTTTTGTTAATCCCAATACCGAGCTTCGTGATGCTTACACCAAGGCCGGAGCCGTTCAGGCGCTGAAAATCACTGCACTGGGTAATAATTATATTGCGGCGGCAGAAGTATTGAGCATTAAAACTTTTGTTAATGGCATTGTGGGATTACATGCAACCGGTGGTTCCACCAATCTGGTATTACACATGACTGCAATGGCCGACGCGGCCGGCATTAAAATCACATCAGATGATTTTTCTGATCTTTCCGCGGTAACACCGCTAATTGCCAGGGTATATCCAAACGGTAAAGCTGATGTCAACCATTTTCATGCTGCGGGAGGCTTGCAGTACTTAATTTACGAGCTTTGCAATGCTGGCTTATTACATGAGGACGTGATGACAGTGATGGGTCGAGGGCTTGAACAATATTTTTATGAAGCCAAACTTGATTCATCGAAAAAACTGCAATGGCAAAAAGAATTCCCTCAAATTCATGACAGTGAGATACTCAAAACGGTGACCTCTCCGTTTCAGAAAACAGGTGGGCTTGTCAGTTTGAACGGTAACATCGGCGAAGCCGTCATCAAAACATCTGCGGTGCCGCAAGATCGTCATGTGATCGAAGCGCCGGCAATGGTCTTTCATGATCAGGAATCGGTCAAACAGGCTTTCGCAAACGGCAAACTGGGACGCGATTTTGTATGTGTGGTTCGTTTTCAGGGTCCATGCGCGAACGGGATGCCGGAGTTGCATGGTCTGACACCAATTCTGTCAATATTACAGGAACGCGGTTATAAAGTGGCCCTGTTAACCGACGGGCGTATGTCAGGTGCAAGCGGTAAAATACCGGCTGCCATTCACGTTAGTCCCGAAGCGGCTAAAGGTGGTGCTATTGCAAAAATCCGTGATGGTGACATTATACGAATTGATGCAAATAATGGCCTACTGGAATTAAAATCAGATACTAACTGGCGGACTCGTGAAAATACAACGACTGATTTAAGCGGTAATGAATACGGTAATGGTCGGGAATTATTTCATTTGTTCAGACAATCCGTCTCAAGTGCCTCAAGCGGTGCATCTTGTCTAAGTGACTCATCGTTTTAACATTCAACTTACGAATAAAATCAATGATCGATAACCAGCATATATTAGAAATTTGCAGCTATGCTAAATTAATACCGGTATTAGTGATTGACGAGGTGAGTAGTGCAGTGCCGCTTGCTCAAGCATTGATGCGTGGCGGTCTGAATGTATTGGAAGTCACACTACGTACGGCTAATGCTTTACAAGCCATCCATGAAATTTCTCAACTTGATGATGTCGTTGTCGGGGCTGGAACAATTCTGAAACCTGAAGATATTGAGTTCGTAAAACAGGCCGGTGCTGTTTTTGGTGTAACGCCCGGGACAACATCAGCATTGCTGGACTCCGCCATCGAACAACAGTTTTCTTTAATTCCTGGTGTGGCTACGGTTTCAGAAGCGATGAAAGTAAATGAAAGGGGTTATTCTTTTATGAAATTTTTTCCGGCAGAGAGTGCTGGTGGTGTCAACGCGCTGACTTCATTTGCAGGGCCGTTGCCGGGCATAAGATTTTGTCCTACCGGCGGCATTACTATCGACAATGCGCCTTCCTATTTTGAGCTGGACAATGTCATTTGCGTTGGCGGGTCCTGGGTTGCACCCAAAAAATTGGTTAACTGCGGACATTGGGACCGGATAGAAACACTGGCCAGACAAGCTAAAAATGCATTTGAAAAACACGGCTAAGCGTTAAGCTCAGGCCAGATGTTCCTGAAAACACGATACAGTGCGTTACCTTCTATTTGGCTCGTTTGTGCTACGCCCATCGTAAACATATAGTTCTCTCAACCAAATTTTTTATAGCCTATATGATAGCTGATTGGCCAACCAACGCGCCTCTTGCTGATAAAAAGCTAATGAAATCCAGTACAGCAGTAACAGCTAAGGGTATGCATTAAAGAAAAATCATCAAATATTTCTATAGGCTTGATTATATAAACCGTAATTTATTCCGAAGTGGCATTGAGAGTAATTCAAACTAAACATCTAGCAAGCCTGATAGCTTGTGATTATGTTTTTTTGATCACTAACGGTAGTAATATAAAAATGAGAATAAAACGGATAGAGTGATGAAAAGCAACAAATGCTAAATCATAGCCGAATATTAAAGCTAAAAGACTCACTTCATAAAGTCCACCTGGAATAAAAGCCAGCAGCATTTGAATAAATTCTCCGTAGCCTAAATGCGCCAGTAGCAATGCTGCGATACAGAAAATTGAAATGGTTAGAATTGAACTTATTAAAGCATCGCCTAGATAATTTGACAGTTTGCTGAATTTAACCTGTGACAGGCGTGCGCCTATTGCACTGGCAATAGTTATTTGGGCTAGTATCACGAGTTCACTAATTCTTGGAATATCAATCGAACCGTATAGATGCAATCCTCCACTTAGAATCATAGGTCCTAATAAATGAGGCATAGGGAGCTTTATTAATTGTGCCAGCCCGTAACCGATGATTGCAACAAAAACCAGCTGAACAATGGTTTGTATCGGCAAATTGAATAAACTAGATAAATTGTTTAAAGCAATATTGGACTCAATTACACCTTGTTCTCCTTTAACAAAGGCGAGTATTAATGGTGTTAAACAGAAAACCAGGGTTACTCTTATTAAGTGGCAAAAAGCGACGACGTAATCTTTGTCTACAAGCCCCATGCTGGTCGCAACAATTTCAGCTTGCCCACCTGGTAAACTGCAAAGGATTGCAAGGTTATGGTCATAATCTCGCATTTTTGTTAAGTATGCATATCCGGCAAAGGTTGATATTAGTGTGACCGTTATCATGCTAAAAATGGTGATATACCATCTTGAGATAGTGTCAATAATCGATGGGCTAAACGTAGCGCCAATCAAAACACTCATGCAGACTAAAACAGATAGTTGAAACCAGCGTGGGATTTCTGGCTTAAACTGTTTTGATTTAGTTAAATATCCCCAAAATAATGTAACAAACAGACTGCCTAAAAGAAATGGGGCAGGGAAATTTAAACGCTGAAAAGTAAAACCGCCTAAACATGCAATTACTAATGTAATCAGTAACGATATTAAACTGACGATATTCAAGTGCTGAAGTAATTTATAATCTGTCTAGAGAATTCGGTGTCCGTAACTTTAGTATTAAAAAGAGGTGCATATTCGCACCTCTTTTATGTGTTCATTAGGTGTTTGTTTAAGAGACTCTCTCTTTGATAGTTTTACTTAAATGTATAAACATAATCCAAATATAATCTTATATCGGTCTCGTCTTGTTTTACTCCATCGACAGACCCGGTTTCGTCAGAATTATAGTCATGCCAAATGCCTCTAAACTTTAAACCTTTTAGTGCAGGAATTTTATAGTCTATTCTGACTTCACGCCAATCTTCATCTGCAGTACCGAGGGATGAATCAACAGAGTTTTCAGCATCTTCACCAAAGCCGATTGCAAACGATGTTTTTAAACCCGGTATGTACTCCTTCCAGTCATAGTCTAGCTTGAGGCGGTAAGCTGTTTCGTTTGTGTTAGTCAGGTCGGGGCCCACTGTAGAACGGGTGGGAAAAGGATTGCGTCCATGATCGCCGGAAAAATTATCTTCAAGCCAGATTTCATCTATTTTAGCTATGGCAGCTGAGAGTTTGAGATTATCTTTTTTCCAAGTAATATCTAAATAACCACCGAGCCCGTCATTCTCACTTTCAGTAACTCCCGCCTCACTTCCTGGAACATCTTCGTCGTCAAGATCACCGCTTTCCGAACGTGTAACAAATAAATCACCATCATCAGATGATGTAAAGACCCCAAGTGTATAAGTTAAACTGGACGATGACAGTTCTTGTAAATATGTCCCGCGAACTCCAAACTTATTAAGAAAATCCTTTGATTCTAAATATTCGGCTTCTAGTTTAAAGTTATCATTAACTTTATATTTGGCACCGATTACACCGACGTAGTCAATATCGCCTTGCTCAGATTGATCCGTGCTAAACCCTTCGAAATTGTCACGAGCCCGACGCGACCATTTGTCATATATCGATGCATGTAGTGATAAATTATCAGTCGCATTAAATTTAGCGCTGACTCCCTGAAATGTATTTGGAACTGCTCGTGAGGATGAACTGTTCAAAAACATCGATTTGTGTTTCATACGGCCCAATTTAATGGAAAAATTATCAGTGGGTGTAAAGTTGAGATATGCTTGCCCCAGTAGTGCAAAACCATCCAGTTCACCGTCATCCAGCGTTAATACATCTTCACGGACATCACCTCCATCACTTATGTCCTCTACGACATAACCAGACAAACCTAATCCGACAATATCCCATAGTTGTGGCGATTTATAATTGACTTCAAGTCCAAGACCTGTTTGATCTCTATCGTCTTCATCGTCCTCAAAATCCCTGTCAAAGTGTATGAGACGCAATTTTGTTTGTATCTCGTGCCCGCCTAATTTTGTGTCCTCGGCAAACGAGTGCTGCACACCCAGAAGCAGTGCAGTGCCAACTAAATAA
The DNA here is from genome assembly GCA_028284225.1 of Arenicellales bacterium. Lineage (GTDB taxonomy): Bacteria > Pseudomonadota > Gammaproteobacteria > Arenicellales > JAHEKD01 > JAHEKD01. The sequence continues at coordinate 79,474 of JANQSD010000023.1, forward strand.
GAAAAAATTCGAAAAATGTTGCCTTTCATAACGACCTCTCCATACTCATAGAAAATCAATTTAAAGCATAAAGCACTTAGCTTTCATTAAGCTTTCAGCTTTAGTTATTGATTCGCTAACTGAAAAGTTCGAATTATCTGACTGGCAAACTAACTCTAACGATCAGTCCTTTTTGACCGTCTCGGTTAATTAAATCTATTTGACCGGAATGACTCTCAACGATGTCTTTGACTATTGCTAAGCCTAAGCCACAGCCATCAACCTGGGTGCCTGATAAACGATAAAAGCGTTCAAAAACCTGATCAAGCTCAGATTCTGGTATGCCCTCGCCCTGATCCTCAACTTCGATGATTACCTCATTTCCATGTGAATAAACTCGAACCGTAATTGCAGTATCAGCAGGGCTATAACCAATAGCGTTATCGATTAAGTTTTTCAGCACCTCACTGATTAGAAGTTTATCGGCTCTTATGCTCAACTCACTAGATCCTTCAAATCCCAGGTCGATGTTTTTTTCCAATGCTGCTGGCACAAACTCTCTGGTGATTTTTTCGGCCAGTTCCTTAATGCAAAATTCGGACTTTTTAATCTCATTCGTGCGTGCCTGACTCAACAACTGATTAGCCAGTCGGCTGGTTCGATAGGTATTTTTTTGAACATTGGATATGGCATCTCTAAACGTTTCCGGCTCTGTTTCACGCATCGCGAGTTCTATTTGGGTTTGTAGAGCGGCAAGCGGAGTGCGTAATTGGTGTGAAGCATCGCCAATAAATCTGCGTAATGCGTTAATACTTGCATTTAATCGTTTGAGTAATTTGTTCATTTCATTGATGACGGGCTGGATTTCACTTGGTGCCGGCGATTCAATCGGCTCCAGGTCCTCATCCGAACGTGATGAAATTTCCCTTTGGATTGCTGTCAAAGGTTTTAATGCGTTGTGAACAGCGAACCATATAGTAATCACAGCAACAAGGATCAATAATAACAAGCGCAATGCTGCATCGTTCATCATTTCCTGAATCAGCTTGTCTCGATCAAGGCGGGTCATTGCGACCTGGATAACTGCCTCACCGGATAAAATTCCTGTGTTGAAATTTCTCTTCAAGAAAACCATCCGCACAGGACGACCGGAGTAGATTGCATTGTAGTAGTTTAAATTGCCTTGTTTTTGAGTTTGTGACTGAGGTATGGTCGGCAAGTCCTCGAACCCTGTAATATAGGCATTGTCCGGACCCGACACTTTATAAAAAATTTGATCTTTACTGACATCATCAATGAATTCCAGGGTCGCGTCTGAGAGCAGATCACCTTGATTAGCCACCACATTTTCAATAATTGATAATGCCAATGCCAATAGGGTTTTGTCATAAACTTGTTCAACTGTATTCTTTGCATTCAGGTAAGCCTGATTTATTAGCAGAGAGGAAAGTATAAGTAACGGCAGCAGCAGCCAGATCAATAATCTTTGGCGAATAGAAAGAGAATCCAGTTTGATCTTAGTCAGAATATTCAAGTAAATAACCCAATCCTCTTACAGTGCGTATATTAATGCCTGTGTTGGCTAGTTTTTTTCTTAAACGATGAATATAAATTTCGACTGCGTTTAAACCTACAATCTCATCCAGGTTATATAACTGGTCCATGATACTCTCTTTGCTGACTACGCGATCTTGTTTATTTAGCAATATTTCAAATAGGCAGAGTTCACGGCGAGGTAGTGTTAGTTCTTGGTTTGAGATAAAAATTCTCCTGCTATTCGAGTCATACTCGAGTTTGCCGAGTTTAGTTACAGGGGCAGAATTGCCCTGGCTGCGGCGCAATAATGCCCTTAGCCTTGCCTCCAGTTCAGATAGTTCGAACGGTTTGTTCAAATAATCATCTGCGCCTAGATCGAGGCCTTCAATTCGATCATCCAGTTCGGTGTGTGCGCTTAAAATCAAAATAGGTGTTTGGTTTCCTCGACTTCGAAATCGGCGCAAGATTTCAAGCCCGCTCCTTCTGGGAAGGCTTAGGTCTAACACGATAAGATCAAATTTTTCAGTACGCAGCAGGCGATCTGCAACAATACCATCGGATACATAATCTACTGCATAGTCCTCTTTTTCTAGGGCACGTTTCAAGCTGCTGACTAAATCTTTGTCATCTTCTATCAGTAGTAGTCGCACTATGTCTTCCTTGTTAATGAAAGCTTATTGAAAGATTTATAGGTTAATATTTTTAATAACTCATTGTAACTGAACAATTAACCACAGGGAGTAAATATGAATACTAATCGAAGTTATTATAATTTCTTAATTTCATCGTTTGCCGTAATTTGTGCTTTTGTCTTGTCTGCAAATGCTATTGCGGCTGATTTTTCAAACAAACGTATTGAATGGATCATCCCATTTAAGGAAGGCGGGGGTTCAGATACTTGGGCAAGGTACTATGCCCCAATGCTTGCCAAAAACCTTCCTGGGGAACCGGTTATTGCAGTAAAAAATGTTCCGGGCGGAGGTTCAACAACAGGTGCAAATCAATTCCAGTCACGGGCGAAACCAAATGGCCTAACTTTATTAGGAACATCCGGTTCGACACAATTTCCTTATTTGTTGGGGGATAAAAGAGCAAATTATGAGTACAAAGACTGGAAAGTTGTTCTAGCCACTCCTACAGGAGGCGTTGCATATATTAACCCTGATTTAGGCACTGATATTGCAAAACTTAAAAGTGAGAAGCTCGTATATGGTAGCCAGGGTGCAACCTCACTGGATTTGATCCCATTACTGGCGTTCGAAAAATTAGGACTGAATGTCAAAGCAGTGTTTGGTATGAAAGGACGTGGAGCAGGGCGTTTGGCATTCGAAAGAGGAGAAACCAATATTGACTATCAGACTTCGTCGAGTTTTCTGAAGAAAGTGACTCCGCTAGTCGAAGCCGGAAAAGCAACACCGTTGATGAGCTGGGGCGCTTTAGATGCCGATGGGAATTTAGTTCGTGACCCTACTTTCCCGGATTTACCCCATTTTGCTGAATTATATGAAACTGTCCACGGTGAAGCGCCGTCAGGGGAGTGGTTCAATGCCTGGAAGGCATTTTATGCTGCTGGTTTTGCAGCTCAGAAAATGATTTTCCTGCCGAACGATACACCCGATGATATTGTTCAAGCTTGGCGCGATGCGGCGGCTGCCGTAGTCGAATCCGATGAATTCAAAAATACCTCGCAGGCTGCACTAGGAGAATATCCGCAGGCTGTAGGTGATGCCGCTGATGGCCTTGTTGATCTAGCGATTAACGTTGACTCTCAAGCTGTTGAATGGGTGCGCACCTGGTTAACAGAAAGATATAACGTGAAATTTTGACAGGTAGTTTTTTATTCAGGATTTCAGGATTGATACCTAGGACTGAATATTACTTTGAACTATCCAGAATGAAAACACAGGAGATGAAATGTTAGAAGCAGCTCTAGAGGCGCTGGTTAATGTAACAAGTGGCATTCACTTGTTGTATCTGATTGGTGGGGTTTTCCTCGGTTTGACAGTCGGCATTTTCCCTGGACTGGGAGGTATCGTCGGGCTTTCTTTGTTGCTGCCTTTTCTATACGGAATGGACCCAACATCGGCATTGGCAATGCTAATCGGACTGGTAGTCGTTATCCCTACGTCTGATACGTTTACATCAGTGTTAATGGGAATTCCAGGATCAAGCGCTTCACAGGCAACGGTGCTAGATGGATTTCCCTTAGCCAAGAAAGGTGAGGCAGCCAGGGCATTAGGTGCAGCGTTCTCAGCTTCACTTTTGGGTGGATTATTGGGGGCCTTAATCCTGACATTGTTTGTTCTGGTTGCTCGTCCGGTTATTTTGTTATTCACATCTGCAGAGTTATTTATGCTGACCATTCTGGGCCTGAGCATGGTGGGTGTAATGGCAGGCAATAGTGTGCTTAAGGGGTTAATTTCCTGTGGAGTCGGTTTGCTTTTAGGTGGTGTCGGGGGAGCGCCTGCAACCGGTGAGTACCGCATGGATTTTAATTTGAGTTATTTGACTGATGGTATTCCGTTAGTCGTTGTGGGTTTAGGGATTTTTGCACTGCCTGAAATTGTTGATCTGTTACGGCAGAATCGATCGATTGCAGGCAGTGAAACATTGGGCAAAGGCTGGTTTGACGGCATTAAGGATACCATCAAGAATAAATGGTTGGTAATCCGTTGTGCGGGCGTGGGCAGTATGATCGGGGCCTTGCCAGGTTTGGGCGGCAGTGTGGTTGACTGGATTGCCTATGGTCATGTGGTGCAAACTTCTAAAGACAAGTCACAGTTTGGTAAAGGTGATGTACGTGGAGTCATCGCACCTGAATCTGCCAATAATGCCAAAGAGGGTGGTGGATTGATTCCAACATTACTGTTCGGTGTGCCGGGATCAGGGAGTATGGCAGTATTTCTGGGCGGGATGGTGCTGATAGGTATTGAGCCCGGACCTTCGCTGGTAGAAGACCAATTATCTTTGACCTATACGATCATTTGGTCGTTGGCGCTGGCTAATATAATCGGCGCAGGTACTTGCTTATTGATTTCCAAGCATGTGGCCAAAATCACCACTATTCCCTACAACTTGATGGCGCCTTTTATGATTATGGTCATTTGTTTTGCGGCCTTCCAGGCAACTCGCAGTATTGGTGATCTTTTCGCACTTTTTGCTATCGGTCTTTTGGGCATTGTAATGAAACGTTTTGATTGGCCCAGGCCTGCTTTTTTGATCGGTTTTGTATTGGCAGGCCAAATGGAAACCTACCTTTACCAAGCGCTACAGTTTTATGAGTGGGGTTTCCTGCTTAGAACCGGCGTGCTAATCATCGCTGCGCTAACATTAATTTCTATCATTATGGGCATAAAATTCGGCAGCCAGGAAGAAGATCAGGCACTGAAAGATACACGCCCGACCAACCGAAGGCCTCAGGTATGGTTCGCCGGGTTTTTATTCATTGTTTTCTTGTATGGTCTATATGATGCCTTCAAACAATCATTTCTGGGCGGAATGTTTACCGGTGGTGTAGCTATCGTCATGCTTATCTTGACTGCATTTATGCTGTACAAATTAACTTACGGTAATGCCGATGACCCCGCCAATTATGATTACGAGGTGCAAGGTTCGCATGTAGGGCAAGCAGGTCTGGTGAGTCTGCCGCATTATCTATACTGGTTAGGTGCTTTTTTACTGGGTGTTTATTTCTTCGGTTTTATTCTTGCCTTATTAGTATTTTTTATCGCCTTTCTTCGTATTAAGGCAAAAGCATCCTGGCTACGCACTGTGATTTTAACTGCCTGTGCCATGGCTTTCCTGATGATTATGTCACGCGTCATGGTATTGGATTTTCCCCGTGGCATATTACAGAACTTAACAGAACTACCGTGGCCGATCGGTTAGTGAGGTATGAATCATGAATGCTGTTAAACGAATTATTATGCCGTTAGGTGTAGCAGGGCAGGCCGAACAAAGATTAAAGGGAGCATTAGCCGTAGCCAAGCATTATCAGGCTCATCTTGATGTATTGTTTACTTATGTCAGCCCCAGACAGACTATTCCACAAAGTATTTTTGGCTTGTCAAAAGAGACTATGGATAGTTTGACTCAAACAGCAGATCAGCATGCTGAAAACCTGGCCTCAGATCTAAAAAAGTTATTTACTAAACTGTGTCAGGAACAATCGGTGAGTACAATAGATGACTCGCAACCCAATCAGCCGGCTTCTGCAAAATGGCATCATATCGATGGACTGAGAAGTCAGATCTGTGCCCAGCAAGGCCGAGTCGCTGATCTAATCGTTGCGGCACGGCCTTCTGTGCCAGGCCCATCATCATTAATTGAATCGGTGACTACGTTAACGGGCCGTCCGGTGTTATTAATGCCCAGAGAGCAAGAAACATTTAAGGCTGATCGTATAGTTATCGGATGGAATGGAAGTGCTGAGGTGGCTAATGCAGTTGATAAGTCAATGGGCATGCTTCAGGCAGCTAAAGAAATTACTGTTCTGACCACCTCTGAACGCATGGGTAATTCGCCCGATGCAAGTGAACTCAGTGATTATCTGGCCTGGCATGGGCTTACTGCTGAGCTTGTGGTCATGGATGCTGGATCTGCTTCAGTCGGTGAAGCGCTATTTTCAGAGGCCATGTCGCGAGCTGCAGATTTACTTGTTTTAGGTGCCTATAGCGGAAGACAGGTTCGAGAAATGTTTACCGGCAGCGTCACTCAATATGTCTTATCATCCGCTAATCTGCCGGTACTGATGGCTCATTAATTATGATGGCCCAGGTTATTTTTGGATGTCAGACCTGATAGGAATTCCCGCTTTGTTCATGCGTGGCGGTACCAGTTGCGGTCCGTATTGGAATGCCAAGGATCTACCCAGTGAACCTGAGCGACGCGATAAAATTCTATTAGCAGCTATGGGAACGACAGATGGTATTGGCTCTGAAATTGATGCTTCGCAACTTAATGGAATAGGCGGCGGTACCCCTGTAACATCAAAAACAGCAATTTTATCTAAATCTGATCAGGTCGGAGTCGACGTTGATTATCTATTTGCCCAGGTTTCACTAGAGCGTGAACATGTCGATACCGCACCTTCATGCGGAAACATACTTTCAGCTGTAGGTTATGCGGCATTAGAAATGGGATTAGTTACACCGGAACTTGGGAAGACAAAAATGATTGTCCGTAATGTTAATACAGACAGTCTAATCGAAACGGTAGTGCAAACTCCGGACAAGTCCTGTGCATATCTAGGTGAAACGATGATAGATGGTGTGGTTGGTCGTTCTGCTCCGGTTGTGATGAATTTTCTTGATGTTGTTGGTTCCAAGACTGGGAAAATGTTTCCGACCGGCAACAGGCAAGACAATATAAATGATTTAAATGTGACATTGATTGATGTGGCTGTTCCAATGGTATTGTTTAATGCCGCTGAACTCGGCATCACTGGTGCTGAAAGCCAGGCAGAATTAAATGATGCTGAGTTGATAAAGCGAATGGAACAAGTACGACTTGTCGCTTCTGAGCAAATGGGTCTAGGTGATGCCCGTGGCAGTGTTGTACCCAAGATGGCTATTGTCTCGCCTCCTAGATTGGGTGGCACCATAACCAGTCGTTATTTTGTACCTCAAAATTGCCATCCTACCCATGCAGTGACAGGTGCAATCGGAGTGGCAACGGCACTGGCCGAACCTGGAACCATAGCCAATCAAATTGTCCAGGGGCACGCTTATGCTTCACAAAAAGTAATCATAGAACATCCACTGGGAACAATTGATGTTCAACTTAGCTATGAAAATGATCACTTTATCAAAGCAGGAGTGATTCGTACTGCCAGAAAAATCATGCAAGGCATGCTCTATGTGCCCAGCCAGTTATTGGATTAATAGGTAGCGATTACAAGATGTCCAGTTATTCTGAACTCAATTCTGAGTTATGCCAAATACCTGTTGATGTAATTGTTGTCGGTTCTGGTAATGCGGCTTTGTGTGCTGCAATTGCGGCTTGTGAATCCGGAGCTAAAGTTGTGATCCTTGAAAAAGGTGATGAAGAACTTGCCGGTGGCAACAGTAAATACACTGCGGGTGCCATGCGTTTTGTCTATCAGGGTAATGATGATTTAACACCATTATTAAAAAGTCCTGATGACCCACGATTAGCCCTGACAGACTTCGGTAAATACGATGTAAAGCAATTTGAATCAGATTTACTGAAATTCAATGATGGCCGCTCCTTATCAAGTGAACAGAATGTACTAATTAATCAGTCTTATTCGACACTGCTATGGTTGGCTTCGCACGGTATTAAATTTGAACCGATTTACTCAAGACAATCCTTTGAAAAAAATGGCAAATCGGTATTCTGGGGTGGGTTAACACTTGCTGCTGAAAATGAAGGTGTCGGTCTTGTTGAAGCTGAACTTAAACGTTTCTTAAAATTGGGTGGATTAATGGTTTACAACACAGCTGTAGTTGATCTTGTTTATGAGCAAAACCAAGTGACCGGCGTCATTGCCAAAAAATCCCGTGGAGACAGTCTGGTTCTTCATGCTAGTTCAGTGGTGCTTGGATGCGGTGGCTTTGAATCGAATAGAGAATTGCGAAAAAAGTATTTGGGTGAACGATGGGGAAACGCTAGGGTGAGAGGGACACCACATAATACTGGCGATGGACTAGAGATGGCTTTCAAGCTTGGTGCGCAGAAATATGGTTATTATCAGGGTTGTCACGCAACACCGATGGATTTGCACATGCAAGAATTTGGTAATCTGGACTTGCCACATAAAGAACGCAAACACTATCGTAAAATTTGTTATTTTCTTGGAATAATGATCAATACAAATGGCAAACGGTTTGTCGATGAAGGCAAGGATTTCCGTAATTATACATATGCTCAGTTTGGTCGCGAAATTTTAATGCAGCCTGATCAAGTTGCCTGGCAGATCTTTGATTCAAAAGTCGATCACTTGCTTTACAGTGAATACCAATTTGAAGATGCCAGTTTTGTGCAAGCTGATACACTGGAAACGTTAATTGAGAAACTCGATGGAGTAAGAGATAAATCATCGGCCTATTCAACGCTGCAAGAATTCAATGATGCTGTAGATGAAGCTGTGACATTTGACCCAACTAAAAAAGACGGTAAATCAACAGCGAATCTAACAATACCTAAATCCAATTGGGCACAAAAAATTAATACGCCACCATTCAAAGCTTATCCGGTTACAGCAGGAATAACCTTTACCTACGGTGGCTTGAAAATTGATGAGGCAGGTTGTGTCTTGCGAGAAGACGATACTCCAATTTCAGGGCTCTATGCATGCGGTGAGCTGGTTGGAGGCGTATTTTATAACGGCTATCCAGGAGGTTCGGGGTTAACATCGGGAGCAGTATTTGGACGACGGGCAGGCAGGTCAGCCGCCCTGAGCGCTTTGGCCGATTCGTAAATGAATTTTAATTCAATACTAAAATTACAAGTAATATCCTGAATTAGTTTCTGTTTTTTAGCACATACTTAATATGTATGATTTGCTAACTATTGCGTGGTTCTAGCGATTAAAATTATTCCCAAGTGTAATAAGATTCTAGCGTGGATAATCAAGATTTAAATCAAGAGCAGGTTGCCGCTAATCAAGTGGCTTGCGTCAACATTGCCGATCAACTGCTTTTATCAAATTACGGTTCTGGTAGGCTGTTATTGCTCAATCAAACAGCTTCATTAATCTGGGATTTATATCGGCAGGGATATTCTGAGCCTGATATTGCTGCCAGATTTAAAGCATCCTATGACGTGAATTTGGAACAGGCACTCAATGACGTGAATTTGTTTTTAGAGCATTGTCGTTTGCAGAAGTTATTTGATATAGCACGTGATAATGCAGGCATTATGGCCTGGGGTGAAAAAATAAGATCTGATCAATTTTTTGAGCTTAAACAAGAACAACAGGATGTTGTGCATAGTTACCAAATTGCCGGCACAAATTTCAATGTGTCCTATTCGGATTCGAATCTGGCTGCTCAGGTCCATCCAGTTCTTGCTCATTTGCAATCACAAACCCAACCACCACAACTGGCATTTCGCATTCAGAACACGGGGCAGTATTATTCAATTCAATCAGATCACTCGGCAAGCCTGCCTACACAACTCTCAGACATTGATGAGGTTATCGAGTCAATTCAAGCAGAAGTCACTAATCTGTGTTATCGAGGCGGCGATTGGTTGACAGTGTTACATGCCGCAGCGGTTGGAGACGGTCGGAACAATGCAATTGTATTTGTGGCGCCAAGGGGGCGTGGTAAGTCGACCCTGGTCAGGTTTTTGCAAAATTATGGATTTATTTTTCTGAGTGACGATATTGTGCCGATAGAACGCAATGGAGAACTTTGTCCGGTACCATTATGTCAGCGTATTAAACAGGGAAGCTGGGATTTGTTTAAAGATAATAAACCAGAGTCGTTATTATCCAGCAGAGTACGTCATGCCGGACACAAGGTTAAATATTTTCCGCCTTTAACAGGTAATCAAAAACAATGGCAACAGCATTGGACGGTTAGTGTAATCATTTATCCGCACTATCAAGCGCAAGCGACTGTTGCTGAGTTTAAATCCCTCAGCCCGCTTGAGTCGTTGGAAAAACTGTGTGCCTCCGAGTCGGTTTTTGGCGGGTTTATGGATCAGCAACGATTACAATCTCTGGTGGACTGGGTGCATGCCGTGCCGGCATTCGAGTTTAACTATTCTCGTATTGATGACACCGCAATTGGTTTTATCAAACATTGTTTTTAAATACCCGAAATTATAAGCAAAATCTAAATATCAATAATAGGTAATGGGGTGATGAATTCTGAACGAGCCAGCTTCAGATCAATCAATGCATGAAAATTATTGCGCACACTTAATTCAGCTTTACCTTGTTTAATAGCGTCTTTGAAACTGCCTTGTTCTGTGATTGCAGTAGTTTCAAGAGGATTTAAATAGCCTTTATCGATCTCATTAAGAATTTCTTGATAACTTTCGAATGGGAAAACCCAAGGTGACGTTTCCTTGCCCTGGTTAGTTGATCCCATTAATGTTAAATCTGCAACATCATCCTGTGAGGCCTCCATAAACCTCATATAGCGTTCATCGTTTCTCCAATAGCCACTAAATGCATGACCTTCAAGCAAGAATATAACCGGATAGATATCGATCTGTTCAAGACAAGCAGCAAATAACAGAGCCAAGTCAATACAAGTGCCATAACGATTAGCAACGATTTGTGTTGGTGTCCTCAAACGTTGGCCATATTTCGAATAGCTGGGAGGAGGACTGATGTAACGAATGCCGTAATCACCAACAATAGTTGCCCACAATGCACGAACTTGTAGGTCTATATTTTCCATTGATTTGGTATCGTCCGGATCAAGAGCCTGATAACCGTCAAAACTTGTGTCACGATTATCAGCCAAGGTCATCAGATGCTTTCGAGCACGATCAAGCACCTGATCTACAGCCGGATCACGAGGCAAAATAAATGACGGTAACCAAACGCGATCAGTTTCTGAATCCTTCCATTCATCTGCCGGTAGCAAGGTCACTCGGTCGGTGCGCTGATAAACGATTTTTGAGCCTATGGTCACTTTAACAAACAGACTGGTTCGTAGCGGTTCAGATACAGTACGGATTATTGATGAAGTTAATGGTATTTTGATTTGATCTTCAATTTTCGTCAGGTAATTTTCCAGTGTGAAGCGTGAATTATAGGGGTGGCTTTCTGAGCCCAGGTACAAAGTGACTTCTACATTTACATCCCTGAGTATTCCGCTTTTATCTTTTCTAAACTCAAATTTTTCAAATAGACCGCCACTGTCATTGTGCAAGAGTGAATAATTTAGCCGTTTTCGAATCTGGATATCCACTTGCAGCCAATCGGCATAGTTATCATCATTTTTCAGGCTTAAAGCTTTAGTTGTTGTGGATGTTTCCGGCAGAGAATCGGATTTGATATCAGGCGTATCAAGCAATGATTGCGAACTCCATAGAACAATACCTGTACCTGAAAGCGAGCCTACGGTTCTCGCTTCTTGAATTGCCTGTTTAAAACAAGGCAGTGTTTGTCTGCTTTCAATCCAGCTGTTATAAAATTCACGGATAAATACTTCAGCCAGGGCATCATTGATAGTGTCTTGAAAACCGATGGCTATACCGGCGCCTTCGGCAACCGCCATGGCACAAATTCTAGATGCAGAATGATAAACATTTGTAGTGACAAGGTTTACTGGCTTAGCTCCCGAATTTAAAATTTGGGCCAGATCTTCTGCTTTAATCGATTCTAAACCTGAGTCGACCATTGGGGTGCTTGAAGTCAAAACGATTCCGTCTTTAGGGTCTTTTTCCTGCCACTCTTGCGGCAGAACTTCGGTATCTTTTAGTAAGTCCTTGGCCTGATGATTATCAATACCAGCGATGTGAATGACATTTGGTTGATGTTCAATGATGGTTGCTTTAAGTTCATCCTTGGTCGGGTTGATGCATTCTATTATGTCCAGTTCGTTTGCGACGCGCTTTAAGATGGCTTGTTCTGTGGAGAAATCATAATAGTCGTGCAATACACCGGGCGAACACTGAACGTAGAGAATTTTGAGTTGCTTGGCTGCAGGGACTTTTTTCTGGGACAAATTTAAATGCCTGGTTACGGTTATCGAGTTGTTGTTTTCAACTCCATCTGCGGCCGCACTAATGAGGAATTCCCAGGGTGTGATTCGTCCCTCCCAGCCCTGTTTTTCCTCGCTGTAAGGTACTTTGACTTCGACCATATTAGCCCGATGCAACACTTGTTTGAGTTCTTGTGCCGGTATCATTTGTGTGATTGCTTCAAAGGCTTGTTTAAGCATGTTTCCTTGTGAACTGCGCTTCCAGCGTGAGCGGCGTGAAAGGATGTAGCGCCAACGCATTGCTAATGTTTGCAGTTCTTTACCAAAGGCAATTCCTACAGATACACCTGTATCTGTTGTGATGGTCACATTGGTGTCGGTAGATCTAGATCGGGTTTGTCGTTTTGTCACTTTTCTTTTGGTAACTTTCTTCTTAGTGACCTTGCGTTTTAATTGTTTTTTCTTAGCCATGATTGAAATTTAAACTGATAGGTTGTTAGTGTGTGAATTTGAGTTATTCTTAATCCAGTTCTCTAACTGAATCATAATCCCAGTCCTCTACGATTTCATTAATTAACTCGGTGACTTCCTGATCGTTGCTTTCGACGCTTTTAATTGCCGTCAAAGCAGTTGGGCCTCCGATCTCTTCAAGCAAATTTAAGCTGTGAATTGCCATTTTTGGTGACTGCTTGATAAGTGCCTCAAGTTTCGGTACTAAAAAGTCACCGATAGCTGTGATGGTTTGTGCAACTTGCTGTATCACTTCTTCATCTTCTGAGTCCAGTGCCATAACCAGTCGGTCAATCGAAATTCGATCCTCGCCAAGTAGCCAACATGCATACATGGCGGCGAAAGCAATAATGTCATCACTATCACTAACCAGCGGACGTATTTGGGGCAAAGCTTTAGTAACACCACTTTGCCCGAGTTGAATCGCTGCTACTGCACGTGCGTGTCTATTGTCGCTTTCGAGTAAGTCGAATAGTTCAGCAGTGGAATCAACCACTTAATCACCAGGGAATGCCGATAACATTTGCCAACTTTTCCTTGCGCCATACTTCAGGATCGTGCGATGCTGAATGGCCACTTGCCTTTAGTTTTGTTTCTTTGACTTGGCTCAGATTAAACCATTGTCCGCCCCGGGCAATAGCCACCACTGCATCAAACGACGCTTGAATATTATGGGCAGCACCAACGTTACTCCATTTGGCAAAATAATCTTTTCGAACCGGTGGGCTGAGCATAATCAAGCGATCAATAAAAACATTCTTATGGGTAGAAAGCATGGCTACATTTGCGCCATGACTATGTGCAAAAATATTCACTTCTTTTGAAGGATGCGCCTTCAGCCATGACTGTAAAGCTGAGGCTGCCTGGCGTCTTTTACGATCCCGGTTTCTACCGGACCATTTGAATTGATCGGTCTGGCCATATATATCATTTCTGCCCAGATCCTTTTTTACATACTCAAAGAAATCGCCACCTGGGCGCCACCATTTGCCATTTGATGCGAAAGTGCCATGGATAATCACCGTGATTGATTCATCGACAACCGGCCTGCGTCGACCTGATGCTCTACGGCGTTGCGCTCTTGCTGTGATTTCAATTTGTCCATCGCCCCATTCATCAAGGCTATCCATTGATAATCCATTTATACGGCCAAGTGCAACTCTTGCAGCCATATAAGTTTCTTCCCCTTCATCACCCATGGATTTTGCGTCCGATAAAATGCGTTCTAGATCTTGTTCATGAAAGTTGTCACCGGTCATTTCGTAATAAGCATCCATAATGCCAACCTGTAATAACAGATCGGCATCACCAAGTGCATCATCCATGACTGTTATAGCCTCATCAGGTAAATCCGGTGCGAGCTCGGTAATCACTGCAACTTTTTCAGCGCTGCTTTTTTTGCTTTTCAGTGTGGATTTTAAGCGAGTAAGTGGTTTGCTAGCTGGCATAATGATTCCTCCGTATTAGTTATTATTGACTTACCATATCATATTTTATTGGTAATTGCCTTCGATTCAACACTGACGGGAATTAATAATAAGATAGTGATTAAAACTTTGGATGCCAGGAGAATCTGTCATGTTAAAAATTGCAACCGTATTATTTGAAAACTTTGAATTACTGGACGTGTTCGGACCACTTGAAATATTTGGTCTGTTGCCGGAACATTTTTCAATTCATCTGGTGGCTGAAAAACAGGGATATGTGGCCAGTGCCCAAGGGCCCAGGTCAGTTGTTGATCATGTTTTTGATGATGGTGATAGTTATGATGTCTTGCTGGTTCCTGGAGGGCAGGGAACCCGGTCACAGATCAATAATCGTCTATTACTTGACTGGCTAAAAAACCAGGCGGAAAGCGCACAATTTGTTACTTCGGTTTGCACCGGCAGTGCCTTGCTGGCTAAAAGCGGTTTACTCAATGGCCATAAAGCCACAACCAATAAAAGAGCGTATAACTGGGTTAAATCCCAGAGCCAGCATGTCAATTGGATAGCCGAGGCTCGTTGGGTGGAGGATGGGAAATTTTTTACATCATCCGGTGTATCGGCCGGGATTGATATGTCGCTGGGATTGATCCAGCATGTTTTAGGAAAAAAAGTGGCCGAACAAGTCGCTGATTGGGCCGAATATGAATGGCATTCGGACTCAAGCTGGGATCCATTCGCCAAGCGTAATGGTCTGATTTAGGGATATTTTTTAAAGCTATTGGAGCTGTTGATATGTAGATGAATACCGAAATCTACGATTTTCTATGACCAGCATTTAGAGATTAAATAGATTCAGTAGATTTCTTTCAAATCAAAGTAAAAACCGTTACAATCACCCGCCTGCGCGCCCGTAGCTCAGTTGGATAGAGTACCTGGCTACGAACCAGGCGGTCGGGCGTTCGAATCGCTCCGGGCGCGCCAATAAAAACAATAACTTATAGTCATTTTCTGACATTCCAGGTCTTGGCTCGGCTCTACCCACGGCTCTACCCACTTAACGGGGGATAGGCTTCATTAGACACGATTGATTATACCCTCCCATCCACAATGAGTAAGAACTCTCAACCGATAATTTTCAAAGTTTCTAAACCCATAAGCCCGTCGTTGAATGAAAAAAGACCATATAACTGCCATCGTCTTGCTCAATCAATGCAGGTTGTGTCACTAGTAAACAATTCTGACCATTTTGAGTAAATTGCCACTTGTACGGATCGGCATGCCCTTTTTCCGTGCGTAACTTTTTGACTTTTTGAGGCGTAAAAAAATATTTTGGAATGCTCTCCCACAACTCAATGGTATTCGATACCTCACTCTGATCATTCGTTACTTAATCGCTAAGTTCGAACATCAAAATAGAAATCACAATCCCCAGGTGGCCTAGGCTCAACTCTAGGTCTTCCCGGTTCGATAAACCCCAATGCTCTTGCTTCATCTGCGGTTCTTACAAAGGCCACAACACCAGGACCAGAGGATGAATCAAGAGAACAGGTTACACCAGAGAAAAATTCGACTGCTTGAAGGCCACCGCCACCAGGCCAGCTAAAAGATAGTAAAAATTCAGCCGACGAACCTCCCAATGTATATGAATAACATCCTGCTGGAGCAGTACAGGGAGGTGGGGTTGATGAAGTTGATGAAGTTTGAGCATGTACTGGCAATGTGACCGCAGTCACAACCGGTGCAACCCATACAGCTTGCGTTAGAGAACGTCGAATTTTGTTCACTGACTCAGTAGGTTTGTCGTATTCTGGCAAAGTATGTTAATCCAAATTCAGTTAAAGTTAGTTAACCGTTAATATATCAAAGCTCATCAGGCCATGTATAGTTGTAAGCGCTCAGTTTAATATTTTCAGGCAGCCTCATCGGCTGCTTTAACGTGGCCCACGCCACAATCGTTGCTTTACCGTCATCGTTGTTGCCAGCATCTTGATCTCCAATATCGAAAACCAGACTCTGACAAATAAAACTTGGGGTATCAGCCACATTCGTGTCGGAATTTACGGTTTGAACACCGAAATTAGTTTAAAACCGTAAAATTTCACACCAGTCTAACCATTTTTTGGGGTATATCTAATGTGACTCATATAGTTTCTCCTATGCTCAAATAATAGCGCAGGAGTGTCAACCAATCAGGGGGAAGTCCAGACTAACTTATAAACTGGTACCAACTTAAGGGGCAGATCAGAATCCCTAATCGCAACCACCACACCGATAGTTTACTTAAACCGAAAAAGGCCTGGGCACTGGCGAAAGGCGTTCCATTATCTGTTCGAATGGCTTTAGGTAAACCAAATTCCCTAAAGACCTGCTCAAATAGGGTAAAGGCTAACTCAGACTTGGTGGAGTCTAAGCCTTCACAGGCTAATAAATAACGTGACCGATAATCGGTGATGGTCAGCGGATAACAGTACTGTCGATTACCCAACATGAACTCGCCCTTGTAATCTGCACACCACAGCCCATTTGGGGTCTGAGCTTCTCTAAGCGGTGTTCCCTGGGCACGGTAACGGCGTTTCTTACGTTGTTTGACCATTCCGTGTCGATCCAATACCGCATGAATGGTACTTTTAGCGGGTGTTGGAATCATCGGATAGAGTTTGATTAACTTATCTCGAATTTTCGGTGCGCCCCAATCGGTGTATTCACGCTTAATGTGTAAGATGGCCCGTTCGACTTGAAAGGGTAATTGATTGGCATAGCGATACGGTCGGCGTGATCGTTCGTCCAGACCATGCAGGCCGGATTCTTTATACCGATTAAAGATCTTATAGTCAGTGGGCCTTGATATGCCAAACTCCCGGCATAACACCGTCATCTTCTCGCCGTCTAAAAGCCGGGCAACAAATTTAAGTTTCTCATCCATAGGTTTACATGTTCTCCAGGGCATTTGGGTCTCTCCCAAATGCCTAATTGTGTAAACCATGTCTCCGGTATGAAATGTAAATGATCTCTCAGGAAGGACATCATGTATGAAAAGCTTTTCAGTAGTTGAAATTGGCAATCAAAACTGACTACTCTAACTCCAAGAAAGCAGAATTTAATCAGCTTGATACTGGAACGAAGTTTGTTTGATCTAGATTCTTCTGGGTTTTGATTTGGACGAAAAACCGCTCAACTTGCAGTCCTATTTGCTGCTGTTTTTACCATTTTACTTCTATATACTAGCCAACAGCTTGGCCTAAAACCAGGCGGTCGAATATCAAAAATCAATATCCTTCTTACGACTATTTTTTACCACTCAATTTCCATCTACAAATAATTATTTGATTCAACTAGGATTATTACTGGTGATTATCTGGGAAAACCACGTCACCGAAAATTAACCTAGTGTATATAATTTGTCCTTATTTTGAATGATATTGATATTCAAATTTTTTAGTCTGTTTACTTCACATACTTAAAGATTGTCTGCGGTCTAGGAAATATGCTAAAAGAATATTTCATAATCGGAGAATAAGATGTTTGACTTAAACGATTTACCAGCAAATTCAGGTGTGGTCATCTGCGGGCATGGAAGCAGAGCAAAGATTGCTGAAGAAGAATTTAGCCTTCTGGCTAAGGGCTTAATGGCACGTTATCCTAACTTAAACATAGAGTATGGGTTTTTAGAATACTCGGCGCCTAATATACATATGGCGCTTGATCGACTGATAGAAAAAGGTGTTAAGAATATTTTTGCAGTGCCGGGAATGTTATTTGCTGCCACGCATGCTAAAAATGACATCCCATCTGTATTGACTACCTATGAGGAGAAAAACCCGGGATTGACAGTGCATTATGGTGCCGAGCTAGGTTTGCATGAAAATATGATTAACGCGTTTCAGCAGCGCATCCTTGAGGCTATGGACTTGACTGAAATTCCCGAAGCAGGGGAGCTTTATGACACCATGTTGGTAGTAGTGGGGCGTGGAACTTCAGTTGCAACTGCCAATGCTGAAGCGGCTAAGTTGACTCGTATCGTATCTGAAAACCTGGGGTTCGGTTGGTCAGAGACTGTATATTCCGGTGTGACCTATCCTTCAGTTGGCGCTGGTCTAGAAATGGCGGTAAAGCTTGGGTTTAAAAAAATAGTGGTTGCACCTTATTTTCTATTTTCCGGACGATTGATTGAGCGTATTTATGCTTATATTGATAAAGTGGCTAGTGAACACGCCAACGTTGTATTTTATAAAGCCAAATATTTGCGTGATCACGACGGTGTAATTGATACTTTTGTTTCACGTATTCAAGAAACGGTGAGTGGTGGTAATGATTCTGTAGGATTAATGGAAGATTTTCAGCGACGTTTGGCGGCGGGCGAGGTTGATGTGCATCACCATCACGCCGAATATCAACCCGAAGGGTCGGATGATCATCACCACCATCATGACCATTTGCACGACCACCACCATCACTCTCATAGTCATGACCACAGCCATTCCCATAGCCATGACCATGCACATGATCACTCCCATGAACATTCACATCATCACCACGCACCTTATAAACATATCGCCCACCCCTACGGTCCGAGAACAATGATTGATGAAAATGTCTGTTGTTGTTTTATGAGTCAGTTCCCAGATCACGTGGTTGAAGAGGAACGTCAGAAACGTAAGCAACAGGGGCTGATTGCTGATGGTGATCGAGTGCCTACTTGTCAGCGATAATTTTACTAAGCCATTAGCTGTAAGCTCACCAAAATCTAATCTTCCTTGTTAAATTCTGAGTCACCAAAAGGGCGAAAAATGTGCTTATGATCGGGATGATACAAATGACTGTCTGAAAACGATTCGCTGGCTAATACCCGGCCAACCAGAATTAAGGCTGTGCGGGTAATTTTTGCCTTAAGAATGGCTCTTTTCAGTTCTTTCAAATTGGTGTGAATAATCAGCTCATCGGGCCAGGTTACTCGATAAGCCACTACCACTGGACAGTCTTCGCCATAATAAGGAATTAATTCTCGTTGAATATGACCGGCATTTTTCGCCGATAAATGAATCGCCAAGGTGGCACCTGACTCGGCAAACGTTTTCAAATCCTCATTGTTCGGCATGGGTGAGGAGTCTCGACTGGTGCGGGTAAGAATAATACTTTGACTAATATCAGGCAGGGTGAGTTCTTTTCCGATTCGGGCTGAAGCCGCCGCATAGGCAGAAACACCAGGTACGACTTCATAGTCGATATTTAGATCTTCAAGGTGGCGAATTTGTTCGGCAACTGCGCCGTAAAGCGAAGGATCTCCTGAATGTACACGAGCCACATCCTGATTATTTTGATTAGCTTCTTTGACGAGCTCAATAATGTCATCGAGCACCATTTTGGAACTGTCAAGCACAGTCGCATTTTTATCAACATGCCCAAGAATTTCCTCAGCCACCAGCGAACCGGCGTATAAAACCAATGGGCACTTCTGTATCAAGCGCATACCGCGCAGAGTAATTAAATCAGCAGCACCCGGACCGGCACCGATAAAGTAAACTTTCATTTAAATCTTCCTAATCTTGCTTTTTGTCATAGCCACGTGGGGTATACACCCATTGTTTACCGCTGCGCATATTGATCGTTTTTGATGTGCTTGAGCCCACCAGCACTACAGACAACATGTCGATCATTTCTACTTCGAGATCAGCCAGGGTTAAAAAGGTAATTTGCTCTTCATCACGGCCTAATTGTCTGGCAATCACAACAGGTGTGCTGCCATCACGATATTTCAACAAAACCTCTTTGGCATAGGCCAGTTGGGTGGTGCGGCGTTTTGAAACAGGGTTATAAAAGGCCAGTACGAAATCGCCTTGTGCAGCCGCTTCAATTCGCTTGGCAATGGTTTCCCAGGGCGTTAATAAATCTGACAATGAAATAGTCGCAAAGTCATGGCCTAAAATGGCACCGGAACGGGCTGCAGCAGCTTGTAAAGCAGAAATACCGGGCAGCATGGTAATTTCAGGTTTGTGCCAGTCATGATCACTTTGAAGGTTATCCAGGCATTCATAAACGAGTGCTCCCATGGCGTAAATACCGGCATCACCAGAACAAATCAGAGCAACGGTTTTACCTTGGCTCGCCAGTTCGAGAGCTTTTTCGACTCGGCGCTTTTCTTCACCTAAATCAAAATGATGCTTGGTTTGTCCATGATCACAATCCCCAGCTAACTCAAGATAATACGAATAACCCACCCAGTCACTGGTGTTAGTTAATGCATGAGTGGCCTCGGGGGAGCGCCATTCCATACTGCCTGGTCCAAGACTCACTACATACAGGTGGCCTCGCTTGAGAGAAGTCGGATTTTCGTCCATTTTGACAGGTTGCTGTGCCTGGGCAATGGCACAAGTGGCACGCCTGGATTTTTGTTTCTCCACGATTAATTCGACTTTTTCACCGGCCATCGCCAGAGCTGAAGCTTCTGCAACACCGTGGCAACCGATCTCCTGATAGACGACTTCTGAAGGATTCTTAAGTCGCGGTGTTTGTGCTTCCAGGGTGTCCACATCAAAAAATCGCAACGGTAAATCAAAATGTGCAGCGGCTTCGTTAATCGCTGTTTCGTCCATTTTTAAATCTACTGAAACTAAAGCAACGATGGCTGAGCGAGCTATGTTAGCTCGGTCAATAGTATTTTGAATCAGCTCAATCACTTCTGTGCTCGAGGTGTTGCGCTCGCAGCCTACACCAATAATCACGCTTCTAGGAATGTAAGCTAAACAATTTTCATTACCTTGATCACGATGAATAGTTGTTTTGCATTTTAATTTAGCATTGTCATGTTGTTTAAATTTATTTTGGTTCAACCAGGTGATTTCGCAATCGATCTTAACTGGTTCACCGGCCAAAGCATTAGCGACGAATGTTTTATAGTCTGCGGGATTATCTAATGTCCAGCCATAAGGCGGGTTATCTAAAGTCGCACAAAAGCGGTTGTCAGAGGCGGTGGTAATTGCCGCTTGAGTTTGTAAGTGCTCAGCAATTTGCTGGCTCAATTCATTTGCGCCGTGATGACCGCCAAGCAAGGGCACCACATGCTGACCGTCTTCAGAGATAGCGATTAAAGGCGGATCCTGGTGTTTATCACCAATCACCGGTGCGATCAACCTGACTAAAATACCGCTGGCACAAATGCCGATGATGCCTTTATTAGCGTTGAATAATGCCTGTATGTGAGAACGGGCATCGGTGAAGAAAATATCCGCTTTGGTGACACGGCCCTGTTTGCCATGAATCTGACTACCCGCTAATTTTGGTTGAAGGCGGGCGGCCAGTTCACCGCCTTTGCTGGTAATGGCAACGATTACTATCTCGTTATTCATTTATTTGCTTCCAGCTGGGATTCACCAATATCATTGAAAAATAGGGCGCTTTGCCTGAGTCGTGATTCGTCAAAGGCATTTGTTTTTGGTTCGGTAAGGTGGCTCGCTCAATGTAACTGGCGCAATCGAGTAAATCCAATTCATCAAGAAGGCCTTTGACCTTCTGAAAATGCCGCCCCAGTTTGATGATTGCCGTGGTTCCTTGATGGTCGAGTTGATGTTTTATTCTGTCTTTATCAAGCGTGGCAGGAATCACTTTTAAAATGTCGTTATGTGATGTTAATGGCTGTTGGCTAACCGCACCACAAGCCATAATCGACGATACACCAGGTACAACTTCGACATGGTATGTGGTTTTAAGCTTTGAAAAAATGTAAATAAATGAACCATAAAAAAACGGATCGCCTTCGCAGAGTACGGCTACGTTTTGACCTTTTTCCAAAAATTTATTGATCGCAGTGGCAGCAACCGCATAGGCATCATCTAATTGAACTGCATTTGAACTCATGTCGATTTTTATTGGGTATTCGTGAACTGACTCTTTAATGTATTGTGACGCGATCTGTCGGGCCATGCTCTCACCCGTTTGCGTGGCAGGATAGGCGATGACATCTGCATTTTCGATTAAGCGCTTGGCTTTAAGGGTAATTAACTCCGGATCGCCGGGGCCCACGCCAATACCATAACATGTGCCAAGATTGGGATTCACTTAAGATTGTCCTTTTTGAGCGTAATAATGAGAAATAGTTCGTTCGGGTTTCCAGGCCTGTTGTTGGCCTAATGACTGCAGATGCTCAATGGCTATGCGACTTAACTCACCTCCGAATTTTTTTATTGCTTTCAACAAATTTTGTTCAGCATCCACGCTGACTGAATTAATCACCAGGCGTCCATTAGGTTTTAGTCTGCCCCAGCAATAGCTGATTAACTCATAATCCGAAGAGCCGCCGCCAATGAAAATGGCATCCGGTTCGGGCAATTTTTCCAGGGTTTGTGAGTCAGCAACAGATTCAATGATAGTTAATTCCGGGGTGCCCAGTTTGTTAGCGTTTTGACGTATATAGTTAATGCGTTCAGGAAGCTTTTCAACGGCATAAGCCTTAGTTCCCTCAACACTACGTAACCATTCAATGGCGATTGTTCCGCTGCCCGCACCAATGTCCCAAAGTATTTCTCCTGGTTTGGGTGCAAGCGAGCTAAGCGTCAAAGCGCGGACATGCTTTTTAGTCATGACGCCATCACTAGTGAAATAATGATCGGCTAGTCCAGGGTTGCGGCTGGTTGGAATAGTTGATTGTTCAGCATTGCACTGTAAAGCGATCGTGTTAAAACCTGAGATGCTATCCAATGTAAATTTATCCGCAGTTGTATGTGAAATAGTTTCTTGCTCACTACCTAAATGTTCGAATATGCTTATTTTGGTTTTCTCGTAACCCACGTGGCAGAGTAACTCAGCTACTTTTTTCGGTGTTTGTCCATCGTGACTCAGCAGTACTAATTTAGCACCTGGATGAAGAAAACGCAGTAATGAGTTGAGTTCACGTCCATGCAAACTGACAGCAACAGCCTCGCGCTGCGACCACATCAGCTTTGCACAAATCAAGCTAAAAATAGAAGGCGAAGGCACGATTTCAGTTTCATCGGCATTTATATATCGAGTCAAAGTATTGCCGATGCCGAAAAACATAGGGTCACCAGTGGCCAGAATGCAGACCTTTCGAGGTTTGAGTGCCATTATTTTTTCTATTGTTTCAGCAAAACTATTACCCCAAGTGATTTGCTCTTTTTCATGGTCATCAAGTAGGTCAAAGATTCGATGACTGCTTACAAGTATTTCTGCTTGTTCGAGCAAAGCTTGCGCAGGTTTGGAGAGCTGCTCAAACCCATCTTCACCGACACCAATGATACTAAGCCACTTCATATCTGTAATAGCAATGCGTTTAAGGCAGCACTGGCCATTGCGCTACCGCCCATACGACCCATTAGAGTAATAAATGGCACATCGATTTTGGATTCAGTCAAAGCTTGCTTGGATTCGGCCGCTCCTACAAAACCCACCGGCAAGCCAATAATCGCAGCCGGTTTTTCAGAATGTGTTTCAAGTAATTCAAGCAGATGAAACAGGGCTGTTGGTGCATTGCCGATGACAATAATAGATTGCTCAATTTTTCCTTTCCATAACTCTACTGCTGCTGCAGAGCGAGTGGTACTCAATGATTTAGCAAGTTCAGGTGTTTGGTTATTATTAAGCGTGCAAAAAAAGCTTGTTCCGTGTGGCGCGCGTTTTTGCATCATGCCAGCCAGCACCATTTCACAATCGCCGATCACATTGCAATTATTTTGATTCAGTGCCTTGATGGCAGAATTCGCGAATTCTGGTTGACAGTGAATTTGTTCGACAATTTCAGGCACACCGCAAGCATGGACCATGCGTTTAATAACATCAGCATTTTCAGGGCTATAGCTGGATACATCCACCAGCTCGTCAATCATTTTAAACGATTGACGATAAATCTCCTCTGGGTTGGTGAGATAGTGGTATGTCATGACAATGTTGATTTTCCAAATTCCATGTGTAACATCGGCTCGGTAGCCTGTCTACTGGATTGAACGGGCGAGTATAGCACCAGATAGTAACTTCTCAGATCAATTTTAGGCTTGTGATATTCATTACCATAGCATTAGCATTTGTGCTGGATTATTTTTTCGGAGAGCCGAAACGGTTTCATCCGTTGGTTGGTTTTGGGTGGTGGGCGGACAAATTGGAAGATGTATTAAATCGACAACAAGGCAATGCACTATTCAATCGGCTGACTGGTGTGCTGGCTTTAACTTTAGCCGTTTTACCGATTTTATTTGTAGCCCTTTACTTTCGTTCTATGTTAATTGCTCCATTTGGTTTGCTATTTGACGTAGTGATCGTGGCGCTTGCAATTGGGCATAATAGTTTGCGAGAACATTCTATTAATGTCGCCAGGCCATTATTGAAAGGTGATTTAGGGGCTGCCAGGAAAGCGGTTGCGATGATTGTCAGTCGGGACACGGCAGAATTAGATCAGAATCAAATCAGCAAGGCGACTATTGAATCTATATTGGAGAACGGCAGTGATGCGATATTCGCTGCCGTATTTTGGTATTTGGTAGCTGGATTGCCGGGCGTGATTTTATATCGGTTGGTTAATACGCTCGACGCCATGTGGGGTTACAAAACTGAGCGTTATCTGTATTTTGGTTGGTTTGCGGCCCGATTCGATGACGTGCTTAACATTATTCCAGCCAGGCTTACGGCGTTATCGTATGCTTTAGCCGGTAATTATAAATCGGCTATACAATGTTGGCGTACACAGGCAAAACAATGGTACAGCATTAATGCAGGCCCCGTGATGGCTGCTGGGGCAGGGGCCTTGCAAGTTAAACTAGGTGGAGATTCGGTTTATCATGGTCAACTAAAAAACCGGCCGCTACTGGGCTGTAGGGAAGAAGCCAAAGCTGATGATATCAACCGGGCATTAGATTTAGTGCTTAAATCAATCTGGATCTGGTTGGTTGCCATATTGTTGTTTAATTTGATTCTGGTATTGACTTAATCTTAAGCGCTGATGGTTTTAAAGATTAAGGGTTCGTGCCCATGCTCTCTAACTTCATCGATAACAGTTTGAATTTTGCTGGTTTGCTCAGCCAAAATTAAAATACCACTCATCGAACCGCTGTGTGTTGTCGCAACACCCAACGTTTTATATTTTTTAGCTATTTGACACAAAGCTTCAAGTTGAGTTTTGCAATTGCGTTGTTGATTCATTAACGCACTTTTAGTAGTAATTTGTCCGATTTGAGTAAGATCTTTTGTGGTTAGAGCCTGGTCTAGTTCTATAAACAGTTTCTTATATTCCTCAAGTTCACCCCTAGAAAACTCTAGCTTTGAATTATAAGCCAGCGTATCAATTTCATTGCCTTCATCCAGGGCTATAATGGTCAATTCAGGTAAAAACTCATATTGTTTAAGAACCTTTCCCTGTTTATGTAAGCAAGCTGTTATTTGGCGGTGAATAATCGCATCTGAGGGTTCGATTTGGCAAAGAAAGTTATAAGCCTCAACTGGGGTGATACTTTTTTTAAATAGGTAACTTAGTGCTTGTAGTAATGCGTGCAGGTCAGCACTTGAGCCGGCCAGACCTTTGCCATGAGGAATATCTGATTTGATACCAATAGTTGTATTATTATTGTTTGATAAATCAATTAAATAATGATCAATAACTAATTGTAATAATTTAACTAATTTAGGTTTATCTTCAGGGTAAATTTGCAATCCTTGAGCGTTTGAATTTAATTCAAGTTTGGCAGTACTGTAAAGTTGAATAGGTAAGGTAAACAAAAAATCTTGTGGTTGTGTTTGATTCGGCAACTGGGCTCGCCCTTGTAAAAGTTCACCAAAACTACCGTGAGCTGAAAATTGCATGACCAGCTGGTTAAATAACTAAATCTAGATTGAGTTGTTTCACTACCTGATCTGCAATCAAATTAATACCTTGTTCACGTAATTTAATCATATCGACTGTGGTATCTGTTTTAAGACCTGCCCAATCCATTAAAGCCTCAAAGGTGGCAGGATGATCGAAAAGCCCGTGCATATAACAACCAATAATCTGATTATCAGGTGAGATAACGCCGTCTGTTTTGGAGTCAAGTTGCAAGAAAGCATCGTCAAGCGCCGATCCGTAACTGTGCCCGCAATGAATTTCATAGCCAGTAAACGGTTGCTGATTTAATAAATTAACGCCAGTGACTCGCTTTAGTTCTTTTTCCGGTTTCAATACTGTCTCAAAATCCAGTAGAGCCAAAGTCTTTAAGTGCTGATGCTGGCTTTCGATTTGATCAGGATCATGAATGCATTGACCAAGCAACTGATAACCGCCACAGATACCAAGTAGCTTTCCACCATAACGAAGATGGCGTTGGATAGCCTCAGACCAGCCTTGCTCAATCATCCATTGAAAGTCGGTAATCACGCTTTTACTGCCCGGCAGGCAAATTAAATCAGCATTGGGAATAACCTCGCCATGTCGAACAAAAATCAAATTGATTTCCGGGTGATGATCGAGCGCATCAAAATCGGTGTAATTACTGATCCTAGGTAACATCGGGACAACAACATTTAATGTTTCATCGCCGGTGACCGATTGGGTTTTGACGGACTGCGAGTCTTCCCCTTCGAGATATAAATCAGGCAGATAAGGTAGAACACCTAAAACAGGAATCTGATAACGTTGCTCCAACCAATCAAGGCCGGGTTTTAGTAATGAAACGTCACCGCGGAATTTGTTAATAATGAATCCTCTAACACGTTTTTTTTCAGACTCACTTAGCAATTCCATCGTGCCGACAAGTTGTGCAAAAACACCGCCAAGATCTATATCAGCCACTAAAATCACATCACAATCGACGCTTTCAGCAAAGCCCATATTAGCAATGTCATGCTCACGCAAATTGATTTCGGCTGGACTGCCTGCACCTTCAACAACAACAAAGTCAAAGCTTTTCTTTAGGCGATTATAGGATTCGAGAGCAGCACTTTTAGCCTTTGGTTTGAATTGATGGTACTCAACGGCGGACATATTTCCAATAGCTTTGCCGTGAATAATGATTTGCGAGCCAGCCTCTGAGGTCGGTTTGAGCAGGATTGGATTCATATCTATCATTGCGTCAAGTTCACAGGCTTGGGCTTGGGCCGCCTGGGCTCGTCCAATTTCACCACCATCTATGGTGACTGCGCTGTTAAGTGCCATGTTTTGAGGCTTAAAGGGAGCAACTGAATAGCCACGCCGTTTTAAAACCCGGCAAATACCTGTCACCACAGTGCTTTTGCCTGCATTGGAAGTGGTGCCTTGAATCATTAATGTGCCGGACTTTGACATATTCTCACTACGATAACTCGTCGCTGAGAAGTATAGATGAGTTGGGGGTAATTTTTTAATCTAATTCGACCAGTTAAAGTTTTCAGGGCGTCACTTACATTGTCATTTCGATTGAGCGATAGCGAACAGAAGAATCTCCCATGGTTATACTTCTCTTTCGGTCAGAGTCTAAACAGACACAAGGAGATCCCTCGACAAGCTCGGGATGACAGAGGAAGTGCCACAATTAGGATTGTGGAGTTTGCATATCAGGATGGTTACAGAGGGTTAGTGTCTATACTTGCTGTTCTTTGACAACAACCCGCTTGACCTGAACTTGCATGAGGACAATAATCCGGCGTTAGTTTAACGATTTCATCACAGACGATGCCTGAACACGCCATTTTATATATTTGTTCAACCTGTCGCTATAGTGAGCAGGATAAAGAGCTTAATGGTATCACCGGTGGTGAATATCTTTATCGGCATATCACCGAGCTGGCGCCGGAAATCTTATCTGAAACCCGTTACCAGGGCGCTTATACGATCAAGCAGATCGCTTGTTTAATGGGTTGTGAGCGGCATTGTAATGTACACTTTCGGTCGCAGAATAAAATCAGTTATGTGGCGGGTAAATTCGAGCCAAATGCAGACAGTGCCAGAGCCATACTCGAGCATTTTGCCAAATACATGGATCAAGCAGATGGCCAGGTACCCTTCCGGGAATGGCCGCAGGGCATGAAAGGTGGGCATTTTGTAGCTCGTATCCCTGCATTTACTGACGACTATCAATTACAGGATGAATAAAATGGCTATGCAGTTTGATAAAATTCCAACTACAGTAATTACCGGCTTTTTAGGTAGTGGTAAAACTACATTGGTGCGCCATATCTTGGAAAACAATGAAGGCAGGCGAATCGCGGTTATTGTTAATGAATTCGGCGAAATGGGTGTTGACGGTGATATTATTGAACAATGCGCCATTGGTTGCGAAGACGAGAAAGCTGGGGAAAATGTAATTGAATTGCCGAATGGCTGCTTATGCTGCACGGTGCAAGAAGAATTCTTCCCGGTAATGAAAGAGCTGGTTGATCGACGCGACCAAATAGATCATATCCTGATCGAAACTTCCGGGTTAGCATTACCTAAGCCATTGGTAGAAGCTTTCAATTGGCCTGAGATTAAGTCTTCATGTACTGTCGATGCCGTGATTACAGTTGTGGATGGCCCGGCAGCTGCTGAAGGCTTATTTGCGGCTCATCCGGAAAAAGTCGATGAAATGCGAAAAATGGATGAGAATCTGGACCACGAATCACCGTTACATGAGTTGTTTGAGGATCAGTTGGCGGCAGCCGATCTAGTGCTATTGAATAAAACTGACCAAATGGACGATCAGCAAAAATCAACCGTCCATGAGTTGCTGGACAAAGAATTACCCCAATCTGTCAAAGTCATCGAAACCCGTTTTGGCCATGCTGAGCTGGAGGTGTTGTTAGGTCAGCAAGCCGCAAGTGAAGACCACATTCACAAAGTTGTTGACCACCATAGTCAGCACCATGGCGAAGACGGTGAGCCTGATCACGATCATGATGACTTCGATTCAGTCAATATTGATCTGGCCGACATTGATTTGGATAAGCTGTTGGCAGTCTTGTCTGATCTGGTCAATGAACACGAAATCTATCGAATTAAAGGTTTTCTGAGTATTCCCGGCAAGTCTATGCGCTGTGTGCTGCAGGGGGTTGGTCGACGTTTTGATCACTATTTTGATCGACCTTGGCAGGCCGATGAAACCCGTTTCAGCAAGTTGGTATTTATCGGTCATGATCTTGACGAGGCAGCGTTAAAATCAGCATTGGACTCCTTGCTGCAGCAAGCTGCCTGACGCTTATACTTCATGCATTTACTAGTCGCCAAACCCGGTGGCTATAGCGATGAAACCGCTATTATTCAGCTTGGCCAATCGCCTGGTGATGTGGTTATTCTTTCAGCCGCTGATACGGATTTAGCTATACTTGCCGAAAAAGCTGAAATCTATGGCGACTATGCCCAAATTCGTTTGGCCAATCTCAGCCATCTGCGTAATCACGCTTCGATAGATTTATATATAGAAGAAGTTCTACAGCATGCCAAAGTGATTGTGGCCAGTTTGCTGGGCGGCTACAGTTATTGGCAATATTTGGTAGATCGATTAGTTACTGTTGCTCAATCAAAACACATCAAGCTTATTCTTCTATCGGGTACAGACCAATATGATCAGCAATTACAAAGCTATGGTAATCAAGCGGCTGAAATATGCCATGATCTGTGGACGTACCAGCGCCAGGGCGGCCCTGATAACGCCAGCTCGTTTTTAGCTTACCTGCTTAATAAAGGCCTTGGAGTTGAGTTGCCTGAGAGCCTGGACTGGCAACACCCTAAACCATTGCCAAAAACACTGTTATACCAAAACACAGTTGGAGCAACTGATTTTTTGAGTTTACAGTCCAGCTGGCAGCAAGGCAGACCTGTTGTAGCCATCTTATTTTACCGGGCCCATTATCAATCCGGTAATTTGCAAGTCATTGATGAACTCAGTGCAAGTTTGAATCAACGGAATATTGACGTTTTACCAATCGCTTTGACTTCGCTAAAAGATGATGAATGTTTGACAGTGGTCAATGATTTGTTAGTCAAGGCTGAAGTAAAGCTGATCATCAATACTACCAGCTTTGCTATGACCGACCCCGGTCAGGCCCCCGATGCTGATTGGTGTGCGTTTGCCGTTAACATCCCTGTTATCCAAACGGTGTTTTCCTCTTCCAATTGTGAAAGTTGGGAAGATGAGCTTACAGGATTATCACCACGTGACCTCGCTATGCATGTAGTATTACCGGAGCTGGATGGCCGTGTCATTAGTCGTACGATTTCATTCAAGGGAGAGTTAGGTTATTCTGAAACCACACAGACATCCATAAGCGGTTACCAACCACATCTCGAGCGCATACAGTGGGTGAGTGATTTTGCCAATAACACCCTTAAGCTTGAACAAAAGTCTAACCAGGAAAAAAACATTGCCCTGATTTTAGCCAATTATCCAACCAGGGAAGGACGTATCGGTAATGGCGTGGGTCTGGATACACCCGCTTCAGCAGTTAATATTTTACAAGCCATGGCTTGCCAAGGTTATCAGATCAATAATGTTCCAGCTGACGGTAATGCACTTATAGATAAGCTGCTTGAGGGTACCACCAATGACATAGATCTGTTGGGTATTCGTAAGCATGCCCAGTGGCTGGATGTGGCTGACTATGAGCAGTATTTTGCTGAATTGCATCCGGCACTTAAAAATCAATTGTTAGAACGCTGGGGTGAGCCACTGGATGATCCGATGGTGGTCGATGGTGCTTTTTGCATCGCAGGGTTTCGCTCAGGCAATATATTTATTGGCATTCAGCCGGCAAGGGGTTATCACATCGATTTGAATGCTAGTTATCATGATCCCGATTTGATTCCACCACATGCTTACCTGGCGTTTTATTTCTGGTTGCGTCATCAATTTAAAATGGATGCCATTATTCATGTGGGCAAGCATGGTAATTTGGAGTGGTTGCCCGGTAAAAGCCTGATGTTGTCGAATCAATGCTGGCCCGATGTCATCCTGGGTCCAGTCCCGCATTTTTATCCTTTTATTGTTAATGACCCGGGTGAGGGTGCTCAGGCAAAGCGGCGCACTCAAGCGGTGATTATCGACCATTTGATGCCACCGCTCATGCGGGCGGAAACGTATGGCGAACTGGTGGAATTGGAGAAACTGGTAGATGAATATTATGATGCGATCAGTTTGGATCCAGTACGTAGTACGCTATTAAAAAAACAAATCCTGGAAAAATGTCAACAGTACAACCTGTTAGAAGAAATTACCGCTATTAAAAAAACCGACAGTGAAGATTCGGATCAGTTATTAAACCAGTTAGATGCCTACTTATGTGAGTTAAAGGAATCTCAGATTCGCGATGGCCTGCATGTTTTTGGGCAATCCCCTGAGGCAGCGTCGCGAGCCTCAACGCTATTGGCCATTAGCCGATTACCGGTTGCTGATGGCAAGCAGGCAAATCAAAGCCTGATTAAAGCTTTGTCGCAGGATTTTGGTTTTGGCGTGGAATTTGATCCATTGACTTGCGACATGGCACAAAGCTGGTCGCATCGGCAACCTGAGCAGCTTGTTCAGTTGTTAAAAACCGCATGGCGTACTAACGGTGATACCCGGGAACGCCTGGAATTATTTGCTTTGTCGTTGTTAACTGACGAGACAAACACCGACCTGGAAAGTTTTGCACGAACAAGGCAAGTGTTGGATCGCGTCCGTCAACAGGTCGCTCCGGCACTTGATATATCAGGGCCTAATGAATTGAACAAACTGTTAGTCGGATTAGCCGGAAAGTTTGTTCCACCTGGTCCTAGCGGTGCGCCCAGCCGTGGACGGGTTGATGTGTTGCCAACCGGGCGTAATTTCTATTCAGTCGATGTGCGGGCGGTGCCAACACCAACGGCTTGGAGTATCGGTTTTAAATCTGCCACCCGCTTAATCGAGCGCTATGTTCAGGACCACGGTGAATTTCCAACCAGTATTGGAATTTCAGTGTGGGGGACAGCCACCATGCGTACCGGCGGCGATGATATTGCTCAGGCTCTGGCACTAATGGGTGTTAAACCTAAGTGGGCAACGGGTTCAAATCGTGTGCAGGATTTTGAAGTGCTGCCCCTCTCGGTGTTAAACCGTCCACGAGTAGATGTCACCTTGCGTGTGTCCGGCTTTTTCCGTGATGCCTTTTTAAATGTGATCAAATATTTTGATGCCGCTGTGCAAAAAGTCGCCGAGCAAGACGAAGATGAGTTAATGAATCCCATTCGTGCCCGGATCGTCAACGAAACACAGCAATTAATCAGTCAGGGAATTCAAAATGATCAGGCACGAAAACAGGCCGGCTGGCGGGTGTTCGGGTCCAAGCCGGGTGCTTACGGAGCCGGCTTGCAAGGCTTAATCGACCAGCAAATTTGGGATGATCGCAGCGATCTGGCTGAGGCGTATACCAACTGGGGTGGTTATGCCTATGGCCAAAAAGATGAGGGCACGGCATCACGCGATACTTTTGTTCGCCGTCTTAGCTCCATAGACGCGGTACAACAAAACCAGGATAACCGCGAGCACGACATTCTGGATTCTGATGATTATTATCAATTCCAGGGCGGTATGACCAGCGCCGTTGAACACTATCGCAATGAGAAGATAGCCGTTTATCATGGTGATACCAGTCATCCTGAAAATCCACGCATTCGCAGTTTAAAAGAGGAAATTTCCAGAGTCATTCGTGCCCGGGTGGTTAATCCGAAATGGCTTGATAGCATTCAACGCCACGGATACAAAGGTGCATTTGAGTTGGCGGCGACAGTGGATTACTTATTCGCCTATGACGCTACCACCAATGTGATTGAAGATTATCAATATCAAATGGTCGCAGAGGCATACTTGCTGGACGATGAAATACGGCAATTTTTATCTGACAACAACCCGGCGGCTTTAAGAGAAATGAGCGAACGCTTTCTTGAAGCCATGGATCGTGAATTATGGCAGCAACCGGGACAGATGCGCGCTAAAATCGAATCCATTATGATTGATGCCGAAAATACCTTGGAACAGTGACCATGAAAGTCGATTATCCTTTTTCTGCCGTGGTGGGCAATGACGAACTGAAACGAGCGCTAAGCTTGTGCATGATCGATCCAAGTCTTGGTGGTGTTGTGGTAGAGGGTGATCGTGGTAGTGCCAAGTCTACCTTGGCTCGCGGATTAGCCCAGTTGATGAATAGCGGTCAGTTTGTGAATTTGCCTTTAGGCGCTTCTGAGGAACAATTAATAGGCTCGCTGGACATAAGTGAAGTTCTGTCTAATAACGAAGTTAAATTCAAGCCCGGTCTGCTGGCCAAAGCCCATCAGGGTGTGCTTTATATTGATGAAGTGAACTTGCTTGCAGATCACTTAACAGATGTTTTATTGGATGTAGCGGCCAGCGGTATTAATATTGTAGAGCGTGATGGCATTTCGCATCAACATGAGGCCAGGTTTGTCTTGGTCGGCAGTATGAATCCTGATGAAGGTGTGTTACGCCCCCAATTACTTGATCGATTTGGGTTTTGTGTATTGAGTGAAACACCAACTGCGTTTGATGCCCGCAAGGAAGTAGTCGCTCGTCGCCTTGCGTTCGAATCGGATCCAACGGCTTTCGTCAGTAGTTATGAGACGGAGCAAGCAAACTTGTCTGGGCAACTACAAGCGGCAAGTGTTGATCTTGCAAGTATTGTTGTCCCCGAACAAATCAGTAATGCCATTGCAGAGCTATGCTCGTCCTCCGGCTGTGAAGGTTTACGGGCCGACATCACACTCTACAAAGCGGTCAGAGCCAATGCAGCACTTGAGGGCAGAACTGAGGTAGGCACTGAGGATATAAACCAAGTTAAAGAGCTTGTATTAAGGCATAGACGCAAGCCCATACAAGACAGTGCACCTCCCAAGCGTCGGCCAAACAATCCAACACCACAACAGCAAGTTGATTCATCAAGTAACCAAAATGAACGACATCAACATGCTGAAGTCGAGTATCTGGATCAGGCCCTTAAAGAAAAAAAGTCCTGAACCGTCGCGCCGGTCTGCGCGGCGGCAATCAAGCAAAACACAAAAATGATATAGCAATCAGTCAACATCTGGGTATTGCCGGTAAAGGCAAGACCAAAACATCCAACACCATCAGTTGGTTGCAAACCTTAATTCAAAACCAGGGCAGGCCACGAGAACCGGCTGATTTGGTTTACCGGCGTTTGGTCAATCAAGTGCCGACTAATACGGTAATTGTTTGGGATACTTCCGCCAGCACCTTACGTAATCAGGCTGCATCCACAGCTAAAGGGATTGTTTTGGCCTTACTCGAGCAAGCTTACACAAGACGTGAACGCATAGGATTATTGGAATTCTCAGCTGATGAAGTGAGGGTAGTCACGCCTTGCCAACGGGTTAACCGCGAGTTCATCACACCAACCATCACTAAATTGGCAATCGGTGGTAACACACCTATTGATCGTGCCATTATCGAAGCCGGTACTATGCTCAAGTTAGCACAAAATAATCAGCCGCATGCACTGTCCAAACTGATTCTGATTACAGACGGTTGTTTCAAGACCTTACCAGCTAAACCCGAATTTGATGCTGCAATAACTATTATGGATATAGATCGAGGCGCAGTGAAAATCGGGCAATGTGAGAAATTGGCCCAACTGTGGGCAGCTGAGTTAATCCACATGTATGAATTGCAAAAGTAACTTTAAAAAGTTAGTGGGTGCTTATACAATCGTTTTTCAATCGTATCCAAGAGTTTAATCATGTCCATTACCGATCAGGAAAAACACAAGCGTGCAGCGGAAAAACGTAACGCCGGTTATGAGAAAAAACAGGCGCAAGCAACCAAAGAAAAAGGGTTGTTTATTATTAACACTGGTACAGGCAAAGGTAAAACCTCCGCCGCTATGGGAATGGTTATACGCGCTGTCGGCCATGGCATGAAAGTCGGGGTAGTGCAATTCATCAAAGGGGCCAAAGAAACGGCCGAGCGCAATGTCTTAAGTGGTTTCGATAATGTAGAGTTTCATTCTATTGGTGATGGCTTTACCTGGATTACGCAAAATCGGGAACAGGATATCGCCACGGCTGAAAAAGCCTGGCACATTGCCAAACAGATGATTGAAAATCCTGACTATGACATGGTCTTGCTGGATGAGCTCAATATTATTCTAAAATACGATTATTTGAATACCGATGAAGTATTGGCGGTCATTAACGATCGCCCCGAAATGATGCACGTTATTGTCACCGGTCGTCATGCTAAAGATAACTTAATTGAAGCCGCTGATTTGGTCAGTGAAATTCGTCCGATCAAACATCCCTATAAAGAACAAGGTGTTAAAGCCCAGAAGGGTATCGAATTTTAATGCCTGAAGCGCATGGGGGAATTCGTCCTCAGGAGTTAATGCAACTGGGAATTGATCCCAATCACATTATCGACTTTAGTGTTAATTCAAATCCATTTGGTCCACCACCAGGCTTAAACGATTATCTGCTTGACGTTGATCTCACTCATTATCCAGATCCACAGTGTTATAGACTAAAAAAAATATTAAGTGAAGCGGCGACTACATCTGTTGATTGCATTGCTATCGGCAACGGCAGTGTAGAATTGATTTGGGCTTGTGTTAGGGCATTTGTGAGCAGAAGTGATCGTGTGCTGGTAGTAACACCTACTTTTGGGGAATATCAGGGCGCGTTAGATTTGTTGGGCATTCAAGCAACTGAATACCAATTAGATATTAGTAATCCGAATATAAATGTTGAAGAAATAAACAATAAAATCAATAAAATAAAACCTAAACTTACATTTATTTGTAACCCCAATAATCCTACCGGTCATGTGTATACACAGCAACAGGTTCAATTAATTGCTGCGAGTTGTGAAACCGTGGGTGGATATTTAGTGCTTGATGAAGCCTATCGGGCCTTTGCAGGATTAGTCCAATTTGCCCCAAATCCTTTTCAAAATACTATTGTCTTGCGATCAATGACCAAGGATTTTGCCATTCCTGGCTTGAGATTGGGCTACGCCTTAGCTGATAAGAAACATATCGAAGCAATTACTGCTCAATGCCCGCCTTGGAGCGTCAGTGCCATGGCACAAAAAGCAGGCGAATTTCTTTTGGTGAATAGTAGTAAGACTGAGCGCACTATTACAAAAACGCTGGAACTCGCTAAACAGTTTAAGCGACAATTATCCAGTTCAGGTCTCACACCCATGCCGTCATCAACGCATTATTTTCTTGTAAATGTGGGTAGTGCAACAACTATCAGGCGGCGATTGCTTGATTCGTATATCCTGGTACGAGACTGCAGCTCATTTGGTTTGCCTGAGTATATTCGGATTTCAACCCGGTTGCCTGAAGAGAATGCCCAGCTTTGTAAGGTGTTGGCGCAAATGTGAACTCATTTGCGCCTAAAGCTATGTTATTAACGTTCGCGTAAGCGACAGAAATACACGGGTAAAGCCGTGGATGAATGAGTGTATTTAGATTGAACATCACAGCTCTTATTAAACTGTGATGTTCATCGTAACAGTCCAAAAGGGCCGTTACGGTAAGCAATCCGGCTTTAGCCGGGGGAATCTATTGAGTTTTACTAAGCGCCTGAATCAATGTGCCTAGATTATGCTCGAACATTTTCTCGTAACTGGTCGCTGGCCCGCCTCGTTCTGATAAGGCATCGGAGTAGATTTTTCCACCAATTTCTATTCCTGTATCACGGGAGATCTGCTCAACCAATGCCGGGCTGGTGATATTCTCGACAAATAGTGCGCCAGCTCCAGTTTCATTTAGATAATCGATTAGAGCGGCAAGTTCCTTAGCAGAAGGTTCTGCTTCAGTATCAATGCCAACTGGGGCCAAAAATGTCAGTCCGTATGCACTTTCCAGATAACCGAATGCATCGTGAGCAGTGACCACGGTTCTTTGATCTGCAGGTAGCTTTTCAATTTTTGCCAGAGCATCTTCATGCATGGTTTGTAAACGTTCTATGTAGGCATCGGCATTGGCTTTGTAGGTGGTCGCATTGTCAGGGTCGACCATTGCCAGGTTATCAGCAATGTTGGTCACGTAGGTGACTCCGTTAGGCAGTGCATTCCAGGCATGCGGGTCTATCTCACCATCGACTTCCAGGGGCGTCACGCCATCGGTTGCGGTGAATACCTTGGCTTTGGTGCCGGAATTCTCAATCAGGGTTTGAGACCAGGTTTCAAAACCCAGGCCATTGACAAAAATGACATCAGCATTTGTGACGGCCTTGGCATCAGCGGTGTTCGGCGTGTAAACATGCGCGTCGGCATCAGGTCCAACAATGGTTTCAATTTCGGCCAAATCGCCGGCAACCTGGCTGACCATATCTCCAAGGATGGAAAAACTGGCAACAACGTTAATTTTATCCTGTGCTACAGCAGGCATGTTGCTCAGTAATAAGCCGCCAGTCAGTACCAACGCGCTAAAGATTTTTTTCATCAGAGAGTTCTCCTTGATTCAGGGTTGAGTTTAGTTGAGTAGAAGTAGTTTTTTCGTTGTTATCAGGCGAAAGACGATTAACAACATGAAAACCTTGCGGTGCAAAAATCAAACTGATAAAGAAAATTATGCCAGCGACAAGAACGATTGCAGGACCTGAGGGTACTTCAGGCAAATAAAACGAGACGATCAAGCCAATCCAGCAACTCATTAACGCAAACAAAAAAGTCAGAATTAAAAAGTGGGTGATGGTGGAGACCCAATAACGTGCTGCGGTAGCCGGCAAAATCATAAGACCCACCGCCATCAATGTGCCCAGTGCCTTGAATGCACCCAAAAGATTTAACACTACCAGAAACATGAACCACTGGGTCACCAGGCCAGGGTGTTTGGATTGGCTTTCGTGGAATATGGGATCAATGGTGTTGATGATCAACGGCCGGGTGATTAGAGCGAAACTGATTAACGTAATAGTGGCTGTTGCGCCAATTAACAGCAACGTCTCATCATCAATGCCAAGTATCGAACCAAACAAAAAACTCTTCAGTGGTACCGCAGAACCTGCTGCTGAGAGGATGAATATACCGAGCGCAAGTGCAATGAGATAGAGTGAAGCCAGGCTTGCATCTTCACGGATAATGGTTCGGCGAGCCAGCAGACTGGTTAGTGCAGCGACTACAA
This sequence comes from Arenicellales bacterium, assembly GCA_028284225.1. Taxonomy (GTDB): domain Bacteria; phylum Pseudomonadota; class Gammaproteobacteria; order Arenicellales; family JAHEKD01; genus JAHEKD01. The sequence goes on from JANQSD010000023.1 coordinate 117,593, forward strand.
CTCCTGCGGATAACCCGCCAATAATCATGGAGACTACTGACAACCCGGAGACGACAAAAGCAATAACAATGCCCGGAACGATGGCATGCGCCATGGCCTCTCCTGCCAGGGATAAACGCCTGAGAACCAGAAATGCACCAACCGGCGCGACAGAAAAACTCAATACTAACGTTGCGGCTAATGCCCGCACCATAAAGGAGTACTCCAACCACTCAAACATATTGCTCATCCTGATTGGCATACATGGATTCGAACCAGGTGGCCTGGCTTTGCGATAAGTAGCCGTAGTTCACCAGATTATGAGTGGTTAGTATTTGCTTGGGCTGACCGAATAACGCACCGTCTGATCCAAGTAAAAGCACTGAATTACAGTGCTGTAACACCGCAGAAAGATCGTGTAATACGAGAACTACAGTTCGGCCTTCTGCGGCCCAATCGTCGATCAGTGTCAGCAGCTCGGCCTCAGTTGTCTGATCAACGGCGGTGAAGGGTTCATCCAACAAGATCAATGATGCATTTTGTATAATTGTGCGAGCAAAAAGAGCGCGTTGCAGCTGGCCGGCTGAAAGCTTATAGAGCGGCATATCAGCGATCTCGATAATGCCGGTGCGCTCAAGTGCAGTGTTGATCCGGTTTTGGCAGGCTTTATCCACCTTGCCTAGTATCCCCAGCCCTGGCCAAGCGCCCATAGCGGCCAGATCACGAACCCTGAGTGGAAAGTGATTATCAAATCCTGAACCCTGGCCCAGACAGGCGATGATTTCTGGTTTAGTGTTACCCCAGCGTAGTTCTCCGGCCAGAGGCGGCAGGTTGCCCAGCAGTGTTTTAATCAGCGTCGATTTCCCTGAACCATTTTGACCGACAACCGCAAATACATCCCCTAGAGTGACTTCGAACGTCACTCCTTTCAAAATGGGGACATCTCGATAGCCAAGTGTCAGTCCGGCTGCCGAGAGCAGAGTAGGTTGCATTTAATGTTTTAAATGACTAATCAAGTGCCAACGGTGGCAGCTATTACTATCCAAAGCAAAGAGCAGACTACACCGATAATGATTAAATGCTGTAAGGTACTGGCTGAAGTTAGATCAAGTTCAAGTCGCTGACTGACTTGTCGTTTATTTAAAGACATTGGCAAAACTCCTGGGACACCCGCCCACGTTGGCTTAAAAATTCATTTCCCTGGCAGGTCTTCTGGCTTATGGTCATCGGGGTTGTGTGCTTGTCTTCCCGGATTCGTTGTTCCAGTGACACGTCTTGCACTCCCTACCACATACAGATGCGGGTACAGCCTCGGCTTTGCCTTGACTCAAGCTCAGCTTACCGAGTTCCCTATTAAGCCTCAGCCCCTTTTAGGCTTGGCACCAGGTGACTGGAATTCTGAATTTAAAGCGTGGTTATGTCAAGTGAAGGATGTTTGAAAGTGCTCAAATTAACCACATGATTTGTTTTGTTGCCGATTGGTCCTAGAGCTGGAATATTGTTCAAAATGCACCGCAGAGCTTTTTCGGCGGCGTTTTTTCCAATCGAGGATTTCCAGTTCCGGTTTATCGAGGAAGTCGTTGACATAACCAAGACATAAATAGCCGATCAGCTCGTGATCGTCCGGTACTTGCAGCACTTTTTTGACATCTTGAGGGTCAAGTATACTGACCCATCCCAGGCCGATATTATAGGCACGAGCCATCAACCATAGGTTCTGGATGGCACAAACTACACTATAACGGCCAACTTCTTCCATGCTGTTTTGACCTAGCACGGCTTCCTGAGGGGGATTATAAAAAACGGCTAAATTGAATGCCGATTCCAAAATGCCTTCGAGTTTGAGTTGTTTATAGTGATTCTTTTTATCGCCTTCAAATTCTTCAGTTGCACATTGATTGGCTTGTTTGAAATTCTGAACAATTTTTTTACGAGTTTCCAAGTCTCTAACAATGATGAATTCCCACGGTTCGGACAGACCGACAGAAGGTGCAGTCATGGCCGCAGAGAGTAATTCCAGAATTATTTCATCGTTAACCGGTTGATCAGAAAAGTGATTACCTCGCACATCACGGCGTGACTCCATGATATGCATTAGCATTTCACGGGAAGTTTGGTCAAAAAACGAAGTGCTCACTTTGGTCTAAATCTGTTGTAAGTTGTGTTTTGGCAATGTCAATCAAGTGGATAAACGAGGAACAAATATTGCCGCGATGATAACCTGTGTTTGGCAGCGTTACACCTGTTGCATTGGCCATTTTGAATAGCGGCATGTCGTCAGGTTCAGCGAGTTCCTGGCTGTAATGAAATTCATGGCCGTTATAAATTGTACCGGTTGTACCAAGCAGGTTATCCTGAGTCAGTTCAAGTTTCCGATAACCCAAGGTCATTTTGGGTTTAGAAAACGATGTTCTATGCGGCAATAAACCGGCCATGGGATACTCTTTTTGATCTTTGCCGGTAATAGATTGACCTAACACCATGTGGCCGCCGCATTCCGCATAAATGGTTTTGTTGTGTTGTGCAGCGTCTGTCAATGATTGCTTGAAGTTTTGCGCCGTCTCTAAAGCAGGTAAATGCAGTTCCGGATAGCCGCCTGGTAAAAATACGGTATCACAGCTCGAGTCAGGCGTTTCATCAGAGAGTGGCGAGAAATAACTGATTTCACTGCCATTTTTATTCCACGAACTGATGAAGTGGGCGTAAACAAATGAAAAAGCATCATCTTTAGCTATAGCAATATGTTTACCTAGTGGTGCTATGGTTTTAAGTTCATCACCAACAATCTGTTGAGGCAACGAGCAGGCTTGTGCGTGATTTTGTATTAGACTTAGATTTAGGTGCGGTTTTAAATGCTCAGCAACCTTATCGATAAAAACATCAATATTTTTATGCTCATGAGCTTGATGAAGTCCCAAATGACGGCTTGGCCTTTCAAGATCAGGGTTTCTGGGTATGATGCCAAGCACAGCAATGTTTAGAGGTTTTAAAACTTGTTTTAACATTTCGGCATGTTTGCTGCTGCCGACTTTATTGAGAATAATTCCGGCAATCTCTACGTCTTTGCGGTATGACAAAAACCCTTTAACCAAGGCACCCACTGAGTGTGACTGTTTGCTGGCGTCAATAATAAGAATTACTGGCCAACCCGTAAGCCTGGCCAAATCAGCGGTCGAACCTGAATCAGGAGTCACGCCGTCGAATAATCCCATCATGCCTTCAACTAAATTAAATTTGTTAGCACCTAGATGAGCGATAATTTGAGCGATTAACAACGGTCGCATTGCCCAGGGGTCTAGATTGTGACATTCGCTTTTACTGGCCAAGCTGTGATAATGGGTATCAATATAGTCCGGACCGACTTTGTAAGCCTGAGGTTGTTGACCGGCTTGTAATAATAGCCTCAATAATCCAAGAGTAATTGTTGTCTTGCCGCTGCCGGAACTAGGTGCGGCCAGGATGATGCCAGAATAATCTCGTTTCATTCGGTTACTGCTTGCTCTGCAAGCCAGTTGAGCTGTGATCGTAACGTAACGTTTTTGCCTATTATAACGATGCAGGGGGTAGCAATATTCCAGTCCTCTGAATAGCTTTTACATTTTTGCAAAGTGGTTTCCAGCACGCTTTGTTGATCAGTCGTGGCGCTGCTGATTAACGCTACAGGCTCTTTTTTACAGCGGCCACTATCGATTAATTTTTGAGCAATCAAGTCTAACCGATGTAAAGTCATGTAGAGCACTAGTGTGCCGCCGGTGGTGGCTAAGGTCGTCCAGTCAACTTTGTCGATTTCCTCATTATTAGCATTATGTCCGGTGATGAAACTGACCACAGAATTGTAATCACGATGAGTAATCGGGATGCCGGCATAGGCTGGACCGGCAACACCACTGGTTATCCCGGGGATTACTTTGAAAGGAATATTGTGTTTGACCAAGGCCAATGCTTCTTCGCCACCACGGCCGAATACGAATGGATCGCCACCTTTTAACCTGACAACTCGCTTGCCTTTTTGAGCCAACTCCACCAGTTTTAATGAAATATCTTTTTGCTGGGGAGAGGGTTTGCCGCCGCGTTTGCCGGAATAAATTTTCTCTGTTGCCTCGTCGGCTAAATCCAAAATTTGTGGATTTATTAGAGCGTCGTAAACCAAACAATCTGCTGATTGAATCGCCTTTAAGGCTGACAAGGATAATAATCCTATATCACCAGGACCTGCGCCGACCAGCCAGACCTGGCCTGGCTGGACCTCAGGAAATTGATCCGATAATTCTTGTAACTGCATGGATAGTGCTTTATAACAACCCAATAACGTTAAATATAGTACTTGCTTGCAACAATCATCAGCACCAACTGACCCAACAACAAGCCCTGACAAATTAAGGAAGGGTTGGACCACGGGTGCCTGTGCAACAGCGGCTGCCAAAGCCGCTTATCATAGCTTAATCACCGGCAGCAAGGTAGCAAAAGTAGCAATAACGTTGCCTCGGGGTCAACAGGTTGAATTCAAGCTTGAATCACTGGAAATAATTGATGAAATCACAGCAAAGGCGAGTGTAATTAAAGATGCAGGCGATGATCCTGATGTGACTCATGGTGCTGAAATCTTCAGCACCATCAGGCTCACGCAGCAGCCGGGTATTCAATTTAAAGCGGGTAAAGGTGTGGGTACTGTCACTCGTCCAGGTTTGAAACTGGCTGTTGGGGAGCCCGCCATTAATCCGGTGCCAAGGCAAATGATGGAGCAGATGATTGGTGAATTAGCCCATCATTATGATCAACCCGGGGATGTTGAAATAACAATCAGTATTCCCAATGGCGAGGAATTGGCTAAACGAACTTTGAATGGTCGATTGGGCATAGTTGGTGGGTTATCTATTTTGGGCACCACGGGAATTGTCAAACCATATTCCTGTTCGGCTTGGATTGATTCTATTCATCGGGGTATTGATGTGGCCAAAGCCTCGAAGATTGAGCATGTAGCCGCTTGCACTGGCAGTACCTCAGAACAGGCGGTTCAACGCTATTTGGGGTTGGCCGATGTAGCAATGTTGGAAATGGGGGATTTTGTTGGTGCAGTTTTGAAATATTTACGCAAGCATCCGATTCCCAAGCTAACCATTGGCGGTGGTTTTGGCAAAATCTGTAAGTTAGCGATGGGATATATAAATTTACACTCCAAAGAATCGAAAATAGATTTTAGTTGGCTGGCAGAGCAGGCCAAGTTGGTCGGTGCTGATGAAGCTTTAAGTAAACACATTGTTAATGCCAATACCGCGCTTGAAGTTCTTGAAACTTCATTAAAAGCTGACCTCAATCTACCAACACATATTGCTGCTTTGGCGCAGAAACAAATCACCGAGCGACTCGATGATAATATGTCAGTTAATGTGATAATTGTTGATCGTGACGGTCAAGTAGTTGGAGAAACCGTTGAAGGTTAAGCTATTGGTTTTAGGTGGAACTACACTGGCCAGAGAACTGCTTGACAGTTTAGCAGAGTATTCGCAATTTCATACAACTGTATGTCTAACAAGGAAGACAACGGGTTATGAGCAGGCTGACCGTCAAATTGTTGGATTATTAAATGGGGAATCAGCTCTTATTGAACTCATCAAGTCTCAGAAAATTGATTGGTTGATTGATGCTACGCACCCGTTTGCGAAGGAAATTTCGGAAACTGCGCTTATAGCCAGCACGGATACTAAAGTGCCGTTGTTGGCTTTGCAAAATAAGGCCTGGGCTAAGCGAGACGGTGATAACTGGATCGAAGTCAACGACCATGGTGAAGCAATTAATTATTTGTCTAAGTTGGCCAATAATAGCCATGTTTTTTTGAGTGTTGGCGGCAGGAGAATTCGGGGTTATGCCCGGTTGAAATCAATTCGATTAACCGCAAGGTGCATTCGTACCGACTTTGTTTCGAAAACTGAGAATATAAAAATAATAAAACAAAAAGGACCGTTTGATATTAATAATGAACGTGAGTTGTTTAAACGTGAACAATTTGATTATTTGGTAACAAAAAATGCTGGCACACAGGCAACTTACAGTAAAATACAAGCCGCAAGAGAGTTTAATGTACCTGTAGTAATGATTCAGCGAATTGAATATGAAACTGGAATAAAATTCCAAGTCCCTGAGCAATTAGTTGATTTCATCGCTAGCCATATCAAGCCACACACCGGAACAAGTCATTAACTATGGAAAATTTACTAATCGTCGGCTTTCTATTTGGCCTTAGGCATGCAATCGAAAGCGATCATTTCGCAGCAGTTGCCAGTTTAACCACACAAAGTGCAAACGTTCATCAAGCTGTCAGAATTGGTCTGGTTTGGGGTTTGGGTCACACTATGACATTGTTTCTAATAGGTGGCATAGTGTTAGCTTTCGATTCAGTAGTGCCGGAGACTTTTTCTGCGTTACTTGAATGGTTTGTTGGCTTAATGCTGGTGCTGTTGGGAATAGATTTGATTCGTCGGATATGGAAGGAAAAAATCCATTTTCACTCTCATGCTCATTCCGACGGGGTAAAACATTTCCATGCGCATAGCCATAAGAACGAAACAAAACCGCATGATCAAAGCCCACACGACCATTATCATTCTCGAAGATTCACTTATCGTGCATTTTTTGTGGGACTTATTCACGGGCTTGCCGGATCAGCAGCATTAATATTATTGACATTAGGAACAACGCAAAGCCTGACTCTGGGCATGTTATACATTCTGATATTTGGTTTAGGTTCAGTTCTTGGTATGGGTGTCTTGTCATTCGTAATTGCAATCCCAATACTTAGATGGAAACACATCAATAATGTCTATTCCTCAATTTGCATTCTTGCAGCATTAGTGACCATTTCTGTTGGCATTTATATTCTTTATGAAAACAACTCCATTCTATTAACACTAATTTAGAAACTCTGTGGTTAATATTGGTTGGAACTTTATCAGTAACTTCTAATCATCTTTTTATTGTATAGCTAATCCAGTAACCATTACACTGTTTGAGTATAGTGGTCTTGTATCAGCGATAACCTTGGGTTATTTGTTCTGGCAGGGATAATGTTAATCGTTGGTTCGGGTTTAATCCAGGTTACTCGCTTTCGGGCAAGCGGATGCGGTATTGATAAAGGTGCTGGTAGTGCGGCAGCATTCGCCGATATACACGTCGTACCCGTTCTGGTGATTCAGTAATATCTATATATTTACGTTTTTGAGGTGTTAACCCTGTTGATTTGGCCAGATTAGAATGAAAAGATCCGCCATCCCACCAGCTGTGCGCCGATGGATCACCGCCCGCCTCCCAGGTTAGGGCTTGTTCAATAAAAGGAATACCCACTGCCTCGCAGAAAGCTTTGGTCATACTATGAGGTTGCTCAAGCAGGTCATCGCTGTCAATAACAGGTGGTGCTTCACCATTAAGTGCGGTAATTAAATCAAACAATGCGCGCTGCTCAGGAAAACCCACTTCCAATTCGTCGAAGTCAGGCCATCTGGCATGCATAGATGTAATAGTCTTGGCCGGATCACGGATCAAAAACGCATGGGTGAAATGTGACAGAAATTTTGCAGTGACGATGTGATTAATGTAATGTGGAAAATCCTTGATAAAAACCGGACTTTTTTCAGCCAAAGCCTGAATATCATCCCAGACACTTTCAATAGTTAAACCTTCAGTCGTTTTTTCGCCTTCGGTAAAACGTGGCCAGAGTGGGTCTTCACCTTGATACCAGGCTTCACCAAACGGTTCATGCAAGCATGTAAGATCATGGCGCTGTCGCATCATCCATTCAAACGCAGTAGAAGTGGAACGTGGTATTGCCCACAGTGCAATGATTTTATGCATTGTTTACTCCCTTATGCCAATGATGAAAGAAGGCTGCCTTGCTTGGTCTCAGGTGCCAGTCCCAGGGTTTTGAATATACGCCAGTAAAGTGCGGTATCGTGTCCGATCACGGGGGCGCCAAGGCGTTTTTCCAGTTCAATGGCATAATGTACAGGCCGATAAGCCAGACCATCTGCTTTACGGTAGTTGCTCATCCCGTTAATCAAATAAGCATCGGCATCTACGGCCTGTTCCGCTACATAATCGAAAGACTTCCAGATCAGCTCATCATCAAAACACCAGATACAATCATCGACTTCCTGTTGGGTTTCGAACCAACCCTGATCGACAAAATTCCCTGCCCAAATCACATCAAATCCAGCTTCTTTCAAAAAACCTACTGTGCCCAGGTACCAGGAGTCCGGATGATAGCAGGCGTTAAGTGCTACTTTTTCAATATTTCTGTCTCGTAATGCCTCCACCATTGCGTAACCCGCCATGTGAAAAGGAGTTTGATACTTTTCACTAAGCATTTCACAATGTTGACGAATGCCGTCTACTCCAATCCCGGAAGCATGCACCCAGTTACTGCCAACCTGGCCGCAGACATCAACACCGTTATTAGCCATACAATGAACAAAATCTTCCAGCATATTGAAGTTTTGTTTGCGCTGATCAAGCCGATGGGCGTAGTCAGGCACATGCAACATCCAACCATGCACGCCGACAGACCGAGGAGCCATGCGCAGAAAATCTGATGGTGCAGCGTCATAATCATGGGGGGGACAAGTGAATCCAACCTGATGTGGAAATAATTTTTTCCGAGGATCAGCCCATTTGGCCGGTTTTATATAATCTGACATATTAACTATTTGAACCCAGTATCAAACCATTTGGAAATTAGATTATAGTAGTTTTAAAACGATTGAATCCATGCCGTTTGCGCAAATAAACAATATCAAAATTGATATGTTATCTATGCGAATCAAGCGTATAAAAACCAGGTTAAATTTATTCAGTCTAATGATTTAGTCAGAGCTCCCTGGCTTAGAAACGCAATCATGTTTATAGTAGACTCAGGGTGTTATCGGCTGATTTTTTCGAAATTGATTTACTATGAAAGCTTATGCTTTATAGCTAGACAAATGACAGAAACTACTGAGAAAAAAGAGAATATTTCACCTGTGTGGAATTACCATCCGGATTTGCCTCTGGAATCCGTGCCGTATTGGCGTTGGCCACTAAGTCCATTAGCTATTTTGAAGTGGCTTTATGAAAACTTTCTAAGTTTTACAGATCGATTACTCTATATTATTTATGCCATTGTAGTGGCATTGTGGATCATGCCATTCACTAGTGCCGAGGCAAGCTTGAGCTGGGATTGGGCACTGCTGATTTTGTTGCGTAACTATATAGCTGTGTTAGTGATTGTCGGTGGTTTGCATATCTGGTTTTACGGTATAGACGGACAGGGTAATCTACTACGCTATGATAACCGTCCTATTGACAAGCGTGGTGTCAAACGTTTCAAGTTCGGTTATCAAACCTGGGATAATATGTTTTATACACTGGCCAGCGGTGTACCTATTGCCACACTTTGGGAAATCGGGATGCGCTATGCGTTTGCTGATGGTTTGATTCCAACGTTTTCCTTTGCTGACCATCCCGTGTGGTTTTTGCTTTTGTTTCCGCTGCTGACTATGTGGCAGGGTATCCACTTTTATTTTATTCATCGGCTCTTACATTGGCCGCCTTTGTATAAACATATTCATTCTGTGCATCACAGAAATGTTAATACTGGTCCCTGGTCGGGATTATCCATGCATCCGCTGGAACATATAATCTATTTCAGCCAATTGTTAATTTTCTTTGTCTTGCCCGCGCACCCGATGCACATTTTGTTTATTCTGCACTGGCAATTACTTGGCGCTCCGTCCAGCCATTCGGGCTATGAAGCAGTTTTTGCAAAAGATAAATCACGTTTGGTAATTGGTAGTTTTTTTCATCACCTACATCATCATTATTTCGAATGCAATTACGGTAATCCGGAGTTCCCTTTGGATAAATGGTTTGGCACCTTTCATGATGGCAGCGAACGAATGACTGTAATTACGAAAGAACGCACTTCACAAATGCACCGAAACAGGCAGTAAAGAATAAGTTTAATCATTTAAGACTAAGTCTTCATTATTGTTGGGTTTTTCATGGACAGATTTATATTGCCTTATGTCAACGGGTGGAGCCTGGAATAAACTGCCGGCATTATTTAAAGGGATGAATAGTGTTACGAGCTTTTCATTATTATTTCTCCAAAATTCTCAATTTTTTGTCGATATAGATTAGCATTATTTTAATCTAGCAGGTAAGCTGAACTTCCTTTTGGCGTAAATCGTGTTACACCTCTGTCACTGTCAGACTAAAGATGGCTTTATTTCTTGAAAATCCTCTGACCAAGTCTTCCTGAATAATCTTGTCATAAATCGAACATTTCAAAGCACTAGCTAATTCAACTTAATCATGTTTGGCTTTATACTCGCCTGATGATTACATTGTTAAAAAATGCACATGTTTTTTCGCCCGGTGATGACGGTATTCAACATTTATTAGTTGCTGGTGGAAAGATTGTGTGGATTGGCGGTTCTATTCCTGAATTTAACATTGATTTGGGGGTCGAAGTTATTGATCTTGAGGGAGACAAAGTGATACCCGGATTAATCGATGCTCATGCCCATATAACTGGAGGCGGAGGTGAGTCGGGTTATAGTTCACGAGTGCCGCCTGTGAATTTATCGAAATTCACATCAGCCGGCGTTACTACGGTTGTCGGGGTATTGGGGACGGATGATGTCACCCGCAATACATCGACCTTAGTGACCCAGGCCAGAGGCCTGTGTGACCAAGGCATTACCGCGTATTGTCACTGTGGTGGTTATCATATACCTGTCACTACACTGACCGGCAGTATACGCTCAGATATTGTTCATGTGGATAGAATCATCGGCGTCGGTGAAATTGCCCTGAGTGATCACCGTTCCAGTCAGCCAACACTGGATGAATTTTTACGAATTGCCAGCGAAACGCATGTGGCAGGAATCATGACCGGCAAGGCGGGCATATTGCATTGCCATATGGGCGATGGGGAGCGAGGTTTGGAGCTTATTAATCAAGCGCTCGATATTTGTGAAATTCCAGCCAGAGTGTTTAATCCTACCCATGTGAATAGGAATAAGCGTTTGTTTGAAGAGGCCCTGGATCTGGTTAAGCGGGGTTGTACGATTGATGTAACTGCCTTTCCGGAATCAGATGATGAACCCGGTTATTTGGCTGCCGAGGCAATTCAAAAATATATAGAGGCCAATCTAGCTATGGATAAAATAACGATCAGTTCTGATGGCGGTGGTTGTTTGCCGGTGTTTGATGAACACGGCCAGGTGACGCATATGGGTGTAGGTGATTCACAGGAACTGGCGCTTACATTGAAGCGGTTGCTTAATGATGGTTTCAGGTTGGAGCAAATCGTTCCGATTTTTACGTCCAATGTCGCAGATTTATTAAGATTTGCCACTAAAGGCAGAATCCAAATAGGTGCAGATGCAGACTTGGTAACACTTGATAGTGGTAATAGTATTAAAAGCGTTATGGCAATGGGCCAGTGGCATCGGTTTAACCATCAGCAATTGATTTATGGAACGTTTGAAAAGGATACAGTTTGAGTAAGCAAAATTTTAACCGACAACAGGGCTATATCATTGCAATCGGCGGCGGCGAAAACAAGAATAAAAAACCTGACATCCTGCGAAAGTTTACTGAATTATGTACTCAAGGCAATGCGCATATTGCAATTATTCCCACTGCCTCAGAACTAGAGGATACCGGAGCACAATATCAGCAGATATTTCATCGTCTCGGCGCTAAGCGAACAGATGTCTTAAACATCAAACGGCGTATTGATTGTGAAAGCCCGAGCATTCTCAAAATGATTAATTCAGTCGACGGGGTGTTTATCACCGGCGGTGATCAATCCCGCCTGGCGGATATTCTGGGCGGAACCAGTTTGGTCGAGGCTATGAAACAGGAAAACCTGCACGGTTTACACATTGCCGGTACTTCGGCAGGTGCTGCCTTTATTTCACAGACCATGATTGCCAGCGGCAAGAGCGGCAATACACCGCGACTCGGCATGGTTGAGATAACAAAAGGATCCGGACTGAGTAGTAAATTAATCATTGATCAACATTTCCGGCAGCGCCATCGTCTTGGACGTTTGATTACTGCAGTGGCTCAAAATCCTGAAAAAATCGGCATAGGCATTGATGAGGATACGGCTATTTTTATTGATCATAAGAATAAGTTTGAAGTTGCCGGTGGCGGTTGGGTTACGATTGTTGACCCAGCAGCATTGGAACTATGTGATATCAAATCAAACTTCTCCAAGCAGAAACTAAGTGTTGAAGGTTTAAAATTGCATATGTTAACCAGCGGCGATCAATTTGACATTGAGACAAGACAGGTGATGCTGTGTTAGTCTAAGTAATTGAACAAGAGGAGGGTCTTTTTAGATGCGAATAGTTTCCACGTCAGTGTATGAAGGGCCAAATATTTATGCCCTGTTTCCGGTTATACGGCACATTATTGATTTAGAAGAGTTAGAGCATTGGCCGACGGCCAAGCTGGGCGAAGAATTTATCGACCAATTGGTTACCTACTTGCCGGGCCTGGAGGAACATGGCTGTTCGTATCGTGAGCCAGGCGGATTTATTCGTCGAATGCGTGAAGACGAGGGAACCTGGTTGGGTCATGTATTTGAACATTTGGCTATAGAACTGCAAAATATTGCCGGCTCTGATGTGACCTTTGGCAAGACACGCTCAACTGACAAACCGGGGGAATATTATCTGGTTTACGAGTATGAGTCCAAAGATGTAGGCCTTGCGGCCGGTAAACTGGCGCTGGATTTACTACAACATCTACTCCCACAGAACCTTAAATCCAGTGACGCCCCGGACGATGATTTTGACTTCAATGAAGAGCGCGATGATTTTATTCGTTATGCACAAAGAAGGGCGCTGGGCCCAAGCACGGCATCGTTAGTCAAAGCTGCAGAAGAACGGGGTATCCCCTGGTTGCGTTTGAACGAGTATAGTCTGGTTCAATTTGGCCATGGTCGTTATCAAAGGCGAATCCAGGCCACAGTGACCAGCGAAACACGCCATATTGCGGTTGAATTGGCGTCTGATAAAGAAGAGACTAATAAAATTCTTGCCGATCTTGGCTTGCCGGTTCCTAAACAACATCTAGTCTATAATCTGCGTAATGCTTTACGCGCGGCGGAGAGAATCGGCTTTCCGGTAGTAGTAAAGCCCCTTAATGCAAATCATGGCCGTGGTGTTTCAACCAATCTAAACAGTAAAGAGGAAGTTGAAGTTGCTTATGACAAGGCCAAAGAGCATAGCCGCTCGGTTATCGTTGAGAGCTTTATCGTGGGTTTAGATCATCGTATGGTGGTGATCAACGGAGAGTTGATTGCGGTTGCCAAACGTATGCCCGGGCATGTGGTGGGTGATGGTCAGCATACTGTTGAGCAGCTGGTCGAAATCGTCAATCAGGATCCAAGGCGCGGGGTTGGGCATGAAAAAGTCCTGACCCGGCTGGAATTTGATCACCAGGCAGAACGATTACTGAAGCAAAGCGGTTACGATAAAGATACAGTGCTGGCAGACGGGGAAACGTTGTTTTTAAGAACAACTGCTAATTTGTCAACAGGTGGTACGGCCATAGATGTAACAGACATTGTTCACCCAGATAATAAAGAAATGGCAGCCAGAGCGATAAACGCAATTGGGTTAGATGTTGGCGGTGTTGATTTTCTGACCTCCGATATCAGCAAATCCTATCGCGAAACCGGCGGCGCAATTTGTGAGATTAATGCGGCACCAGGGTTTCGCATGCACGTGGCGCCAAGTGAAGGCACACCCAGAGATGTGGCAACCCCGGTGATTGACATGCTGTTTCCACCTGATTCGCCCAGCCGCATTCCAATAGCTGCAATTACCGGTACCAACGGTAAGACCACCACATCAAGAATGCTTGGGCATATCCTCAAGTTGGCCGGCTATACAGTCGGGATGACATCTACAGACGGGGTTTATATCGATGGTCAGCTAAGTGTTGCCGGTGACATGACCGGTCCGACATCGGCAAAGATGATATTACGGGATCCGACTGTTGATGCGGCAGTGCTGGAAACCGCCAGAGGCGGCTTGCTTAGAAGCGGTTTGGGCTATCGTCAATCCAACGTGTCTGCCTGCTTGAATGTTAGTGCCGACCACTTGGGTTTGAGAGGGATTGATACGGTTGAGCAACTCGCAGAGGTTAAACGTGTTGTTGTGGAAGTGGCCAAAGATGTCGCCGTATTAAACGCCGATGATGTTTTGTGTTTGCAGATGGCGAGTTTTTGTAAGGCTGAGCGAATCTGCTATGTCACCATGAATCACAACCACCCGCTGGTCAAGGAACACATTCGAGCTAATGGCCTTGCTGTGGTGTTGGAAGAGGGCATGAATGGACATATGATTACTCTGTATGACAATGGCCAGCATATTCCTTTACTTTGGACTCATTTGATCCCGGCCACACTCGAGGGGCGGGCATTGCATAATGTTCAAAATGCCATGTTTGCCGCTGCACTGGCTTATAGCATGAATATTAATCTTGAAAATATAAAGCATGGCTTAAGAACCTTTAATACCAGCTTCTTCCAGGCACCCGGACGCATGAATATTTTTGACGAGCATCCGTTCAAAGTCATTATGGACTACGCTCATAATCCGGCAGCTGTAAAAACTATTTGCCAGCTGGTTGATCGACTAGATGTTACTGGTAAGAAAATTATTGTTCTGTCGGCACCTGGGGATCGCCGTGATCAGGATATTGAAGAAATCGCTTCGATCGCTGCTGGCGGTTTTGATCATTATATTTGCCGGCGTGATGATAATCGACGTGGAAGAGGCAATTCTGAAGTCCCGGAATTATTAAAACAAACGCTAATAGGCAACGGCGTCGGTGCTGATAAGATTCAAATTGTTATAGACGAAGTCGAAGCGAATAATACAGCACTAGAGAAAGCACAGGCCGGTGATTTGGTTCTAATTCTATGTGATGCAGTGAGCCGCAGCTGGAAGCAAATCATTAGCTTTTCGCCGGATGAGAATATCGTTAGTGAGACAACTATTCCCTCGCATATTGCGGATTTAGATCTTAATGAATATTTGGATTTTCAACTTGATGGTGATATTGAACTTATTCGCGACGAAAAAGGGGTTCGTTTGGCCAAAGAAGAAAATGACTAGAACCTATCTCAAACACTAGACGATGTATCAACAAGAGTAGGAATTTTGAGATAGATTCTAATGAAATTAATCGATTCCAGGCGTTTAACCGGCCCTAATTTGCTTTGGGAAAAATGCGGTGCCATTATTGATGTTGAATATGATGATGCCGATAAGCAAGTCGTTGGTTTATGGTCAAACTATGTACGAGAAATTTTAGATAGACTAAACTGGATTGACCAGCAGTATACAATTCGGCAATATCCTAACGGTGCCAGCCTGGCAATTTCAGCGCCGATTGATGTGCTTTATACGGCTACGGAAATCAACGAATGGTGCTGGGATAGCGCAGTAGATTTTTTAATGGATGGTCATCAACCGGACTTCGAACGGGCAGTAGAAGGTTTTGTTAAGGAAGTTGAAAAAGAAGCCAACCCAAATGTGTTAGCAATCCAGCAATTTGCCCTGGAAAATAATTTGCCGTTTTTGCGTGATGACGATGAAATATCCCTGGGCCTTGGAAAATATAGTCAAACCTGGGGAATTGATGATTTACCTGCGCTTTCGAGTTTAGACACAGATTCATATCAATTAATTCCAGTCGGATTGGTAACCGGTACCAACGGAAAAACCACATCGACTCGACTTGCTTCACATATTGTCCAGGTCGCTGGCTTGAATGCAGGAATTAGTTCGACTGACTGGATTGCTGTTAACAACGATATTATTGATAAAGGGGATTATTCCGGCCCCGGTGGGGCCAGAGGTGTATTACGTGACCAGCGGGTTGATCTGGCAATCCTGGAAACTGCCAGAGGTGGTTTATTGAGGCGTGGATTGGGCGTTAATCAAGCTAACACAGCGCTGATTACTAATATTGCCGAAGATCATATGGGTGAATTCGGGGTGCAGACTCTGGATGAACTGGCTGATGTAAAGTGGATTGTTTCTTCTGTTTTGAGTCATAACGACAAGCTTGTTTTAAACGCTGATGACCCGTTATTAATTGAGCGTGCAAAGCGCTACGATTATGATGTTGCCTGGTTTTCCCCCGACGCTGGCAATTCTTTGGTTCAAGAAAATATTGCAAGTGCGAAGTGGGCGTGTACAGTCGAAAACGACAAAATCGTTTTCTATGCCGATGGAGTAAGACATATTTTACTTGATGTTAGTGATGTCTCGATTACGCTTAGCGGTGCAGCCAGACATAACGTTCAAAATGTGCTGGGAGTTGTATTACTAACGGCTGCATTAAAAATTTCACTTGAATGTATTGTCGAGGGCTTGAAAACGTTTTCTAATGCAGACAACCCGGGGCGTTGCAATTTATTCGAAATCAATGGCGCAAAGGTCATAGTAGATTTTGCCCACAACCCACACGGCATGCAGGCCTTTATTTCAATTGCCAGAAACTTAACTGCCAAGCGTAAGTTATTGGTGAACGGACAAGCAGGTGATCGATCAGATGAAGATATTAAGCAACTGGCTATTTCCTCAGTTGACGGCGTTGATTTCGATAAAGTCATCATTAAATTGATGAAAAAATATAACCGAGGCAGAGCAACGGGAGAAACTGCAGATATCTTAAAACAGCAATATATGCTTAATGGCATCGCAGAAGAAAAGATTAGCCTGGTAGAACAAGAAATTGATGCAGTAAAGCAAGCTATCGAATGGTCACAGCCTGGAGATTTGTTGATACTTTTAATCCACGAAGATCGAAATAAAGTATTGGAGTTGCTTGCTGGTCTTGAAAAACAGGCAAGCTAAGTATGGAGGGAAAATATGGCCGAGTTGAGCTTCGATATCGAAGCCTATTCTCCTGCACAGATTGCAGCTCGGGTTGAAGCTGTTGCCGAAATCAAGGCAAATCTAAAATTCCATAAACTTTTATTGTTAGGAATATTAGCTGGAGTTTTTATTGGTTTCGGAGCGTTGTCTTACACCTTGGTTGTGACTGGGAGTAATCTGGGTTTTGGCCCGACTCGCTTAATCGGTGGGATCGCTTTTTCTGTGGGTTTAATTTTAGTCATCATAGGTGGGGCTGAGTTATTTACCGGTAATGCGTTGATGGTGATGGCCTGGGTGGATCAAAAAATCCCAATAACTAAATTAATCAGAAATTGGGTGATTGTTTACCTGGGTAACTTTATTGGCGCGATTGGTCTGGCAGTGCTGGTTAGCCTTTCTGGGGTAATTGAGTCTGTTGCTATTGCTGACACAGTAGCTAAAATCGCCGGCACTAAACTCGATTTACCTGCAAGCCAGGCTTTTTTCAGAGGAATCTTGTGTAATATTCTGGTCTGTTTAGCTGTTTGGATGAGTTTTGCAGCCAGGAGAGTATCCGGAAAGGTGCTGGTAATTGTGTTTCCCATTGCAATGTTTGTCATGATTGGTTTTGAACATTCTGTTGCCAATATGTATGTCATTCCTGTTGCGATGATTGCAGATATTGTAGCGGTTGATATAGCTGGCCTATTGGTGAATTTGGTGTTAGTTACCCTGGGTAATATAATCGGTGGCGCCGTGTTTGTAGCTTTAGTGTATTGGTTAATTTATCGCTATCATTCAGTTTAATGACAATTAGCTGTGTTAATGTTAAATCGCTAAAATTATCACCGGATTGATGAAAATTAAGCAAATGACAAATCAGTTGCTAAACATTTTTGTCTTTATAATGGTTTGCGCAACGTCCCAAGCTAGTTACGCCAATACCTATGTTCTACCACCTGTAGACCAGGATATGATTGGTCAGATTGAGCAGATAATCGTAGGCCGGGATACGACCTTATCTGATCAGGCTCGTGACTTTAACGTCGGTTTCGATGAAATTCGTTTAGCGAATAAAGATGTTGATCCGTGGTTGCCGCAAAACAATTCTGAACTAATTGTTCCAACCCAGCATCTACTGCCTGATGTGTCTAGGAAAGGGATTGTTCTGAATGTGCCGGAAATGCGCCTTTATTACTTCCCCAAATCAGTTTCAATTGAAAACAGGCCGGTTGTCGTTACCCATCCTGTCAGCATAGGTCGTGGAGACTGGGAAACACCGTTGGGCGAGACTCGAATTATTAGCAAGAAAATTGATCCGGAATGGCGTCCTCCGGAATCCATTCGTGAAGAACATTTATTAGACGGTGAATTTTTGCCTGAAGTGGTGCCTGCCGGACCTGACAACCCACTCGGCAGGCATGCGTTAAGATTGAGTTTGCCGGGTTATTTGATCCATGGCACTAACAAGCCTTATGGAATCGGTATGCGAGTGACGCACGGTTGTATCCGTATGTACCCGGAGGATATTGAAGCCATGTTCAATCAGATCAAAGTCAATACAACGGTCAATATTGTCCACCAACCCTATAAGTTCGGTTGGTTTTTGAATAAAGCTTACATGGAAGCTCATCCGTTGATTCAGCCAGACGATAGTTACAAAATGGATACTCGCGCTTTGTACCAGGCGATCAATGCATTCAATTCAAAACTACCTCAAGGGCAGCGCATTAATTGGGAAGATGCCAAAAAAATTGCTCAAAATCCAACTGGAATTCCAACACCAGTGAAAATCGATAACTATTTATAAGCGATTAAAGGGTTGCTGAGGCTGACATAACAGCAACCCAAAAAACATAGCAGCCAATACAGGATGCCAGATTACTTCTGCATTGCTTTTTTAAACATGTTATCGATTTTTTGATCAGTCTCTGCAGCAGCTACTGCAGCCTGGTTCGCCACATCGTTGGCTTCGTTAGCCTTGGCCAGCGCTTCTTCCGCGAGTGCGCGAACTTCGGCCAGTTCTTTTTTAGTTGCACAACCTGTCAGTGTGACCATGACGGCGAGTAAACTGATTAGTGAAATTTTCTTAAGATGTTTCATATCGATTAGTCTCCTTTTTGTTTAGAAAGTTATTCAATTACCACTTTGGTGCCTATTTTGAGCCATTTTGACAATTGGGTAATTTGTTCGTTAGTTAGCGCCACACAACCATTGGTCCAGTTGAATGCTTGATGAACTTCAATATCTCCATTACCTATACCATGAATACCAAGATAAGCACCGAGTTTTGTATTTCTCGGGGCCGTTCCACTAGTATTTTGCTGCAGTCTAATTTTTGTATACGTATTTTTGTCGATGATTCCCTGGTCCAGAGCGAGTTGAGCATGATATGTAGTCGGGTAGTTGATTTCAAAAAAAGTATGAAATTTACTGTCGTGATTGATTCTGATAATGCTGAACTCTCCACGGGGTGTTTTGTCGTCGCCTTTTATATGCAGATCAGTTACACCACCTCGTCCTAATGAGATATCTTCCATGCTGTCGATGACCTGATTATGATTCATGACTTTGAGAACTGAGTTATCAGTATCAATCAATATCCATACGTATGCCTGGCTAGCGGAAGGATAGAGCAACAATACTAATCCTAAGTGTAGAATTAATTGCTTGATGGTCGCTATCAATGGACCCTGGCTCATCTGTTACAATTCCGAATCGAACTATCTGTTGCTTGAATTCCAGTACCAAATACTGAAAACTCACTCAGAAATATTACCATGCTCATAATGAATAATGGTATTTTCAATCTAATCAATCTCGATGACTGCCGAGAACGACTGAGTTGTTAATAATCAGCTATCTAACCAATGGTGGGTATTCCTTTTTTACCCTGGATTTAAACTCCTTTGGATGAACAACTAATATATCGCACTCTACATCATCCAAGACAGTCTCGGTTGTGCCACCGATAAATACTTGTTCAAATCGGCTCTTACAGCTTGAGCCCATTATCAATAAATCTGTTTTTGATTTTTTAACATATTTAGGTAATGTGTATTTGGCTTCACCGTCCTCTAAGACGATAGCTTCATGTTCTATATTTAGCTGATCAGCTAATTTAAATAGTGATTGGCGATGAGATTCTCGAAGTTGTTGATCAACTTCCTGGTTGAAAATGCTATTAAAATTCCCTCCCCATGGGTAAATTGTTTGCGGAACGTCCAGAATTGAATAATAAGTGTGATAAACCTTAAGCTTTCCATTCAATTTGTGAGTTAATAGTTTACCCAGTTGCAGCATATCTAAATCTGCGGATTGAGAGTCTTGTTCTTCGTCCACGGGATTGACTGAACAAGTAATAGTTGGCGTTGACCACAAATTGTCGGGTTTTACGAATAGCATTGGAAAAGGGCAATTCATGATCAAATTCCAGTCAGCACTATTGAATATCGCTCTGGAAAACTTGTTATGATGATGCGTATCCTTAACGATCATAAAAGGTTGACGCTGCATTGCCTGTCTCACGATGCCCTCATGTAGGGGATAATCCCATATGGATTCGCAGTTGACCTTGAAACCCTGTTGGCGTAACGGCGAGGCCAGCTGTTCCAGGGTTTGATAATGTTGTTTTAAATAATTATCGATTTGTTGATGAACATCATTTAGATCCAGCAATTCTTTGTGCTCAATTAAGTTGGAGTCGTAACTGCAGATGAGTAATTCAAGGTCCAGGTTTAATTTCTTCGCAATAATACTAGCCTGAGCGAGTGCCGGTTGTTCTTTACAAGTTGGATCAATAACGACTAATAAATGATTGGTCAGTTCCATTTATCACCTTCGATGGTTTTAATCTCGATAACCAGATTAGCAGTTAATAGCTTTAATAGACTTGACTATGATCAAATCAATGTTTGTTGACGTTATTAATAACAACATGTGTGGACCCTCTTAGGCAGGCAGTTTGTGTTCATGTAAGTCAATTTCTTAAAAAAGTTCTTCAATTTGACAAAAGTCAAGGTGATTAGATGAGGCTTTGAGTAGTATTTTTTGCATTAATCAAACTTAATTCAAAGGAGACTACGATGAAGTTAACTCCCCAAGGGAAACGACGAGTTTCCACTAGGTCGGATCAAAATTACAGTCCACTATTCAGTTTGCAAAATGACATCAATTCATTATTCGATGACTGGTTTAATGTGGATTTATATCGAACCGGCAACGAGGTCAAACAGGCTTTTGTGCCAGCTGTGGATTTGCTGCATGATGAAGAATCGTATCAGATAAAAGCAGAACTACCTGGCCTTAAAGAGGATGATATAGAGCTATTTATTGAAGATGGCTATATGGTCATTAAAGGTGAGCGCAAAGACGAACAAAGGCAGGAAAAGGATAATTACATTGTTCATGAATCGAATTATGGTTCATTCTACCGTTCTTTCCCATTACCTAAAGATGTAGATCTTGAAAAAGACAGCAAGGCAACATTAAAGGATGGTTTGTTAACAGTGCAACTACAAAAACTTGCCGATGAGAAACCGAAAAGAGAACAAATCAAAATCAAAAGTTCTTAGCAGGTATCTTTAAAATGTCAATTGAGCAACAAATCACAGCGATTTTGGGTTGGTGTTCAGTGATTAATATCTTTCTGCTATTTTTGGCTTTTATTATAGTGACGCTATTTCAGAGTCAGATTGTCCAATTACATGCTCGTTTGTTCGGCCTGAATAAACAAGAAATTCCGGCGTTATATTTTGAGTATCTGGGTCACTATAAGCTATTAATCCTGATTTTCAATCTGGTTCCTTATATCGCAATCAAGGTGGTGCTGTGAAGTTAGTAACCGGAGGTTAAATTAATGAGTGCTGATACAATTTTAGTCGTCATCGATCCTACCCATATCAAGCAGCATGCTTTGGAGCAAGCAGCCGTTCTGGCCGAAAAGCTTGACAAAAAATTAGAATTATTTATTTCTACGCATGATGATTCATTAAAGCATTATCGAGAGATTTTAGGTGAAGAAGTGTTAGAAACATCAAGAACCTTAACCCTGGATAAGCTTTCTGGTGCGTTACAAGGAATGGCTGAGCCGTACAGATTTAAAAAGCTGGAAGTAGCTTACGATGTAAGCTGGGACTGGCCCTTGTACGAAGGGATAATCCGCAAAGCCCTGCAAACCAAGCCTTTTATGATTGTTAAGGATACTCACTATCATTCAAAACTTTCACGTGCGATGTTAAGAAATACTGATTGGAGTTTAATCAAAAATTGTCCATTTCCCATTCTGTTTGACAAACAGATTGAAAAAAAGCAGTCACCATTAATTATTTCCAGTATCAATCCTATTAACGAAGCTGAAGAACAAATTGATAAAGATATTCTTAAGTTGGGACAAACACTAGCTAGTGCATTGGATGGTGTACACAAAGTATTTCATTGTTATAAACCTGTCACTGCCGGTTTTGTCGGTTTAGGTGATGGTCGTTATGGTTCATCTTTGCAGGAGCAAAACCAGGAGATCGAAAAAATGCACAAAAACCGAATCGAGTCTCTAGCTGTTGAGATGGGGATGGACTCAACCAATATTATTTTTGAGCAAGGAGATGCGAAAACCCTGCTGCCGCAAATTGTTGATGATCTCAAAGCCGATCTGGTGTTAATGGGGTCACAAACTAAAAGCGGTATTAAACAAGCCTTTGTCGGCTCTACGGCTGAAGCTGTGCTGGATGAAATAGGTTGTAACGTACTGGTGCTTAAACCCGATTCGTTTACAACATCTGTTAGCGCTGAGGCACCACCTGAGTATCCGCAAGTGGTTTGGCCAATATAAACAAACTGGAATCAGGCTGATAATAACGAAATTCGTAAAATTTGGTGATGTATGAAAAATTGTTTTGAGCTAAACAGCTTTTAAATTCTGCTCTATGCGTTGATGTAAGGGGCTGCTGCGCGGAAAGTGAGCGCGTAGGAATTCCATTTGATCAGCTAGAATCCGTTTTTTCTGCAGAAAAATAAATTCCGCATGATTAGGTGTGAATGGAATCGCCAATAATTTCATCCCTGCTTCTTCAGGACGATTTCCGCCTTTATGCTGATTGCAGCGTTTACAGGCAGTTACGCAATTATTCCAGTCATCGATACCGCCTCTGACCAGAGGGGTGACGTGATCACGCGATAACTCTGAGTCGTGGAATTTTTGCCCACAGTACAAGCATAAATTGAAGTCACGTTGAAAAAGCGCCTGGTTGCTCAGCGGCGGCGTATAATTCTCATGCAATTTGTTTTTGGCATAGATGCCGCCATGAGTCGCAATAATCGAATTGATTTGCAGCTCACTACGTACTCCGGTTTTAGCGTTGATACCGCCATGAATCATGAGCAAATCACTACCGCATTCATATAGAACTACACCGAGATAATAATATTTGGCCGCTTGCTGATAATTGATCCATTCCAGCGGTAGACCCGATGCATCGGTTCTCAAAATTGCCTGAGCTAAATGATGTTGACTTGGTTTTTGCATATCATAATCCGCCATCAGCCAGTCTGATTTTGGAGCGCATAGCATAGTGAAAATTGATTAAAAACAGAAGCTTATGGGTAATTTTATTGTATGCTAAACTAATAGGTCTGTTCGACAGAATTTGATAACAGAAGTTCTCTTAGCTGCATCAGCTTATTTATCAGTTTCTCACGCAAGGTTTTGGCGCGCTCACTAAACTGCCTTTGGAGCTCTACATATTCAGCTTTACCTGGGGAAGTTTCAACAGCTATTGCCGGGTTAGTCGTATAAGCGGATAAATCGTAAGGGCTCGCTCGCATGTCGATTTCGCGAATTTCTATGGCAAGCAGGAATGTTGCGGTGATTAATTCACTACCAACCCAAGGGTGGAATTTGTAAGCCCATCGATATAAATCCATATTGGCATGCAAACAGCCGGGTTGCTCATTATTGGGCATATCATTTCGATTTAACTCTATTTTGTTAAGGTTTACAGCTGTGGTTGAATAAAAGCGATAGGCGTCATAATGCGTACATTGTATCGGGGTTTGTTCTACTACTTTGCGGGTTTGCTGGTGAGTTAGACGTAACGGCAAGTGTTTATGCCGTATATCAGACTGCTCATAAATCATGCACCACTCATGTAAGCCAAAACAATTGAATTGTGGTTTTCGGGCTAATGTTTTTTCCAGCAGATTTATCGTCCATTCCAAACCAGGCATGCGATCGGGCGGGAACGATAATGGATCAACATATACACCCTGGTTATTTTTACTAAATCCCTTTTGGGTTAAAAATTGATCTGCCTCATCCCCAAGTAAATAACAATTTATCCCTGGGGTCCATTGAAGCAACTTGGCTGGTTTGAAATGATAATACTGAAACAAAAAATCAATAATCGGATGTTTTTCGCCATTAATAGCGCGTTGTCTATGCGCAGTTACAATGTGCTCAAGCTTGTCGTGGTTGACTTGATTTAATTCCTGCCATTCGGGCTCGGATAGGTTGCATAATGTTTTGGTTTGTATTGTTGTGTCCAAGAATAAAAATTAACTGAATTTGTGATCGATTTTAATCATAATACCATTTGTTATTGTACAGGAGACTTAGATGCAAACTTCAAACAGGGTTTTTCCAAGGCAAAATTTTCCAGATGTATCTGTTAAGCTGATTAATGGACAGAGATGGAGTTTAAGCCAGCAAACTAATCAAAATTTCTCTATGCTGGTGTTTTATAGGGGATTACATTGTCCTATCTGTGCCAAGTATTTGGCTGATCTTGATCGAAGGGTGGAAAAATTCAGGCAGTTGGGAGTTGGCGTGGTTGCGATTAGTAGTGATACACAGCAGCGGGCAATGCAGACTCAAAAAGACTGGAAATTAGAGAATCTGGATCTTGGCTATGGTTTTGAACTGCAAACTGCAAGGGAAATTGGTTTATACATTTCAGCAGGGCATGGTAAAACTTCGATTGGAATTGAAGAACCTGATAAATTTATCGAGCCTGCCTTGTTTGTCGTGAGACCAGATCAAACACTTTATTTTAGTAGTGTTCAAACCATGCCTTTCGCTCGTCCGAACTTTGCTGAAGTGGCATCGGCTCTGGAGTTTGTAATTACCAATGACTATCCGGCCAGAGGTGAAGTTGTAGATATATAACTCATGAATATTGTCTTTTGTGCCATCGTTTTTATCGCTTTTTTAACTACGGCTTATCATCAAGTTAATTGGGTGCCTGCGGGTGCTGATGATATTGCACCGATGCAGGTATTAACCATTGGTATGATTGATTCAGCTAAGTCATCGGTGACCCTGGCACTGGGTTTGATCGGGGTTATGGCACTGTTCTTGGGCCTGATGAAAATTGCTGAAGCAGGTGGATTATTAAAAATCATCGCCAGGTTAGTTAGGCCGTTAATGACCCGATTGTTCCCGGATGTCCCTGCGGAGCATCCTGCTATGGGTGCGATGATTATGAACATTTCTGCTAATGTACTGGGTCTGGGTAATGCGGCGACACCGTTTGGGATTCGGGCCATGCAAGAGCTGGATAAACTGAACCAGCAAAAGGGTACGGCCACGAATGCGATGTGTTTATTTCTGGCGATTAATACCTCCAGCGTAACGTTACTGCCCACAGGCGTCATAGCCCTTCGAGCTTCAGCGGGTTCGGCTGATGCAGCTGGGATTATGCCGACTACTTTATTTGCGACCTTATGTTCTACCATTGTTGCGATTGCTGCCGCCAAGCTGTACCAGCGCTTTACGGAGGTTTCACCGCCTGCTTATGAAAATCAGGGCCATCAGCCGGACACTCAAGCGGATGATGAACTTGATTTGAATGAGGCCGGCCACAGTTATCCTGCTTGGGTAAGCTTGATCGCCTTACTTGTAGTCATTTCATTGATCCCCTTGACCTTGCTTTATGGTTCACAGATCAGCGCCTGGGTGGTGCCGACACTAATGGTAGGGTTTTTGCTGTTCGGTGTGGTTAAAAAAGTACCTGTGTATGAAACTTTTGTCGAAGGTGCGAAAGAAGGGTTTGAAGTGGCGGTGCGTATTATTCCATATCTGGTCGCTATTCTGGTTGCCGTAGGGATGTTGCGAAACAGCGGAGCGTTGACCGCAATTACAGGGGTGATCGGTTCGGTTACAGCCAGTTTTGGTTTACCGGGAGAAGCTGTACCCATGGCATTATTACGGCCGTTATCCGGGTCAGGTGCTTATGGCGTGATGGCTTCAATTATAGAAGATCCGGCAATTGGCCCGGACAGTTATACCGGTTATCTTGTTTCTACATTGCAAGGTTCAACCGAAACAACCTTTTATGTGTTGGCGGTATATTTTGGTGCCGTTCAAGTCCAGCGAGTCAGGCATGCACTGGCAGCAGGTTTGACTGCCGATTTAGCCGGAATTATTGCGGCAGTGATTGCCTGTAGTATTCTTTTTGCTAATTTAGTGTGATGCACCAATTATTACTAAATAGAGAGATTTACGAAGAGTTTGTCAGCCAGTACGTTCAGAGTGCTCAAAAATATGTTTGGATAATTACTGCAGATATTAAAGATATGTTTATACAAAGCGGTTCTAGTTTCATTCCCTTTATCGAATTGCTGGCTGATTTAGTAGATCAAGGCGTGGCAGTCCGATTAATTCATGCCAAAGAACCCGGGCCGCGTTTCCGCCAGGAGTTTGATCGATTTCCACAGCTATTAGATAGTGAGTTGTTTGAACGCATTTTATGTCCACGTGTGCATACTAAGAGCATTATTATTGATGGTCGCATAGCATTTGTAGGCTCGGCTAATTTAACCGGTGCGGGACTGGGGGCCAAACATAAAGACAAACGTAATTTTGAGGCAGGTTTTGTCTTTGATGATGACGAGCAGATTCAAACATTGATGAATTGGGCCGACCGGCTTTATTTAGGAGAGTTTTGTTTGGATTGTCGTCGGCGTGACGTTTGTCCTGACCCAATTCAATAAGCTCTATGGCAGCAACTGGCATCATTAAAAACGAAATCAGGTCGACTGTTTTTCTGGCCGGTCCGATTATCGCTGCGTCATTGATACAAGTCGCGAATGGCTTTATTGACACGGTTATGCTTGGCCGCTTCCACCCGGAACATTTAGCAGCAGGTGCCCTGGGTGCATCATTATGGATGTTTGCAATTCTGGCAGGGATGGGGTTTTCAATGGGCATGGCGCCTATCATTGCACAGCATAATGGAGCCCAGAGAATCCATTTGATTGCCAATGTGTTTCAGCAGGGGGTGTGGATATGTATATTTCTGGCTGTCATCACGTTTTTTGCTTTGCGTTCGATGGGTAACGCTTTAGTATTGATTGATACTGATCCAGCAATAGTGCCGCTGGCGAAAAACTATTTGTTAATAGTGTCCTGGGGGGTGGCGTTGTCGCAAATTTATATGGCTGGACAGTACCTTAGTGATGGCATTGAACATACCCGCCCGATGATGATCATACAGTTGGCTTTGTTACCTATAAATACGTTAGGAAACTACTTGTTGATTTTTGGTAACTGGGGTTTTCCGGAACTGGGTGTAGAAGGAGCTGCGATTGCGACATCAGTTACGCTGGCACTGGGCCTGGTTTTAATGCTGATTAATCTCATCTATAACAAGCGCTACCATAAATTCACAATCTTTAGTCAATTTAGACTGCCCGACTTTGTTCAGATCAAGGAAATACTGGTGATTAGTGTGCCGATTGCAATTTCGATGATATTTGAGAGCAGCTTGTTTACATCAATATCATTACTAATGGGCAAGCTCGGTGTTTTGCCCTTGGCTGGCCACCAAATCGCCATTAATTACGCGTCTTTGATGTTTATGGTGCCGTTGGGTTTGTCTATTGCCGCAACGGTTAGAGTAGGCAATGCCGTTGGCAGAATGGATTATGCTGATGCGAGATTGCGAGGTTGGGTGGCGATAGGCCTGTCGACTGTTTTTATGCTCTGTTCAGCCATTATTCTGCTGCTTTTTAATCAACAAATTGCATCAGTTTATACCAACGATAGCAGTGTGGTGGGTGTGGCAGCCATGCTATTAACTTTGGCAGGCATTTTTCAGATATCTGACGGTATTCAGGTCAGTGCCATGGGAGCATTGCGCGGTTATAAAGATACTCAGGTGCCGATGTATATTTGCCTGTTGGGTTACTGGATTATTGGTTTTCCTAGTGCTTATTATCTAGGTTTCAATCTCGGATTTCATGCGTCCGGCCTCTGGTGGGGTTTAATCCTTGGATTAACAGTAACTGCAATCTTAATGGTAAGCCGTTTTAGTGTGATTTCAGGCAAATTTGCCAGACCACAACGCGTTGTGAGTTACTAGGCCGTATAATGTAACACCATGGATACATCAGTCGGACAACCTGATTTTAGCGATAATAGTTTAAGCCTGGATCAACTGATTGAGTTGCTTCCTCTGGTGCAAAAAGAGGCCGTGACAGCAGAGCAGCGTAGCCAATGCGAGCAACTCATTGTGGAACTTAACTCGCTGGGACTTGATGAAAACGCGGCTAAAGCGGCGGCTTTATACCTGCTCACTTCAACCGAACCGCTGCAAAACCAGTTGGTTGAGAAAAAATTAAATACAGAAATCGCAAAACTCTACCAGCGCATCATCGCCATGAATGTGATTTCTAATTTTTCAGACTCAAATCAGTCTTCTAGGCAATTAACAGTCGAAAACTTAAGGCGAATGTTATTGGCCATGGTTGATGATGTGCGAGTGGTGTTGATTAAGTTATCTCACCAATTGATATTGCTCAGACATGCCAAGAATTCAGCAGACGAATTTCGCGCCGGCTTAGCCCAGCAGACCCTGGATATCTTCGCGCCTCTGGCTAATCGCTTGGGCGTATGGCAATTGAAATGGGAATTAGAGGATTTTTCTTTACGTTATCTTAAACCCGATATTTATCAAGGCCTTGCTAGGCAATTAGCTGAACGTCGTACTGATCGGCAAAAATTTATAGAGGATTTCATCCAGGCGCTGGTGGCCGGATTGGCAGAACAAGGGGTTAATGCCAGGGTCTATGGACGACCTAAACACATTTATAGCATCTGGCGCAAGATGCAGCGTAAGAACCTGGATTTTGATCAGATTTATGACGTGCGGGCCGTCAGGATTTTGGTTGACGACATTACTGATTGTTATACCGCACTTGGGGTGGTGCATACACGTTGGCCGAACATTGCCTCAGAATTTGATGACTATATTGCTGTGCCGAAAAAAAATGGTTATCGATCCATCCATACTGCTGTTGTGGGAGAGGGCGGCAAGGTGATTGAAGTGCAAATTCGAACCCATGAAATGCATGAAGAGAATGAACTCGGCATTGCTGCCCACTGGCGCTATAAAGAAGGTATGTCTGATTTGGGCCTGGATAATAAAATTCTCTGGCTAAGGCAATTATTGGAGTGGAAAGAAGAAGTCACCAGCGCCAGCGAAATTATTGATGAAATCAAGACAGAAGTTGTTGATGAACGAGTATATGTTTTTACCCCGCGGGGTGAAGTCATTGATTTGCCACTTGGTGCAACACCCCTGGATTTTGCCTATGCAGTCCATACTGAAGTCGGGCATCGGTGCCGTGGAGCCAGAGTAAACGGCCG
Source organism: Arenicellales bacterium (assembly GCA_028284225.1). Classification (GTDB taxonomy): domain Bacteria; phylum Pseudomonadota; class Gammaproteobacteria; order Arenicellales; family JAHEKD01; genus JAHEKD01. The sequence continues at coordinate 147,137 of JANQSD010000023.1, forward strand.
TATTGTTTCATTAAATCATAAACTAAAGACCGGACAACAAATCGAAGTATTGACCATTAAAAAAGGCGGTCCAAGCCGTGATTGGCTATCACAGGAAAACGGTTATGTAGTGACTCATCGGGCACGTTCGCGCATACAGCGATGGTTCAAGGAAGAAGATCGCGATACCAATGTTGCCGAAGGCCGGCAAATACTTGAGCGTGAATTACATCGGTTGGGTGTCGCTGAAGTGAATTATGAAAAATTGGCGCAATCCAATAACTTTAGGCGTGTCGATGATTTATTGGCGGCGATAGGTTTTGGTGACATCAAGATTTCTCAAGTTGTCTCAGTTTTCGCCGGCCCAAGGCAACAACAAAAGCGTAAAAAGATACCTAAACGTGGACGATCTGCGAAAAAAACAGGCAATAAAGACACAATCCAGATCGAGGGAGTGGGTAATTTGATGACTCAAATGGCCAAATGTTGCAGCCCTGTTCCCGGAGATGAAATTATCGGTTTTATTACTATTGGTCGTGGTGTGACAATTCACAGGCAGGATTGCGGCAATATATTGCGGTTAAATGATGAAGCTCGGGATAGATTGATTCAGGTCGACTGGGGTAAGTCTAGTGAAAACCTGTATCGAGCAGATATTTTTATCAAAGCCTATGATCGATCTGGTTTGTTGAATGACATCACCGCAGTTTTTGTTAACGAGCATATTAATGTGATCAGGGTGAATTCACAAAGCGATGCGGACAAACACCAGGCCGCTATCGAATTAACTATTGAGATTGAAGATGCTGATAAACTGAGTCAGGCACTGAATAAACTATCTCAGATTAATAACGTGATTGAGGTGAAGCGAGTCAATCAAATTTAACCCATGGGCAATTATTCAAAGCTAAAGCAAATCGGACTTGTGATGGATTTATTCACTGGGAAGCCGGAGTACATCGTTAAACAAAGTTATTTCTAATGCACGTTTCATTTCCCGGTGAAAAAGATCAAAGCCAATCTGAGTTATCGCACTTTGAATCATTGCCCGTCCCTATCAGGGGAGGCTAGGAGGGGTAAATTAATAAAATCGCTATGCTTAAACTCAGCTCCCTTTAATTTAGTCCGAAATAAACAGTGGAGTGTGTCCTGTACGGTATTTACAAATAAGCCACACTGATTAGGGGCATAGTTGCAAACAATGTTTTTGTCTTTTATTAGGCGTTATAATGCAACACTGATTTTTGATCTTCAAAGGACACATACATGAAAAAGCCGATTCGTGTGGCTGTTACAGGTGCAGCAGGCCAGATTAGTTATTCACTTTTGTTTCGTATCGCTGCCGGTGATATGTTAGGTAAAGATCAGCCGGTTATTCTGCAACTTTTGGAAATCCCGCCCGCAATGGATGCGCTTACCGGTGTAGTCATGGAGCTGGAAGACTGTGCATTTCCAACTTTAGACAGTATTGTTAAGACTGACGACCCGGAAGTAGGATTTGGCGATGCCGATTTTGCTTTACTTGTAGGAGCACGTCCGCGTGGACCCGGTATGGAACGCAAAGACTTATTAGAAGCCAATGCGCAGATTTTTTCTGTTCAGGGCAAGGCACTGAATTCAAGCGCCAGCCGTGATGTAAAGGTGCTGGTGGTGGGCAATCCGGCTAATACCAACGCATTGATTGCCCAGGCTAATGCACCCGATCTTGATCCAGGCCAATTTACGGCAATGACTAGGCTTGATCATAATCGTGCTATTAGTCAGTTAGCTGCAAAAACCGGAGCAGCCAGTACCGACATCACTCACATGACGATCTGGGGAAATCACTCGGCGACTCAGTATCCTGATCTTCATCATGCTAAAGTTTCCGGACAGGCAGCACTTGATCAGGTAGATCAAGCCTGGTTTGCTGATGACTTTATTCCGACGGTACAACAACGTGGGGCGGCTGTCATTAACGCACGTGGTGCATCCAGTGCGGCTTCGGCCGGTTCCGCAGCAATTGACCATATGCGCACCTGGGCGCTGGGCACCGATGAAGGTGACTGGGTCAGCATGGGTATTCCCAGTGATGGTAGCTACGACATTGAGCCAGGTATTATTTACTCTTATCCCGTCACTTGTAAGGACGGTAAATATGAAATTGTTCAGGGCCTGGATATCAATGATTTCAGTCGTGAACGAATGAATATCACTGAAAATGAGCTAAGAGAAGAGCGCGACGCCATTAGCCATCTGCTCTAATACCATTGACTGAGTTGTTATTTATTTAGCATTCCCCGGCCCTGTGCCGGGGTCTTTAATTGGAGTCCGTTCATTAAAGTCTCAGTCATCATTCCCGTATATAACCGCGAAAAACGACTATTGCGTGCACTTAAATCTGTTTATTCGCAAACACTTGCAGCCGCAGAAGTTATTGTTATTGATGACGGCTCTGATAATGACACCACCGCTTTAGTTGAGACTCAATACCCGCAAGTCAAATTGATACGACAGGCTCACAGCGGAGTCAGTGCTGCCAGGAATAACGGTGTTAATCATGCTAACGGTGATTGGATAGCATTTCTGGATTCAGACGATGAATGGCTGCCCAAAAAACTTGAGTGCCAAGTAAAGCAACTTAATCAATCGAATCAGCTACTTTGTCACACCAACGAAATCTGGATGCGCAATGAAGTACGCGTTAATCCACACAACAAACACAGAAAGCATGGCGGTGATATTTTTAAATATTGTCTGCCGTTATGTGCAATATCGCCCTCGTCGGTAATAATCGAGAAAGAACTATTTCAACATCTCGGTGGTTTCGATGAGTCATTACCCGCTTGTGAGGATTATGATTTATGGTTGCGAATCACTGCTCACCATCATGTCAGTTACATTGATGAGCCATTGTTGATTAAATATGGCGGACATGATGACCAGCTTTCTAGAAAATATTGGGGGATGGACAGGTTTCGAATTTATGCCATGGAAAAACTATATCAGCAAGGCCGGTTATCGAGCGAGCAAATACAACTTCTTTTAGCGGAGCTGGTTAAAAAGTGCACAATTTTTGCTAAAGGTGCCCACAAACGTGGGCAGACAGACGCTTATCAGACCTATTCGGAAAAAGCACTTAAATATCAATCGCTTCTTACTGGTTAGAACAAGTCGTATTTGCGATTGACAATGATATAAAGAAATCTTAATATCCGCATCTCGTTGTATTTTCACCGTTTTCACGGAGCACAAATGGCCAAAGAATTTATTTTTACTTCTGAATCTGTTTCAGAAGGGCACCCTGACAAAGTAGCCGATCAAATTTCGGATGCAATTTTAGATGATTTACTCAGACAAGACCCTACGTCGCGCGTCGCCTGCGAAACCTTAGTTAATACAGGTATGGCAGTGATTTCCGGTGAAATCACCACCGAGGGTTATTCTGATATGCAAACTGTAGCTAGAAAGACCATTGAAGAAATTGGTTACAACTCTTCAGAAATGGGTTTCGATCATGCTAGTTGTGCAGTCATTGTCTCGGTCGACAAGCAATCGCCGGATATTGCCCAAGGCGTTAACGAAGGTGAGGGCTTGGATCTTAATCAAGGTGCCGGCGACCAGGGATTAATGTTTGGATACGCCTGTAATGAAACAGACGTTTTAATGCCTTTTCCTATTACTTATTCGCATCGATTAGTGAAAAAGCAATCGGAAGTACGTAAATCAGGGCAACTACCCTGGTTAAGACCTGATGCCAAATCGCAAGTCAGTGTGCGCTATGTCGATGGCAAGCCGACCGCTATTGATACAGTGGTGCTTTCTACTCAGCATGAAGACGGAATCGTTCATGATCAGCTTGAAGAAGCTATCATCGAAGAAGTTATTAAACCGGTTTTACCGGCAGACATGTTATCAGCTGATACTAAATACCTGGTTAATCCAACCGGACGCTTTGTGATTGGTGGGCCGGTAGGTGATTGCGGGCTAACTGGTCGTAAGATTATTGTTGATACCTATGGAGGTGCTGCTCACCACGGTGGCGGTGCTTTTTCAGGCAAAGACCCGTCTAAAGTGGATCGTTCCGCTGCCTATATGGGTCGTTATGTTGCCAAAAATATTGTTGCAGCAGGTCTTGCCGATAAATGTGAAGTGCAGGTTGCCTATGCAATTGGCGTGGCTAATCCAGTTTCGTTAATGGTTAACACGTCCGGGACAGCGAAAATCGATGAAAGAAAAATCGAACAGTTGGTTCGTGAGCATTTTGATTTGCGTCCTAAAGCAATCATACGTGATTTAGATTTGTTACGACCTATCTATCGTCAAACTGCGGCGTATGGCCATTTTGGTCGTACGGAGGATGACATAACCTGGGAGAAAACCGACAAAGCGGATGCCCTCAAGCAAGCTGCTGGGCTTTAAACATTAAAATGGAGTAAAACCATGACTCAAACTGCAGAAAGATTAGTGCCTGATTATCATGTGGCCGATATTTCCCTGGCTGATTTTGGCCGTAAGGAAATGAAAATTGCCGAAACTGAAATGCCTGGTCTAATGGCTATTCGGGAAAAGTATGCCGAGCAGCAACCGTTAAAAGGTGCGCGAATTGCCGGTTCATTACACATGACTATACAAACAGCCATGTTAATCGAAACCTTAACGGCTCTAGGCGCTGAAGTGCGCTGGGCGTCATGCAATATTTTTTCCACTCAAGATCATGCTGCAGCAGCAATTGCTGAAAGCGGTGTGCCGGTATTCGCTTTCAAAGGTGAAACCCTGGACGAATATTGGGAATTTACCCATCGTATTTTTGAGTGGCATGATGGCGGTACGCCAAATATGATTTTGGATGATGGCGGTGACGCAACGCTATTGATTATTTTAGGTAGCAAGGCTGAAAAAGATCCTAGTGTGTTGGATAATCCGGGAAGCGAAGAAGAAGTTGCGCTTTTTGCGGCCATTAAAAAGCGCCTGAGTTCCAAACCCGGCTGGTATTCAAATATTCTGGCAAATATCCAGGGTGTGACTGAAGAAACCACAACCGGTGTTAACCGTTTATATCAAATGAAGAAAAACGGAACACTACCTTTCCCTGCAATTAATGTTAACGATTCCGTTACCAAATCTAAATTCGATAATTTGTACGGTTGCCGCGAATCATTAGTGGATGCGATCAAACGTGCAACAGACGTGATGATTGCCGGAAAAATTGCAGTCGTGGCCGGATATGGCGACGTGGGTAAAGGTTCGGCACAATCTTTACGAGGTCTTGGTGCGACAGTTTGGGTGACTGAAATTGATCCAATCTGTGCGTTACAAGCTTCAATGGAAGGTTACCGCGTTGTAACCATGGATTATGCTGCCGATAAAGCTGATATTTTTGTCACTGCAACAGGTAATTACCAGGTCATTACTCATGACCATATGAAGGTCATGAAAAATCAGGCTATTGTCTGCAATATTGGTCACTTCGATAACGAGATTGATGTATCAGCGCTTAGCCAATATCAGTGGGAGAATGTTAAGGATCAGGTTGATCAAATTATCTTCCCTGACGGCAAGCGGATTACTTTGCTTGCGCAAGGCCGATTGGTAAACCTTGGCTGCGGAACCGGTCACCCGAGTTTTGTAATGTCTAACTCGTTTACAAATCAAACACTTGCCCAGATTGAACTGTGGTCGAATAGTGATCAGTATGAAAATGATGTTTATACATTACCGAAGAAATTGGACGAGGAAGTCGCTAAGCTGCACTTGGAAAAAATAGGTGCGCAATTGACCACGCTTAGCCAAAAACAAGCTGATTATATTAGTGTTAATGTTGAAGGCCCTTATAAGCCTGAGCATTATCGATACTAAATAAATCATAAAGGCTTTTGAAAAAGCCCCTGCTAACAGGGGCTTTTTTGCTATGATTTCGGTTTTATCAATGTAGAGAGTCATCTCATGTCTGTGCAAAAACAAACCCCTAAAGCCACTACTATAGTCAGTCTACAAAAATTAAAAAAAGAGCAGCAGAAGTTTGCCTGTTTAACGGCTTATGATTACTGTAGTGCGTATGCAGTCAGCTCCAATGGAATTGAGGTGATATTAGTCGGTGATTCGCTGGGTATGGTCATACAAGGTCATGACAGCAGTTTGCCGGTTACGGTAGAGGATATCGCTTACCATGTTCGTTGCGTACGCAGAGGTAATCAGGGGGCACTGCTAATGGCTGATCTGCCGTTTATGAGTTACTACTCAGAGATGCAAAGCCTGGAAAGTGCAGCTGCGTTGATGCGAGAGGGAGCACAAATTGTCAAACTCGAAGGTGGCGCCTGGTTGGCCGAGTCCACTAAGCTGCTGGTTGAACGAGGCATACCCGTCTGTGCCCATATGGGATTGACGCCTCAGTCAATTAATCATCTCGGTGGTTATAGGGTTCAGGGCCGCGATCCAGCTCGGGCCCAAAGTATGATCGACGAGGCCCTGATTCTGCAAAATGCAGGGGCCAGCATTTTGTTGTTGGAGTGTGTGCCGGTCGATTTGGGTAAACGGATTACTGAAACACTGGATATCCCAGTTATCGGCATAGGAGCAGGGATGCATACAGATGGACAGATTATGGTCTGGCATGATTTGTTAGGCCTGTATCCCGGGCGACCGGCAAAATTTGTGCAGAATTACCTCAATGGAAATGCCAATGGTATTCAAAGTGCAATTGCAGATTATGCACAAGCCGTTAAATCAGGTCAGTTTCCGGATGAGGAACATAGTTATACGTAGCCCGGGTATGTCAACTAGCCCATATTTTTTGTCAATAAAAACAATGCCTTGCCGTTATCCTGGTGAGTATGCCGAGGAAAGATCTGCTAAAGATAACACTGTTACCTAAGGAACCTCTGAAAAAGTATATTCTCGTCACTCCCGCCCAGGAACGTCATCCTCGACCACGATCGGGGACGGGAGCCCAGGGAAATCAACGGGTCACAGATTAAGAATAACCTTAATCAAAAATTCTCTAAGTGTGTAAGAAATTTAAAGGAGATTCTTCGGCTATCACCGCAGAATGACAGTCAGTCTAATATGGTGTGTAACGATTTTTCTCCGAACTCAGGTCAACCGGCCTTGGCTAATGCGGCTTTATTATCGTTTTTACTGTTGTTCAGAGGTTGCGGATTGCCGATGTAAAAACCCTGGGCATAATCAATATTCAGTGTTTTAACTTGATCGAATATTTGCTCATTTTCCACACATTCCGCGACAGTTTTTATATTCTGAGAGTGGCAGACAGCAACGATTGAGCGCACAATTTTTTGATCCAGCTTGCTGGATACCGCGCCTTTAACAAAATTACCGTCAATCTTGACCATTTCAATCGGTAGTTCTTTCAGGTATTGGAACGACGACAGACCGGAACCGAAATCATCCAGTGCAAAGGTGAATCCTTTTTGTGTGAGTTCATTCATGACCGCTGCTGTTGTTTGTAAGTTATCGATACCGATTGTCTCAGTGATCTCAAAACAAATATGATCGCAGGAAATATTAAATTTAGTTTGCTGGTTTTCAATAAATGACAGAAAATTACCTTCTTCTAATGTTTGTGCGGAAACATTGATAAAAATTTTATCGAACACAAAGTCCCGGTTTTCTTTTATCCACTTAAATGTATTAGCGATGACCCAACGGTCCAAATCGGGCATTAGTTTGTATTGGATAACTGCAGGTAAAAAACTCTCAGGATTAACCAGACTACCTCGCTCATTCTCAAGTCTCAATAGGATTTCGTAGCTGTGGCAGTTTGCGTTACTTTGGATTGCAATAATTGGCTGCAATACGAGTTCAAGTCTGTTCGATTTCATCGCATCTGAAAACATATTCAATAACTCGAGGTCACCCCAATGTTTACGGACTTCCGGCTGGTTACGATCATATTTCCAGACACGATTGCCACCATTTACCTTAGATAAATAGCAACTTGCATCAGCTTGTCTGAGCACTTCTACCTTGGATAAGTCATCTGTGTCGATCATTAACAGGCCAATACTACTGGTAAGACGAATCTGGTGATTCTTCCAGTTTTCTCTGAAATTAGAGACTTTTTCACAAATCAGATTGGCTTTTGTGATTGCCTGTTGCTCAGAACAGTTATTGATCAAAACTGCACATTCGTCACCTCCCAATCTGGCGACAAGATCTGTTTCATCAGTACATTGCTTTATCAATATAGCCAGTTTTTGCAAAATGTCGTCACCAACTACATGGCCGTAGGTATCGTTGATTAGCTTAAAATTGTCTAAATCAACATAGAGCAGGGCGCTTGGTGTTTTTGAATCTTTAAAGCGTTCTATAGCTTTTTCCAGTTCCGATTCAAAATAGCGCCGATTAGCAAGTCCGGTTAGAAAATCAGTTTCAGCAATTTTCTCAAGTTTTTTGTTAGTAAGTTTTAGCTCTTTAGTGGCTTCATCAACTTTAAGTTGTAATTTTTCGTTCAACTCGTCAACATCAGCTTTGGATGCTCGAAGGCCCGAAATTAATGACCGAATGGTGTTGCCAAGTTGAATAATTTCTTTTGGGGCCTTGCCCGTCAGTTCAGAAATCTCGCCTTGATAGTTACTCTGCGCAACGGCGTTAGCTGAGGTTGCCAGGCTGTTAATAGGTCTGGTAATCCAGCGGGCCAATGGAATGGCCAATAATATCGCACACAATAATGCACCCAGGCTCCACTTGAAGTGTGAATACAACAACGCTTCAACTTCCCTGGTGATTTCATATTTGGGTTGATCGACCATGACACCCCAGTTAAGTCGGGGGATAAATGTGTAACCGGCAACCATGCTGATGTTAGTCTCAGGTGAAATATATTCAGTAACACCGGTGTCTTTTTCAAGCATTTTTTGAACAACACTCAATGAAGATAAATCTTTCATTTCTTGCATCCACTGATGATTGGCGTGGGCAATGACCTTGCCTTCAGGGTCAAAAATCGCCGGTTGCCCCTCGGTACCAAACTTAATGCTGCGCCTTAATTCTTCTATCGGTGCGATATTCAATTCGGCGATTAATACATCGGTATTATTAGATGCCTGGTCGGTTTTTTCATTTTGGACTATATCCTCACTGATATCCTTAATAATGGGTTTAGTGATAATAATAGTTGGTTTGTTGGTAAAAGGACTGGTGGTTATTGCCTTAATCAGGGGCATTTGCTCATCACGGGTTTTGATGAAATAAGGTTGTTCGGCGAACGCGTCGATGGACAATGGGGCTGAAGGACTGCTGGTGATGGCAGTGTCATCGTGCAAAAATTTCTCCAGTTCACCGCTGTGTTTTACATAAGCCAGAGACGATAATTCAGAAAAAGATTTAAAAAAGGATGATAAATGTTCACTCTTTTCTTCCGTTGTGAATTCGTTTTCCGACAATGTCTTAGATAAATACCCCAATTGAATGGATCTGTCCTGTACATATAATGAAATTGATTTGGTCAGATTAACGGCCAGTAACTGATGTTTTTCTGTTGCTTCGGTCCAGGCGTTGTCCCACAATTTTTTGTAGACGTCATAGGCGATAATACTTACAGGGACAAGTGAAATAAGAATAAAGCTGGCGAAAATCAGCTTGAATATGGACAATGATTTAGCGGCTTGAGGCATATTTATTGCGCTAAGAATTTGTGTTTAAGTCTAAATCTTATCAGACCCTAATAAAAATCGCCGTACTTTTTCAGTAAATTCAACAGGTTGCTCGGCATGCAGCCAGTGTCCGGCATTAGCGACACCTGTGACAGTAGCACTGTTAAACAGAGTTTTTATCAACGAATGATCATCCGCAGTAATGTAGTTAGAGTTTTCACCGAATAAAAAAAGACTTGAGTGGTCTGACAGCCCGGCAGTTGTAATATTACCCATGATAACGGCTAAATTTTGCTCAAGGCTACGCAAATTTATGCGCCACTGGTAGCGATTGTTTTTGAAAACCAGGTTTTGCAATAGAAACTGGATGACAGGCTTGGGTTCATTTAATTGATCAGTCAAAAATGATTCGGCTTGTTTGCGTTGCTGTAATAGATCAAGATCAAGTTTCAGCATATTGTGAATATAATGCTTATGTGAACCGCCGTGTGAATAGGCTTTGGGGGCAATATCTGCAACAATCAGTTTGTCTAGCTTATCGGGATGATTCAGAGCCAGTGTCATAGCAGTTTTGCCGCCCATACTATGCCCGATTACAGCAGCGTTTTTTATTTGCTGGCGATCTATGAATCCGGCTACATCGGCAGCCATCTCCTCATAACTCATGGTGTTTGCCCAGGGTGAATCACCATGATTACGTGCGTCTAATGTATAAATGGTGAAATCATCAGCTAATTTATTGGCTATATTGCGCCAATTTGAGCTAGACCCAAATAAGCCGTGCAAAACGATCAAAGCAGGGCCATTGCCGATTTTGGTGTAATTTAATTCAACGGGTGCAAGGTCTGATGACATGGTTAAGCCGTAAGTTTCAAAGGTTGTTTTTGTGGCTCATTAAGCAGAATCTTCTTTAAAAACTTTCCTGTATGGGAACGCTTGTTGCTGGCAACTTTTTCTGGGGGGCCTTGGGCTATAATTTTACCGCCGCCGTTTCCACCTTCTGGGCCGAGGTCGATAATCCAGTCGGCTGTTTTGATGACATCAAGGTTATGTTCAATAGTGATCACTGTATTACCATGATCACGCAGTCGGTGGATGACTTTTAGAAGTTGCTTAATATCGTGAAAATGTAGTCCGGTAGTCGGCTCGTCTAAAAGATAAAGAGTATTGCCGGTGTCACGTTTTGATAGTTCCTTGGCCAGTTTGATACGCTGGGCTTCGCCGCCGGATAGAGTAGTGGCACTTTGCCCAAGCTGAATATAACTAAGCCCGACATCCAGTAATGTATCTAATTTGCGTTTAATGCTGGGTACCGCGTAGAAAAATTCAGCAGCTTGTTCAACAGTCATCTCTAAAACCTGGGAAATATTACTATCTTTGTAGCGTATATCTAATGTTTCACGGTTGTAGCGTTTACCTTTGCAGAGATCACAGGGGACAAAAATATCGGGTAAAAAGTGCATTTCAACTTTGATTAGCCCGTCACCCTGGCAGGCTTCGCAACGACCGCCTTTTACGTTGAATGAAAATCGTCCGGGTGCATAACCTCTGGCTCGTGATTCCTGGGTTTGGGCGAACAACTCCCTGATGTGAGTGAATAAGCCGGTGTAAGTAGCAGGATTAGAACGCGGTGTACGGCCGATCGGGCTTTGATCAATTTCTATGATTTTATCGAAAAATTCAATTCCTTCGATAGATAAAAACGAAGCGGGTTGTTGGCGGCTCTTGTTGATTATCCTGGCCATGGCCGGATACAAGGTATCATTAATCAATGTCGACTTACCGGAACCGGAAACGCCGGTCACACAGGTAAACAGACCCACGGGAATATCCAGATTTACACTTTTAAGATTATTGCCCTTGGCGCCCTTAACTTGCAGCAAGCGTTTTTTGTCCGGTTTATGTCTTAGAGTCGGGATGCTTATTTCCTGTGTTCCATTAAGATACTGTGCTGTAATAGAGTTATTATTTTTCAGTACTTGCTTGGGGGTGCCGCTGGCCACAACATCACCACCATGCTGACCCGCTCCGGGACCTAAATCGAGTAAATAGTCGGCATTTCGAATCGCTTCTTCATCATGTTCAACCACGATAATGGTGTTACCCAGATCACGTAAGCGAAACAGGGTTTTTAACAGCCTGTCATTGTCACGCTGGTGCAAGCCAATTGAAGGTTCATCAAGTACATACATCACGCCGACCAGTCCTGAACCGATTTGTGAAGCCAGGCGTATGCGTTGTGCTTCGCCACCGGACAAAGTGTCGGCTGATCTATCCATGGACAAATAATTGAGCCCAACATTGGAAAGAAATCCCAACCTATCCATTATTTCGTTGACAATTTTCTCAGCTATTTCAGCCCGTTTGCCTTTGAGCTTTAGCTTTTTGAAAAACGCCAGACAATCATCGACGGTAATTTCGGTAAGCTGATTGATGCTTTGATCATTAATAAAAACATTCTGTGCTTCTGTTCGTAGCCGGCTACCGCTGCAACTTGTACATTTGTCAGAGGTAATATACCGGGCCATGTCTTCTTTGATGGCTGTAGATTCGGTATCCCGGTAACGGCGCTCGAAGTTATTAACCACACCTTCAAACGGATGGCGATGTTTACTATTGCGCTTACTTTTGTAGCCGGGATAAGTGTATTCAATCGGCGTATTGCCGGTTCCGTATAAAATTGCCTGTTTCGCTTCTTTAGGCAAAGATCCGAAAGGCAGGTTTAAATCAAACTTGAAGTGTTTGGCCAAACCGTTAAGCAACCCAAAATAATAGGCATGGCGCTTGTCCCAGCCGGGAACGGCACCTTCAGCAAGGGATTTGGATGGGTCAGCAATGATTCTTTGCGGATCAAAATAACGTTGCACACCAAGGCCGTCACAGGAAGTGCAGGCACCGGCAGGATTATTAAATGAAAATAAACGCGGCTCTAACTCGCCCAGACTATAACCGCAGTAAGGGCAGGAAAATATCGCCGAGAATAGCAATTCCTCGCCGTCTGGATAATTATCATCCGCCATAATACTGGCGATTGCGGTGCCATCGCTTAAGGCCAGGGTGGTTTCGATAGATTCTGCCAGTCGTTGTTCTTGGCCTGCTTTGATGATTAACCGGTCAACAACGGCGTCAATATCGTGTTTGAGGTTTTTTTCAAGCTTCTCGATTTCATCAAGTTGATATAATTTCCCGTCAACACGAACGCGAATGAATCCCTGTTTTCGTAACTGATCAAATACTTGTTCAAATGTACCTTTGCGATTACGTGCGATTGGTGCTAATAACAATAACTTGCTGCCCTCTGGCAACACCATTATCTGGTCAACCATCTGGCTGACAGTTTGTGCTTCCAGCGTGACACCGTGATCGGGGCAGCGTGGTTCTCCGACGCGGGCGAATAACAACCTCAGGTAGTCGTAAATTTCTGTAACTGTTCCTACGGTTGAGCGTGGATTATGAGAGGTGGCTTTTTGCTCAATGCTGATCGCGGGTGATAGCCCCTCGATCAAATCAACATCCGGCTTCTCCATTAGCGATAAGAACTGGCGAGCGTAAGCAGACAAGGACTCGACATAGCGCCGCTGACCTTCAGCATAAATCGTATCAAACGCCAGCGATGATTTTCCGGAACCTGACAAACCGGTAATCACAATGAGCTTGTCGCGGGGTAAATCGACATCTATATTTTTTAAATTATGGGTTCTAGCGCCTCTAATCTGTATCGGTGAAGACATTTTTACCTAAAATTTGACCAACGTATAACTATACGATGTATTGTCTTATCGATGCAAAACAATCTTAAGATAATTTGTAATAAATCTATAAATTTAGATAAACCTGACGGTATAATTTCCCCAACATTATTACAGGAGTATATCCATGGCACGAGGCGTGAACAAAGTTATATTAGTCGGACATCTTGGGCGTGATCCGGAAGTGAGATATTCCCCCAGTGGTGCGGCTATAGCCAATGTAACCATTGCCACCAGTGAAGGCTGGAAGGACAAACAAACCGGCGAGCAACAGGAAAGAACAGAGTGGCATCGTGTTGTGTTTTTTAGCCGTCTGGCTGAAATTGCAGGCGAATACTTGCGCAAAGGTTCACAAGTTTATGTTGAGGGCCGCCTGCAGACACGCAAATGGCAGGACCAGAGCGGTCAGGATCGTTACACCACCGAAATCGTTGCTAATGAAATGCAAATGCTAGGTGGGCGCGGTGGTTCAGGCGGTCAGCCGGCCAGCTCTAATAATCAGTTCGATCAATCACCACCATCCCAGTCATCCCAAGCGCCAGCAAAAGATTTTGATGACTTTGATGATGATATTCCGTTCTAGAGGAATCCGGATAAGGCGAAGTTAAATATCGGCTATTTTTGTCAGGATTTTGGGCTATAACGCGAATTACACCAGCAAAATTAATATAGTTAATAGTTCCATGGATGGAGTTCATTCTTAGTTACTGCATCTCTTAGAGGATAGAACTATGTTTCAGTTTAAGATTTTTGGGTTTCTATTGCTGTTAATAGTCTTAAGTCCATTCTCTACCGCTAATGCCCAACTTACTGCAGGTGATATTGCAGTGGTAGCCTTTGATGCGGACATAGAGGATAGCTTTTCATTTGTGGTTCTAAATCCGAATGGAATAGCTGCGGGTCAAACCATATTCTTTTCAGATGACGGTTTTACTGCAGCTTCTGGTTTAGACATGACTGAAGGGCGCTTGACCTGGATGGCTACAACGCCGATTGTGGCCGGAACCATTGTTGATATAACCTGTGCTAATGACCAGGGCGGCTGTTCTATTGCGACATCACACGGAACGGTGGTTGAGTCGGATAATGGTTTTGATTTATCAGGTAGTGGAGACATCGTTCTTGCTTTTACAGGCACAGATCAAAACACTCCGACTGATTTTTTGACTCTGTTTTCTACAGAAGCTTACGCAACAGAGCCCACTGAAATCCCACCGGGTCTGGTTGATGGTGAAACGGCTATCCAATTTGCTTCAGCTGCTAACGATAACCAGGATGTCATCTTACACAGCACTATTCAATCGCTGGATTGTAGTTCGGTTACTGCTGTTGTTTGTTCGATGATGATTTACTCCAGTGAAACCAACTTTTCTTTTCAGGATGGCGTCGGTGATCAGAGTATTGATGGGCTTTTCCCAGATATACCCGCTGATGTACCGCTTTTGATTGCTGGAGCCCCCACACCTGTAACACTTTCCCATTTTGACAGTGATCGCAGTGGAGACTATGTAACGGCGAACTGGGGCACGAACAGTGAATTGTTTAATGTCGGGTTTCAACTGTGGGGGTTAGACGGGTTTGACGGTGAGTGG
>JANQSD010000025.1 GCA_028284225.1 Arenicellales bacterium
TTGATTGCACCGATTGCGATGGAAGACGGGTTACGTTTTGCGATTCGTGAAGGTGGCCGTACAGTAGGCGCCGGTGTCGTCGCGAAAATTATTGAATAACCCTATAGATTGAGCACAACAGTGAAAGTAGATAGTCAAAAAATTAGAATCAAACTCAGAGCATTCGATCATCGGATGATAGATCGTTCGGCTTTGGAGATTGTTGATACGGCCAAGCGAACCGGAGCGTTGGTTCGTGGGCCTATTCCACTACCTACTCGTATAGAGAAATACACATTGTTGCGTTCACCGCATGTAAACAAAAAATCACGTGATCAATTTGAGATCAGAACACATAAACGCATCATGGACATCATTGAACCAACTGATAAAACAGTTGATGCCTTGATGAAGCTTGATCTTGCGGCAGGTGTAGACGTTGAAATTAAATTGAACTCATAGAACACGACGGATAACGATTTAAGAGAAATATCATGGCGATCGGATTAGTTGGACGCAAAATTGGAATGACCCGTATCTTCCAGGAAGATGGAACATCGGTTCCGGTTACGGTTATTCACGCGCAAGCAAATAAAGTCACTCAGGTAAAAACAACTGAGGTTGACGGGTATGATGCGATCCAGGTTACAGTTGGTGAGAAAAAAATTTCCAGCTTGACTAAAGCACAAACGGGTCATTTTGCTAAAAGTGGCCAACAACCCGGACGTGGTTTGTGGGAGTTTCGACTGCAGGATATTGCTGAAGGAATCGAAGTTGGTCATGAGATTAAGATCGATACGTTTGAAGTGGGCCAAGCTGTAGATGTAACTGGTGTAAGCATTGGTAAAGGTTTTGCCGGTGTCATGAAGCGCCACGGTTTTGGTGGGGGTCGTGCAACACACGGTAACTCAAAAGCACACCGTAAAGCAGGTTCAATTGGTCAAAACCAGGATCCGGGTCGTGTATTTCCAGGCAAAAAAATGGCTGGACACATGGGCAATGCCAGGCGTACTCAGCAAAATTTGTCTATCGTAAATATTGACGCTGAGCGTGAACTTTTGTTTGTAAAAGGCTCAGTGCCGGGCGCTAAAGGCCAGGATTTATTAATTCATCCTTCGGTTAAGGCTAAAGCCAGCTCATAACCGAGGTCGAGAATAGGTTTAAGGAGTTTCAAGGTGGAACTAGAAGTTAAAAGCATCAGTGGTGATTTAAGTGGAACCAAAGTTTCATTGAATCAGGATATATTTGGTGCTGCTTTTAATGAGCCATTGGTTCATCAAGTGGTGACTGCTTATCAGGCAGGTGCACGTCAGGGAACTAAAGCTCAGAAAAATCGCTCTGCAGTCAGAGGTGGCGGTGCAAAGCCATGGCGCCAAAAGGGCACTGGCCGTGCTCGTGCCGGTACATCGCGCAGTCCTATCTGGCGTAGCGGTGGTAATGCATTCCCATGCTCACCGCGAAACTTTGAGCAAAAAGTAAATCGCAAGAGTTTTAAATCAGCGATGTGCTCTATTCTTGCTGAACTGGTACGCCAAGATCGATTAATCGTTGTTGATGGGTTTAATTTAGAAGCACCAAAAACTAAAGTGCTGTTTAATTCTTTGAGTGGACTTGAAGCCGTTAACTGCTTACTGGTCGATACACAAGGTAATGAAAACCTGGAGTTGTCGGCCAGAAATTTACCTTACGTATCTGTAGCAAGTTCTCATAACTTAAGCCCGGTTGATTTGATTGCGCATGAAAAAGTGGTTATCAGCGAGCAGGCAATGAATGAATTACAGGAGAAATTGCAATGAATGAAGATCGTTTGTATCAAGTTCTAGTGTCTCCTCATATATCTGAGAAAAGTACATTAGCGGCTGAAAAGGGCGGACAGATCGTTTTCAAAGTGTTGCCAACCGCAACTAAACCTCAAATCAAGGCTGCTGTGGAAAAACTCTTCGAAGTTGAAGTTGATCGAGTACAAGTAAGCAATGTGATGGGTAAGCGTAAGTCATTTGGACGTGTTGCAGGTACACGTTCGAACTGGAAAAAAGCATATGTCAAGCTTAAACCCGGACACGATATTGATTTTTTAGATAGCAAGGCATAATCATGGCAGTAGTAAAACATAAACCTACATCCGCCGGTCGCCGTGGCATGGTCACGGTTAATACGCCTGGTTTACATAAAGGTAAACCATATGCGGCATTAGTTGAACCCAAGCGTGCTATCAGTGGTCGTAATAATGCCGGACGTATTACCGTTCGTCATCGTGGCGGTGGCCACAAACGTCATTACCGTTTAATTGACTTTAAACGCAATAAAGACGGTGTGCCTGGTAAAGTTGAGCGTATTGAATATGATCCGAATCGCAGTGCAAATATTGCCTTGATCCTGTATCGCGACGGTGAACGCCGCTATATATTGGCTCCAAAAGGCATTAAAATTGGGGATCCGATTGCCTCTGGCACCGAAGCCGGTATTGCTAAAGGTAACAGTTTGCCGCTTAAAAACATCCCGGTCGGTACAGTCATTCACTGTGTTGAAATGAAGCCGGGTAAGGGTGCGCAAATTGCGCGTTCTGCCGGGGCAGCTGTACAGTATGTTGGCCGTGAAGCGGATTATGCCCAATTAAGACTGCGCTCTGGAGAAATGCGTAAAGTCAATTTGAATTGTCGTGCCACAATTGGAGAAGTTGGCAATTCTGAGCATGCGTTGCGCAAATTGGGTAAAGCCGGCGCGAAAAGATGGCGCGGTATTCGCCCAACAGTTAGAGGCGTCGCCATGAACCCGGTTGATCACCCGCATGGTGGTGGTGAAGGCCGAACATCTGGCGGCCGGCATCCGGTTACACCTTGGGGTGTGCCTACTAAAGGAAAGAAAACTCGTAGTAATAAACGCACGGATAGCATGATTATCCGTCGGCGTAAACGGTAACAGGTATTGATAGAGTAGAACTATGCCACGTTCAGTTAAAAAGGGCCCGTTTGTTGATCATCATCTTTGGTCAAAAGTGATGAAGGCAAAAGAGGAAAACAGCCGTAAGCCAATTAAAACCTGGTCGCGGCGTTCAACGATTACACCTGAGTTCGTTGGATTAACGATCGCTGTTCATAATGGTCGTCAGCATATGCCGATTTTGGTAAACGAAAACATGGTTGGGCACAAGTTAGGTGAATTTGCACCTACGCGTACCTTTAAGGGCCATATCGCAGACAAAAAGGCGAGGTAGGACATGCAAGTACAAGCTGTTGCAAAATATATTCGAATTTCGCCACAAAAAGCACGATTGGTTGCTGATCAAATCCGCAATAAACCAGTAGATCAAGCGTTGGAATTGTTGGAGTACAGCTCGAAAAAAGCAGCAACTCCAATCCGTAAAGCGCTGGAGTCTGCAATTGCTAATGCTGAGCATAATGAAGGTGCAGATATTGATGAGTTGATTGTCAGCAAGATTCATGTTGACGAAGGGCCGGTGCTAAAGCGCTGGCGTGCGCGTGCCAAGGGCCGTGCCGGAAAAATTTTAAAGCGTACCAGTCATATTACCGTTGCTGTGGCTGATGAGACAGGAGTTAACTGATGGGTCAAAAAGTACAACCTAATGGTATTCGCTTAGGCATCGTCAAAGACTGGAATGCGAAGTGGTATGCCGGTAACAATGACTATGCGGGCAAACTTGCTGCTGATTTGAAAGTACGCGAGTTCTTGCATAAGAAGCTCGCTAATGCCGCAATCAGCAATATTGTGATTGAGCGGCCTTCTGAGAATATGAATGTAACGATTCAAACAGCTCGCCCCGGTATCGTAATCGGTAAAAAAGGCGAGGATATTGAAAAGTTACGTGCTGAGTTAACCAAGCTTAACGGTAGTCCGGTTACGGTTGCCATTGAAGAAGTACGTAAACCAGAGATTGATGCCTATCTGGTAGCGGAAGGTATTTGTCAGCAATTAGAGCGTCGGGTCATGTTCCGTCGCGCTATGAAGCGCTCAGTACAAAATGCTATGCGTCTAGGCGCTAAAGGTATCAAAGTTATGGTATCCGGGCGCTTGAATGGTGCCGAAATTGCACGTACCGAGTGGTATCGAGAAGGTCGTGTACCGTTGCATACATTACGTGCAGATATTGATTATGGATTTGCCGAAGCATTAACGACTTACGGCATTATCGGTGTGAAAGTGTGGATTTTCAAAGGTGAAATCTTCGGTGATGAGGAACATACTGCGCCTGTAGCAGCACCTGCGACCAATACTGCATCTTAGGGCCACAGCATAAGGTAAAGCATTATGTTACAACCAAAACGTACAAAATTTAGAAAGCAGCAAAAAGGTCGCAACCGAGGTATGGCCCTGCGTGGCAACAAGGTTAGTTTCGGCGAATTTGGTCTCAAATCAACCGGTCGTGGTCGGGTGACGGCACGACAAATTGAGGCTGCACGACGAGCGATTAATCGTCATGTTAAACGTGGCGGCAGATTATGGATCAGAGCGTTCCCTGATAAGCCTATTTCCAAAAAACCGTTGGAAGTGCGAATGGGTAAAGGAAAAGGTAATCCGGAATATTGGGTTGCGCAAATTAAACCAGGTCATGTTTTATATGAAATAGAAGGTGTAAGCGAGGAGCTGGCGAGAGAGGCTTTTCGCTTGGCCGGTGCGAAACTTTCCGTTTCGACAACATTTGTTAAACGGCAGGCAATCTAATGCAAGCAAAAGATTATCGTGAGAAATCAGACAGCGATTTGAAAAAAGAGCTGATTGAATTGCGCAAAGAACAATTTAATTTGCGTATGCAACGCGGCAGCGGGCAATTGTCGAATTCGGCCCGATTTGGTCAGGTGCGTAAAGAAATTGCACGCATTAAAACTGTTATGAATGAGAAGGCGAAATAATAGCTATGACGCAAGAGACTGAACAAACAACTCGTCAAGCACGGTCATTACAAGGTGTAGTGGTCAGCGATAAAATGGACAAGTCGGTAACTATCCAAGTCGAGCGCAAAGTAAAGCATCCGCTTTATAAAAAGTATATTCGCCGTTCGACAAAGTTTCATGCGCATGATGAGAACAATGACTGCCGTGTCGGTGATACGGTTGTCATAGAGCAATGCAGACCTATTTCTAAAACCAAAAACTGGCGATTGGTCGAAGTGGTTGAGCGAGCCGAGTGAGTGTGATGAATAAAGACGTGGAGCACAAACAATGATTCAAATGCAAAGTGCATTATCGGTAGCAGACAATAGCGGTGCCAAGCGGGTTCAATGCATCAAGGTGCTAGGTGGCTCGAAACGACGTTATGCTGGTATTGGTGACATTATTAAAATCAGTGTTAAAGAAGCATTGCCAAACAGTCGTGTGAAAAAGGGTGATGTATTCAATGCTGTTATCGTACGCACCAAAAAAGGTGTGCGTCGTCGTGATGGATCGTTAATCCGTTTTGACAGTAATGCGGCAGTATTACTGAATGCGCAATTGCAGCCAGTCGGCACACGCATTTTTGGCCCCGTGACTCGCGAGTTACGCGGCGACAAATTCATGAAAATAGTTTCACTCGCTCCGGAAGTGATTTAACAGGTACTAATAGGTTTATTGGGCAATGCAAAAGATTAAAAAAGGTGATGATGTAATAGTTCTAGCGGGTCGTGATCGCGGCAAGCGGGGCAGTGTGTTGCAAATACTCAAGGATGGTCGTGCGTTGGTTGATAGCGTAAATCTGGTAAAAAAGCATGTACGCCCGAATCCTAACAAAGGCGATACCGGTGGTATTGTTGAGCGTGAAGCGCCAATTGATATTTCCAATATTGCCATATATAACGCCAAAGCTGAAAAAGCTGACCGCGTTGGAATTCAACTTGCCGATGATGGTAAGAGGATACGTGTCTATAAGTCTTCGGGCGAACCCATTGACGCGTAACAGAACGTTATAGAGACATTAAAATGGCTAGGTTACAAGAATATTATCGTGACAAAGTAGTTCCACAATTGATGGAACAATTTGGTTATGCAAATACAATGCAAGTGCCGAAAATCACTAAAATCTCATTAAACATGGGATTGGGTGAAGCAATCGGCGACAAAAAGGTATTGGAAAATGCAACTAATGATTTGGCCCAGATTAGCGGTCAAAAGCCGGTACAAACATTGGCGCGTAAATCAATCGCTGGTTTTAAGGTTCGTGAAGGCTGGCCGATTGGTTGTAAAGTGACTCTGCGTCGTACACGCATGTATGAATTTTTAGATCGTCTGGTGAGCGTAGCTATTCCACGTATTCGTGACTTTCGCGGTTTATCCGATAAATCCTTTGATGGACGTGGTAATTACTCATTTGGCTTTAAAGAACAAATCGTATTTCCGGAGATTGACTACGATAATATCGATGCTATCCGTGGTTTGGATGTAACCATCGCCACCACGGCTAATACAGACGAAGAAGCAAAGGCTTTGTTGCAAGCATTTAGTTTTCCATTAAGAAACAGTAAAACGGTTCAATAGTATGGCAAAAAAATCCATGATTGCGCGTGAAGTAAAACGCAAAAGCGTCAACAAGCGCGATGCGGCCAAAAGAGCTGCGTTGAAAGCTCAAATTATCGATGAATCATTATCTGATGATGAGCGTTGGGATGCGATGATTAAATTGCAAAAGCTTTCACGTAACGGTAGCCGTTGCCGTCAGCGTAATCGCTGTGTGCTGACAGGTCGGCCACGTGGCTACTATCGTAAGTTTGGACTAAGCCGTAATAAGTTACGTGAATTAATTATGCGCGGCCAGGTGCCGGGTGTGGTTAAGTCCAGTTGGTAAGTAGGTCAATTACAACAGACAATTACAGATCAGGTTTAAGAAAATGGCAATGACAGATCCAATCGCTGACATGCTGACGCAAATTCGTAATGCGTTAAAAGCACATAAGCAAACGGTGACTTTCCCAGCTTCAAAAGTAAAGCAATCAATTTTGGACGTGCTTGAGGACGAGGGCTATATAAATGGTCACTCGCAGGCAGAAGCGGACGGGAAAAAATCGATTACAGTCGACCTTAAATATTATCAGGGTCAACCGGTTATTGACATGATTAAGCGTATTAGTAAACCCGGTCGCCGGGTCTATTATGGGGCTGAAGAGCTTCCTTCTGTCAAAGACGGTTTAGGTATTGCGATTGTTTCTACCTCCAAAGGGATCATGATCGGGCGTAAAGCTAACGAGAATGGTGTCGGTGGTGAACTGTTATGTATCGTTAGCTAGGTATTAATGAGATGTCTCGAATAGCAAAATATCCGGTTACTGTCCCCAGCGGTGTTGAAATTAAGCTTGCTGATGAGCAGGTGACTGTTAAAGGTTCCAACGGTGAATTACAGTTCGCCTTAACAGGAGATGTTCGTATTAGCCAGGAGGACGGCCAGTTAACATTTGAACCGGCTAACGACAGTAAACACGCTAAATCTATGTCGGGTACGGTCCGTTCGATCCTGAATAATATGGTTGAAGGTGTATCCAAAGGTTTTGAGAAAAAACTGACCATTATCGGTGTGGGTTATCGTGCCCAGGCGCAGGGTAATAAACTCAATCTGACCTTGGGGTTTTCGCATCCGGTTGTTTATGATGTGCCCGAAGGTATCACAATTGAAACACCAACCCAGACAGAAGTTGTTGTCAAAGGTGCTGACAAGCAGCTGGTTGGTCAGGTTGCAGCAGAAATTCGACGCTATCGTCCACCTGAGCCTTATAAAGGCAAAGGCGTGCGTTATTCAGATGAGCATGTTATTCGCAAGCAAGCGAAGAAAAAATAGTAAAGGTTTAATGCTATGTTAAATAAAAAGCAAAGCAGAGTAAGGCGAGCACGCAAGACTCGTGCGCGTATTAGACATCTGGAGAAAGTGAGACTGTGTGTTCATCGCACTCCACGTCACACTTATGCCCAGGTTATTTCTGCAGATGGTGGAAAAGTACTGGCGAGTGCTTCAACTGTGCAAGCTGAAGTTAAAGCCAGAATAAAAAATGGCGGCAACATTGAAGCAGCTAAGGCTGTTGGTCAAATCATTGCCGAGAAAGCAAAGCAGGCTGGAATTGAAGAAGTAGCGTTTGATCGTAGCGGTTTTCATTATCATGGCCGAATCAAAGCATTAGCCGATGCCGCACGTGAAAGCGGCTTAAACTGTTAGGAGTTATAATGGCCGTAACCAGAGAAATAACACAAAATTCAAACGAAACGCAGGAACGTTTGATCAGCGTTAGACGTGTCGCCAAAACGGTAAAAGGCGGTCGTTTAATGGGTTTTTCCGCTTTGACCGTGGTAGGTGACGGTAATGGTCGAGTCGGTGTGGGTCGTGGTAAAGCGCGTGAAGTGCCTGTCGCTGTGCAAAAAGCAATGGAAAACGCCAGACGCAATATGGTTAAGATCAACATGAATAACACAACCTTGCATTACCCTGTGATTGGTCGTCATGGAGCAGCATCGGTGGTGATGCGCCCCGCATCAGAAGGTACCGGTATTATTGCCGGCGGTACTATGCGCGCAATATTTGAGGTATTGGGCTTAGAAAATGTATTAGCCAAAGTTATTGGCACAACTAATCCGGTTAATGTTGCCTATGCCACTATTAACGGACTTAAACAATCTGTCAGCCCGGAGCAAGTGGCTGCCAAACGTGGAAAAACTGTCGAAGAAATTTTAGGTTAGTCAAATGGCAGAGAAAAAAATCAAGGTCACGCTTGTTAAAAGCATGCATGGCCGCAGTAAAAAGCACCAGGCCTGTGTTCGAGGCCTTGGTTTGCGACGTATACATCAAACGGTCGAAGTGCAGGATACACCTGAAAATCGAGGCATGATTAATCACGCCTATTATTTGCTTCAATGGGAGTCTATCTAATGAGACTAAATACACTTAGACCTGCTGAGGGTGCTAAAAAAGATCGCAAGCGCGTAGGTCGTGGTCCGGGTAGCGGACTAGGCAAAACTGCAGGACGTGGTCATAAGGGTCAGAAGTCGCGTTCTGGAGGCTTTCATAAGGTCGGTTTTGAGGGCGGTCAAATGCCATTGCAGCGCCGTCTGCCAAAATTCGGTTTCACCTCACGTGTGTCGGCCAAAACAGCCCAGGTGCGGTTGAGTGAATTGAATGCTGTCGAAGGTGATGTGGTTGATTTAATCAGCTTGAAAAAAGCCGGTATTGTTAAACATAACATCGAGTCGGCTAAAGTGATTGCCAGCGGTGAAATTACCAAAGCCGTAAATTTAAAAGCAGTCAAAGCGACTGCTGGCGCCAAGGCAGCGATTGAAGCAGCCGGAGGTTCAGTCGAATAATGGCAAAAGCAGGCGGCAAAACCTTTTCATCAGTTGGACAAATGTCCGAACTGAGACAGCGTATTTTGTTTATGCTGGGGGCATTGCTCGTCTATCGGTTTGGTACCCATGTTCCCGTTCCCGGTGTTGACCCTGCTGCCGTCGCAGCGTTGTTTGAACAAACACGAGGCTCAATTCTGGATGTATTCAATATGTTCTCGGGTGGAGCTTTACAAAGACTGTCGGTGTTAGCCTTGGGGGTTATGCCCTATATTTCGGCATCGATTATCATGCAAATGATGTCCACTGTTGTGCCGACCCTTGAGCAGATGAAAAAAGAAGGTGAGGCAGGGCGTCGTAAAATTGCGCAGTACACACGTTATGGCACCTTGTTCCTGGCGGGATTTCAGGCATTAGGCATTGCTGTGGCGATACAATCACAGCAAGTTAACGGCGCACCTGTGGTTTTGACGGCGGGATTAAGCTTTAAATTGACTACAGTAGCCTCATTAGTGGCCGGCACTATGTTTTTAGTCTGGCTGGGCGAACAAATTACCGAACGCGGTATTGGTAATGGTATATCACTAATCATTTTTTGCAGTATTGTAGCCGGCTTGCCTGCTGCAGTAGGTGGCACATTAGAGTTAGCACGTACCGGCAGTTTCTCATCTCTGGGTGTGATAACTCTGTTTATTGGTGCCATAGCCATCACTTATTTTGTGGTGTTTGTCGAACGTGGGCAGCGCAGAATTACTGTCAATTATGCTAAGCGACAGCAAGGCCGCAAAATGGTGCAAGCGCAAAGCAGCTTTTTACCATTAAAACTCAATATGGCAGGTGTTATTCCTCCTATTTTTGCCTCCAGCCTGATTTTATTCCCGGCTACATTGGGGAATTGGTTCGGCCGCAGTGAAGGTATGGGTTGGCTGGCTGATATTTCAACACTACTTGCGCCTGGGCAGCCGTTGTATGTATTGATTTATGCTTTTATGATTATCTTTTTCTGCTTTTTCTATACGGCATTAATTTTTAATCCTAAAGATATTGCAGACAATTTGAAAAAATCCGGCGCATTTGTACCGGGTATCAGGCCCGGTGCGCAGACAGCTAACTATATTGATAATGTTGTATCGAAATTAACTTTGGTTGGCGCGGCGTATTTGACTTTCGTTTGCCTGATACCGGAATTTTTGATCGTGAAATGGAATGTACCCTTTTATTTCGGTGGTACATCGTTGTTAATCATCGTAGTCGTGATTATGGATTTGATGGCCCAGGTCCAATCCTATTTGATGTCGCGTCAATACGAAAGTTTAATGAAAAAGTCCTCCTTAACAGGCGGCGGTCTTGGAATGACCCGCTAAGATCGATTATCGGAGAAGTTATATGAAAGTTAGAGCATCAGTAAAACGGTTATGTAGAAATTGCAGGGTTATTAGACGAAATGGACAGGTCCGGGTGATCTGCTCAGACCCCAAACACAAACAGCGTCAAGGCTAGTTGAAATCACTTGTAAGCTATTGAAAACAAGTGAGAAAAACGGTATCCTTACGCGCTTTTTTTGAAAACTTAAGCGGAGACAACACAAGTGGCTCGAATTGCCGGTATAAATTTACCTGCTAATAAGCACATAGAGATCGCTTTGACCTCTATTTACGGTATTGGTCGTCATACGGCGCAAAATATCTGTGACTCAATTAGCCTTGATCGTCAGACCAAGGTTAGAGATTTAACTGAGGAACAGGCAGATCAATTGCGTCAAAGCATTGCCCAATATCAAGTGGAAGGTGATTTACGACGTGAAGTATCGATGAACATCAAGCGTTTGATGGACATGGGTAATTATCGTGGTCTACGTCACCGTAGAGGGTTGCCCGTCAGAGGTCAGCGTACTTCAACTAATGCGCGAACACGTAAGGGTCCACGCAGACCGATTAAAAGGTAACAACAATGGCTAAAGCAGGATCAAAAAAATCTAAAATCAAAAAGCATGTTGTAGACGGTATTGCCCATGTGCATGCCTCATTTAACAACACGATTATTTCAATTACAGATCGTCATGGCAACGCGTTAAGTTGGGCAACCGCCGGTGGCGCCGGTTTCCGTGGTTCACGCAAAAGCACTCCATTTGCGGCTCAGGTTGCTGCTGAGAATTGTGGCAAAGTGGCGATGGAATATGGTTTGAAAAATGTAGAAGTACGTATTAAAGGCCCAGGGCCGGGTCGTGAGTCTGCCGTACGTGCTTTAAATGCACTGGGTTTAGAGATCTCAAGTATTACCGATGTGACACCGATTCCACATAACGGTTGTCGTCCACCCAAAAAACGTCGAGTTTAATTCGGAATTATTATGGCTAGATATTTAG
Organism: Arenicellales bacterium; assembly: GCA_028284225.1. GTDB lineage: Bacteria > Pseudomonadota > Gammaproteobacteria > Arenicellales > JAHEKD01 > JAHEKD01. The sequence continues at coordinate 11,593 of JANQSD010000025.1, forward strand.
GACCAACTTGTAAACTGGCACGAAGAGAAGGTACTGACCTTTTTCTTAAAAGTCCTGCGCGCTCTTTAGAGTCCAAGTGCAGAGTTGGACGTGTCCCAGGTGCTAAGGCGAGTGCGAGACCCGGCCGAGTTACTGTTTATGGTAGCCAGTTGCGGGAAAAACAAAAAATGCGCCGTATGTACGGCATATTAGAGAAACAGTTTCGCAGTTATTATGCCGACGCAGCCCGGATCAAAGGCTCAACAGGTGAGAATCTGTTCAAATTGCTAGAAAGCCGATTGGATAACGTTGTATATAGAATGGGATTTGGTGTCACCAGAGCAGAGGCACGGCAGCTTGTTAGCCACAATGCTATTTTAGTTAACGGCATTCGTGTCAATATCGCTTCTTATCAGGTGCAAGCCGGTGATGAAGTCGAAGTTAGAGAGAAAAGCAAAAAACAGTTGCGAATTACTGCTTCTCTGGAAATAGCGCAGCAAATCGGCTTTCCGGATTGGGTTGATGTAGATGTTAAGAACGTCAAAGGTGTTTTTAAGTCGCAGCCCGAACGTGGTGATCTACCGGCAGACATTGATGAGTCGCTGGTTGTTGCTCTTTATTCTAAATAGTCAAACGATTAAAACCTTATAACCCGTGAGTTATTCTCGAGGATTAATATGACAGATACTATTGCTGATTTCCTGAAACCCCGTATTGTCGATGTTAAATCAGACGGTACACGTGCAAAAGTTGCATTAGAGCCGCTTGAGCGTGGATTTGGATATACCTTAGGAAATGCACTGCGTCGGATTTTACTTTCATCTATGCCTGGTTGCGCGGTGACTGAGGTCAAGATTGACGGTGTTTTACATGAGTACACCACCATTGAAGGTGTCCAGGAAGATGTCATCGATTTATTGATGAATTTAAAAAACGTTGCTATTCAGCTGCATGAAAAAGAAGAAGCCTTGTTGAAAATTAACAAACAAGGTCCAGGTATTTTGACAGCCGGTGATTTCCAGTTAGAGCACGATGTTGAAATCGTTAACCCGGATTTTGTTTTAGCGCATCTGTCAGATGATGCCAAGCTTGAAATGGAACTCAAGGTAGAGAAGGGCCGTGGTTATCGAGTGGCTGAAATGGATAAGTCCGGTGAAAACAAAACCATCGGAGCAATGAAACTGGATGCTTCATTCAGCCCGGTACTGGAAGTCACTTATTCAGTTGAGAACGCACGTGTTGAACAGCGCACCGACCTTGATAAGCTAATTATCGAAATGAAAACTGACGGCACCATCGATCCTGAAAGTGCAATTAAACGTGCGGCTACTATTCTGCACGACCAAATTTCAGTTTTTGTTGATCTGCGGCAGATTGCGCAAGAAACTCAGAATGTCGATGAACCAGAAATTGACCCGGTTTTGATCCGGCCAGTTGATGATCTTGAATTGACAGTGCGATCAGCTAATTGCCTGAAAGCAGAAAATATTTATTACATTGGTGATTTGGTTCAGCGCACTGAGGTGGAATTGCTGAAAACACCTAACCTGGGTAAAAAATCACTTAACGAGATTAAAGATGTATTGTCTGAGCGCGGTCTGGCTCTAGGCACTATTTTGGAAAACTGGCCGCCAGCGTTAATTCGCCAACCTGGCGACAAGTAAGCTTAACAGGAGTATTAATCATGCGTCATGGAAAATCAGGACGTAAGCTAAATCGAACCAGCTCACATCGAGATGCCATGTTCAGGAACATGGCCAGTTCTCTATTTATGCACGAGCAGATCAAAACGACCTTGCCCAAGGCAAAAGAGCTTAGGCGAGTTGCCGAACCGTTGATTACACTGTCCAAAGAAGAATCGGTAGCTAATCGCCGTTTAGCGTTTTCCAGGTTGCGTGACAAAGATGCTGTATCAAAACTGTTCAATGAACTTGGTGAACGATATAAAGATCGTCCGGGTGGTTATTTGCGTATTTTAAAATGCGGCAATCGACCCGGTGACAATGCCCCGATGGCTTATGTTCAACTGGTTGGTGGGGCGATGGACCCATCTGCATTGGAAGAAATCGATTCTACAGAAGACTAATTCTTCTTTTATACGATAGAGTTTAAAAGCCGCACATTGTGCGGCTTTTGTGTTTATTAAATAACCTGAGTTCGAAATAATAACAATACTCTACAGTCATCCAGACGAGTGTAACGAGGAAAGATCTGTCTTAGATAGCTTTATTATATAGGCGTGTAGCTGTTTTAAAGGAGATTCTTCGGCTATCACCTCTGAATGACAGATTACATGCAGGCTTAGACCAATTTTCTGCGAAGTCATCAGGTTAAATAGCAGTAAAATTTCCCGGAACAAGCTAAAATTGATTTACGAGAGATAGATAAAGGATTAATCATGGAGCAGGATCTAAAACAAAAAGCGTTGGATTACCATTGTGCGCAGCCGAAAGGTAAATTGCAAATTCAGGCCACCAAGCCGATGGCCACACAGCATGATTTATCATTGGCGTATTCGCCGGGTGTTGCCGCAGCTTGTGAGGAAATAGCAGAAAATCCAGCTACTGCAAGTGAATACACAGCCCGCGGAAATTTAGTCGGTGTTGTTTCAAATGGAACAGCGGTCTTGGGATTGGGGCAGATCGGTCCGCTAGCATCAAAACCTGTGATGGAAGGTAAGGCAGTCCTATTTAAAAAGTTTGCTGGTGTCGATGTATTTGACATTGAAGTCGAAGAGCGTGATCCGAAAAAGTTAATCGAGATTGTTGCCAGTCTGGAGCCTACGTTTGGCGGTATTAATCTGGAAGATATTAAAGCACCGGAGTGCTTTGAGGTTGAAGAAGCACTACGTGAACGGATGAATATCCCGGTATTTCATGATGACCAACACGGCACTGCGATTATTGTCGCGACTGCTGTTTTAAACAGCCTGCGCTTAATTAATAAATCATTCGATGAGGTCAAGCTGGTTTGCTCCGGGGCAGGCGCAGCGGCTCTGGCTTGTTTGAATTTACTTGTTTCCTTAGGGATGGAAAAACAGAATATTATTGTTTGTGATAGCCGTGGTGTTATTTATCAGGGCCGTGAACAGGGCGTGGACAAATACAAGCAGGTCTATGCTAACAATACTGATGCGCGAACCTTGATGGATGCGATTGAAGGTGCAGATATTTTTCTGGGTTGCTCTATGGCAGGCGCATTAAAACCGGAGATGGTTGCCAAAATGACTGAGCAACCTGTCATTTTAGCGTTATCAAACCCTATACCTGAAATTATGCCTGAAGAGGCCAGGGCCGTCAGACCTAAAGCGATTATTGCCACCGGGCGTTCTGATTATCCCAACCAGGTTAACAACGTTCTGTGCTTTCCTTATATTTTTCGTGGTGCTCTGGATGTGGGTGCAACCACAATTAACGAAGAAATGAAAATCGCTTGTGTTAAGGCTCTTGCTGATTTGAGCATGGCTGAAACCACGCACGAAGTTTACAAAGCCTATGGGGAAGCCAATACGTTTGGTCCCGATTACATCATCCCCAAACCTTTCGATCCACGTTTGATTTCCCAGGTTGCACCGGCCGTAGCAAAAGCAGCCATGGATAGCGGAGTGGCGACCCGACCGATAGAAGACTTTAGTGCCTATAAACGCAAATTATCTGAGTTTATGTTCCGGTCAATGTTATTAATGACACCTGTATTCTCTCAAGCACGGCAACAACCAAAACGTTTAGTGTTTGCAGAAGGTGAAAACTGGATTGTGTTACAGGCCATTCAGCAATTAGTGGATGAAAAAATTGCCCAGCCGATTCTGATCGGCAGACCGGATGTAATCAAAAGCCGTATTAATAAATTGGGGTTGCGTTTAGATCCACAGCAGGATATTCACCTTGTCAATATCGATGATGACGAACGTTATAACGAATACTGGAATGATTACCACCAGCTTCTTGGCCGTGCTGGTATAACGCCTGACAAGGCCAGGGAAGTAATTCGTACGGTGCCAACGGCTGTTGCGGCGATGATGATGCGCCGGGGTGATGCCGATGCCATGATCTGCGGTTGTGTAGGTCCGTTTACAGATCACCTTAAATATATTCGTGACATTATTGGTTTAAAACCGGGCGTTAAAGACTTGTCGACAACTTCTGGTCTAATTATGCCTACAGGCACAATATTTATTTGTGATACGCATATTACTACCGACCCGTCGGCAGAAGAATTGGCAGAATTGGCTATTTTGGTCGCCAATCAAGTGCGTGATTTTGGTGTCGAACCCAAGGTTGCATTTGTATCGCATTCTGCCTTTGGCAGTCATGCTAATGCATCAGCACAAAAGGTTCGTGATGCAGTTGAACTATTACGGCAAAAGCAACCTGATTTTGAGTTTGATGGTGAAATGCATGCCCATAGCGCACTGGATCCTGTTGCGCGATCTCGCTATATGAAAGAGACCAGACTATCCGGCGAAGCCAATGTCTTGATTATGCCCAATATTGATGCAGCACATATCTCAATGAATTTATTAAAGAGTTTGGGTGACGGCATTTCAATTGGTCCTTTATTAGTGGGAGCGGCAAAGCCGGCCCATGTGGTGACTAATTCTGTTTCAGTCAGAGGCCTGGTCAATGTATCGGCGCTGGCTGTGGTTAGTGCTCAGGAACAAGGATAGGGCGTATTCAGACAATAAGATTATTGCTGGCGATGGCATTGCTGGCAGGGCTAACCGCTTGTCAATCGCTCACTAAACAGCCAGTTATTCCTACCGCTGAAAGAATTCTCACCGCAGCAATTGAACCCGTTGATTACCAACTTAAGCAATTTGCTATAGACAGCAAAGGTCAAGCCTATGGTGTTAAGGCTAACAGGCTATTTAGCATTGATACCAACACTGATCGGCTGCAAAAATTATATGAATTTGATGCGGCAATAGTCGGCTTTCATATCGGCTCTGATGATAGATTTGTTATCAGCACTGACAACAATCACTGGAGTGAGAAGTTACCCTGTAATATTCACGAGTCGCTGGACTATGGCTTGACGTTTGAAATTATTAAAACTATTTCCGGCGGTTGTGCATTATGGTTATCCATAAGTTCAGATATTAAAGGTAATCTGTATCTGGGTGAATATGGCCCTAAAATGCCGGGTATGTCCAAGAATGTTTGGAAAAGGGATGCTATCACTAAGCAATGGGAAATAATTTTTCAGGCTGATATTAATTCAGATGCTCATATTCATCGAGTCGCTATCGATCCTAACACCCAAAACCTTTGGGTGACCACAGGTGATACACGTAAAAATCGAGGTGTTTACCTGTCAATTGATCAAGGTGTCAGTTGGAACCGCAAGCTGGATTCGCAAGCCACAGCAGTTGTTTTTACTGAGGATCAAGTGTACTGGGGGGAGGACAAAATAGGTTACGGTGGGATACTCGCGACGAATCATTTAGGTGAGGATCCGGTTGAAGTATTTAATGCGTCAAAGCAAGGAAACTATATGGGCAGCATTTACGAGATGCTGCTGTTACCTGATGCAAGTGTTTTGGCTCCGATCATGAAATACGCTGATCGTGATAATGTGGCCTCACTTTGGCACGGAAAAAATAAAACCTGGAAATTATTGATGGAGTTTGAGAGTTTGCCGGGGCAAGGGGTGGATAATTCCAGCATCGCCGGCCCCGACAAGAATGGATTCGTATTATTTACAGGCTATAAGCTGAAGCTTACCGAATTACCCGCAATTAATTAGTCTTCCAATACGAAAGTTACTTTTAAGCGAACACGATGCTCATCAATTTTTTGATCTTTGACATTTACTGAGTGATCACACACCCAGGCACCGCGCACATTCTTTAACGTTTTTTCGGCGCGCTCCACGCCATTTTCAACGGCTTCTTCATAGCTTTTTCCGGAAGCAATAATTTCGGTTACACGAGCTACTGACATAGTTTTATCTCCAGTTTATTTTGAGTTTAAAGGTAAAGTATTGTTCCCGTTAATAAATAGACCTAGTTATTGCGATGGAGCGAAACCCCCTTTTCGGGATTAACATCTGCAGCAATCTGGATCGCTTTGCTCCTTTCTCAATGACTATGTTTTTTGTCTGATTATTCAAGGGAATAAGTCTAGTTTAAGTATTGGCCAGCGAGTACAAACGATGATAGTGAATCACTTTTTGTACATATAGCCGGGTTTCTTTATAAGGCGGAATGCCTTTATATTTTTGAACGGCGCCTTCACCTGCATTATAAGCAGCTAAGGCTAGGGTCAAATTGTTATTAAATAATTCAAGTAAATCCTTAAAGTATCTCACTCCACCCAATAAATTCTGGATAGGGTCCAAGCTGTTTCTGACGCCATAACGCCTGGCAGTACCGGGCATTAATTGCATGAGTCCACGGGCGCCTTTGGGCGAGACGGCTCCAGGCTGGAAAGCAGATTCTACCTGAACCATGGCTTTGATTAATTTATGGTCAACGCCGTGTTGTCTGGCTATCGCCTTAATAGTGGCGTCATAGGGAGAGTTGACGACCTTTTTATGTGCCTTATTCGATCTGGTTGTATGCACATTGACTTTTGGGATTCTATCGGTGCGCTTGTCTGTCCGTTTGACTTCCAGTAAGGTGTAACTGGGGTTAGCCGTTTGCGGATATTCAGTGATCAGGATAGTGCCGTCGCGGTGCTTGTAGACATAAATATCTGCCCAGGAACTTGCGCCTGTAAGCATCACCAATAACCCACATAGAATAGTTATAATTCTCATCAGCGCGATTCTATCATAGTCAAGATTAATTTTAACTAATGCAAAATCTGGCTGATCATCAAAAAAACAAGTAAAATCAAGCTGTTCGGTTAAGAGTTCTGCGAAAATTGAACTTTTATACCATTTGTCTTACTAAAGCTTTTACACGGGAAGTGTTACCATAAACAAAACCGCCAAGTGGTATTACAAATCTGATGAGGTTTAAATGAAATTATTAAAAGCCCTAGTGCTCACGGCCAGTGTTTTATCTTTGTCTGTATCAGCAGATGTTGATCGAATTACGGATAAACTTGCTGGCGTTATTCCACAGAATATGAAAATTCAAAGTATTGCTGAATCAGCCATGCCTGGTGTTTATCTGGTTGATTTGGGCTCACAGACCATATTCGCTTATGAAACAGGTGAGCATCTATTAGTAGGTGAAGCCTTTGATACGACTAGGCAAGTTAGTTTGTTATCTGAATATAAAGCCGGAAAAATGAGCCAGAGCCTGGCTTCGCTTGATCAGTCTGAAATGATTATTATGGGTCCGAAGGACGCCGAGCATTACATCACAGTATTTACTGATATTGATTGTGGTTATTGCCGCAAGCTTCATTTTGACACGATTCCAAAGTTGGTAGATGCAGGAATTCAGGTGCGCTATTTGTTATGGCCACGAGCTGGATTGAATTCGAATAGTTATGACAAAGCCGTATCGGCGTATTGTGCCGAGGATCAAGTACAGGCATTGACAGATGCAAAAGCCGGCAAAGAAATCGAAGCCAAGGAATGTGACAACCCTGTTGCCGAGCATTTCAAAATTGGTATTGACGGTGGAGTCAGAGGCACACCGAATATTGTATTGGATAACGGTATCATCATTCCGGGTTATGTCCCGGCATCGCGGATTCTTGCTCAGTTGAACGTTACCGGCTAGAACTGAGGTATTTAACCTGGTTTAATCGAGGGCGTGCAGCTGCAGGTCCTTGATTCTCAGGAATCTGCCATGCACATTAAGTCTGTTGCTTAATAAAAAGACGTAAGCTTGGGCGATCATGTTTGCAGTTGGGTAATTTTTAGCGTTTAGTCCTGGAAACAATTGCACCAAAAATTCCGTATTAACTTTACCCGGGTCAAGCATGACATAGCTGCAGTTGCCATTTTCTGTCTCGGCAGACCAGGTTTCAACTAATGCCTTAAGGCCCTGTTGCGCCACTGCAAAAGCCCCCCAAAATGCTGTGGATTTTTTGGCCTGTTCAGATAATGTAAAAATAACGGCAGTTTGATGCTGAGGCGACAGTAACGGTACCAAGGCACGAGTCAACATGTAGGGTGCGTGTAGGTTTGCATTAATTACATTAGACCAATCTTCGTCAGAATAATGTTCAATCGGGGACAAGTGACCCGTTTCGGCCGCGCAATGAATTAATCCGCTTAAGTGACCAATCGATTGCTGGATTTGAGAGGCAAGCGTGTCACAGTGGGTTTGACTGAGCAATGTTAAGTCTTGATGTACGATGATTGGTTCACCATTTGTTGTTTTATGAATCTCATCGTAAACACTGTTAAGTCCGGTGGCGTCTTTATCCAACAAAATTACCGTAGCCTTTAGAGCAGATAAACTAAGTGCCAGTGCTTTGCCAATGCCGTTAGCTGCGCCCGTAACTAAATAGGTTTTGTCACTTAAATTCAGATCAGCAGTGGAGTAATTGGTTAGATCTAACAGACTCATTGTATTACTGTCTTTTTCTGACAAGGAAACTTAATGTATTGCTCTAACTCAATGGGAGAGTCAATATAACAGTCTGCGTTCCAAGCCGTTGGGTTTTCATCATCAGTGTAATAGCCATAAAGTGCAGCACAAGATATCATGCCGGCAGCCTTGGCTGCCTCGACGTCACGCTCGGCGTCGCCAACATACAGGCATTTTTCAGGTGAGCACGAGGCCAGTTCGCAGGCTTTGAATAATGGCGCGGGATGTGGTTTTCTGACGCTTAGGCTATCCCCGCTAATCACGCTGGTTGCACGATAATCAAGTTCTAATGCCGTTAACAGCTGCTGGGTCAAGTATCCGGGTTTATTGGTGACGATTCCCCACGGAATTTGTGCGGATTCAAGATTCTCCAGAATTAACTCCATACCCTTAAATAAGGTTGACTCTACGGCTACATTAGTTTGATAAATATCCAGAAATGCCTGTTTTAGCATCTCGAAATTAGAGCCCGACTCGTCTATGCCAAAACCCAACTTAACCAAAGCGGCGCTGCCATGGGAGACATGAGGACGAATCGTGGACATCGATAATGGTGGTCGTCCGTGATCGTCCAGTAGTAAATTAAGCGCCAGACCCATGTCTGGGGCAGTATCGATTAATGTGCCATCTAAATCAAAAAATACACCTTCAAAGGTATTCATGACTTAACCCGAAATATGTAATAGGTTTCGTTGTGAGAGGAAAAAATGCAATAAGACCAAGTGCTCCCGCAAGGGATTTAGACGCAGCCATAGCCTCACTATGGTAAGGACAAATTTCGAGGAAGTGCTTGAGATTGAAGCAGTTTTTCATCGCAGCAGATTCCTATTGCATGTTTCGGGTTTAATAAACCAGCTAATGTAATTTACATCTAAATCAGGTGCCAGCCAAAACTGTTCAGTGACAGGGTTATAGTGAATGCCGGTGGAGTGCTTTAGCATCAAGCTGTTCGCCCTGGCCCATTGGTCCAGCTCAGAGGGACGAATAAACTTCTTATGCTCATGGGTGCCTTTGGGCAATAGCTGAAGTATATATTCAGCACCGACAATGGCCATTAGATAAGATTTAGTGGTACGATTAATCGTCGAAAAATAAACACTACCACCGGGTTTTAGTAATTGTGTACAGGCTTTAACCACCGAAACCGGTTCAGGGACATGTTCCAGCATTTCAAGACAAGTAATAACATCATATTGGCCAGGTTCAGTTGCTGCCAGTTCTTCAATAGCAATTTGTTTGTAGTCAACCTCATGGCCGCTTTCTAATAAATGTAGCCTGGCTACTTCAAGTGCTTCTGTGGCCAAATCTATCCCGGTGACCTTCGCTCCGAGCTGTGCCATGCCTTCAGCAAGCAAGCCACCACCGCAACCTACATCCAGAACAGATAACCCCCTTAATGCTGTGCGTGAATTAATGTAGTGCAGGCGCAGGGGGTTCATGCGGTGCAAGGGTTTGAATTCACCTTGAGGGTCCCACCACCTGGACGCGAACTGGTTAAATTTATCCAGTTCTGTTTGATCTGCGTTTGTTGTCATATTTGCTAAATATTCAATTCGAGGCGATATTCTGGCTAATCTGACTGACTTGTTCAAGTAATTGATCAGTATCAATGTGTGTCAGTTGTCGGTCCTTCATTAATAACTTTCCTTCTACCCAGCTATGAGTCACCTGAGAACGTGAGGCTGAATAGACAATTTGCGAAACCGGATTGTAAACAGGTTGGCAGTGCAGGGCGGATAAATCAACCGCAATCATGTCAGCACTTTTGCCCGGTTCCAATGATCCGCAAACATTGTCGATGTTTAATGCCTTGGCCGCATTGATTGTGGCCATTTCCAACGCTTGCCAGGCAGTCACTGTTTCAGCATCCGATGATGCACCTTTGGCTAATAAGGCCGCAGTACGTAGCTCGCCCAGCATATTTAAATCATTATTGCTGGCCACACCGTCTGTGCCCAGTGCAATATTTATCCCGGCCTCAAGACATTGTTTAATCGGACTGATTCCGCTACCCAATTTTAAATTTGCTTCCGGACAATGAAGAAGATTCACCCCCAATTCCGCCAGACTTTGGATTTCCTCACTTAATAAATGCACCATGTGTACAGCTATTAGGCGTGGTGAAAGTAGTCCAAGTTTGCTCAGCCGTTCAAGTGGACGCATACCGTATTGGTCAATCGACTGCTCGGTTTCATGTTGGGTTTCATGAATATGCATATGAATCGGTAAATCTAATTCATCAGCAAGCACACGGATTCGCTTTAATGGTTCGTCCGAAACTGTATAGGGTGCATGCGGCGCAAATGTTGGGCTGATCAGTGTTGAGTATTTCAATTCATCAGCAAGTTTTAAGCCCTTGCTTAAATATTCGTCAGGTCCACTGGCCCAGACAGTCGGGAAGTCCAGCATAATCATTCCAACAGCTGCTCTTATCCCCAATGACTCTGCCGTTTGGGCAACTATATCGGGGAAAAAATACATGTCATTAAAACAAGTTGTGCCGCTCTGTATCATTTCAGCAATGGCCAGGTTGGTACCGAGTTTGACGAAATCGGCGCTGACAAACTGGCCTTCTAGTGGCCAGATATGCTCTTCCAACCAGGGCTTCAAAGGGATGTCATCGGCGATGCCACGAAAAAGTGTCATGGCGGCATGCGTGTGGCAATTGATCAGCCCGGGCAATAGCGCATGATCCTTTAACTCGATCCTATTGCAATCGGGAAAAATCTCTATAGCTTCATCTGCAGGTATAATTTGCTCAATTTTATGGTCTTTTTTGACCAGGCAATGATCACTAAGAATGGACTTTTTACCCTCCAGGGGCACTATCCATTTAGCAAAAATCAGCTCTCTGTATGACGAATTTTTCATAGGGTTTGCCCACTTTTCGGAATATCAATTTTATCTTCAAAAAGAATAGATAATTTGGAGTGATAATTCACATTAATCAAATTCATTAACTATTTGTAAATAAAATAAATTAGTAATTTAGTTTAAGTAAAAAATTAAGCTTAAACCAACGGGTATTTTTAAGCCTGACATGGTATAATTTTAGCTAACTTTTTTAGATAAAAAACAAACTATTTTTCAAGGCTTTTTAACTAAAAACAACACTCGTGGTACCGGGGTAAGCCATTTGAATCTGCTTTAAACCCATTCTAACCGTATCGAACAAAACAACCTAGTACAAATAAACTGCATGGATCAAATCGCAAAAGAAACTCTACCCGCAGATCTTGAGCAAGAGATGCGTCAATCCTATCTTGATTACGCCATGAGCGTCATCGTTGGGCGTGCATTGCCGGATGTTAGAGACGGTCTCAAACCGGTTCATCGCCGGGTACTTTATGCGATGTCTGAGTTGGGGAATGACTGGAATAAAGCTTATAAAAAATCTGCAAGAATTGTTGGTGATGTGATTGGTAAATATCATCCGCATGGCGATACCGCGGTTTATGATGCCATTGTGCGCATGGCCCAGGATTTTTCCATGCGCTATCCTTTGGTCGACGGGCAAGGAAATTTCGGTTCGGTAGATGGTGACTCTCCGGCAGCGATGCGTTATACCGAAATTCGGTTGTCTCGTATCGCTCATGAATTATTGGCAGATATTGACAAGCAAACAGTAGATTTCGGGCCGAACTACGACGAAACAGAAACACAGCCGTTAATCCTACCTACCCGGGTGCCCAATTTGCTCGTTAATGGTTCCACCGGGATTGCCGTAGGTATGGCGACCAATGTTCCACCCCATAATTTATCCGAGGTGATCGGTGGTTGCCTGGCTTTAATCGATGATGAAAACATCAGCACGGAAGTCCTGATGGAGCATATTCCCGGGCCTGATTTTCCTACCGCAGGCATCATCAATGGCCGCAAGGGTATACTCGATGCCTATCGAACCGGACGCGGCAAGATTTATGTCAGAGCCAGGGCAGAAATAGAAACGGACGAGAAAACCTCACGCCAGAGTATTATCGTGACTGAATTGCCGTATCAGGTGAACAAGGCCCGATTGCTGGAGAAAATCGCTGAACTGGTCAAAAATAAAAAACTTGAAGGGATTTCCGGCTTACGCGACGAATCCGATAAGCAAGGCATGCGCATGGTTATCGAGTTAAAGCGTGGTGAAGTTGCTGAAGTGATATTGAACCATCTTTATCGCAATACTCAAATGGAATCGGTTTTTGGTATCAATATTGTTGCCCTGATCAATAACCAACCCAAGATTTTCAACCTCAAAGAATTACTCGAAGAGTTTATCCGTCACCGTCGTGAAATTGTTACACGCCGGACTATTTTCGAAGTGCGTAAGGCAAGGGATCGGGCACATCTTCTGGAAGGTTTGGCCGTTGCCTTGAGCAATATAGATGAAGTGATTACTTTAATCAAAAAGTCACCCAATGCAGCCGAAGCCAAAGCTAAATTATTAGCTCAACATTGGCAACCGGGCGTGGTGTTGCCGATGCTGGAACGCAGCGGCGCTGACTCCTCCAGGCCGGAAGGATTATCTAAAGAGTTTGGCTTATCCGATAAGGGTTATCTATTATCCGAAGCCCAGGCCCAGGCTATTCTTGAGCTGCGTTTGCATCGATTGACCGGTCTTGAACAAGAAAAAATTCATAGCGAATATAAAGATTTGCTGGACCAAATTGAAGACTTGATGGATATCCTCACGCGCAGTGAACGTCTGATGCAAGTCATCCGGGAAGAATTAGTCGAGATTAAAGAACGATTTGGAGACCAGCGCAGGACAGAGATAGAGGAGTCAGCGATTGATCTGAATGATGAAGATTTGATTGTTGAAGAAGATGTCGTTGTCACCATTTCTCATTCAGGCTATGCCAAGTCTCAGCCGATTTCTGATTATCGTGCTCAACGCCGTGGCGGCCGCGGAAAAACGGCAACCAAGACCAAAGATGAAGACTTTGTCAGCCACATGTTTGTGGCCAGTACACATGATACGGTGCTGTGTTTTTCCGATAGAGGCCAGGTCTACTGGTTGCGTGTGTTTCAGATGCCGCAAGCGGGCAGAACAGCTCGCGGTAAACCGCTTGTGAACTTACTGCCGCTTGAAGAAAATGAAAAGATTACTGCTTTATTACCCATACGAGAATATGACGAGAACTACTTTATCGTAATGGCTACGCAAAACGGCACGGTAAAAAAATGTAAATTAACCGATTTTTCACGGCCACGTGCAAGCGGTATTCGAGCTATCGACTTACTTGAAGACGATCAACTAATTGGCGTTAGCATTACCGACGGCAACTATGACATTATGTTATTCAGTGATGCGGGCAAATCGGTACGTTTTAGTGAAGCAAATGTAAGAGCCATGGGTCGTACTGCGCGAGGTGTCAAAGGTATTAATCTGGCTAAAAACGATAAAGCAATTAGCCTGATTACGGTGCCTGCCGATGTCGATGAACAAACCATCGCCGTACTGACCAGCTCTGAAAATGGCTATGGCAAGCGTACTGCACTTATTGAATATCCAACTAAAGGCAGGGGTGGCAAAGGTGTTATATCGATTCAGGCCAGTGAACGTAATGGTAAAATTGTCGGTGCTGAATTGGTCGGTGAAGAAGATGAGGTCATGTTAATCACTGACGGCGGTGTATTAATACGCACTCGTGTTAAGGAGATTTCTGTTATTGGTCGTAATACACAAGGTGTGCGCTTAATTAATCTAAGCGAAGATGAAAAATTGATCAGTATTGGTCGAATCGAAGAGTCTACAGAACCAAGTGAAGATGACGATGATCCTGAAACGATACACTGATAGATCTTATGAGTCACAGTGACGACGATCTTTACCGCGAGCAGAGCATAAACTTTTTGGAGTTGATATGGGGGCAGGGTTACCTCTCACCGGGTGGTCCGCAAGAAGTTGCCCGGTTATTAGCCAATATCGACTTAACAGCAAAGCGGGTCTTAGATATCGGCTGTGGGGCAGGCGGGATTACGCTTTCGCTGGCGCGTGATTACGGCGCTGCATCGGTAGTCGGTATTGATGTTGAATCACCGGTTTGTGATACTGCGCGCAAGCTAATTGAAGATGCAGGTTTTTCAGATCAGATCGAAATTCATAAAGTTATTCCCGGTCCGTTTCCATTTGCCGATCAGACTTTTGATATTGTGTTTAGCAAAGACTCCATTGTTCATATCACCGATAAAGAAGCATTAGCCGCAGAAGCGTTCAGGGTTTTGAAACCCGGCGGCTGGTTCGTGGCTTCAGACTGGTTGATTTCACATGATCATGAGCCATCGGCCCAGATGAAGCAGTATATCGCGCTAGAAGGGCTGGATTTTGCCATGGCCTCACCCGGGCGATATCAGCGAGCTTTGGAAAATGCCGGTTTTGCAAATGTAGCATTACACAATCGCAATGCCTGGTATTGTGAGCAGGCAAAACTTGAACTGAGTGAACTCAGTGGATCGAGACGAGAAGAGTTTGAATCCGTCGTTGGCATAGATTTATTACAGTCTAATATTAATATCTGGACGGCTATGGTTAAAGTCCTAGAAACCGGTGAACATTGCCCGCATCACTTCAGGGGGCAAAAGCCCGGTTGAACCCGAATTATGCAATAGAAATCTGCTGCGATGAAAAACTGCTTCAATCTCAAGCACTTCCTCAGGAATTTGATCTCACCATAGAATGACTATGGCATCGTCCTGTCCCTGCGGGAGTACTTGATTTTATTGCATTTTTTCTTCTCGCGACGAATCCCATTGCATAATCTGGGTTGAAATGAAAATTATTAGAGCCAAAGCTGAACATGTGAACCTGGTTGCACCTCTTTTCGATGCCTATCGTCAGTTTTACCAACAACCGGCAGATATTGAGGCGGCAAAAATATATATTCATGATCGACTCACTCATCAAGAATCTACTATTTTCCTGGCGTTGCTAAACGATCAACCGATTGGTTTTACCCAACTTTATCCCTCATTTTGCTCAGTAGAAATGATAAAAATTTTGGTTCTTTATGATTTGTTCGTTGACCAAGGCTCCAGAAGCAAAGGCGTGGGTTATGCCCTATTAGATCAAGCACGACTGGAGGCTGATAATGTCGGGGCCAGTCGAATTGATTTGCAAACTGCCCAAGATAATGTCACCGCTCAAAATCTCTACCGAAAATTCGGCTATCTGTACAGTTGCGAATTTCAAAATTGGAACTATTACTTAACGCCCTAAATAGTAAAATCCTCCCGAATTCAGATATTTTCACCTTGAGTTTTGGTTTTGCCGAGCTTACTTGGCATGATTAATCTTCAAGATTTATAAAGACTACCAACATTTTAGGAAGACGACATTATGACTAAGACCTACGTAACCCATCTTGAATGCTCGATGACAGGTAAAACATATCCTGCAGGTCAAATTCATGGTCTTTCGGAAGTGGGTCGGCCGCTGCTAGTTCGTTATGACTTGCAGCAACTTGCAGCAGATGTCAGCAAAGAGGATATTGCTCACTCAGTCGAACCCGGGTTTTGGCGCTACTCGTCTATGTTGCCCGTCACCAAGCCGGAGAATCGAGTTTCCTTAGGTGAAGTTGTTACGCCTTTGATTGATTTGAATTTTTCCGCGCCGGGCTTAGGCGGATTGCCCGGTAAAGCTATTGTCAAAGATGAAGGCCGTCTACCCACAGGCTCATTTAAAGCACGTGGGTTATGCCTGGCAGTGTCAATGGCCAAAGAATTCGGTATTGACCATTTAGCTATTCCTACCAACGGTAATGCCGGTGCAGCCATGGCGGCCTATGCCAGACGTGCTGGCCAGAAGGCGACTGTGTTTTGCCCGGAGGATACGCCTGATATAAACATTCGCGAAATTCAGCAACAGGGTGCCCAGGTTTGGAAAGTAAACGGTTTGATTAACGATTGCGGCAAAATTGTGGGTGAAGGTAAAGAATCAGTAGGCTGGTTTGATACTTCTACACTTAAGGAGCCATATCGTATTGAAGGCAAAAAAACCATGGGTTTGGAATTGGCCGAGCAAATGGGCTGGAATTTGCCTGATGTGATTTTTTATCCGACCGGTGGTGGCACCGGCTTGATTGGCATGTGGAAAGCGTTTCATGAACTCAAAGAAATGGGCTGGATCGATTGCAAGCTGCCTAAAATGGTGGCGGTTCAGGCAGAGGGTTGTGCACCTATCGTCAAAGCCTGGCAGGATGGGGAAGAACACGCACCGCTTTGGGAAAACGCACATACCTTCGCTGCAGGAATCCGTGTGCCGATTGCCGTAGGTGATTTTTTGATTATTCGTGCAGTACGTGAATCCGGCGGTTTCGGTATGATGGTTTCTGATGAGGAAATTGCCCAGGTTAGGGATCTGATAGCTAAAGAAGACGGATTGCTACTTTGCCCTGAGGGTGCCGCGACTGCTGTGGCTTACAAAAAGGCCTTAAAGCAAGGCCTAATCAGTAAGGACGACACAGCGGTACTTTACAACTGCGCCACAGGATTAAAATACCCCATGGCTGCTGTGGATAATGACCTGGATAAAAACAAACCTGTAGATTATTCGATATTCTGAACTGATCTGTAGAGATCCGAAAGTGGTACACCAAAGTGTGACACCTTGGTTTAACATGGCTCTAAAATGATGCTAATGTCTTACAAAACAATAGCTTATGTGTTTTGTGGTACCGAGTCCGGCCATCGGCACCATAAAAATATATAATAAATACAATGGTTTATTTGATTATTTACAACCGTTCTTGTTCCTTCAGATTTCACTAAATTCTTGATCGTCCAAATACCGTCCAGTTACATGCTGTATCAAAATGGAATATGTAGATAAATATTGCAGTTAAGCAGTACATTTCTGTTTGCACTAAAAATTCAAACAACTTAATCCCCAAATTTCTGCTATCCTTTTCCCTTGCAGTACTGGGTACAACTAAATATATGAGTTACCCAAAATATGACCGTTTCAATGCCTATGACATGTCTGTTCGAGATAATGGTTACACTGTTCGTTTGAAAAAGGACATTGCTGCACTAAAGCATTTAACTTTAACGCTGTTTGTTCTGATCATGTGCCTGTCTTCAGGCTGGTAGGAAGTGTCTTTAACTAAACAAGACTTTTAAACTCTCTGTTGCAGGATACTAGCCGAGAATCACAGTGATTAAGGAAAACTGTTTTTCTGCTGTTTCTGTTCTTTACGAGACTTACAGGTTAGCAATTAATACGGAAACAAATACCAGTTCATTAGATCCCGGTATATGACTGATGTAATTTATCTAACTATGTATCCTGTGCTGTAATCATCAATTCGATATATTTTTGGACAAAGTCTTACTTTATTACATGAATGACCCTGCCTTGGTTGCCAGTTGACAATATAAGCAATACAATCTCGACATTAAATTATGTTAATAATGGGCGGGGTTTATCTTGATCAAAAAATTATTACTAAGTTATTTTGTTTGTACTTTTTTTGTTAATGTTCAAGCACAAGATGTCTTCATACTTCCAACTGATCATAAAACTGATTCTCAGATTTTGCTGGAGTCTAAATCAGCTGAATATATCCAAAATTTAACGGAAGCAGATTTTAAAAACTTCGCTTATAACGATCTAAGGAAATTATTCTTAGAACATGATTGGATAAACATTTCAGTAGAATTTCTAGGATATTTTTCTGAGTCTGAAATAGAAAATTATGAATTTGAAAAGAAAAAAATTCAAAGTTATGGAGCGAAAATAATAAATTCTTTGCCTGAAAACTCATTTAGAGATGCCCATACCTCTGAATTCCTACCTCGAGTGAGTTTAAACATATCTGAACCAGCTCTATATCCAATATTCACAAATTCATTCGTCACAAGCATTTTCATCAATAGATATGGGCAAACAAATTAGTGAAAAAAATAATATCGATCTTTATTTGTCTTTTTAGTCTAGAAGTCTATCCACAAAATATAGCAATAATTGATGGGGGCCTTAGAAGTGAATACTATAACAGATATTCGTCGCTCATCAGGGGTGAAGCATGTTTCTCCCAATTCCAGGATGATTTTATTACTGAAACAGCTTATGAGCGAACTGCTTATTATTATCGTACAATTTCAATTTGTCGTAGCGGTTTGTTATCAGCATTTGGTAATGGTTCATCGAAGATTCCTCGGACTATAGTTTCTCTCGATCGCCATTCTTCATCGGCATTCGACACGATTGAATCTTTTCCAGGCTATGTGAGTAATATTTCTCTGCACAACACTTATGTCTTAGAAGCTGCAAAAAGTGTGAGCGCTAATCCCAATCAAATTTTGAATGTTACTGCAGCAAGAATTAGAAATGAGACTGGCTTTAACCAATACACAGTTCCGGGCCCACTTAGCTTTAGATACTCATTTGAAGGGACTGATCAAAATACAATAGCCAATGCCCTTGCATATGTTAATTCTATAGCAAGTTTTCAGAATATTTCCGTAGTTTCACTTTCGATTAGTTTCGGGTATTTGAATGCGGTTTGTAGTCTAAACGGAAGTCCTTTACGAGGACCGATAAATAGTCTTCGCAATAAGGGGGTCGTAATAGTTGCAGCAAGTGGAAACGATTGGGTTACTTTAAATACTATGGGGTTCCCTGCCTGTGCAAATGAGGTAGTGTCAGTCGGTGCAGTTAATTCTTCAGGAGCTTTATACAATTACTCAGCGTCTGGCTCCGGTCTTGATTTTCTCGGTTATGCTGATGTTCCGAAATTAGATTCTAGTCACGCTAAACAATCTGGAACTTCACTAGCAACACCTCGAGTAGCAACTTACTTAGGTCGGTTGAAGATCAGAAATCCAAGTAAAAGCATGACTCAGATTGTCGCAGCACTAAAACAGGTAGGCAAGAAGATTCCGGATGGGCGTACAAACGTGACCGCTAGCAGAGCTTTTAATACTGACTTTCTAAAAGCCGATGAATTGTTAAAAGGCAAGAGCCCAGTAGAAACACCACCAAGTGGCCCACAATTTCCTCCTGTGCCAAAAATAGACGTGAGGGAATTCGGCTACGGACAAACGAATGTCGGTAGTTACGGGGTTGGTTTTGGCGGCGGTGGGTACAACCAGGGCTATGGATTTAATGTTGTGCTAGCAGAAGTGGCTAACACAACGATAAGTTCAGGGCTTGCTGCTAAAATGACGGTGTTCAAAATATCTGAATCTCAACTGCTTGCACAAGCGGCTACATCTTGCGGTTCGATGTATCAGGTCAAATACCAAGCTTATGACATTGATACCAGCAGTGAGGTTGCGCTGTATATAAACAACATCCGAATAAAATTCCTTGCCCTTACAGGTAATAATACGCTTCGGTCACGAAAGGTTGAATTTTGTGGCTCTCGACTCAGAAGAGGAAAAAATTTAATTGAATTTAGAAAGTCCAATAATAACGAAGCGTGGGGCGTGAGAAATATCGTGCTTGAATTTGTTGACCGTGGCTCGATCAATTTAACGGTTGGAACGAGAAACACAGGTAGCTACGGTTATGGGTTTGGGTCAAATCGCCATCGTAGCCAGTTGGTTGCCAACTTCACAAATCCAAATAATGGCAATGATCTAACTTTTTCAGTGACAGGCTGGGACATTGATCGAGCAGATGAAACACGTATTTACCTGAACGACAGGATTCTTGGTTTTCTCTCGACCAACTGTAGCAGTTGCTTTAATGGCGGGGATACCTTTGAGATTCCATCCGACAAGTTAAAGTCAGGGACAAATCAACTCACGTTTATCCAACGCTCACCGGATGCAACGTGGAATGGCTTTCAGGATGAGAAATGGGGCGTAACCGATCTGCTTATCAAAGAGAAAGGCGGCGATATTGTGCCGATGTTGCAGTTGCTTTTGCTGGACGATTAAAAAATTGAATTCGGAGTTTTAAATGAAAAATATTTTTGCGATTTTAATTGCACTTACAGGATTGATGACAACTGCATTCAGTTTTGCAGGCAGTGGCGGCGGCAAGATCACTCGAGTGTATTCTCACGCTGGCGACGTTGCCATATACAGAACACAGCATTATGTATCACCACCGAGTTGTAATCCTTATGGTGAATTTGCAATCAGTCTCAAGACCTATTCGGGCAGAGCCATACATGCGCAGGTATTAACCGCAGTACAAGAAGATAAGACAGTTGCAATAGCAGGAACAGGAACATGCACTTATCTAAGCAGAGAAAATGTCCGCTATATCTACTTCAACAACTGATTTACAAGATCACCCAAACAATCCCCGAAACTTCCCCAAGGCAATGCGCGTGTAACGCGCGGTATGCTTTGGATCACTGTCCGAGCCAGTCTTGAATAATACGGCTGTCCACGCCTTTGTTGGCAACAAGGTAGTAGCCGCACCCATGACGTAGCATATGTAGATGCACGTTGATCGACATGGATGACTTTTTGCCAAGTCTGCGGATAATGCCGCCAATCGCCTGACGTGTGAATTGTGCTTGACGCTCACTAACAAAGAGAAAAGATAGGGCATCATTGCGTGTAGGGCAGATAACGTTTGGGTGCGCGTAGCTCGTCGCTCTCTAGCGGATGTGACGTGGACAATCCATTTTTCAGTCGGCACACAAAAAATGTTGCGGATTTATAATCCACGTCGCTAATGAGTGCGTTGAAAGTTCACTGGCGCGCAACCCGTGACTGTTAAACAACACGCAAATCTGAACAAATTACGGCTCAAATCAGTATCTGAGTTTGAACACTTTTAAAATATTCGGGTGAAATCTCTTGATTGATTTTAAAGGAATTTTTTTGCTCAAGATTTTATAAATCCGATGTTCATTTTTAATTGCTGACGGTGTTCACTTTAGACTGCTGTTTGACATTTATATCTTCACAGCTTTTTGTTTTTTGGATTATGGCTTTGGATTTGCCAAAGTGACGAGTATTCGATTTTTTTAGTCGTATACTGAACAACTGATCTATTTGATAATTTTATGGATGTATTAATATCGCAAATTAATACACCATCACATGAGAGCGTTGAGCAATGAGTTATACCCTCCACAAAACCAAGCAATTCAGGTTGCAGCGAAGTGAGTTAGCTGTACCTGGTTCCAATCCCGGCATGATTGAAAAAGCAATCAATTCAAATGTTGATTTTATATTTCTCGATTTGGAAGATGCTGTATCACCAGATGAAAAAATTATCGCCAGGGAAAATGTCATCCAGGCCTTGAATGATCTGGACTGGAAAAGTTCTGGCAAGACAGTTTCAGTTCGAATCAATGGTTTAGATACACATTACATGTACTGTGATGTGATTGATATTGTTGAGCAGGCCGGGCAACACCTGGATACGATTTTAGTTCCCAAAGTAGGCGTGCCAAGTGATTTATATACTGTGGAGGTATTACTTTCACAAATTGAGGTGGCAAAAAATTTACCTCACCAAATAGGTATTGAGGCTCTAATTGAAACGGCCTTGGGTATGGCCAATGTGGAATCAATTGCTTCATCAGGCGGGCGTTTAGAAGCGTTGCATTTTGGTGTGGCAGATTATGCGGCCAGTAACCGTGCTCGAACAGTCAATATCGGTGGTTTGAATCCTAATTATCCGGGTGACCAGTGGCATTCAGCCATATCAAGAATGGTAGTTGCTTGCCGTGCATACGGTTTAAGAGCAATAGATGGACCGTTTGGCGATTTTAACGATCCAACGGGTTATGACGAAGCCGCGAAACGTGCAGCAGCCCTCGGCATCGAAGGTAAATGGGCCATTCACCCCAGTCAAATTGATTTGGCCAACAAGGCGTTCAGCCCGTCTGAAGCAGAACTCACTAAGGCCACGCGCATGTTAGCTGCATTGGAACAAGCTGCCAGCCAAGGCAAAGGGGCCGCACAATTGGATGGACGCATGATCGATGCCGCTTCGGCACGAATGGCACAAAATGTGGTTGAAATGGGTGAAGCAATCGCTTCACGTTCAAGTTAAGTTATTTTTTAGGGATTAACAATGGATATACATGAATATCAGGCCAAGGAAATCCTGGCTAAATATGGTGTGCCAATTCCGCGTGGTGGTATAGCTTATAGCCCTGAACAAGCGGGTTATCGGGCCTTTGAGTTGGGCGGTGACGCCTGGGTAGTAAAAGCTCAAATTCACTCCGGTGCCCGAGGTAAAGCAGGTGGTGTGCGGGTTTGCAAAAGCGATGCCCAGATTAGGGATGCGGCAGCTGACATGTTGGGCTCCAGCATGGTGACACATCAAACAGGATCTCGTGGCAAGCTGGTGCAACGTCTTTATATTGAAGAAGGTATGGATATCGCTCAGGAAATTTACCTGGGTTTTGTGCTGGATAGAAAATCAGAGCGAATCATGATTGTTGCTTCTGCGCAAGGCGGTATGGAGATCGAAGAGCTATCCGAAAAACATCCTGAGTCGCTGGTCAAAATGTCGGTTGATGCAGCCACCGGCATGAAGCCATTTCATGCCCGCAAAATCGTTTATCAATTGGGCATGGGTGAGCATATTCGCATTATGTCTGATCTGTTATTGGGTTGTTATGATGCATTTATCGACAATGATGCAGAAATGGTTGAAATTAATCCGTTGATTTTGACTGCTGACAATCAGCTTTATGCATTGGATGCAAAAATGTCGTTTGACGATAATGCATTGTTCAGACGGCCTGAAATTTCTGAGCTGCGTGATAAATCACAAGAGGATGTACGTGAGAGTTATGCTGCTGATCGGGGTTTGAACTATGTTGGGCTGGATGGTGATATAGGTTGCATTATTAACGGTGCAGGTTTGGCCATGGCGACCATGGATATGATCAAACTTGCCGGTGGTGAGCCGGCTAATTTTCTGGATATAGGTGGTGGTGCTTCGCCAGATCGTGTGCGCATGGCGTTCCAGACTGTGTTAAAGGACAGCAATGTGAAGGTGATCTTGATTAATATTTTTGCCGGTATTAATCGTTGCGACTGGATCGCCGAAGGTATTATTCAGGCATTTGAGAAATTGAACCTGACTGTGCCGGTGGTGGTGCGCCTTGCCGGTACCAACCTTGAACAAGGCCGGGAAATACTAAACCAAAGCGGTTTGTCTATTATTGTTGCTGATACTCTGGCTGATGCCGCAGATAAAGCTGTGCAAGCCACTCAAGTTTAACTCTTAATCCAGGAATAACGATCATGGCAATTTTAATTGATGAAACTTCAAAAGTTCTGGTGCAAGGGATCACCGGGCGTATCGGTACATTTCATACTGAGGAGATGCAGGAATATGGCACTAATGTTGTTGCCGGTGTAACGCCGGGAAAAGGCGGGTCACAGCAATGCAATGTGCCGGTGTTCGACACAGTTGATCAGGCTGTTGAGCAGACAGGTGCAGATACCAGTATTATTTTTGTACCGCCGCCGTTTGCGGGTGATGCCATTATGGAGGCAGCAGAAGCAGGGATCAAATACTGCGTATGTATTACCGATGGTATTCCGGCACAAGACATGATGCGGGCCAAACGCTTTATGCGCCGGTTTAAAGCAGAAAAAAGAATGATGCTGACGGGCCCGAATTGTGCAGGTACAATCAGCCCCGGCAAAGCATTGATAGGTATCATGCCGGGTCATATTTATTTGCCCGGACGAGTTGGTGTAGTGACACGATCAGGTACCTTGGGCTATGAGGCTGCTGAACAGATGAAAGCCGAAGGTATAGGAGTTTCCACCAGCGTTGGTATTGGTGGTGATCCGATCAACGGCAGCTCGTTCAAAGATGTATTGGAACATTTTGAGAATGACCCTGATACGGATGCAGTGTTAATGATTGGTGAGATTGGTGGCCCCCAGGAAGCGGAAGCGGCTGAGTACATTCAGTCGACCATGACTAAACCCGTTGCCGCTTATGTGGCCGGGTTGTCTGCGCCTAAAGGCCGCAAAATGGGTCACGCTGGAGCGATTGTGTCAGCATTTGGTGAGTCAGCGTCAGAGAAGTCCCAGATTCTGGAATCAGCCGGAGCCAAAATTGCGCCCAATCCGTCATCGTTCGGTACTACGGTAGCTCGTATATTGTAAACATATTTAGCTTTAAAAATATTAGGTAACTATATGAATATTCAGTCATTTTATCCTCCAAAGCGAACACTAATGGGGCCCGGTCCTTCGGATGTTTACCCCAGCGTTTTGCAGGCGCTTTCCAGGCCCACATTGGGACATCTGGACCCGCTGTTTATTGGCATGATGGATGAAGTCAAAATATTGTTGCAATATGCGTTTCAGACTGCGAACCCAATGACTAGCGCGATTTCGGCACCTGGTTCAGCCGGAATGGAAGCCTGTTTTACCAATCTGGTTGAACGTGGCGATAAAGTGATTGTCTGTAGCAACGGTGTGTTTGGTGGCCGTATGCAAGAAAACGTTGAGCGTTGTGGCGGTGAAGCCGTCATGGTGTATGACGATTGGGGTAAGCCGGTTGATCCGCAAAAAGTTGAAGATGCATTACAACAACACCCCGATGCAAAGATATTGGCTTTTGTGCATGCGGAAACATCAACCGGTGCGTTGTCGGATGCAAAAACTTTATGCGAGTTGGCACAAAAGCATGATTGCTTGACCATTGTTGATGCGGTGACCTCTCTGGCTGGCGTGCCGTTGTATGTTGATGACTGGGGTATCGATGCGATCTACTCAGGTAGTCAAAAGTGTTTGTCATGTGTGCCGGGCCTGTCACCTGTTTCATTCAGTAACAAAGCAGTGGATAAAATCACCAGTCGGGGTCTGCGTGTTCAAAGCTGGTTTTTAGATCAAACTCTAATCATGAGCTATTGGTCCGGTACAGCCAAGCGCAGTTATCATCATACTGCACCCGTTAATGCGCTCTATGCTTTGCATGAGTCGTTAGTGCTTTTGCAGAATGAAACCCTGGAAAATACCTGGAAGCGTCATCAAGATTGTCATGAAATTTTGCGTGACGGACTTGAACACTTAGGTCTGCAATATGTCGTTGAAAAACCTTATCGTTTGCCACAATTAAATTCTGTCTATGTTCCAGAAGGGATCGATGATGCCCAAGTTCGGAGTCGACTATTAAACGAATACAATCTTGAAATCGGTGGTGGACTGGGTGACTTGGCCGGCCGGGCCTGGCGTATAGGTTTAATGGGCGCTGCAGCAACCAAGACTAATGTTGAATTTTGCCTTGATTCACTCACAGATGTGTTGAAAACTTAAGCTCTATTGAAACACTGTACAAATCGACCCAATTGCCAACCATTAGCTCAGTTTTGTGCTAACTGGGCCGAGAATCTCGATTATTCGCTATTGCCGGAAGCTGTTGTCGGTGTTTGTAAAAAAGCATTGCTGGATGTTACAGCGGTTGGTATAGCCGGGTTTAACACTCGTGTTAGCCAATCAGCTCAAGCATTAGCCCCTCGATTTTTTGCTGAACAGCAACCATCAGTTTCGTTATTTAATGGTGAAAAACGCGATTATAAACAGGCCGCATATTGCAACACAGTTGCTGCTCATGCGCTGGATATGGACGATACATCTTATGCCGGCATTGTCCACGCAACAGTGGTTATCGCGCCGATTCTTATCGCTTATGCCCAGGCCAGCAATAAATCGGGTAAAGAGCTACTGACCGCATTTGCAGTAGGTTCCGAAATCGCTTATGGTCTGGGCACTGCTGTAGGGTCTACGTTATATGAAAATGATTTTTGGCCGACTGGTGTATTGGGTGTTATCGGTGCAGCGGCAGCGTTGGCTAAACTACAACAACTGGATGAACGAGTCATTACCAGAGCCATTGCCTTCGCAGCACTTAACGCTTCACCGTTTCGATGCATGCAGGGTACTGATGCTAAACCTCTGGTAGCCGGAGAAGTAGTAAAACGTGCAATTGACGCCGTTGAAATTGCACAAACAGATGTGAGCATTCCCTTGGATGTGATGGAGCGGCATGAGGGGCCATTCAAGGTGACTACAGGCGGGCGCTTTGATCAAAGCCAGGCGCTACAGTTGGGCGCCTACTGGCGGCTGCTTGATCCCGGTTTGGCGATTAAATTGTTTCCTTTGTGTTCCTGTGCTCAGACATCGGTAGAAGCATTAATGCATTTGATGGCATCAAATCATTTAACAAAAACTGATATTGAATCGGTATCGGTGCAAACCACCACTATGGTGGTCAAGACTCTACGATTTGATCAACCCCAAGAAGAAAACCAGGCCATGTTTAGTCTGACTTATCCGCTAGCCTGTGCCTGGATTGATGGGACAGTAACCCCAAACCATATTCAGTTAGATTCAATTAATCGCCCGGATTTACATTGTGCTATGGAAAAAATTTCTTATAGTGCCAATGATGCTTTGTTTGATTTAAATCTAACGCCCGAAGCGGCGATTGTCAGTATTAGAACCAATCAAGGCAAGGTTATTAAGCATACTTGCCTATACCCAACTGGGGACCCGCGTGCTCCGGCTACTCAATCTCAATTCGAAAATAAAATTAAAACATGTCTGGGTGACAAAATTAATGTCGACAAATTTATCAAGGCGTTCGAAAATATAGAGACATTAGAAAACGTCACTGACTTAAGCAACCACTTCAAAGGAAAGTAGAAGGAAACTAAATGTTTGATCGTATTTCGTTAATAATTGGTGCTGAACGTCGCGATGCCGGTATGACCGGCCAAAGCGAAAATTTGATTAATCCCGCCACTGAACAAATATTGGGACAAGTGCCGTATGCGCGTGAAAGTGATCTCGATGATGTTGTCAGCGCTGCGCAAGCGGGCCTGGATGTTTGGCGAGCGTCAAGTCTCAAACAACGCCATGACCTTATGTTTACGGCTGCGGATATTATTGAAGAAAATCTTGGCCAGTATGCCAAAGCCATGACCATGGAGCAGGGTAAGCCTTTGATTGAGGCTGAAGGCGAGTGGTCACGAGTGGTAGAGACCTTGCGCTGGAACGGTGAGGCGGCAATGAAACTAAAATCGACGACTTATCCACCGCGATCTGAGGACTTGGTTCAATATAGCCAACCCGAACCTGTTGGTATCTGTTTGGCACTCACTGCCTGGAACTTCCCGGCGATTTTGCCAGTGAGAAAGATTGCGCCTGCCTTGGCTGCAGGTTGCAGCGTGATTTTGAAAGCCGCTGAAGAAGCGCCTGTCAGTGCTCAACTATTAGTTGAAGCATTGATCGAAGCCGGGCTGCCTGATGGGGTCGTTAATCTTGTGTTCGGTGATCCGGCCTTCATTTCATCAACATTGATTCAAAATCCACATATTCGTAAAGTCACGTTTACCGGATCAGTGCCAATCGGTAAATTATTGGCACAACAGGCCAGTGAAGGCTTAAAGCGTTGTACATTTGAGCTGGGTGGTCATGCACCGGCCATTGTTTTTGACGATGCCGATGTTGAAACAGCAGCCAAAACACTGGCGGGCTTTAAATTCCGCAATGCCGGACAAGTGTGTATTGCGCCCAGCCGATTTTTTATCCATGAAAATGTATATGATCAGTTTCAACAGACATTTATAGAACAGGCCAAAAAAATAGTTATCGGTGATGGTATGGATTCGGGTGTAACCATGGGGCCTATGGCAAATCCGCGCCGAATTAAAGCCATGCACTATTTGTTAGATGATGCCCTAGGTAAGGGTGCGAACGTGGCATACATTGCACCAGAACTGCCGGATAAAGGCTACTATGTCAGCCCCACAGTGCTTGAAGATGTGAGCTGCGAAAGCCGTATAATGTTGGAAGAACCGTTTGGCCCTATTGCTCCGTTAGTCAAGTTTAAAGACACAGACGACGTGATCGAACAAGCGAATGCGTTACCTTATGGCTTGGCTTGCTATGTGTTTACCGGTTCCGGCAGTCGAGCCAAACAACTGGTGGCACAACTTGAAGCCGGTTCGGTGGCCATCAACACAGTTAGCCCCGCCCAACCGGAAACACCTTTTGGCGGCGTTAAAGAAAGCGGCTATGGTTACGAAGGTGGCTTGGAGGGTATTGATGCATTTCTGGTCAAAAAACTGGTGAGTGCACCCATGAATTTTTTGGATAATGATTAATACTGATGAAACCTACGTTATTCTGGAATTGCGTAGCGATATCCAGAATCTCCAAAACGTATTGTTGTGTGTAAAATAACACCATGTCCTTTGACATTAATTTCAGAACCCTAAACGTCTTCGTCCTGGTCGCCGAAGCGCGATCCATGGCGGTAGCGGCAGAAAAACTCAAAGCCAGCCCATCCACGGTGTCGCAACACATTTCCAATCTGGAGAAAAACCTGAACACACAATTGATTGACCGTTCTGCACGGCCAATCACTTTAACCACGGCCGGGCGCTGGTTTTTACCCCATGCACACAAGATTCTCGATGCAGTCAGCGCGGTACGTACAGAAATGATGGATTTACAATTGGCATCGTTGCCGAGTTTGAAATTCGCCATCATGGACGGTTTGGATGTATTGTTGACGCCGGATTTAATGGTTGCCCTGGGTGAGAAATTTCCCGGTTGTCAGCTCACAGCATGGACAGGGGGTTCGGAAGAACACTTTCAGGCCTTAATAAAGCGCGATGTAGATTTAATCGTTACCGCTGATCGTTATTTACATCACGAAATGCTTGAGCGCCATCCCGTGATCAGCGAGCCGCTGATTGTAGTCACAGCAAAAAGTGCGGTGAAAAAAAACAAGGATTTAAAACAGCAACTCAATGCCATGCCATTGATCCGTTATAGCTATCGCCTGCAAATCGGTCGCATGATAGAGACGCATCTAAATCGCATTCGCTGGAATTTGCCGTATAACAACGAATTCGATTCCTCACGTTCAATTTTTGCGACTATTTCCAAATACGGCGGTTGGGCCCTAACGACACCTATTTGTCTTTTCAACACCCCGCATTTCAGAAATCAACTCGATATATACCCAACTCCTTTCCCGACAGTAAACCGCACCATTTCACTTTGGGCCAGACGTGACGAATTAGCAGGTCTGCCGTCTGATTTGGGCGGACTCTGCCGCAACCTGGTACAAAAATCCTGCCGTAATGAATTAATAAACCTCATCCCCTGGATCAAAGACGATTTCAAAGTTCTTAGCAGTGATTATCAGACTAATGTGGTGACTTGAGTTTTTTGTTGGACGATTAGCTAGTCCAACATCATTGTGGTACTGAATCGAGTTCAGCACAAGCTGACCGCAATCCAGAGTATTCAAGAATCGTTGATGAATATATCGAGTCATGACTAAAAATCAATTAATTTTCTGGGTCAGCTTGTTCAGTCGCATCGTTTCAACTATGGTACTTAAATATTAGTTAGAGGACCTAGGTATTGAGCGATCATAGTGTTAAGGGCAGTTGTTTTTGTGGGGCTGTACAATTTTCAGTTCAGGGTGATCCTATAGAAATGGGTTATTGCCATTGTGATTCGTGCCGGCACTGGTCGGCCAGCCCGGTGAATGCATTTACACTTTGGAAATCGGACGCCCTGGTGATCACTCGAGGCCAGGAGAATATTGGTAGTTATAACAAAACGCCGGGTAGTACGCGTAAATGGTGTAAATCTTGTGGTGGACATGTTTTTACCGAGCACCCGGATCACGATATCGTTGATGTTTATGCCGGCGTGCTTCCTGATTTAGAGTTCAAGCCTATTTCCCATGTTTTCTACCAGGAGTCGGTGTTGTCGATCAAAGACGGATTGCCGAAGTACAAGGATTTGTCTGTCGAAGATGGCGGTTGTGGAAAAATCTTACCTGAATAATATTTGTTGAAAACTGTTTAGAATTACTACTGTGAAAATCAGATCGAGCCCAATTTTATACATATGTAATATAAACAAAATCAGTTTTTATACAGATGTAGGATTAATTTTTATTTGATATGGGATATGATTTAGTTTCTGATAATTGCCTATCAGATTAATATGAGGTTGAACATATACCATACCCCTTATATTAAACCCCCTTGTTAAAAACCGCTCTATTTCTTAGAGCGGTTTTTTAATGGCATGCATAAAGTTTTATTGCTGTTGCTGGATGCCTGAATAGATTAGCCTTCAAAAATGATGCCATTATTGCAACGACTTAAGCGCAGATGAGGGGAGGTAGAGAACGTGCTAGAATAATTATAACTTTTACCATCTTTCCACATGCTCAAAATGCCGTCAGATATTAGCAAATTCATGCTGATTATTTTTGTGCTGTACTTTATCTACGATACAGTGATTGATTATCGACTCGAGGGTGCGTACACATTACATTTTCAGATTCAAACCGTCATGTCCGTAGTGATCGTAATTAATTATGGACTTATTCTTTGGGCCAGATCAATAGAAAAGGCTAATTTGTTAAAAGCTGAAGAAAAGCTAAGTAACATTACCTCTGGATTAGCGGCATGTATCGAACGACAGTTTAGTCAGTGGCAGCTAAGCAAAAGTGAAAAAGAAGTTGCCTGGTTAATTATCAAGGGCTTTTCGTTCTCGGAAATTGCGATATTACGCAAGGTTAAAGATGTAACAATTCGACAGCAGGCTACAATGATTTACTCAAAATCACAAGTCTCAAATCGATCAGAATTTACAGCATCGTTTCTCGAAGACTTAATAAATGAGCCGGTTTCCGGGGTTCGAATGAAGCAAATAAAAAACTTACCAAAGTAGAGAAGTTTTTTAATATATTTAATCTTATCTCTTTAAGGACTTGTAGAACCTGGATGTCAATCCCAGTAAGGGGTGGGGCCAAATTGTTCAGCAAGGAAGTCTACCCAAACCCTGACTTTTGATGACATATACAAACGGTGAGGATATAGAGCATAAATATCAGTTTGTCCCAGCGAGTAATCGTCCAGAATGCGGATGATATTGCCCTTTTTAATATCCTCACCAATGTCCCAGGTAGATTTTTGCGCTATACCTAGACCCGCCAATACTCCATCTCTGAGAACTTCACCATTGTTAGTGACAATGCGTCCTTTGACTCTAACTTTAATAGTCTGTTGGTTGTGCGAAAACCTCCAGGTCTGATAGTTTGTACCTATAGGCACGAATAATAGGCATGAGTGATCAGCTAAATCGTTGGGATGTTGGGGGGTGCCGAACTGCCTTAAATAGGCAGGTGAAGCACATAACACCCGGCAATTTGGCGATAGTTTCTTTGCTACTAAGTTAGAGTCCTCAAGCCGGCCAATGCGGATAGCCACGTCAAACCCTTGTTCAATAATATCGATGACTTTATCCGTGAGTTGAAGCTGCAAATCAATTTTTGGGTACAAAGATAGAAATTTGCCCAAAACAGGGGAGATATGCTTACGCCCAAACGAGGCCGGTGCGCTGACTTTTAGAATTCCCTTGGGTTGTTTTTGCATTCCGGTGAGTGCAAGTTCGGTATTTTCTATCTGCTCTAAAATATCTTTACAACGGTGGTAATAAACATCTCCTTCCTCAGTGGTTGTCATTCTGCGGGTCGAGCGGTTGAGTAATCGCACGCCCAAGCGATTTTCCAGGTTGAGGATTCGTTTGCTAACCACTGCAGCTGACATACCGAGTGTTTCACCGGCTTTTGTCATATTCATGGCATCTACTACTGCGGTAAATACCATCATATCGTTAATGTGTGACATGATTATTATCAAATTTTTTTTGAAAATTATATATAAATTTACATATTTATCAAATTAAAAGAATTTATTAAGCTACTTTGACGATAATCAAATGGATAATGATCATGGCAAATAAAGAATTAGAGGAATACTTACAACAAGTTTGGAGCGGCCAGGCTCGTGATCAGATAAGCGCCGAGCTTTTGCAAGCTGCAATGCATGCAGGCCATTTTGAAAGAGCCAAGGCATTTAAACAGATAAAAATGGCAATACAAAACTATATTCTCGATAACATCAAATCAGTCAGAGATCGCCTTCATAAACACACAGGAAATAATGCAGCTTGCCAGATCGAATCATGCTGATCCCGATATGTTCAGTTTTATCCTCACTTACGTCATACCTGCGCAGGCAGGTATCCAGGGCAGCTGTTTGAGAACGGCTGCATAGCTTCGATATCAATTAGTGCACTAGCCTGAAGTTTAAGACTATGCACCCAAAGTGCAAGCGCTTGGAGGCTTTAAATGTGCAATCACAAACCAGGGCAGGTATAAAGCTGGTTTGATACAGGCAGATTATCAATTACATTACCGTAAACAGCAATAAACGAGGACTACATATGATCGAACGAGTTAAAGGAACAGCACAGGGCAGAAATGTATCTGCAGCTTATAAGGATTTGGTCTGGACTGTAGTAGCCGCCGATGATGAAAATTTGGACTTAGTCGGCCAAACTTCACAGGCATTGAGTAAACTTGAGAGCAACTTGATTGAACTTGGATCGGATAAGACAAGCATCGTTTCAGCACAAGTTTATATTGCTAACATCGACGATAAACCTATTATGGACCAAGTTTGGTGTGAATGGATCGGCTCTGACCCCGACAATTGGCCACAAAGAGCTTGCTTAGGTGTGAATCTTGGCGGCAATTGGCTGATAGAAGTAACTGTTACAGCAGTCAGGCAGGTTTAACTGAGGGAGTAGAATTCAACAACAGCGGGTTCTGTTTGTAAACCGGTTATCGAAAGCGTTAGAGCAATATATTGAACGTTTGCCTGATTCGTTTATCTGTTTCAATATCAATGTATTGTGGGTGGTGTGTGTCTAAAATAGTTTTTGCTTTTTGTTTGGCAACAAGCCAGATATCATTTGCGCCCTGTTCAGCCCAGGTGACCGGCGGATCACGATCAGCAAGCTGAGGATAAAAATAATCACGTTGCATGGCATCCATGGTATGCATGCCGCCCAGGAAGTGACCGGGGCCGGTCACCGCTTCTTTAATAGCTTCAAATCCCAGGGTTTCTTCGTTAACTTCAACGCCGCGAATAGTGCGATAGACATGTGAGAGCATTTCGTCGTCCAGTACAAATGCTTCAAAGGATGCACCGAGCAAACTAGCCATCATGCCGGAGGATTCATAGATCATGTTTGATCCAGCCAGACCGGCGCTTAAGGCGGCAATCGCTTTTTCAACACCCATTTGCGCATCAACTGCCTTGGCATCCGCCATGGACGATGCTACACCAGTTGGCAGGCCCAGCCAGTTGCCGATTTGGCCCGAGGCAGCGTTCATGATGGAAATTTCACCACCACCGCCACAAAAAGAACCGGTTCGAAGATCAATCACAAACGGCCAATTAGAAAATATCATCGGGTAGCCGGGCTTGAATAAATT
Organism: Arenicellales bacterium; assembly: GCA_028284225.1. Classification (GTDB taxonomy): domain Bacteria; phylum Pseudomonadota; class Gammaproteobacteria; order Arenicellales; family JAHEKD01; genus JAHEKD01. The sequence goes on from JANQSD010000025.1 coordinate 45,327, forward strand.
CACCATGATTAATGCAGCCAGGGTTTCAGCAGTTGTCTGCGCTAACATGCCTGCCAGCGTAGCAGGCGCTGTGGCGCCGGATTGGGCAGCGATAATGGCATTAATCGGCATATTGTGTTCAATGCTTGCCAAGGTCACGTCAACCGCATCTTCGCCATATTTAAGCGGGGAAATAATCGGGCTGATATGGGATTTGCAAAATGGGCGCTGCGAAAATTTACCCTCACCGCCGGCTACCATATCAAACATTTCCACCACCGGGTGCACATGCTCGCCGATAAAAAAACTCGTGCCGACAGGTTTTTGTGTGCCTTTTAGTAAGGCGTAAGCGGTATTGATATCAAGGTCTCGGTTGTCCGGCACGTCGGTGGCAACACAGCAACGTGTGAACCAGCTTACATTGGTTAATGTATCAACCAAACGCGCAAAGTCATATAAATCTTCCAGTGTAGAGGGCCGGTACAGGCCGTTATCCATATCCAGTGTCTGTACTGCAGCACCGCCGGTACCAAAGTAAACTTTATCGCCGCCAACTTCAAAATCATACTTAGGATCACGCCCATAAAACATGAATGATTTTGCTGCACCGTCGATAATGTCTTCGACAAATGTTTGAGAGAAAGATAATCTACCTAACTCATTTATGTTGGCGCCTTTACTCAAGGCTTTTTGTAAAAGTACATCCGGCACATCTGCCATACCGATTTCGTCAAGAATTTTCAGCGCTGTCTGGTAGATGCGTTCAATATCTGAATCGGATAATGGTTTGTATTGGCCACCGCTTTGCCCGGGTGGGCACGGATTGATTTGTTCGGCATCCTCGCTGCGGGCCGCTTTGCGGGCAGCCCGGCCACCACCGCGGCGTAATCTTGAAGTTTCAGTGGTCAACGATGCACTCCTATGACCATAGATCTTTACCTTTTCAAGAAGATTCTGGATCGTAGCCCGGAATAATGATTCTGGCTTACATTCATATTAAACAGTCCTGCCGCTATCGACTGGCATCATCAGGCCGGTTAATCGGCTTGATGCATTTTCGTCCGCTAAAAACAGGGCGGCCTCGCCCATATCTTCAGGCCGTATCAGCTTGCCCAATGGTAATACCGAGCGAAAGTTTTCGCGTCCTTCATCAGTTTCATTGCCGCCCATGAATTCAGCGAGCATCGGTGTATCACCCGGACCGGGACAAAGCGCGTTAACACGTATGCCTTCAGGAGCAAGTTCCAGAGCAAGCCCTTTAGCCAAATTTAACACTGCGCCTTTGGTCGCACCGTAAACCACTAGGTTAGGTCGAGGGCGCAGGGCAATACCGGATGCAGTGATGATGATATTGCCGCAACCCTGGTGGCGAAATACCGGCAACACGGCTTTGCAGTTATAAAATACCCCTTTAACATTAACGTCGAATTGGCGTTCATACTCATCATCACTAGTTTGTTCCAGTGGGCAGGGTCGTTGTCCTAATCCGGCGTTGGCGACCAGAATATCAATACCGCCAAACGTATCTTTACAGGCATCAACCATTGCTTGATTGTCGGCCAGGTTGCTGACGTCGACCTGCATGGAACTGGCCGTGCCGCCACTGGAATTTACTGCTTCAGCTTTAGTTGCCGCAGCATCGGCATTGATATCAACAATAAAAACCTTAGCGCCTTCACGGGCAAACGAATCGACGATACCGCTGCCAAAACCCGAGGCGCCGCCAGTAACAATTGCGACTTTATTTTCTAAGCGTCCCATGTTATCTCCAGTGTGTCTATAGCTGTGCTGAGTCTAGCATTGAGTTTGCGTTGATGTCATAAGTTTGAGTTTCTTGAAATTAAGCTGCGATTTTTCCGTTTGTTAATAGTCATCTTAACTGAGGTTTTCAGCCATGATGCATAGCAGCTCAAACAACACAGTCGCTCCGATTAAGGCCGTGCCGCCGGAAGAATCGAAAGGAGGTGATACTTCAACCATATCCGCTCCGACTATATTCCTGCCACGCAGTAACCGAATCATCTTTTGCACATCATAGCTATTAAAACCACCTATCTCGGGGGTGCCGGTTCCGGGCGCAAAGACCGGGTCCAGGCAGTCGATATCAAAGGTCACATAGCTTGCATCATTGCCGATGATTTGATTAGCTTGCTCCAATATCTGGTCCAGTCCCTGAGAAAAACAATCATCAATGCTGAACATGGTAACCCCTTGCTGCTGTTGCCATTGAAAATCGTTTTTGTCATAAAGACCGCCACGAATGCCAATCTGCACGTAGCGTTTAGGATCAAGAACACCTTCTTCTATGGCGCGTTTGAAAGGTGTGCCATGGGTAAACTTGTTACCTCCAAAGTAACTGTCCCAGGTATCCGTATGTGCGTCGAACTGCACCATGCCCAACGGGCCGTGCCGTTTAGCCAGCGCTCTTAAAATAGGCAGGCTGGTGAGATGATCACCGCCGCAGGAAAGCGGGGTAATTTGTTTGTCTATAACTTGACCATAAAAGCGTTCAATGCCTGCCAGGGCATCATTAAGATTTATCGGATTGACCGGTGAGTCACCGAGATCAACACAATTCACCAGTTCATAGGGGCTAATATCCAGTACTGGATGGTAACGTCGCATAAGCGCTGACATATCTCTTACCTGGCGCGGCCCATGACGTGCCCCAGGCCGGTTGGTGGTGCCGCTATCCCAGGGTACACCAATCAGGCCAATATCGACCTGATCGGCATTTGCAATATCAACATGCGGCAATCGCATGAAGGTGGCGATATCCGCATAACGAGGAATGTTTTCCGAGGGTAAAGGTTGATATTTAATTTGTTTGCTCATTATGGTTCAGTAATGTGTCAACGAGTTTGTACTATAACAATAAACAAGATTGTTAATCCATGATTAAGTGTTACATGGCAAAATGGCAAAAAACTTGTGGAGTTATTATGTTATTCAATCCGACTAAACAATTCATCCTACTGATGCTGGCAGTAGTGGTTTCAATGATGAGTATGACAATGGCCATTGCTGATGACAAAGGACGCTATATAACCGTTACTGGTAAGGGCGAGATTTCTGAAGTGCCGGATACAGCCTGGGTTTCAAGCGGTGTCAGTATACAGGCTGAAACTGCGGCTGAAGCGATGAAAAAGAATAATAAACTGATGGAACAAATCATTGAAGTATTTCTCGATGCGGATATCGACAAAAAGCACATTCAGACATCTGGGTTTAATGTGCACCCTGTTTATGATTATTCGAAAAATTCAAAGCCACCTAAATTGGTTGGTTATCAGGTGAGCAACAATGTCACGGTAAAAGTCACCGACTTGGACAAGCTAGGGGATTTGCTCGATGATGTGGTCGAGTCAGGCAGTAATCAGATTTCCGGGATTCGATTCGGTTTTGCCGATGATGAGGCATTATTAGATCAAGCTCGAAAAGCGGCGATAATCAATGCCCGAAAAAAGGCCGAGCTGTATGCTGATGCAGCAAATGTAGACGTGGCTGATGTCATTAGCATCAGTGAAAGCGGTGTCAGGTTTCCACAACCTGTTTATCATCGCGCCGAAATGGCACAAGCCAAGATGATGGACAGCTCGGTGCCGGTAATGAGCGGTGAACAGGAAATATCCGCATCGGTGACTGTTGTCTACCAACTGGAAGATTGAGCTTGCTCAAATATTGCTCGTAACAAATGATAATTTGACCCTAATTCGAATAATTATGATTCGCAAGATTACTTTCGTGCTGTCAATGACCTTTGTTTATTCTCTGAATCAACATGTTTTTGCAGACAACTGGACGGCAAAAAATTCTGATCCCCAGAGGCTCGGCTGGATGGAGGGTTTTCCTCCCCCGATGGAGAAAAGAATTATGCAGCCGGATTCAAATTTTTTTAGTTTTCCGAAAATGCGTTGGACGGTATGCCACATTAGAGAGCTTTTACCGACAGAACAAATTAACAGAGGGTTAAATCCATCTGCGCCTTTTGAATATGAGCTTGACATAGATTCGATTAACGCACTCTCATTTAGATTAATGGAAACTGATGAGGTGATGACATGGAAAGAGTCATTGAATGCTAACTTCACTGATGGCATGCTGATACTGCATAAAGGTAAAGTTGTATATGAATACTATAATGGTTGTCTAACCGAGTCCGGCAAACATGGTGCCATGTCGATGACAAAATCGTTGACCGGCCTGTTAGCGGAGATTTTAGTTGTAGAAGGCACGCTTGATGATACAGCTCTTGTGTCATCGATTATTCCTGAACTCAGTGAGAGTGCGTTTGGAAATGCGACGGTAAGGCAGGTTATGGATATGACCACGGGTTTAAATTATAGTGAAGATTATTCTGATCCTAATGCTGACATATGGAATTATTCTGCTGCAGCAAGTCCATGGCCCAAACCAGCAGAATATTCAGGTCCCAATGGCTATTTTGAATATTTGCAAACAGTAAAGCCAAAAGGATCGCATGGCGATGCCTTTAATTATATGACTATAAATACGGATGTTCTTGGATGGATAATTTCACGCCTCTCAGGCCAAGAAGTTACTGAACTTCTGTCCGAACGAATATGGAGTAAAATGGGCGCAGAACTTGATGCCTACATGACAGTTGATGGCATCGGCATACCTTTTGCCGGTGGTGGTCTTAGCGCAGGATTACGTGATCTCGGGCGTATTGGACAACTTATGCTCAATGACGGAGAAATCAACGGTAAGCGTTTGTTTGATCCAGTGGTTGTGGAGAATATTAAGAAAGGTGCAAATAAAGCGGCCTTTGCCAAAGCCGGTTACACAACACTGCAAGGCGGAAGCTATAAAAGCATGTGGTGGATCTTTCATAATAACAACGGAGCTTTTGCCGCAAGAGGTGTGCATGGCCAAACCATCTATATTGACCCCACTGCAGACATGGTGATTGTTCGTTTTGCATCGTTCCCGTTTGCGAAAAATGCTGATATTGATCCAAGTTCATTACCCGCTTATCAAGCAGTTGCAGATTACTTGATGTTAAAAAATTAAATCGATTAACTTTGACATTGAAATTTAATATAACCACAGACATATTTAATTAACTGTTTAAAATCAACAGCCGTTCTACTCTGATCTCAATCCGCATGTGAGAATGGGTTCTGTGCCAGGGTTTTTATTACAGTATCAAAAACAATACTGCCGTCACCGATATGTTTGAGATGATGGTTTGGAAGGTGATGATACTTGCCATGAGTTCGGCGTCTCCCCCTAGTTTGCGTGCCATGATGTATGCTGCTGAGGCTGTGGGGATACTGGCGAAGATAACCAGTAAGTTACGTGTGCCTTGATCATTGATGAATATCAGGGCCAAGATCATCATTAATAGTGGTGAGATAAGTAATTTATTGATCGAAGAATAGATAAGCGGTGTCTCAATTGATGCCAATGACCTTATTGTTAATCCGGCGCCTACTGCGAGGATAGCCAAGGGCAAGGCGCCGCGTCCGAAGACAGCCAGCGTGTCACTGATAAAGACGGGGATGTTAATCTGGCTTAAATTGAGAGTTATGCCTATGACTGAGGTCAGTACTAGCGGGTTTTTTATAAGGTTGACGCCTATCTTGTGAATGGCACGACTACCCTGTGTATTGAAAGCAATAATAGTAATAATGTTTACTATGGTAATAAATAAGCCCACGATAAGTGCGGATATGGCAAACATTTGTTCACCAAAAAGTTTGTCAGACAAGGCCAGCGCAATAAAGGTATTGTAGCGAATCGAACCTTGAAGAAATGATGTCCAAGGCGCATGTGCCAGCTGTAAAAACTTTTTATCTACAAACCATGCGCATAGCGTGAGAATAAGGAAATAGGCCAATACCACCAGCACTAAAGAGCCTATTTCAAACTGTGAAAAGTCGGCGTTGATTAAGCGATATAAAATCAGTGATGGAAACAGTACAAAATATGTGAGTGATTCAGCAGCTCGCCAAAAGTCTTCGCTTAGAAAACCTTTTCTCCTGAACAGATAACCGGCGACAACCAGAGCCAGCACCGGAAAGAGTGCTTCGAGTATGTGAGTTGCAATAGCCATGGATAGAGTTTATACGAATACATCCGTTATAATGCTTGCGTTGTAATGTTAATACAAAAATATGGATAAACTGCTGGGCGGCCTCAGAGCGGTTGCTGAACACACGAGGTTAAGATTGTTGGCGATTTTGTTTCGTAATGAACTGACCGTCAGCGAGATCACTTATATTCTTGATCAAAGTCAGCCACGAGTTTCCAGGCATTTAAAATTAATGTGTGATGCTGGAATTCTTGACCGAATTCAAGAAGGGGCCTGGGTGTTTTATCGTGTTACGGACCGTGAGCCGGGCAGGCAGCTGTCGCAAGCTTTGATCCGGTTGCTTGATAGTGACGACTCGGTATTGCAGCGTGATGAAATACGTTTGCAGAATGTCAGGCAGGAGCACCGCCAACAGGCTGAATCGTATTTCCAGGAAAATGCCCGGCAATGGGACCGGCTGCGCAGCCTTTATGTGTCTGAGCAAAAAGTTGAACAGGCAATGCTTGATGCGGTTGCGGAGATGAAAATTGAGGATTTATTAGATTTGGGTACCGGCACTGGACGCATGCTGGAAGTGTTTGGCAGTGTTATTACCCGGGGAATGGGTATTGATATCAACCGCGAAATGCTGGCGATTGCTCGTGCTAAATTAGAAGAAAATCAACTGACGCATTGCCAGGTGAGGCAGGGTGATATACACAATGTTTCATTGCCTTCCGAATCCGTAGACTTGATCACTGTGCATCATGTTTTACATTACCTTAATGACCCGGTCATGGTGGTTAATGAGGCTTCACGTTTGCTTAAGCCGGGTGGACGTATATTAATCGTGGATTTTGCACCACATAACATGGAGGTGTTACGTGAAGAGCAGGCTCACCGGCGCTTGGGTTTTGCTGATGAAGAAGTTACACAATGGTGTCAGAATACAGGTTTAGAGGTGATTAAAGTAGAACACCTGGAGGCGTCATCCAAATCTAATGCGTTGTTAACGGTGACGTTATGGGTGGCCACAAAGTAAAAAGACATTTCGTTATTGCTCATAGTCTGGAAGCCAAACCTGTAATCAAGCATTATGGGTTGGTCAAAAATAGCTCGCATCGTGCCTTCGAGGTATTTGAAAATGACCAGATAAAACTAATCATCAGCGGTCAAGGAAAAGTCAATTGTGCGGCTGCGACTGCGTATTGTTATTATTTGAGTGATTCATTAGATGAACAAGTCTTATGGGTGAATCTGGGGGTTGCCGGTCATCCGCATTATCCAATCGGGAGCTTGTGGCGAGTCAACAAAACTATCGACTCGTCAACATCCAAGGCAATATTTCCGGTCAATGTTATACGTACTGTATCAATATCCGCAGCACCAGCAATTACTGTTGATAAGGCTGAGCGAGACTATGCGCAAGACAGCCTTTACGATATGGAGGTCAGTGGCTTTTTTCAGGCAGCGTCCCGTTTTACCAGCCTAGAATATGCAAGCAGTTTTAAAATCGTCTCGGATAATAAAGATCAGACAGTGGATAACTTCGATTCTGCTGCAGTGCCGACAATGATTGAAGCGCAACTAGCAACCATTGATGATTATCTGTTAGAGCTTGAGAATAATATTATAAATAACTTTAAATTTAATTTTCAAGATATTGAATTTAAAGAATTAATATTGAATAGTTATCAATTCACCCAGTCCCAGAGAATCCAGTGTGAGACATTACTGAATTCTCTGGCGGTACATCAGATTAATTTGGATAAGACAGCATTACACCATACAAGTGCGAAGCAATTGTTAGACTCGTTATCTGATCGCCTAAGTCAAATAAAGCTAACGGTTTAGTGTGGTTGCTACTATCTATATAGAAGGTCAGATCGCTGATCATCCGCGTACTGAGGATATTATTCGCCGCTTTCCCAAAGCTGAGCGTATTATGTGTGAACGTTATTCGCAGGTATTTAATCCCAAAGCCCAAAATTTTCGTGCCCAAAAACAAAATCCGGCCCTGATTTTAGCTAAAAAGCATAAAGGATTTGTACTGCCTACACCACCAGGCTACGGCGTAGGAGGGCAGCCGAATTATTATTTTTCACACATGCTTAATTGTATTTACGATTGCCGTTATTGCTTTTTGCAGGGCATGTATAGTTCAGCGCATTATGTTGTATTCGTAAATTATGAAGACTTTGCCAGTGAAATTATTGAATATGCAGAACAGCAAAAGGACGAATCGCCCTGGTTTTTTTCCGGCTACGATTGTGACAGCCTGGCCTTTGAGCCTGTAACCGGATTTATCAATCACATGTTGAATGTGTTTAGTGAGATTCCGAATGCTCATTTGGAAATCAGAACTAAAAGCACACAAATCCGTTGCTTATTAAATAGTAAGCCTTTGAGTAATGTTGTGGTGGCTTTCAGTTTTACGCCTGATGATTTTTCCAGGCGGTTGGAATTCGGTGTGCCTGCTGTAGACAAGCGGATTATGGCTATGCAGCAACTGCAACAACAGGGATGGTCTGTCGGGTTAAGATTTGATCCCATGATTAGCTATCATAATTATCAGCACAGTTATCGCGCCCTGTTTGAAAAAATATTTTCACGGCTTGACAGTGAGACCATTCATTCGGTTAGTATGGGTGGTTTCCGCATGCCGAAGAATTTTTTCAAAAAGATTAAAAAGCTATATCCCGAGGAGCCTCTATATAATCTTGCGATGGAAGATATTCAAGGCATGAGATGTTTGTCAGTCAGCGCAGAACAAGACATGTTTGAGTTTTGTAAAAAACAAATCTTAAGCTGGATACCGGAAACAAAACTATATTACTGCGATATATGAAACGAGTTCTAGTGACAGGCGTTAGCCGTGGAATCGGCCGGGCAGTAGCAGAATCATTGCTGGCTGAGAATATGGCTGTTATCGGGACTTCCCGTGATCCACAGTCAATCAACATCAGGCACGAAAATTTTAAACCTGCTTATATGGATTTAGATGAGATTGTGGGTAATCCGGACTCTCTAAAGAGTTTGTCGCTTGAGGTGGGTCAACCAGAAGCACTGATTTTAAATGCGGGACAAGGTCGCTTCGGCAGTTTGGAAGAATTTTCAGCCGGGCAGATTAATAGTCAAATACAGAAAAACCTGATTGCACAAATCATCCTGGTCAGGGAATTTATCCAAACCTTCAAAAACCGGGGTAAGGGCGATATTATTTTTATTGGTTCAGAATCAGCCCTGGTTGGCGGCAAAATGGGGTCGATTTATTCAGCGGCGAAATTTGGTTTGCGTGGATTCTCACAAGCCCTGCGACAAGAGTGTGCAAGCAGTAATATTAGAGTTGGCTTGATTAATCCCGGTATGGTCGCCAGTTCATTTTTTGATGAGTTGTCATTTCAGCCGGGAGCTGCTACGGACAATAGTATTTTGCCTGAACAGGTGGCTGATATTGTGCTATTTATGCTTGCCAGTAAGCCTAATGTTGTATGGGATGAAGTTAATTTGTCGCCGTTAAAAAAGGTGATCGTAAAAACCCCAAGATAGCTACAAAAGATAGTTAAATAATCGTCCAGAAGCTATTGAATATTTAAGGGAAAATGACTAGAATAGCCACTCGCTGATGCGGGGTGGAGCAGTCTGGCAGCTCGTCGGGCTCATAACCCGAAGGTCGTAGGTTCAAATCCTACCCCCGCTACCAAATAAATGCGAAAAATAACTACGGCCCCGCAGCAGCGGGGTTT
>JANQSD010000004.1 GCA_028284225.1 Arenicellales bacterium
CAGAGTTAGTTATTCCAAGGTTATTCTATTTGAAAATTAACTAACTTTTAATTAAATCTTATATTATGATAATTGCGCATAATGCCTGTGCTTATGTAATGAGGCACCAGGCGCAGGATAATCACGCTGCCGGAGACTGGTGCCGGTAGAGTGGCTGCTAAGCTCTCTGGCAGCAGCCACGGGCTTTACATAGGCCATATTATGCGGATTTGACAGAGGTACGATGTCAGAATCTATCAATTATTATTCAAACCTCGATGCCTTATGTAAGTATTGTAAAAGCTCGATCTGTTCTGTAAATAAACTTCGATATGTTATGTAAGAGGCGTGCGTTGATTGAGCACGCAGAACTAACATCATTCAACATTGGGTAGATAATATTGAAGCCCATGACTTCGAAGGGTTTATAATTTTTCTTCTTGCGCCTGCTAAACTGCTGCGCGTCCATTATTTTTAGTAAATATTTATTCGCATCACGCGCAGGGCATTTGGCATTAAATATTTAGAATGTTTTCCAGGCTTTCCTTGTTTTCTCTGTTTATTAAACGCGCATTCATACCAAATTCTCTTGGTCCATTTAGATCGGCTCTTTTGCTATCACCAATGAATAAAACATTTTCAGGTTTGCACTGGAGTTGTTGACAGACAGCTTCGAAGATTTCAGGGTCTGGTTTTTTCGAGCCGACTTTGAAGCTTAATATATATTCATCGATTTCAGGTAAAAGGCTTTTGACAGTTTCACCATATTCATAAGCTAAATTACTGCAAAGTCCTATTCTTTTTCCCATGCCGTGTAATTTTTTCAGACATTCTTTTACGTCAGCATAGAGCCTTATCGATTTTTTTTCTTCCGCAAGTTCATATTTTATTATTGGTAGCAGATGCTGCAGATTTTTTTCTGTAGCAATCTGGTCAATTGACATGTCACTGGTTATAAAAATATTACGATCATTTTTGTCTGTTATTAATCGACTATATGGATCTGTTTTAATTTCTGGTTTTTTAATTAATGTTCCGAAAGCATCAAATACAATACAGGAAGGTAAATTTTTGGACATTATTTAGGGCAGGATAGAGTAGTTCGGGTTCTAGTTACACCCGAACTTCACCGCAGACGTCTTCGGTAAACGCGCAACTTCACCGCAGACTTTTATTTTTGTTCATATTCCTCCAGATGCGTATCTTTAATTCCTTTTTCCATGAATCTTTTATATCGACCAACATCATCTAATTCATTATCAAGGAATAACTTTATGTCTCTTTCCTTGATTTCCTTTAGACCGATCATGATCAACCATTTGAGCATTGTTGTATCTTTGATACTTTGCTTGGTCGATATAACTGCTTCCACAGTTTTCTTTTCAACTTTCCGCCATAGATTGGCTTCAATATGTTTGCTAGGCATTTTTACTTTCTGATTTAAATTGCTGTTTAGTCTAATACACTTATTTCTAAGATTCTAATAATTACTTATTCTAATTTCTAATATTCTATGATATAAAGTCAAAAATTATTTCTAAGATTATTAGAAAGTGGCTTTTATAGACTGGTTATCAATACATCAAGAGCACCCTAAACATGAGATTTATGGTGACCAGATGGTATTTAGAGTCGATTTAAAAACAGGAGAGCAAGTATCAGGTTCTCCATCAGAATCAGATCATGAAGGGTCATATTCCACGACATTAAAAATTCGCTCAAACGGTACCAGGGTATCGGTTCGAGGCAATCCATCTAAATTTAATCGTGTTGATAATGTTTTTGGCATTAATTCACTGTCAGCATGCGTCGCTATTTTTAATAAAGTTTTGTCAGATCTAGGTTTGCCATTATTTACACGTTGTTCTGAACTCAATCATTATCAATCCACTGAGTCTTCTAAATCCTCAGCTGTTTCCAACGGTGCTGTTATTACACGTATAGACATAACGTCTAATTATTCTGTAGGGCAGGGGAACGTTGATCAATATTTAAAAGCCCTGTCCACCCAATGGATCGGTCATGGCCAGAGACCACATATTTACGCTAATGGCCAGACTGTTGAATGGGGACGTCAGCAAACTAATAAAAAGGGGAGTTCATATATTTATTACAAGGTTTATTCCAAGCACCATGAACTTAAAAACAATACAACTAAAAAATTATCGCTTAATGACACCGAATCACTTTATTTAAAACAGCTTATTGATTGGACAGAACAGCAGGGTATAGCACGAGCTGAAGTATCACTTAAACGTCTATGGTTAAAACGTCACGGATTTTCATATTTCGGTTTATTTAAAGAGCAAGATATTTTCAATCAATTAAAGCCATTTGAAGTCATGATGAAACGATTAGAGGTTACACCGATGAATATTAAAACAGTTAGTCAGAAGTTATTAGATGAGGGTATTTGCAACAGCCCTCAATCCGCAAATTCAACAGATCGTATATATCAGCAATGGTTACATGGAGAGTATTTTGATTTTAATAAACGCTCGTTGCAAACACACAGAGCCAGACTTCGCTGTATAGGGATAGATATTGCATTGCCCTGTGATTTAACTAGATCACCCATTCTTTTCGAAAGCAAAAAAACGATAAAAGTTAAACAGACTCAAATTCCAAGCTGGTACATCAGGCCAGTAAATTATCTTCAACTAGTATCTTAAAGGAGCTTAAATATGAATGCAGAAGTTAAAAAATTAGACCGTAGTGAACATCAGTTGACATTACCTTGCGTCATTCACAGCGACAAAGTTAATGTTCGTTCAGGTCAGTCACCAGATAAACGAACAGGTGAGATTCGTAATTGGCAAATTAGAGAACTTGAACTTTGGGTTTCTTTCCCCGGCGAACCATTTCCTCAGAAGATTATTATGCAGCTTTCTAATAATCAAACTTACACATCTGGTGAATACCAATTAGTCTTAGATGATGCGCTTTTTGTTGGCCAGTTTAATCGCATATCTCTCAACACTCGTAATTTAAAGCTTATTCCAGCCAAGTGATATGTATCAGTGCTTTACAACAATCAGGGTAAATAATAATGGGCGTGTTGTAGGTCAAATTAGTGAGGTTGATACTGTTATTGATTGCCAGTCATCAGTATTAGTACAACCATCTGTACTTAATGATTTATTAAATGCTTCATTCAGTATCTCTGATTATGAACTAACTCAAGGTGCTTATATTTTCAGCCTCGGATTCTCTCTTCCTTTGCTTTTCTATATGACAGCACTGGGAGTGGGATATGTCATACGCACAATCAACTCCGTATGATTTTTTTAACTTTAATAATGGAGATCATTATGAAACTCAAAAAACTATTACCTTTACTAACCTTAGCTCCCGCAGCTTCATTTGCAGCTGCTCCGGATTTTACAAGCCTTGTATCTGGCATTGATTTTTCAACAACAGTCACTGCAATTCTTGCTATCGGCGCAGCTGCTGTTGGTTTGATTTTGGCTTTTAAAGGCGTTCAATACGTTTACCGGTCAATTAAATCAACATAAATATTTTTTCTATCTACGTAGAAAGGGGTGGACGCACCCCAATTTAATTATGGAACTATACATTGATATTTGTTTTTTCTTTTTTTCTTTAACTTGTTCATGGGCGACTATTAAAGGCTTTTCAGATGGTGCGGGCTACTAGCATTATTCATTTCATTATTTCATTTTTAATTACATTAGTAATTAGTTTTTCGCTGTTGATTTATAAGCCTCGAGATGCATATGCAGTACTACCTGCACTTGCTGTACCTGTTGCAACCTCTGTTGGCCGAGTGATTGCTGGTTCAATTGCTAAGCGTATTGCAGCTAGAGGTTTAGCTACTGCAGCAAATGATTCTGTATATATAAACACTGTCGCTCGTGTATCGAATGTAGCTAAAACAATAGGTCAACAAACCGCTGCTAATGCTGGTAATTATGCAGTTAATGGACTTCGTGTTTCCGGACGTCCAACATGGCGCGGGGTTGCGAAGTCATTGGGTATAGGCATGGCTGCATCAACTTTACTTTACGATTCAACGTCTATGGAGTTTTCAGAGCAAACTTCATCTTCAACTACCTCACAATCAGCATCTGGGTTGCCGGCTGGAACACCTGTTATCGCTGTCAACGGCCTAGAAATACCAATTTCTAATCCTGCAAGTGACACTAATCCATACTATGTGAACGTTCCAATCAGTTTAAGTAATCTTCCTGCATCCTCACACGATTACGAAGAAAGTATTAATTTTCCAGCCTACCATTTATGGTATGTCACTCATCCTATTGGATCACAAGGTTATATTAGCTCGAATAATTTAGTAGAAATTTCAAATGCTTATATGCAAGCTGATGCAGATAAGAAGTGTGAGTCAGACGCGTTTGAGAATTGTACTTATCAGTTTCAATCCTTTGTTGCTGGACAGTCACATCCCACGCTTAATATTCCGTTATCTTTCAATTTTTATTATGAACTTAGTTACGATACTGCAATCGATCAGCAAGAACATACTGTTAACAATTTCGATCAAATTTTACTCAATACGGATTCTGATATTTTAAAAGCTACTGCAGCTACCATGACCGAACTTAATCCGTTGGTTAGAACAGCTATTGATGCTGTTGCTGTACCACAGGCAGAGATACTTGCATTGATCAATCAACTTTTAAGTCTTGCTTCTGCTACTGCTGGTTATGATGGCATGCCTTATTCATCAACGGATCCATTAACTTCATCAGATTTAGCGTTTCAGCCATCTTTAAATTCATATTTAAGTCCGTTATCAGATTTAGAAGCACCGGAAGAATACTTGCCGAATATACCTTTCGAAGATGCTGTTGATATAACCAATAATAACAATTTAAATCCAGGCACCAACCCGACGCCTATCGATTGGGGAGAATTTACTTCGCCTGAATTTACAGAACCAGAGCTTGAAGAAACACCGACACCAACTGATATATTACAACCTATATTTGATTGGATAGAAGAAAGCAAACCAGTCATCTCAGGCGTTTCTGGAGAGTGTCCGCAACCAACATTTGAAGCACTTAGCCAGACTTTTTCGTTTTCTTATCATTGCGACATTTTTGAACAATATCGAACTTTAATTGCTTCATTTATGTTGTTGTGCTGGGCAATTATTTCTTTTCGTATAACTTTGAGCGCATAAATTATGGGTGCAATTATTTCAGCTCTTGCCGGGTCTTTATTCACTTTGATGACAACTGTTTTGCAATTTATATTGCAGAGCGTTGTTATTAAATTCGTGGTCTTTTTTGTTCTGTTTTTTGTCGTGACAGAATTTTTCGATTTACTGACATCGATAATTCCAGAGTTTGATATTGACGGTCTAATGGCTGATATCAGTTCCGGCGGCGCTTATTTCATAAATCTTTTTAAAATTGATGAAGGGGTTTCGCTTATTTTAACTGCCTATATTTACCGCTTTGCGATTCGCAGAATTCCATTGTTGGGTTAATTATGGCAATTAATGTCTACACTGGTTTACAAGGTTCTGGCAAGTCATATGAGGTTGTTTCCTCCGTTATTGTTCCGGCATTAGCTAAAGGAAGAAGGGTAGTTACTAATGTCTATGGCCTTGATATCGATAAGATCAAGGCATTTATTACTGATCACTATAAAAAAATTAAACAGGAATCGATAGGTCAGCTTGTTGTTATTGATAATGACGATATAAATGACTTGTTTTTTCATTTCGGTCAAGATGACCAGCAAACTATTGTTCAACCTGGTGATCTTGTTGCTATTGATGAAGCCTGGCGTTTTTGGGGTTCAGATATCAAATTACATCAGAATCACAAAGTCTTTTTTCGTGAGCATCGGCACTATGTTTCTCATGAGACTCGATTAAGTTGTGACCTTGCTTTGATGACTCAGGATATTACTGACATTCATAAATATTTGAAGAATGTTGTTGAGCAGACGTTTGTAATGGCTAAACACAAACGTTTCGGAATGACTAATTATTATCGAGTCGCTGTTTATGAAGGGGCTAAACTTTATAAATCTAAACTCGTATCCACCCTGCAAAAAAAGTATAACCCCAAGGTTTTTCCACTTTATAAATCCTATGATCTTGATGGTGCGCAAGAGGATGTTATCGATGATCGGCAGAATATTTTTAAGCGTAAGTCTTTATGGTTGCTGATTGTATTTTTAGTATCGTTGGTAATTATTTCCCTGCATTACTTGGTTAGTTTTTTTAATCCGGAATTTGATTCACAGGAAGTTGATCATCAACAAACCGAATCTCTGGTTACCGTTCAGTCACCTTCAATGCCAATCTATAGTACTAAATGGCGTATCTCTGGTCATCTTGTTAATAATGGTTTTCATTTTGTTGTTTTGTCAGATTACAACGGTAATTTTCGAATGGAGAGTCAATCACTATTTTCAGGGCAGGGTGTCCAAATGGTAGGGGAGATTGATGGAGAGCTCGTTACTGTTTTTACAGGTCAGAATGATGTTGAGGGGATTTTTCAATGAGCTACTTAGTTCGTTCTTCTTTAACTTTTTTAGTTTTGTTTTTTTCCATGACTTTAAATGCTCAAACCGAGTTATCGTTAACAAGAACCAAGCTATCTGATTCGCTTGTATTTATCTATGAGCAAGTATTAAATAAATCTTACATGATTCATCCAAATGTTATCCAGGATGAACGGCGTTTCAGTTTTTATATTTCTAAGGATACTGATGTTCGATCCTTTCTTAAAACTTATCTTAAACAAATCGGCTACGGCATCTATGAGCAAAATAACATCGATTTTATTGGTCGTTTTCCTCAGCGTGATTCCGATTTGGTAATAACAGGTTCAATTATTTTGGCAGAGGAGTTGGTTGATGCATTTATAACCGGCGGCCCATTTGGCTCAACTAATTTACTTAATCTCAAAGAGATTGCCAATGTTCAAACCATTACACCATGTCATTTTATTGTTACTTATCAAGACGAGAATTATGATGCTTTTTGCCAATAAGGACCGCGTTTTGCACTTGTGCAAAATCCGGGCATTGTTGGCAATACTGGCTCAATCATTGAGGATTGTTTCATGCTTTTAACTCTTTCTCCTGGCGTTCATTTGCCAGCGCATTTACAGATTAAAAAAATACATAATTCCATACTTTGGCGCACCGGTATTAAGGAAGATATGTTTTTACAATACAATAATTTTTTGATCTGCACTTATAACCCATATGATATTTTTGACCTGTATTTCATGAATCGGTTTGCACAGGTTATGTACGATTTGAGTCCACTAATTAATTGTGTTATTGGGTTTCAGGTTCAAATTGATTTCGTTAATGACCAGTGCAATGATTATCTTTATTCTGTCAGTGTCAGCGGTAATCCAGCTGTTGTCGATCAACTTAGTTAACAGAGGTTTTTATGCTTAAATATTTATCTTCGTTACTTGATGCTTATTTGGGCAATTCGGTTCAATCTATTATTTTTCGTGGAATGATTCTTTGCTTTGTTGTTTGGTTGATCGTAACTTTGGCATCATTTTACGTTTTAACTGAATTGCTTCTTTAATTAATCGAGTTACTTATTTTAACTCGGTATAATTCAATAATTAAAAATATTATTCGATAACTATTATGGAATCACAAAAATGAATAAATATACCTCGGCAGGCTTAAAGGGTTTGGCGCATGCTAGTGATTATTTAAATGAACAAATACTTAATAGACCAACTTTAGATAACCGAACTAGCCAAGAAAGACGAGAAGATGAGAAAAAGTTTCTCGACTCAATTACTGAAAATGAGATTGAAAAATATAAAGAAAAATTGGAAACATTAAATAATTTGTTTCTCAATGGTGATAAAGAAATCATAGCTGATCGAAGATCAGAATTTGATAGTATGTTTGTTCGATTAACTCATGTATTAGATCGATATAAACACGATATAAGCCAATATAAACATTTGAATTCTGATTATTCCAGAAAAATTGAACTTAAGAAATCAGAACTATCACTTGAAGCGTCAGCAGATTGGCGATCAAAGTGGCGTTTATTCTTATTTAGAGTATTAGGAACTTTATTATTTATTACTGCAATATTTGCCATTGGCTATCTAGAAAAAAACTATGATTGGGCCACATTACCATTATCAAAATACGTCAGTAGTGCACCTAAACTACCCACTAATTAATAGAATAATTGCGCATAATATATATTATGTAAAGTAATATATATTATTTGGACCCTGTAAATAATTCTGTTGGATGTACAACTTAAATATTAAAGAAATGCCAACTAAACCATTAAATTTCCAACTAAAGTACTAAAGTGTATAACCAGAGAGATATTATTCGTTTTATAAGTTCTCTGTGACCCATCCTTTCTCTTCCAACTGTGTTTTTTGTAAATCAGATATTCGATCTGAATGAATTGCTAAACACAGAAGATATTTAGGACGACTCATTGCTACATAAAGCTGTCGCATGAAAACTTTATTAGGTTTGAATGCACGCCGGTTATTTGGTTCCTTATCCTTTGACGGGAAACAGACCAAAAACCACGCCTCTTGCACGTGCATCTATACGACCTTCGTTTGTTCTTTCTAATATTCGTTCTCTCTCAGCTTGAGCCACAGCTGACAATATCGTAACAACCATTTTACCCATCGATCCTTCAGTTGATATCCCATCATTAAGAAATTTAACTGCCACACCCATATTGTCGAATTCCTTTATTAATGGGGTCTGAAGTCCAACGGAACGAAAACGTACGCTAAGAAGATTTATCTTTCTTAACATCAATTAGAAAAAATTAATCATATTCGCAATATGCAGAAACTTCGAAGTATTCTGCACCATGATGGCCACCACCGACATCGATACGGACAATATTCTTTGATGTTTCTACGTGCCCAATGTCCCAAGTTGTATTTGCTTCAAGGTTTTTGGGGGTAATAGATAGAACAGTATGATTTCTCACTTTACAACCGAAAGGAAACTCTTGGTCAAAATACGCATGATATTGATTACTTGATGGATATCTTCTAACAGTATTAGTCGAGACAACATTTATAACTTCGTCGAAAATATTATTGTCAAAGGTTACCTGTGATTGATTTATCGCAGAGGCACTGCTTAGTATCTTTATAAAGTTAGTTTTGTTGGGAGTTTCAACATGATTGTCCTCCACTATATTAGATGTCAAAACCAAGCTTGAATAATCCGCATCAGAAATTTCTATGAAATTAAAATTTGCAGCATTACTCGCCCTGACCAAAAAATAATTGTTAGAAATATTAAGGTTCTTAACAAAATTCAGTTTGGTTCTACATTGATCTAAATAATTACCAGTAATAGTTATTGATTCAGGTTTTAAAGGATTCAATTCATTTAATTCAATACATGTACCATGTTCTGTTAAGGATGGATTATTAGCATCTGCGCCATATCCAGAATAAATGTGATTACCTTGAATTAGTTGTGCACCATTAGATAGTTCTATGCCTATTTTGCAATAAGCGAGTACGTTGTTTTGGAATTTTGCATCTGGATTGCTTAGAGAAATACAAGTTGCTCTATTATTTATAGGGTCTGTGAATTTTCCTCCGACAATTTTACTATTTAATATCCTTAGCTCATGACCTTTTCCTTGTCCATCAAAATTACTCCTTATTCCAAAGGTTTTCGGCTTATCGACTGTCACATTATCTATGACAAAGTTTACGTAATATTTTGGCAGTAAAATTCCGTTTCCTATTCCTTGGGCTCTAATTGAAACATTTCTAAACTCAAAATTATTAATCTGCTGATTAACGCTCCCAAAGCTAAATGCATACTTAAATTGTTGGGGGGATGCAAAACTAGTCGTTAGGTTAATTCGACCATTCACTATCTTTTTGGGAGAAAGTGAAATCTCAGTATTAGGAAATATTATTGAATCTGAAATGCTTATTTGTCTGCCTTCAAGGTCAAGCTCAGTATATCTTGCATCAGCTATTAAACAATTTACCGCCTCTTGAAGATTACTGGCCTGATCCGTCCATGGATCAGGTACAGATAAAAAATAAGATATTGATAAGCCCGTTTTATCTGAATTATCAGGGCATGCTGCTATGGACAGCGGTGAGCATAAACATAGAAAAATAATGGTTATGAGCTTCAAGCCTAAATTATTCATGGAGTATCACCTACAAGTACGTTAATAAAGTTAATTTTTTCTGTTATTTAGAATTCAGCAATTGAGAATATAATTTATTTGAGATTTTCGTGTAACAATTTGTATACTGTTGAACGACCGATCCTCATTTGCTTAGCAATTTCAGTCGCACCAAGTCCTTTACTACGTAAATCAGCGAACCTATCTCGATCTATTTTTCGTTTTCGGCCAAATTTAATGCCTTTGGCCTCAATCCGACCTTCGTTGGTACGTTCAAGGATACGTTGTCGTTCAGCCTGGGCTACGGCAGAAAGAATAGTAACCACCATTTTACCCATTGCCCCTTCTGTACTAATGCCATTATCTATAAATCTAATGGCCACACCTATCTCGTCAAATTCTTTTATAAGCTGAATCATATCTGCCGTATCACGACCAAGCCGATCCAACTTTTTGACTAAAATTACATCGCCCTCTACTACTTTAACTCGCAGCAAACCCAATCCGTTTCGCTTAGTTATGACTACTGCTGGATTTATCTGTGAATATACGAGCAGGTTTTACACCTGCTTCTTTAAGTGCATTGATTTGTATTTCTAACGATTGCTGACTGGTTGAAACTCTGGCATAACCAAATAAACTCATTCGCAATGTGTCTCCTAATTCGAATTGTAGAATACGTGTCTATTAATGGACCAGAAATCGATTTAGTAGACATGATATTTTAAGGTTATTCTGATGTCCACTAATTTATAAAATTTTAGACAGCAAAGTTTGCAACATTATTAGCTATCACGATGCATTAAAATTTAAAGTAATTATCGTTGAATTAAACACATAGGATTATGTGTGTGAGTTATTTTATAACTCACACTTAATTTGACGACTATACGATTAGTTAATCAATCTATGAAACCAAACATTTGCATAGGCTCTTATTTTCACTATTAGCATCATTTTATAAAGAATGTCATTGTAGAGTGCCTGGTTAAATGACTACCTTCCTTTTTTGTGATTTTTTCGGGAGAGAAACTAATAGAATAACCTTGCCAATATCCATCATCAAAAAAGCCTTCATAGTAGATTGATATTAAAGCTGCGACATTGGAAAGTTTAAATTGTGCAGCATCTTCATCATTATATATAGAAGCCGATTCAGGAATAAAACCCAAATCATCTTCAAAAGACTCAGCTCTAAGTATACTAAGGTTCGACCTGGCTCCCTTTTTTAGACTTAGATTATGAAATAAATGTCCTTGATCACAAGTATTTAAATATTCATCTTTCTTTTCAGTACCACCTGGTCTCTTTACTGTAATACAAACATTCTTTGAATTTGAACCACCAACATTATCGAGTGTTATCTGAAATAACTTTTTTCCTTTCTCTTGAGAATGAGGAATTATATTAACATCACTAAGTACTACATCAGGTGAATTCTGCGCTATGAAGTAATTTAGCTGCTCTTCCCTCGACTTCCTTGCTTCTTGCCAGCCTAACCAAGCAAAGATCACTGTGATTAATAATGAGAATGGTGCAAGTATTTGTGCTATGTATGTGGCTTTATCTAATGGGGTCATTGATTTCCATTCTTGTTTTTTTAAAAGCATAATATTTTCCGGTTGATTATCGAGTTTGTTTGAATTATGTATTTGTCTCTGTTCTGATGCACTTATTAATCAGCTGTTAACCAAACTATTAATAGGACTAAGCTGCAAAAGAAAACAAACCAGTAGAAAAGCTTATCGGCTATCTGGTTGACTTGTTTGGTTAGTTTCTTAAAACCTCGGTCGATAGATGAATTGGATTTGCCATTAACTTCCCCTGCTTCGCCATTTTCCAAGTTTAATTTTTTATCATGCGTTTTCACTAAACTTTAAAAATCCTAGTATTTATTTGCACTACTATTAGCTAAAGGATATCACTCATATTGATGTAAAAACATATACTAAGCGCGCTTTATTTTAATTAATTTTTTATCAATCACATATTGACCGTATAAAATCATGTTTTCCCACTCCATCGGATTGACGCTGTTATTTTCATCATAATGCTGAAATGTAACCCTAGATATTTTTCCTTGGCCTGTCAGTAAATAATACAAACCAGAATTAATATTATGCAACTACATGAATTCACTTGATCCTATAACTCTTGAATACTAATTCGTCCACGCTTGGCGTAAAAGACATCACATGCCAGAACATGTAACTACAAAAGCATACTATGCTGAATTGGAGCAGTTACATTAATTACGTTCTTGATCGCTTTCTGAGCCGGTACTACAAGGCCGAATCTTCTTCAATTGCACGTTGCTCATTGGGTGTCGGTGTATGATTGAACATGTAGGCATTCTTGCATGCGTCAACACCCCCAAGTTCTTCAATTTTACGCTTTTGATCTACCAGGCACCGCGCGTTTACGTCTTCGGGATTACAAATTGCTCTCAATCTGCGCTCCCCTTCTTTCCAGGCTGTGAGAATCTCAGGATCACTTACACCTTTATATGCGAGGTTATTTAATTCATGTGGGTCATTGATTAGATTGAACAATTGTGGATCATGACCAACATAATAGACAAACTTCCACTCGTCCCATCTCACCATAAACGTACCGGTAGTCGAACCCCCGTCATGGTACTCACTGAAAACAGTACGATTTCGATCATCTTCTTTCATCGCGATCAATCGCAACGATTCACCTGGAAAAACTGAACGCGCTTGCCCATCATGAACACCTGTTACATCAATGGCGGTTGCCGCCAGATCGATTAAATTAGTACCCGTTTTGACGCGCTTTCCTTTCGGGATTCCCGGACCCGCTGCAATCATGGGCACACCCACCGATGCATCGTACATCACTTGCTTGGTCCAAAATCCTTGATCACCCAGCATGTCACCGTGATCAGAAATATAAACCACAACCGTGTTTTCCGCCTGCCCTGCTTTATCAAGCGCTGACAAGACGCGCCCAACGCAATTGTCCATAAAGGTAGTCAAACCATAATAGGCCACCTTAGCTTCACGTAATTTTCGCTCATCGAAATACCTGTCATAGTCAAAAAATCGAGCGATGTTTCTCAATTCACTATGTTGCGGCCGCAATGCTTGATCATGGGCAATTGGTAAGTCAACGGTAGCAGCATCATAAAGATCGTAATAGTCTTTGGGTGCTGTCAGTGGATAGTGTGGACTAACCAGGGAAACGAACGCTGCCCAGGGATTCGATGTGTTTGCGTGAGCTTGCAACCAATCACAAGCGGTCTCGGTGATAGCATGGTCATAGTCGGTATATGCACTTGTGCCTGATCCTATATCTGCGGCAAGCTCAGGTGCGGATTGAAAGTCTGGTGGGTTCTCGCGCAATAGACCAACAGGCCAACCTATGCCGCCTACCACGTGCATGGGAAGAAGTTCTTCGGTAAAGCCGTTATCGTCCTGACTTGAACGAAAATGCAGTTTTCCGATGGCAGTGACCTCTACTCCCCGGTCACGTAGATGGTGCATCCAGCTTTTAGGTTTCCCGTGATAAGGTGTGGCACTATCCCAGCAACCGATCTGGTGAACATATTGACCGCAGGCTATGCTGGCACGTGCCGGTACACACATGGGTGAAGGAGTATAAGCATTCTCATATAGGCTACCCCGGGCTGCCAATGCATCCAAGTTCGGTGTTTTAACGATAGGATGGCCTGCACATCCCATTGCATCTTTGCGATGTTCATCAGAGATGATGACCAACAGATTATTACCTTTAATTGAATTCATTCTTTAAATACTCCGTAATCGGGGGAAGCGGTTAAATAAAGTATCATTGCAGTTTAAACATAGAGCCATGACAATATTCAAGTATTCTAATATTTATCAAAATGAACATATAAAACCTATCTATTGAATAGACTAACCATATAGGTAAGTTCTGGATCTATCGAATTCAAATTCACACTTACAGTACATTGCTTATCAATATGACGTGCTATGGGTGACTGGACAATCAACAAATCTTGGGGCTAAGATATAAGTGATACTTATATCTTGGGTAAATTGTAATGGCAGTATCGTTTAACTGGCTGAGGAGCTTTGAAGCAGCGGCGAGACTTCAAAGCTTTACTCGCGCGGCAGACGAATTAAATCTCTCGCAAGCGGCTATCAGCCAACAGATTAGATTGCTTGAACATCACGTGGATTACAAACTATTCAATCGTTTACCGCGTGGTGTCTCACTGACCGATGCAGGACGCCATCTTTTTGTAAACGTTACTGCCGGTATGGCTTTACTTGAACGAAGCCTCACCAACGACTTAGGAGCAACCGCATCAGTCCTTGAAGTGAAATGCAACAATGCACTTGCTGTGTGCTGGCTTAACGCCCGATTACCAACATTTATCGAGGCCCATCCGAATATTTCACTGAATTTCTCCACCGCCCTGTGGCCCAGCGAGTTCGATCCGTCAACAGCCATGGTGGAAATTCGCCGAGGGCTTGAAGATTCGCGATACGAGAACAATGTACAATTAGCGGAAGATTTCATGTTTCCCGTGTGTGCTCCGAATACTGCAACCGCAATTACGGATCTTGCCTCACTTGAACAGCAAAGTCTTATCCGTGTTCGACCTGTTCAAGATCATTGGGAAGATTGGGCCCACGCGATTGGAATCCCTCCGCTGGAAGGCGCATTAAAGCATTATGTGGATTCACAGGCTTTCGCCTATCAGTTAGCTCGAAATGGATTTGGCGTAGCGCTTGGATCCTGGGTGCTATGTAAAGATAGTATTAGTACAGGAGAACTAACGGTACCCCTTGATCTGAAAGTACCCACGAGTAGCACCTATTGGTCTATCTTACACCGTCCTGATTTACCCGCTGCGAGGGCCTTTCACGAATGGCTGGTTGCACTTGCCTCAGACGAATTTAGTTATAACGACTAACTAATACCAGCAATTTCTACGTTAAATAAGAGCCAGTATCAACATACTGGCCCTTGAAGGCATATAGATTGTTAAGAATTAAACCACCAACGTTCCATTTGGCGTTCACCATCAAAATCGTAATTCGATGCAAAGGTTGCCTCATGACCGATTTTATCGGAAGTGGCGAATACATAAGAGGCAAACATGGGAACGACTGTACCACCTTCTTCATTGAGGATTTTTTGCATTTCAAAATACATCTCAGTGCGCTTTGCTGCATCCAGTTCTGCTCTGGCAGTTACCAGTAATTCGTTAAAACGCTCGTGCTCAAAGGCCGTGTCATTCCAGGGTACACCTGCTGCATAAGCGGTCGCAAACATCCAGTCAGCGGTTGGTCGACCATTCCAGTAGCACGCGCAAAATGGTTTCTTTAACCAGACATTTGACCAATAGCCATCATTCGGTTCTCGAACAACATTGATCGTGATACCTGCCGGTTTTGCATGTTCCGCATACAGTACACCGGCATCGACAGCACCTCCGAAGGCAGCGTCGGCCACATGCAGATCAACGGTTAATGAGTCCATGCCGGCTTTCTTTAAATGTTCTTTAGCACGCTCTGGATCGTAAGGCGTTTGCTCAAGTGTTTGTGCGTAAAAAGGTTGCGCTGGACTGATTGGGTGATCATTACCGATAGAGCCGTAACCCTGGAGAATCTTGCTGAGCACTTCTTCGCGATTTATTGCATACTTTAAAGCGCGTCGTACGTCCACATTATCAAAAGGCGCAATATCGGTTCTCATCGGAAATGTGAAGTGCTGACTCCCAGTGACTTGATGAACATTTAACCCAGAGTGGCGCTGTAATAGCGCAACGGTTTTGAGGTCTACCCGGTCAATGGCATCCACCTCTCCGGAGACCAATGCATTGGTTCTTGCTACCGGATCGATAATGGCAATCATTTCGATGCTGTCAAAGTGACCGCGATTAGCCTTCCAATAATTTGGGTTTTTTTCAAGGTCTAGCCGTACACCTGGTTCAAAATGCTTTTGCATATAGGCCCCGGTTCCATTTACGGATTGCCAATCCAGTGTGCCATCATCTTTGGCAGGCATTATGGCCAGATGATAATCAGAAACGATAAAAGGAAAATCCGCATTTCCGGCCTCCAGCCTAAACACAACCGTATTTTTTCCATCCGCCTTAATATCTGTAATCGGCTGCACAATAGGCTTGGCCGCCGACTGTGAGTCTTCACCGCGATGATGGTTAATCGATGCTACGACATCTTCAGCCGTTAACGCTCTACCATCATGGAAGGTCACTCCTTTTCGTAATTTAAATGTCCAGGTCGCAGCGTCAGACGATGCCTCCCAGCTTTCAGCCAATTCCGGTACCACCGAAGTATCACTACTGATTTCAGTCAGGTAGTTATATAAACCGTGACCACGTCCAGCTGCAAATCCATTTTCCCAAGTGCCCGGATCTAGCGAGTCTGTGGTCTGTCCGTGGCCCTTACCAATTCTGAATTTGCCACCTGGTTTTGGGGTTTGAGCTTCAACACCTGTTGACCATAGTGAAGAAGCCGCAGCCATTGTTGTTCCCATCGCAATGGCCGTTTGCATAAATTCGCGCCGGGATATTCTTTTGTTTCGACCTTGCCCTGATAATCCCGAAAGAAGTTTTTGTGTCTCTCTATCATTCATCGCCTAATTCCCAGTAAATTTCATCATTTGAAAAATCTGTATTCATTATATTGCGCATACATTAAAACCTATGTGTTTGCGCAACCTATCCTGAGTTGATTGCTTGAATCGAACGATTCGATTCACCGCACTCTACGACTTCACACTCTAAGCATTGTTGCTGGTATGATCTCTCTGAATTGAGCGTCCCAGATCAACATGACTAAAATTGATCCAATCGATTCACTTACTTATCAACAATTTGATGCCACAATGATCTATTGCCATGTAATAAATCTCATTGACCTGTTTTTATTCGCATCACTGATAACATTCAGTAATGGCGTCTTGAGCATAGCCAAAATATTCAACATCAGTTGAAAAGGAGTATGCCGCTCAAGTATCAGACTGACAATTAACAAATTTATCCCCATAGACATAAGTTAAACTTATGCTTTAGCTGCACTTCCCAACTTAAATGAAGTTGAATTTTACGCTGACAGCACGTCTGATCTAGCCCCCGAAAGATAATCCATTAGATGAGTTAGGATTTAGTTTAATATTTAGATAAAGGAACCCAATCGCTGGGAGATAATTGGTTAATGTCGATGGAGACATTAACTTTATCGGTACCCTCGATGATTGTTATTAAATCCTCAAGATCCTTTAATGGAGCATGTAACAGTCGCGTCAAAGCGGGATTTCAAATTCGACGATTATTTATTGACTAGAGGATAATCGGCAATAACACCCGGCAATATTTCTCTGATTTTCTTTTAGCGTACTGTATTTTCAGTTTCATGAAATACCCCCCATTTACGGCGTCAGTTTCAATTCGCGATACTCTCTTAAGAACACTTGTTCAGACTCTTCTTTAATTGACGGATGGTAATTTTATTTCTATAAAGTCGTTTAAAAAAAAAGAGTTACAATACATTCTTTAATTAAATTATGAGCTGAATATTTTAATTGAAAAATGAACTGAAGACGCAGATTATTCAACTACTGGACTTTACATTCACTAAATCTATAGTTGTTAATATAATCATCTGTAGTGTATGTCTTTCCACTATTTTCAGTGTGTTCCTTAAAACTTGACGCGACCATCAAGTAATCAACGCAACCGTTATCGAGAAACTCATACTTATATACAAAGCCTTCTGGATTACCATTTTCATCAACAGTGAAAATTGAGTAAAAAAAGTTTTCATCTGCATTCCAAGCAGCCTCTTCTTCCCATTCTTTGCAATTTTTATTATCCACATCGCATACTTTAAATTCATAATAAGCCGAATAGTCTCGCTTTTTGACAATCGTCCAATACCTGTGTTCATTATTAAAAACAACATCACCTTTCCACGTGCCTAATAATTTCTGAACTTGCGGTGAAATAACCTCTATTGAATCAGGGCTACTTGGAGCGGAATATGCTGTTGTAATTAATATTGAAGTAAGTCCAGCGATAAGAATTTTTATCATCGTGATTTCCCCTAATAATTTTGTTCTAAAAGGCCTATATGTTTGATTCCAAAATCAAGTGTAGGCGGATTCAAACAAAAACACATCAGTTGTCAATGCTTATATTAAACCCTATTGAGTCTATAAAATTTTCATCAATATAGAATTTAGCTATGTAATCACCCTCTTTGAAAGTTATTGCATATGTAGGTATCCACGCATACCAAATGCTATTTTTAATATCAAATGCATGCTCTTTTTCATAAACCAATTCATCTTGTTTGTAGTAAGAGACACGAGCTGTATGGTGATTCGTTCGACCTTTAATCACTTTATCGGACTTGAATGAGAAAATTGCATATATCGATCCGTCCAGGTTAAATTCAGTTGTGACTCCTTCTGGCCCTTTTTCCTTCGAATAATTTTTAGCCAAGACCACATTCGCAACATCTTCGCTTGTGAATGGTTCTGATTGTTGAATGGTTGTACAACTAGAAACTAAAACAATTATCGGAATTATAAAAAATTTAAATAACTTCAACTGTTTCTCCTGCGATTGGATTTGTCTTTAAATTATAATTTATAGTCAAGCTAATAAGTAGGTCCACAATCAATTATAAGAGTGAACTATCTAATTAGCAGCTATTGAGCGACGCAATAAAAAATAACGTACCGCAAGAAATTGAAAAAACCTAGAGCAGCCAATGTTTGTTTTCTTAATCGATGCTTATGGCTGAATCTCAGGATCATAGATCTTATCTGCAAACAGTTCGTTTATTTCGGTGATGACCTGTTCGACTTGTTCCTCAGATAGCCCCCTGCGTTGTTCGCGGGGATCGAGTATTTGTACTGCTTTTATGCGCCCATCGATAAAATCGCCCTCTTCGCCGCAGTTGGCAAGATCAACCATCAACGGTCCGCCGTTGAACATGGATTCATATAAGCCGTCAGATTTGCCGACAAAATCCAAGCACAGCCCCTTTTTTTTCTTATTCAAACTATAAACCTCCAGCTTTTTTAGTATGTATTTTTTGAAACGGTCTTGATGGGCTTTAGCGCGTACAGCGGCAATTTCTTCAAGGTTGAGTGAGCTTTCTTGTGCAAATGCTGAACAAATACACGCAGATGTTATCAATATCACTAGGCATGTTTTGTGTAATCGGTCAAAAATCATAATCTAGGTAGTGGTGTTAGGTATTGGTGTATGGTTAAAGACAAAGGAATTTTTGCAGGCCTCCAAACCGCCTAATTCTTCTATACGTTTTTGCTGATCTGAAAAGCAGTCCCGGTTCGCTTGCTCAGGATCACAGATGGTTCTTAAGCGTTTTTCCGCTTCAGCCAAAATATCTTTATAACTTTGATCACTGGATAAATCATTTAACTCATGAGGATCATTATCTAAGTCAAACAACTGTGACACCTGATCGACATAATAGACAAATTTCCATTTATCCCAACGAATCATAAATGCGCCTGTTGTTGAGCCAGCATCATGATACTCACTTAATACTGTTCGATCAGGATTATCTTGTTGATTTGCCAATTTATCCAGATTAGGTGTCTTAACTAATTTATGTCCGACACAACCCATCGCATCCTTGCGGTGCTCATCTGACATGATTACTAAAAAATTCATCACTGACTTTAGATATATGTAAGACTTAAGATTGTTGCCAAAACGCTAAAATGTCAATTATAAATCATCCCCTTTACAGGTCTATTGTCGAGAAATCAGAGATTTCAAAATTTTTAATTGACCATTGTTGGTGAGTAGATTATTCTCTATGGTTATCAAGTAGTTTGAGGTCCAAGGTTATAATAATAAAAACAATAAGTTAAGTGATTTAATTAAAGGTAATTGTTAGTATGTTTAAGAAACACGAAAATTCTGAAAATTCGACACCAACATCATTGCGCCCAGGAGGTGCAAATAGCCCTTCTCTTGAGCAACCTTCTGCTGCACCCAGCAGCGGCGGCTCTTCACGTCCAGCTCAAATGGCATCAATCGGCCCCAGCATTCGTATTAACGGCGACATTGCCGGTAATGAAGATCTGGTTATCCATGGTCAAGTAGCGGGCAGTGTCTCCTTACCCAATAATACGCTGACGGTGGGCAATCAGGGTGGTGTTGATGCAGATGTTAGTGCCAAATCGGTTGAGATCGAAGGCAAAGTTTCCGGCACAGTACAGGCCGCCGATATCGTTAGAGTAAAACCCTCCGGCCAGGTTAAAGGTGACATTGCAGCACCTAGAGTAGTGCTTGAGGACGGATGCCAATTCCGCGGCGGCATTGACATGCAGGAACAGAAACTTGCAGGCGCGAAGGCCCCTGCCGACACAAAACCCAAAACTAACGGCACTGCACCAGTCACTGACAAAAATCAGTCCAGTATAGAAAGTGCTGCCAAAGCTTAGTTACCGACGTCAAAAGTATAACCAAGAATTTTCCTGGGCATGTAAAATGTCCAGGAGATGTATTATTGAAGATAGTGATAGTTGTTGAGCCGTCGTCCGAAATCTGAATCTTTGATCAAAACTCAACCCGGCCTTGTCGGCTCGGCTACCCAACCTACGAGCACTTCAAATCGTTACACACTGGGTTCCGGAGAACAACGAGGAGTTAACCCGGGTCATTGGCAAAATAAATCATTATGCCTGCCGATCATTCAAAATATTTTCGACAGGCTTAATCTTACAAAATACTATATTCTTGACCTCAGTACGCCGCGCAGTAAAACCATGCAGTTCTTTCAGCAATGGCCCTGCAACTATCGTTTGTTTGACCTGTTCAGCGAGGTAATCCAACCGTATAAAGACGACTACTTGGATTTGCAGAGTTATCAAGAAATTTTCCAATTTGCTCACCCTTATGACTATCAACTTGACCTTGTAATACTCTGGGATCAGCTCAGTTATATGAACCGAGACAATATCGTTCACCTAATGGATTTTATTTCCAATTACTCACACGAAGACACGTTGTTATATTTCATTAATTCCAGCAGCCAATTTATCAGCAAGACCCCTGCTCAATATACTTTTTCAACAGACAATGTTGTGGCCTGCACTAATTTCAGCAATGACCGTTCACACCCGTCCCCGCGTTATTCAACACGCACACTGGCTAATTTAATGCCCTGCTTTAATATGTATAAAATATCAATGCTGCAAAAGGACATCACTGAACATTTATGCATTTTTGAAGAATATCGAGAACCGGCCAAAGTCGGCCTGCTAAGTTAAACCCGGATTAAAGGTACTACCAGCGATTAACTCGCGACCACTGATCAATAACATTATTTTGATTGTTATGAACATGATAATGTTCATACGCTGCAACAGTCATACATGCATGTATCGGTAAAATTCTTAGTTTAGTTCCAACGGGATATCGATCAAAATTCAAAACTGGACCGTCGGAACTGGCTATCAAACCATGTTCTTGATGTACACTTTCTACATATAGGCCATCGATAACTTTACCTGATAAATCTGCTACCCAACCATAACCCGTATGGTTAGAAAACTCAGTTGCACTAATGTCTTTCGAAAGCGCTAACCCACCGGCATCAATCAATACTCTGTTAGCATTTTTGTTATGCCCAATAACAGTAGTTAATACCGTAATGGCTATATCCTCCAGCTGACAGCTGCCGATGAAATATTGATCGATGTCACCAAACATATAAACACCCGGACGTGCATCAGTCAAACCACTAAATGATTCTGCATAAGTGGCTGTTGGTGTAGAACCTGTGCTAATGATCTGGCTGGTCAAACCCAGTTCACTCTGTAGTCGGTGGGCCGCATCAACTACGCATACACGTTCCTGTTCTGCGATGCTGACAATCTTATCGGTCGACCGGCAATGATATGAATGGCCTGCATGGGTCATAACACCTGAAAATTCTATGTTTGATGCCTGCTGAATAGCACGGCCGAGTGCTATTAAATCTTCAGAATCTGCCAGCACTCCACCCCTGCATCCGCCTGAGTCTATTTCTATCAACATTTTTAATTCAAGGTCTAACTCCCTGGCAGATTTGTTTAAAGCACTGATAACAGATTCATTATCTGTAATCAGGGTTAAATCGGCACCTTTAGATATAATCTCAGCGACTTGCCTAAGCTTATCCGGCACGATTCCAACTGCATAAAGAATATCTGTGACACCATTGGTTACAAAATAATCTGCCTCAGTAAGTGTCGAAACCGTAATACCCCCAAAGCCAGTCTTGGTCGCAATCCTATATATATCGATAGACTTGGCCGTTTTCATATGCGGCCTGAGCAAAATCCCAAACGATGAAATACGTTGCTGCATCGCCTGGCAATTTCTTTCTAGAATATTTTTGTTGAGCAATAATGCAGGTGTTTGTAGATTATTGATATATTCTTGTGGCATAGATTTAACAACAAACAAATTTGATTAAGGATTATAGTATTAGTCTTTAACTGAATGTTGATGTTCGAGTATGAAAACCCAACTGGATAATACAAAAGAAATTCTAAAAGAGCTGGTTTCCTTTGCGGTAATGTCCGGGGAAACTAACCTGCCGATGGTCAATTACATGGTTGATTATCTTGAACATCATGGAATCCAAGCTGAGCTGGTTTTCTCTGAAGACCAAAACAGAGCAAATTTATTTGCCACTATTGGCCCTAAAAATGGTGATGGCGTGATGTTGAGCGGACACACAGACGTGGTGCATGTCACCGGACAACAATGGTCGACAGATCCGTTTGAATTAACTGAAGTAAACAACCGACTCTACGGTCGCGGCTCAGTTGATATGAAAGGTTTCCTGGCTTGCTGCCTAGCGTCAGTTCCGGTTTGGCAAGCACAAGGTTTAAAGCGCCCGATTCAGCTCGGTTTTACTTATGATGAAGAAACCGGTGGTTACGGTGCCAACCGTTTATCGCAATGGCTTAAAGATAATCCTCAAAAACCCAGCTGTGCAATTATTGGCGAACCGACCAGCATGAAAATTATAGCTGGTCATAAAGGCGGCAATGAAATCACAACCAGGATCACCGGCTTTGAAGCACATTCGAGCAGACCTGATATGGGCGTAAGTGCGGTTCATTATGCTGTCAAAATGATTAATTTCATTCTAGAAAAAGCAGAACAACAAAAACAAAAAGCAGATTTGGATTCAATGTTTGACCCGCCCTATTGTTCATTTAACATCGGCACAATTAAAGGCGGATCGTCTCGAAATACTATCGCCGGGTTTTGTGAATTCGATTGGGAGACACGTCCTGTTCCAGGTGACGATGAAACCGAGATTCTCAACGAGATTGAACAGTATTGTCAGAGTGTATTACTACCTGAAATGAAAAAGCACTGTCCACAAGCTAACATCGTGACCGATGTGAAATCCTTGGTTCCCGGTTTGGCCATTGACAAAGACTCATCAACCATTCAAATGATCGAATCAATCTCAGAAGAACAGGGTTACGATGTTGTATCGTTTGGCACTGATGCCGGTTATTTTCAAAGCATAGGTATCGATAGTGTTGTATTCGGACCCGGAAATATTTCTCAGGCGCACAAACCCGATGAATTTATTGAAATTTCCGAACTTGAAAACTGTTTATCCTTTTTAGACCGACTCGGGCAACATCTATCGTAACTATGTCTTTCACTATTACATCCTGCACGCATGAGCTAGATTTCGACGATGCTAATTTTGATCACAAAATCGGTTTAATTTCATTATCAACCGATCTGACTGTAGAGCAGGATTTTTATCTCATGCGCCCGAGTCCGCGCATCGGTATTTTCGTCAACCGGGTTGAATTTATTAATCCGACAACCCGAGAAAATCTTTATGCAATGCAACCCAAGCTGACCCAGGCCGCGAGTTTAATTTTGCCCAATATCAACCTGGATACAATTGTTTATGCCTGCACCTCAGCATCCGCCGTGATCGGAGACGATAAAGTCAAACAATCAGTCAGCAAGGGTAAACCAGGCACACCCGTAGTTACACCTACGACTGCTGCAGTTGCAGGCTTCAAAATGCTTAATATTAATAACATTACCTTGTTAGCGCCCTATATCAAAACAGTGAGTGAATCACTGGCACATTATTTTTCAGATCAAGGCTTGAATATTAACAGCCTGTATTACCTTGGCATTGAAGATGATAGAGATATAGGCAGACTCAGTCATCAATCGATAATTGATACAGCCAAATCAGCTGTAACTGCTACTACCGAGGGCATCTTTCTGGCCTGCACCGCCCTGCCGGTGGTGCCCATCATTGATCAATTGGAAAAAGAGCTGGGCATACCCGTTATCACCAGCAATCAGGCCATGTTCTGGCAAGCCTTGCGTCAAGCGGGTTCTACTGCATCTGTAAGTGGTTTCGGCCAATTGTTAGGTTAGAATAGGCGCTTACTAAAACTAACTTATCATCGTGAGCGACGAGCATAAAAAATTCAATTTTCGGATTCAGCACTGGTTGCTGATTGCAGCTGTGGTTATTGCATTTTTTGGGGTGTTTTTGTTAATCAAACCCTATGCCAACCCAATCGTTATGGCTTTTATTATGTCATTGCTGTGCTTACCCTTTCATCACAAAATAGAGCAGCGCCTTGGCAACAAGCCCAATACAGCCGCGGTTCTCTCCTGTATCTTACTGACAGTAATTATTCTCATTCCACTTTCATTCATGGTCAGTGCAATTGTTGAGCAAGCTGCGGTACTGTCAAAAACGACTTACGAATGGATAAATCAAGGTAAAGCCGAAGCTCTGCTGGAGCACCCTTATGTGCAAAAAGTCATCACCGCCGTTAATCAGGTTTATCCTTTTGAAGAAATAAATACCCAGATGATTTTGAAACAGGCCGGCGGTGCAATTTCTAAGTTAGGTAGCGGTGTACTTAATATCAGCGCCGCATTAGTCGGCAACGTCACCCAGGTAATCACCAGCTTTATGCTGATGTTGTTTGTATTGTTCTTTTTACTTCGTGACCACGATTACCTGGTGGAAAAATTGCGTCATGTTATTCCATTGTCTCGCAGCCAGGAAGACCGGTTGCTGGTGGAAATCGAAAGTGTCGCCAAATCAGCAATGCTTGGCTCTTTTATTACTGCTTTGGTGCAAGGGATCGCGGGTGGATTTGCTATGTGGCTGGTCGGTTTTCCAGGGTTGTTCTGGGGCATGATGATGGGTTTTAGCTCATTTATTCCGATGATTGGTACTGCTTTAATATGGCTGCCGGCTGCCATATATCTATTGCTAACCAATGAATGGCAATGGGGGCTTTTCTTGATTGGCTGGGGTGTTCTTGTAATCGGTTCGATTGATAATTTCGTCAGGCCACTGGTGATGCAGGGTAATTCCGGCATGAATACCTTGTTGATTTTCTTTTCCCTAATTGGCGGCTTGCAGGTCTTCGGTCTATTAGGCTTGATCTATGGGCCGCTTATTTTTGGCTTGGCCCTGGCACTGTTCGGGCTTTATGAAACTGAATTTGAAGATTTCTTAAAGCGGCAGGATGATCGCTAGGGTCTGTTGCCATGCCAGACAGCATTGAAATTCAAGATATAATTTCTGCACAGCAACGACTACCCGGTTATATAAGAAAAACAGCTGTCAATCAATCCAGTGAATTATCAAGGCTTGCTAACATTCCAGTCTACTTGAAGCTTGAACATCAGCAAATCACCAATAGCTTCAAAATTCGCGGTGCAAGTAATGCCATGTTACAACTTACAGATGAACAAAAGTCAGCCGGCATTGTCTGTGTATCGTCGGGTAATCATGGTCGAGGAGTAGCGTTTGCAGCCAATCAACTGGGCATTGCCGCCAAAGTTTTCATGTCCCCTTTTGTGCCTGAGAATAAAGTCAACGGGATACGGGATTTAGGCGCAGAAGTTGTTATTACTGGAAACAATGCTGACGAAGCTGAGCTGGCAGCTTTGAATTACATTGATCAAACTCAGGCAACCTATCTTCCACCATTTGATCATAAGCAGATCATCTGCGGACAAGGTACACTGGGTCTTGAAATAATTGAACAAATACCTGATCTTGAAAATGTGGTTGTGCCCTTATCAGGCGGCGGCTTAATTTCAGGAATTGCGATTGCGATTAAATCACTGAAGCCAAAAATTAAACTATACGGCATCAGTATGGAAAAAGGTCCGGCCATGATAGACAGTATAAAGGCCGGTGCAATTGTGGAAGTCAATGAAGAACCAACATTTGCTGATTCGCTGGCCGGCGGTATCCATCCTGATAATCACTACACATTTAATATCGTCAGAAAGTTAGTCGATCAAACAGCCGTGGTCAGTGAAGCTGAGATCGCTGCTGCAATCAGGCATGCCTATTTACATGAGCGCCAAATTATTGAAGGTGGCGCCTCTGTAGGCATAGCAGCAATACTGGCGGACAAACTGGCTCTTACAGGACCCACGGTAGTCGTTCTAAGCGGCGGCAATATCAATATGGATATTCATCAAGCTATTTTGAACGGTGCTGATAATTTAAGCGAAATCAAGAGTTAACCATGCATTATATAGATGCCGACAGCGCACATAGTCTCTTTACCTATCCTGAATTGGTTGAACAACTGTTAAAGGCACATCAAACACCCACTGAGGTGATAGAAGATTTACTTATTGAATCTGAGTACCAGGATTTAAAAAATCATTTCTTTTTGCGCACGGCCTGGCAAAAGGGTCATTACCTTGGATCTAAAAATATTACTATTTTTCCGCAAAACCGCGACCCGGATGGTCCGCCGGCGATACAGGCACTATACACGTTGTTTGATGGAAACAGCGGTTCTGCGTTATGTTGTTTAGACGGTACCGCACTGACTTTTATTAAGACAGCCACTGACTCAGCTCTGGCCACTCACTTGCTGGCTAAAAAAGACATCAAAACGATGTTAATGATAGGCGCCGGTGGCATGGCACCGCATTTAATTGAAGCCCATTGCGCACTTAGACCTTCTATTGAAAACATATATATTTTTAATCGGACTCAAGATCGCTGTATACAAGTTGTTGATAAACTCGCAAAAAAAGCAATAACCGTAACACCCATAAGTGAACTTGATGAGGCTATACCAGAAGCTGACCTGATTTGTAGCGCTGTGACTACGGCGCAACCTTATGTAAAAGGTAAATTATTAAAACCCGGGGTACATATTGATTTGATTGGCGCCTTCACTGAAGAACTTAGAGAAGCTGACAATGAAACAATCCGGCGAGGTACAGTCTTTGTTGATTCCCGGCGTATGACATTAGGTATAGTCGGAGAAATAGTGCAACCGATTAAACAAGGCGTTATGACGGCCGATGATATTAAGGCCGATTTTTACGATGCGGTTAACAACGATTTATTTTGCAGGTCCTATGACGACGAGATTACGGTATTTAAAAACGGCGGTGGTGGCCATTTAGACTTAATGATGGCCCATATTTTATATAACAGATTTATCCAGCAGCAATCTAATGAACAAATCTAATGCTAACAAATGGGGGGAACGAACCAAGGCTATTCATGCCGGCGAATTTATTGATCCGGCCAGCCGAGCCTCTTCTCCCAATTTAGTGATGTCATCGACATTTTGTCCGGATCAAGTAGCTGGGTTTTCAGCTCACAATAGATCAGACTACCAAGGCCATATTTATGCTCGGGTGTCTAATCCAACTATTAAACAACTTGGCACAAAACTGGCCGCTATGGAAGGCGCTGAAGCCGCTCAGTGCTACGCCAGCGGCATGGCAGCATCACACGCTTTACTGGCGGGCCGTCTAAATGCCGGCGATCACTTAATTATCTCAGACACTAACTATGTCGGCACTGCAGAGCTGGTTAGAGACAGCTTGCCGCGCTGGGGCATTAAGGTCACACCTGTTGATACGTCTGATCTAGATCTGGTTGCATCTGTCATCGAACCCAGTACTAAGATGATCTGGCTGGAGACACCGGCTAATCCGATCATGCGCCTGAGCGATATTGAAGCCATAGTAAAACTTGCACGTGATAAAAATGTTCGTGATGTTGTCGTCGACTCAACCTTCGCTACCCCAGCCGCTACCAAGCCACTAACCTTAGGGGCCGATTTTGTAGTGCATTCTTTAACGAAATACATTGGTGGTCATGGCGATGCAATGGGCGGCGCAGTGATTGGGCGAAAGCAGGATCTGGATGCTCTAAACCTTGAAGCAACCGTTCATTACGGTGGTGTGCTATCACCGTTTAACGCCTGGTTAATTATGCGTGGTGCTGCTACTTTTCCTTTGCGCATGCAAGCTCATGAAGCCACAGCAATGCGGGTCGCGAAGTTTCTGGAGCAACACAAGAAAATTAAATCTGTTTATTACCCAGGCCTGGTCAGCCATCCACAACATGACTTGGCTAAAAGGCAAATGAAAAACTTTTCCGGCATGTTGAGTTTTCGGACCTGCGAGACCGGTGAGTCAGTTGCTTCACGCATGATTCAAAAATTCCAACTTATTCACTATGCTGTATCTCTCGGTCATCATCGTTCATTAATTTACTGGATACCTACACAGATGTTAATGAACTCTACTTATCGCTTAAGCCATGATGCAGAACAACGTTATCGCCGATTTGCCGGCGATGGATTGTTTCGTTTTTCGGTGGGTATTGAGAACCCGGAAGATCTATGTGCGGAATTAGACGCAGTATTATAATGTTTATAGAGTTAATGTATTTTCTCACCTGACTTCATAAAAAGCATATATTCATTTGAATTTAAAAGTTTTTTTAAAATTCTGAACAAACATGTATAATGAGCAAGCGATAACTAAAAGCTGGTTAAGAGAGTTAAACAAATCAGCATTAGATTTAGTAAAGCAACTAAATCAAGTCATTTTATAGATGGGTAAGTATGTATACAAAGTCTCTCAGTAAATTCGTCTCCGGAATTTTTCTGATCATTGTCACGATGCTATTGACAGGGTACATGCTCTTTAGTAACAAACAGTTAGCGACATAATTTAAAGGAATGTGTGTGAATATTAGTGAAGGTGAACGTGGCTTAATTATTACCTTACCGACTGTTCATTTTGACTTTGATAGCAGTAATTTAAAGGCTTCATCAAGAGATAAAATTGCTGTTAAAGAGTTAGCATTTACTAACATCGATAAGACGCGCATATCGCCAGTTACCGACAACAGCACATCACCGGGGCGGCAGACAAATCGACCAGTAGAAATTGTAGTGTTAAACCCTTAAGCCGGTTTGATTCAAATCCAATGTTTATCAAAATCAAAGCACAGTCAAGCGATCTAGAAAAAGAATATATTCGTGAACGGGATATATTTAAGAAAAAACGCAAGGGTCCAAAACTCTTTTTAGCCGGATTCCTGATCACTGTTATCAGCGGATATTTCTATTATTTAAATCAAGGGGATTCCCTGCAAACATTTCAAAAGGCAATAACTATGTCAGAACCTGCGGCTCCTGAGCAGTCGAACACAACGCCTACTTCGCACGAGCCACAGCTGATTACTGGTGCAATCGCTAGTGATGAACCTATAACAACACAAACTCCGGACATCCCGATCACAGATTCAAGTCCTGCAAATAATGGACATGCAGTTAACCAACCAGCGGACATCATCACAGAAGAGAAACTGGAAAATACACCCCAGCCAGAGATAGATACAAGCGAATCACTGACAATGACTGATCCGAACAAAGTTGACTCGAACTTTGCAGTTGAAATCTTAGAAGTAGGCCTGGCTAATAATAGTGACCAAGAATCAATCGAACAACAGTTAAACACAGAAATCGCTGTAGATTCTGACACGCCAAATTATCAAGGTAGTTCCGTTGAAGAAATTTCCGAACTAAACTACCAATCAATTAACATTGAATCGCCAGATGTTAATGAAATCAGTGCTGTTGATACCGACAAAAATGATGCGTTAGAAACAACCAAGTTGTTAGAACAGACAACCGACCAAGCCCCAGTTCCCGATAACATTGATAATGTTGTAGCCGACAATACGCCACAAGCGAACGATTTTAATCCGGAACAACCTGAAGCGGCCGAGGTTACAAAGGTAGAACCTGTTAGTACAGCTACTGGAGAAGACCATCAAGCTGACGAAAGTGAAGTGGAACAAACTCAAGTAGCCGAAGCAAAATCTGCAACGCAAAAGCAAACTACTATTAATGTAGAACAAACAAAAATAGACCCAAATAAAAGTTTAGCCCTGGTTGAACATTCTTCTATAGACGCCAAGCTAAACCCGGTTGAAGAGCTGGTTATCAATAACGACAATGACATTGAACAAACTTCAACAATCCAAAATACTGAACAAACCTCCACTACCCGGCAATCATCTCAGAGCATACAATCACCGATCGACAATAGAGGAAACACTGCGCTGATGGTTGCGGCACTTAATGCCGACAATCAAACTGCAAGGGAACTGATTCAACAAGGCGCCAGAGTCAATGCCCGCAATAATTGGGGATGGACAGCGTTGTTAAATGCAACAATCAAAGGCAATCGACCTCTGGTTGAGTATTTGCTTGGCCATGGTGCCAGCCCTCACTTGGCTGACAATGATGGCCGTTCACCGTTAATGGCAGCGGTTTTGAATGATCACCCAGAAATAGTTAAGATTTTGTTGAGCTATAACGCGGATGTAAACAAGGCAAACCAGGATGGATGGACAGCACTAAGCTTCGCCGCCTGGAAAGGAAGCACTACTTCAGTTAAATATTTACTTGAAGCAAATGCTTTCAAACACCATCAAACACCCGAAGGTTTGACGCCATTGCAACTGGCCCGACAAGGCAACCATTCTGAAGTGATTAATTTGCTAGATTAAGCAAGCGCTATTCACAGTACACTCATTGTGAGTAATGTCATTGTGAGCACCTATTCGGGGATAAACTTGTGCGGCAACCCAGACATTATGGATAACTGCGTCGCCTTCGACGACTCGCAATGACTCCCAGTTGTGCAAATTGGGCTGATTTAGACCATAATCATGGTCTTTGTAAAAACTTATTTAATTAAAAGTTAACCCATCCTGTTTTGTTATTATTTGCAGCGAAATAATGAAACGTCAACGTAAACTCATCCATATTCAAGGCGAGACAAATTGGTGCCTAAACTGCACTCATGAATTACTTGCCGATTTACCAAGCCATGTCGGTAATATAGTTTGCTATGGCCTGGAAAAAGGATTAAGTGGTAACCTAAAAACTAAATATATAGAAAAATCTAAAAAACGATCAGAAATTGAAAATCACTTGGGCAGTGAAAATTCAGTTCTCATCTACAATTGCTTTGATGGGTTTAATCCTGATATTTTCTGCGCGCTAGCCGGCCTGATAAAATCTCCCGGCTTGATTATTTTCCTGACCCCAACAGTTTGTGACTGGCCCAATTATCCGGATCCTGATTACAGCAGATTTTGTTCATACCCATATCGACCAACAGATATCAAGGGTCGATTTATTTGTTACTTAATTGAACAGCTAAGTAAAACCGAAACTAACCACGTTTGTAACTTACAGCAAAACATCGATTCAAAAAAAGAAATTAATTCAATAAAAACAATAATATATAAACTTTTCCAAGAATTAACTATAAGTCATAACAACCAACCTTCCTCAGTCCAAAAATTAATTATCGACTCTGTGGGAAATCTGGTCAGATTACAAACACACGGTGTAATAGTAATCCATGGAAATAGAGGTAGAGGAAAAACAACATCAATTGGGTTAGCCTTGTCGCAATTATTTCAACAAGGTGTTAACAATGTAACTATTTCTGTTATTTCACAAAACAAGGCAAATGTTAGCGCCATTTTTGACTGCTTAAATCGGAACCAAACACAACAGAACTTTAACGTCGAGTTTTTTCCTCCAGATGAATATTTGAATAGCAAGCCCGATTCGAATCTGGTTGTTATTGATGAAGCCGCAGCAATCCCGATAGCTGTCCTTAAAAAATTAGTGGTGTCATCGGACAAACTCATCATCGCTACAACTGTTGATGGTTATGAAGGTAGCGGAATGGGATTTTTAACTAAGTTTCAAGATCACTTGATCAAGCATAACTTTTCTGTCAAAACGATTGAGCTACAGACCCCTTTCCGATGGGAAGCGAATGATCCTATTGAGCAATTTATATTTGCAACTTTTTTTCCACAGAAGTTTTTAGCTTCTAATAAGCTGATACAAATACCCGAAATTTCTAAGCTATCCGTTAAAAAGTTGAATAGAGATGACCTGATCATTAATACTCTAAAAACCCAACAGTTATTTAGCTTACTAGCCCAGGCTCACTATCGAACCACACCCGATGATTTACGCTATCTGCTCGATGCGCCAGACGTTGAAATCTGGGTCGCTGAGCATCATGATACTATTCATGCGGCCTTGCTTGTCGTGGATGAAGGACCACTCGATAATGAATTTACAGATGCCATCTGGTTAGGAAAACGCAGATTAAACGGACACCTGATTCCTCAAACTCTTTCTGCCCAAAACGGATTTAAGCAGGCAATCAAGTTTACTTACAAACGTATTATTAGAATAGCTACTTTAGAGCCAAGTAGAAATCGGGGCATTGCCAGCAAACTCCTCTCACAGTTTCAAGCTGAATCCATCAAATTGTCAAAGTTAGATTTTATCGGTGTTAGCTATGGCTACGAGATATGGCTGTCTAAATTTTGGCAAAAGCATGATTTTATGACTGTCAGGTTTGGTCATCGTGAAAATGCCAGAAGCGGTTTACGATCAGTCTTGATGCTAAGGCCATTATCGGATGCGGCCCTGGAGTTTTGTGGCAAGCTACAAAACCGTTACAGATATAACCTGCAGTTTGAGATGAACCATTTGGATAAAGACCTGCTCTCTTTCGTTCATCTAAATGAAAACCATCGATATCTTACCGACAACAGGGAACAAAACCGGTTTGATGTTTACAGCTTTGCTTACGGACACCGCCAATATTTAAACTGTCAAGGAGCATTAAACGTAGTCGCCATTCATTGCTTGAATGTTGACCGAATACGCCAACAGTTAAGTCAACATCAGCTCAAAGCTGTGACATTAAAAGTGTTGTTGGGTAAAAGCTGGAAAGAAACCGTCAGAACCGCTGGATTTAACGGAAAAACTGAATTATTACGTGAACTCAGAACCGTTTATGCAATCTTCTATACTGCTGTCTGGGGAAATAAATCATAAAAATTCCGTGTTGTTGCACAGGTGATTTCGCTTAAGTTTTGCTGTCTTAGTTCTGACAGTTTCTCGGCTACATGTACAACATATGCCGGTTGATTGGCTTTGCCACGATAAGGCACAGGGGCTAAGTAAGGTGAGTCCGTTTCAACCAGAATGCTATCCAGCGGAACCTTGGCAGCAACCTGCTGCAATACCCTGGCACTATTAAACGTAACAATTCCGGAAAACGAAATTTTAAAATCCATTTTTAACGCAC
This sequence comes from Arenicellales bacterium, assembly GCA_028284225.1. Classification (GTDB taxonomy): domain Bacteria; phylum Pseudomonadota; class Gammaproteobacteria; order Arenicellales; family JAHEKD01; genus JAHEKD01. The sequence continues at coordinate 33,636 of JANQSD010000004.1, forward strand.
GTTTGGCCTGTTGCCAATCACCGGTAAAACAATGCATGATGCCCCGACATTTTTTTGCACCCTGGCTTTCAAGCAAGTCAAGGGTGTCATCCATACTGTCACGGGTGTGAATAATTAGCGGTTTATCTAATTCAATAGCAGTATTTATGTGGTTAATAAACCGTTGTTTTTGCCAGTCAGTGTCTTCCTTGATATGGAAATAATCCAGTCCTGTTTCTCCTACTGCAATCAAATTTTTATCGCTGCAATAATCCAGCAGATAATCGATAGTCTGGACCTGCCCCGGATTATGGGTAGGATGAATCGCTGCAGCAGCCAGAATAGACTCTTCATCCTGTGACAATTTAATCACTTCATCCTTGTCTGTCTCATCGATTGAAATGCATAACATCTGCCTGACATTATTCGTTATTGCCGTTTCAATTCGCTCTTTTAGTGCTGCCTTGTCCTGCCCGAAATGGACATGACAATGTGAATCGATCAAATGAGTATTCAGCATATTATTCAGATGCCGCAGATAAGGTTAACAACATATCTTCAATCAACAATGCCTCGTCTGAGACGCCGTCGTAACGTTTTGTTATGTCCAGTAAATAATCATAAAAATCAAACAAATTCGAAATCGGTAGTCGCTCAGCAATAGATGACAGACCGCTTCGATAGTGAATATTGTTATGTTCTGCATAGCCGGACTTAAATCTAATTAGATCACTGAAAAAACAGCAGAGCCAATGCAAGATAAAATCTGTCTGCTTTAATTTCTGCCAATTTCGAGCAATGGTGACGATGCTGGTACTACCCTTGCTGATAACTTCCTCAACGTCTTTGACTAAATCATCAACTATCGATTGCTGGTCTTCCAGCATATATTGATGTGCCAGCAAAGGTCGATTTGAAGCTAAATGAAGGGCATCAATAACTTGGTCCTCATTTTTGTCAGCATGTTGCTGCATTAACCATTCAACTGATGCCAGAGATGTCGGCGGGACAATGTCGATTTTCATGCAACGACTGCGAATAGTAGCCGGCAACCTGGAAATATCATGACTCACCAATATAATCAGTGTTTGGTCTGTGGGCTCTTCTAAAAATTTTAGTAATGCGTTTGCCGCATTTCGATTCATGCTTTCGGCCGGACAAATAACTGCGACTTTATTACCTGCCAAAGCTGCCGATTCACTCATGCTCACAACCAATGATCGAATGCTATCCACACTAATCTGCCTGGACAAACGTTTTTTCTCAAGCAGCTCTGAATCCAAATAGCGCATCGCTGAATTTTGCAAACACTGATCCAGTTGATGGTACGAATAGGCACTGGTCAGAACATGTAAATCCGGATGAGTGCCAGCATATACTAAATTATCTGCCTGGGTTGACGAAAGTTGCTTGAGTAACTGCAAACAAACTTTAGTTGTCAGATGACTTTTGCCTATCGCCGCCGGTCCGGTAAGCAGCACAGCATGTGCGTTATTAAATGCAGTAACAATTTCATCGACTAAAGTTTGAGTTACCCAGGGCAAATTGTTATCAACTGTAACCATAATTACAAAGCTGCTTCTAGTAACGGTTTGAGGTGACTTGCGATTTGATTTTGAACCAAATCAAGAGGCTGGCTCGCATCAATGCATTTTACACGATCCGGTTCACTTTTACATAAAGCTAGATAATATTCCCTGACTCGATGTTTAAATTGGTCCCGTTGTTGTTCAAAACGATCGCCATCATCGGTTGCACCTCTGGATTTAGCGACATCAAGAGGAATATCCAATACCAGTGTTAGAGCGGGTTTAAAGTGCTGTTGCACCAACGTTTCCAAGACCTGGATTTGATCAGATGCAATCCCCCTACCTGCCCCTTGATAAGCGTAAGTCGCATCAGTGAATCGATCACTTATCACCCACTCCCCGATCTTAAGTTTGGGCAAAATAACCTCTTCAAGATGCTGGGCTCTGGCAGCAAACATAAGTAATAACTCAGTCAAATCACCACAGGCCACATCAGTCTGATAAAGCAAGGTTTGGCGTAAAGTTTCACCCAGGGTAGTTCCACCAGGCTCACGAGTTGTATGAACGTTAACACCCTGCGACTCAAGATATGACTTTATAAACGCCAGGTTGGTCGATTTACCAGCGCCATCCTGCCCTTCAATCGTAATAAATCGGCCGCTCGTGTTCACCCTTTGCCTTTACGTTTAATTTGATATTCATTCACCGCCCGCTGATGCTCTTTATAGGTTTTGGAAAACTGGTGGCTACCGTCGCCTTTAGCGACAAAATATAAGCTATCCGTTTCAGCCGGGTTGACTGCAGCATAAATCGACGCCAATCCCGGCATAGCGATGGGTGTTGGAGGTAAACCAGGATGTTGGTAAGTATTGTAACGATTCTGTTTAGAGTTCAAATGTTTACGAGTCAGGTTGCCATCAAACTGATCCCCTAATCCATAGATTATTGTTGGATCTGTTTGCAGCAACATGCCCAGATTTAAACGGTTTGTGAAAACACCGCCAATAGTTGGGCGTTCTTCAGCCTTGCCGGTTTCCTTCTCAATAATTGAAGCCAGTATTAAGGCCTGATACTTATCTGCCAGAGGCGTATTACTATTACGTTCAGACCAAGCCTTGTTGAGAGCCTCTTGCATGCGTTCATGGGCCTGCTTAAGCACATCGAGATCCGTGTCGCTGGAACGAAAGACATAGGTATCCGGGAAAAACTGCCCTTCCGGATGCATCCCTGCAGCGCCGAGTTCTTGCATGATTTTTTCATCACTCCAGTCTGATGTGACTTGAGTAAGGTGATCGGCTGCTGTAAGTTTTTCTCTGAATTGTTTAAATGTTAAACCTTCAACCAGGCTGACTTTATAAGTGATGACGTCACCTTTGATGAACTTAGCTAACACTTGTCTGGCGTTCATACCATCTGTAAGTTGATAATCACCAGGTTTGATCTGGGTTGCCGTACCCTGATAGCGGCCTAATAAAGCAAAACTGTAAGCATCCGAGATAACACCTTGTTGGTGAAAGCGCTGTGACACCTTACTTAGCGAGTCTCCCTGCTCAATCGTAAAAACATCCTCGGTAAACTGAAGCGGTTTCTGCCAGGCATCATTAATATACCAATATCCGGCAGCAGCAACGATCCCCCCCAAGAACATCAGACTGCATAAAAGTTTAAACAAAAACCTAAACATTAAAAATTAACTATTACCATGGTAACAAATATCAATCGACCATATAAAGATTGAAACTATCGTCAGGTTATCAGAATTTACGAAACACTAAGGTGCCGTTGGTGCCGCCAAATCCAAAAGAATTACTCAAGACCACATTTAAATTTCGTTCTCTGGCTGCATTAGCTACATAATCAAGATCACATTCCGGGTCCTGGTCATTAAGATTAATCGTCGGTGGAACAATACCCTCGACAATGGCTTTACAGCTATAAATTGCTTCAATTCCGCCTGCCGCACCGAGCAAATGTCCAGTCATTGATTTTGTTGAACTCACCCATAATGCCTCAGCATGATCCGCAAAGCTTAGTTTTATAGCATTAGTTTCGGCAATATCGCCTTGTGGTGTAGAGGTACCGTGGGCATTGATATAGTCTACTTCAGCAGGATTAATAGCAGCATTTTTTAGCGCATTGTTCATGCATCGCGAAGCACCCTCACCTGAAGCCAACGGTGCGGTCATGTGATAGGCATCTGCACTCATGCCAAAGCCGGCTAGTTCCGCGTATATCCGGGCTCCACGTTTTTTAGCTCGCTCTAATTCTTCCAGGACAACAATACCTGCCCCTTCTCCCATGACAAAACCATCCCTTGCTGTATCCCAGGGACAAGAAGCGGATGCCGGATCATCGTTACGTCTGGTCAGTGCTCTGGCATTACCAAAACCCGCGATTGCAGTGGGCGTTATACCAGCTTCAGCACCGCCAGCAACCATCACATCGGCATCACCATATTCGATCAGGCGGGCAGCATCACCGATTGAATGCGTAGCAGTAGTACATGCCGTAACCATGGATAAATTTGGCCCTTGCAGGTTATACATGATCGATAAATTTCCGGAGATCATATTGATGATACTCATCGGCACATAAAATGGTGATACCCGTTTGGGGCCTTTTTCGTGATGTTCCAGAGTGGTCTTTTCTATGGTTTCAACACCACCGATACCAGAACCAATATAAGCACCAATCCGCTGTGGGTTTTCCTGGTCAAAATCCAGCCCGGAATCAGAAATGGCTTCCATAGCCGCAGCAAGACCAAGTTGAATAAACCGGTCCATGCGTCTGGCATCTTTACTGGAAAGATAGTCCTCCGATACAAAATCATCGACTTGACCGGCGACCTGACACGGATAGGCACTGGTATCAAAACGATCAATCAGGGTAATACCGCTAACGCCAGCGGTGATATTCTGCCAGTTCTTTTTTAGACCTGTGCCAACCGGGGAAATAATTCCTAGTCCTGTAACGACAACTTTTCTCATGGTTACCTGACCACCCTAGAGGGAATTTTATTTTAAAAATAACATTGCCGGCGCTAGGCCGGCAATGTCGGAGAAAAACGATGTTAGCTGTTCGCGTTAATATAATCGACAGCTTGCTTAACAGTAGTGATTTTTTCTGCTTCTTCATCAGGAATTTCAGTACCAAATTCCTCTTCCAGAGCCATCACCAGCTCCACTGTATCAAGTGAATCAGCACCCAGATCATCTACAAATGATGAATCTGAACCGACTTGATCATCACTAACGCCTAATTGTTCAACAACAATTTTTTTGACGCGCTCTTCTACTGTACTCATGATTTCGTTAACCTCTATGGTTGGTTCTAAAATTCCCGACTTTCAGTCAAACTGAAGGCCCTTAAATCCGTGGAACGGCTACTACATTCCAATTTTGCCCGAATGATACCATTTTATCTATCAATTCGGAACCAGAGTCTGTTGACATTCATCACAATTTTCTCATTAGCCAAGAAAAATCATCCAGCCAAGCCTGCCTGAGTAGCAGGTCACAACTCACTCTAGTTCATAAACATCCCGCCATTAACATGCAAAGTAGTGCCGGTAATGTAATTTGCATCGGCAGAAGCTAAAAATGCCACGGCCGCCGCAATATCATCAGGAGCACCTAACTTTTTCATGGGAATGGTCGACATAATCATATCTTTCGCCTTTTCATCCAGTTCACTGGTCATGTCGGTATCAATAAACCCGGGAGCCACTGCATTGACGGTTATATTCCGTGATGCAATTTCCTGGGCCAGGGATTTAGTTAAACCGATAATACCGGCCTTGGCAGCAGAATAATTGACCTGCCCCGGGTTTCCCGTCACCCCAACAACAGACGTTATGTTAATTATCCGGCCCTTTCTGGCTTTAGTCATGGCCCTGATGCAGGCTTTACACATTTTATAGACCGAGGTCAGATTAGTATCGATAATTTGCTGCCATTGCTCATCTTTCATCAACAGGAACAAATTATCACGGGTAATACCGGCATTATTAACCAGAATACTCACAGCACCGTGGTCGGCGTTGATTTTATCAATCAGGTTCTTTATGTCTTCATCGCTGTTTACATCGAGTTTGATACCGGCCCCGGCTACGTTATTCTCTTGTAAATATTGGGAGATTGAATCCGCACCCTGATCACTGGTAGCCGTACCAATTACGGTTGCTCCGGCACTGCCCAAACGTAATGCAATGGCCTTACCAATACCTCGGCTGGCACCGGTTACTAATGCTATTTCAGCTTGTAAATTCATGTTGTGTTCCAGATTAATAATTAATCAAGGTTCCGCCCCAGGCAAAACCACCGCCAAAACCTTCCAGAATCAATTTCTGCCCTCGCTTAATACGCCCATCACGTATACCCGTATCTAAGGCCAACGGAATTGACGCGGCGGAAGTATTACCATGAGTATCAACAGTAACAATAACTCGTTCCATGGGTAATTTTAACTTTTTCGCCATGGCGCTAATGATCCTGATATTAGCCTGATGCGGCACCATCCAGTCAATATCATCATAAACCAGCTGATTTTGAACGATGATTTCATCAATGCTTTCGCCCAGCTTTTTGACTGCCACCTTAAACACCTCACTGCCCTGCATTGTGGTATAGGCTTCACCCTGAACAACTTTTTGATAGTTGCTGGATACACCCACCGGGACACAGAGCAAATCAGCATAACGCCCATCTGCATGCAAAATAGATGAAACAACGCCAGGTTCACTACTGCGTTCCAGAATCACTGCGCCTGCACCATCACCAAATAAAATACAGGTATTGCGATCCTGCCAGTCAATAATTCTGGAGAAGGTTTCAGCTCCGATGACTAATGCTTTGGTTGCTGTACCGGTTTTAATAAACTTGTCCGCTATATCTATGGCGTAAATAAAACCCGCACAAACTGCCTGCACATCAAATGCGGGACAGCCGCGAATGCCCAAGCGCTCCTGAACCAGGCATGCAGTACTTGGAAAAACCAGATCGGGTGTTGTCGTAGCGACAACGATTAAATCAATATCTTGTGCATCTATATTGGCTGCATCGATTGCATTAAGCGCCGCTTTCAGAGCCAGATCGGACGTCATTTCATTTTCAGCTGCAATTCGGCGTTCACGTATTCCAGTACGTGCCACAATCCATTCATCACTGGTTTCAACCATTTGCTCCAGCTCTGAATTAGTCATAACTCGTTGCGGTAGATAACTGCCGCTGCTGGCTATTCTCGAATGATATAGACTCATTCTTTTTCGCCCAGCCAGTATGTTAATTCCTCACTGATTCTCTGTGGTAAGTCTTTATTGGCCTCTACATAAGCCTCATTAATGGCATGTGCAAATGCTAACCGATCAGCGCCACCGTGACTTTTAACCACTGTTCCATTTAGGCCAATGAATGTTGCACCGTTATAACGGCGGTGATCAACACGGCGCTTCATCGCTCTGACTACCGGCCAGGCGACTACTGCAGATAGCTTGCGCAATAAGGTGCGTTGAAACTCCTCACGCATAATAGAACTGATTAATTGAGCCAGACCTTCGCTTGTTTTGAGCGCCACATTACCGACAAAACCATCACAAACAATGACGTCCACATCACCTGTATAGATTGAATCGCCCTCAACAAACCCTTGATAGTTCAAATTACTCTTTTTCATCAGCTCTGCGGTTTGTTTGATTATTTCATTACCTTTAATGTCTTCAACACCAATATTCAATAAGGCGACAGTCGGTGATGGGATATTTTCAACCGTTTTCACCAAGATGGAAGCCATCACAGCAAATTGCAATAACAGCTCCGGCGGGCTATCGACATTCGCCCCTAAATCCAGCATGTGAATATGCCCCCGTTTGGAAGGCAGAGCAGTAACAATTGCGGGTCGGTCTATGCCGGGCAATGTTTTCAGTACGAACCGCGAGGTCGCCATTAAGGCACCCGTATTACCGGCACTGACACAAGCCTGAGCACGCCCTTCCTTGACAAGATTAATAGCCACCCGCATGGATGAGTCCTTTTTCTTCTTTAATGCCAAGGCTGGCGACTCGTCCATTGCCACTACTTCAGTAGTATGTTGAACCGTTAATCGCGATTTTAAGTCCGCCGCTACAGAGCCCAGTTCCTTGCTGATGGTCTGTTCATCGCCCACCAGAATCATCTTTACATCAGAATGACGCGATAAAAAGTGCTTTGACGCAGAAACCGTCACTTGTGGGCCATGATCCCCACTCATCACATCAATGGCTATTGTGGTACCGCTCATTTTATTATTTTAGGCCATCGGCCAGCAGTTTTGAATTTTTATGAGTGGTTATTTTTTAAAGACGATGACTATTCGTCATCATCGTCATCTAGATCGAAATCCAAGCCTTCATCTTTTGTAACTAATACTTTGCGGCCACGATAATAACCATCTTCCGTGACATGGTGCCTGCGATGTAATTCACCTGAAACCGGATCAGTCGATAAGGTCGTTGACTTCAATGCGTCATGAGAACGGCGCATATCCCGCTTTGATGATGATTTTTTGTTTTGCTGTACAGCCATTTTGGCACAAACCTCAACAATATTTAAATATGGCGGCGGATTTTACCACAAGCTTTATCATCAATGCGCAGCATATAATTCAATTTTTTACCTCAAAACCCTGATTTTTAATTAAAATTTGACTCTAATTTATCCCAACGGAAGTTTAGTTTGAAATTAGTTCTGGCCTCTTCCTCGCCGTACCGAAAACAGCTAATGCAACGGCTGCAGATTGATTTTATAACGGCCTCACCCGATATTGATGAAAGTCGATTGGATGGCGAATCCACCCTGGATTTAGTCAAGCGCTTATCAATTGAAAAAGCCAAGGCTCTGCAAGCCGGTTTTCCTGAAGCACTAATTATTGGCTCTGATCAAATAATCGTGACTCAAGATGGAAAAATCCATGGCAAACCACTGACTCATGAAAAGGCGGTCGAACAACTACGGCAAGTCAGTGGAACCGAAGTTGAATTAATCACAGGGCTGGCACTATTCAACAGCAAAGCAGATAGACTGCAATATGATTGTGTAAACTATAAAATCGGCTATCGATCGCTTTCTGACGCCCAGATCGATAATTATTTGCGTATTGAGCAACCTTATAATTGCGCCGGATCATTAAAGTCAGAAGGATTAGGCATTAGTTTACTTACTTATCTACGCGGTGATGATCCAACAGCAATCATCGGTTTACCGCTGATTAAACTCACCGATATGTTATTAGCTGAAGGGATGGTATTGCCGGATCATTAAGCTCACCGGGAAATAATACGGGTATTAAAGTGAGCCTTGTTTAATTGTGCCATTCAACTTCCTGGTGAATACTGTCAAAATAGATCCGACAAGCCTCACTTTGAATCATTGCCCATCCCCTGAGAGGGAAGAAACAGGTAGTCAACGCAACTCAGGCACCATATCTGCCAGATTTATCTTCAAATGCTTGGCAATCGCCACTCCCAATTCACGACTAAAACGTTCAAATACGTCAGGTTGTAATGTGTAATCAATAATCGTTTCTTCGCCTATGTCATCTCTGGCCACTGCCCAGGGAGTTTTAAAACCATCTGTCAGGCCCATTTCATAGGCTTGTTCGCCATTCCAGAATTGCCCGGAAAACATTTCATCATCCTCTTTCAGGCGTGATCCTCTCGATTTACGCACTACATCGATAAATTGCTTGTGCACACCATCAATCACTGTTTTTGCATGCTCGAGTTCTTCTTGCTTAATAGGCGAAAACGGGTCCAGCGAGGCTTTATTCTTGCCAGCCGTTAACAACCTTCTTTCGACACCTGCTTTTTCCATCAATTCAACAAAACCGAAACTATTCATCAACACACCGATTGATCCGACAATACTCGAGGGATTGGCGTAGATTGTGTCGGCTGCAGTAGCGGCATAATACCCTCCGGAAGCCCCTACATCACTGATCACAGCAACCATGGGTTTATCATATCTGGCTTTAAGTTTCTGAATTTCTTGATATAGCATGTCCGCTTGAACCGGGCTGCCGCCAGGGCTGTTGATAGATAAAATAATACCTTTGGCGTTGTCTGCCTGGAATGCGCTTTTTAATCCGGTCAATACGTTTTCGGCAGACGCATCATAACCGTCAGCAATAATCCCATCCAGCCTGACCAGAGCTGTATGGTCACCGGTAATTTGTTTATGTTGCCCAGTCAGGATAGCGCCCAGCAGGCCGACAATAACTAACCAACCAATCAACTTAAGTGCAAACCCCCAGCGCCGTTTACGCTTGAGTTCCTTAACAAGTTCCTTAAGACTGGTATCAATCGTGCTGGACGAAACGCTTAACTTTTCTCCAGACATCGAAGATTGATTGGTTTTCTGCCTGACTGAATCATTAGCCAGTTCAGACAGCTCAGGTTCCTCAACCGACTCAGGTCGATTTAATTCCGGTTCATTTTTCCAAGGCATAGGATATTCAAAATTTAACTACTAACTATTTGGAGTTTAGCAAACAAAAATTCAACACTAACTTAACAGCCATTTTATCAGCGCTGAAAAGTTAGAAAACATAGCCACAGGATTGTGCTTTGCCAATTCAGTCGCTGGGTGCATACCATAGTCAACTGCAACTGATGCCATACCGGCATTACCGGCCATTTGCAAATCATAGCTGGTATCACCGATCATGACAGCCTTGCCGACATCCTGACCCGTATAGTCAAGGATATCGTAGAGCATTTGCGGATGAGGCTTACCAAATGCTTCATCTGCACAGCGAGTAATAATAAACAATTCTTCGAGTTGATAGTCACTTAGCAATGGTGCTAAACCTCGCCTGCCTTTACCTGTAGCCACGGCTAACATTTTATTTTCTTGATCCAATTGCTGCAGCCCTTCCATTACACCATCGAAAAAAGGCATTTCATGAGCTTCAGGGTGATAAAAATGGTAGCGATATTGATCAATATACCGGGCTGCCTGCTGGGTGGAAATTTCACCAAATAATTGCTGCAAACAATCTTCCATGTTCAAACCGATAATATTTCGGGCTTGTCGGGTTGTTGGTACCGGCAAATCAACATCTTTAGCGGCATGACGTAAGCTCGATACGATTCTTGCCGAAGAATCCATTAATGTACCGTCCCAGTCAAAGATAATTAATTCGTACATTCATCTTCCACTTGAATCAAAACCCGCTTTAGTTCTTCAGGTAATGGCGAGAAGAAACTTAATTTTTGCCTGGTGACCGGATGTTTAAATGATAACTTTGACGCATGTAAGAATATGCGATTTAGGCCATATTCCTTTCTAAATTCACGATTAAACTCAAAATCCCCATACTTTTTATCGCCAATAACTGGATGATTTAAGTGCGCGGCGTGGACTCTAATTTGATGCATGCGCCCGGTACTGATTTCGACTTTCATCAAACTGCTGTCGGTAAACACCTTAGAAGGCTTAAATTTGCTGCTTGCAGATTTACCTTGATCATCAACCCGGCTACTTTTAAAGTTTTCACTGTCCTTGCTAACACTAAGATTTACCTGGATGGTTCTAACACCATCCAGCCATTTCCCTTTAAGCAACGCTAAATATGTTTTCTTAATTCCGTTATTATGAACACGTAAAATCTGTTGCAAGGTGGTCAGCACTTGTCTCGACTTGGCAATCATGAGACAACCTGAGGTATCCTTATCCAGCCTATGTACTAATTCCAGAAACGGAGTATGTGGTTTGGCGAACTTAAGTGTTTCTATTACACCAAACTCATTGCCGCTGCCACTGTGAACAGCCCAACCGGCAGGCTTGTTCAAAATCAACAAGTGCTCATCTTCAAACAAAATACTCTGCAGCATTAATTCCCGGGCGCCTGTCCCAGGTTCGGCTGTGGTTTTATGGCTAACTCGTATCGGTGGAATTCGAACCTCATCACCATGTTCAAGCCGCTGCTGCACTTTGCAGCGCTTTTTGTTGATCCTGACTTCACCTTTACGAACAATGCGATAGATATGACTCTTGGGCACACCTTTTAGTTGTTTAATCAAAAAGTTATCAAGCCTCTGACCGGCGTGATTTAAATCAATCTTGACTATGTTGACTGAATCAGACACGAATAAAAACTAACTAAACCGTGAATTATGAATAAATGATGACATACGTTGAATTGATTGTTATATTCCAAGGTGCATAGGGTGAAGTGTACCTGTTCCTGATAAAAAGAACACAACACATACGGCATAAACTAATCATTATCGCCACCAAATTAATACCAGCCTATGCAATTGAACGTTTTTTAATTGACTGAAACTTTCAGTTAAGAACACAACGATGTTGTTGGTCGATTCAAAACACAAAATGAGCAAACCTGACCGGAACATCAAGACCAGAGCAGATTAAACGTTTCTCATCTGCTTACATGGTTAATGCATTAGTAGGAACGTATATATACTACTGCGTCACTGTGGAGTAGCAAATATTAATGGTTGATACCGATTGAACACGGATCAAAATAGAAATTTTAAGGCAGTTATGCTACTGCTAATACCTGTAATTGCCATCTGGATTTTCAGCAAACACCTGAAAGTTAGAGGCTTGTTGCTGCTCCCTTGTGCGCTCAAGGGATTCATTAATGAAACGAATGTTATTCAATGCAACTCACCAGGAAGAGTTGCGAGTCGCCATCGTCGATGGCCAGGAGTTGCTTGATCTTGATATCGAAGCAACCGTTAATAATCAACGCAAAGGAAATATCTATAAAGGCCGGGTAACCCGGGTTGAACCCAGCTTAGAAGCCGCTTTTGTTGACTATGGTGCCGATCGCCAGGGGTTTTTGCCCCTTAAGGAAGTATCACGTGTCCATTTTCGCAATTACGATTCCTCTACGCCCATTTCTTCAGTCCAGATTAAGGATGTTATTGAAGTCGGTCAGGAATTAATTGTCCAGGTCGAAAAAGATGAACGCGGTAACAAAGGCGCTGCACTGAGCACTTTTATTTCTTTGGCAGGTCGATTCCTTGTTTTAATGCCGGATAACCCTAAAGGCGGCGGTATTTCACGCCGAATCAGCGGTGAAGAGCGACAGGAATTACGCAATATGTTATCTAATCTTGAGATTCCTGATGGTCATGCGTTGATTGCCAGAACAGCTGGTATCGGCCGTTCACAGGAAGAACTGGACTGGGATCTGGATTTTCTTAGAAAAATCTGGCAAGCCATTTCCAATGTTGCAGCACAACGCAAAGCACCTTTTTTGATTTACCAGGAAAATAACCTGGTTGTCAGGGCATTGCGTGACTATTTACGTCCGGAAATTGCTGAAATCATTATCGATGACCAGGAAATTTTCGAACGTGCGCAACATTTTATGCAAATGATCATGCCGCACAATAGCGGCAAGCTGAAGCACTACTCTGATACGATTCCTTTATTTTCCCGATATCAAATTGAACATCAAATTGAAACCGCTTATTCACGCCACGTGACTTTAAAATCCGGCGCACAATTAGTGCTGGATCACACTGAAGCCGTGGTTACAATTGATGTTAACTCGGCCAAGGCAACCAGCGGCAGTGACATTGAAGAAACCGCATTGCAAACTAATCTTGAAGCAGTTGATGAAATAGCCAAGCAACTGCGTATCCGTGACATTGGCGGATTAATTGTGATCGATTTAATCGATATGCTGAAACCCTCGAACCAGCGTACGGTCGAGCGCAGGCTCATGGAAGCTTTAAGAGCAGACCGTGCCAGGGTTCAAATTGGACGCATTTCGCGCTTTGGGTTGTTAGAAATGTCGCGCCAACGACTACGCTCAGCACTGGGTGAAGCCAACTATATCAAATGCCCTCGTTGCGAAGGTAATGGCATGATTCGCAGTGTTCCGTCGTCGGCCTTAAGTATTTTACGCGTAATAGAAGAAGAAGCCTTAAAAGAAAACACTGATGCGGTACATGCACATCTTCCACTAGAAACCGCGACTTATTTGTTAAACGAAAAGCGCCATGAGGTAAGCTTGATTGAAAAGCGTCTTGCCACTCGCATCGTTTTAATTCCCAATACTGCTCTACAATCCCCTAATTATAAAATTCACCGATTACGCGCAGAAGAAATCAGCAAAAACAAACTCGACAAGCCCAGTTATAAGCTGGAACCGGAGCAAAATGCTGAAGATGCCAATGGTTATGTGGGTTATCAGCAGCATGTTCAACAGATTTCACAATCACAAACCAAGCCATCTGTATCGCTCAATGATATTACTCATGCTCCACCACCACCGGCCTCGAAGCCGGTTGCAGCCAAATCAGGCTTGCTGAGTAAAATCAAATCATTATTCGGCAGTGACGAAAAAGAAGAAAAGCCTGAACCACAAAAACGACCTGCCAAAAAGCGCACGACCAAAACATCCAGTCGGGGCAAACCAAATAATAATGCGGCAGGCTCAAAGCGCTCAAATAATACAGGGCGTGGTGGCCAACGCACCGGTGCCAGACGCGGACCTACCGGGCGCAAAAATACTCGCAGCACTGCGCGCAAGCAAGGCGGCGGGCAACAACGTCGGGGGGGCTCCAGGAAATCCGGCCCACAACAAAAATCAAACAAATCCAGTAATCAGGTTCAGGTTAACACCGATTAAAGCGCAGCACGAAACCTGTAGTGAATGAATGAAGATTTTTGGAACCCATTCAAATGCCTGCACTCGTTGATGCGTTGTTAAACGCTCGACTATTTTGAGATAGATTCTGAAATCTATCGCTCAAAAACAGCGATAGATTCAATGTGCGCGGTGTGTGGAAACATATTTATAATGCCGGCGTGCGTTAATTGATAGCTTGCCAGATTAGTTAAAACATTGGCATCACGAGCTAACGTTGTGGGATTACACGAAACATAGACAATTTTTTCAGGTTTATAATTAACGAATTGCTGACAGACTAGGGCGGCGCCCGAACGGGCCGGGTCCAGTAAAACCTTGTTATACTGATCCGACAACCAAGAAAAATCGGCTTGCTGGTCTGATAAATCCTGTTGCTGAAAAGTTACATTGTCTAAGTGATTTTTGTCGGCATTAGCAATAGCCTTATCAACTAGCCGTTTGTCGCCTTCAACCCCTAAAACATGTTTGCACTTTTGTGCCAGCGGCAAACTAAAATTCCCCAGACCACAATATAAATCCAAAACCCGATCATCTGCTTGCAAGTTTAGAAAATCCAAGGCCATATTAATCAATAATTGATTAGCTTTAGAATTGACCTGAATGAAGTCAGTGGGCGCAAAATAAAACCTGAGATCAAAATCATCCAATTTATAATACAACTCTTCCGGAACTTTTGGATACAAAGGATGAATTGAATCCAATCCCTTTGGCTGTAAAAAAGCCTGAATCTGGTTAACCTTGGCAAAGCTTTCAATTAAATCCAAGTCTTTCTGACTCAGTGCTTGCAGATGACGAAAAACCAAACTAATCTGGTTATCCCCTTGAGCAACTTCAATTTGCGGTAATTTTTGCCTTATAGTCAAACTATTAACCAGTTTGGCTAAACCCGGCAATAAATCTGACAGGGGTTTTGTCAGGGTGAAACATTGATTCAACGGCGTAATAAAGCTACTACCTTTTTCCCGAAAGCCGACCAGCGCACCGCCCTTTTTTTCAACAAAACGAATACCCAGGCGGGCTTTTCTACGATAATGCAACCAATCGGCAGTTGCCGGTTCAATGATCTGGTTTGGTGTTACCCTGCCGATTCGTTCAAGCGCATCGAGTAATGCCTGTTGTTTAGCTTCAAGCTGGCGGATTGGCTCATAATGACGAAATGAACACCCGCCGCAAACACCAAAATACTCGCAATCCGGTTCGACACGGCCATTATCCGAGTTAGCTTCAATAATCTGAGTTAGCTTGGCATGGCCATGCTTACGCCGACTTCGCTTAACTTCAAACTCAACTGTTTCGCCAGGTAAGGCACCATCAACAAAATAGACTTTACCCTCTACGCGCGTTACACCATGCCCTTCGAGCGTTAAGGACTCAATTTGTCCTTGTAAAACTGCTCTCATCAATCTTTTGCCGACAACCAGGTATTTAAAAACTCCTGCAAATGTTCTAATCCTGAAGTCTTGAGGAAATCCTGAACAATTTCACATTCATGCTGATATTGCTCCCAGTCCAGTTTCCCGGAAATCTTTAACCAGCGTAAATACACCAGATAAGTATTAAGCACATCAGTCTCACAATAATCACGAATTTCTTTGATCTTGCCCTGCTGAAAAAATTCCCACACACTGGCCCCGCTCATACCCATCTTGCCGGGAAAGCCCAATAATGTGGCCATGACATCTAAAGATGTCACTGCCCTGGCTTGATAGGCGGCTAAAACATCCATTAAATCTGTATGCCGGGCATGAAACCGATTTAAGTAATTATTCCATTTGAAATCACGATCATCCTCTCCCGTATCCCAATACCGCGGCGCATCCACACTATGCAACAATGACCTGTAATGTAAAACCGGCAAATCAAAACCACTACCGTTCCAGCTGACCAGAGTTGGAGTAAATTTCTCAATGCCATCAAAAAAGCGGCTGATAATTTCTTTCTCGTCGGCTTCAACACTGCCTAACGACCAGACATTAAATTGTTCTTTTGATCTAAGCACCGCTGAGATCGCAACAATACGATGAAACGGCAAACCTAAAAATTCATTACCGGTTTTTTCCCTGCGTTTGGTAAACATGATTTCTGCCACATCAGGGTCTGAAATTTCAGGGTTGATTTCGTATAAACGCCGACCAAATTGAATATCGGGCACTGTTTCAATGTCAAAAACTAGGCAATTCATCTGCGCTCTTCCAGGACTCAAGTCGCAGATTCTATCATTTAACCCGGATTATGCAGTGGAATTCGTCGTGAGAGAAAAAAATGCAATAAGGTGAAGTGCTTCTGCAAGGACAGGACGATGCCATAGCAACTCTGTGGTGAGATCAAATTCCTGAGGAAGTGCTTGAGATTGAAGCAGTTTTTCTTCGTAACAGATTTCTACTGCGTGATTCGGGTTTAAAACAAACTATACGCTTAGGGTTTAACTTCTAAATTAAAGCCGCGTATGTAGGCCACATTCCCTGCCTTCAAAAGATTTGGTCGGATCAAAGTAATTTTTTTCTACTGGAAGATTGTGTTGTTGGATGTAATCGTGAATATCTGCAGCCACCCATTTAAATAAGGGTGCTATTTTTATAATCCCGGATGATGGAGCGGTTGCAATATTAAGTGTTTGGCGAAATGCTGTTTCTTCGGCCCTTATCCCGGTGATCCAAATATCTGGCTCTAATTCATTCAAAGCACGATTAAAAGGCTCCAGTTTAACCACTTCAGTAAATTCTTGATGTGCGGGCGTTTCAATTTCAGGAATACCGCTGTGCTTAACATTCAAAAAAGCTGTAGTTGATTTAGGCGTATAGATCTTGATATTCAGATTTAGACGCTCAATTAATGCCAGTGCAAACTTATATGTGGGATTTGTGTTGTAACCAGAATCGACCCATATAACCGGTATTTGTGGCATTTGTGCCGTTACCATGTGTAATAAAACTGCCGAGTTCGGACCAAAGCTGGTACTGACCACAGGATGAGCCGCTTTTTGTAGAGCCCAGGATGTTATTTCAACTGCACTGCAATCTTCTAGCAATCGGTTAACTTGCTCTAATTCGTGATTAACCAAACTCATGGGCACCATTGGTTTTTTATAAAGTACAAATTTATAGCGCATAAATTACCACATTTCAACCAAGTTAACTGAATTTGTTCGTTATTAAATCCTTTTTTTAGTCATATTTTAATTAATATTTAGGCTTTTAAACGAATTGACATTCATATTCGTTCTTTATATAGTACGAATTACGACAAAATTATTGTCAATATTGTTTTTTAATTCAAACAGCAGGTGTGATATGACGACAAAAGTAATCATGGCCAATGACCTATTAAGTGGTGACGTAATATTTTTAAGTCGTGACTCAAGGAGCTGGACCAAATTTTTAGACCAGGCCTGGGCAAGCGATTCAGAACAGCTGGTCGAACAAATGCTCGCAGCTGCACAAGATTCCCATATGATCATTGGTGCCGAAGCCATTGAGGTCGAACACGATCATACAGGGCTTGCGCTTACAGTATTTCGTGAACATTTACGCAGCCGGGGACCGAGCGTTCGAACCGATTTAGGCAAGCAGGCTGAACTTAAGCAGGCAGCCTAAAGCAGCATTTCTTAAAAGTAAAACACTTATGTACCGTTATGATGAATTTGACGCGGAGTTCGTAAAACAACGCGTCGACCAATTTCGTGATCAAGTGCAGCGGCGCGTTGCCGGCGAACTGACTGAAGACGAGTTCAAGCCATTGCGACTAATGAACGGCCTGTATTTGCAACTACATGCGTACATGCTACGCGTCGCAATTCCTTACGGTACCCTTTCAGCTACGCAAATGTATAAACTTGCGGATATAGCTGACAAATATGATAAAGGCTACGGTCACTTTACTACTCGGCAAAATATTCAATTTAACTGGCCAAAATTAAACGACGTTCCTGATATTTTGGAAGAACTAGCCAGCGTGGAAATGCATGCCATACAAACCAGTGGCAACTGTATTCGCAATGTTACAACCGACCAATGGGCCGGTGTTGCCGCAGATGAGATTGAAGACCCCCGCCCTGTGTGCGAACTTATTCGCCAATGGTCAACCTTAAATCCCGAATTCGCCTATTTGCCGCGCAAATTTAAAATTGCTGTCACTGGTAGCTCAAACGACAGAGCGGCCGTTAAGGCCCACGATATTGGCATTATTACCCATAAAAATGAAAACGGGGATATTGGCTATGAAATTTTAATTGGTGGTGGTTTGGGCCGCACTCCTTTCATTGGTAAAACAGTTAAAAAATTCGTCGGCAAAGACCGGCTACTGGCCTATATTGAAGCTGTTATGAGAGTCTACAACTTGCAAGGCCGTCGTGATAATAAATACAAAGCCCGCATCAAGATTTTGACCCATGAAACCGGCATTGAAAAACTAAGTGAGATGATTGAACGTGAATTTGAGCGAATCGACAAAGCCCAGGGCGAGCTTGAATTAGCAGAATTGAACCGTATTGAAAGTTATTTCGAGCCCCCACAATATTCCAGCGAACAAGACGATTCAACAGCATTACAACAGTCACTGGAAGCCAATGAGCAGTTTAATTATTGGTACAACACTAATGTTGCCAAACATCAACAGCCTGGTTATGCAATAGTCAATATCTCCTTAAAGCCAATTGAAGGGATACCCGGTGATGCTACATCGGCACAAATGCGCCTTGTTGCACAACTTGCTGAACAATTCAGTTTGAGTGAAATCCGTGTCACTCATGAACAGAATTTGGTTCTGCCTTACGTTAAACAAGCTGATCTGTTTACATTATGGCAACAGCTTGAGCAACATGATCTGGGCAACTCAAACTTGGGATTAATTACTGATATTATCGCTTGCCCCGGCCTTGACTATTGTGCCCTGGCTACCGCAAGGTCAATTCCTATTGCACAAAAAATAAGCAAAGTATTTGCTGACCGTCGTAAACAGCAAGATATTGGCAAATTGCAAATAAATATCTCCGGTTGTATCAATGCCTGCGGTCATCATCACGTTGGCAACATCGGCATTCTTGGGCTCGACAAAAAGGGTGAAGAATATTATCAGATCACCTTGGGCGGCAACGCTGATGAAAATGCGGCCATAGGCAAAATTACCGGCCCGGGTTTTTCCAAAGATGAAATTGCCGGGGCTGTTGAAACGGTGGTTAACACTTATATAGAAAATCGCCAAACAGACGAAAACTTTATTCAGACGCATAGTCGGATTGGCGACGTACCGTTTAAGGAAGCGCTTTATGGCCCTAATTAAGGATCATCAGTTTATCGAGGATCGCTGGGTTTATTACGAACCGGATTTAGAACCTAATGACCAAATCCAGGGGGTTATTTTTAACCTGCAGAATTTTACTGCTTGCTCTCATAATATTCCCCAGAGCCTGCAACTCGGCATTAAGCTTGCCAATCATGACCCGGCAGCTGCAATCCAGCAATACATTAATCAGCTAAAACTTGTAATTCTTCAGTTCCCTGCTTTCGCTGATGGTCGAGCTTACTCGCAAGCACAAAGCCTGCGTCAATTTGGTTTTGACGGCGAGATCAGAGCAACCGGCAACGTATTGGTTGATCAATACGCTTTTATGTTGCAATGTGGATTTACAAGTTTTGAGATCCCTAATAACACTGATCTTGAGGAGTGGAAAAACGCAGCCAGAATCATCCCCACTACTTACAGTAGAACCCAGGCAAAGAATTATTCACATATTTGGAATTTGCGTAAAGTGCTGTCGTCTTAGCTAGCCTGATGAGTTCACAGATAGGACAATAAAAACACTATTCTACCGTCGTTGATGAGTATAACGAGGAAGGAACTATTTCAGATAACATGATCATCTAAGCGTGTAGCAGATTTGAAGGAGATTCTTCGGCTATCGCCTCAGAAAGACAAACCATGTGATAACGCGTGTACCATTTTTCTCCAAACTTATCAGATTAGCTTCGCACTCTAAATACCGACAATTTTTTCCTGACTTGATTTATAAAGCTCTGTTTAGCGAATAAAGGGGTGATATTTTTTTGCGATGTTTTGGATAAAATATGTGCAGCCATACCAAAAGATGAGTTTTGCTGATAGATAAGAAAATCCGATTTCGCCAGCAAAAACATTTCAACAGCCGCATCGATTAAGGCTGTTTCCTGGTCAGGGCAATCGTCATTAAAATGGATTCGTTCGCCAGGTTGTGCAAACCATTTCTTCCGAGTTTTGACTGACCCAGGGAATTGTTGACTAATGACACTTTCAACTGAACTATTATCGGTGGCAAGAAAAATCTTATCTGCTGACTGTTTTATGTGTCGCTTAATCGCCTTAGTATATTGATCAATTTGAACGCTGCTCTTGTGTTGGTCAAACTCTTTTGTTGCCCGTATATGAACGGCAATTACTTTTTCATCAGTTAAAAAATTTTGATCATAAAACTCATTAACTTTGTGCTCGATAAATGGGCTCGCTGCAATGTGCTCAGCAGCCAATTGACAGGCAAAACCCAGTGAAGACGGTTGCTTTGAAAGCGTGGTCAACTCGGAAAATTGATCAAAATCCCACATCACCAACACTTGATTAGGATAATCCAAACGTGACTGATTGAAAGAGAATCGCTTTAAAGCGGCCGCACGATCCCAGCCGTCAGGGTCAAATTCTGTATAAAGCGTATGTAACGATTCATTCAATCTGCCTTTCCAGACTAACGGAAAAACATCATCCGATTCAGGGCAATCTTGAACAAATTGAATATTTTTTAGTTCAAATAATTCGTTAAACACATTTCTGTGTTCTTGCACCAACTTGCCATCAGACCAGTCGATATAAAGTATCCGTCCGGTTAGCTTTGCGTAAGCTATGCCGCTAAGTACGCATCTGAGTCGATCACCAAGGCCGCCGCCACCAGCGCCTTTGACGATTAAATATTTTTCAGTGCAAGTCATCTTTAGTATTTTGTTAGCTCAAACTTAAGGATTACGATACAATGCCGAACCTTACACAAGCGCTTGAATTCAGGCAAATAAATCTTACATAAAAGTAAACTAACTCAGGATTAAACATGTCAACTACTGATAACGAAATCACGATGGACGCCAACAACCTTTATCGTGACGAAACAATAACTGATCAACGTGTCGGCACAATTAGAATTCTTACACCCATTACAGAACATGGCGAAATCGACAGTAACAGGCAAACCCAATATATCGGTTCTGCACAAATCATGACGCCTGCAGGAGCATTGCCGATTTCATTTGATTTAAATGCGGACAACCTCAAAGACGCTGTCCACAATTTTGCTGACGCCTCCAAACAAGCACTTGAGGAAACTGCCAAAGAACTGCGCGAACTGCAAAGACAAGCAGCCTCATCAATAGTAACACCCGGATCTGACCCAACAGGCATGATTAGCGGTCTGGCAAACAGTGGTGGCGGCAAAATTCAAATGCCTTGAGTCTCGACTAAATTTAGTTCATCAACTTTTGGGTACGGCCTATTCTGAGCCGTCAATACTTTGGCGAGCCTTGGATAAGCCCATTCAAATAAAGTTCGATCATAGTCAGTCTTATTAATGCGGCATTTTTCATACATGCCGGCCTGCTCACGTTGTGTTTTAGCTGCAAATAAAATCAACGCCGTCGCCACTGACACATTGAGTGACTCGACCATACCTGACATAGGTATACGTACAGTTTGGTCAGCCAGGTTAATCGCCGATGTACTCAAGCCTTCCAATTCCTCCCCCATCAGCAGTGCCGTAGGCCTGGTATAGTCTAATTCACGGAAATCGAGGGCCTTATCATCGACATGTACGGCAACAATCTGGTGACCGCTGGTTTTAAGCCCATTTACTGCCTGGCATAAACTTGAATGTAAATTTAATTTGACCCACTTGCTGCTACCGCTGGCAGCATTATGTTGCAGCCGAATACGTTCATGCCGACTGATTGCATGCGCTTCTAATACGCCAACAGCGTCACAAGATCGTATAATCGCCGCCAGATTATGGGCTTTATTGACATTATCCATAATGACAGTCAGGTCTGGTTGGCGCTTGTCCAATACAGAGATTAGACGATTGTATCGTTGCAATAACATCAAGGCATGTTAACAGTTATCAAATGATTAACGAATTAAAAAACTGGATAGTGAATCAACCACCCGTTATTTGGTTGCTAGCTGGATTGACTATCTTGCTTATATTTATTCTGCTTATTCGTTTTAAACATCGGTATCACTATAGTAAGAAAAACCACTTGGCAAGCCGCAGTGAACAAAAATTATACAAAAACCTTTTGCTGCTATTACCAACTGATTACATGCTTCATTGCCAAGTCTCACTAATATCTTTACTAAAACCTGCCGATCTTAAATCAGCACGTATGGTTTGGGCCAAACGCATGGATTATGTGATCACAGATAAGAACACTAAGATTATACTTGTTATCGAACTTGATGATAAATCTCATCAACGAAAGGACAGAATTAAGCGCGATAAATTTGTTAATAAGGCCTTGGCCGGGAAACATACATTACTGAGATTAACTCCTGAGCAGGCTCAGGACATAAATCTGCTCAGGCAAAAACTACAATCTGCTATTAACAATAGCCTGGCGGATTAGCTTTCATCTGCCAAAATGCATTTTCCCAGTAATTGATTCAAACAACCAACCTGCATATAAGCGGTCATTCTGAGTGAGTGAGGAACGAACGAGTCGAAGAATCTCTAAAACAGAACTATGATACTAAAAATCTATAATGTTTTTATTTAAAAGCCCAAGCAGTAATTACGAGATCCTCACGGCGCCAATAGCGCCTCAGGATGACCGTATATTCAAATTAGCATATTCCCTGAAAACAGTTTCATCGATAATTTCCACCCCCAGTTTCTCGGCTTTTGCTGCTTTTGAACCTGGATTATCACCAACAATGACAAAATCTGTATTCTTCGAAACACTGGAAGTGACTTTGCCGCCGAGATTGACTATCGTCGCTTTAGCCTGCTCTCTGGGCATACTCAATGTACCCGTCAACACTACAGTTTTGCCATTAAACGTATTGTCCTCTGATACCTGAATCTTTTCCGTAACCGGCCAGTCAATCCCCGATTCAAGCAGCTCGTTAATCACATCAAGGTTATGTTGCTCATTAAAAAAATTCACAATACTTTGGGCCACTATTGGACCTATATCTTCAATAGACTCTAATTCCTCCTGATCAGCATGCATTAGCGAATTTAGTTCAGTAAAGTGATTAGCTAATGCTTGCGCAGTGGTTTCACCGACATGATTTATTCCTAATGCATATAGAAAGCGAGCCAATGTTGAGGTTTTACTTTTCTCAATCGCATCCATAAGGTTTTGCGCTGATTTATCAGCCATACGTTCTAACCCGGCAATAGTGGGTTTATCCAGCTTATAAATATCAGCGACGGTATGTATTGTTTTTGTATCAACGAGCTGCTCAATAAGTTTACTGCCCAAACCATCAATATCCATAGCCTTGCGCGATACAAAGTGCTTCATCCCCTCTTTTAATTGTGCTGAACAAAACAACCCGCCACTACATCGTGCAATGATTTCACTGCTGTCATAGACCACCTCTGAATCACAAACCGGGCAAGATGTCGGAAAAACAAAAGGTTTGGCTGACTTTGGTCGCTTGTTTTTAATCACCTCTACAACTTCAGGAATAACATCTCCTGCACGGCGTATTATTACTGTATCACCAACTCGAACATCTAATCGTTCAATCTCTGATTTGTTGTGTAAAGTTGCATTCGAAACTGTTACACCGCCAACAAAAACCGGCTCAAGTCTGGCCACCGGTGTTATCGCACCTGTGCGGCCAACTTGCACTTCAATCGAATTGACGATAGTGGTTTCTTCTTGTGCAGGAAACTTATGGGCTAATGCCCACCTTGGTGCTCTGGCGACAAAACCAAGGCTTTGCTGATAGTCAAGTTTGTTGACCTTATAAACTATACCGTCAATATCATAGGCCAAAGACTCACGTAATTCAGCTAACTGTTGGTGCACAGCCACACATCCTTCAGCATCAGCAACAACTTCAGTATGCGGGTTGACCCTAAGTCCTGCATTTTTCATCAACTTGAGTTTGTCGAGCTGAGTTTCAAGCTGACTGTCCACACCATGGTATTGATCTAGTGAGTAAAAATACATTTCCAACGGTCTAACAGCTGTGATAGCAGGGTCAAGCTGACGTAGACTCCCGGCTGCTGCATTACGCGGGTTAACATAACGCTTGCCTGTTTCTTGTTCGTCCTGTTGTCGATTAAGTTCGGCAAAACCCTGATGCGTCATAATGACTTCACCACGAACCTCGATACGTGTGCCGGCAAAATCTCCTCGTAGTTTTAGTGGCACGGTTTTGATCGTTTTTACATTGGCTGTGATGTCTTCTCCAGTTGTACCATCGCCCCGGGTAGCAGCCTGAATTAGATTTCCATTCTCGTAAATTATGCTTACTGCAAGTCCGTCAAGTTTCGGTTCAGCAATGAATTCAACTTCGTTCTCAATGTTTAATCTATCTTTAATTCGCTTAACGAATGCAAAAACGTCGTCTGTCGAAAAAGCATTTGACAAAGACAACATGGGAATGTCGTGTTTGATTTGGGAAAAACCCTCTAATGGCTTTGATCCCACTCGTTGAGTGGGTGACTGGGGAACGATAAACTGCGGATATTCATGCTCCAGAGATTGGAGTTCTCTGAAAAGCCGATCATAGTCGGCATCGGTAATAACGGGTTTATCCAGAACATGATAGTAATAGTTATGTTCTTCAATCTGCTCACGTAAAGACTGAATCTTAATTGAAACTTTTTTGCCGTCTGTCATGAATCAAGCAAAGAGTTTCTGTGCCAGCTCACTACCGGTTACCACACCGGCAGCATTCAGTTTATCCTTATGCGCTGTTATGTCACTACAGATTGCAATATAGTTATCTTCGTCAAGCAATTCACGCCGATTAGTCGTTAGAACACCATTAAGTTGATCTGCAATGTATTTGCAACTTGTACACATTTCGCGAAAACCTGAAACGGGGTCTTTCAGTAAAGCCGGCACCATGAAAGCACATAATCCAGTGGTAGAAAATTTATCCAGCAGTTCCAAACTAAAACTACCCGGCTTATACATGTTAGCCAGACTATAAACTTTGTCACCCTGGTTTGTTTCCGTGCTTGAAACCAAATGGAAAAAATCAAACTCACCAAGTTCCAATCCAGCGGCTGTGGCTGCTGCTTTTAATGCTTCACCAGAAAAAGCATCATCAGGCTGGGCCAAAATGTACAGGATTGTAATTTGATCGTGATCCTTAATAAACTCGCTCAACTTAACACAAACATCAGCTACCTGTTTTGCATCATCTAAAGCAAATTTGTATTCACAAGCAAATTGGTTAGCCAGCTTTTCAACAAATTGCTGGTATTGTTCAAGCTGCTTTTCATCGACAACACCTTTGTTATCTTTTAGTTGCAAAACCGTCTTAAGATGACGGACTTTGGTTTTATCTTTCAAAGAAAAAATCGGAACAAATTCCTGTCGATTTTTTACAGCAGCAAATACTTCAATTTCTCTATCGGAATCACGCATCAGATGCAATGTAACTTTATTAATCTGTTTTACTGTATTGTTAACATTAGGTATAACCGCAACATGCTCAGTAATAAAATCATTGTCGTCATACTCAGGCAGCATTTGCTCTGCCAGTTGTTGAGCGATTCGTTTGTTATCCATTAACTCCTGCAACGACGTTGTCAGGGTCGGCGACTGCGATTCTTCCTGCGGTTGATCTTCTGCCGGCTGCAAAACTGCTGAAGATTCGGCCGGGATATCAGAAACAATGTTCTCGGTAAAAAAAGGAGTATTTACTTGCTGCTCAAGCTCTGAACTGTCATCCATTTCTGCGACCAAATCATTCGGGCGCTTTTTAATACCGCTACGTCTATACTTTTGGTGGCATATCAGACCAATTAAGCCAAGAATAATCAGGCTTACTAATAGTAATGCCAGTCTTAGGGTCATCCCTGTTCTGCTAACTCCAGCGCTTTTTCGACATCCACTGCAACCAGACGCGACACTCCTGGCTCCTGCATGGTAACGCCGATTAACAGATCAGCAAATTCCATGGTAATTTTATTATGTGTAATAAACATTAACTGCGTATGTTCGGCCATTTGTACCAATGTTCTGCAATATCGTTCTACATTAGCATCATCCAGCGGTGCGTCAACCTCATCGAGGATACAAAAAGGCGATGGATTGAGTTGAAACAACGAAAATAATAGGGAAACAGCGGTCAACGCTTTTTCACCACCAGAAAGCAAATGAATGGTGCTATTACGCTTACCTGGAGGACGCGCCATGACCGCTACGCCTGTTGATAACAGATCATCATCAGTTAATTCCAGTGAAGCTGAGCCGCCGCCAAACAGTTTTGGGAAATATTCTTTAAAGCCTGCATTCAGACTATCGAAAGTCTGTCTGAAACGTTGTTTAGTTTCGCGGTCAATTTTATTCATGACCGTCTCTAGGGTTTGCAGAGCCTTAGTCAAATCATCATGCTGCTTATCAAGATAAACTTTGCGCTCCTGCTGTTCTTCATATTCTTCAATCGCTAATAGATTTACTGTTCCCAGGCGATTGATTTTTGCTTCTAGTTGTTCGAGGTTTTGTTGATAAATTTCAAAACTGGCCTGCTCTGGAATTTTTCTGATAATAGTTTCAATCTCAACTTCGAGCTCTTCAAGTTGCTCCTTTACACCGCTTTGTTTGATCACGATTTCTTGTTTATCCAATCTGGAAGATTCCAGTTGGTTGCGCATCTGCATAGCCGCTTGTTCATTTGATTGCCGATATCTGTCCTGTTCACTGATTTTGCTATCAAACTCCGCAACATGGTTACGGGCTTGTTGCAATTGCTGCTCTAGGGCTTGCTGAGACTCAAGCAATGTTTGCAGTTTTTGCTGGCTCTGGGCTTGTTGCTCTTGGGGCTGATTGAATCGCTGCGATAATTCAACCTGTCGTTGCACCAGTAGATCCAGCTGTTGCTGGGTCCGGGAAAGCGTCTCCTGAATTGACTCAAGTGCTGTCGACATTTTTTCCAGGCGGATGTTATCGTTGTCCAGCAAATCCCTGACTTGTTCAACTTCAGCCCTGGTCTTGTCGAACTCTTTTCTAAGTTGATCACGCTTTTGCTCGAAATCTTCCTTACTTTGCTCATTTGAAACAACGCTATGCTCAGTCAATTGTAACGATGCCACATTGCTATCCAGAGATTCAGCAACATTTTTCAAATCATCGCTAACTTGTATTGCTTCCTGCTGCAATTGTATTTTTTTATTTTCAAGTTCGCGCAGTTTTTCCTCTTGTTGGCCTAATTGTTTATGCAAGGCTGTGCGTTCAGTATTGGACTTTGTAAGTTGTTGTGCATAATCCGCTCTTGAATTCTCAAGCTGATTAAGTTCGGACCTGATTGCGGTACGCTGCTGCTCTTGCGTAGCAATTGCAGTGCGCAATGCACTCATCTTTTCACTCAGCTTGCTAACCTCAACTTCACGCTCAATCAGACCTGATTCAACATCCTGTTGCCTGGCAATAGTCATCCAGTTAGGTCCGATTCGAGTACCATCCTGAGTAATGAAATATTGACTCTCGGTCAAACTTGATCGCTGTTGCATAGCCTCGGAGACCGAATCCGCGACCAACACATTACCAAGCAAGCTCGTTAAATCAATATCACTTTGCAACTTGTCTAATAAACCAGTTACAGCTGCTGTGGATGTGTTGACGGATGAGCTTGAGTTTTCAACAAAACTCAACTCCACATGTTGCATCGGTTCAACATCATTGATCAAAGGCGCCAGTGTTGATACACAAACTGAAGCAGACTGTTTGCTTAAGGCGACATCAACTGCTTTCTCCCAACCCGATTCGACTGTTAGCATACTGGATAGTCTTGGCCTATCGGCCAGCTGATTAGAAACTAACCAGTTATTAAATTGTTCATCATTTTGACCTAATGCTGCCTTTTGCAGTTCTTTCAAGGACTCAAGCTTGCCGCCTATTTCCAAAGACTGGTTAGTAGCCGACTTAAGATTATCATCAATAACTTTAATTTTATCTCTTAATTCATTGATATCATTCGTTGTTTTATCAATTTTCAATTCTATCTGCTGACATTGCTGATCTTGTTCAGCTGCCGCTTGACGCAATCCTGTCGGTGATGCCTGATTAATTTCAGCTTCGACTATCTGGGTTTGTTTATCAATATGCTCTTGTCTATTCACTAATTCCTGCTGCCGGGAACTCAAGTGGTCAATATTAGCTTTTAAAACCTCACGATCTTGAACAGATTGATTGGATTGAGATTGAAATTGCTCCCAATCTTGTTGCCATTGCTGTAAAGCTGATTCTTTTTGATTTAATTCTTGCTGTAGTCGATTTTGATCATTACGCAACCGCTCAACCTGGGGAGATAGTCTGTCATGTCCCTCAAGCAACTGGTTTTGTTGGTGTTGATCCTGTGTTAAACGTTGCTTAGCCTGAGTGATTTCATCTTCGATCCGTTCTAATTCCAGCTGTTGATTTTGCCGTGTTTCTTTATCATGTTGGATTTTTTGCTCAATCGCAGTAATATCAGCGCCAACACTATAGAACTCGCCCTGAGTTTGATTGAGAGATTCTTGTGCTTGTGCTAAATCGCTACGCAGAGACTCAATTTTACGCTCAGCTTCGCGCTGCTGCGCCACATGAGATTCCAGCTCTTTTTCCTTACGACTGACTTCTACATCAAAATTTGCCAGCCTATCATGATATTGTTGCCATTTTAGTGCCAATGTCTGGGCTTTTAGCTCACGCTGCTCATTTTTAAGCTCTTTATACTTTTGAGCCTGCTTCGATTGTCGGTCAAGCCTTCTCAACTGGGTTTCTAACTCTCTTGAAATATCTTCCACCCGGTCAAGATTTTCACGCGTACGGCGAATTCGGTTCTCAGTTTCGCGGCGCTTTTCTTTATACTTCGAAATGCCTGCGGCCTCTTCTACAAAAGCCCGCAAATCCTCCGGCCTGGCCTCAACTATGCGGCTAACCATACCCTGTTCGATAATAGAGTAAGAACGTGGTCCTAAACCTGTACCAAGAAAAATTTCTGTAATATCCTTGCGTCGGCAGCGCACATTGTTTAAGAAATACTCAGACTGGCCATCCCGGCTTAACGAGCGCTTTACTGAAATTTCAGCATATTGACTGTAGGCACCTGGTGCCTTGCCGGCCGAGTTATCAAAAATAAGTTCTACTGTTGCCTTGCCTACCGGTTGCCGTGTACTGGAGCCATTAAAAATAACATCAGCCATATTGTCCCCTCTTAAGGTCTTGGCCGATGATTCCCCCATAACCCAACGCACAGCATCAATAACATTCGATTTACCACACCCATTAGGACCGACAATACCAATAATATTGGCCGGCAGTTTAAAGATTGTTGGGTCTACGAATGACTTGAAGCCGGAAAAGTGGATTGATTTTAGCTGCATCCGTTTTGTGCTATAGGACAGTCATTTTGATTTAGTTATCCGGATTATAAATGATTAACCGTGCTGGTCTAGCTGTTTTCACTATTTCAGGAATATTAACCACAGTGCTGCTGGCCGGTTCTGACAGAATAAAAAGTTGTTTAATGGAATTATTTGATTGCGAAATGCACAGTAATTTGATATACAGTCGCGTTCGGTAAAGTTTAGCCGGTCTGATGGAGTCCAAAAACCGGCAACACCACCGCTTCAACCGTGGAGTTAATTATGGCAACAAAGAGTAAAGCTAAAAAGGCAGATGACTTGATCTTCGGCATCAAGCCGTACAAAGCGACCAAAAGAGAAAAATACATGAATCCGAAGCAGGTTGAACATTTTCGTTCAATTCTGAATGCCTGGCGTGATAGCTTGATCAATGAATTAAATCGTACCGTTCACCATATTCAGGATGAAACTGAAAATCATGCCGACCCAAATGACAGGGCCTCACAAGAGACTGATTTTACTTTAGAATTGCGAAGTCGAGATCGTGAGCGTAAACTCTTGAAGAAAATTGATGGCTCTTTGGCTTTATTGGATAAAAATGAATACGGATATTGTGAATCTTGTGGTGAAGAGATCGGCTTACAACGACTTGAAGCTCGCCCGACTGCAGATTTATGTATCGACTGTAAATCCTTGGCTGAAATCAGAGAGAAAAAGATTCAAACGTAATAACAGATAGTCATACCTATGTATTCGCTCAAGATCATCAACGCCCGAATAGCTCAAGCCGACGGCACTATTCAGGAGGGTGATCTGGCGATAGACAATCTTGGCACAATCGAAAGGATCGATACCAAAATTGATGGGCCAGCAAGACAAACACTGGATGCAAACGGTTTATTACTGCTACCCGGGGTTATTGATCCTCAGGTTCATTTTCGCGACCCGGGTGCGACCCATAAAGAAGATTTAGCATCAGGCTCGAAATCTGCAGTATGCGGTGGTGTAACCAGTTTTCTGGAGATGCCGAATACTAACCCTACAACGACTACACATAAGGCATTAGAGGATAAGCTTGCAGTTGCAGCTAAAAAGTGTGTAGCTAATTACGGTTTTTTTATTGGCGCCACTGATGACAACTTAGACGTCATCAACACTGCTGAACCCGTTTGCGGCATTAAAATTTTTATGGGCTCAAGCACCGGTAATCTGCTGGTCAATAAACCTGAAGTACTCGATAAAATTTTTGCCAATGGACGGCGTTTAATTGCTGTGCATGCAGAAGATGAAGCTCGCATTAAAGAGCGATTTGAACACTATTCCAGCCAATACCCGGATGGACTACCGGTAGAGATGCATTCTGTAATCCGCGACGACGAGTGCGCGTTAATTGCCACTGAAATGGCACTGGAACTGGCCGAAAAATATCAACGACGGTTCCATATATTGCACTTATCCACTGCTAAAGAAGTACAGCGGTTACGGCATGACAAACCTGATTGTGTCACAGCCGAAGCAATTCCAAACCATTTATTCCTGAATACCAGTCAATACAAGACCTGGGGCACACGAGTGCAGATGAACCCACCTATCCGCAACCAGGAAAACTGTGATGCAGTCTGGCAAGGGCTTAAAGATGGAATAATTGATTTTATTGCGACTGATCATGCACCGCATTTGCTGCAAGAAAAAATGCAAGATTATCCCAGCTCACCATCCGGCATTCCGGGAGTGGCGACATCGCTGCCGCTAATGCTGACTCAGATGAAAGCGGGTCGATGTGATTTAGCAGAAATTCAAAAGTGGATGAGTTTTGGCGTTGCCAAAGCTTATGGCATCCCGCGAAAAGGTAAAGTAGAGGAGGGCTGGGATGCAGATTTAGTATTAGTCGATATAGATAATGCTAAATCTGTAGACCCAGACATTCTCTATTCAAAAACCGGCTGGACGCCGTATGAGGGTCAACAGTTGTATGGCTGGCCACAATATACAATCGTTAATGGCAATATAGTTTTTGAAAAAGGAGTAATCAAGGAAGGCGTGTTCGGCAAGCCTTTGTCATTTAATCATCCAGAATAATTCTAATGGGTAATAGCCTGGAAAAACGCCCTGAACTGCGTTCTACCGTCAAGCGGCATCGAGACTCGTCGTTCATTTGGAATGACCAAACCACACTCCTCGTGCCTTGTCAGGCCATTTTTCCAGACTAACGAGACGGTTTTAGAAATTGGCAACAGACCCTAAGCCATTCAAACCGGCTTTTTGGCTGAAAAACCCCCACTTGCAAACATTTTGGCCTTATCTATTTCGATTTAGACCCAAACCAAACTATCAGCGTGAGCGTGTTGTATTACCAGATAACGATTTTATAGACCTGGACTGGTTAAAACAGCCCAGCTCCGTTAAGCCAAAAGCCATTGTTTTACTCATACATGGGTTACAGGGATGTTCACAGTCTCACTACATACGTGGATTCGCTTGTAGACTGTACCAAGCTGATTACCATGTCGTCGCTGTTAACTTACGCGGGCGCAGCGGCGAAATGAATCGCCAACCCATTTTTTATCATGCCGGATATAGCCCGGACCTGGACTTTTTAATTAGAAAAATCAACACCGATTTTCCATGCTTAAACTTAAATGCTATAGCGGTTTCACTTGGCGGTAGCATGTTATTAAATTGGTTAGCAGACACCAATGATGCAACACAATTAATCAACAGTGCAGCAGTAATTTCAGTCCCCTATTTACTCGCCAGCTGCGCTAAAAGAATGGAAACCGGCATATCCAGAATATATCAATTTCATTTAGTTTCCAGCTTGAAAAAAGCAACCAGAGAAAAATTAACTCAAATGGAGCTGCCGAATATTTTACCCTCCTGGCCGCAAAGCAAAACCTTTTTCGAATTTGATGATGCTGTAACATCGCGATTACATGGCTTTGACAACGTGAGTGATTATTATCAAAAAGCCAGTATCAAACATAGGCTGACCAATATATCTAATCCACTGCTACTTATTCAAGCCAAGGATGACCCCTTTATGTCAGATAACGTGATTCCCAATCCAAACCATCTTAACAGCAATACTCTGCTCGAAGTCTATGAACATGGTGGACATGTTGGTTTTGTCAGCGCTAATGGATTAAAACCCTATTACTGGCTTGATCAGCGTTTAATCAATTTTTTCGAGCGGACCGATTGAAATGGAAATCCTGAATTTATCCTTGCCTTTATTTATATTAATTTTTATCGGTTTTATCTGCGCCAAAATTAAGCCCTTAAATGAGTCTGCTCTTGGCTGGATGAACTTTTTTATTATCTATGTGGCATTGCCTGCTCTATTTTTTCAGCTCATACGCAAAACACCTATTCAAGAGCTGGTCAATTATAAATTTATTCTGGCAACCACCGGTGCGACTGTTAGTATTTTTATCGCCTGCTACCTGATTGGCAAGTTAATGTTTAAACGACCTGCATCCGTGGCAACGATTCAAGCGGTTGCAGCAAGCTATGCCAATATCGGTTATATAGGTCCGGCTATTACTTTGTCGGCATTAGGACAGGCTGCATTGATCCCTACAGCTATCATTTTTTGTTTTGACAATGCATTCTTATTCACTGTGGTGCCGCTACTCATGGCGATGTCGTCCAGGCAAAGCGGTTCATTACTAAAAGTATTTTTATCAGCACTCAAGCAAGTCATTACTCACCCTTTTATTATGGCAACAATCGCTGGTGTTTGTGCCGCTGTGGTTGAACTAAAAGTACCAGAGACAATTGAAAATATACTCATCATGCTTAGTAATGCAGCCGCACCTGCCGCCTTATTTGCCATGGGTGTGGCGATTGCAAACCGTAAAGCGGCAATTGAAAGCATGGAAATCCCCATATTAGTCATGATCAAGTTAATCATACATCCTCTGTGTGCATATGCTTTGCTGATAATGCTGGGGCCATTCGAACAATCCTGGGTTTACACAGCTATTTTGATGGCATGCCTGCCACCGGCACTAAACGTTTATGTAATGGCAACTGATTACAATGTCTATACTCGCGAAGCTTCCTCGATAGTGCTATTGGGCACAATATTGGCGGTTGCAACAGTTACTTATGTTTTGTATTTAATTAAGGAACAAATAATTTAGTGGGATCTCAGTCTAACTCACACTTGAAAATACATCGCCTTGCCGCTCATTGTTGCTGCGTGCTTTCTGCCTTGATAACGTTATATTGGTGTTAGCGAATCGTTTGCAACCTGTCGTGATTATCCAGTTTGGTTAGCAACAACTGCCAAACTTGCATTCGACCGGTTCTAAAGCCTGCGGCACTTACAAGTAAATAATATTCCCACATTCGATAAAAAACATCATCGTACTTATACTTAATCTGCTGCCAATTATTAACAAAATTATGGTACCAGGCCATTAAAGTTTTATCATAATCAGGGCCAAAACTATGGAGATCCTTGATCGATAAAATTTTCTCACTGGCACAAGTTAATTGAGCCAAAGATGGCAACATTGAGTTAGGAAAGATGTACTTGTCTATCCAGGGATCGGTATGCTGTTCAGAAAAATTGTTACCAATTGTGTGCAATAAGAACAAACCGCCTGGTTTGAGACAACGTTCTACTACACGCATGAATTTTTGATAGTTCTTGTAACCCACATGCTCAACCATACCTACCGACGCTATTGCATCAAATTGGTCAACAGTCAACTCACGATAGTCTTGTAGATTGATCTCAACAGGCAAATGCTGGCAACGCTGGCGGGCTAATATGGCCTGTTGCTCGGAGATGGTTATTCCTACGGCACTGACAGAATATTTCTCTGCGGCATATTTCACTAAACCACCCCAGCCACAGCCTATGTCAAGCAACTTCATACCTGCTTTAAGCCTGAGTTTTCGGCAAATAAGGTCAAGCTTTTTTTCCTGAGCCTGTTCCAATGTTTGCGCCTGATGCCAGTAACCGCAGCTATAGACCATTTTCGAATCAAGCATTAATTGATACAGCTCATTATCGATATCATAATGCTTTTGACCCACTGCAAATGCTCGGTTACGATTTTGTCGATTAAACAACCAGGATTTAACAGCAAGTAATTTTAGCGCCCAGGATGAGCTGATTTTTTCTTCAACATTTGACTTAAACAAACGTTCAAAAAATTCATCAAGCTTGTTGACTGTCCAGAGTTTTTGCATGTAGGTTTCACCTAGTGCCAGGCTCCCACCTGAAACAACCCTTGAATAAAAACCTTTATCCAATACCTGGATATCCCAGGGCCTAGAACCGTTAATGGTAATCCCTGCTTGTTGCGCCAAGTTTTTTACAAAAGATTCAGCAGTATTATTCATCTATTTAAACAAGCTAAACTAATCTTATTTAAATATCAATGACTTAAGTCAAGTATACATTATAGCAATAGCACCTATCTAAATGACTCTCTAAATAAGCAAGTTTTTTCTTTTACGCTGCCAAAGTTCATAGCACAAGCATTTCCATAACAGAATCAAGTCATAATCTTCAACAAATGGAGACTTTAACAGTGTTTCAATATAAGAAGTTTGTACGTATTCTGGCCACTTACAGGCCGGATCGAATAAGATATCGTATACCAACTGACGATGTGTCTCGGTAAGTGATTTTCGAAATATCGAGTTGTATACTGTTGCCGTAGTCCGCTCGATCACTACCTCAGGAAGTAATGATTTCATAGCATACCGCAATATAAATTTATGCTGATTTGTGTGTGGGTTATAAAATAAGAATGCCGGCAAATTTAAAGTAAATTCAACTAGAGCTCTATCTCTGAAAGGCATTAATGGTTTTAAATCATACCATCTCGCTTCTTCACTAATCCTCAAACTTAATGCCTGACTGTTAGAGTTAAAAACATGCTCATAACGGTCTCGCTCGAAACGATTAGAATCATCATGAAATAATTGATTGCTGTATTGTTTTAAATAATCAACAGCTTCAGTCGTCAAACATAAGTCAGGCTTTTGATGCCGCCAGCGAGATGTGATTCCGTTAAAGGGCAACAGACGACGAAGAACTGGATTTTTATAAAAGGGAACTGTCGAACGCTTTGACTCAATCGAGCAAGTGTTAACAAAACTACTTAATGATTGCCCAGAACGCATTAGATCACGAAGCCAATACCGATAGGCTCCAAATAAGTGATCTCCAAATTCACCGGTTAAAAAACATCGTCCGGCCTGCTGCCGAATAATCGGATAAGATTTACGTCGCTGATTAATCATTGGTGATAACCAGATATGATTAAGCGTACGATGCAAATGCTCCGGATCACCACTCAGCGGCAAACATTCATCCGCATTCACATGTATATATTTAATAGAAAATTTTTTATATAGAGCACTAAGGTAGGACCGCTCATCACATTCCTTGAATCGATCAAACACATGCGAAACAGCGATTAACTTTGAGCCGCTTTGATGAGCAACGGCTACAATACTGGTTGAGTCCAGGCCTCCACTCAATAGTATCGGCACCTGGATATAAGGATCTGTTAATCGTTTAACTGCCCGTCCCAGTTTGACAGTAAATTCAGATGCAATCGTATCAATATCCGATTTATTCCGCGGCTTTAATGGAAACGAGAAAAATCGTTTTAGTTTCGATCCTTTAGGAGTCAATTCCAGTACATGAGTGGACGGCAATCGACGAATTCCGTTAAATAATGTCCGTGTAATATCAGCAGGTTGATCGTTAAAATATGCTGCAACTTGTGGCTTATTTTCCTCAAAAGCAGCAGAATTTTCATTATTGTCATTAAAACAAGCCTTGATAATTGCTGTTTCGTCAGTTGTAATGATTGTGCTATCTGAGGTCTGGTGATAACAAAATGCCTGCTCACCCATCGGGTCAGAACATAGAACCAGACGACGATGCGGTATTTCATAAATTAAGCATAAGTAGCGACCATAGATTTTCTCAAACCAATTTGCCCCGTATTTTAGATACCCTTGTATAACCGCCTGCAATCCATTTTGATTCTGCTCGCGCATACTACTTGAAAAAGCAATATTATTAAGCTCATCGGGATTATCAATTTCCCCCTTAAACACCATCCATGCTTGCCTGTCATAGCTGCGCACAGGACAGAGATCATGCTTCTCATGCATCGCACTATATTTGACCCCGATACCGACTTGATCAAAGACAGCTGTACAGATGCCGGCTTGCGGTGCTCCATACAAGCAAGATGTTAAGCTTTCAAGCCGATGTTTATCTATAGAACGGCCATCTTGATGGTAAATTGCTGCCAACTTATACATAAACCCAATAGTATAGTAATGGCAGCTTTATCGCTCATAATATCTAAGTCAAACGTCGACTAACTGAATCCACGCCCAAACCCGACTGACCCAGTATCAATGTATGTAAATCACCAATCTTGTTTAATCTCGGTGCCGTATACGGTTTTAATCGGTGCTTAGCTCGATTTATCGAGCCTGCTTTTGGTGCTTGTGCACCCATCAATGTCATAGACATCACCCTGTCCTCCAATTGTGTTACCCTCCTGTCTCTATTATTAATGCCGGATCTCCAATCAAGTTCCAGCCCAAAATTACATCCAGCTCATCACTATGCGACTGTGCATGGGCTTGTTTGGCCTGAAGAATCGCCTCACCAATCGATTTTCCTGAAGTAAACATTCGCGGATACACTTGCTTGGCTAGTTCACGTTCATGGTCCGCTTCGGTCAAGGTACTGGCCCCCAACACCGCCGCCGCACCATTTAAATCATTCAACATGAACTGATGTGTCAAGGTGTCTTCGCTGGGATGCACATAATACGTATTCCAGCACCCCCATTGGGTGATCACCGTCGGTGATCCAGCATTCGTTAAGGCCGCTGCATCACCCGACTTGAATAACCCCGCAAAGGTCCAGTCCTGCGGTCCTGAATGCCCAAACATCCCCGCCACCGCCTGGCCTTGATTCAACGCCTCCAGCAAGGCACTACGGGCCGCACCTACTCCCAGCTCATCCATATATGCCCGCGTGATATTTTGTTGCCAGGTCCCGGGCAGTTCCGCTATGGTCATATCTGCATCCGTGCTGAACGAATAATTAGCCGCCTGATCTAATTCATCCACCGCCATCACCAACGATCTTGGATTCGGGTGAGATGCATACTGCAAGGTCTTGGTCACACTGTTGGCCCACTCCTGCGTGGTGCGCGGAATCATTCGACCAATCGACATGTCCGGCACATCATCATCGTCTACGTCCGCATACTTACTGTCCGACGGCGCATGATAGATCCGATCACTGGTCTGCACATACAATGACGGCATAAAACTCATTGACCCGGTATTTAAATGATCATGATAATCATAGGTATCCGCCCCCACCAATAACACCATCTCGGTACCCAGATTCGCATGCGCCCAATGGATATAACGCTGGATCGCATCAGCTCCAAAATGCCCATGACCAAAGGCACTGTACACCGCCTCAACATCCGCCACCTTGGTGCTATAGCCTTGACCCTGACGGGCTGCGATCAAGGCCTCCATATGCTCATCGATAAAATCAGGATGACTGATCACCAAATACTGTGCATTGCCGGTGAGTAAATCTTGCTGTTCCACCGGATCCACAAATTCGACCTGTTTTAATCCACTTACTAAACTCACGTAATAAGTGGATTCTTCCACCACATCACCGGCAAACCGTAATCGATATTTCCCGTCTGCATACAACGGCATCCACACCTTAGTTAAGGATTCAAACTCACCGTTGGGCCGTTTACGGTACACTCGCCGGTTTAACACCCCTGG
This sequence comes from Arenicellales bacterium, assembly GCA_028284225.1. Classification (GTDB taxonomy): domain Bacteria; phylum Pseudomonadota; class Gammaproteobacteria; order Arenicellales; family JAHEKD01; genus JAHEKD01. The sequence goes on from JANQSD010000004.1 coordinate 72,168, forward strand.
TTGAAAGGCCTCATAGCCCTGTACCTGTAAGCGTGCATCCTGGGAACTGAAGATCAATTGCTCGGTATCACTGTCCACGATTAACCTGCGCGGATAACTCACCGACCAGGTATCCGTATGTACAATCGAGGCCACCTGATCTTCAGGCAAAGGATTCGTTACTGTCACTTTGACATGATTCAATCCCTCAACTAACGCTGCTGTCGTGGTCTGCCCGCTGATGGTCTGCGCTGTAAACCCATTAAAGTCCGATGTCCCGACCGCATAATCATTCAACTGCACATCCACATGATGATCACCGGCAAATCCACCCCACACGCCCGCATTCACACTCACCGGTCCCGACAGGATATGATCGACCTGAATCGGGAACAATGTACTCACCGGGTTATCCGTCGACACAATCCGCCGCGCATACCACGGATCAGCCACCGAGGCGGCCGGGGAATAAAACACATCATAATCCATCTCAACCGTGGCGGTATAGCGTGTGGTCACCGGAGCGGCAATACTGTTCGGGTTAGTCTCGTCATACACCATGGATTTACGTTTATAAAAATCTTCGTATAAGACATAAATAGAATCTTGGCTATACAGTGTATCTGCTTCATCGGCGACAAATTCAATCCAGCCGCCCGGCCCGAAGTACCAGCGCTGTTCACGGATTGTAGAGGTTTGGCCTTTACTGCGCACATCCACCGACTCGCCGTTGTGCATTAAGGCCAAGCGCCAGTGTTTGACTCCCGTCAAGTCAATCCCCTGGGCCAGCAGTTGTTCGTACGTTACTCGGTAAATCCCCGGCTCAGATGTCTTGAAGTAAATCAACCCCGGGTCGGTTACCGGCTCAACACTAGCCTGGGCACTGGGCACCAGTGCCAACAGCATTGCACCAATCAGGCGTGAATGCCAGCTTGAGGCTGGAGGAGATTGGTTCGAGGACTGCGAGGTGCCGTTCCGCTTCAGAGCCTTCTGCTCCAGGCGCTGCTTTCGTTTAAGGGTGCGTCGCATCTGTTGTTCACCTTGGTCTAAGCGTTGTTCCATCTGTTTCATCCGCTGGGCCCGGCGCGCTTCACGTTTGGCCTTGCGGACCGCTTTTTTTGCATTACTTTGCTGGTGGATTGTCGACCAGTCGATTGGATTACGATCCGTTCGGTCAACGCCGTGCTGTTGTCCCAGCTTAAACGGTCCACGGATGGTCTCTTGACCGAAGATATCCACATCACCAATCGCAAAAAGGCTTACTACTGGCCCGACGGATACATACTCATATTTTTGCAGTTCAACCGAATCACCCACTGGCGAAACAATCAACGCACTGTTGAGTCGCTGCCAGTCTTCACTTTTAGCTTTACCGTACAAGTTAAAGCCCGCATTGCCCGATTCGATCACCGTCTGCCAACGAATCGTAATCTCACCCACATTGACACCGCGTTCGGCATGAAAATAACCCAAGGTGATAGGATTCGTCACTGCCGGTGGATCCTGAAATCCAAAATTAGCCTGTGGTGTATCACCCAGATTCTGCGCCGGAAAGGAAACAGAACCGGTCGGGTTCTCTGTGCCCGTGTGGCCGTCAACTATGGTACCGCTGGGATCCACTGTCGCTATTAATGGCATACCAGTGGGTATCGAAATACTATAGGTTCCATCAGGGGCTGTAGTCGTTGTCAGAGTAACTGTCGTGCTGCTGGGCAGAGTATAAGTCATAGCAATGGTTGCGCCGGGAACACCGACATCGGCACCATCAAACGTACTATTACTGGATGTTGCATCACCTTCATCGTATACCATTCCCGTCAAGGTCAAAGCACCTCTAACCGCAAAGTCCACTGTATAGTTCGGCGAGGTCGTAATTACTTTCCAATATAGACTTGGATCGATCACTGAGCCATCTGTCGGCAACTGGGTAGCCAACATCGTTTCGACAGACATCGCATTACTGTTATCAGGATCATTTGCTGTACCATCACGTGGAGTTTGCGGAATGGTTGCATCAATAAAATCAGAGAGCACACCTTTTTCGTCAGTGATGCGTACAAAATACGTACCTGTCGGCACCCCTTCACAATAGTACTCCCCATTTTCATTGGTTTGTACTTCACGAATCAGGTTGTCTACACTATCAACTCGAAATACACCATCATTATCAGTATCGTACCAACACTGGACAGTAACACCGGCCAGACCTACATCACCTTGTTCAGGATTAAATAGCCCATCATTGGTTGCCGCATCGTCTAACCATATCAAGTTACCTATTGATCCAAGATTCTGTTCTGGTGAATAACCAAAATCAATATCTGTTGTGGTATTGCCCGCCGTAACAGTCGCAAAGGTCAATCCACCCATCATTTCTGTTTCATTTAAACCAATAGTGGCATTATTTGTATCACTGACTTCAACAATATAATCACCTGGAAGGACACCAGTGAAACTGTAGTCACCGTTTTCATCTGTAGTTACAGTAGCAATTACACTCTCATCGCCATCAGAACATGTACCCGTTCCACAAGACACAAGATTTAATGTCACCAGCTCTATTCCCGGCTCAGTGTCATCATTACTATTGGCATTCAAATCCAGATACACAGTTCCTTCGATTGCTCCCGGGCCAGCTGCGGAAGAATCCGGACCAAAACCAAAATCTAGATCAGTAACAATGTCTCCTGGAGTAACACTTAAATCCGGGCCACCGCTGGATGTCATATCCGCTAATACATATTGTTGATCATTTGCACCATCACCATCTATATCACCGGTGTTGGTCGGCTCAGTTGCATCCAACACCGATGGTATATCACCAGTGTTGTATGAGACATAATAATCACTGCCCGCGGGATCCGGTGTTACACTTACATTCCAGGTCCCATCAGGGTTGGTTGTGGTATTGGCTACAATTGTGCTCGTTGCATCGCGAACGATCACTATCACATTACCTAATCCGATTTCACTAGTATCTTGAATTCCACTGGAATTGGCATCACTCCATATCGTCCCACTTAACAATGTCATTGTAGAAGCAGAGACAAAACCAAATTCCTCATGCTTTTGTTGACCTTCACTCAGGCTGATCACCGCACTTGGGTTGACACCGGCAGGATAAATCGTTTCAACAATACCCGCCGGGAAGTCAGGATCACTCTCGTCCGGATCCAGTTGATAATTGCCTGCCGGCAAATCAGGAAAAATTACATTGCCAACTGCGTCTGTACTGGTCGTTTGTGTTGGACCATCATCTGCGTTACCACAATTTCCATCATTACCACAATCCAGCAATTGAATATCAACAGCTGTTATGGGTTGCTCACCAGGATCTTTAATTCCATCCTGATTAGTATCTATCCATAAAGCACTGGTAATCGCTGCCGTCTGCTCGTTATCTACATAACCGAAATCTACGTCCGTTACATCACCTGCATTCAAATCAGCCTGAGCAACCGGCAGTTGATCAAGACCGCTGGTGAGCGTATAACCGTCTAATACGTTATTTGTATCTGTTATGGCGACGGTGTAATCAGCGGGTACTACATTGGGGAATATATAATCACCATTACTATCTGTAACAGTAGTAGCCACTACATTGCCTATACTATCTAGCAGAGCAACGCTAACGTCGGTTAAACCTGTCTCATCATCACTATTACCTGCTAAACCATCGTTGCCAGCCGGCTCATGAGTACCATCGGTATCAACATCATAAAATACTGTTCCTGAGATATTGGGCAAAGACGTATTTTGATAACCAAAGTCTTGATTCAGGTTACTGTTACCGGGTGCTAAAGGCAGACTTGACTGATTATCACTTGCTCCTGCACCATCGTCTGCATCATATGTCTGTATATAACCTTCTAAGGCACCACCACTGGAAAAGTTATTCGCATCGACAGTAACCGTATAATTCAAACCATCTGCTACATTCATAAATAGATAATTACCGCTTGCATCGGTAGTTGCTACCAGATTAACTGGGTTACCAGAGCTATCATTACCGGTTAGTGTCAAGGTAACGCCTGATATACCGCTTTCTCCCGGGTCTTGCACACCATCAGCATTCGCATCATTCCAAACCCTGTCACCGATCATACCGGGTTGGTTAAACCCAAAGCTTGGATGCCCATTACCAGAACCATTGGTAATCGGCGCTGATTGTGCTGGATCCTGATTAGTGATGTCCCCAGTTAATGCAGTTATCGACTGCTGTAATAGTGAAGCCGGCACCGTAGTATCAAAGTAGCCTGTCAGTTCGCTGTTATCATCAGTAATCGATATGGTGTAGCCACCATTTGATAAACCAGTAAAAGCAAAATCACCATTCGAATCTGTCACCACACTGGCAATAATCAGCCCTCCACTATCCAACAGATCAACCGTGACATTTCCGATACCGGGCTCACTCACATCCTGCACACCATCACCATCTGCGTCGTACCATAATCGGTCTGATAATGTCGAACCGGGTTGCAAGGCAAATCCAAAATCGGCGTCTACATAAATGTCACCGGATAATATCGTGATCGGGTCACTGATCAATGAACCCGGACTTTGTGGGCCGCTGGTTACATTCGTGGCCGCATCTGTAATAACACCGCCAGTATCCGTCACGACAACGCTGTAATCCCCCGGTAATACGTTCGTGAACAGGTAATTCCCGGCAGCATCTGTAGTTGTCGTATCAATCACTGCCCCAGAGGAATTTAATAAGTTCAAGCTTACACCTGCTATACCAACCTCACCGGGATCTTGACTTCCATCGGCATCCACATCTGACCAAACTGTATCACCAATTACAGCTGTACCCACTACAGGAACATAACCAAAATCTGCGTCCAGAAAGTTCTCACCAGCTGATAACACCACGTTTTCCGTACCGGTATTACCTGGTGATTGAGTTAAGTTAGCTAACTCACTGTTCGTATCTGTTACTGTAACTGTGTAGTTACCCGGTGCTAAATTATCAAACAGATAATCTCCGTTAGCATCTGTTATGGTGTTCAAGTTAACTGGATTACCGCCAGCATCCGTTCCGGTCAAATTCACTGTTACACCTGCGATACCCTGTTCGCCAACATCGTCCACACCATCGCTATCAGTATCCAACCAGATATGATCACCAATAGACCCGCCAGCCACCATGCCTGCATCAACATCTGTATTTATCTCTCCAATAGCCAATGTGATTGTGGACGTGCGGCCATTGGTTACTGATACGTCGCTGTCCAGATCATCAGAGGTCTGATCTTGAGGGGAGAATACATATCCCACAGGAGTAAAAAACTCAAGCTGATAATCACCGGAATCTAAACTCACAAATTCATAATAACCTGCCTCACCTGTAGTTGGGTTTGGACCCGTAGTAGTTGTTGAAATCACTGCTCCACCACTATCCAGCAGATTCACTGTCACTCCATTTATACCCACTTCCCCACTGTCTTGAATGCCGTTACCATTGCCGTCATTCCAGACAAAATCGCCTATACCTGCAAATGCCTGATAGCCAAAGTCCTGCACCAGGTTATCTTCACCGGCTCCGAGTACCACCACACTCTGTGATTCAGTACCCCCATCCGGGTCCACCGTGTTATTGCCTTGCAATACTAACGGCAAGTCCGTTTCATCCACCGCCACCGTATAGCCGGTTGCATTGCTTTGCGGCACATCCATAAATAAATACTGCCCGTCACCGGCCGTGGTCACGGTCACGTTAATTGGATTGCCGTTAACGTCCGTGCCGGTTAAAGTGACATCGACCCCAGCAAGCCCTTCACCGGTGTCAAAGACACCGTCACCGTCCAGATCGTTGAAAATGGTGTCACCGATTGAGCCTAAGGCTTGATAACCGAAATCCTGAGCCAAGTTATCCTCACCCGCACCGAGTACCACCGTACTGGTCGAGTCATTCCCCCCATCCGGGTCTACCGTGTTATTACCCTGTAGCACTAACGGTAAATCGGTTTCATCCACCGTCACTGTATAGCCCGACGCATCACTTTGCGGTAGATTTGGAAATAAATACTGCCCGTCACCGGCTGTCGTTACGGTCACGTTAATCGGATTGCCGTTGATGTCCGTACCGGTTAAGGTCACGTCCACGCCGGCAAGCCCTTCACCGGTGTCAAAGACACCGTCACCGTCCAGGTCATTGAAAATGGTATCCCCGATTGAACCCAAGGCTTGATAACCAAAGTCCTGCACCAGGTTATCTTCACCGGTTCCTAAGACCACCACACTCTGTGATTCGGTGCCGCCATCCGGGTCCACCGTGTTATTACCTTGCAATACTAACGGCAAGTCCGTTTCATCCACCGTCACCGTATAGCCGGTTGCATTGCTTTGCGGTAAATTTGAGAATAAATACTGCCCGTCACCGGCCGTGGTCACGGCCACGTTAATCGGATTGCCGTTAACGTCCGTGCCGGTTAAAGTGACATCGACCCCAGCAAGCCCTTCACCGGCATCAAAGGTACCGTCTCCATCCAAATCATTGAAAATGGTATCGCCGATTGAACCCAAAGCTTGATAACCAAAGTCCTGAGCCAGATTATCTTCACCGGCGCCGAGCACCACCACGCTCTGTGATTCGATACTCCCATCCGGGTCCACCGTGTTATTGCCTTGCAATACTAACGGCAAGTCCGTTTCATCTACGGTCACCGTGTAGCCGGTTGCATTGCTTTGCGGTAAATTTGAGAATAGATACTGGCCGTCACCGACTGTCGTCACGGTCACGTTAATCGGATTACCGTTGATATCCGTACCGGTCAAGGTCACATCCACACCAGCAAGCCCTTCACCGGCATCAAAGACACCGTCACCATCCAAATCATTAAAGATCGTATCGCCAATCGAACCGGTATTTTGGGCCACTGAGTCAATAGCCGTATCAGTAACCGGTGTTGTAATTTCTGTTGAAGTCACCGACGCGGTGTTTGTCAACTGAGTGATTGCTGGATTAAGCGGATTGTCAACCGTTACGTCAAATGTGATTGTTACAGTTTCACCAGGTTGTATGCTGATGTTTTCAGCTGCTGTTATTAAATTCGGTGGTGCCCCTGCAGCATCTGTTACTGATACACGTGCCGTTGCATAATCAATTGTAAAAACTGCGGTCGCGACTGAATTATCGTCACCGCCTGTACCATCGAATCCATCACCCCAAACAAATGTATATGTCCCCTCTGCTGGACCACCGAAAGGATCCGGGCCAAGCGTTTTAGTGAATGATCCCGGGCCATTACCTCCAAAACTTCCAACTTGTGCTGTTGTATAGGCTGTACCCCCCGGATAGGTTGTCGTCAAACTTATATCAGACAACCAGTCGATGGATGCACCGGTCGCAGTAAAACCATAGTTAGTGAGTGTGGCTCCTGATGGCACATCAGCAGCAGTTACAGTATAAGATTGCGTCAATCCAGGCGTATCAAATGTGCCAGCACCTAAGTCTTGTGAGAATGAGCCACTGCCTCCTGCAAAGTAGGTTTTCTGGGCACTACTGGCAACATAGGTTACGCCGGTTGGAAGCGTATCATTAACAACAACATCAGTAGCAGTGCCTAATCCGGTGTTTTCAATTTCGATGGTATAGGTGATAGGATCACCAGGACTAACCGGGCCGCCATTGGCACTGGATGTTTTAGTAAGTGTTAGTTCCGGCGGTGGCTCATCGACGCAAAAGGAAAAACCGCCTATAGTGATCGTTTGACTGTCACTAACACCATTGGTCGGGCCATTTGCAGTTGACCAATAAGTATAATCATTGGGGTTCGCCTGCTCATCTGCAGCATCGCCAGGCCCGTTAGAATAATGCAAATTGAAGCTTGTAAATGTGCCTGCTGAGGAGACTGTAATGAATCCAGCCGGGTCAGTGGGCCCCAAATTACCGTTCAAATTGGTATTGTAAGCTGCCCGACCAGTTTGACCGGCCACAGTAATATTACTTCCACCCACCAAGGTCAAAGGAACATTAGCACCGCCTGCATCTGTAGCGCTATATCGAACTTCGTCCTGAAAAGAATCGCCCGGTATTTCGTATATAGTTACCGCACCGCCAACAACACTCTGGTAACCCACGTAATCGACATCAGCCGTTACCATTGAATCCATGGCAACTGCTTTATCGAATACAAATTGGAAAGTGACCTCTTCAAGATGATCGATGGTCTTAATCGAATAACTAACTGTTCCTCCACCGAATATTCCATTTGTTTGAGTAAAGTTGTTGGTAAGGATACAATCTGAATCCCACGGATCTTGAATCAAACCTGTCGCCGGAAACTGGTCAGGTGAAGGTGTATAAAGCGGGCCCCCACAACTACCCGCCGTATCACCAAACGGGTGGGGATTAGCCAAATCAGAATCGTAATTTCGATTATTTGGATCAATCAGATTAACAGTCATACCCACTGTATTTGGCAAACCAAATTCATCGGTATAATTAATAGTATAAGAATTACTTGTGCTATTTGCCGGCCACAGATTGCCTGTACCGCTTCCGCTGTCCCAGGCAAACGTGGCTGGAGCTGTCCCTACAGGACAAGTTTGCGCAAATAAATTCTGAATCGGTAAAAGGAAAGCTAATACTAGTATTAGTAGGCGAATCGTAATAGTTCTAGGCGACTTATAAGGCAAGATAAAGTCCATAACCAAACCTCTCCAAAGGTAAACTTACAATTAAGTTACCCCTTGCCCTACTTGTCGCTGCAATCAGACAGGCGGTTTAAAAAATAAGAAAAAAACGACAAACAATTCCCACGCCGGATAGCATACAATAATTCAGATTAATTTTCCAGAGATACTAAATAAATTTATACCTTATACTTTATCGACTAAACCACTTGACTTTATTGAAAAAATTCAAAACACGCATTTCAAACTGAATCGGGTTTATAATATTAAAATTATTATTAAAGATAATTAATGTTTTCAAAAGTCATCTATACATTACAACAAAACAGAAATTATTAGTGAGGAGATAGAGTATCAAACATAAATACACAGATTATTCACTAATGAACCGTTGATTTCAGGCTCTTGAAAAGTTTGACAGTAGTTAGTTTTTTAAGAAACATTCACCTCACCGTGATCGGACCTGCTGATCAACGGCAATAACAAAAAGGCAATTTTTTCTGCATTGCCTATGGCGCTTATTTTGCAGCAGATCGAATCACCCACCAATCGTATCGCCTTAAGCAATAATCAGATCATGTTCTAGCAAGCAGTTCGTGAGGCGGGTTATCATCACTCCATACAAGGTTTTGGACAATTACTTGAGATATAAGGAACACAGTTATGCCCAATATTACTATAGTTACCGAGAACGAATTAAAGCAATGTGTTGCACTCGACAAAGCAGTTGTCGATGTGGTTGATCAGGCTTTTGCCATTTTGGCCGGTGGTGAAGTTGTAATGCCGCCAATACTGAATTTAGCCATTGAGGAATATTATGGCGAAGTCGATGTCAAAACGGCTTATGTACCCGGTTTAGATGGATTTGCCGTTAAAATCAGCCCAGGTTATTTTAACAACCCTAAAATCGGCCTGCCTAGCGTTAACGGGTTAATGATAGTATTCGACAGCAAAACCGGCCTGGTAAAATCGGTATTACTCGACAATGGATTATTGACCGATATCCGTACAGCAGCGGCTGGGGCTGTTGCCGCTCGTCATCTTGCTCCACAGAATATCACCACCGCTGGTGTGATTGGCGCCGGTATTCAAGCAGAGTTACAAATCAAGGCACTTAAACTGGTACGGAATTTTAAACGTTTGCTTGTCTGGGCTCGTGATAAGGTTAAAGCCCAGGCTTATGCTGAAAAGATGAGCACCGAACTGGGCTGCTCAGTAAACGTGACTGAGAGCGCACAGCAATGTGTGGCAGACTCTCAGTTTATCGTCACTACCACACCTTCTGAACATGCCTTAATCCAAGCCGATTGGTTGCATCCAAATTTGCATATTACCGCTATGGGATCAGATGCGCCTAACAAACAAGAATTAGATCCACATATTGTATCCAGAGTTGATCGATTTATTGTCGACCGACTCTTACAATGTATCAAGCAAGGTGAGCTTCGCCCGGCTGTTGCTACAGGCTTGATAACAGAAAACGATATATTTGATGAACTGGGGGAACTTTGTGCACAGGAGAAACCTGGTCGCCAATCAGAAAATGAAATTACCGTCTGCGACTTAACCGGGACAGGACTACAGGACACTGCTATTGCCGATTACGCTTGCAAATTGATTCAAGCAAAAGGTCTGGGGACAGTAATTTCAAACTAGCGACTTACCTGCATGTCCAACAGAGCGCTTGACACAGTCGACATAAGAATACTGTCTATACTGCAGCATCATGGGCGCATCGCCAAAACCGCCATAGTTGAAAAAGTTAAGACACTACCCAGGCATTTACCACTTGACGATACACAAAGATCTATTTCTGTCTGGTAGTATTCTGTTTTATAGTACAAGCCAGAAAAGTTGTTGGTAAAACGCAAAAATGACAGAACGAACGACAGAAGGCGGATGCATGTGTGGAGCAATCCGCTATAAGGCATTCGGAGAACCACTAGGGTCTGGCTATTGTCACTGTAAAAGCTGTCGACATCATACTGGAGCACCTTTAGTTGCATATATGGTATTTACTGCAAAACAAGTAGAGTGGATACCCAAGGCCCCAGCAAGCTATGAATCGTCACCAGGAAAATTTCGTGGTTTTTGTCGTAACTGCGGCACTTCGCTCACTTGGGAAGGCACTCATAAAGGAGAAAAACTGGTTGAACTTCATGTCGGTACTTTAGATAACCCTGAAGAATTCTCACCGAATGAGCATACGCACTTTGGTGAACGAATTGATTGGCTCGAATTAAAGGACAATCTACCCAAGTTTCATGCTTCGATTGAATGAGGTTTTGATCAACTAAATTTTATGCATGCCGAATGTAGAATCGAAAATAAACAGTTTACGCCAATCAATTTTCTTAGTTAGTGTGCCGATTGCTTTTGTATTACTATGGTCTGCCGGTTATAGTGTCGCAAAACTAGGACTGCAATACGCCGAGCCAATGACATTATTAGTCTGGCGATATTTCTGGGTAATAATTTTACTAATACCTTTTTATTTATTCTTAAGACCGCCCTTACCCAATCGGATTATAGATTGGATACATGTGGCTATAGTCGGAATTCTGGTGCAGGCTGTTTATTTTGGTATGTGCTGGTTTGCATTTTCAAAAGGTGTTTCAGCCGGTGTTCTTGCTATCCTTATGTCACTACAGCCGATATTAGTTGCAATATTAGCCCCTAAATTAGCTAACGAGCATGTCAGTTGGCTTCGTTGGACAGGTCTGATTTTAGGCCTAACTGGTGTAATTATTGTAATACTGGGGCGATCCAGTATAGAACCACCGACCTTAGTTGGAATTGGCTTCAGTTTAATTGGTTTATTCGGAATCACAGCAGGTGTTTTATATGAAAAACGCTTTGGAGTGGATTATCACCCCGTGGTTTCAAACTTAATTCAATTTACTACGGGATTGTGTGTCGTATTTCCTATTGCCTACTGTCTGGAAACTATGCAGGTACACTGGCAAGGCGAGCTCATAGCAGCGCTGGCTTATCTTGTGATTGGCAATTCGATTTTAGCAATGAGTCTGTTACTGGCAATGATTCGTCTAGGTGAAGTGTCAAGAGTTTCAGCATTAATGTTTTTGGTCCCGCCGTTTGCCGCGATTTTCGGGTGGCTGCTTTTAAACGAAGAAATGCCACCCATAGCCTGGTTAGGAATGGTCATTGCAGCAGCGGGTGTAATTCTTGCTACAAAAACAATTCGTGTCCGGCATATTAAATAATTATCAGATTTTAAGGAGGATTTTATCCAGTGGCGCCCTGGTTAATAAATCTATCCGGTGATAACGCTCGAATCAATATATCTGAAATTTTCGGTGCATGATTGAGAATCAAATCCGCACTAAATTGGGCCAGTACCGGTGCGGTCTGAATACCGTAACCCCCCTGCCCGGCCAGCCAGAAAAAACCTTGTGCCTGTGAACTGAACCCCACTACCGGGTTTTTGTCAGGCGCGAAAGTTCGCAGGCCGGCCCATGAATTTTCGATGCGGTTTACTTCGATGTTCATGAACTGTTGAAAACGATCTATGCCTTCTGCCAGCACTAAGTCCTCCGGCCAAGCATCATGTGGTTGAACCGGGTCTTCATCTGCTGGTGAAACTATAAGTAGTCCACTTTGTGGTTTGGCATACCAGGACTCTGAGGCACTAAGTACTAATGGCCAGTTATCAATACTTTCATGCTCTGAAACTTTGATTAATGCTGCTGAACGCCGTTTGGGAATCAACCCTACCGGATCAAGCCCCGCCAGAGCACCGACCTGGTCTGCCCAAGCACCTGCTGCATTGACAACAGTTGAAGCCGAATACAATCCACTAGATGTTGTAATCAGCCAACGATTATTTTTATACGTTAACGATTTGATTCTGCAGTTATATTCAATCTGTCCATTATTTTCTTTAAAGCTGCGAATGTAATGTTGAAGCAACGTGTCTACATCAATATCTGCTGCGCCTCGTTCAATAGCCGCTTTATGAACTTTATCTTTGCGTAAGGCCGGACATAGCTGTAGCGCTTCATCTATATTGATAACATCCAGTCCAGTGCTATTAGCGAGATAGTGATTGAATTGTTCAATTTCATCGGCACCGGCAACCATCAAGTCACCTCTGACGTTCAAGAGCGAACCCTTGCCTAAATCTTGCTCAAGTTCATCATAGAGGCACTTGCTGTGTTGATTCAATTCCCGTAATACTTGATTACCGTAATTAAGAATAAACATAGCTGCCGAACGTGACGTCGAGTGATAACCAGGTTGCGATTCGGCTTCCAGCACCATGACTTCAGCCTGCTCGGCCAGCCTTGAGGCGGTCGAAATACCGGCCATTCCAGCGCCGATTACAATTATGTCAGCAGCTTTCATTTATTTCTCCAGGATTCACCATGCACCTAATTATCATTGCAGAACTAATTGCTGCTCCAGAAGTAACTACCCTATATGGTATGCGCTTAAAACTTAAAAGAAATGTCTTCTTAAATTAGGATAAAAAAGAAACTTTTTCTCTTCGGCATTGAGTTTATCATTGCTTGAAATGCACATCGATAAAACTGTGTTGACGGATGCCAACGATAATATGCTGATCAGTCGTGAAGGGGCCAGATATAGCCTGGAAGCTTTTACCGAATTAAAGTACATTTGCATGAACATCGAGCAAGCAGCTTGATTGCTATAGGACATAATTATGACTGACAATACTAATCTTAAAGATCTTGAAACCAGTGATCGTGAGCACTTTTTTCACCCCTCTACACATATAGGCACTCATGCCCGTGGTGAAAGCCCTAATCGTATGATTGACAACGGCTCGGGCGTTTATATTACCGATACCCAGGGTAATCAATCTCTGGACGGATTTGCCGGGCTGTATTGTGTCAATATCGGCTATGGGAGATCAGAAGTTGCTGATGCCATCAGCGAGCAGGCACATAAGCTGGCGTATTATCACGCTTATGCCGGACATACCAGCGAACCTTCCACACAACTGGCTGAAATGATTATAGAGCGTGCACCGGACAACATGTCCCGGGTGTATTTCGGCCTATCAGGATCAGATGCTAACGAAACTAATATTAAACTCATCTGGTATTACAACAACATTCTAGGTCGCCCTGAGAAGAAAAAAATCATCTCCCGATGGCGCGGTTATCACGGCTCTGGTGTCATGACTGGTTCGCTAACTGGCCTAGAACTATTTCACAAGGCGTTTGATTTACCACGTGATCCGATTTTGCATACAGAAGCGCCCTATTATTTTCGTCGACAGAACCTGGATCAAAGCGAGCAGCAATTTTCACAATATTGTGCGGATAAGCTCGAACAACTCATCTTGGCTGAAGGACCTGAAACTATTGCTGCTTTTATTGGTGAGCCAGTACTTGGAACCGGTGGCATTGTTCCCCCACCAGCCGGTTATTGGCAAAAAATTCAAGCGGTACTTAATAAGTACGATATATTGCTGATCGCGGATGAAGTCGTAACAGCGTTTGGGCGTTTGGGCTCAATGTTTGGCAGTGATCATTTCAATATTGAAGCCGATTTGATTACTATAGCTAAAGGGTTAACCAGCGCCTATGCGCCCCTATCGGGTGTTATTGTTAGTCACAAAGTCTGGCAAGTGCTTGAGCAAGGCTCTGATCAACATGGTGTTCTGGGTCATGGTTGGACCTATTCGGCTCACCCGCTTTGCACAGCAGCTGGAGTTGCTAACCTCAGAGTAATCGATCAAGAAAAACTGGTTGATAATGCCCACCAGACCGGTGCCTATTTGCAACAGACATTCAAACAAGCTTTTGCCGATCACCAACATGTGGGCGAAGTCAGAGGCGAAGGCTTGCTAGCAGCTATCGAGTTTGTTAAAGATAAAAACGATCGAGTCTTTTTTGATGTAACAGACCAGATAGGCATCAGGCTTGCAGCCGCTGCACTGGATAACGGCTTGATTACTCGCGCAATGCCCCAAGGTGATATCCTGGGTTTTGCACCGCCGCTTTGCATTACACCTGAGGAAGTTGACTTGGTAGTAACCAAAGTTCAAAAAGTAATTAGTCAAATTTTAAACTGATTATCGATCCAGTCATGAATGCAAATACAATTACAATAGAGGATATTCGGGCGACACAACGGCGTTTAGCTGACTATATTCACTATACACCTGCCACTCAGTCGCCTTGCTTAACTGAATTAATGAATCACCCGGTTTATCTAAAGTTGGAACACCAACAAATTACCGGCAGCTTCAAAATCCGTGGGGCCAGCAATGCAATTGGGCAGCTGAATGATCAGCAAAAACAGGCAGGTGTTGTCTGTGTATCGACAGGTAATCACGGGCGTGGCATTGCTTTCGCTGCTAAACAGGCTGGAGTCAAGGCACACATTTATATGTCTTCCCTAGTACCTGATAATAAAGTTAAAGCCATTGCACAGCTCGGAGCCAAAATAAAGATTATTGGCAACAGTCAGGATGATGCCGAAACCGAGGCACTGGATTATTGCCACCAAAGTGGCGCGACTTATTTACCACCATTTGATCACAAAGATATTATCTGCGGTCAAGGGACGCTGGGCCTGGAAATCCTGGAACAAATCCCTGATATAGAATCTGTGCTGGTGCCTTTGTCTGGCGGTGGACTGATCAGCGGTATTGCAATCGCAATCAAGGCTTATAAACCTGATTGCAAAATTATCGCCATATCAATGGAAAAAGGAGCAGCAATGACCGAAAGCCAAAAAGCAGGCAAGCCTGTCATAGTGGAGGAATTGCCCACCTTTGCCGATTCACTAGGAGGCGGTATTGGCTTAAACAATCAATTCACATTTAATATTGTTAAAACTTATATTGATGAGATCGTTCAAGTCTCCGAAGCTGAGATTTCGCAAGCCATCCGCCATGCTTATTCCGATGAAAAGCAGATCATAGAAGGCGGTGCTTCAGTTGGTATCGCCGGTTTATTGGCCAATAAAATACAACTCTATGGATCAACAGTAGTGCTACTCAGCGGTTGTAATATTGACATGAAAACACACAAAGCTATCCTTGATGGTGCAAACAGCCTTGCTCAAATAAACTGATATTGCATCCGTGCTTAGTCGAACAACCGCTAGACATAACAAATTTTATTACTATTGTGCTCTGATTATTCCCTACCCGCTAAGCTAATTTAACTATTGCTCAACTGGTATTGGCTGAATTTCTTTCTGACGGGAATTTCCAAGCGATGCCATCGAGATCTTTCGGTTCATAATTGGTAATAAAATATTTAATGCGGAAGTAATTTGCCAGACGATTGAGTATGTCCATACAAACAGCCTTACCGTTTCTGAAATCATACAAAAAAGATTTTGAACAACCAATCGAGTCAGCCAACACAACAATATTAATATCTTTAGCACTCAACTTCTGACGCAATAAAACAACTAAGTCTGGCAAACTGACAACGTCAAAATCTTTAATCAAATCACCTTTTTGGAATTCAGAACTAAATAATAATGGATTCTTATCAAATTCTCTGTCTACACTAGTTTGATCTTTCATGATTACTACTGAGCCTTTGTTATTTATTGTGTAGGTTTATATTAACTTAGCTCAAGATTAATTTTTCCACGAAAATGGAAAAATCAACAATCTCTTAGAAAATGTTTTCTTTGAGTGCTACCAACATGGTTGCAAAGCATGGTACCCACAGTCACCAGTTTTACACTCGGCTTATAAAATCAAAGCAAAGACAACTAAAATTAGCGGCAGGCAGAGGGTCAATTTGTTGGAATCTGTCGTATTGATTTCGGCCTGCCGCTGTATGTTGACACCTTAGGGCGTAACTAGCATCTCAACCTTAAACGCAGCTCGTAGTTCAGCAACAAGTTGATCCAGTGCCGGTTTATCTACCGCCGCGAAGCAACCCGGATAGTAAACCACAGTCCGTGTTCCAGCAATCGTCGTTTCAGAAATGGTCGCTGTCGGCAAGTCAGTCGCAATTTGATTACCGCAGGCAGCACTTCCTTGAGTGATATCAGTCGGTAAACTGTTGAAATTTGCAGATTGTAATGCCGAATTTGCCGCCGCGAATGAACCAGACGGTAATACGCCGGTGCTCAGCCCTGGATTGGTTGTGAACTGACCTGCGTTTAACTCGTAAAACTCATTCGGATAAACTGTAATTGTGTATTCAGGACAAGTTCCAAAACAAACGGTCTGGCCAAGACTGATGCCGGTATCGGGAATAGGCCCTGTGGGCGAAGGAGTGATTGGATAGGTACAAATTCCAGGACAATCGGCACCGCCACTTGTCGGATCACAACTATCTGAAGGATCATCGACGCAAATCTGGCCATCCGGACATGGAAATGCCGCAATACCACCACACATTTGACCCTCATATTCAGCTTTGCCATCCTCAGGATAGCGAACACGGTCCTCATCGCCTTTCACTTCATCAGGAGTAGAAACATCAACTGTAGAGGAAATCTTCCGTCCCTGGACCGCTTCAATATCAATTGTCTCTACATCTCCGTCAGTATGACGTGCTGTATAAACACCGACCACATCCAGTTCGACAGGGCTCTTAACTACGAAGAAACCATCAAGAAAGGCAAAATCTACACAGACACCATCGATAGGACAAAAATATCCTGCAATATCAAAACAACTGACTTGCACTGCACCATCAGGTTGCAGCACTGTTTTTTTAAACGGTGTAACGCTAAATGGTCCTGCAGGCGTGCCAAACTGGTCTGCAAGTGCAACCTTGCCAACGATGGTAATCTCTTCATCAAAGGGATTGTGGATGTTAACAACCGTTCGATACGTGCCCCTGGCCAGGTTACCATCCTGATGCGGTAACAACAGCGAACAAAGAACCTTGGTGGAGTATTGAAATTCTGTTTTGACAACATCACCAGCCGCAATTGCCTGGGCGGAATGTGTAGCACCAATCATTAACAACAGCAGCAAATAATATATTCTTGCTAGGCATTGACCTATTAATCGCACAGAATTACCTATTGCTAACAAGATTTTTCGAAAAAATAAAAAACGGCTTGATAAAAACATAATTAGTCTCCTTTTGTATATTTCTTTTTGTATTTTTTTCTATAAATTTCTTTTTTATCAGCTTCCCTTTCTCTCCAAAATACGCAGGAAGCTTCACCCTATCTTATAAGATGTGCATTTAATAATCAAGCAACGAATTATTTTATGAAAAAATTGTTACAACAATAAATATTCATAAAATAACAAAATTTTGAATCTGTTTTAGATATGATTTTCCCAGGCGGTAAAATCAATATTTTGTCTTTGTTCAACGCCTAGTAATACACCAGCAATAGCTGCCGATATAGTCAGACCCGGTGATTTTTCTAGCCAAAAGAATTCTCCTACCGCATTCACTTCAAGGAAAACAAGACGATCCTCAGGAGTAACGATAAAATCGCATGCGGCATAGTTTAGCCCCAGTTTGGCAGTTAACCGCAATAATTTTTGTTCCACCTCGACAGGCAGTTGATAGTTGGTCCAGCAGTCGATCAGTCCAACACCATCGCGCCTCCAGTCTACGGCGGTATTGTCTTGACGTTGTGAATCAATAGCGGCGGTCATTACTTTCTGCCCCACCACAGTAACACGAAGTTCCAGTTTCTTCTCGATATGTTCCTGAAAAGTCATCGGACAAAAACGTAACCCTGAAAGATCATCCAGGTCTTTACGATTTATCACATTGGTAAATACCACGTTTTCAATACCCTCACGGTAGATGGCAAACGAGTGCTGCATTTTTGTAACCATTTTGCCATTTACTGATTCAAAAAATTCCAGCACCTCAACAGGATCATTGGAAACAAGCGTTTTCGGTATATCCAACCCCAGCTTAAGAGCGTAATCTAGTTGCAACTCTTTATGATCCGTGCGGCGGACACTTTCGAGAGGATCTAAATGAAAACAAGGAAGCGCAGCAATTGCCCCAAATAATGTCCGCCGGGTTTCCTGTAACGAAGCAGCATGGGTATCCCCTAATTGCACTGGCAGCGATGCTCCGGCATTGAACCTGCGATACCATACGGCTGTAATTTCATCGAGATGGTATTGCCCCTTATCCGTTTTCAATATTCGGCGGTTACCTTTATGATCATATTCACAACTTAACTGAACTAAATCAGGATACCGATCTGTATTTAGCCGAATGGTATTAGCGCCACGATGATGCAGTTCAGACGATACGGTTTCAATACAAGCATTGTCATCGCTACGAGTGATAATGAGCACATTCACGACCTAACTTCCTCCGCTAACAGGGTTTGTGCAATGGCCTGGGCAATATTAAAGCCCAGATCGCGTTGTAACCATCCCCACTCTCCAGCCTGATTGAGTTCGAGAAAGATGTAACGACCTTCTGTGTCGATAATAAAGTCGACCGCACTATACAACAAACCCATACGCTTCATTAAACATTGAACTTGTTGCTCTACTTTTTCAGGTAATTCTTCTTCCGTCCAGTGCACATCATCCGCCGTAGTCAGGCGCCGCCAATCTATTGCTCCATAGCCTGTTTTACCGGCTCGAATAGCCCCTACAAAAGTTTTATCACCGACAAAGATAGCTCGTAACTCACGTTGTTTGGGAATAAGAGATTGAAAAATCTGCGGGGCATAACGTACATCGTCAATAGATTGCATATCTTCGTCGGTAACCTGGCTGGTATAGACAAAATCTCCAGATGCATCCATTGTTTGAGAAAGCGGCCCCAACAACTTGGTTACCATCTTGCCACCGACTTGAGCGAATAACTGGCGAACGCATTCGGGATCATTGGCAACAATAGTAACCGGTGTGGTTAATCCGATTTCTGTTGCTAATTTCAATTGCAACAACTTGGACTCAGCTTGACGCCCAGCTCGCAGCGGATTTACCCAACGACAGTGATCCAGCAAATCCATAGCATCGAAGAAAGCAGTTTTCGATTCTTGATAACAATGGTCGGCAAAGGACGCATCTAAATCCATAGGTAATTTGCCTGGCCATAATCTTCTCGCCCATACTCCCCGCAATGACTGCAGATCAATCACCTGCCCGGACAGTTTCAGGCTTAGTCCAGACAATTTACCATCAAATGAAACACTCAAAGTTGCATCGGTGGGAAAACGATCGGTATCAAATCGTACAGCGGGAACACCCGCCCTATCCAATGCGTCTTGCACCAAATCGATAGTGTAGTAATCACCACTATGGGTCAGTAATAAGATGAGGTCACGCATAGATTGATCCGTTAGCTTTGAATTTCAATGCTCGAAACATGAATTCAACAATGAATATGCTTTTGAGTCAGCACTTTCATAATCAACAAAGCAGGTTAACGCAGATTGATTCATGAATACGACTTTTTTATACGCAAGCTGAATCAGATCTTGATTTAATACTGCTGGTTCCGCTTCAAAATAACTTAAATCGTATATTTATCTAAGCAACCTCATCATTATCTGAGGGGAACTTGGCCGTAGCGATGTTAGATTCACAGCCGCCTTCATCACCTTCATCATTATCCGAAGGGAACTTCAGGGTTACCGCCATCAATGTTTTTAAGTCTTGCCCATTGTCTTCCTCATCCGAAGGGAACTTGGCCGTAATGATCTCACCAGGATCAATTGAACCACCATCTTCACGATCAGAAGGAAACTTCAGCGTTACTGGAGGCAGATAATCATCGGGAAGACCTTCATCAGAATCTGATGGGAATTTCAATGTTACAGGATTCTTTGGTAAATCGCATGGACCCATGCAGCCACCATCCTCGCTGTCTGATGGGAATTTCAGCGTCACAGCTAAGTCCGTCCCGGGGCCTGAATCTTCAGCATCTGAGGGGAATTTTCTCGTCTGTACCGGCTCAGCAAAATTATCTTCATGATCAGACGGCGCTTTAAGCGTTACCGGAACACTATTATCTCCCCCGTCTTCATGGTCTGAGGGTGCTTTGAGCGTCACGGCTGTAACAGCCAAGGTATTGACTCCGGTATCCTCCTGATCTGACGGAAACTTTCTTGTTTCTACCGGCGTGTCCCCTTCATCGTGGTCCGATGGATACTTCAGGGTAACAAAGACGACATCAGTTAAATCTGTCCCGCTATCTTCATGATCTGAAGGAGACTTCATGGTTACGAAAACTCCATCACTGCCTAAGTCCTCTTCATCCGACGGGAATTTTTCGGTCACTGCTCCACCATCTTCCTGGTCTGAAGGGAACTTTAATGTGACTAATACTTCTTTTCCCGCATCAGTACCAAAATCGTCTTCGTGGTCGGATGGGCTTTTCATTGTCACCGCTATTTCGGCCCCTGACGCTTGAGAAGAAGCGGCTTGTTGTCGGTTCTGGTTTTCCAAAAAGCGTGCAAAAAACGGACGTACTGGTTTATTCGAATAACTTTTGCTTTTAAATTTAGCAAATTTCTTTTTTAATGTAGCCAGTACTGATCCTTTGGTTCCCACTAGACTATGCACATCCAATGCTGCCTTAGTTGCCTGGGCCAATGGCTGTACTACGCCGTTTTGTTCAAAGGTTCTTTCTGCCAATTCCAGAGTACGATCTACTACTTGTACCAACATTCTGCCCCTGGATTCGGCTAAATCTTCGAAAATTTCAATCTGATTACTATCCGCCTTTTCACGTTTGAGTGCAGCCACAGCACTACTTAATGATTGATATATCTGAATTTGGGAGTCTACTGATGAATTCGCAACCGCTAGCGCATTGCGCGCACCTTGGATCGCCTGTTCTGATGTCAGTGCCGGGGGAGATTTTACTTTCCTGACACTTTTTCTCTTTGAAGCTTTAGATACTCTCGCCATGATCGTCCTCCTGATTTATTATAATTAACTTGAAAATTTATTATAACGCCATTATTTCTCAAAAGCTAATTTATAGCAATGAGAATCACTCCAAAAAGCCACAGTCTGTGTTTTTAGTAGATTATTGGTTATTAGAGAAGATATTTTAAAGCGCATTATAAGCATACGCTGTTTTAGTAGTACCTTTTAAATCAAACCATCCCGGTTGTTTTTGAAGAGTCCTGAAGAGATTATTAGCACCTGATACAACACTGGTTTGAAAATGCTCTAATTTATCCTGATCATCTTCTTTTAGCTTTGGTGTTAGATCATAATCAAATGAAAACTCCCCAACCAACGGGAATCCATTTTTCTGTAAATACCAAAAACTTAGACAGGCTTTTACAACGGTCATCTCATTTTCGTCTCGGTTATCATCATCAAAAATAAATTGCCCTATTTTGCGACGTACTTCATAGGCATCAAATGTATTAACCACACTCATCCGGGTTTTCCTTGGGATATCAAGTCTCTTCAATCCTGGGAATAATTTAGTCACATTTTGAATCTTTTTGAGATCAAGCATGTCTTCACTAATGATCGAACTTGAATGAGAAAACTTGCTGGTAAATACAGGAGTAATATCTTCCTCAAACTTGTAACCGCCTTCTTTTACATCAGGGTTGCTCACATCTTGAACCGCGGAGATATAGCGATCTGCAGCGCGATATTTAAGTGTAGTCTTGTATTGTATTTCATCTTCACCTTCCTTTCTGACACGCAAAATAAAACCTTTACGACGAAGTTCAAGCCCGGCTGTATCGCGATAATGAGTTTGCCGAATATCTTCTCCATCTTGTTTCTTAATGATTTTTCCATCAAGCTTTTCTTCCACCAAAAATTTAATCAAACGCCAGAATGATGTAGCACCTTCAGCTCTATTTTGAAACCGATCAACATTTAGCATTAGCTTATATTCTCGTGAAGTGACTGGTTTATTTAACTGTTTCATATCGCTTATCAACCATCGGCTTGAACACTTGACCATTAAAAATAAAATCAGAATTAAGTTCGATTACTAACATGGGTCGAAGTCCTCTCCAACCAGGCACTTGGGATGATTCTGCCCTTCTTCTTCGCAAATTTTCTTTAGATACCTATCGATACCGCAATATCCATTGTCGATAGTTGTGTTCAGTTGAAATTTCAATAACATCTCTTCCATATGATGAAAAACTTCGTCACTGAAAAGTTCGTGTGCATCAATGACTTCACCTTCGGGTGGTTGATGTTCAATGAATTGAATCCGTGAGTTAGACGTCAACTCAAGTATTAATTTCATATTAGGCAATGGTTCAAACGGACCCGTTTGTGTAATAGGATGCGGAAAATCCCAACCGTGATTACTACCTTCACATCCTCCAATCGGTCCTGAAAATTCAATGCCATTCAACAGAAAATTCTGATTACCAAAGTCAGGATGCAAGTTAATATCTTCGACATCCGGCACGTGGTTAAACGGATCTGTATCGATAATCTCTTCACCCACCTGCCAACTGAAGCCACCAAGATTTATAATTCTCATACCGCAAAATGTATCAGGTAAAACAATGTCCTGCTGATCATTCTTTGTAGGTAAAAAGTCCGGTAACGCACTGGATGGTTTTGTAGGTATCGTTAATAGAGGTACCTCGTGACCGCTTTCGGTTTCCGTCATCACTCCAAAATCGATGACTATTTGCGGATTACCACTAAGCTGAATCCAGACTGGTAAATCAGGCAAGCCCGCGTCTGTGGCGCCACTGCCCGTAGGGTTCTGAGGATCATCGGGATTATCGTCGTCTGGAGTCTCAACAACGAACATTTCTATATCGCGGGTACGTAGACCATCCTGTGCCTGCTCTAATCCAAAAGCCAAAAAATCATCTAGATTACGTGGTCGTGATAACCGGCTTTCTCCATCTCCTGATGAAAATACGCCGACAAAGCGATGGTTCCCAGGTTGTCCGATGCGTTCTACATCAACCAATTCTAAACCATCGGCAATCATTTGATTTCTAAGTTGGCGAAAAGCTACTGGGCGCCTCGGCGTTGTGAAAAAATTTGAGCCCGAACCATCGCGCCATAATCCGGTGTAAAGCAGCTCTCCTTGGATACGCTCAACTTCGACATCAATCAGGCGCAATCCCTGCTGTGTCAGAGTGTTGCCACGTGAGAGAAAAGCCGCCTCTGACATAGGACGAGTAACCAAGTCTTGACCTGTACCTGGCCGCCAAACACCCACATAGCGTCGACCACCATTGGAGGTACGGAAGATTTCTATATCAATAAGACGAAGCCCTTGTGCGTTACGTGCTTCTCGTTCCTCACGAAGCTGGATGGGAGAAAGCGGCCCGGCAAATATATTGCCACCGCTTCCACCGACCCAAACTCCGGAGTACAAACGTTGATTTTCTATCACAGTTGTTTCGACATCGATCAATCGTAGTCCCTGATCAATCATATCAGAGCCACGGTCTATAAAATCGTTGCGGGACTCGGGTGCGGTAAAAATGTTAGTTCCGGACCCTGAATGCCATACAGCTTGAAAACGCAACTCATCCGCGAATATGGTCGTCGTAAACAAAAAAGCACAGATGCATCTGGCAGTAATATAAATGGCTGATCTAACATTGCAAAATGCAGTCAGAATCGTAAAATACGCATCAGCAAGGGTAATATTTATTATTTTCATTTTTTATTATTTTTTTATTGATATGTTTACATCATAAACTGTAATAGAATTTAATTATATGAAATATTTCACAAAACCTGGTATTTCTTAGAACCCATCTAAAATATCAGGCAATATTCAGACGAGACAAAAACGAACCCAAAAGTACAGTTTATATACTCGTAACTGAGCATTTTGAGCGAGTGTTTAATGATGTGTCAACAGGCATAGGAATTTTGAGATAGGCTCTAATAATAAATATAATCTCTTATAATCTCGGAACGATTAATCACCTACCACTGAAAAAGATAGGCCGGCAGAAGGTAGGCTAAATGATTACCAGGGGATATAATTTAATATTCATATTGAAACTTCGTTTAACCAGGATCATGGTTAATTTGTATTAATCGGCAACTTAAACATTAATGGAAAATTCAATCACCACAAAAGTCGGTCTTCTTCTGTTACCACAATTTTCTATGATTTCTTATGCTTCGACGGTCGAAACTTTTTTGCTGGCGAATAAACTGGCTGAAGAAGAGCTCTACAATTGTGTGGTATTTACTCAAGACAATGATTCGGTTAAATCTACAATTGGTTCTTTGACTCATCCTGATAATACAATTGATGAGGCCATGAAGATGGATTGCTTTTTTGTCTGCGGTAGTGATAACCCAATAGATGAGGTTAATGACAAGACAAAAGCCATGCTAATAAATTTACCCAAGAAAAATATTCCTCTCGGTGCGATTTCCTCAGGAATATATGTTTTAGCCAAGTTGGGATTGTTCGACAGATATCGATGTAGTGTTCATTGGCACCATTTTAATTTCATGCAACATGCATTCCCTGATGTAATTTTTACTAAATGTCTATATGAAATAGATATAAATCGATTTAGCTGTCCGGGTGGCGCTTCAGCAGTGCACTTGATAGTCACGTTAATCAAGCATCGGCATGGTACTGAGCTTGCGGCAGATATTTCTGAAACACTGATGTTAGAAAGAATTCGAAGCACTGAAGATAAACAACGAATTCCCCTAAAACATATTATAGGCACTAATCATCCAAAATTAATTGAGGCAGTTACTTTAATGGAGTCAAACATTGAAGAGCCGATCAGCCTTAAAGAACTGTCTCATTATGTTGGGATATCCACTCGACAACTTGAACGATTGTTTCGAGAAAATTTAGACTCTACACCGACTAAATATTACATGGATTTGAGACTTCAAATAGCCAGAAATTTGCTCGTCAATACAAGTAAATCAATCACGAAGATAGCGCAAGCAACTGGGTTTATATCACAATCCCATTTTAGTCAATGTTATCGAAGTATTTATGGCATTTCACCAACGAAACAACGTCAACAGTCTACATAACCTTACCTACGCAAAAAATTGGATGATAATCTAGCGAAAATAAATAAGGTACGCAGAGGCTGATTAGCTATGGATTCGTCAGCCAAGAAACTAGATTATTAATGTAAGCGGGCAATTCTGGACGCACTACTAATTTAAGCGCTAATCTGTCACGCTTGCATTTTTTCAAACGGAGACAATTATGCTATTGAGAATGCGATCAGACCCTTTGTGTTTGGCCGCAAAAATAGTTTATTCTCCGACACGGTATCGGGGGCAAAAGCCAGTGCCAATTTATATTCGTTGATTGAGACGGCGAAAGTCAATGATCTTGAACCATTTGCCTATTTAAAACATGTCTTTGCTGAATTACCCAATGTCACGTGTATTGAAGACATTGAAGCCTTGCTGCCATTCGAACCCAAGGCCAAATTGGAACAAGCGGCGTAGCAGCGTGAATGCAACGGTTACCGTCGAACTTCAACTTGATCAAGTAGAATTTGGCAATAACCTGTTCCGCCAGATTTGTAACCAGTAATAGTAAACCCTCTCCCATTTGAATAGTTTAGTGATTCGTAGTAAGAAATATACTGATAGCGTGGGTTATTTATTTCTACAACTTGATCGGTCCAGTTAGTTGTTGCTTGCACGTTAGTAGCCGTAGGTATATTCAATTCTAATGTCATATATCGTCCTGTATACAGGTTATTTCTATCGCGTTCAGAATAACCATCATGCAATGATACTCTAGGGTCGATAACTGTGTCGGGATTATTTGCATACATGTAGTGTCCATGCGAATTCTTATTCGCATCAAAATAAATATTATTAAGGACTCTTACTTGACGTCCATTTAGTTTCAGTCCGTGATAATAAACATAAAACCATGTTTGGGTATCGTCTTGCGCACACCCTGGAGCCATCCAAAGTCGAACTTTGATTCCTTTAATAATATGGTTAAGAGGGCGAGAGGTTAGATGCGCCGTTCCATTTCTATCAAGATTCATATTCAAAACACCATATCTTTCTGTGCTTCTTGAAGAATAATTTGAGACACCCCATTTTGACGATTCTAATCGCTCATTATTAAAGTCATCATAAACTTCCCATTGTGCGAATGCTGTTAAAGATAAAAGCATTAATATTGCTGACCCTACAAATTTCAATAAGATTTTCATGTTATTCGCCTTGTTATTTATAGTAGAGATAGCTTACTTGTAGGAAAAATATTTATCGTTTAACTATTACGCAAAAATTCTATGAATTACTTCACAAAAACAACTGATTTGACTAAAAAAGATAGAAATTATTCATAAAACTGTGATTCAAGCTCCTTTTAAGCTTATTCTTGAGTAGATAATACTACTATTGACCAGCGTGGCTTAACTAAGCGTGTATTTATTAATGTGATTAGCGCTGCTTGTGATATGGAAAAAGCAAGGCCGGCATAAAAGCCGGCCAAGCTAACACACAGAAAAGAAAAGGAGTACCCTCAATGTATGCAAATTTTTCAGTAACTTAAATACCCGTTCGTCATCAAAACCCAGTCAACTGATACAACTAACGCTTGAGGAATTCCATTTCACGTTTGTCTTCAACTTCAGGAATCGGAAAGTCTTCATGTAATGACTTCGCAATACCGTAGCACATCAAAATCAGCATGCCCGCTATTGGTAGTCCGGCGACGATAGAAGCTGTCTGAAGTGGTCCAAGGCCGCCAGCCAGCATTAGCACTCCAGCAACTATGCCTGAAGTTAGCCCCCAGAAAATCCTGAATTTAACCGGTGGATGCTCGGACCCCATGGACATCATCGTCGCCATGACAAGTGTTCCAGAGTCTGAAGAGGTGACAAACCACGAGATAAGTAAAATCGTGGTTAACACGGTAATTGGATACAGAAGTGAGTCATAACCAAATCCAGCCAGCGTTGTAAACACGCCGTCTGCATAATTATTATTGACTGCATCGACTACGCCTCCGACACCAAAAAGTTCTGTAAAAGTGGCAGCACCACCAAAAGCGGACATCCACAGTACAACAACGCTGGTCGGGATTAACAGCACTGCAATGCTGAATTCACGAATAGTACGTCCCTTTGAAACACGAGCAATAAAGAGACCAACAAACGGGCACCATGAAATCCACCAGCCCCAATAAAAGATCGTCCAACCGCTTTGCCACGTATTCTCTGGATTAGTATTCATCCAAAAACCCATTGGAATCACATTCCAAATATAGTCCCCGAACCCGGTGAGCACCATGGCCAACATAAAAGTTGTTGGACCTAGAATGAAAAACAGCAACAACAAGAATATACTTGCCCAGATATTACACTCACTAAGAATACGCACACCTTTACCTACACCAGTTGCTGCTGATGTTGTACCGAGCAAGGTGATGACACCAACAAGAATCAATTGATTGGTTTGCGTATCTTCCATAAAACCGAGGTTTGCCAAGCCTGCTGATATAGGCTTTACGCCGAGGCCTAGTGATGTTGCTAAACCGAATATCGTCCCGAATACACAGAGGAGATCAACAAGATGCCCCCAAAATCCATAGATTTTATCCCCCAAGATTGGGTATAAAGTTGTACGCATTGAAAGCGGCAAGTCTTTGCGGTACGAAAAATACGCCAGAGCAAGACCAACAACTACAAATACCCCCCAGCCATGCAGTCCCCAATGAAAATTAGTTACCAAATTGGCTGATGCGCCAGCCGCTGTTGTAAGAGGCTCAGTTCCATTCATTTCCATAAATGGATTCCCCTGGATATGATACATAGGCTCGGCAATACCCCAGTAGATCAAACCTGAACCCAGTCCAGCACTGAAAAGCATACATATCCAAGAAAAGGTTGAAAAATCCGGTTCTTCATCGTCATGACCAAGTTTTACATCACCAAACCGGCAAAATAGTAACCAAAAGGTGAAAAAAAGCGTAACGTTAACCACCAGCACGTAAAACCAACCCATTGCACCAATCGCAACTTTCTTACCTGCTGCGAAAATTTCATTAGAAGCATCAACATCCCAGATGGTAAAGACGACGAATACAATAATCATAATCATAGATGCAATTGCCATCCCAGGATTCGCACCTTCAAAAATCCCGGACTTCGCTATATGACTGTCAGGCTTAGTAATTGTTTCTTCACTCATAGTTTGACTCCTCTGAAAATTAGATATAGCGATTTCAACGTACTGTGCCAGCCGGGCCGTCAAGGCCGGACTCCGCTAACCAATTATTAAAAACTTCTTCCAGCTTGGCGTGGTTTGCCGACCACCATGTCGCATCAGATTTAATCGTTAATAAATCATCAGCTGCGGGATTGTTTGGCAATCTCGACAGGACATCTTCAGATAACAGCTTTAGTGACGAATTACGCGCAGGCCCATTAGGGTGCAGACTGGCCATATTCGCTAACGATTCTGTACTGCTGCTAAATTTAATAAATTCCATTGCTGCCGCTTTATTGCGACTACCTTTAGGAACACCGAATAACTCGATCTCAATTACCCTTCCATCCCAGTTAATCGTAAAGTTAGATTCGGATTCATCCGCTGCAACTTCACCGGTCGTTGCCCAGACAGATGACATAACAACCTCATTATTTTGTAACATCCGCACTGGATCTCTACCATTGCTCCATAATTGAAGCCCCGGTTTAATCCTATCCATTACTGCTAATGCACGAGTTACTCCATCCTCAGTCTCGAGTGTGGAATAGACGTCCTCCGGCAAGATGCCATCAGCAATCAATGCCCATTCCATGATTACGGTCGGGTCTTTTCGAATTGCACGAGGACCAGGGAATCTCTCAGTATCAAAAAAATCAGAGATATTACCCGGCGTCTGATCACCAAATGCATCGTTATCATAAGCAAAGGCTGTCGCCCAGATAATCATACCTACACCGCACTTATGTAATGCACCCTCGACAAAATCCACTTTCGCCGGTGTCCCGTCTTTACCGGGTGGCAATCCTATATTATCAAGGTTTTCTAGTAGCCCCTCATTACACGCACGAAGCATATCTGATTCAATAAGATCAACAACATCCCAAACAACGTTTGCTGATTCGACTTGATTTCGGATTTCATTAATACCGCCGGAATAATGCTCTACAAACACCCTAGAGCCCGTTTCTTCCTCATAAGGTCTAACGAAACCAAGCATCTGACTGCGCATATACGGCCCTGTAAAAGATACAAAAGTAATATCAGCATGTTTAGCAACTTGCTGTGCAAAAACACTACTTGGTATAGACACCGCACCTAGAAAAGCTGTAACTAATGTCGCTGTAAGGATTATGTTTAGTTTCGATTTCACACGATTCTCCTCTTCACATTACATATTGTTAGTGGCCTGAAGTGAACTAATGTGAACCTCAAACTTCACGCCGCTCGGATTGAATGAATGCTTAACTCGTTCTCACTATATTCAGTATAGAAATTTATCAATGTTTTAAAAATATTTATTTTTTCTCTTAATGTTTTATAATTATGAAACTTTTAAAAATTAAATTCCCTTTTAAATAATGACTAAACGCCTACTAAATCGCCGACCTGGAAATGTCGATATTCGACAGTTACAGATCTTTATGACAGTTAGTGAGTGTCAAGGTCTAGCCGCCTCAGAACTCGAACTGAATATTGGTCGATCGACAATTTCAAAATATATATCCGACCTGGAAACAAGGTTGGGACTTAGGTTGTGTTACCGAGGGCCAAGTGGATTTAAATTGACTGACGCAGGGGATCGCGTACTAGAGGCAGCAAAGAAATTATTTGCAGCACTTGATAGCTACAGTGATCAAATAGATGAAATCCATAATAAACTAAGAGGTACACTTAGCTTAGGACTATTTGATCAATCTACTACCAATCCTCAGGCACACCTTGATCAAGCCTTAAGACACTTTGATCATTTAGCACCCCATGTTGATTTACTGATTTCGATTGAACCGCCTAATGTTGTTGAAGCACGTGTCATTGAAGGCACCATCGATATCGGTATCGTCCCCTTTCATCGAAAATCTAATTCTCTCAATTACCTGCCTCTTTATAAGGAATGTATGACGCTTTACTGTGGACGCCGTCATCCACTGTATAAAAATTGTAACTTGGAGAATCTAAAGCTTACTGAAATTAGAAAACACAAATATGCAGGTTTCGGATTTAACTCACCAAATATGGCTGCTGGCAAACGGCTTGGGCTAAGGCGTGCTGCTCAAGTTCAAGATGAGGAAGCGTTAATACTACTGATTCAATCCGGGGCATATCTAGGTTTTCTTGCTGACCATGTTGCCAAAACTTTTCAAAAGAAAAATATGGTTCTGCCAGTTTCCCCAAAGAAAACCAAGTATGTAAGTCAATTCACTGCAATCACACGAAAAACTTCAAAACACAGCCGCAAGATCCAACTAATGCTTGAGCAACTAAAGGTTAGTTCAAAAAAAGCCTCAAAGATATGAGACTAATTTTTAAATCTTACAGAACAGTTATGATAAATCTTTATTGTCTGAAGGAATAAAACATTTGTTGTTGCCCAACAAAAATATTAGAGATTGAAGCCGGTCAAGCAATTGGCTGGTCTAGCCAGTCTTCAATCTGGGCGATACTCTTTATACAATGTTAATTGAAAAGTCTCTCAGACAAGTCCTCTCAAGCATCTCAATTGAATGTTTGATTGATTCATCCGGAAGCCCTGAATAACCGATCACCAAGCACCGATCTAAAGCAGGCTTACGTTTAGACCGTGAACTAAAGAAGAATTCATTTTGTAAAGACCAATAAAATATATTGTATTCTCTGGCTGAGGTCACAAGTTCACTTGCGTCTGGAAATTCACTTGGAAAATGCCAGACCAAATGTTGACCACCTTTGTAACCAGTCAACTTTTGTTCTCCGAAACATCGGGTAATTGCTTGTGTTATTGCCGATTGGCGATCTATCATAGTTTGATGTATCCGCCTCAGATGCCCAAAAAGACTTTGACTTGAAATAAAATCTGCTGCGGTCCGTTGATCAATCCAGGCCGGTCCGGGGTTTAGATAAGAAATCGCACCTTGAAATTTATGCTTGATTTCGTACGGCACAGCAAGAAATCCCATTTTTGCAGCTGAACCTATCCATTTCGAGAACGAATTCACATAAACAACGCGATTGCTTGTATCTAGTGCTTTTAAGGGTTTAACTAAATTTCCAGAGTAACAAAATTCTCCAAATGTATCGTTTTCAACGATATATGCATCAACTTTATCTGCCCATTCTAGTAAACGATATCGACGCTTCAGAGACAATTTAGTACCCATTGGAATTTGATGTGACGGCGATACATAGATCAGAGACACCGGCTTATCTGGAATTTTATCCACAACTATCCCATTTTTATCCACCGGAATCGGCAATATATTGACGCCAAGCCTCTCCAAATCAAAAACCACACCTCGATCACATGGATTTTCAACGGCCACATAATCACCAGGTTTCAGTATGGCATGATTGACCAAATTGAAAGCCCTGTATTCATCATTGACAATAATTATGTTATCCGGTTGTAATGACATGGCACGCAATGGTGCCAGATCAGAAGCAATAACTTCACGAAGGATATCCAATCCAAATTCATCAACATATCTCGCATGCCTGGATCGGTAAGGAAGGTGTTTCAATAAAAGTTTTCGCCATATCCGCTCTGGTACAATAGATTCATCAATACCTGATAATCCGAATGTATATGATTTCTTCTGACTATCTCCCATCCCGGGTAAAAGCGAAGGCCTGAGAGAATGAGATTCATCCTCGATTACTTCACACGACAATTTAGAATCACTTTTTAGATTCATGTATTTTGCATCTGGTAACTGTGTACAAACAAATGTTCCACTAGTACTTTTCGTAACCAGGTATCCTTGGCTAATCAAATTCATATAAGCCGTTTTTACTGTATTTCGTGATACCTGCAGTTGTTTTTTGAGTGCCCTGGTTGCAGGCATTTTAATATCAGAAGGAATATCCCCTCGCACAATTAATTCACGGATATTTGTTTCAAGTTGTTCATGAATAGGTACATCAGTATTTCTGCTAATGCTTACCGGAATTTGCATTACAAATTTAGTCAATGGTAAACCTTACCTGGAGCAAGTTCATGTTCACGATCTGTTATATGCAAACTCCGAGATATATCCACTTAAATTAGAGAGTGGGTGGATGCAGCCCCATTTCCCAAAAACGACTTTCCATTTGTGTGGCTGTTCGAAAATTTTCCTTCAGCGAACGCCAACGTTTATTTGTGCTATCGTTAATGGATATACCACGCCTTTCTGCAACACGGTCAACAAACTGAGACATCGTTTGAGCGCCTTCTTGGAATTCGTGGCCACCATGCAGTTCAATCCATGCTCTATACGGATTTCCCGTAATCTTCGTGGCAGGATCTGACAATAACTCAGATCCAATTTCGGCGTACCCTAACGAACAGGGTGTCAATGCAATTAATAAGTCCAGCAAGTCTCCCGTCATACCCTGGTCAAGAACATATCTGGTATATAGCCTATTAGCATCACTTTCTTGCCAGCTATCCAATTGATCCATGTCGATACCCCATTGTGCACAATAATCCACATGCAAAGCCATTTCGTAGTTGAGCTGCAAGTCGACATGTGAGGCCGCCTCTCTAAGGTCGTCTAAATGCTCAGATTTAAAAACTGCTAATGCATAAGCCCGACTATAGTGTTTTGAAAAAAGATAAAGCTGAATCAAGTAATGTTGAAAACATTTTTTGGGCAAACTGCCATCGCCAAGTTGTTGTACAAATTTGTGATTAATGTAAGCCGCCCAATCTTCGCTACATGCGTCACGCAAAGTTGAAAAAACAGTCACCTTTTTTGATGCAGGATGATTAATTTTGTTTTGAATTTGAATATTCATTTCTTTATATTATTTGAACTAGAGTAATTTGAGGTTTCATGAATTTGTTAGAGATAAAGCTGTAAAACTCCATAAAACACCTCATCACTTACAAAGTCAAATATTCTGCAGCTATTTAAATGAAAAAGTAGCATATAAGAGGATTTTCAATTCCCAAATAACTGTACTGCTTTTTCAAATGCATTTATTCCCACACGTTCACCAATCATTCGACCTGGAATATCATCCGCCCGTGGGTGTATGCCGCCATAAATTCGAGAGATTGCCGATTCGTCCGCAGCGTCTCGATATGTTGCCCATTGAAGCTTAATGGTCTTGCTTGGTCCTTTTTCAAAAACAAGAAATTGATCTTTGTAAGCGATATATTCTCCCAAGCCACCTGGAAAATAAGGATCACCCGTAAATGCTGTCAACAATTCAGCCGCTGCTCGGCTAAATGTACTATGTCCAGAAATATAGCCGGCAAAAGGTGGTGTCACAAAGTTGGGTCTTTGATAAGGCCACCAATTTTGCAAAAGAATCCAGCCCACACCAGCAGTGTCCTGAACGGGGTCGGAAATAGCATCTGGGCCAAGCCATGTATAAGCTGCAATTTTACCTACATTACTATTTCCCGGGCCTGCCAAATGCGCATGCCGTGCTCCGCTGACAATAGATTCAGGAGTAATTAACTCAATCAACCCTGGAACAAGAGACACACCTTCAGGATGGTAACTCTCATTATTGTCAACATCTCTTTGTCCCCAACCCGCCATATACCGAATTGCTGAGATTGGACGTACATAGTCATACCAACCCTTTATACCCCAAGCGGCAATTGCAGCATCATGAACCGCCCCGCCCAGTGCAAGATAAAGTTTTACATCCCATTCTAGATCATCGACGAGACTACCCTTGTTTTCAATGCGCTTCAGGAGTTTGGGGTGCTCAGAAATCGAATTCGCAATTCCAAACCAATGCCCCGGAGGCGTTTCAGAATCAGGACCATCTGCCCAAAATTCGGCTATTACACGATAGTAATCGCCAGCTAGCACAATATTTGGTGCGTAAGGCTGCCCAGATTTTGGATTCAGAGTATAGCCAGCCCCATTATTAGTGCCCAGATCATTATTGCCACGGCTATTAGGGCTTATATCAATCAATTTTCCATTGGTCGGATCCAATTGGCTACTGTATTCAACCACTTGCATAAATCCATCATGATATTCCTTGTCACCCACATCCCCTAATAATGGTGGTGCACCAGGATCATAGAATACCTTGTATTCAACACCGTCACGCTGGAATCGTTCTGCGTCACGCTCGTGCAACGCAAAAGGGGATACCGAACCCCAATGCGGACCCAAAAAAGGAGGCGGGCCAACAAGCTGATTTCCCGCTTGATCAACAAATAGATCAAACGCGAGCGGCTGCCACCGATTAGGCTCATAGAGTCCTGTATTTCCCTCCAGTTCGGGAATTAATGGATGAAAACGATTAGCTGATTTATAGTCTTGTCCAATAAAATCGTTTAGTTCATTAGATCCGTCCTTGTAACCATAGCTCAGCACTTGTGCAGCGATTCGATTCCCCAGGGCTGCCGGTGATTTTCCATCAAGGTCGCTGAACTGAATATCGTAACCAAGATCAATCATCAAATCATCGAAACGTTGTAACGAATCCTCCGCACCGGGTGATGTTTGAAATCGTACTTTCAGTACCCTGTAGGCTGCATAACTGATTGCCTCATGCCGAGCCTGCTCTATATCGGATGCCGAGAGCTTTTCATTGTTAAGAAACCCATAGGCATCATTGTCATAAGCCGCCCATGCGTCCCACATTGCAACTGAACAATGAAATAAATTTCTTGCGTGAACAGTAGGCCTTGCGTAATCGTTGCGTATCGCTTGCAGCAACAGTTCATTCCATTGTCGCGCGATACTATCCGCGTTTGCCGAAAATGATCCTAATAAAACCGTGACTAAAAACCCTATGATAAATGGGAATCGACCTCGGCATACAAGATGTTTAAACATTAAAAATGGACATTGTAACTGTCGCCCATGTATGTCATTTTATTAGGCTGACAAGATAAAGATGTTTCATTCAAGACTATCATCCGAACAAAACACCTTTATATCAAATATTTTGCTGAATTATTTTACTTCTGTGTAATTTACCGCTGGGCGAACAGCAGGATACTTGATCTCTATGGTCTTTGGCGCTTTCATTTCATAGGGGTTTTTGATGCCATTTTCAACATTATAAGCATCTGTGAACGTTCCATACTGGCCTGGACGCATTTCATAGGTAACGGTGTCTTTGCCAACCCCCGCATTTGCCAAGTACTTATCTGGTTGATTCCAACTTTCCTTATCTAAATTGGCGTAAAACTTAATGTCAAGTACAACCGCATCACAATATGGCGTCACTTCTTCATAATTGGTTGGCCACATAGCGCCTGAATTATCTTGTGGGTACCGTCCCCAGTCACCACCTTTCGAAGGGCAGGCACCACCACTGCCATATGCATTTCGGTTAGGGTGATGCAATCCATAAACAGGTAACCGTTTCCCTTTAACGGTGCCACCTTCTTCAAGATGAAAGGTTTGAGCGAAGTCCACTTTGGTCTTAACAGCCGCTTTTTGCTCGGCGGTGAGTGACTCATAATAAGGTCCATCGGGGCGAACATAATCAAATTCGCCATGCTCTTTATCGTCGTACACCGCAATAATGAACAGGTAAGGTACATTAAAAAATGGACGCTCCACCAGATAATATTCAGCTGCTGTTTTGTTAGTATCCAGCGCCTTGTATTCGAAGTGAGTATCATCTTTACCGTCTACCCCAACGTTGATCCAGGTTCGGGCATCAGGAAAATGATCTAATTGCAGTATTTTTGTATAGTTTTCTGATATGTCTAGACCTGCACGTTTACCTAATGGTCCTACTTTTCCGGCAGCAGGTTGTGAGAATGCAAAGTCTATCACTTCTTTTGAATAAGGATACTCAGGAGCAGACATCGTGCAGTTGTAGCTTGCTAGGTCAATTGGAACATGTCCATCGTATTTGCCACCGTATTTGGCATGTGAGATAGGAAGATCAATATAGTTCAATGTTCCGCTTTCATTGGTGTGCTGATCAGGATATTTATAACCATCCCAACTTTCTTCTGGAATGAAGCTACTATAGTTATCAGTAATGGTAGCCAAATTGGCTGCATCATTAATATCTGCACCAGAGTCAAGACCGGTTTTTCCTGCTTTCAAATACTCTCGAATCATCCCGTTTTCGCCAACTCTCCACAAGCCATGTTTTCCTTCTCCAATCATTGTAAAAACTTGTTCTGCCACATTTACAAACCGATAGGTCGAGTTTGTACTCATATACCCATGAGAAACGGGCAAATGTGGCACCTTCGAATGAGTGGAGTTAGGCCGGCCAACACCCGTAGAAAGGCTCTGACCGTCGTCTTCTTTAATGTCTACATCACTGGTATAGTAAAATGAATCATCGCCATTAAGATCCTTGATGTTAATCTCCGTAGCTACTGAATTAGTGGACATACAAGTAAGCATGATTGTTACTATTGGAACTGTGAAAATGATTTTGTAAATATTTGCCGTCATATTAGTCACTCCTCTATGAATTTGATTGATAAGATTTGGTTACGCTAATCCTCGGGGTCTGAGTTTCTTTGGATCATAAAATGGCAATGCTGAAATTTTACCGGTCACTGTTTTGTCTGCACCTTTCACTTGAACATCAGTGCCAACCGGCGCACAGGACGGTTCAATTTGGGCAAGTGCCATAGATTTATTTAAACGATTTGAAAACAAACTGGCGGTGACCACACCGACGCTTTTGTCATTACATAGTACCACTTCCCCGCCGGCAATCGGTTCACCAATAGCCGCATCGTGATTGGCGATGATGCCGACAAAATTGGTATTTTCTTTACCTCTCCTGTCCAACACTTCGGCTTTGCCAATGTAGTCAGCCGACTTATCAATTGCTACAGACCATCCCAACCCAGCTTCCCAGGGGGTATGTTCAGTGTTCATGTCAAAAGGGTAAAACAAAAGACCCGCTTCGATTCGAACGGTATTCAAGCAAACGAATGAAAACGGTTTAATACCGAGAGAAGTACCTTTGTCGAGAATCTGGTCCCATATGTCGCCTGCAACATCGGCAGAAGCAAATATGTCATATCCACGCTCACCTGTATAACCGGTTCGAGCCAGCAGACAATTCATCCCAAAAAGTTTCGTTTCCGCCTGCCCGAAGTACTTAAGTGCATGAACATCTAGCTCCGAATATTGATTAAGAAAATCCACTGCAACCGGGCCCTGCAATGAAAGGCAATGCATATCATCGTCAAGATTCCAGTTTGCATTTCTTCCGGCAACGGCTTTATTCATTGCCGCCTCACATTCTCCAGTCCCATAGACGATAAGAAAATGATCTTGACCTAATCGATAAACGATTGCATCGTCATCAATTCCCCCTTTCTCATTTAAAATCGTACTATAAACCGCTCTGCCAGGTTCAAGCTTAGTCATATCCCTCGGTAATAGATAGTCAACAGCTGCCTCAGCATCAGGACCTTTGACGTGCGCTTTTTTTAGTGCAGATAAATCTAGTAGTCCTGCTTTCTCTCGAACTGCAGCATGTTCCTCATCATTTGATGTCGCATAAGTCCAAGCGACCGACATATCATTCCAGTCTGCCATTGTGGCGCCTAACTCAATATGCCTGTCTTCTAAAACTGATACTCTTGCGCCCATTAGCATTTCCTCTTTTGGATTAATTCGGTAATATGTTACACAGCTGGGATAAATACTTTGGACCCAACACAGAATTTAATAGAGGACCCAATTTTTCCAAAAGAGTTCGTAACGATCTCACCTGCACATTCAAAATTTATCTTAAATACGTGGGCACTTGTATCGACAGCAAAATTGGAAAGTTTTGCATCTCCAATGTACAAGCCTTTACTATGGATTTTCTTGATAATTGCCAGGCATGATTCTAATTAGCGAATGTTAAGCTGACCCCTCTCACGAATGTTTAGCAAATTATCACCATCTACGTGAAACATGGCCAACACATTGTGTTTACCAAATTCAGCGAAAGCTTTAAGATTTGGTACGCACTCGGATATTCCTCGTTCATAGAGCAAATAAAAAAAGATGCTCCCACAACTTGTCAAAATTTTTGATCTTTTTGTTAACTCATGATGGCGGTGGGAGGAATTTTCTAACCATTCAAACAGTTCCGATGCGGCTCGCGTCGGATCATCGTCAATTGTTCGGCCATGAATATTAATTTTATCGCCCCCATTAGCTACTATAGGATAGTAAAAATACCCGATAAAAGTCATCGACATCGCAGAATAATTCCTCTAAATTCATAATGGCGCCTGCGGGTTAAGTCAACTCATGAGGTAAATTATCTCATTTAACTCACAGGTATTTGATTTATTTATATATTTTCCCGAATTCAGGTTAACTATTGATTGACGTAATTTGCAGACTTGCTAATGCTCATTAATCCGAACGCACCACCATGAGTTGCTTATTGCCTTGGACTTTGCATTGCAGGCCAGTCGGCACGCTCCACTCGCCGTTCTACTGGACAATGCGTTTCATTCCTAATCTTCGGGAAAGTCGTCACTAACAAGCGTAGCTGTCCAAACGAACTAAAATAGCGCCAGGAAGTCCTATACTCCGTATGCCTTTAACTAAATCAACACCTTCATCTACCCCGTCACAATTTGCAACGGTTGGGTTTGTCACATCCCTCTTGCTGCTCACTGTGCTGATTCGGTTCCCAGGCAAGCCCTCACAGCTCATTGCTGATCATTGGCTGTACCTACCTCTGGAAGTACCAGTAGCCGTGTTGATATTGCTGATTTTACAGGGCAAAGCGTTCGCTGCAGCACGATTTCTCATCATTGGATTTTTATCCCTATTGCTGCTTCTGCGAGTAGGCGATCTGATATCTCGAACTGCTTTTGGAAGAGCATTTAACCCGATAGCAGAATGGCATTTGGTCACTCATGGATGGTCGTTGACCGCAAAGACACTGGGCAAAACCGAAGCTCTGGCACTGGTGGCAGGAAGTGTGACTTTGCTCATACTCATCGCTGTATTTTTGTACTGCGGATTGGGGTACCTTGCTCACTTATCCAAACAGTCACGCAAACGGGCGTTAGTAACCTCTGCTATAGTAGCGATAGTCGGAGCAGGCGTTATGGGAATGGAGGTCCTTCAAAACAAGAATTATCGAGTTGGGATGGTTAGCTTTGACGAACTAAGTTCTCGTATCAAATACGCTCACAAGAAGATAAAAGACCAAACAGAATTCACGCAACTTCTGGCGACTGACCACATCGCAGAATCTGCACCCCAATTTGACGCTTTGCAGGGGCGTGATGTCATCATTCTATTTATCGAATCTTACGGTAGAACTTTCATCGACAGCGAACAATTTGCAGATAAGGCCGATGCTAGATTGAAGTCAGTAGAGTCAGAGCTCCTCGATGCTGGTTTGTCGGTAAAAAGCGCATGGATTGATTCCCCTATTCGCGGCGGGCGAAGTTGGCTTGCCCATGCCACCTTGTCATCAGGCCTACCACTAACCGACCATGCAAGATTTGATCGATTGATCACATCTGATCGAAAGTCATTACCGGTGTTGTTTAGTGAAGCGGGCTGGGAAACTTCTGTAGTTCTGCCAGTCGTCAAGGGGGTTAAGTGGGTTGAAGGTGAATGGTATAAGGTGGACCGGTTTTATGATCGTGACGCATTGGAATACCAAGGCAAAGGTTTTGGGTATGTCACCATGCCTGACCAATACACGTTAACCGCGTTTGAGAATAAAATTCGCGCCACAGCTTCTCGCCCATTAATGGCGCATATTGGCTTAATGGATTCGCACGCGCCTTGGGGGCCGTTACCCATTCATCAACCTTGGGATATTATAAATGATGGCAGTGTTTTCGATGGCACGCAGCGACACGGAGAGACATACAGCTGGGCAAAACCTGCACCCGTACGCATCGCTTACGGTAAATCACTTGATCAAACCCTTAAACTCGTGGGGGAATATCTTGCCCGATACGCCGACGATGGGCTATTTATCGTGGTAGGTGATCACCAACCTGCCAGTGTTATTGATGGTTGGGCACCGTCATCTGAGGTGCCCATGCATATAGTCTCGGCCGACCCGGATTTATTGGAAAGACTACCTGCGCTGAATTTTAATGATGGGATGCGCCCCAAGGCAAATGCAGTAGCTCTTCCTATGCATTCGGTGCGTGACATGCTATCAACCGTCTATGAAGAGCCATCGATTTCGTTTGAAACTTCTCTTCGAGAATCGAATTGAACATATCAATTAGGTGATGGTTATTGCTGAAACGACAAACCATATGATTTCAATACTAAATTACGTTTAAAACAGTGCCCAAACCCGACAAAACATCTACCATAGTATTCACCATAGCCGGTGTTATGACGGTGTTGCTCGCCATTTTTTTTAACCGACCAGTCGCCGTGCCTTTATGGCCTGATAGTTTAGATGGGGTATCCTTCTCGCCTTTCAGAATCAATCAGTCACCACTGAACATCGCAAGTTTCCCGACCGAGGAACAAGTGCTTGAAGACTTAACACTCATCGATGAGCGAGCAAATGCAGTACGCACCTATTCGGTTGAAGGGGTTTTAGGAGAAATACCACGACTAGCCACTCAAACAGAACTTGAAGTTGCTGTGGGCGTTTGGTTAAGCGCAGACGCAACACGCAATCAACAAGAGTTAAAACGCCTTGCTCAAATTGCCCCCACATTTAGTTCTCAAGTGAAAAGCATTGTAGTTGGTAATGAGGTGCTGCTTCGACAGGAACTCACAACCTTTGAAATAATCAATCATATACAACAAGCACGACGTATTGTGAAGAACATACCCATTACGGTAGCCGAAACCTGGGACATCTGGTTAGAGAATCCAGAGCTGGCACAACACGTAGACTTTATAACCGCTCATGTGTTGCCTTACTGGGAAGGCATACCGGTTCACGCTGCGTCAGACTATGTGATCAGCCGCTACCAACAATTACAGCAAGCCTTCCCCAAAAAGCCAATAGTTTTAGGAGAGGTCGGATGGCCAAGTGCTGGGCGACAGTTTCTCGGTGCGGTGCCGTCGCAATTAAATCAAACTCGTTTCCTGCGCAACTTTCTTGAATTAGCGCACGCACAACAAGTCCAATATTTTGCCTTGGAAGCCTTTGATCAAACTTGGAAAACTCAAGAAGGCGAAGTAGGTCGTTATTGGGGAATTTACGACGCCTCGCGTCAACCCAAGCAGGTTTTTGAAAGCCATTCCATACGTCCGGTAAATGACTGGCTACTCATCGTCATCACTACCCTATTCACAGCAGGCATTTTAACGATAGTTTTACTTCGTGATAGCAGTGCTCTTCGTATACGCGGTAAAGCCTTTCTAGTAGTGGTTTCCTATTTATTATCAGGTTTCCTTATCTGGCATTTGCACAGTTAC
The DNA here is from genome assembly GCA_028284225.1 of Arenicellales bacterium. Classification (GTDB taxonomy): domain Bacteria; phylum Pseudomonadota; class Gammaproteobacteria; order Arenicellales; family JAHEKD01; genus JAHEKD01. The sequence goes on from JANQSD010000004.1 coordinate 114,147, forward strand.
TTCAGTCGATATTTAATGGATTCGGAGATATTAATAGCCTTATTCTTATTGATATGTGTGTGTGCAATTGCAACAGCGCTTTCTACTGAAGCACACGAATGGGCCGAAACTTTATGGCGCAAAAAGCGCGCCTCAACTTCGTTCATGCCTTCTGATTTAACCTATTCACTAGCGACAGAAGCAGCGAAAGAGTCAAAACTTGGGCACACACCAAAAGTTTCTATCCATGTCCCTATTCACAATGAACCTCCCTCATTAGTGATTAATACGTTACAAGCCTTGCAACGATTAGACTATCCAAACTATGAAGTGGTGGTCATTGATAACAACACCGAGAGTGAAGACACCTGGATGCCGGTGTACCTATGGTGCGAGGAACAAGGCTCCCCGTTTCATTTCCATCACGTCGAATCATTGGAAGGCTTTAAGGCTGGTGCTCTGAATTATGCCCTTTCACACACGTCAAAGGATACGGAAGTGATCGCCGTCATAGATAGTGACTACGTGGTTAAATCTGACTGGTTGTCTGATTGTATACCGTTGTTCGACGACACAAACATAGCCGTTGTACAAGCGCCGCAAGATTATCGCGATGCGAATGAAAACCTGTTCAAGTCGATGCTCTACTGTGAGTACGCTGGTTTTTTCGGTATTGGCATGATTAATCGTAATGTACGCAATGCCATCATTCAACACGGCACAATGACATTGATACGTCGCAGCGTCTTACAAAATGTCGGCGGCTGGTCGCAATGGTGTATTACAGAAGATGCAGAACTGGGCTTGAGGATTCTAGAAGCTGGTTATCAAGCGATTTACGTCCCAACGTCCTATGGTCGGGGACTGATGCCTGATACGTTTCATGACTATCGAATGCAACGCTTTCGCTGGGCGTACGGCGCAATGCGAATATTACGCAAGCATGCGAGCCAGCTGGGTTTATTCACTCGATCGAATCTTACTGCAGGTCAGCGCTATCATTTTTTGGCGGGGTGGCTACCGTGGCTCTCTGATGGACTGTGCTTGTTGTTCAACTTATTTGCCATTGGTTTTTCTATTGTACTCATCTTGGCGCCCCATCTTATAACGCCACCCGCAGCACTACTCAGCGCACTGCCACTTGCATTTTTTGGCTTCAAACAGTGCAAAATGCTAATGTTATACCGCTACCGATTAAAAGCTGGGGTGAGGCAAAGTCTTGCGGCCGCAATATCCGGGTTGGCTGTTTCACACACAATTGCTCGAGCCATGTTAGCAGGAATGTTTGCTAATAATATAGGTTTTTATCGCACGCCGAAAAAAGCAGAAGCGCACTCTATGTTTAGATCGTTTCAGATGGTAAGAGAAGAAAGTCTGCTTGCCTTGGCACTTATACTCTGTGCAATCTTCATTAGCCTTCGTGACGACACCTACTTGGCTGATACACGTCTTTGGATTATGCTTCTATGCGTGCAAAGCCTGCCGTATGTGTCATCTGTGCTGTTATCCCTAGTGAGTTCAATGAAAAACACATCAGCATCTTTGATATCAACTAGTAGCCAACCTTTGGCGGAGAAAGGTCAAGCGTTTCAGATGGGGCTTAATACTGGTCAAAGTGCTCACCCAAGCAGTGCATCTGTGGCGACACCTGTTGTAGGGCCTGAGCAAAGCACAATTCTAGTGGATCAGAAACAAGTGATTCGCCCAAGGGCTGTCGGAGACTAAAAGCTTTAAGAGGATTAGTCTATGAGCATACAACCTAGTTATTTACCTGAAGTGCGGGAACGCGCCATTCGGTTAGTGTCAATCTCATCAATGCCATGGCTATAATTACTGGGAAGGGTCAACTACTGCATAATTTCACGTGAATGTTTCTTTATCGGGCAAGCTGATAATCTGCTCTGCTGAAATCGGATTCCCAGACCTCGGTGAGCATCATTGGATACTGCGCTACTGTGCTGATCTTAAACGCAGTTGGTGCCGATGGCCGGACTCGAACCGGCACGAGCTAGGCTCACTACCCCCTCAAGATATGGGTGTAATTAATAATTTATTTTTCTTCTTTATCAATGAATTATAGAAACCTCTTAATCTCTATCTTTCACTTTTACCTGACTTTCTAAATGATTCAAAACGACATTCAAAGGAACTTGTCTATGAAGTTTACAATAAAGTGTTTCATCACAATTAAATGTCTTTTTTTCGTAATACTTATTTGAAGGTGACCCTCCACCACAAAATTGAAAATACTTACAATTTTGCCGACATTTTTTAATACCCGCCTTAATATTTTTATATGTAGATTTAAACTTTGATGTGTTAAATGATTTTTTAAAATCCTGTCGGTAGACATTGCCAAAAACAAACAAGCGTTCGTTATCTATTGTTTCATCAATTAACTCAGGAGAAAATGTTGAAAAATTCCCTAAATAATCTACCGTTATGATTTTCCCAGGAACCAACTCTTGGCTTTTTGTCAACCAGTCAGGATCAGTTCTATCCCAGGCTTTGATAATCGAAAAAGCATTGCTTAATTCACGTATTTCGATTGGATAATTTTTGTTTGCGTTTAATGTGAGTAGTTGTGAAAAAAATGAAATTAACTCTTCTTTGACTCCAACATAATCTAAAGTAGAGCTATTATTTAGACTTTCAACCTCATCAACATTAAAACCACATCTCAATATCTTGTTTTGATAAAAGTAATCAAACATTTCTTCAGCATAATGCAATGAGTAATCAGTCAGAACGGAAATTGTATAAAATGGTATTTCTTTTGAATTTAATAGCTCTATTGCTTGTTGCACCTTGTCATGACTACCTTTACCCTTTCTAGTTAGTCGGTGACGATCATGAATGAATTTGGGCCCATCAACGCTTAAACCTAATTTAATCGAATACTTGTTAAATAATTCACACCAATCATCATTGATCAGTGTTCCATTAGTTTGAAAAGAATATTCAACTGTAGTTTGTACGGGTCTAATTTTTTCGATCAGGTCTATAGCGAGCTGATAATATTCAGTACCATTAACTAACGGCTCTCCAGCATGCCAGACAATCGTGAGTTTGTTCGCTAATAAGCCAGTCTCAGATAAACGCTCAAAAATCTTCTCAACCACGTCTAATGACATAGTCTGTGTGTTAGAACGGTTAGGCAAGTAACAATAGCTGCAATCGAGATTGCAAAAAGGAGTAGATTGAAGAACTAGAAGATCTAGCGGACCAAAGTTGTCAAAATTATCGAAATACCACAACAAAGATATGGTAGTTTACCTCCCATTGCGAAAGTTAAGTCTTTCTACTTTAACTGGGCCAGCGGATAAAATTACCAGCTATTATTCCAATCATTCCAGTTATTCCAGAAATTATCCCAATTTTGACTGATTTGTACATTTTCATCTTTATTTATATTATCAATGTCTAGGCTATCTTTAACGGTTTGCACCCGCTTTGTAAGATCATTATCCAGGGTTGCCGACACAGGCAGAGCAAACATACTGACCAAACTAGTGAAAATAACTATAATTTTACTTTTCATTCCTCAATCCTAAGCTATTGTTTATCTAACAACAGTACACTTAGCTGTGTAAAAAGTCAATTTTTGTAACATTCATTTCCCCCTAGTTCATTACAGAGTTGCTGAGTATTATTATGTATTAAGTGATACCCAATCGGTCTTATCCTTTCTGGTCGTACGGTTTCAGAATCATCATTGCCTGCACCAAACCATCTAACTACATCTTGTTTTTCATCTATATCTTGTTTACCTATATAAAAAGCATCGTAATCAGAGACTGGAAAATCTGACAAAGTGACAAATGAAGATCCGTTTGCTTTTATTGAATCATTATTGTAGACAACTATTGTCCATTTAGGCTTTGAGTTAACAAGGTTTTTGCTAACACTAACACAAAACTCTTCATTCATGCTCCCATAAATTTTGACGGGATCACTCTTACTGCTGTAATCTTCCATATCTTTTTCAATAGTATGATTCCATTCGTGACACGACTTAAACTTGGAAAGTTCAGTTTTATTGATTTCTTGTAATTTTATCCAGTCTGGAGAGTTTTTCATGTCGGCAGAACGATCACCCGGAAAGAAGTTATTAAATTTTGGTAAGCGTGTAGTAAAGTTAGTGTGCCTAACGACATGATTACCAATTTCGATTAATTTTCCTAGTTCATCATTTTTACTTTTAGAAATAAATGATTCACTCAGAACATCATTCAAATCATCATAATCTATTTTTAGATTAAACTTCTTTACAGAAGATTCATTGTCAATTGTATAGATAGTGACTTTTTTAGTTTCTGCTGAATCAGGTAATACGATTGAGCTTTCTTTTCTGTCAATCCGGTACTCTCTAATTTCGCTGATAGTTTTATTTTCCTCATCTCTGCCACCCGGAAGAATCAAATAAAAAGAAGAAAATAAAGAATCTATTAAAAAAGTGATATCACTTTTAAGTACATAGGCAATGTATGAGTTTATAGGGGATAATTCTTCTTCTATGAAATAGCATTGACCATCATCTACTATGGCGGAGAACAATTCATATTTTATAAGTCCATCCTCTAGAGGTCCATTTCGGAAATTCTTTTTAAAGGACTTTTCCATCTTATTGCTGAAGTCATTTAAAAGAACTTCATGCTCACCGAAAAAAAAATCAAATTGATCAACATCTTGCGCGGTTCTACTTTTATCAATAGATTTTTGGTATTCTGATGACTTCCGTATAAAAAATGCCGGTAACATATTATTATTCATACCAGATACACTATCAGAAGTAGTTTCTTTGTATACAATAGTGCCAGCTAATAATTCTGAATCGTTATATTCTTTTAATAAAGGCTGGCAATTTGCGTCCTTAATGCTAACTATATCCTTGCCAGCATTCAATTTCCGTTTAACAATTTCATTTGGTTCAGCAATTACAAAGTTTGTATTATTAATATGCTCAGATAAAAAATCCCGTAACTTACTTTCGGTTCTAAATTTAATAATATCGATTTTATCGTCAAGAAAACCAGTAATATTTAGTTTATCAACCACAAAGTTCCATGTTGAATCAATCCTCTCCTGTTCTGACTGAAGAAATGAATTTGATATGCGTAGAAAATCATAAACAAACTGATCGGAATAAACATATCCTTGCGGTTTCGAAATTGAAGTAGCCACATAGGCTAGATCGTCTACTTTTTTAAAATAGTCCTCATGCATCTTGCTTTCCTGTACATAATTCCAAAAAGCAGCAATGACAAATGGAATTGGGACCATTAAGATAATCAGCGCCCAAAACAGGCGCCTTTGAACTGTAGCTTTACTATTCGATTTCGAGATAAATGGATTTACGGATATCCGATTTTGTTTCATCAAATCGAAAATTTTGTTATTTTTTTCTCCAGACTGAAGTATTTTTTGTTGGATCTGCTCCTCTTGAAAGGGGTCACGAATACGTTTTTGCAGGGATTTTGTGGTCTCGGATTTAATGTCACTTTGGGGTAGAAGTTTTTCTCTTTTGGCTTGCCAGTTTTTGAATTTTTTAAATAAAAGTTTTGGACCACTAAATTTTTTAAGATCATCGGCACCTTCGGTAGACCACCTAACAAACTTCTCCCATAAGTATTTATATTGCTTTATATCTACAGAATCTTCGTCTATCCAAGCTTTGAATGTTTCCCATTCTCTAATAAATGATTCATGTGATACCTTGATATCCGGTTCATCAATATAAAGATAACTATGAGGTTTAGTAAAAACGTCAACAACTTCTTTATATAGAGTTACCCCTAATGTTTTTTTGGCATCTTCAATCTTTACTCTGCGTTGACTATATTTCCCATTATGATCAACATAGCCTAAACTCTTAAAAAATCTCTCTATCGGTAATTGATTAATAGGATTGTTTTGGAGTTTATTGTGACAGTCGTTTGCCCAATAATCTAAGCAGGTTTCTAAGATGTCTTGGAAATTTTCACCTTCCTGAATTCCTATTGCAGCTCTCAAATCAGTTTCAATTATTTTCTCGGGTACTAAATATTGACTCTGCTCAGCTTTCACTCTCTGCATAGCCACTTGCCACATCCGATATAACAAGTGCTGCATAAGTGGCAGATGATCAGCTTTGTTGCTTAGTTTGGCAACTTCATTGATAATTATTCTTAACATCCCCTCATCAATTTCTATATCAACTGGATAGCGTTCATCAAATTCAAAGTTTGCTCGAGTCAGAATCCGTAAATATTTTTTAAGCGGCATGACAATTGCTTCTTTAATTTCGTGAGGCGTTAATCGCCCTATCAAATAGCCAGAATTGTTGATAACATTTGGCAACTCAAGAAATTGTGCACAATCATTCAAATGCTCGCTACGCATGGTCAAAACTACAAATGCTCTCTCATGATGATTCTTACAATGACCAATTAGTAATTTTTCAACAAAGCTTTTAATGTCTGGATGAGCTGCATTGGAGGTATGAAATACTTCCTCAAATTGATCAAAAACAAATAAGAAGTTAACATTTTCCTTATTGATACCAGGCTCTACTTTTAAGAATTGTGCATATTCATCAATAAAATCACTCAATCCGTCGACAGAATGCAATAAATCAATGATTTCCCGAGTTATTTCTTTTTCCGTAGCCTGTTCAATTTGACTTAAATCGAGATGTGAAAGAAGCTGGCGAACGAGTCTATGATAAGGGCCATCCTCAAAACTATTTTCAAAATTGGAGCCCGGAGTAAATACAATTGGTAACCATGATTGTCCGGCCTCTAAAATTCCGTATTGCCGAAGTCTTGGTATTACGCCGGCTCTGACCAGAGATGATTTACCGGATCCTGATCCACCTAGCACTGCAACAGAATGACTTTTTTCCAAGCGCCTCGTAATTTCACGAATTTGTCGGTCTCTACCGAAGAAAAGTTTGGATTCAGTATCTACAAAGGGCCTTAAACCAGGAAATGGCGATTGAGGAATATGCTGATCATCACGGTCATCTATCATAACTATCTCCAGGTTATAACGACTTGTAATTATGCGTTCATTTTTGCCAGTCGCCTTTTTCTTACTTGCCTTAAAAATTGCTCAACGCTTAAGTTTGTATTGTTCCCAGTTAGCGGCCTAATCTTGCCTAGTTTAGGATCCTCATTGGAAAAACTGGCAATTCGCCACAGGTATGCCGCTGGTACGTTTTCTTTATCCTTGGGTGGAACTAAGTAAGCAATCATACCCGGTGGAGTTTTTGGGAGGTTTGGGGGCAGTTTTACTTTTGATCTGAGGGTTTCGTTGTCAATAAACTCTATCTGATCTTCAAGAGCTTTAGGGTTTTTTTCTTCGCCCCACAAAACCACAAACCCATCAGCTTTTGACAAATCTAATCTTTCATTATCTGTTATGTTAGACTTATTACACATTGTTGGTATATCAATGCATTTAGCGGCTATAGTTAGTGACTGCGCATCTTTTTCTTCATTTAACTCGCTCCAAATTTCTTGCATGATCTCTTCAAGAGACTCCCAGTGATTTCGTTCGATTTTATTAGATTCAATATAGACTCGGGCGACATCTCCATCATCTGTATTCGCAGTAATATCCTCATCTGCTTTTTGAGCTAGTAATTTGATTACATCAGATGTGGGCTTCGCTTTTTCTTTCAAACAATCCAAAGGCAGATAATGCTCACTCTGTTCTTTGAGTGAATCCAGTTCATTTAGGTGCCACAAAATCAGGCCCTTATCCTGTTTATCATTGGGAACAATATACTCTTTCAGCTTGTCAGCGATTTTCACAACCAAGCCGCCCCCACACAGCTCATCACCAAGAGGGTGCTCTAGGCAATAGGGTTGTAAAAGAAAATCAAATTCATCAAAGTAATTTTCTAATTCTTGAGGCTTCAGAATAATAGTTTGAGCAATCGCTTCTTCTGATAGTTTTTCTACTTTAATCCCTCCTTGAATCATTTCTTTAACTTCATCAAAGAGTTCGTCTATTTGAGTCGTGATACTGCGTGTTACGGGTAAAACACCAACTTTTAGTATATTCCTTTCTGTAAAGATAGTCTGCCCGGTGGGAATGGAGTTGTTGTTTACAGCTTCTTCAACACTCCTTCGTATATCTTTAACTATACTCCTTGATAACTGTTTGGCATCTTTACTGTTTACATCCCAAAGTTCATCTCTTTTGAAATCATAAGCGGGATTTATCGTATAACCATCCAACTTCTTCTCAATCTCTGTGTAAGCTTTTTTTGATAGTGCAATAATAAAAACTCGCCCATCTGATTCTTCGCTATCAAAATATTGCTTCATGTGACGAAATTCTAAATCACAGGCCTCTGATTGAAGATAATTTTCATCAATGACAGCTACATATGCAAAAGCCGCATTCAATTTTTTGTTCAGTTTTTTTTCTGTATTACCGGATACGATAGGATCCTGTTTGTACATGTACGACGGTTTATACTCTTTGACATCTGGCGAAATGGCTCCATCAAGTGTTTTCTCAAATGCCTTGTGAAAGCTTGTTATCCATTCTTGATTTTTATCATCGTCTTTAGAGCTAAAGCTATAAAAAAAAGAATAATTACACTCCTCATAACTCTTCATTTTACTTCCCTCAAAAAAAGTCCAACTAATCATTTTAATTCTTAAAAATAAGTTTCTTTTAATAATCTTACATTTTATTCATCTTAAAGTCTACGCACTAATTTTCCAATTGCTTTGTTGTAAAAAGACAGTAGCCATATTTTACAAGAGCTATCAGGGCACCAAAGTAATAACGCTTTGAAAACTTCTAAGAGGTTCACAACCATGAATACCTAAATCTGTAAGTTTTCAAAGGATTTGGAACCAGTGGGTCATAAACTGAAAAGAGACTATTTGATAACGTTGATAGCACTGATAAAAACTCGTCTAGCTGATCCCTAAGATATGTCGACAGCTCCTAGTCCCTAACAATCCGAATCACCTCTACTTTTTCTTCGAAACCGATAAACTCATTAGTTGTCCCACGTCGAGTCAAAACCAAGCACTCTTTTTTAGCATCATTGTTCTTCAGCACTAAATCCGCCAACGCACGTTTTAATTGTTTGTTCTCTTTGCGAAGTCCTGTCACTTTATCTGCGTTGGCCTCGCGTTTAATATACCCCGCTAAACATTGCTTACTGGCTTACCGAAAGTCCTGACTCCAACATAATACTTATTTTGATTAATCCCTTCACGCCAACATAACTAAAGATAATTATCAAACAACCATAATTACAGAACAGGATGGTTAGATAAATTACATCGGTCATATAACGAGATCTAATTTTTTAGTACTTGTTTTCGTATTAATTGCTAACCTGGAGTCTCGTAAAGACCAGAAGCAGCAGAAAAACAGTTTTCCTTTTCCACTCTGATCCTCGGTTTGTATCCTGCAACAGAGAGTTTAAAGGTCTTGACTCAAGCAAAGTCACTTTTTCCTAACCATCCTGAAGACAAACACATCACCAGAACAAACAGCATCAAAGTCAAACACTTTATGTTCTTCTTCAAACGATCAATGAAAGCGATGTTCTCTGAATAAAATTAGAGTTTTAGTATGCTATATATGTGCCAAAGCAGTATTTTGTTATGATGAAAATTTGGATTGTTAGTAAATTAATATATAACTAATTGTTTTTATTATATATTTAGTTGGTGCCGATGGCCGGACTCGAACCGGCACGAGCTAGGCTCACTACCCCCTCAAGATAGCGTGTCTACCAGTTCCACCACATCGGCATAAATAATAGTTATTACTCCGGAACCGCAGGAACATCTGTTTGTGTTTCTGCTTCAGTCTCTGCTTCGACTGCAGGGATTTCGGTTTCTGTGGACGTTTCTTCTGTTGTTACTGAACTCTCGCTGGTTTCGGTTGCCTGTATAACGCTGTCTGATGACTGTCTGCCCTGGTTTGCATAAATGTAGGCCAGAGCAAGTGCTGACAAAAAGAAGATTGTCGCAGTAATTGAAGTCGCGCGGCTTAAAAAATCCGCTGAACCACGCGCACCAAACAAGGTATTTGAGCCACCGCCAAAAGCCGAGCCCATATCGCCACCTTTGTTTTGTAATAACACCAGTATTGAAATGACGATGGCTGATATAAATAAAACTACTAGTAAAATATTAACAGTCATTAAATTTGTTCCGCTGCTTGTATTATTGCTAAAAAATCATTTGCCTTCAGTGCCGCACCGCCGATCAGTCCCCCATCAATATCTTCCTGGCTCAACAATGCCTGAGCATTGTCAGGCTTCATGCTACCACCATAGAGAATTTGGGTTTTTACTGCCACCTGCTGATTTTCTTTGGCAAGTATCGAACGTATAAATGCATGCACAGCTTGCGCCTGCTGTGGTGTTGCTGTCACACCGGTGCCTATAGCCCAAACCGGCTCATAGGCAATTACTGTTTTTTCAAATGCGTCGATACCCAGCTTTGATAATGCTGCCACGACTTGCTGCTCAATAACAGCTTCGGTTTCACCTGCCTCTCTTTGTTCCAATGTTTCTCCAACACAAACGATTGGAATCAAGCCGGCGCTCAGTGCTTTTTGAGCCTTGTCTGCAACCAATTCATTGGACTCAAGATGATATTGTCGACGTTCTGAATGTCCGACTATTGCATAATTGCAGCCCGCATCCAGCAACATTGAACTCGACACTTCCCCGGTAAACGCCCCATCATCGTTCAAACTTATATCCTGGGAGCCAACTTGAACAGAATCATTATCTGCAACATCGGCACTGACTTGACTGACGTGGATATAAGCCGGACACAGCAGCACATCTGTGTTGGTTAAAGACTGTGCACCATTAGCAACCTCACTGGCGAGGGCTTTTGCACTTGCCAACGAGCCGTTCATTTTCCAGTTTCCAGCTACCAGTTTTCTGCGATTTGACATAATCATCTGATTTTTTTGAAAAGACGGCAAATGTTACTCACACATGCCGGGAAAAGCAATGTCCAAGCGTCGTTAAACGTGTGATTTTGCTGTTTTTTCGACAGTTTCAGCTAAAGATTGGCTGACCTGCAAAGCCATATCTGAATCATAGGCCTCAACCATAACCCGGATCAACGGTTCAGTACCCGAAGCTCGCAATACAACGCGACCTTTATCACCTAAATAATCTTCAGCACTGTCGACTGCTGCCATAATTTCCTTAGACGTGGATGGGTCAAACTTTATGCCGTCAGCCAGCCTCACGTTTATCATATTTTGCGGATACAGGGTAAGTTGCTCAACTAAATCATCCAAAGCTTTGCCCTGACTGACCATAACCCGCAAAACTTCCAGTGCAGCGATGATACCGTCCCCGGTCGTATTTTTATCCAGGCAAATGATATGCCCGGAGGTTTCTCCACCTATTTGCCAGTTACGTTGTTGCAAGCCGGCTAATACATAACGATCACCAACCTGGCTGCGTGCAAATTCGATATTTTTTTCTTTAAGCGCATGCTCAACGGAAAGATTAGTCATCACCGTACCCATGATGCCGCCCTGTAATTCACTTTTTGCCTGTCGATGCAGGGCAATCAAATAAAGCATCTGATCACCATTTATTTCATTACCATGAGCATCTACCAACATTAGTCGATCACCGTCACCATCAAGCGCTATACCTAAGTCAGCTTTATGGGTGATGACTTGTTCTTTAAGTAACGACAGGTCTGTAGAGCCACAACCGTCATTTATATTAAAACCGTTTGGCTCAGTACCGATTGTATGCACATTTGCGCCTAATTCTTCGAAAACACTGGGCGCAACATGGTAGCCGGCTCCATTTGCACAATCGACAACCAGATTCAGGCCTTGCAACGAATGACGTTGGGGAAAGGTGCTTTTGCAATATTCAATGTAGCGTCCTGCTGCATCTTCAAAGCGCACTGCTTTGCCTAACTGTTGTGAATCTACTGTTGCGAGTTGCTGATCCATTTTATCCTCAATAGCCAGCTCAAGCCCATCATCAAGCTTAAATCCATCCGGGGAAAAAAACTTAATACCGTTATCGTAAAACGGGTTATGCGATGCACTGATAACTATTCCGGCCGCAGCACGTGATGTCCGGGTTAAATATGCGATACCGGGTGTCGGCAATGGACCTATCAAACTAATATCCACACCGGCGGCAGAAAGGCCAGCCTCTAGTGCGGACTCAAGCAAATAGCCCGAAACACGGGTATCTTTGCCGATAACAACCTTTGCACGACCTGCTGCATTTTGGGATAACACTGAACCCGCAGCCCAACCAAGTTTAACAACCTTTTCGGGAGTTACAGGTTCAATACCGACCCTGCTGCGAATACCGTCTGTACCAAAAAACCGTTTATTCATTGTTTTACCCGAGTTCAGATCATAAAACTGCTAACGCAGATGCCGTAACAGATACGGCAAACGCCCTTCGAGACAAACTAAGTATTTTAAATACTTCATCCTCTATGTTAAGCCGTATCATTGTTCAAGTGCTTCAATCATCCTGATTGCATCGTGTGTCTCTTTAACATCATGTGCACGAATAATTTTTGCACCATTTTGCATGGCCTTGATAGCCAAAGCAATACTGGGCGCCATGCGTTCTTCAACGGGCAAACCCAATAAATGACCAATCATTGACTTACGTGAAAGCCCTGCCAGAACCGGATAACCTGCATCACACAATACATCCAGATGATTTAATAAACTTAGGTTGTGATCCACGGTTTTACCAAAGCCAAAACCAGGATCAATAATAATCCGGGCTTTGTCTATGCCGTTACGCTGACATTCTTGTGCCTTGTCGACCAAAAAGGATTTTACCTCTTGGACGACATCATCATAAACAGGCGATTGTTGCATAGTGCGAGGAGTACCCTGCATATGCATAATACAAACCGGCACCGCAGCGGCGGCCGCTGCTTGCATTGACTGGGTTGTTTTTAAACCGCAGACGTCATTGATTAACCCTGCACCTGCATTCACCGCTTCAGTCATCACGTCAGGCTTAGAGGTGTCGATCGAAACTACACAATCAAATTCCCGTGTTAACTTTTCAATAACCGGAATAACACGGTTTAGTTCCTCCTCAATAGACACCTCCTCAGCGCCTGGCCGAGTAGACTCACCACCGATGTCAATAATTTCTGCACCTGAACGCAGCATATATTCTGCCTGATGGCAGGCCTGATCTAACTCGAGAAACAAACCACCATCAGAAAAAGAATCAGGGGTGACATTTAGCACTCCCATAATAACAGCACGGGACAAATCCAATGACTTGCCCCCGCAATCAAGATTCATATTGGAATTCAACGAAGAAATTTACTGAGCTTCGCCGCCAGCAGGTTTATCAACTCTGGGAGGAGGCCCTTTTTTATCTTCAGTAGGTTTCTCTTCATTTGCATCATTAACAACCACGTCATCGTCGGTTTTAGCCGTAGGTGTTGAATCATCACCATCTTCATCCCAGTCAGCCGGTGGTTGGGGTTCCTTGCCTGCCATGATGTCATTGATTTGATCTGCATTAATGGTTTCCCATTCCATTAAGGCTTTGGTCATTCGCTCCATTTTTGCGCGATTTTCCTCAATGATATTTTTTGCCCTGGTATATTGCTCACTAATGATACGTGTTACTTCCGCATCGACTTTTTCAGCCGTGGACGGACTTAAATTTTTGTGAGTGCTGACATCACGACCCAAAAAAACTTCGGACTCGTTCTCACCGTAAACCCTTGGACCCAAAGCGTCGCTCATACCCCAGCGAGAAACCATCTTGGTAGCAAGATCAGTGGCACGCTCGAAATCATTTGAGGCACCTGTGGTCATTTGCCCCATAAACAGCTCTTCTGCAATACGCCCGCCCATCAGAATCGCAATCTGTGTCAACAGATATTCACGATTATGGCTGTAACGATCTTCCTCAGGCAGTTGCATCGTCACACCCAGTGCTCGACCACGTGGAATAATAGTGACTTTATGCACGGGATCGGCGTTATCCAAACATTTGGCAACCACCGCATGACCTGACTCATGGTAGGCTGTATTTAAGCGTTCTTCCTCCGGCATCACCACGGAGCGGCGCTCAGCACCCATTATCACTTTATCTTTAGCGTCCTCAAAATCTTCCATTGAAACGATCTTTTTACCTGCTCTGGCAGCTAGTAACGCCGCTTCGTTTACCAGGTTAGCTAAATCAGCACCTGAAAAACCGGGTGTGCCCCGGGCTATAACAGAAGCCTTAACGTCGTCTTCGATTGGAACTTTGCGCATATGGACTTTAAGAATCAATTCACGACCACGAATATCCGGTAAAGGCACATTAACCTGGCGGTCGAATCGACCCGGGCGTAATAAAGCCGGATCCAGTACATCTGGACGGTTAGTCGCCGCAATAACAATTACACCTTCATTACCTTCAAAACCATCCATTTCTACCAGCAGTTGGTTCAAGGTTTGCTCGCGTTCATCATGACCGCCGCCCAAACCGGCACCACGATGTCGCCCCACCGCATCAATCTCATCGATAAAGATAATACAAGGTGCATGTTTTTTAGCCTGATCAAACATATCACGCACACGTGAGGCACCTACACCAACAAACATCTCGACAAAATCAGAACCGGATATTGTGAAAAATGGCACTTTGGCCTCGCCGGCAATAGCCTTGGCAAGCAAAGTCTTACCGGTACCCGGACTGCCGGTCATTAATACGCCTTTGGGAATATGACCACCCAGTTTTTGAAATTTTGATGGATCTTTTAGGAAATCAACAATTTCGCCTACCTCTTCCTTGGCTTCTTCTATACCTGCAACGTCAGCAAAGGTGACCTTATTTTTATCCTCGGTCAACATTCGTGCCTTGCTTTTTCCGAAACTTAACGCACCACCACGGCCACCGCCCTGCATTTGCCGCATGAAGAAAATCCACACGCCAATCAACAATAATAACGGAAACCAGCTTATAAAAATCTGCATCAGCAAAGACGTTTCTTCCTCGGCTTCAGCTTCTATTTTGACGTTATTCTTGAGCAAGTCCGAAACCAGCTCCGGATCACCCGGTGAGTAAGTCACAAACCGCTCACCGGTGGACAACTGACCCTGAATAGTACGATCATCAATTTTAACTTTATCGACCTGGCCGGAATGAACCTGCTGGATAAAGGTTGAGTAATCAACGCGGTTGCCTGAGGCAGGACCGTCAAGGCTGAAATTATTGAACACCGCCATTAACACCATGGCGATGACCACCCACATAATCAGATTTTTGGTTAGATTATTCAAGCTAATACTCGTATACGGTTGTGTGTTAACTAATATATAAGGTCAATATTAGATTTTCCTACGATTAGACAGCGAATACAACTTTATAGTTGCGATTCAAGCCGCTTTAAAGTCCCGTGCCAGCAGATAAAATTCCCGCGACTGCTTGCGAGAAGCGTCAGGTTTAATGTTAATTACCTTTTTAAACAATGAGTTAAGCGATTTTCTTAAATCAGCCAGTAACTGCCCTTCAAAGACCTTGATTAATAGATCCCCGTTGGGATTTAATAAGTTTTCCAGGGAATTGAACACACTTTGGAGCAAATTCTCCATATTAGCCTGATCGGTGATTCGAATACCGGTCAAATCGGGCGACATATCACAAATAATAAGATCAGCGGCTTTATTCCCAAGCTGGACGATAATTTGTGCTTGTATGTCAGTATTACAAAAGTCTCCCTGGATAAATTGAACATTTTTTATGGGTTGGATCGGCAACAGATCAACAGCCACTACAAGTCCGTGAGTGCCCGTTATTTGTGAACTCAGTTGACTCCAGCTTCCCGGAGCGGCACCTAAATCAAGAATCCGCATACCGGGCTTAATTAGTTTGTGCCTGGTGTTAATTTCCTCAAGTTTAAATGCCGCCCGGGCGCGATAACCGGATTGATTAGCTTTCTTAACATAGGTATCGTTTAGATGACGCTGAGCCCAGTGTTTAGATTTTTTTCGCTTTTGTGTTTGTCTTGGCATTTGTGGATTGCTTCGCAAAGCTCGCAATGACAACTTTAGATTTGGATTGGATAATTTAAAGGAATCGTTATAATTCAGCAACATTCAATCGTATCGATGTTATGTCTCTGACCGGTAAACAAAAAAATTATCTGCGTGGCCTCGCTCACCACAAATCCACCGTTGTATCAATTGGTAACGCCGGCCTGACAGAGGCCGTTATTAACGAAATCAGTACCTCCTTAGACGCCCATGAATTACTAAAAATGAAACTACCCGGGCTAAACAGTGCCGATAAAAAGTTGTTACTTAATGAAATCTGTAAACAAACCGAATCTGAGTTTGTGCAGCTTATTGGCAGAGTCGGGGTGATTTACAGAAAAAGTGATTCACCCAAGATTGAGTTGCCTTAAACGAAGAACCAAATGATTTACTCGACCCCACCTGCACGGGGGTGACGAATTTCTAGAAACCGAATCTTGAATATCCATGTGCGAGCTTTCTATGCACTTCTGTCCCGTGCTTGTCACGGGGTCTGCTTGCTAAGTTAGTAGCTTCTCTGAAAGCCGCTATTAGATATAACTGACCTTTAAAATTTCGTAGTGTTTTTCACCGCCTGGGGCCAGTACAGTGATCTCTTCACCTTCTTCTTTACCAATTAAGGCACGGGCGATAGGCGATCCAAGTGAGATCTGTCCATGTTCAAGGTCAGCCTCCTGATCACCGACGATTTGATAGGTCACTTCAGCATCGGTTTCTTCATCGAACAGCTCAACGGTTGAACCAAAAACAACGCGACCCTGGGCATCCAGGGTTGAAGGATCAATAATTTCAGCACTGGGCAGCATGGCTTCCAGTTCACGTATTCGGCCCTCAATAAAACCCTGCTGCTCTTTCGCTGCACTGTATTCAGCATTTTCCGATAAATCACCATGGGCACGCGCTTCGGCAATCGCCTCAATAACCGCCGGGCGATCTTCAGATTTTAGTTTTTTTAACTCCGCACGAAGTTTTTCAGCACCCTTGGTTGTTAATAAAATTCTGTTCATTACTCTATCTTAGTTTGCTCTATGTAGTTCTTGTAAGCAGTTAACCCGTGTCTCGCTGTTTTTCTTGTGAGCCTCACAGGCGGCCTTAGCACCAGCCATAGTCGTGTAATAGGTCATCTTATGATTAAGTGCTTCCCGCCTTATGGTATACGAGTCAGCCAGACTTTGTTTACCCGCTGTAGTGTTAACGATTAAGTTTACTTCGTTATTCTTGATTAAATCTACCACATGTGGGCGACCATCGGCCACTTTATTAACCGCTTTTACAGGTATGCCGGCATTCTCCAGCACTGCAGCCGTACCCGGTGTGGCGTAGAGCTGAAATCCATTTTCCGAGAAATAGCGGCTGACGTCGATCGCTTCTTGCTTATCCTGATCACGAACACTAATCAGCGCTTTACCCGATTGCGGCAGACCCCAGCCAGCTGCCAATACAGCTTTACCAAAGGCTTCTCCAAAACTCCTGCCGATACCCATCACTTCGCCGGTGCTTTTCATTTCCGGACCAAGCACTGTATCAACGCCCGGAAACTTGATAAAAGGAAAAACAGCTTCTTTAACGCTGTAATAGTCTGGAACAATTTCTTCAGTGACATTTTGCTGTGACAGTGTCTTGCCAACCATGCATAGCGCACCGATTTTGGCTAATGGCCTGGACGTTGCCTTGGATACAAATGGTGCCGTCCGGGATGCCCTGGGATTGACTTCCAGCACATAAATATCCTCGCCCTTGATAGCGAACTGGATATTCATCAAGCCACAAACTCCAATCGACAACGCCAGTTTTTCAGTTTGCCGACGCAGTTCATCCTGTAATTCCTTAGACAAACTATATGGCGGCAATGAACAGGCTGAGTCTCCGGAATGTACACCGGCTTCTTCAATATGCTGCATTATGCCGCCGATGATTACTTTCTCACCGTCAGCTAATGCATCAACATCTACTTCTATCGCATCATTAAGAAAACGATCTAATAATACGGGAGACTCATTAGAAACATGGATAGCGCGGCTCATGTAATCATGTAAATCATGACGATTGTGCACAATTTCCATTGCCCGCCCACCCAGCACATAAGAAGGTCGCACGACTAATGGATAACCGATCTCATCAGCTAATGTAATTGCTTCATCGACATTAGTTGCTGTTCGATTTGGCGGTTGTAGTAAATCCAGATCATTTAAAAGTTTCTGAAAATACTCTCTATCTTCAGCTTGATGAATTGATTCTGGCGATGTTCCAACAATTGGCGCACCTTCGGCCTCTAATGGTCTGGCAAGTTTTAAAGGTGTTTGCCCACCATACTGCACAATAATCCCAGACGGGTTTTCCTTGTGCACGATTTCAAGCACATCCTCCAAGGTCAGAGGTTCAAAATACAGTCTGTCAGAGGTATCGTAATCAGTAGACACTGTTTCTGGATTGCAATTTACCATAATGGTCTGATAACCATTGTCCTTGAGCGCCAAGGCTGCATGCACGCAGCAATAATCAAACTCAATGCCCTGGCCGATTCGATTAGGTCCACCTCCGAGTACAATGATTTTGTTAACGTCACCGGGTTCGGATTCACATTCGTCCTGATAAGTGGAATACATATAAGCTGTCGGAGTCGCAAATTCTGCCGCACAGGAATCAACCCGTTTGTAAACCGGCCTAATATTATTCTGATGTCTCAAATCACGAATTTGCTTTTCTGTAACGTCTAGCAATTCAGCTAAACGCACATCAGCGAAACCTTTACGCTTCAAATCATAAAGTAATTTATCTGATATGTCATCTAAACCTATGTTTTTAATATTTTTTTCTTCTTCAATTAAATCCTCGATCTGAGCCAGAAACCAGGGGTCAATTCCACTTATTGAGTAAATTTGTTCAATACTCATGCCTGCTCTGATCGCATCAGCAAGGTACCAGAGGCGCTTCGCTCCGGGGATTTTTAGCTTACGTCTTAATTCCGGATGGGATTCAGCATCAACAATCTGCATTTGCGATTCAAAACCATGACTACCGATTTCAAGGCTACGCATGGCTTTTTGCAAAGATTCCTGAAAAGTACTTCCAATTGCCATCACCTCGCCGACAGATTTCATCTGGCTGGTTAGTGTCGCGTCGGCATTAGGAAATTTTTCGAAATCAAAACGTGGAATTTTAGTCACTACATAATCGATTGAAGGCTCAAAAGATGCCGGTGTAGCACCACCGGTAATATCATTGCTGAGTTCATCCAGGGTATAACCTACTGCCAGCTTTGCCGCCACCTTGGCAATAGGAAAACCGGTCGCCTTGGATGCCAATGCAGACGAGCGTGAAACCCGTGGATTCATCTCAATGACAATCATACGACCATCTTCCGGGTTGATGGCAAACTGCACATTAGAACCACCAGTATCAACACCAATCTCACGCAACACGGCAATGCTGGCGTTACGCATCAGCTGGTATTCTTTGTCGGTCAATGTTTGTGCCGGTGCGACTGTTATGGAGTCACCCGTATGCACCCCCATCGCGTCAAAGTTTTCAATTGAACAGATAATAATGCAATTATCTTCACAATCTCTGACCACCTCCATCTCAAACTCTTTCCAGCCGGTAATGGATTCTTCAATCAACAATTCATTGGTCGGAGATGCATCCAGCCCGCGCTCGCAAATTGTGGTGAATTCGCTGCGATTATAGGCCATTCCACCGCCTGTACCGCCTAAGGTAAACGACGGCCTGATAATGACCGGAAATCCTAATTTTTCGAGAATTTCATAGGCTTGTTCCATCGAATGCGCGACTTCACCCCTGGCAATATCCAGTCCAATGTTACGCATGGCCACCTGAAACTTTTCCCGATCCTCGGCTTTGTCGATAGCTTCTTTGGTCGCACCAATCATTTCTACATTGTATTTTTCCAGCACACCGTTGAAGGCCAGATCCAAAGCGCAGTTCAGTCCTGTTTGTCCACCCATTGTCGGTAAGATGGCATCCGGACGTTCTTTTTTGATAATTTTAGCAACAGTCTGCCATTCTATCGGTTCAATATAAGTGGCATCAGCAAAATCAGGATCGGTCATGATGGTCGCCGGGTTTGAGTTGACCAGAATGACCCGATAGCCCTCCGCTTTTAGTGCTTTACAGGCCTGCACCCCAGAATAATCGAATTCGCAAGCCTGGCCGATAATAATCGGACCAGCACCGATGATCATGATACTTTTTAAATCTTCTCTTTTCGGCATACTATACCTTCTTATGATCCAGCATCATCTGGCTAAACCGTTCGAACAAATATTGAATATCCTGTGGCCCCGGGCTTGCTTCAGGGTGACCCTGGAATGAAAAGGCCGGCTTGTCGATACGCTCTAGGCCCTGATTGGTACCATCGAATAATGAGCGATGGGTAACACGTAAGCAATCAGGCAGATCTTGTTCGCTGACCGCAAAGCCGTGATTCTGGCTGGTTATGACGACCTGCCCGTTTTTGAGGTCTTTGACTGGATGATTGGCACCATGATGACCAAACTTCATTTTCATGGTTTTAGCGCCTGACGCTAACGCTAACAACTGATGGCCTAGACAAATACCGAATATAGGCATATCCGCTGCAATTAATTCTGCTATAGCTTGGATCGCATAATCACACGGTTCAGGATCACCCGGCCCATTAGATAGAAATACGCCATCGTAGTTTTGCTTTAGAATTTCACTGGCAGGTGTTTGCGCCGGGTACACCGTAATTGCGCACCCTTGTTCAACCAATAATCTTAAAATATTGTGTTTTATACCGTAGTCATAGGCTGCAATGCTAAAACGTGGCTGATCGGTTGATTGGCGATATCCTTCTGCAAGCGTCCAACAGCCATCAGACCACTTGTAACGTTCCTCAATGGATACTTCTTTAGCCAGGTCCAGTCCTTTCATACCGGGAAAAGCACGTGCTTGTTTTAATGCCTGCTGTTCATCAGCTTGCTCTCCGGTCATCAGGCATCCGGCTTGTGCCCCCTTTTCCCTGATTAATCGGGTTAATTTGCGTGTATCGATATCACAAATCCCGGGAATTCCTTTTTCAATTAAGTAACCGGAAATATCTTGTTGCTTACGCCAGCTGCTCGCTCGATACGGCACATCTCGAACAATCAGCCCGCATGCAAAAATTTGTCTGGATTCAACGTCTTCTGAGTTTATCCCGGTATTGCCAATATGTGGATATGTGAGCGTCACAAACTGTTTGGCATAAGAAGGATCAGTTAGGATTTCCTGGTAACCAGTGATGGAAGTATTAAAAACAACCTCACCTACTGTAGTGGATTGCGCTCCAAATGACTTGCCTTTAAAGATAGTTCCATCGGCTAAAGCAATAATGGCCTGCTGGCTCAACATGTTCTCCAATGAATTAATAAATTCTGATGCTTATAAAAAAGGAGAAGCCTGTTGGCTTCTCCATGTGATTTTTGCGTTTTCAGCGTGTTCATGCTGAGGGCTGATTCTAGTGTTAAACGCTCATCTATTCAAGCGAGTCCAAGCACATTTTGCATATTATACAAACCAGGTTGCTTTTGTTGGACCAGCCAACGCGCTGCACGTAAGGCACCACTGGAATAAATATTTCGATCCGAGGCTTTATGAGTGACTTCGACTCGCTCACCGTCCAGAGCAAACATAGCCGTGTGTTCACCAACAATATCACCAGCTCGAATCACCGAAAAACCTATTTGCTCAGCCTGCCTTTCCCCTGTATGACCATGGCGACTAAACACACCGTATTGGTCCAGGTTACGATCCAGTTCATGCGCTATAACATTACCCATAGCCAAGGCTGTACCTGAAGGTGCATCAACTTTATATCTATGATGAGCTTCGATGATCTCAATATCAGCGTCCTGCCCTATTGCCCGGGCTGCCATTTGAATTAATTTAAATGTCAAATTGACACCGATGCTCATATTAGCGGCCAATATAATTTTTGTTGATTCAGCCGCTTTTTTGAACTGATCATGCTGTGCCTTGTCGAAGCCCGTTGTCCCCACAACCAACGCTTTATTGTTTGCCAAGCAATACTCAAGATAAGCCATTGTGGCTTGCGGACGGGTAAAATCAATCAGCACATCAAAATCGCAATGCGAAATATCCGATGTCACACCTACTCCACACTCTTTCTGACCCAACATTCGAGCAGCATCCTGGCCCAACACATCACTTTCAGGATGATCAATAGCGGCTGACAATTTCAAATCATTATGGTTAAGAACCGCCTGAATTAACGTATTTCCCATTCGACCCGAGGCGCCACTAATTGCAATATTGATCATATGTTATTCTCCGAACTTGACTAGTCGATTATAAATCCAAGCATGAAACTTGATGAACAAATTTCACTGATTGAGTCCACTTCAATTGGGCAAGCAAAATTCATTCAAAATGAACTTGCGCAAAAAGTTCGTTTGATTGACCAATTTGGTGAAATAAAAACAGTAGCTGGCCTTGATGTGGGTTTTAAAGAAAATAATCACATTGCACTAGGTGGAATTGTGGTGCTGAGTTTCCCGGATTTTGAAGTTATAGAGCAGCAAACCAGCCAGCGTGAAGTAGTATTTCCATATGTCCCTGGTTTTTTATCTTTTCGAGAAGTTCCAGTTTTACTGGATGCAGTCAATAAATTGCGCCACAAACCTGATTTGTTGATTTGTGATGGTCAGGGTATTGCCCATCCACGTCGATTCGGGCTCGCCTGTCATTTGGGAATTGCACTTGATATGCCTGCAATCGGGGCTGCTAAATCAAGATTGATCGGACAATTTAGGGAGCCTGCGGTGAGTAAAGGCTCATCGTCCCATCTAGTTGATAAAGGCGAACGTATCGGTACAGTCATGCGTTCGCGGCAAAACACCAAGCCTTTATTTGTTTCGCCCGGTCATAAAATTTCTTTTGAATCAGCAAATAAATGGGTACTGAACTGCTGCCCAAAATTTAGAATCCCGGAGACCACCCGACATGCACATAAGTTAGTATCAACTTGAGAAATTGAAATTAAATCTTGTTAATGAATAAATTATTTGCAATTCACGCATTTAACTATCAGTTTCAATATATATAATAAGTGCGTAGGGTTTATACTTTTTTGTAAAAAATGTCGAAAAAATTAATTTTTGGTGCAGTCGGAGTTCTGATTTTTTCAGCAGCAGCTGTTTTTGGCGGTATTAAATTTCAACAACGGCTATTGCAACAAGAACTTACCGAAAATGTTATACAGGTGCAGAAAGATCTCCATGCCAAATGGGCTCAAATCGAGATTGTCAAGAATGATATTTTAATCACTGGCCAAACTGTTGATAATGAAACCCATAAACAGCTGATTAGTCAACTTACTAAAGTTAAAGGCATCAACACGGTCACCAGTAAAGTCAATATCAGTCGTCCCCTGACCATGGAACAATGTCAGCAACAAGTTGATTTACTATTGGCTGATAATCAAGTCGAATTTTCCAATCGTAATTCAAAAGTGGATGCTACAAGCCATGAATTGCTCCGAGAAATCGCCAATTCTCTATGGCTTTGTCCTGATGCCCGCTTGCTGATCGTCTCACATACCAGTAACCAAGATGACACCCATAATAATATCCAAACAAGTGAATTACGTTCTACCGCCCTGCTGAACTACTTCAACAATAATCTTGGTTTCGATAATCGCCAGATTGCGGCTATCGGTATGGGCGCGGCCTTCCCGATCGCGCTTAATGATAGTGATGAAAATCGCGCTCTAAATGATCGCATTGAAATCAAAATCCGATAGTTTTTACCTTCAAATTTCATAGCACAAAACTTAATTTAGGTTAAAATTTAGCGCTCTGATGAGCGTTTATCAAGCAATCAAACACTGGTGGCATAAACTTGGTTCGCCGGTGCATTTTTACCATTTCGCAGGTCGTCACCTTAAGTGGACGAGTCTGCTGGCGTTATTATGCTACTTTACAGGTTTAACCTGGGGTTTAGCGTTCGCACCGGCAGATTATCAACAAGGTAATAGTTTTAGAATCATCTACCTGCATGTTCCAGCTGCCGCACTTTCAATGGGTGTGTACGTGAGTATGGCTATTTGCTGCGCAATCGGCTTAATCTGGAAGATGAAACTCACATTCATGGTGGCACGCAGTCTGGCCGTCATTGGAGCGGTATTCACGGCTTTAGCTCTTTTCACGGGTTCAGTCTGGGGTAAACCCACCTGGGGGACATGGTGGGTCTGGGATGCTCGCTTAACTTCAGAATTGATTTTATTGTTTCTCTATTTGGGCTTCATAAGCTTATCTGAGGCATTACCCGACCGAGATACCGCTAACAAAGCAAGTGGAATCTTAGCGATTGTAGGCGTGGTCAATATCCCGATTATCCATTATTCAGTGGTTTGGTGGCAAAGCCTGCACCAAGGCTCCACAATTTTTAAGTTCGCCAAACCATCTATAGCCACAGAAATGTTATGGCCGCTATTAATCATGATGTTAGCATTTAGCTTACTGGCGGTTAGTTATGTATTTTTGAATACACGTACTCAAATTCTCAAACAACGCATAAAACGTCTATAAAATGTATTTCGAATCTATTAGCGAACTGATTACAATGGCTGGCCATGGCAAATATGTCTGGAGCTGTGTAACGATTAGTACATTTGTACTGGCATTAGTATTTATTAATGCAAGCAAACACTTTAACAAACAGTTAAAACTCAACACTAAACTTAATAATCTACCTTAATTATGCATCCCTTACGTCGTAAACGCTTAATGTTGATTATCTATATTATGCTGATCATCGCTATTGTGGTGGGACTGATTCTGTACGCTTTAAGACAGAACATTAATTTATTTTACACACCTACCCAAATTATTAACAACGAAGCCCCTAAAGGGGTAAATATTCGAGTAGGTGGGTTGGTTGAAGTAGGCAGTTTTAAGCGTGAATCTGATTCTTTGAAAAGCGAGTTTTCAGTTACTGATACCGAAGAATCAATTGTAATCAGTTATGAAGGCATCTTGCCCGACTTGTTTCGTGAAGGCCAGGGCATTGTCGCCAAGGGCCAACTGACACCTGAAAATCGCTTTATAGCGGATGAAGTTCTGGCTAAACACGATGAAAATTATATGCCACCGGAAGTCAAAGAAGCACTTGAGGCTAAAGGCTACTGGCAGCACGACCAGCAATCGCAAAGCACTTATTAGTAAATGGCTAGCCAGCCACATCTTGAAGTCAGGAATTTAAGCTGCGAACGTCAAGATAGATGCTTGTTTGAAAACTTAAGTTTTATAGCAAAACCAGGTGAATTAGTCCGTGTACATGGCAAGAATGGATCAGGAAAATCCAGTTTGCTTAAAATCATTACCGGGTTGCTTAAACCGGCCGCTGGATCGATTTACTGGAAGCGACAAAACATTGCTGAGCTATCTGTTGAGTATAGTCAAGCATTGACCTACCTGGGGCATAAACCTGCGGTTAAGTCTGAGCTTACCGTTTTAGAAAATATCAGCCACTTACTTTCATTCAATCAACGCCAAGCTGAACTTATACAAATTGAACAAGTTTTATCGATCTTATCCATAAGCTTGTATGAAGATGTCGAGGCAGGCTTTCTGTCACAAGGCCAGCAACGCAGAATCGCGCTGGCAAGGCTTTGGCTGGAAGATACCCAGCTATGGGTATTAGATGAACCTTATACAGCGCTGGATAATGATGGTATAAAGCTTGTCAATACGATTATTCTTAAATTTCTGCAGGCGGGTAATATTGTTATTCTGACATCTCATCAAGACACCGATGAGCTTGAAAGCATCAGTCAAAGCATATGGTTGAATAGTTAATGCTAAGTGCATTGATTAAAAATGAAACCGCGTTGGTTTTTAAAAAGCCAGCTGAGATCTTCCAACCGATTATTTTTGGTTTAATCACAATTACACTTTTTGTACTTGCTATTGGCGTCGATAAAACCATTTTATCTGCTGTTGCCGCAGCAGTTGTATGGGTCATTGCCTTGTTGGCAATTTTACTTTCGAGTGACAGATTATTTTATTCAGATTTCGAAGACGGCACACTAGAACAACAACAACTGGCAGCTTGCTCATTCATCACAATTATTGGTGTTAAATTATTAGTGCACTGGCTGTTCATCGTATTGCCGCTTATTATTATTTGCCCTATTTATGCGCAACTGCTGTTTTTGCAGGATCAATCCGTTTTAACCTTAGTCATAACATTATTATTGGGTACACCCTCAGTGGTATTGTTCAGTGCATTAGGAAGCGCTTTGACCTTGAGTCTTAAACGAGGAAGCTTGTTATTAGGGCTAATTACTACGCCGCTTTACGTACCCGTACTGATTATTTCAATCTCGGCGATACAAGCCGCACAACAGCAATTGAATTACTCCGGTCAATTAGCGTTGCTATTAGCCATGACCTTGGTGAGTGTTTTAGTTTGTTTGCCTGCGATTACTGCGGCCTTAAGATTGAATAACTAGGGCCTATCCCGTACTCGTTATGGGATCTTCCTTAGCTGGCTCCTACTTATCTATATGGAGACCACGGCATAAAACCGGGGAAAGTGCTGTCTGCTGAAGGCCCCGGCATGAAGCTGGGGTAAGCTTACTGACAATCCGATACAGCCATAGCGACCGTCTTGGCCGTAATTTGCGGTATTTCTCCCATCATAGTGATGCGATTATCGCCCATAACGCGGCTGTAAACGTTGACTATACCAAGTTGATAAGGCCCTTCCATTTTCATATCGTCAGGGTTGTACATGTGTTCCACAAACAGCGAAAAATTAGACAAGCCATCACTGAACACATACTGACTCATCATCTGCTGCTTATCTGTCGCAGGTTTGACCATTGAATGTACTAACTCAAATCCAACAGGTAAGTTTTCCAATTTACAGGTCATTTCAGAATTATCTTTAGGTTCAGGAGATTCAACTTGAATCCAATTCAACCCTGATTTTGCAGCTTCTGATGGTTCCAGTTCAGCATCATCAATGGGGACATCTATTTCGACTTTGGTAAACATGTAGCGTTCCAGGGCAGTTCCTGCATGATCAACACAAGCTGACTGCAATAGCAAACCTGTTTCCTTATCAATCCAGAGCTGATAACCGTAACGAAACTCATCTTTAGGCTGGATCTTAATCATTTGTGCTTCACGATTCACAATACGATCGACCTGGCCTAATTCAAAACTGTAATAGTCATCCAGTTTAGCGATCTCTCTGTCGGTAAAAGCCGGAAAAAAACGCTGATCCTGAAATAACTTACCTTGCAAACCCATGCTTTTATCGGGTAGATAACAGATTAACTCGCCGGACTTTCGAATAATTTCCCTAGGAATACCGTTTAACGAATAAATACGTTCCTGCTCACCGTTAGCATCAATTTTATGCACTATACCCATCAATTCAACATTTGAACCGCGTATACCGATCATGTTGCCTTTGTAGTTCAATGACTGACCGGCCTGGAGCATGCGCGTCACCCACTCACGCGCTTCATCCGGCATCGCTTTAACACTGTTAGCAGTGACTAACAGTAACAGCGTAATTGAAACTTTTATGATTTTATTCAACAGTGCAATGCTCAAAGTTTTTGATAGGAAACGAATTTAGAGTATGAACCCAAACCGTTCATCCCCGTCACACTGGTAAATTCGCTATGTTCGACTAGAAGAGCATTCAGCGCATCTTCAATCGCTGCATTATCTGTCTGCCAATGCGGCATTGACATCGGATCTGTTTCTGTCGCCACTTCTGCAATTTGATTTGTGACTTTGGGCTGTTGCAACGGTTGTTGCACAATAAAATACAACCCCAATAACATACTTGCGGCAATGGCCATCGGCCACCAGGGTTTTTTAGCATGAGCAGTGGTTTTAGCTGGGAACTCAACAACTTTGCTGGTTGATAAATCCTGCTTAATGACCTCATTAGGATCAGCACTGATTTTCGCCATAACCTTTGCTGCAATATCAAATTGTAAATCTCTATCGGAGATTTCATTTTTAATTAAATCCTGAGCTATATGATAACGCTGCCAGCGTTTGGCCAGCTCCGGATCGTCTTTGTAAGCAGCTAAAAAATCGTCCAGATCTGCCTGGTCGATTTTTTCATCCATTAAATTTGATAATTTTTCTGTCATCTCACATACCCGTCGACATGTTTTCTTTGATTACTGCATCCAGAATTTCCCTTGCTCGAAAAATTCTTGAGCGTACTGTACCTATAGGGCAATCCATTGCTTGAGCGATATCTTCATAACTCAAACCATCAAACTCACGCAAAATAATCGCTTCCTTTAACTCATCCGGCATATCCTTAATCGCCTCTTTCAATACCAAATACATTTGCTTGCCCGCAAACACAGAATCAGGTGTTTCGGAATCCACCATATGTGATAGTTCATACACACTTTCTTCAGCATTTTGCGGATCGAATCCATATTCAGCTTTTCGCCTGCTTTTATATGACAAGTGATTCTTAGCTGTGTTCACTGCTATCCTATAAAGCCAGGTATAAAATTCACTGTCCCCTCTGAAGTTATTTATCGCCTTGTAGGCCTTGATAAACACTTCCTGACTGACATCCTCGATTTCAGTTTCAATACTAATGTATCTGGATAACAACCTTGCGACCCTGAATTGATATTTCTTTACCAACAATTCATAAGCAGTATGGTCGCCTGATTGACACCTCGCTACCAGCGTTTTATCTATATTGCTATCTTCAGTCACAATAACAACCGCTGATGCTAAATCTAGTTAGCTCTATAGACTTGAAACTATTAGAAAAGTTCATCTAAATAATATTAAAAAGCATGATAAGTTTTTGGGTATTATATTGCCTGTAACTCAGTTATTGGATAAAAAATGACGGAAACACTCAAAACCAATGTAGCCATTATCGGGGGTGGGCTTGCCGGATTAAGTTTGGCTATCAGGCTGGCAGATCAAGATCAGAAGGTTGTTATAGTTTCCAAAAAAGAACTTACCGAAGGTTCAAGTCTGTATGCACAAGGCGGCATTGCCGCTGTGCTAAGTGATGAGGATAGTTTTAAATCCCATATCGAAGACACGGTAATCGCTGGTGCAGGTATTTGTAAACGTGAAGCCGTTGAATTTGTAGTCAAACACGGGCCCGCGAGCATTCAGTGGTTAATTGACCAGGGTGTAGAATTTACTCGTGAAACCAGCGATCTGGGCTATGGAAATTACCATCTAACGCGTGAAGGTGGGCATAGCCACCGTCGAATTATTCATGCTGCCGATGCAACCGGCCATGAGGTTGAAATCACGCTTGAAAGCAAAGTCAGGCAACATCCAAACATTAAGCTGCTGGAAAGCCATATCGCCATTGACTTAATCACAACGGCCAAACTCGGCATAGCTACAGCAAATCGATGCATAGGGTTTTATGCCTACGATAATCAAA
This sequence comes from Arenicellales bacterium, assembly GCA_028284225.1. GTDB lineage: Bacteria > Pseudomonadota > Gammaproteobacteria > Arenicellales > JAHEKD01 > JAHEKD01. The sequence continues at coordinate 143,616 of JANQSD010000004.1, forward strand.
AACGTCAGGCGCTTACAATCCACGCGAACAACACGATTTTAGCAACCGGGGGAGCCTCAAAGGTTTATCTTTACACCAGTAATCCGGACACCTCAACCGGAGACGGTATGGCCATGGCCTGGCGTGCCGGTTGCAGGGTCGGCAACATGGAATTCAATCAATTTCACCCAACATGCCTGTTCCATCCAAAAGCTAAATCTTTCTTGATTTCCGAAGCGGTGCGTGGTGAAGGCGGCAAATTACTGTTATCCAACGGTGAAGAATTCATGTCAAAGTACGATGAACGCAAGGAGTTGGCACCACGCGATATCGTAGCTCGCGCTATTGACAATGAAATGAAGCGCGGCGGCCATCAACATGTTTATCTGGACATTTCTCATAAACCGCCAGAATTCATCAAGCAGCACTTCCCCACTATTTATTCACGCTGCCTGGAATATGGCTACGATATGACCAGTGAACCTATCCCGGTTGTCCCTGCCGCACATTACAGCTGCGGCGGCATTGTTACCGATCTAAATGCAAAAACGGATATTGATGGACTGTATGCGGTAGGAGAATGCACTTATTCGGGATTACATGGTGCTAATCGCTTGGCCAGCAACTCATTATTAGAATGCCTGGTTTTTGCCGAATCAGCCGCCAAACATATTAGTACTAATAGTAATGACCAACTATATGAGGATGTAGATATTCCAGCTTGGGACGAAACCCGCGTAACCGATGCTGATGAGATGGTAGTCATTACTCACAACTGGGATGAACTCAGACGTGCGATGTGGGACTATGTCGGTATTGTGCGTACAACCAAGCGTTTAGAGCGTGCTTTGCACCGTATACGGCTACTCGATAAAGAAATCCAGGAATATTACGGTAACTTCAGAGTCAGCAATGATTTGCTGGAACTGCGCAATTTGGTTCAAGTTGCCGAATTAATCGTTCTAAGCGCGTTGAAACGTAAAGAAAGCCGGGGTTTACATTACTCCCGGGACTATCCGGATATTGATAATGAGAATCCTTTGACGGAGACTATACTAACACCAGAATAAGGTTCCCAATTCATTACCAAAAGCTCGTATAGGAATCATGAGATTCTGGCCTATGCCAGAATGACTAGCCCTAGGACAAAATTATTTCTTATATACAGGCTTGTCCCCGCCAAGGCGGGGGTCTACTAAAGCTAACGCTAATGTTTATAGGTAGTAATTTCTCGCCTAATCGTACAATAAACTGCCCTATCCACAGATTCAGCGTCAACGATTATTTTGGGACCCGGCTTTTTTAAAATAAACACTACCCATTCAGGTGCTAAGGACACTTTTTTGATTTTATAGACCCTGTCTATTGCATTTTTTTGCTTAATCCAGGCACGACCATTATGTAAACGTAAATTGATAATCGAACAGCTATTTGTTCTTAAGGCATGTAAACGAATGTTATGAATACAACAAACCATGATTCCAGCAAGCAGGCTGGAAATAATGTACGGATATTTCGGTAATAGTGTGGCTAACGAAATAACTGGAACCAGTGCGATTAAGACAAACCCGTAACCAAGTTTTTTTGATGCTTTTAAATTACAAATTATTGGCTTTTTGAATAAGTCGCACAATTTCAGACAATCCTTTGTCCTGGGGTTTTTGTTGTTCAACTAACCACTGATTCAGCTCCGGGTCCTGCTGGGTCAGCAATCGCTTGAAATTATCGATCTGCTGCTCAGATAGCCTATCTATCTGACTATCAACAAATCGCGTCAGCATGATATCCAGTTCCTTGGTCCCACGCCGACAGCGCCATTTAAGCTTGGCAAGTGCTTTAGGGTCCACAGTCGGATTTATCCGCCGCGGCGCTCAACAATCAGTTTTTTAATTTCGGTAATGGCTTTAGCCGGATTCAAACCCTTCGGACAAGCCTTGGCACAGTTCATAATGGTGTGACAACGGTAGAGTTTAAAAGGGTCTTCCAATTCATCCAGTCGTTCGCCTGTAGCTTCATCACGGCTGTCGACAATCCAGCGGTAGGATTGTAACAATGCCGCAGGACCTAAATACTTGTCGCTATTCCACCAATAGCTGGGACAACTGGTCGAACAGCAGGCACATAAAATACACTCGTAAAGACCATCAAGTTTTTCCCGGTCTTCTTTTGACTGCAAGCGTTCTTTGTCTGGCGGCGGAGGTGTTTGTGTCTCAATCCAAGGCTTTATAGAAGCGTATTGAGCATAAAAATTCGTCAAATCCGGCACCAGATCTTTGACCACCGGCATATGCGGCAACGGATACACTTTGACATCACCCTTGCATTCATCAATGGGCTTAGTACAGGCAAGTGTATTGCTGCCATCAATGTTCATCGAACAGGAGCCGCAAATTCCTTCGCGGCAGGAACGCCGGAAAGTCAGTGTAGGGTCGATCTCATTCTTGATTTTAATCAATGCATCCAACACCATCGGCCCACATTTATCCATGTCGACTTCATAGGTGTCGGTGCGAGGGTTTTCACCCTCATCCGGAGACCAACGGTAAATCTTAAAGACTCGCATGTTTGGGCTGGTCGTATCAGCCTTAAAATGCTTACCTTGTTTAACTACTGAATTTGCCGGCAATCTGAATTCAGCCATCTTATGATCCTATTTCTTTAAATCTGTAGTTACTGTTGTAATATTGCATTAATACACACGTGCCTTAGGGGGAATATATTCCACATCATCGGTGAGTGTGTAATTATGAACATCGCGGTAATTAATATCGGGGTTACCTTCATCACCCATCCAGACCAGAGTATGCTTCATCCAGTTTTCGTCATCACGTTCGGTGTAGTCCTCGCGAGCATGTGCTCCTCGACTTTCTTTTCGATTAGCTGCACTATGAATGGTTACCATGGCCTGGCGCAGTAGATTATCAAGCTCAATGGTTTCCACTAAATCAGTGTTCCAGATCAAGCTGCGATCTTTTACATCAACGTGAGGCATAGAGTCCCATACTTCACGCAGTTTTTGTTTACCCTCTTCCATGATTTCGCCAGTTCTGAATACGGCACAGTTAGTCTGCATGACTTTTTGCATATTCAAGCGAATTTCTGCGGTTGAAATGTCGCCTTCTGCGTAGCGAAGTTTATCAAGCATCGCCATTGCTTCATCGCCCGCGCCCTGCTTGAGCTTGGGGATAGGTCCGGGTTTGACAATTTCAGCCGCTCGATGTGCTGCGGCACGCCCAAACACAACTAAATCCAGTAATGAATTAGAACCTAGTCTATTAGCACCATGTACTGATACGCATGCCGCCTCACCGATAGCCATTAATCCAGGCACAACTTCTTCGCTGCCACTATCAGTCAAGGTCATGACTTCGCCGTGGTAATTGGTCGGAATACCGCCCATATTATAGTGCACAGTGGGTAACACCGGGATCGGAGCACGGGTTACATCAACACCGGCAAAAATTTTGGCTGATTCACTAATACCCGGCAAACGCTCTTCCAAAATCTCTGCACCCAGGTGTTCCAAATGCAGGTGAATATGATCGCCTTCATCACCAACGCCGCGACCATCACGAATTTCCATGGTCATAGAGCGGCTAACCACATCCCTGGAGGCCAGATCTTTTGCATTGGGCGCATAACGCTCCATAAAACGCTCACCTTCTGAATTAGTGAGATAACCACCCTCACCTCTGGCTCCCTCAGTAATTAATACACCGGCACCATAAACACCGGTTGGGTGAAATTGAACAAATTCCATATCCTGCATAGGCAATCCTGCTCGCAATACCATGCCACCACCATCACCGGTGCAGGTATGTGCAGAGGTGCAAGAAAAATAAGCACGACCGTAACCGCCTGTTGCCAACACCACTAATTTGGAACGAAAACGATGGATGACACCGTCTTCCAGATTCCAAACCATCACACCCCGACATTCACCGTCTTCCATAATTAAATCAAAGGCAAAGTATTCGATAAAAAACTCAGCCTGGTGCTTAATCGACTGCTGATAGAGAGTATGTAACATAGCATGACCGGTTCGGTCAGCTGCTGCACAAGTCCGCATAGCCTGACCTTGACCAAAATTAGTGGTCATGCCGCCAAATGCACGTTGATAAATTTTACCATCGTCGGTACGCGAAAATGGAACACCATAATGTTCCAGTTCTATAATCGCATCAGGTGCTTCTTTGCACATGTATTCGATTGAATCTTGATCACCCAGCCAGTCCGAGCCTTTAACGGTGTCATACATATGCCAACGCCAATCATCTTCACCCATATTACCCAGTGCTGCACTGATGCCGCCCTGGGCAGCAACTGTATGGCTACGCGTTGGAAACACTTTGGTAATACAGGCCGTTGACAGCCCGGCAGAAGCCATACCAAAAGTAGCTCGTAATCCGGCCCCGCCAGCGCCTACAACCACTACATCGTAACTATGATCAACAATTTTATAAGCGTCTGTCATTACACTATCCTGTTGCTGCAATTCTTATAACGGCCATCAACGATGCTGCGCCCAATAGCGCCAGCGCAAACTTTGTTATGATAATGAATACCATTCGTGTTCCTTCTGAACTTATATAATCTTCTAAAACAACTTGAACCCCAATTGCACCATGGTAATAAGACACAATGAAGAAAAGTGCTAAAAAGGCCGCTACCCAGGGATTAGAAATCCATTCGTGCATTTCTTCAAATCCAGCACCGGCCATCCTCGCCACACTAAAAGCAAACCATAAACTCAAGGGCACTAATGCTAAAGCAGTCAAACGCTGCATCCACCAGTGATGCGCACCTTCTTTGGCTGAACCAAGACCCTTGGCCAGGCTAATCGGAGTTCTAAATTTCATTGTTAAATTCCTAATCTTAGGCTGAATAGCCAATAATCCATGCCAACACAGTCAACACTGCAGCACCGATAATAGTAAGGTAACCACTGGTATAAACGGACTTCATTTCAAATCCTTTACCCATGTCCCAATATAAATGCCTGATACCGTTAAACAGGTGATAAAACAAAGAGAATGTCCAACCCAGTAATAATAATTGACCTATCAATGAGCCTATAAATGATCTGACGGCATCAAAATTGTCTGCACCTGTCGCTAATGAAATGATCCAGATACTCAGTAAAATGGTTCCCAAGGTCAAAAAAACACCCGTTGCGCGATGGAAAATTGACATTAGCGCAGGCAGAGGCAGTTTATAGACTTGTAAATGGGGCGATAGCGGTCTGTCGTTCATGAGTGCTATATACTCAACGTTAATGGTTAAAAATCAATGCAGCGTCCGGCAATTTCCCAATCACCATAACGTGTTGGTTCAGCGCTATTTTCATAGCCGCCGGATTCATTTTTATTTGTGTTTTTATCATCGCCTTCGGTTGTCGTTTGGTGGGTCGACTCATGCAAAGCAATGGATACGGCTGCGTCCTTATCGACGTTTTTCTCAGTCTGCTTCATAGACCTGCACTATAGCCTTTCTTAAATTTCACATCAACTCTTTGCAGTTGTTTGTGACTATAATTCAAGTTTATTTAAAACCACTACTTGATATGAATATTGACCCCAACCAAGCCAATATGACACTTGAATTATCTGAACTTGCCTTAGTTAAAGTCGGTGGCAAAGATGCTGCCGAGTTTTTAAATAATCAGTTTACTAATGACATCAATGACTTAATGGAGAATCATTGGCAATTTAATGGTTATTGTACTGCCAAGGGACGCCTTATTGCGGTAATGCGCTTGTTCAAGTTTGCAGACAACTTCTATATCATCATTCCAGAGTCTACAGCCCAGATATTAGTACAACGTTTAAAGATTTACGTTTTTAGATCCAAAGTCAGTTTTGAAATCTTGGATATGAGTTTTTATGCATACCTGGGAACCTATACAGCGGCGGAAGTTGCAACAAAACCTGAGCCGCAAGAATTCACCCCAATAAACGATGGTTTCATGCTTAACTTATCAGCACAGAATGAACGCTATTTGTGTATTAAAGACAAAAAAATTGAACACGCTGATAATCTGATTAGCGGAGAAATAGCAGATAGTTATTGGCGCTTGACAGAAATCAATGCGTTTATACCTACTATATTTCCAGAAACGATTGAAAAATTTATCCCGCAACACGTGAATCTTGATCAAATTAATGGCGTCAGCTTCAAGAAAGGTTGTTTTCCGGGCCAAGAGATTGTTGCCAGATTGCATTATCTGGGTAAATCAAAACAGTCAATGCAAAAAATGGATTTAGTATCAGAAACTGAAATTAATGCGGGTGATTCAATTTCACATCCACAGACTCAAAAACCTTTAACCATTGTTGATGCGGTAAAAATAGATAATCATACTTATCAAAGCCTAGTTGTCGGACAAATTTCAGAATAAGCAGGTACAGCCATGACTATTTACAATTTCTTTTATAAGCACCCCTTCCTAACTTTTTTATTACTAATGGGCTCCGGTTTGGCCTTTGGCGCCATGACGCTTAACATATTCAGACTAGTAGCTGCCAACTGGAAATTCATCACTACCTATGGGTTCATGGCATTACGCGAGGGCGGCTTGCAACAAGCCCTGGAAATAATTATTACCGGCATGCTATCAATGGTGGTGTATTTGATCTTCAAATTCTGTGAACGAATCTTAATTGATTGGATGCGTGGCCTGACGATTCCAGGAAAATCAACCAGCACAAGTTAAGAACCTTAGCTGAGATATCTATTCTTGCAGTTTTTCCTCGATGATTTGGATAAAGGTTTCATCCTCTTTAACCAAGCCTAACTCGGAACGGGCCCGCTCTTCCACAGCTTGCAGACCAGTCTGTAAATCAATGACTTCAGCTTTAAGCTCATTATTGCGCTGTTCTAATTGTTGATTTTCAAGCTTAGATGCTTGTAAATTCTGGCGTGATTCCCACAGATCGATAATGCCATCATTGCCGAACCACAATACCCACTGTGCAAGTGCGATAAGAATGATCAATGTCAGTAGTACGTAGCGCATCTGAAAATTTTAACCCGGCCCTTTACACACCGTCACGCAGGGTTTGATTCCGAGCTCGAACGACAGCTTTTTCGTCATTCTGGCACAGGCCAGAATCTCCAAATTCACAACTGCAGTATTATCATGGAGATCCTGGACAAACACTTGGTGTTTTCCAGAATGACGAGTAGCAGATAAATAGGTCATTTCAAATGTGCAAACGCATCCATGCCAGGATAAACAGCCTTATCGCCCAGCTCCGCTTCGATCACCAGCAAACGATTGTATTTTGCTACTCGGTCTGAACGGCATAAAGAACCGGTCTTAATCTGTCCGGCGCCTGTGGCGACAGCCAGATCTGCAATGGTTGTATCCTCAGTTTCACCGGATCGATGCGAAATTGTAGCGCCGTATCCTGCATCCTGCGCCATCTTAATAGCATCGAGGGTTTCTGATAATGTGCCGATTTGATTGAATTTAATCAAAATTGAGTTGGCGATATTCTGGTCAATACCTTTTTTTAGGATTTGAGTATTGGTGACGAATAAATCATCGCCGGTTAATTGAACTTTATTACCGATTTTTTGCGTCAATACATCCCAGCCTTGCCAGTCATCTTCAGCCATACCATCTTCGATTGAAATAATCGGGTATTTGCTGACCCAATCTTCAAGCACTGCGGCAAAGCCGGTTGAATCGTAACGATTGTTTTCTGAGGCTAAGTCATAGTGACCATCGTGGTGAAATTCACTGCTGGCGGCATCCAAGGCAAGGTAAATATTTTCACCGGGTTGATAACCAGCCTGTTCAATCGCTTGTAAAACCAATTCAGCAGCATGTGCATTTGATTCTACATCGGGCGCAAAACCACCCTCATCGCCCACAGCAGTGTTCATGCCCTTGTCCTTTAACACCTTTTTCAGGGTATGGAACACTTCCGTGCCTGCACGCAAAGCTTCTGAAAAGCGATCAAACCCGGTTGGCACGATCATAAATTCCTGCAAATCCAGCTTATTGTCAGCATGTGCACCGCCATTTAATATATTCATCTGCGGTACTGGCAGGGTAACGGCTGAATCGCCGCCTAAATGCCGATATAGAGGCTTTGCATTAGTTTTAGCGGCGGCATGCGCACTAGCCAAAGAAACAGCTAACAATGCGTTAGCACCTAATCGTGATTTATTCTCAGTCCCATCCAGTTCGATCATTGTTTGATCAACAGCACGATGATTCTCCGGGTCTATGCCTTTCAGGGCCGGTAATATTTCACCATGAATATTGTTGACGGCATTTTGCACGCCCTTGCCTAAATAGCGCTCATCCGCATCACGTAATTCATGTGCCTCCAAAGCCCCGGTCGAAGCACCAGATGGCACTGCCGCGCTGGCACTGACACCATTATCGAGTTCTACTGTGGCTAATACCGTCGGATTACCACGCGAGTCTAAAATTTCCTGCCCTCTAATCGCAACGATTGAAGCCATTTTTACTCCTTTAACTAAAAAATATGGTCAAAACTGGTCGTTGGTGCTACTGCTAATGCTTGTCTAATTGCAACCAACTGCTTGATAAATGCATCTAATTCGCCCAGTGGTAATGCATTAGGTCCGTCTGAGAGCGCATTATCGGGATCAGGGTGCACTTCAGCAAATATACCGCTGACTCCCGCTGCCACTGCGGCACGGGCTAAATAGGGTACGAATTCTCTTTTGCCCCCGGAACTGGAACCGGCACCACCGGGTTGTTGCACCGAATGTGTGGCATCGAAAATGATCGGGCAATCGCTTTCACGCATAATAGCCAGTGAACGCATGTCTACCACCAGGTTATTGTAACCAAAGGTAGCACCACGCTCACACAACATGACGTTATCAATACCGCTGGCCTGTTTTGCTTTTTCAGCGACTTGTTTCATTTCATATGGTGACAGAAACTGGCCTTTTTTAATATTAACCGGCTTACCGGTCGCAGCTGCGGCCTGAATAAAGTCAGTCTGGCGACATAAAAACGCCGGTGTCTGCAACACATCGACTACTTCAGCCACTGTTTCAGCTTGCTCCGGGATATGGATATCAGTCAATACCGGTATGTCTAGCTGATCTTTTACCGATTGCAGAATATCTAATCCTTCATCCAAACCGGGGCCGCGAAACGAATGTACGGAAGTACGGTTAGCCTTATCAAATGATGCTTTAAAAACAAAATTAACCGGATGGTGTTCAGCGATTGCTTTAATTTGAGCGGCCGTTTCAAGGATAAAATCTCTAGATTCAATAACACATGGCCCTGCGATCAACAGTAAAGGTTGATCCAGTCCGATGTCCTGGCCATTAATTTTCATGCTTTGGATTTCTTATAGTTCAGGGCAGCTTGAATAAAGCTAGTAAACAGAGGGTGTCCATCACGTGGTGAAGAGGTAAACTCAGGGTGAAACTGACTGGCTATAAACCAGGGATGATCAGGTATTTCGATCATTTCGACCAGATCATCAACAGATTTACCTGAAAATACCAATCCTTTTTCTTGCAACTGTTGCATGTAGTTATTATTAAACTCATAGCGATGGCGGTGACGCTCAGTTATTTCATCTGCTTGATAAATTTCATGCGCCATGGTTCCCTTTTTAAGAAAGCAGCTTTGTCCACCAAGGCGCATGGTCCCGCCCATGTCTGTATTTTCGTCGCGTTGCTCGACACTGCCGCTGGCATCCATCCATTCTTCAATTAAACCAATTACAGGATGAGGCGCACTACGCTTGAATTCAGTGCTGTGTGCACCTTCCAGGCCAGCGACGTTACGTGCATATTCAATAATTGCAACATGCATGCCTAAACAAATTCCCATATAGGGTATTTTATTCTCACGTGCATAACGGGCTGCGTTAATTTTGCCTTCAATACCCCTTTCACCAAAACCACTTGACACCAAAATTGCATCCACACCTTTAAGCTGACGTAAATCACCTTCATCAAGGCTTTCAGAATTTACATATTTGATTTTGACTTTGGTTTCAGTATGGATACCGGCGTGAGCTAATGACTCTGACTGTGATTTATATGATTCAGGCAAATTGACATATTTGCCTACCAGTGCAACTTTAATTTTATTTTTGGGTTTTTCTGTATTCTCAATAACCTGCTGCCAATCACTCAGATTTGCAGCGTGTGCTTGTATACCAAAATGTTGCAGAATGATTTCATCAAATCCCTGTTCAAGATATAGACCGGGAATTCGGTAAATATTTTTGACATCGACAGCAGAAATGACAGAGTTTTCCTGTACATTGGTAAACAGTGCGATTTTTTTACGTGCTGACTCAGGCAATGGATCTGTGGTGCGACAAACTACAATATCCGGCTGAATACCGATACTGCGCAACTCTTTAACTGAGTGCTGCGTGGGTTTGGTTTTTATTTCACCTGAAGTATTCATATAAGGCACCAGGGTCAAATGAACATAAAGTGTATTTTCATGCCCTTTATCCACCCGCATCTGCCGTATAGCTTCCAGAAATGGTAACGACTCTATGTCACCTACCGTACCGCCAATTTCGACCAGTACAACGTCTGAATCACCGGCACCTAATTCAATACATGCTTTAATTTCGTCTGTGACATGCGGAATCACCTGGACCGTCGCACCCAAATAATCGCCTTGCCGCTCCTTACGAATAACTCGTTCGTAAATCTGGCCGGTAGTGAAATTATTGTTTTTGGTCATGGTAGTACGAACAAAACGTTCGTAATGCCCCAAATCAAGATCGGTTTCGGCCCCATCCTGGGTAACGAATACCTCGCCATGTTGATAAGGACTCATAGTACCCGGATCAACATTCAAGTAAGGGTCGAGTTTCATTAAAGTGACCTTCAGGCCACGGGCTTCCAGTAACGCACCCAGAGAGGCTGCTGCAATACCTTTCCCCAACGAAGAGACTACACCGCCGGTAATAAATACATATTTACTCATGCAAATGAGAAATCCTTTTAAATCAATTGTTTAGCTTTTGTCTTAAGGATAAGTAGCAAAACTTCAAATGAAAAAATCTGCTATGTCCGGACGGGAGTTAAGCATAGCAAATTTCTGCCTGATCGTATACACGAATACACGTTTCTTAAGGTAGATATTTAAAAACTCGCGCATTTTTGATGGAACTATTATCTGCATAAACCACGCCGGGCACGGCAATAAGTTTCTGGTCAGAATAAATTAACGGAATTAAATCGCGTTCCCAGGGTGGAACAGCATGTTGTTGATAGACTGTCTTTAAGGTTTTAGTTTGGTTGTTAAGCTGTAATGTCTCACCTCCTCGCCTTAATCTAAATTCTAAGACCCGGCTATCCTCACGCTCTAACTCAAGCTTCAAACCCAAGTGCTCAAACAAAATACCAATATCGTTTTCCAGCAGCTTATAGTCAACTGACTGACTAGAAGGTAATTTCTCTAACAAATATAAAAAACCGTTAAAGGCTCTGATCTGAATTGCCTTAACTTCAAATAAACCGCTTGATCCGGGTTGTTGGCAAAGATCCTGGTGAATTTGTTTAAGCTGGTCATGCGATAAAATGAGCGAGCTGTGTGACGTTATCCAATGTTTCAGTACATTTAGTTGACGCGGCTGCGACAATGCAGTCAAGCTTCCAGCTTTCAAAACCGACATATACAAATCTTTGATAACTCCAGGGTATTTCTGAGTCTCAATGTCAGCTAAATCATTAACAGCCACTTCATTGAGAACTTGATTCGCCTGGTTTAATAACTCCGCACTGCGTGTTATTGAAGCCTTCGCTGCCGGCCAACGCTTTGAAATCAAGGGTAATAATTGATGCCGAATATAATTTCTATCAAAACTCTGGTCTTGATTAGATGGATCATCAATCCAACTTAGTTGGTGATGTTGTGCATATTCAGCCAATTGATCCTGTGTAACAGATAATAGCGGCCTTAAATGATAACCATTGGCAAGCTGGCGCAGACGTTTGATTGCACTTAGACCGGAAACACCAGCTCCTCGAAATAAGTTAAACAGCACTGTTTCTGCTTGATCTTGTTGGTGGTGAGCAGTTAACAATAAAGCCGATGCAGACAATTGTTCAGCAAATGCCGAATATCTGGCCTGACGATATACAGCTTCACGATTTTGCTGTACTTCCCCCAGAGAAAAGTTGCTAATCGTGAGCTTCAAATTCAGTGATTCGCAAAACGATTTACAATGATCCGCCCATTGGGGTGCAGATAGGTGAGCACCATGATTCACGTGAATAGCCAGGACCGATGCTGACTCGAATTGTTTCATCAGCCCGGCAACAAGATGCAAGAGTACGGTCGAATCGAGACCACCACTATAGCCAATGACTATTTTAGTCAGATCTTTAGTCTTTAGAACTGAGTCTATCTGCTGAAAAACATACTCAGGTAGAGCTAGAAAATCTTCAGAACATTGCATTGCTTAGGGCAAACGCCAACAAACCCCGAAATTAAGCGACCTGGCTGTAAGAATTTAGCCGCTTAAATCGCCTCTCAATCAGATCATCGGCAGGTAGTTCCTGTAAATTCTGCAATGTATCAATCAAATGCTGCTTCAAGGTTTTGGCTATTTGTTGGTAATTACGGTGTGCGCCACCCTGGGGTTCTTCGACAATTTGATCCACCAGGCCACGTTTTAACAACTCATTACTGGTTAGCCCCATTGCTTCAGCCGCATCAGCTGCTTTTTCTGCACTTTTCCATAAAATAGAGGCACAACCTTCTGGGGAAATCACTGAATAAGTACTATATTGTAGCATTAACAGTTCATCGCAGACGCCTATTGCCAGCGCCCCGCCGGACCCGCCTTCACCGATAACCGTGGAAACGATTGGTGTCTTAAGTGTCGACATCAATTTTAAACTGGAAGCAATGGCTTCACTTTGGCCCCGTTCTTCAGCTCCGACCCCGGGATAAGCACCAGGTGTGTCAATAAAAGTCAGAACCGGCATGGAAAATTTTTCTGCCAGCTTCATTAATCGCTGCGCTTTACGATACCCTTCAGGACGCGGCATTCCAAAATTTCTTAAATTCCTTGATTCTGTATTACGTCCCTTTTGGTGACCAATCACCATCACAGGTTGCCCTTCCAATCTGGCCATACCACCAACAATTGCATAATCGTTGGCATACATTCGATCGCCAAATAATTCGCTAAAATCGGTAAAAATCAGCTTGATATAGTCATTAGTGTAGGGACGCTGTGGGTGCCGGGCCAACTGCGTAATCTGCCAAGGATTGAGTGATGTGAAGATAGATTCAGTAAGCTTTTGGCTCTCTTGCTCAAGGTTATTAATTTCTTCAAGCACCGCTGCAGACGGCTCCAGCCGTCTTAATTCCTCCAGCTTTGCCTCTACTTCGGCAATCGGTTGCTCAAAATCCAGAAAGTTTAAATCCATCTCATCAGACTCAACGTTTATAGCTAGTTTATATTTTAACCTGAAATGTGTAAGGATGACCTATTGCTACAAATCCCATTACATATTTCGGGTTTAATGAAGAGAAGAAGACTGCGGGGAATAATTTATCACCACCGCATCTTTACCAAATAACTCCTGCAACGAGTATAACAATGGGTTTTCAGGATCTACGCAGTATTCCTCTCCCAATTTTATCTGCGCCACGCAATTTTGTTTTTTATAGCGCAATACAATCGGCAGCCCACCCTTATTAGCATGGTTGATTAAATGCTTGAATTTTTCTCCATCTGTTGCAAATTGCTGATCACTGGTCGTAATAACCAGGGCATTGGCACTAATTTGCCGATATTCCGACAAGGTATAAATTGCTTCAGCACGAATCTGTGAGGCCTGGTTACGCTCATCAATGCTCACTTGACCCTTGATTGCTACAATTCGATCATGGCGCAACTTTTCGACTGCTTCGGCATACAGATCGGCAAATACACTGACTTCAACCCGGGCAGTATTATCATCGAGAGTGACAAATGCAAATTTATCACCGCGTCGATTAAACATGGTGCGAATTCCAATGATTAGCCCACAGACAATTTGATTATTTGAGCTGGGCCTTAAATCGACTAATCTTGAACTAATAAAGTTGTCCAGTTCCTCACGATACTGATCAACTGGGTGACCTGACAGATAAAGGCCGAGAGTGGCTTTTTCTTGTTTCAATTGTTCTTCTGTACGCCATGGCGGCACATTAACATAAAAAGCATGATTCTGTTTTTCTTCAGACATAGCAAAAATATCCGACTGCCCTGCCTGCTTATCACTTAAGCGCTGATTAGCCGCGTCGACAGCACTTGATATAGAGGCTACCAAACTTGAGCGGTTTACTGCAAAACAATCCAGAGCCCCGGAACAGGCCAAGGCTTCTAATGCACGGCGGTTCATTTTTTGCCCACTGACACGATTGCATAAGTTAAACAAATCGGAAAAATCTCCATCGCGCTCACGCTCTGCAATTAATGATTCCACCACTGGTTTACCCAACCCTTTAATCGCCCCTAAGCCATATAGAATTGTCTGCTCATCAGCGGCAACAAACTTATAATCACATTGATTTATATCCGGCGGTAATACTTTAAGACCCATATCACGGGCCTCGGCAATCAACACGACAACCTTATCTGTATTATCCATATCCACTGACAACGAAGCAGCTAAAAAATGCGCTGGATAATTAGCTTTAAGCCATGCAGTCTGGAAACTGATTAACGCGTATGCAGCTGAGTGCGATTTGTTAAACCCATATCCGGCAAATTTTTCCATAAGATTAAAGATATCTTCAGCAACCTTGGGATCAATATCGTTATCTTGTGCGCCATTAAGAAACACTTCACGTTGTTTAGCCATCTCTTCGGGTTTCTTTTTACCCATGGCACGGCGCAATATATCAGCGCTACCCAGCGAATAGCCGGCCATATCCTGAGCAATCTGCATCACCTGTTCTTGATAAAGAATAACACCATACGTAGATTTCAAAATCGGACCCAAGATGGGATGAGAATAGGTAACTCGAGTTACACCATGCTTGCGATTTACATAATCATCCACCATGCCTGATTCCAGCGGACCCGGTCGATATAGTGCCACCAGTGCGACCAGATCATCAAACAAATCGGGTTTCAAACGTGCAATTAAGTCTTTCATACCACGGGATTCAAGTTGAAATACCGCTGTGGTTTTCGCTTTTTTAAGCAAATTAAAAGTTGGCTCATCATTTAAGTCGAAATCATCAACCGCTAGTCGCTCTTGTCCTGTTTTATTACGAACAGCATTAACAGACTTCAATGCCCAATCGATGACTGTCAGAGTCTTCAAACCCAGAAAGTCAAACTTGACCAAGCCTAAAGATTCAAGATCATCTTTATCAAACTGGGTAACACTTTGTGCCGAACCCTGTTCTGCATATAGCGGTGAAAAATCAGTGAGCTCTGTCGGCGCAATAACCACTCCACCGGCATGTTTGCCTACATTCCTGGCTAATCCTTCAAGTGCTTTAGCGTTATCTATTAATTCAGAAATTTCTTGATCGGATTTATAGAGCCTTTCCAGCTCTGGCTCCTGTTTAAGGGCCACGTCCAGCGTCATTCCAGGCACAAACGGAATTAACTTGGCAATTTTATCGACATGCCCATAGCTCATACCCATGACCCGGCCAACATCACGCACCACAGCTCTGGCAGCCATGGTGCCATAGGTGATAATCTGGGCGACTTTTTCGTGACCATATTTGTCCATCACATACTCTATGACTTGATCTCGACCTTCCATACAAAAGTCGATATCAAAGTCCGGCATCGATACCCGCTCCGGGTTGAGGAAGCGCTCAAACAGCAGTTTGTGTTCAATCGGATCCAGTTCCGTTATGCCGAGCGCATAAGCGACCAGTGAACCAGCTCCTGAACCACGACCAGGGCCCACCGGTATTGAGTTTTGCTTCGCCCAGGAAATGAAATCAGCGACGATCAAAAAGTAACTGGAGAAGCCCATTTGATTGATGATGTCCAATTCAAATGAAAGTCTGTCCCTGTAGGCCTGGTCGATTTGGGAAAAACTTTCAGCTTTGACTAGTTCAACCAATCCTTGTTTGGATTGCTTAACTAACAAATCATCCGACGTCCCTGCGCCGGAAATTTCAAACTTTGGTAAAAAAGTCTTACCTAGTTCGAACTGAGTATTACAACGCTTGGCTATTTCTACAGTATTTTCGATGGCTTCCGGATAATCGGCAAATAGTTCCATCATCTGCCTTGAGGCTTTTAAATACTGCTCTTCAGTGAATCGTTTTCTACGGCGTTTGTCATCAATCAGTCTTCCTTCCTGTATGCAAATTCGGATTTCATGTGAATCGAAATCTTCCGGTTTGATAAACTGCACTGCATTGGTCGCTACTACAGGGATATCATGTAAGCTGGCCAGTTCGACACTAGATTGCACTACTGTTTCATCAGCATGACGACCAACTCGCTGTAGTTCTAAGTAAAAACGATCAGCAAATACTTTTTTGAAATTAAGACAATGCTTTTCAGCTAACTCCATATCATCGGCTAATATAGCTTTGCCCACTAAGCCACCATGTGCAGCTGACAAAGCAATCAGATTTTCGCTGTGCTCATAAAGTTTTAATGAATCAATAAAGCCACGCCCTTGATGCTGATTCTCGAGATAAGCATGCGAAAGCAACTGACATAAAGACTGAAAACCCTGTTTGCTCATGGCTAACAAAATCAGTTGATGTGCATGCTGATAATCAGTTTGTTCGCAGACCCATACATGAGCACCAATCAACGGTTTCAAACCGAACTTAATGCATGACTGATAGTGTTTTATGGCTGCATAGGTATTCGCTACATCGGTTACCGCTACAGCAGCCATACCATTTTGTTGACAACACTTGGCAAGTTCTGAGCAACGTACGGTACTATCAACCAGGGAAAACTCCGAGTGGACATTTAAATGTACGAATTTATGCTGCATCCATTTCTAGCCGTTTAGCAACCGGTGCAAAGCTGCGTCGATGAATCGGGGTAACGCCATATTCTTGCAGTGCGCTTAGATGGAGCTTGGTTGGATAGCCTTTATGGGAAGCAAGTCCATAATCAGGATAGATTTCATCATAGCTACACATTAATCTGTCTCTGTATTCCTTGGCCAAAATCGAAGCAGCACTAATCGAATCGAATAGGCTGTCACCTTTGATAATCGCTTGTGCTTCACAACCAAGACCTTGAGGAACAAATTTACCATCTATTAGTGCCTTTGTCGGCTTAACAGTGAGTAGCTCTACTGCCTTTTTCATTGCCGACAGACTTGCCTGCAAGATATTAATCTGATCAATTTCATCTGCTTCGACCTGGGCGATAGCCCAGGCAATTGCGTTGTGTTTGATTATAGGCTCAAGCTCACTGCGCTTAGTTGCAGAGAGTTTTTTTGAATCGGTCAATCCCTGAATTTGATGATTATCATCCAGGATCACCGCCGCTGCGACAACAGGACCAGCCAAAGGGCCACGTCCACATTCATCAACACCGGCAATCATCATTGGGCCGGCCTCAAATATGAACGCACAACAGCTGCTGCAATAATATTAGCATCAACTTTAAGTTGTTGCTTTATTTTATTGAATTTACTAATAATATCATCACATTTAGCACTGTCACTCAGATATCCTTGCAACGCCTGAGCCAGATTCTCTACAGTTGCATTTTGCTGTACAAATTCCGGTATTTCGGGCTCATCAAGTAGGAAATTCGGCATTGCATAATGATTAACTTGAGCGAAATACTTAACCATCCATTCGCTCAGTTTTGATACCTTGTAGGCCATCACCAGTGGCTTTCCCATTAGCGCGGTTTCTAAGGTGACCGTTCCTGATGCAGCAAGCACCAAATTACTAGCTGAAATCACTTCACGAACATTTCCGGTAACTAGCTTTAGATTTAAATCAGAAAATGTTGTCCGAATGAGTTCGCTGAGATACTGCTCGGTTTTTTGATTAACAGCTGAAATCACAAATTCAATGTCGTCATTCGTTTTGCTTAGTGATCGCGCTGTGTCTAAAAATAATTGTGCATGCCGCTGGATTTCCGAATCACGGCTTCCCGGTAGTAATGCAACCAGGGTTGAATGATCACTGAGTGAATGCTTTTCTCTGCATGTAGCTAAATCAGGGACTAGATCAACTTCATCCGCTATGGGATGACCAACAAAAGTTGCGGGTATATTGTGGCTATCGTATAGTTTTTTCTCAAACGGAAATAAAACCAGCATGTGGGCAATAGCCTGTTTTATATGCTTAACCCTGTGACCGCGCCAGGCCCAAATTGTGGGACTAACATAATGTATACAAGTGATTGAATGCGCCGTCAGTTTCTTTTCCAATCCCAAATTAAAATCAGGCACATCGATACCGATAAAAATATCAGGTTTATCGTTTATAAATTGATTTAAGATTTTTTTTCGAATTGACAGAATTTTGGGCAACTTGGTAAAAACCCCTTCCAAACCAATCATGGATATATCTTCCATGTTGTACAACAATTGCATGCCGGCCTGCTGCATCAGCGGCCCACCAATTCCATAATAATCGGCATCGGGATAAGATGATCGCAATTCAGTAATTAACCCAGCGCCAAGCTGATCTCCAGATGTTTCGCCAGCGACTAATGCTATACGCATTTAGTGGGTCCCTACAATTAGCGAATAAAGCCGCGTTTGGACGTTTGCAAAAACTCAGCCAGTATGGTGACTTCTTTATAGTCAAGCTGCTGCAATTGTTCGATGGCAGTATTCAAGTCCAGCTTGGAGCGGAAAATGGTTCGATAAGATTGACGCAATGCAGAAATAGTTTTTGCATCAAAATCACGACGTTTTAAACCTGTAACATTGATACCATGCGGCTTGGCGGTATTACCTGCCGCCAAAATATAGGGGGGGATATCTTTAGTACAAATAGATCCACCGCCGATAATACTGTGCTCACCGACCCGGCAAAACTGATGAATCAAAGCAAATCCGCCCATGATTGCGTAATCACCAACCTGAACATGACCGCCCATGGTAACGCCGTTAGCCAAAATGACATTGTTCCCAACCACACAGTCATGGGCAAGATGAACATAAGCCATGATGAAATTATCGTTGCCCAACTTGGTGTAACCCAGGTCGTCATTCGTGCCCCGGTTCAAAGTGGTAAATTCACGAATTATATTATTATCGCCGATGTACAGTTTAGTGGGCTCACCCTTGTAGCCCACTGATTGTGGGGCATCACCTATGGAACTGAATTGGTGAATTTGGTTGTGCTTACCGATCCGGGTTCCTGATTTAATCACCACATGCGGACCAATAACCGTACCCTCGTCAATTTCTACATCAGCTTCAATGATAGAAAATGGCCCGACTGTAACATCGTCTGCCAGCACAGCAGAAGCATGGATATCTGAATTTTTATCGATCATCACTTACAGGTCTCGATAAGTAAACATAATACTGGCTGTACAGGCTCTTTTATCCCCAACCCATACGGTTCCTTCAGAATTTAAAATCGTCTTGACCATACGGCCTAACGTGACTTTAAACTCTAATTGGTCACCCGGTACAATTTGCTGGCGAAATCGGAGTTTGTCGGCTCCAACAAATAGATAAATGCGATTAGACTGGGCTTTAGCATCATAGCTCAAACCTGCCAGTAGTGCACAAGCTTGAGCCAGTGCCTCCAGAATTAATACACCCGGCATCACCGGGCGAGACGGATAATGCCCTTGAAAAAAGGGTTCGTTCATAGTGACGTTTTTTATCGCTGTTAATGATTCTCCAGGTGTATAGTCTGTGACCTTATCAATTAACAAGAATGGATAACGATGAGGAAGATATTCCATAACTTGATTAATATCTAATTCATTTGCCACTGCGTTCTCCTTGTAATATTGTCTGATTAAATTTATTTTCCAGCTGACTAACCTGACGATAGATTTTATCAAGACGATGCAGCCTCGCGTGATTTTTCAACCACTCGGAATTTTCCTGCATCGAAATACTTGACGAATACACACCGGGTTTTGATATGGATTTATTCACAAAGGTGCAAGTAGTAATTACTACATTGTCGGCTATTTCAATATGGCCTTGTATCGAAGCCCTGCCGCCAATTTGACAATTTTTGCCAATCACGGCACTGCCGGCAATCCCGGTACAGGCGGCAATAACCGTGTTATCACCAATTTGAACATTATGCGCAACCTGAATCAGATTATCCAGCTTTACCCCTGATCCAATCACTGTGTTTTCTATTGCCCCTCTATCAATACAGCAATTCGCGCCGATATCAACACTATCGCCAATGACTACTCGGCCAACTTGTGGAAATCTGGCCCATTGACTGCCATCAGGCACGATTCCAAATCCTGGCGCCCCTATTACGGAACCCGAGCTGATTCTACAATCCTGCCCTATACTTGTCTGGGCATAGACACTAACATTAGCATCAATTTGTGTGTCATCACCTATCTGAGAGTTTTGACCGATATAACTGTTCGAACCGATCACCACGCCAGCACCAATTTGAACTCCCGACTCAATCACTGCCTTAGGCAAAATCGTTGCTGTCGAATCAATTGCCGCTGTATCCGCAGCAAAGGCAGTTGGATCAATACCGGCAGCCGGTTTTGCTATGTCCAGAACTAGTGGAATAGCCTTAGCAAAGCTTAATTGCGGATGCTCGGATAAGATAATGGCTTTGGCGCTGAGCTTATCCGCAATCGATTTGTTAGTAATGACGACAGAATCTGTCACGGTTTGTGAAAGATTTTTAGCTGAAACCAAGAAGGTCAACTGCTCAGCTTTTGCGAGGTTATAGCTCGCTATTGATGTGATTGGACTATGGACCGAACCGTAGCATTCTAACGCCAGCTGAGTCGCGAGTTCATCAACAGTTATTGGCACTCTAATGCCCGTTACTTACCTGATTCGAATGTAGCACCAAGACTCTCCAATACTTGATCCGTAATATCAATACTGGACGCTGCATATACTGCATCCTGAAGAATTAAATCAAAACCTTCCTGCTTAGCTATTTCAACAATAGCGTTACTAATCAGCCGTTGTAATTTAGCTAATTCTTCATTACGCCTGAGATTAAGATCTTCCCTCATTTCTTGTTGCAAGCGCTTCAGATCACGGCGTTGGTCTCGCAAGTCCCGCTGGCTTTGCAAAAAATTCTCATCTTCAGGATTAAGCGACTCCTCTGAATCACGAATTTTGTTACGTAACTCGATTATTTCCTGTTCTCGGGGCTTAAATTCGGCTTCCAGGGCTTCTTTGGCTGCATCACCTTGAGGCGCTTTCTCAATCAGCTTGACGCCATCGACAAAACCTATCTTTAGCTCTTGCGACCAGACACTACCGCACAGCAGCAATAAAAAGCCTAACTGAAGAAAACGCTTTAGCATCAATCGAGATTAACACCAAGTGTTAACTGAAAGTTCTCTTCCTCATCCTCATCCTCTTCATTCAAAGGAAAACCATAGCTCATCACAATCGGCCCCACAGGAGAAAACCAACGGAATGAAACACCGGCAGAATAACGCAGTTCTCCAGTATCGAAGCTATCATCTTGATTGTAGACCTGACCGGCATCAAAGAATAAACCAAGGCGCTTGTCTCGTGTTTCAGCAGCTCCGGGAAACGGAAACAATAATTCAACCGTACCCAGTAAACGCTTGGCACCACCAATCGGCTCAGGTGTTTCACCCGTATCCTGTGGTCCAAGTGAGCGTGATTCATAACCCCGCACTGTAGTGGGGCCACCCGCAAAGAAGTTTTCAAAAAACGGTAACGCAGGTGTATCACCATAACCGTCACCATAGCCGACACTGCCGCCTATTTTTAGCACCCAGTTTTCACTGAATAAAGGCTGGTAATAGGCGGTTCTAAGATTAGTTTTATAAAACTCTAAATCACTACCCGGCAATCCTGCTTCCAGTGAGAAAGAAACAATCCCGCCGGATGTCGGCCATGACAAACTATCACGCGTGTCATGAGATATGCTGGAGGTTAATTTATAGACATCATTTTCAGGGAAACTATCAATAAAATTTTGGAACTCCGGAGGTGTCTCTGAGGTTTCTTCTAGATCTATACGCTCATAATCCAGCCCTACATTAAGAGTATTAAACTCACTCAAAGGAAAACCGTAGAAAATCCCTCCTCCGAGTGAATCAAGAATATACTCGGCCGTATCCACTTCACTTGAGTCCACCTCACGTTTACGAATACGAAAACCGCGACTAATACCGCTGGTTGTGTAATAAGGATTACGAAAGGTCAAATCATAGCGAGTAACTGAATCTGAAGTATTGGCACTGAAAGACGCCTCTCGACCAGTGCCAAAAAGGTTTTTCTGCGAGACTGAACCCCGTAATATAAGGCCATCTGACGACGAATAGCCCAGGCCAATCAAGAAATTACCGGTTGATTTTTCATTGACGTTAACATCTAAATCGACCTGATCCGGAACACCGGGGACCGGTTTGGTATCGATACTAATATTGTCAAAAAATCCAAGCCGTTCCAGCCTTACCCGTGACCGCTTAATTTTTTCTGATGAGTACCACGAACCTTCAAATTGTCTTAACTCACGGCGAATTACTTCATCCTGGGTAGCTTGATTGCCTGTTATATTGATCTGCCTGACATAAACCCGGCCTCCTCGATCAACAACAAAGGTAAACACAACAGAATTATCTTCTTCATTGACTTCTGGAACAGCATTAACAGTTGCAAACGCATAGCCTTCATCAGCGAGCCGATCCGCAATTGCTGAGCGGGCATTATTAACATCTTTTCTTGAAAAAACCTGACCGTCTTCAATTTCAACCAATTCCAGTAATTCTTCTCTGGGCACAACCAGATCACCTTGAACATCATAAGAAGCAATGGTGTATAAATCTCCTTCGTTGAGTTCGACAGTAATAAAAATCTCATCTTTTTCCGGGCTGATCGACACATCAGTTGAAGTAATTTCAAAATCAAGATAACCACGGTCCTGATAAAAACTGGTCAGATTTTCTAAATCCGCTGAAAATTGTTGTTTTGAATATCGATCTTTTTTAGATAAAAAACGCCAGCTGCGTTTTTCCTTTTGCTTGAAGCGCTTGAGCAGCTGCCGCTCAGAAAAAGCATCATTACCAATGAATCTGATGTCTTTAATCTTGGTTACATCGCCTTCATCTATTTGCAGGGTTATGGCGACACTATTTTGTGGTTGCGGTGTAATAATGGCCTCAACCTCGGCAGAATACCTGCCCTGACTAAAATACTGCGCCTTAAGTTCTTCAACAACCTGATCAAGAACCGATTGTTGAAAAATACGACCCTTGCTTAAACCCAATTGATCCAGAGCATTGGACAAATCCTCATCCTTGATTTCCTCATTACCTACAAAATCGATATTGGTAATTGAGGGACGCTCTTGAACCACCACAACCAGCGTATTGCCTTCTTGTTCAAGCTGAACATCCTGGAAAAAGCCAGTCTTAAACAACTCACGAATCGCATCTCTTATGGCCTGTTCATCAGCAATATCTCCTACTTTTAAGGGCAGATAATTAAAAACAGTTCCGGGTGAGATTTTTTGTACGCCGTCAATTTGTATGTCTCTTATCTCAAAACCATCCTGCGCATGACCTACAAAACAGGTTAGTGTGAAAACGGATAAAACCAAAAACTTAACTATTTTTTTCATAAGGATTTCTTAATTATTTAGAAGTTCAGCTACTCTTTATTGCACTAAACGGGCCAGGTCATTATAAAACGCGAGAAACATTAATGCACCTAATATCAGCAATCCGATTTTTTGACCAATAATCATTGAATTTTCCGATAACGGACTGCCTTTTATTGCCTCGGCACAGTACATTAACAGATGGCCTCCATCGAGCATAGGGATTGGCAGCAAATTGATAATACCCAGGCTGATGCTGATCACGGCCAAAAATAGCAAAAAGCTATTTAAGCCTACCTGTGCAGTTTTACCTGCATATTCAGCAATAGTAATAGGGCCGCTGATATTCTTAGGTGAAATTTCAAGTTTTAACATTTTCCAGAGCATTCGAACTGTCAATATAGACATCTGCCAGGTGCTGTCAACCGCTTTACTAAACGCACTAAAAATCGAATAATTCACCTCAACAAATTTACTATCGGGCATGGCAATCGGCTTGTTAGTAATACCTATTCGGCCTATCGTCTGCCCATTAGCTTGCTTGGATTCGGTAGTAATTTCTATTGTTTCAATACCGCCATCAATGCCTTTAACATCGAACAATAATGCCTGACCTGGCCTGACTGACACGTAATCAACCATTTGCTGCCAGCTCTCTATCTGCACACCGTTAATCGCCAGGATTTGATCATCGGGATTCAACCCGGCTCGAGCAGCCGGACTGTTATCTAGTACGTCACCGATAATGGCTTCTATCTTGGTATCAAACGGGTATAAGCCCAAAGTGGTTTCTAGCAGGGCCTGGCTGGGTTGCCAGTTGTCAATCAAATCAAGATTAATTGTTTTAACTACAACATCGCCTGCAACAGATTCGACTTCAAACTCGACCTGTTTTTTACTTAATGCCTTGTTAAATAAATACAGCCGATTATCGTCCCAATGTTGATGAACATTCCCATCGATAGATAGAATTTTATCGCCGACTTCAAAACCTGCTTGTTCGGCGATGGATTCTTGCTTGACATACTCGACCACGGGCTCGATACCTTCCTGCCCCAGCAGATTAACTGCTGTATAAGCCACAATCGCAAACAAAAAATTGGCTAATGGACCGGCTATTACAATAAAAGCACGCTGTAGCAGAGGTTGATTATTAAATGCCCTGGCTTTTTCGGCATCATCGACTGCATCCTCGACGTCATCGAGCATCTTTACATAGCCACCAAGCGGAATAGCTGCAATGACATACTCAGTTTGATCCTCGCCGGATACTTTTGACCACAAGGATTTGCCAAAGCCCACGGAAAATTTCAGCACTTTGACATTACAAATTCTGGCAGCAAGATAATGCCCGTATTCATGTACAGTGACAAGAATACCAATTGCGAGAATAAACCCACCTATGCTGAATAACAGATCTTGCATAACAATACTCAGAAACCTCTAATTTTAATGTATCAACTGACTCGTTAATACTCTGGTTTGCTGATCGACAGCGATCACAGATTCTAAATCAATATCATTGTCAATATCAGACTTATCCAGCGATTTTTCAACCAAATCTACGATCTGGCTGAACTTGATGCGTTTTTGCAAAAATGCATCAACCGCAACTTCGTTTGCCGCGTTCATAATTGCCGGAGCTGTTCCACCCGCCTCGATCACATCACGGACTAAATTCAGGCTTGGATAGCGATCATAATCCGGTTGCTCAAACTCTAACGCCGATAACTGTAAAAAATCCAGATCTGCCGCCCCGGATTCAATTCTGTCCGGCCATGCCAATGCACTGGCTATTGGAATTCTCATATCCGCAGTTCCTAATTGCGCCACTATTGAACCATCTATAAATGCAACCATTGAATGAATAATGCTTTGTGGATGAATAACAATCTCAATGTTCGACTGATCTTGACCGAACAAAACACATGCTTCAATTAATTCAAGCGCTTTATTCATCATAGTGGCCGAATCGACTGAAATTTTCGGTCCCATCACCCAGTTGGGATGGGCACAGGCTTGCTCTGGTGTGACTGCATCAAACTGTTCAAGCGGCAACGTTCGCAGTGGTCCTCCGGATCCGGTCAGATAAATACGCTTTATTCCAGTCACTTTATTGTTATTAACTGCACAATAATCATCCGGCAAACACTGCATGATAGCATTATGTTCACTATCAACTGGCAACACTTTTGCGCCTGATTTTCTTGCTCTGTCGAGCATAAACTGGCCTGCCATCACGATCGGCTCTTTATTAGCCACCAGAACTTTCTTGCCCGCATCAATCGCTGCTAAGGTTGACGGCAAACCAGCCGAACCCACTATCCCTGCCATAACAGTATCAACATCAGCATTTGCTGCAATTTGAGTAAGCGCTTGTTGCCCTGACAGCACTTCAGTTGCAACATTTGATTGCGCTAACTGTGTAGATAGTTTTTGCGCAGCATCTGAATTATTGATGATCGCAAATTGCGGCCTGAATTTCTGGCATTGAGAATAGAGTTTTTTGAGGTTTTTGTTCGCTGAAATGGCGAACACAGAATATCGGTCCAGCTGTCTGGATATGACATCTAAAGTGTTTTCACCAATACTGCCTGTGCTACCGAGCACACAGACCTGCTCGGTCTTAGCCATTGATTAACCAATACACGAGTAAAAAGTAAAACGGCATGGCTGCCACTACACCATCTATCCGGTCTAGCACACCACCGTGTCCCGGAAAAATAGTCCCACTGTCTTTAATCCCGATATTGCGCTTTAACCAACTTTCGTAAAGATCTCCCACCACCGAGATCAAACTGATAAATGCGGCCCCCAGTAGCCAATAAACCCATTTATCCATCGGTAAATCAATCAAGTAAGCACTGATTATGGCCAGGACCAAAACCCCCAGAGTCCCACCGAGAACGCCTTCCCTGGTTTTACCCGGGCTGATTTTTGGTGCCAATTTAGTTTTGCCAAATTTTTTGCCGGCGAAATAAGCAAAACTATCCGCTCCCCACACTAACACCAATCCTGCCAGTAATATACCTGGGCTGATTTGGTGCAATAAAGCCAGGCATAACCATGCGACCAACAAGACCCAGTAACCGGAGAGCAATATGCTGTCCTTACGATTATTTTGTCGATCCGTGATTAACAAAACAAATCTAAAACACCACCATAACGCCCCGAAGATAATAATGCTCAAGCCCCAGCGATCTTTAAAAAAGTATGCACCCGTTATTAACAACAGCATACCGATGACATAGAGGACTTTATGTGATGATTTCTCCAAACCACCAAACCCGGCCCATTCAAGTGCACCCAGCAGTGTTAATACGGATATTAAAAGTAAAAAAACATAGTTGGGTAATACAAAATTAGCTAACAGGAATATAGCGATTAGAATACATGCGGTAATGATACGCTGAACTAGCATTGCGTGACTATTTGTTCCCCGGTTAGACCATAACGTCGTTGCCTGCTGGCAAATGCATCCAAAGCCCGCTTGAATTCCTGCTCATCAAAGTCAGGCCAGTAAACATCGGTAAAATATAATTCTGTATAAGCAAGTTGCCATAATAAAAAATTACTGATTCTATATTCACCACCGGTGCGGATAAATAAATCCGGGTCGGGAATGTCAGTCGTACTCAAATAACCGGCCAAAGACGCTTCATCAATCTTGTCTACTTCAAGCTCTCCTCGTTTAACCTTCTCAACTAAGCCGCGTGTAGCGTTGACGATATCCCAGCGACCTCCATAGTTTGCGGCTATGTTTAATACTAACGCATCATTTTGCGCTGTCAGTTCTTGCGCTTTAACAATAGCGCGTTGCAACCTGGGCCTGAATTTTGAAATGTCACCGATCACGCGCAACTTCACACCTTCTTGATGCATACGTTGTATTTCATTTTCAAGCGTTGAAATAAACAGTTCCATTAGCAGGTGAACTTCCTTTTCCGGCCGTTGCCAGTTCTCACTGCTAAACGCGAATAATGTCAAATAAGATACATTATATTCAGAACAGCAACGTATGACCTCTCGGACTGTTTCCACACCACGGCGATGCCCAAAGACTCTCGGTTGTCCTCTATATTTAGCCCAACGGCCATTGCCGTCCATTACAATAGCAATATGATTCGGTGTTGAGCTATTATTGGTTAATGGTTTATTCATCACCGAAGGTCTAGGGTCTTAAACTTCCATTATTTCCTGTTCTTTTTCGGCAATAACCGCATCGATTTTGCCAATAAAATCATCGGTGTGCTGTTGTATGGATTGTTCTGCGCGTTTTTCTTCATCTTCGGTTATTTCTTTTTCTTTTAATAACTCTTTAAAGTCACTATTCGCATCACGGCGAATATTGCGCACAGCGATTTTTGCATTCTCACCTTCCGCTTTGACTGTCTTAGCCATTTCAATACGCCGTTCTTCCGTAAGTGGCGGCAATGGTACTCGAATCACATCACCGCTGGTAATAGGATTCAAACCCAGATCAGCTTCCAGGATTGCTTTTTCTAAAACCGGCACCATATTTTTCTCCCACGGTGCCAGCGATAGTGTCCGCGCATCCATAACACTAATGTTGGCAACCTGGTTGATAGGCGTATCAACCCCATAGTATTCAACACTCAAATGCTCTAGCAGTGCTGGACTGGCCCGCCCGGTTCTTATTTTGTTAAGACCTTGATGCAATGAATCAATAGTCTTGCCCATGCGCTCGGCAGCATCATCTAAAATTTCATTAATCATTGTTATACCTCTGTAGTGACCAGTGTTCCAATTGACTCACCCTGCATTATTTTACGTAAATTTCCGGGTTTATTAATATCAAATACGATAATCGGCAAATCATGATCACGGCATAAAGCAATCGCAGTGGTATCCATCACTTTTAATCCTTTGACCAACACATCCTGAAACGTCAACGTTTCAAAGCGTTTGGCGTTTGGATTAGTTACTGGATCGCTATCATAGACACCATCGACTTTAGTCGCTTTTAACATCAAATCGGCGTTGATCTCAACGGCTCTAAGGCTGGCTGCAGAATCAGTAGTGAACAAAGGATTACCTGTACCGGCTGCAAACACCACTACACGTCCAACTTTCAAATGCTTGATTGCACGGCCACGGATATAAGACTCGGCAACCGGTGTGATAGGAATGGCCGATTGCACCCGGGTTGGAATTTCCCGCTGTTGCAGCGCCTGTTGCAAGGCCAGTGAATTCATGACAGTAGCCAGCATACCCATGTGATCGGCGCTGACCCGTTCCATCCCTGCTGCCGCCGCACTGACGCCCCGAAAAAAATTGCCGCCACCGATAACAAGCCCCACCGAAATGCCAAGACGCGATACCTCTGCAATCTCCTCACTGATTCGATTGAGGGTATCGGGATCAATACCGAAGCCGGAATCACCACTCAGTGCTTCACCACTAAGCTTTAATAAAATACGTTTATATTTGGGATTGCTTGCCCCTGTATTACCCGGCTCGGTCTCGTCCAATCTAAGCTCCTTTAGCCTGCGCCATTACTTCAGCGGCGAAGTCATCCTGCCGTTTTTCAATGCCTTCACCTACTTCATAACGAATCATGGCAGCCACAGCTGTATCATGCTGAGCTAAATATTTTTCGACTGTCAGATCAGGGTCCTTAACAAATGGCTGGCCCAGCAAGGTATTTTCTTTCATGAATTTCTGCATGCGGCCGGTAATCATTTTCTCAACAATATCGGCCGGCTTACCTGAATCCTCAGCCTGTGCTTTAAATATTTCCTTCTCTTTTTCAATCACATCTTGAGGAATTTCGTCGGCGCTTATGCTCAGCGGCCGACTCGCAGCAACATGCATGGCCACATCACGACCAACTGTTGGTTCACCAGTCGCGGTAACCAGCACACCAATTCTATTGCCGTGCAAATAACCTGAAATGGACTGCTCTTGACCAGCATTAATAACCTGAAATCGTCTGATACTGATATTTTCACCAATCTTACCTATTAACTCAGCTCTGGCTTGATCAACTGATTTATCACCATTGAGCTGAAGTTCAGCCAGGCTATCAACACTATCAGGCTGATTAGAAAGAACCACATCAGCAACGTCTGCCGCAAACTGGCTGAATGATCCATCTTTAGCCACAAAGTCAGTTTCACAATTGACTTCAAGAATACACGCCGATTTCGCATCATCTGATTGTTTGATAGCAATAATGCCCTCAGCTGCAATCCGTGATGACTTTTTATCTGCCGCTGCTGCGCCTTTTTTGCGCAATGCTTCCACAGCCGCATCCATATCACCGTCTGTTTCTGTCAGTGCTTTTTTGCACTCCATCATACCGGCACCAGTACGCTCACGTAACTCTTTTACCATTGCCGCCGTAACTGTCATGTTTTACCTCTTAATCGTTTAAAGCTTATATCACTACGCTTTTGGTTCAGTCTGTTCTTCTGTGTCAGCAACCGGTTCTTCGGCCATTACATCTTGCTCGGTTGCAGTTTCAACCTGCTCAGAAGATTCTGCTACAGCTTCAACATCTGGCTCAACAGCTTGTTCCATTTCTGGTGCTGACTCGCCCTCAACAACCGGCTCGGTTACGGCTTCATCTTGAGATTCGGCTTCGGCCTCAACGGCTTGTGCAGGCTTTTGTGCTGATTCAGTTTCAGCAACAGCTGGTGCTGCAGCTTCATCTTGTGCCTCTGTAACATCGGCTTGTGCAACTACTTTCTCGGTTTCTATGCCTGCTTCAGCGTCTTCATTTGCACTATCTGCGACCGCAGTAGTTACTGATGCTTTTTTAACCACTTTTTTCACTACTTTAGTCGTTACTTTTTTCTTAGTGACTGTTTTTGTTGCTTTTTTCCGGGCGCCTCGGTTGCTACCGTCTTCAGAAACCTCAACATATTTTTCACCGCCGGCACCAATGGTTCTGGCGCTATCTTTACCCTCTTTAATGGCTTGGCATACGCCACTTAAATAAAGTTCAATGGCTCGAATTGAGTCATCGTTACCTGGCACCAGATAATCGACACCATCAGTTGTTGAATTGGTATCGACAATCGCAACCACAGGTATGCCCAGTCGGTTAGCTTCTTTGACTGCAATACTTTCCTGGTCTACATCGATAATGAATAACGCATCGGGCAAAGATGTCATGTTACGAATGCCGGCCAAACTACGATCAAGTTTATCTCTTTCACGCTGAATGCTCAGGCCTTCTTTTTTGTTAACTCGCTCCAGACCGCCCTCATCAATCAGAGTATCAAGCTCATTAAGACGATTGACCGAGTTACGTACTGTTTTAAAATTAGTCAGCATGCCTCCTAACCAACGATGGTTAACATACGGACAATCACATATTTTAGCTTGCTCTCTAACCAGCTCACTGGCCGCACGCTTAGTGCCGACAATTAGGATTTGCCCACCCCGAGAGGCTAACTTGCCCAGAAAATTCACTGCTTCGTTATAAAGAGGCAAGCTCTTTTCTAGGTTAATAATGTGGATTTTGTTTCGCTCACCAAAGATATATGGCGACATTTGCGGCGACCAATAACGAGTTTGATGGCCAAAGTGAACGCCAGCCTCTAGCATCTGGCGCATGGTTACAGTGCTACCCATTTAATATTACTCCATAGTTCGGGTTCTTCTTCCGCAGACCTGATTGCCGACCTTGTCAAAGGCACCCGGACAACCCAAGTTAGCCTGCGTGACTATTCCTTCAAATCGGTTGATTCAAAGGTTGCGCGTTTATAGCACACTTTAGTTCAAAATCAAAGCATTAGAGTTCAATCATTAATGTCACTGGGCCGTCATTAATCAAGGAAACTTTCATGTCTGCACCAAAAACACCCTTTTCAAGTTTTTGTAATTGACATTGTTGTAACAAACCACA
This sequence comes from Arenicellales bacterium, assembly GCA_028284225.1. Classification (GTDB taxonomy): domain Bacteria; phylum Pseudomonadota; class Gammaproteobacteria; order Arenicellales; family JAHEKD01; genus JAHEKD01. The sequence continues at coordinate 175,181 of JANQSD010000004.1, forward strand.
AAATTGATTAAACAATTGCTCCGCCTCAGTCGGCGGCATAGCATTAATAAAGTCAGGTCGACGCCCAGAAGAGGTGCTAGCGTAAAGTGTGAACTGGGGCACTAGCAGAACAGATTTACCCTGATCTAAGACCGAATACTGAAAGCGCCCTTTTTGATCTGCAAAGATTCTCAAATTAACCAGCTTGTCGACAGCTTTAGGTAATTTTTCCGGACCGTCATCATGACCAAAACCGACCAAAACTAATAAGCCATGGTCAATTTGAGCAACCCGTTGTTGGTCAACGTCTACACTGGCCTTTATTACTCTTTGGATTAGTAATTTCATAGCAAAATCTATTTAAACTAATGAGTTCGGAGAAAAATCGGTATAGACCTAAAATATTATAGTCCGTCATTCAGAGGCGATAGCCGAGGAATCTTCTTTAAATCGGTTACACGCTTAGATAATCATATTATCTGAAACAGATTCTTCCTCGTTACACTCGTCAGAGTGACGGTAAGGTATTGTTTTTATTGGTATATATTCGAATACAGGTCTTTACATCAAAAAGGGGCCATCAAAGCCCCTTTTAGTATCAAACCTCAGCTCAGACTATGCAGCCTCTTCTTCGGTAATCGCTTTCTTGCTAAGCCGAATTCGACCTTGTTTATCCACTTCCAGCACTTTTACGTCAACAATGTCACCTTCACTTAATTCATCACTGACTTTTTCGACCCGCTCATTGGAAATCTGTGAAATATGCAATAATCCATCACGACCCGGCAGAATATTTACAAAAGCACCGAATTCCATCAATTTGACCACCCGGCCGTTATAAATCTTACCGACTTCGACATCAGCGGTAATATCTTCGATACGTTTCTTGGCTTGTTGGCCTGCCGCATTATCAACTGAAGCGATGTTAACTGTGCCATCATCGTCGATATCAATGGTTGCACCGGTTTCCTCCGAGATAGAGCGGATGGTTGCACCGCCCTTGCCAATAACATCCCTGATTTTATCGGTTGGAATTTTAATAGTGATGATTCGTGGTGCGTAGTCAGACATTTCCGCTCTGGGAGCGTCAATGGCTTTTGCCATTTCGTCAAGAATGTGCAAGCGCCCTTCTCGAGCCTGTTCCAGAGCAACTTCCATAATTTCCTTGGTAATGCCCTGAATCTTAATATCCATTTGTAATGCCGTAACTCCCGTTTGAGTTCCAGCCACCTTGAAATCCATGTCACCCAGATGATCTTCATCACCCAGAATATCGGTCAGTACTGAATAGCGATCATCGTCTTTAATTAAACCCATAGCCACGCCTGCAACCGGTGCTTTGATGTTGACCCCTGCATCCATCAGTGACAAACTGGTGCCGCACACACTGGCCATTGAACTAGAACCGTTGGATTCGGTAATTTCCGATACCACTCGGATAACATATGGAAAATCTTCGGGTTTAGGCAATACTGCAGCTACACCTCGTTTAGCCAGATTCCCATGACCGATTTCACGTCGTTTGGGTGAACCCACACGGCCGGTTTCTCCCACACAGTATGGTGGAAAGTTATAGTGCAGCATAAAGGGTTGTTTGTACTCACCTTCGATGGCATCGATCACCTGTGCATCACGCTCGGTACCCAGTGTCGCCACTACAAGCGCCTGCGTCTCACCACGGGTAAATAAAGCTGACCCATGGGTACGTGGTAATAAGCCCAATTCTATATCGATTGGACGTACAGTCTTAGTATCACGACCATCTATACGGGCCTCACCGGCTAAGATACGACCTCGAACAATATCTTTCTCCAAGGAGCTAATCGCCGCATAAACATCATCACTTTTATCTTCGTCTTCGCCGGCAAATTGCTCAATAATCTTCTCGCGAATATCTTTGAGCTGGTCCTGACGCTGTGTTTTTTCAGCGATCATATAAGCATTAAGGACTTGTTCCTGTGCAGCATCCTTGACCTGCTGTACCAGAGCTTCATCTGATTCAGTCGGCTGCCAGTCCCAAACTTGGCGTCCCACTTCTGTTGCCAGTTCATTAATGGCTTTACATGCAGCGGCCAGATTTTCATGACCAAACATGACCGCGCCCAGCATCTCTTGCTCTGTTAAAACATCAGCCTCGGATTCAACCATTAATACCGCATCTTCTGTACCGGCCACAACCAGATCCAATCGAGATTGTTTGCTTAGTTGAGAGGCAGAAGGATTCAAGACATATTGACCATCAACAAACCCAACTCGACAAGCGCCCATCGGGCCGTCAAAGGGAATACCGGAAACCTGGACTGCGGCTGATGCAGCCAGCATTGCGACGATATCGGCATTAATTTCCGGGTCAAGAGACAATACTGTGACCACAACCTGTACTTCTTGAGCAAAACCCTTAGGAAATAAAGGCCGCATTGGTCGGTCAATCAATCGACAGGTCAAAATCGCTTTTTCTGAAGGTCTTCCTTCACGTTTAAAAAAACCGCCTGGAATTTTACCGGCGGCATATGTTCGTTCTTCATAATCAATAGTTAATGGCAGAAAACTCATTGGTTCTGCATCTTCCCGGCCCACAGCGGTTGCTAATACGACCGTATCGCCCATGCTTGCTATAACTGATGATGCTTGTTTTGCAATACGACCTGTTTCTAACTTAACTTCGTGTTGCCCGTACTGAAAGGTTTTAGTGATTTTATTTTGATTCACTCGTTTTTCCTACTTGTGAGCCTTCCCTGAAGACTCGATTATTTATTTCCCAACTTCCTACAATATTATTTGCGTAAACCCAGTCTCGCAATTAAATTTCTATAGCGTTCAACATCCTTCGCTTTAAGATAATCAAGCAGTTTACGTCTTTTGTTTACTAAGCGTAAAAGCCCTTGACGAGAATGATGATCATGAATATGGGTCTTGAAATGTCCGGATAAATCCTGAATTCGTGCTGTCATCAATGCCACCTGTACTTCAGGCGATCCCGTATCATTGGGGCTGGTTGCATATTCACCTGCAATCTTGGCCGTTTGTTCAGCTGATAATGTCATATATTCCTCAAAAAATTCTATAATTTAATGTACTCATCCCGGAGGGTTGTGCTAACAACGGTTCATATTGTGAATAAATCCAGGTGAGTGTCTAATAATTGCCTGGGCATACCCCATGGCAAAGGTCGGGTATTGTATATCGGCTAATTGCCAGTCACAAGCGATTCCTGGTAAAAAATCAACGATTTAGATACAGCCGCAACGGCTAAATAAACGGCTAATAAGCCGGAAAATGGATAGACACTTTACAACCTCCTAAGGCTGTCTCAGAAAATGAAAGTTCGCCTGAATAACTTTCCACAATATCCTGTACCACGCTTAATCCGATACCTTGTCCCGGCGGTCCTTCTCGCTCATCGCCTCTTACACCTCGTTGAGTGATTCTATTGATTTTCTCCCGGTCAATACCGGGCCCATCGTCTTCAACGGTAATCTGAATGGCCGGACGACGTTTATCGGTTTGTTCATTAGCACGAATAGAAATCTCAATCCTGGACTTGGCCCATTTATAGGCATTATCAAAAATATTTCCGAGCACTTCCATCAGGTCTCCTTTCTCACCATAGAATTTAAGCTCTGCATCAATATCTGTTTGCGTGGCGATTTGCTTGGCAATATAAACCTTGTCTAAAGCATTAATGATTTGATCGGCAACCGGCAATATTTCTACCGGCTTGTTAAACGTCTGTTTGCCCGAAACGGCTGCACGCTGAAGCTGATAATCAACGATTTCTTGCATCCGCCATAGTTGAGCCGACGCTGTCTCTTTGGCATCGGAATCCGTATTAGTTTGCTCAAAATAGCCTTGCAATACCGCTAACGGTGTTTTCAAACTGTGGGCCAGATCCCCCAGGGTATTACGATAACGAATCAAGTGATTACGCTCATTTCGAATCAAGTCATTAATATTATTGGTCAGGTGAGATAATTCTTTGGGGTAGACTCCACTCAATGAATCTTTTTCGCCACCCTCAATTGCACGGATTTCATCAGCCACTTTGCGTAATGGTCGTAATCCCCACTGCACAACCAAACCCTGGACAACCAATAATAATATCGCTAATGCACCCAACCAGAACCATAGCGTTTTGCGGTAGGTGCTGATTTCATTTTGGTAACGGTCTAAATCTTCAGCTATGGTGAAAACATAACGAATGAAATCATTATTAAGCTGCCAGGCCACACCGAAATTCAGGACAAAAAAGCCCTCTTGTTTAGAATTAAATTGCTGAGAAAATGACATCACTCCAGTGTTAAGCATTGGAATAGAAGGCAGTTCAACACCCAATAATGATGGTGAAGCCCAGATTTGTCTACTGTCGTCAGAGACAATTACCGACGCATACAAACCTGACCCCGGTAGCGAAAAACGTCGCTCAAGAAGATTATTAGCAACATTTAACAAACCATTTTCATCGACATCGGAAGCGGCTAAAAATGCATAAAGATAGCCGATTAAGGCCTCACGATGCGATGTCGTGACACTATCTTGATAAGCGCGATCTAATGCTAAACCGGTTACCCCTAAAAAACAGATTAAAACTACAATTGCAGATAGGAATAATCGCTTGCGTAACGAAATTTGCACAAATTAATTATAAATGGCTTTGCCTGAATGGGCACATGATTTCAGATGAGGTGTAAGTGTACACAAAAAATCATTCCGGCAAACAGCTTATGAAAATGGAATATTAAACCGGTAACCTCGCCCACGCAAAGTTTCTATGGGTTGAATTTCATTTTCCGGATCAAGCTTACGCCGCAAACGCCCGATAAATACTTCAATTACGTTGCTGTCACGCTCTGCATCTTCTTCATAAATATGCTCTGTCAGCTCCGATTTGGAAATTACTTTACCCGTATTCAGCATCAAGTATTGCAACAGGCGATACTCATAGGCGGTCAGGTCCAGTTCTTTTCCGAATACGGAAACTGCTTGGGAATGGGTATCCATCTCGATTTCGCCGCAACGCACAACTGAATCAGCCACTCCGGCAGCACGACGTACCAAAGCTCGCAGCCTGGCTAATAGTTCCTCTACATGAAACGGTTTAACCATGTAATCATCCGCGCCGGCCTCCAGGCCTTCAACTTTTTCCTGCCAGCGTGAACGTGCAGTTAATATCAATACCGGATAAGTATGCCCTTCCGTTCTAAGTGTTTTAATCAAATCAACACCGCTGAGTTTAGGTAGACCAATATCAACTATGGCCACATCAACCGGATACTCCCGTGCATAATAAAGTCCGGTCTCACCATCTTCGGCAGTATCGACCACATATCCGGATTCCCTTAGCTTTTGAGCTAACTGATCACGCAAATTCTGTTCGTCTTCAATTACTAATACACGCATTATTCTGTTTGTCCTGTAAGTAAGAGATTTTGATTAATCGTTGGCTGACTGAGGAGCAACGTCCATATATTGAATTTTTCCATCCTTAAGAAATTTAACTCTCCAAACATTATTATTTCCTGATGATTGTTGTTTGACATCCAGTACTCTGCCACCTGTTTGGTTTTTAACATGGCGAACTGCTTTTTGTTTCGCTGGATACGAGTTTGAATTATAAGACTTATTTTTAGACTTTGACTGAGCTAAACAGCTATAGGAAAAACCGCCTGCGAGCATGGCAACAACAGCTAAATAAATTGTGGATTTCCTTGTCATTAACGGTTTCTTAAGACTTGAAAAGTAATATACCATTTATACTTTGGTGTTTCAGCTCAATAAATACAGCATGTTAGGTTTAACATGCAGAAATTATAGAGCTTTTGCCTGAATTGCTTATGAATCCAATAGCTTAGAGTTTTACTCAATTTTTATGAACTTAAGATTAATTATTTTTACCCTGTCGAGCTTAATATTTGCTTCGGCAAGCCATTTAAATGCAGCTCAAAATAGTTTAGCTGGACAAGATGATTGGAACAGTGACGACATGCAACAAATCTGGAGCGCCTGGAAAAATTCCTGCACTGGACTACGAAAAAAACAACTCATAAAATGGATCAACCTTTGTAATATAGCCGATCGTATTTCACCTACAGATCCGCAAATCAAATCCTTCTTCGAAGAAAATTTCATTCTTGAACCGATCAAAAACAATGACGGCACAACAGAAGGGATTATCACGGGTTATTACGAACCTGTACTGGCAGGCAGCTTAACAAAAGACAGTGATTACAAATATCCTGTCTATAGAAAGCCTGCAAACACAGATTTACGCTCATTAACACGTAAGCAAATTGATAGCCAGCCGGAAAAATTCAAAAATGACATTTTGCTTTGGACCAACGACCCTTATGACTTGTTCTTTCTTCATGTCCAGGGCAGCGGACGTGTGCAACTTAAAGATGGGAGTCAGAAGTCCCTGGTTTATGCCGGTAACAACGGACATAACTACACCTCCATCGGCAAAGTATTAATTAACAACGGCCAGATGTTAAAGGAAAACGTATCACTCGAAACTTTAAAAAACTGGTTGGTCACACACCCCGGGCAGGCAACTGGGGTATTACAACAGAACAAGCGTTATATTTTCTTCGATTTGGTCGACACCCCGAAAAATGAAAGCAGCCCACGAGGTTCATTAAATGTACCGCTTACTCCTCAGCGCAGTATTGCCATAGATCCTGAACATGTCACATTGGGTAGCCCTGTCTGGCTCGAAACCACGTTACCGAATGCTAACGGTGAACCCCAGATATTTAGACGATTAATGTTCGCCCAGGATACCGGTGCTGCGATTAAAGGCCACGTTCGTGCCGATGTGTTTTTTGGGCGGGGAATACAAGCCGAATACCTGGCTGGTAATATGAATCAAAGCGGAAAGATGTACTTGCTTGTCCCTCGTTAGGTGTTCATCATTTGAGCGTATTCAAAATTTCCTGACGCCAGCCATGGGTCAATTTACCTGTTTTGTTTCTTACATAGCTAACCACTTCTTTTCGAGTCGCTAATCGGGTGGCGGGTATTTGATATTCGACTGCTTTTTGCTCTAGCTTCAGACGTAACTCCCTGACTTGTTGTTTTTGCGATTCCGGAAGTTGTTCCTGTGAAAACCAGACCGGTTCATTGGGTTGTTTTAATCCCGCTTCAACACATGCCAACACCTCACCCAAATATCGCTTCTTAAACCGCACATCATCCATGAGCAATGATTGCAATGTGTTTATATCCATGGGCAAAATTGTACCGACTTTGGTAATCGATTTGTCTGCCAACACCCAGTTTCTAGGCTGGTTGGTTTGTTGGGCGGTTTGCTCTCGCCAGATCAGCAGTTGCTTTACCACTTGCTGGTTTTTGCTCGGCAAACGGTGTGAAGACTTGAAGCTTTTATAGGCATTATTGGCATCAACATGGAACTGCTGCATACGCTTAAGGTCAAATGCTTGTTCTTGCTTAAACCATTGTAGCTTTTGGTTTTGTTCTAATTTTTCATTCAACGAATCATATAAAGCTTTTAAGTATCGAACGTCATTCAAACTATATTCAATCTGCTGTTTGGTTAGTGGCCGCTTAGCCCAATTGCTACGTGTTTCAGACTTTGGCAAATCTATTTTCAGCAACTCATTTACCAAGGTCGCATAACCCATTTGTGGCACCAAATTACAGAACTCTGCAGCCAGTTGCGTATCATAAACATTTTTTATACTTGATTCGCAATAGTACCCCAGCACTTCAATATCCTGGGATGCGGAATGAATGATTTTAACTATATTCTCGTCAGTCAACACAGCTGTCAGAATCTGCGCACAATCAAATGCCATAGGGTCAAGACAAATCTCACCTTGAGAGCAAGATAACTGCACCAGGCAAAGCTGTGGATAATAGCTTCTGTCGCGCATGAACTCTGTATCCAGGCCAACCCAGTCTGTTTCTGTGAAGCAACTTGCAAATTCTTGCCACTGTGATATTGAAGTAATGATTTTGTATTCAGTTTTAAGTTTTTTATCCATGATTCGGCTACAATTGCGGCTGGTTTTTTGCTGACAGCGCACGATTATATGCTCGTTTTTTTCGAAACATTATTCAAAATTTGCTTTTTTAAAGCCAAACCACAAGATTTACCGGCTGATCGACAGTGGGTCATTGTCTCAACGGTACTTATTATTGGGGCAACAATGGTTGCGGGAATAAACAAGGAGTCCAGCAATCAAATTCTGCTATTTGCCTTGAGCCAGGTCGCACTTTATGCTGCAGTTATCTGGCTGCTGTTAAGAATCAAGGGTTTCCATATGCGTTGGCCCCAAACCATCACGGCTTTATTTGGGACAAGTTTTTTATTGCAACTTGTTGCTATCCCTTTTGCGAATGATATCCCCCTGCTGCAGGATGGACAAATCGCAATTAATAACGGCCTGATGTTTATATTTTTTATCAGTTTATGGAATCTGATTATCGTCGCCTATATTTTAAAAAACGCACTAGAAAGCTCTTTTTTCGCCGCGTTTATATTGGGTTTCTTTGCTCAAGCTATTAGTTTGACACTAGCCTTAAGCTTTGTCGGGCCAACAGTTGTAGATCCAGCGCTATAAAATACTATTCGTCGGTCACACAACCTTCACTGGCCGTTTTGACGTTTTTTATATATTTATAGAGTGTTCCACGCCTGGCTTTGTATTCGGGCATTGTCCAGGCACTATGACGGCGGTTAATCTCGTCTTCGGATAAATCCACATCAAGCCGGTTATTAACTGAATCGATAACAATCATATCGCCGTTTTGTAATAATCCGATGGGTCCGCCTTCCTGCGCTTCCGGCACAACATGACCAATAATAAAGCCATGCGACCCCCCAGAGAATCGGCCATCTGTAATCAAGGCAACATGGTCACCCAGTCCGGCCCCCATGATGGCTGAAGTCGGCGTTAACATCTCCGGCATACCCGGGCCGCCTTTTGGCCCTTCATAGCGAATCACAATCACGTCCCCTTTTTTAATTTCACCTTGCTCCAAACCTTTAAGCATATCCTCCTCAGCATCATATACTCGGGCGGAGCCTTTAAAAACCTCCCCTTCCTTGCCGGTGATTTTTGCAACGGCACCGCCAGGGGCCAAATTGCCTTTCAAAATTTGTATGTGGCTGGTTGACTTGATGGGTTGATCAAGCGGGTAAATAATTTTGGGTTCATTGCCCAGATCAGCAACACTCTCAAGATTCTCAGCTATTGTCTTGCCTGTTACCGTCATGCAATCACCATTAATCATGTTTGCTTGCAATAACATTTTCATTACCGCCGGAACGCCGCCGATATTGTGCAAATCCTCCATCACATATTTGCCGCTGGGTTTAAGGTCAGCTATATAAGGTGTTTTATCACTGACCGCCTGAAAGTCATCAATTGTCAATTCAACCCCAACTGACCTGGCCATAGCGATTAAATGAAGCACTGCATTGGTCGACCCCCCTAAAATACTGACTATCACCATGGCATTTTCGAAGGCCTCACGGGTCATGATGTCACGCGGCTTCAAATCCATTTTAAGTAAATTCAGAACCGCCGCTCCTGCATTTGCACATTCATCAAGTTTAAGCTGATCAGTTGCAGGCGTAGATGAACTATATGGTAATGACATGCCCAAAGCTTCAATCGCACTGGCCATGGTATTAGCCGTATACATACCTCCACATGCACCGGCTCCAGGACAAGCATGCCTGACGATTTGCTGGCGGGTATCATCGTCAATTTTGTCGGCAATGTACTCGCCATAGCTTTGGAACGCGGATACGATATCTAAAACCTGTTTATTGGCGTGTCCCGGCTTAATCGTACCGCCGTAAACCATCAATCCCGGGCGATTTAAACGCCCCATGGCCATAATGCAGCCCGGCATATTCTTGTCACAACCAGGTATAGTAATTACACCGTCATACCATTGTGCACTGACTACCGTTTCAATCGAATCAGCAATAATGTCACGAGACTGCAAAGAATAACTCATCCCTTCAGTACCCATAGAGATGCCGTCACTCACACCAATGGTATTGAAACGCATACCGACCATATCGGCACTGGCCATCCCGTCTTTGACTTTAGCGGCAAGATCATTGAGGTGCATGTTACAGGTATTACCTTCCCACCAGATACTGGCAATGCCGATCTGTGGCTTGGACATGTCCGGCTCAGTCATGCCGGTGCCGTAAAGCATAGCTTGAGAGGCACCTTGGGAGCGAGGTTGAGTAATGCGAGAACTATAGCGGTTCAATTTTTCGGACATGTTAGTCTCCACTTGGGAACGGATTTAGAATAAATCGAATTTTAACTGACATCGAATATCTGGCAAGTGCAAACAACGTTTAAGACGTTTCTTTAGATTTAATTAAGTCCTGTTGTTTACGTAATAATTGTTCAATCTTAGGTTTTGGAATCTGGTATTCCCAGTCGGCCCAGCGTTTATTGTACTTTTCGGCTTTTTCGTTTACAGATTCATCTGCTGAGCTGGCTATAGCTTGTAAAACAATCCACCCCTGCTCTACATCGGTGATTAGAATTAGAATCATCAAACCATCTTTGGTTTGTAGGTTAATTGCTTTAGCATCGGTCGTTATAACAGCGTTATCTCTGAGTCTTACATCATCAAACAGTAAATTGCTGACCGACTCGACAATTTGCTGAATTTTATAAGATTCAGCGGTTTCGCCCTCGTCTAAATCAGCAAGTTCAAAATCACTTTCTTGCTGTAGCTTCACAATTTTAACCGTCTGATTCTCTTCAGAATGCAGCTCTATTTGTTTTATTTCACTCTGATTGAGTGACAGTATAGCTTTATCCAGCCATTGATAATCCGATTTGTAAAGATTCACATCACCGCTGACTAGCCAGGACTGTGGACTTTTAAATTGTCTGATAAACCAGTTTTTACCCTCGCCCGATAACGAAGTTTGTGATTTGCCAAATAAAATGTCTGCAACAGCGCCGCCATCTTGATCATTAAATATTACTCGGATCGAATCTTCATCGTCTTTTGCCAAGCCTATCTCTCCAAGTAACAATTCATTTGATGTCTTAACTTCCAATATTTCTAACTCTGCAACACCGTAAAGCAACTGCCTGATTTGCGAGATATCAGCAGGATGATTACTTTTTGAAGCTACCTGCCATTGCTCGCCGACTTCTCTTAGCTCGACTGAACCTTCGCTTGATTCAAGTAATATACTCTTCACGTCGACTAACCGTTGGGGTAATTCAGGAATGAATAATTCCTGTTCATCGCTGAGTCGTACAGTTAATGGCTCCCTGGCATAAAACAACACCGCAAATAGCAAGCAGCAAAATGTAAATAAAATTAATATTACTTTTTTATTTAACACCTTCAGTTGGTCCTGCGAGATTTAAGAAACAGCAAGACCAGGCCAAACAATGTTATTAACAGCGGCATAAGCGCGAGATTTACAACTTTGACCATGGATTCGAGCCGCTGAATATCTTTTTGCAGAGAATGTCGAACCTGCCTGAGCTGTTTACGGATGGTCAATTTTTTGTTGGTAAAACTGTCTACTTCCTGCTGCTGGTCAGCACTCAGAATTGCGCTGTTACTGGTATCTTTCGCTTGTTCAAGTTGCAGTAATTTACTTTCTGTCTCCTCTAGTTCTGCAATCAACTCCTGCTCTTTTTGCAAAAAGTTTTGATCCGCTGCCTGCCTGATTTCTTCTACTAAAGTAAATGGACGGTTGTTACTGCCCCGATTACGCACGCTGATTAAGTCCGGACTGCCTGACATCTGATCGACGAGATTGGCTAACAGTTTACCATTGCCGGCAGATGGTATCGCGATAGTCGAACCGAGAAAATTCTGTACTTGTACCCAAAACTGATCCCGCAACAAATCGGTATCCGCTATCACTACCGCATTAATGGTTCCCTCATTGACTTGTTCGATGGTTGGAGCCTGCGAGTTCTGTGGAAGCGGATCATCGCTATTTTCATCTACGACCGGTTCGGGTTGATAATCAGGAAATGCGGTCTTAACCTTACCTGCCACTCTAGCTGCCACTATCTTGCTTGATTGACCAGGTTGATATTGCTTGAGAATTTCTTTGGGATCAGTTTGAAACCTGAGAGATTGCGTATTAATCAACGAAGCATTGTCGGCAGTTGTAAGCAATGGTGTTAGTTCTGTTGCCGCATTCTCTGGTTTTTGCAATTCACCTGCTGATGCCATTACAATTTCACCCAATTGTTGAAAAGCTGGATCATCAGCATTCATATTGCCCTGATTTAACATGAACCAGATTGGGTAATCGACGACTTCTGGTCGGCCCGATGCAGCAGATTGCACACGCAAGGAATTATCTAAATCAGCAACAACGTTACCGGCATCTATCATCACGCCCCAATTTGTCAATAATGTCTCAACATAAGATTCATCCCCGGACAAACCACCCCGCTGTGAATTTAATTGATCTGGTACTTGGGATGATTCGGCATAAGGATCAACGAACATAATCAGTTTACCGCCGCTTAATGCATACTGATCAATAGCAAACAATGTTTGCTTAGATAATGATGAGGGGTGGATAATCAGCACTACAGAAAAGTCCTGCTCCAGTGTATCAAGTTCGGCATCCAGGTATTCAACCTCATGCAACTCGCTTAACTGCTGTAAGCTAAACCAGGGTTGGGACGGCATGCCAAACACGGCCGCTTGCGGATCACCTTGCACCGGCAGAGTAGTCAGAATACCCACCCTGGTTTGCTGGGCTGCATTAAGCCGATAAATAAGCTGGCTCAAATCATATTCTAATTGTTGTTCACGCTCCGGCGAGAAAAACCCGATAACTTCCCGGCCATCAACTGAATTGGTACCGACCAGACCAAAATAAAAACGGTTACCGGACTGATCTATGGGCACCCCGTTGAGCCCATTTGCAACAGCATTGTCCTCCTGCTCTGAAAAAGGTTCGGGGTCAATTTGCTCAACCTTGATTTTATCTCCCGCAAGACGTTGATATTCTCTCAACATATCCGCTACTCGTTCGCTGTAGACACCAATGCCCGGCAGTTGGGTTGCCAGCGTTTTAGAATAAAAAAACTTTAGATTCAGCGGCTGTGATAAATCAGAAAGAATACGTTTAGTGCCGGGTGAAACGGTATAAATTTTATTCTCGGTGGTATCCAATCTAACCGTAGACAAATAGCGGTTTGATAGCATGATAACCAACACTGTAGCCAGCAGCGCCAGCAACAACTCTGACCATCCGAAGTAAGATGCTCTTTGTTTAGCTTTCATTACTGTGCTTTGTTTTGTTCAATCATAATGACATTGGCAAACAGGAAAAAAGCCGTTAATGCCGTAAAAAATACAATATTCTTCAAACTGACTACACCTTTGATCATTTGCGCTGTGTAGTGCGTCAAAAAGCTAAACGATTGCACTGTGTCGACTAACCACAATGGTGCCCAGCCTGTCACAAGGTCAGTTACCGCGTTAAAACCACTCAGCATAAATAATAAACACATTGCGACACTTAATACAAATGCAATCACCTGGTTTCGAGTCAAACTGGACATGCAGACACTAATGGCCAGATAAGGTGCAGCCAACAAAAAACTGGCCAGATAACTAATCGCAATCACTCCATTGTCAGGTTCGCCAAGCACATTGACGGTCACCCACAACGGAAAAGTCAAAGCCAATGCCATACCTATAAATAACCAGGTTGCCAGAAATTTCCCAATAACCACCTGCGTTGTTGTCAGCGGCATGGTTAACAGTAATTCAATAGTTCCGGTCTTTCTTTCTTCTGCCCACAAGCGCATGGCCAATGCAGGAATCAAAAATAGAAACAGCCAGGGATGGAACATAAAAAAGGAAACCAGATCGGCTTGCCCCCGACCAAAAAAATTACCAATATAAAAGGTGAACACACTACACAGAATCAAAAAAATAACTAAAAACACATAGGCCAAAGGCGTAGAAAAATATTGTTGCAGTTCACGCCTGGCGACTGTCACTATTGCATTCATCAGGTTCGATCCTGCTGTCCTTGAGTGAGGTTCAAAAAAGCTTTTTCCAGTGAATTCTGGTGAGCAAGCATTAATTCTTCCGGTCTTTTATCTGCCAATAACTTGCCTCCCGCAATCAACAAAATTCGGTTACACACTGCATCAACCTCTTCCAGAATATGTGTCGATAAAATAATGACTTTATCTTTTGCCATTTCGCGGATTAAATTTCTGACCTCAAGTTTTTGATTCGGGTCCAAACCATCAGTAGGCTCATCCATAATCAATATTTCGGGGTCGTGCAAAATCGCTTGGGCAATCCCCACGCGCCGTTTAAAACCTTTGGATAAATTATCAATGCGCTTGCCTAAAACCGTATGCAGCTGTATGCGGTCTATGGTCTGTTCGAGTCGATCAGCCAGTGATTTTGTACCGATTTTTCGCACCCGACCGACAAACTTCAAAAACTCAAGTACACTCATATCAGGATAAAGAGGCGCGCCTTCGGGTAAATAACCAATTTTTTCTTTGGCCAGCATAGGTTTGGTATGAATATTTATTCCGCACACTTCGACTGAGCCAGCATCAGGTAATAAGTATCCTGTCAACATACGCATGGTAGTCGTCTTACCCGCACCGTTTGGCCCCAAAAAACCGACAACATCACCTTGGTTTGCTGCAAAGCTGATATTGTCCACAACTGTACTATGTGCATAGTTTTTACTAAGCGATATAGCCTTGATAGAAATTGTCATTGGTAATAATTTTTGACTTAAATCCGGGCAGGCATGAATTTTAAAAGATCATTACCTTAAGTCAATATAACCCTCATAAATTAAACTGAGCGCGTTGTAACAATTCCCGGGCCTGTTCGACATGCAATTGTTCAACCACATCACCGTCAACCAATACAACACCGTGCTGAGCCTCTTTATTGCTCCATGCAGAAATAATCTTTTGTGCACGTTCTATTTCTTGTTCGGTTGGGGAGAAAATTTTGTTGGCAACATCAATTTGCTTAGGGTGAATAAGTGTCTTGCCGTCAAACCCCAAATTACGTGCTTGCTCACACGATTGACTGAATCCAAGTTCATTTTCCAAGTTAGGGAATATTGCATCAAGTATCGTCAATCCGGCGCTTCGACCATGCAAAATCAATTGAGTCAAAATCGGCAACAGCCCCAAACGCCCCGGAGTAGGATTAATTCGCATTTCCCTGGCTAAATCTTCTGCCCCTAGTAATAATGCAGCATTCCTATCGACCTGCTTGACCAATTCTGCAAGATTTAAAATTGCGTCAACTGTCTCAATCAAAAGCCATATTGGTTTGTCAAGACCAATACGGTTGAGTATATTTTTAGTTTCTATGACTTCATTTTCGCTACGAGCTTTAGGCAACAACACTGCATCAATATTCTGACCACCTTGTAACCAATCTAGATCATCAAAAAAAGCGGCACTGTTAATCGCATTGATTCTGATGACCACCTGCGCTCGATGTGTGGAGACAGCTAAATGTTCGCTTAGCGACTGTCGGGATAATGCCTTTTGATCTGCCAGGACGGCATCCTCAAGGTCGTAAATTAAAATATCGGCATCCAGTGACGGTGCTTTAGCTAAAGCCCGTTGATTATTAGCAGGAACGTAGAGGGCAGAACGCCTGGGGCCAACAGCTTGAACACTCACAGAGTCTAAGCGCCACCATTAGCCTTGGTTTCGATATTGGCCAGTAGATCACCCAGATATTTGCGTACCGAGCCACGGACAAAGCGCACACCTAACCATGAAGGCATAAAAAACTTGGGCGAGATGTCACCTTTATATTTTAATTTTGTTCCCTGACCAGCCTCATCGAATTTAATGACCTCGTCAGAGTTGCGAAAACTGCCCGCATCCTCAACGCCTCTGAGGTGAATCCGCTCTTCCTCAAGATTAACAATGGTCAGCTTCTCCATCGTTCTGCAGAAAATAAACAAGCAAGGCCGCATGACTGCAGTGACCCTGGCAGTAGTATCATCATAGCGATAGACCTCAGTGCTTAATACTGCTGGCGTCAGTTTACTCGCTTCTTCGAAATCGTAAACTACGGCTTTAACATTATCTACCGGTGCATCAATCTGTGCCTCAAAAGTGATTAGATAGCGCTCGCCATAGCGAATGACCTCTACATCGTTAATTGAATAGGAATGTGCAAAAAACGGACTTAAACCAAGACCTATCACCAAGAAAAAAAACACTTTTTTCAACATATCATAACCTCATGCACATTGCTTTAGTTGCAGGTCCATCGCCTGCTCAATAATTTCTATACCGCTGCTGCGATTGTTTATATTCTCGCTTAAAAATCGACGCCAAACCTTTGCCCCTGGCTGACCCGCAAACATATTTAAAATATGGCGGGCCATGTGTTTTAAATACACATCGTTGCTAAGCTGAGATTGTATATAGTCTGCATATTGTTTGACAAATATTTCGCGCGAAATATCTGTTCGTGGGATACCGAAATAGCGATGATCGATGTCCCGCCAATAATATGGATCATCATAAGCTTTACGACCAATCATCACTCCATCAACATGCTGCAAATGAACATCAATTTGCTCATAATCTGTAATGCCACCATTAATAATAATGTTCAAACCTGGAAAATCTTGCTTTAAGCGATAAACTTTCTCATATTCAAGCGGCGGAATTTCCCGATTCTGTTTTGGACTTAAGCCTTGTAACCATGCCTTACGCGCATGGACGATAAATGTTGTACACCCTGCCTGCGCTATTGGTGTAACGAATTGATATAAGAAATCATAATCTGTGTGCTTATCGATGCCGATTCGATTCTTGACTGTGACCGGTATAGAGACAATTGCCTGCATAGCTGCCACACATTCGGCAACCAGCTGGGGATTAGCCATTAAGCAAGCACCAAACTGGCCGGACTGCACTCGATCACTGGGGCATCCTACATTTAAATTAACCTCACTATAACCATAATCTTCCGCAATCTTCGCGCATTCAGCCAATTGTTTAGGATCATTGCCACCTAACTGGATACTGACAGGTTCTTCAATCGAATCAAACGCCAGAAATCGATCCCGATCGCCGAATAAAATAGCACCACAATGCACCATTTCCGTATAAAGCAGCATTCGTTTTGAAATCAGACGCATGAGATAACGAAAGTGGCGATCCGTATAGTCCATCATCGGCGCCAGGCAGATTTTTCGATTTAACCCGGAATATGTAATGGAATTCGTCATGAGAGGAAAAAATGCAATAATATCGAGCGCTCTCGCAGGGAATTTTGACGATGCCATAGACCCACTATGGTAAGGATAAATTCCTGAGAAAGTGCTTGAGATTGAAGCATTTTATTTCGTGAGAGTTTCATTGCATAATCCGGGTTTCTGATCAGCCATACACGGTCAGTACAATTTTACGTTGGTGGGGTCGATAACGGTGTTCATAAACATATATTCCTTGCCAGGTACCCAAATTTAATCGTTGCTGGCTAACTGGCAGCTGAATCGAGGTTTCAGTTAAAATAGTTCGCAAATGACCGGCCATATCGTCCGGGCCTTCATAACTGTGTTCATAGCGCTCATCACCATCAATAACCAGCCTTGAGAAAAAATCTTCAACATCAGTGCGAACCAACGGATCGGCATTTTCACAAATTAACAACGATGCACTGGTGTGTTGAATAAAGACATGGCACAATCCTTTTTCAACGGCTGATTGCCGAACAAATAACTGTACCTCAGGAGTAATGTCATAAAAACCCCGACCCTTGGTAGCAATCGTTAACGTTTGTTGATCAACCATTTATTAATTCATCCCAGTGCGTATTTTAACATTCAACGGAACCCAGAATGAGGCCTAATGTTGCAACAAATTTTAACCAAGCTTGAATCTGCCCAGAACCTTGAGCTTCTGACCCAAATAAACCGCGGCATCGAGCGGGAATGTTTGCGCCTGGATGAGCAAGGTAATCTTGCTCAGACGCCTCATCCATCGGCTTTGGGCTCAGCCTTATGCCACCCGGCCATTACCACCGATTTCTCAGAAAGCTTGCTGGAATTTGTGACGCCGGTTTTTACCGATATAGATAAATGCCTGAACTACCTTAAAGAACTGCATCAATTCACCTATCAGCATATTGATGATGAACTGATCTGGATGAACTCTATGCCATGCCTTTTACCCGGCATCACTAACATTCCGATTGCTGAATACGGATCATCAAATTCCGGCCGTATGAAGCACATTTACAGAGTGGGATTAAGTAATCGCTATGGCAGTGCCATGCAGACCATTTCCGGCATTCATTACAATTTTTCTGTGCCGGATGCATTACTGAACTCAATCTTTGACAAAGAACTGACTCAGGAAGAAATTTCTAATCTGTATATGAATTTGGTACGTAACTTCCATCGTCATTGCTGGTTATTATTGTATCTTTTTGGAGCCTCCCCTGCTGTATGCAAATCGTTCTTACGCGAAAATGACGAACATGGATTGGAAGCCTTTGACGAAGTCAGTTTTTACGGACCTGAAGCGACTACATTGAGAATGAGCGATCTGGGTTATCGAAATATTGCCCAGTCAAAAATCAAAATCGGGTTATGCAACGTTGCGACCTATATAGCTAGCCTTAAAGAAGCAACCGAACGCCCCTACCCGGAGTACGAGCAAATCGGTGTTAAGGTTGACGATGAATATAAGCAGCTTAATAGCAATCTGCTGCAAATTGAAAACGAATATTACACTGTTATTCGGCCTAAACAGGTCACCGCTTCAGGTGAAAAACCAACCACTGCCTTAAAACAACGTGGCATCGGTTATATAGAGGTGCGTTGCCTTGACATCAATCCCAATTCTCCAGTGGGAATTGCAGCCGAAGATACCCGGTTTGTAGACACATTATTGTTGTATTGTCTGTTTGCAGACAGTCCGGTCATGTCTGAGGTAGAGAAAATGGAAATCCCTGAGAACCGTAATCGAATGGTTCGTCATGGCCGCAAACCCGGTTTGACACTGTTGCAAGACGGTCACGAAGTTAGCGCACAAAAACTAATGCATGAATTATTGTCCGAGCTGAAACCGTTTGCAGCATTATTAGATCAAGCCTATGGTAATCACTTGCACAGTGATACGTTAACCGACCAGTTCGCTAAAGTTGATGATGCCGAGTTAACCCCATCGGCTCAAATCATTGAAGAAATGAGAACCAATGATGAATCATTCTTTGAATATGCCATGCGTAAAACCAAGCAACATGAAACAAGCCTTAAATTGCCCCTATCGGATGCAAAGCAAAAAAGCATGACCCAGCAGGCCCGCGAATCGCTAGACCAGCAACTAGAGCGAGAAACAAGTGATTCTGTTTCATTTGATGATTATTTAAAGCATTATTTTGACGAAACATTAGAAACTTAGCGTTTCAGCATTTTATTCAAATCAGTTAATACTTCGCCTGCTTCCCGTTCGATTTTGAGCGTGCATAGTTCATCACCACGGGTTAATCCCTGGTTGATGATTACAACGGGTTTTTGCTGGACAATAGCTTGCTTGACATAGCGTAAACCGGAGTAGACCATTAACGATGAACCGACGACTAACAAACCGGGACTTGTATCAATCGCGCTGCTTGCTTGTTTAACAACTTCCGGGTCCAAAACATCACCAAAGAACACTACGTTTGGTTTCAATACCCCACCACACTGTTCACAGTTCGGCACCTTGAATGAATTCAACAAATCGGTTTCTATATCAACATCCCCATCTGGTTTAAGCGCTTTCTTCGATGCTTGAAAATTAGAATTCAAAGACGTGAGTATTGATTGCAGTGAATCCCTGCAACTCAACTGCTGACAGCCCATGCACCTGACTTGATCAAGCCGGCCATGCAAATCCAGCGCATCACTAACACCGGCTATTTGGTGCAAGCGATCAACATTCTGCGTAATCACCTGGCCACAATACTGTTGCTCAACTAACTCACGAATTGCACTATGCGCGCGGCTGGGTTTAGCTTGTTTGAAGGTAGGCCAGGCCAGCATGCTTCGGGCCCAATAAAATTTACGCCTTGATTCTTGACCCATAAAATCCTGATGCTGCATAGGTTTGGAATGCTTCCACTCACCGTCCTCATCACGGTATGCCGGCAAACCAGATTCAGTGCTGCAACCGGCGCCAGTCAGCACGGTAAACCTGGGATTAAGACGAAGTAAATCAGCTAGAATCGTTAACTTATTTTCTGTGTTCAATTCCTGATCCATGACTGGAGTTTAAGCGATTGAAAACCAAATAACCTGAATTCACTGAAAAATGGTTAGAGACATTAGCCGTCATTCTGAGGCAACAGCCGAAGAATCTTATTTTATTCAGCCACACATACAGGTTGTCATTCTGAGGCGATAGCCGAAGAATCTCCTTCAAAATAGCTACACACTTAAACAAATATGCCACCTATAGCAGATACTTCCTCGTTCTACTCGTCAGTATGACAGTAGAGTTTTGATTCTATTAGCCAAAATACGTACCGTCATTCTGAGGCGGTAGCCGAAGAATCTCCTTTAGACCGGCTACACGCTTAGACAATAAATTCATCTGATGCAGATACTTCCTCGTTCTACTCGTCAGTATGACAGTGGGCTATTACTTTCATTGACATATCTGTGAACTGAGATTAATTGGCCAGAATGTAATGTAATAACTTAAATAATAATGGTATAGTATTGAAATGTATAAACTAATTCCAAAAACAATACTGTTTTTTGCCGCATTATTATTACTGCAATCGTGCTCAATATTTAAAACATCGGTATACCCGAGATCGGTCAATCAGACTGCGGCTACACAACTTTACTTGAGCCAACCGCAAATTCAGCAAAAATTACAAGATAGCTATGCGCATTGGCGAGGTACACCCTACGGCTATGGGCGACAGCAAATCCAGGTGGCAGCAGACTGTTCGGGATTTACACAGCAAGTATTCAAACAGCAGTTTGCAATATCCCTGCCCCGCACCACTCAAGCTCAAATTCACATCGGCAAGAAAGTAAAACTAAAACGCGCCATGCCGGGCGATCTTATATTCTTCGACCTGGACAACGGTTACGGCCATGTCGGGATATATCTGGGCAACAACATTGTCATGCAGGCTACCAGCTCAAAAGGTGTCACCAAAACAAATTTAAACAAAGAAAAATGGTGGGCAGATAGAGTGCATACTGTCAAACGAGTCGTTAACGCTAAATCCTGAAAAGCGAACAATACACGTAATAAAATGTTTTTACGATACCAATCGAATTTCTAAATCAGCTTTAATGTCTGACTATTTGCCCATTACTGACCTTCAACAATGTGTAGGATTCTTATTTTTAGTCCTGATAGTGGTCGTTATATTTATCCAATATCACTCAGCAAATAAAGCACTTATTTGAACCAGAATAGCTAAATAAGCAATCCAATATGAATTTTAAATATAAATTCCAACAAAACCTATGAACGCAACAATACAGACCAAATACCAGCTTATTAAGCTTATAACAATTTGGATAATTAGCATAATTTAGTAATCGTTTATCATGATCTTCTTTTTTGGCTAACAGCGCAGATTGCGTTTCGTCTGCTCTAGAGTTTTTTGAATAAATCTGATTGCTCTGTAACAGCGGTTACCTTGATTCTGGGGGGGTGGTTGTTTTACTCTTACCATAAATACAGAATCTAGTTGGACGATGGTGAAAAAAACCAAGTACAAATCAACACAGGGCGTTTATCTCGCACCGTGGGAACAGAATTTTAAAAAAATAGTTACCCCATTCGAAGAATTTATCCATCGCCAGACGACCAGTGGCTTATTGTTGATGGGCATGGCGGTCATCGCGTTGCTGCTAGCCAACGGGCCATTCTCCGAGGCTTATAAACACATTATTCATACCTATGCCACTGTGGGCATTGGCGACTGGAAGATAAAAATGTCGCTGCATCATTGGATCAATGACGCTTTGATGGTGGTGTTCTTTTTTGTTGTTGGTCTTGAACTGAAACGTGAATTTCTGGTTGGCGAGTTGGCCAACCCGCGTAACGCCGTGTTACCGATAGGAGCTGCGATTGGTGGCATGGTTGTACCGGCGTTGGTGTATTTTATGATCAACCCGTCAGGCGAGCCGGCAACCGGTTGGGGTATTCCGATGGCCACTGACATCGCGTTTGCTATCGGGGCACTCGCCTTGCTCGCCAGCCGCGTGCCTAAAGCGCTGATTACTTTTCTAGTTGCATTGGCCATCGTCGATGACCTGGGTGCAGTAATGGTTATCGCTTTGTTTTACACCGACACGATAGCCTTAGGTCCGTTGGGCGCCGCTTTTGCTCTATTTGCGTTGCTTATCGCATTCAACATGGCCGGAGTACGTAAAACGATTCCATACTTTATCGTCTCAGTTTTTTTGTGGTACGCATTACTACAGTCAGGCGTTCATGCAACACTTGCAGGTGTGCTTGGCGCAATGTCGGTACCGGCAATTCCTAAATACAATCCAGAGCTGTTTAGTGACCACGTCTGGGACTTAATGAAACGCTTCGATGAAAGCCACAAACCCGGCGAGAGCATTCTGACTAATGACGAATTGCGTGCTGTGATACGGACACTGGAAAATGGCGTACACAGTGTCCAGGCACCTCTGCAAAAATTAGAGCACGCCTGGCACATCCCTGTGGCTTATCTGGTTATACCAATCTTCGCGCTGGCGAATGCCGGCATTCCGATGGAATTTGGCGCATTGGGTAAAACGTTTAGTCATCCGGTTTTCCTTGGTGTAACGTTCGGTCTCGTGTTGGGCAAGTTTATCGGTATAACCGGCTTTTCCTTCGTGTTACTGAAGATGGGCGTTGCAGTACTACCTAAGGATACAAGCTTTGGTCAGATAGCAGGGGTTTCCCTATTGGCAGGCATTGGTTTTACGATGTCGATTTTTGTTGCCCAACTCGGTTTTGGGGATAATGAAGAATTATTGCTGATGGCAAAAACAGGAATCCTTTTTGCATCACTAGTTGCCGGTATTGCTGGCTTTGTCTGGTTGTATCTTTTAGGTAAGCGTTAATTTCTGACAATAGAATGTTTATTGTTGACTAAAATGGGACTTTGCTATAGTCTTTTTTTATCCTAAAAAATACCTCCCCCTGTAACAAATCTTGTTATTTTTTAACTAAGTAAATTTCAAATTAATCTATTTTCAGATTGAAAAAATTAAGTAAATAGAGTTGCCTACGAGGGAGGTTAATTCCAGCAAACTTAAAGGGCAACGTTCAAAATTTTATGGTTAATCAATCGGACAGATATTACGGACTCGATGCTCTACGTGCATTTGCGATGTGTCTTGGTGTTGTTTTGCACGCTATGACGCTATACATCTTCAGCGACAATCCTAATCATCACTCCCCGTTGCTTTCATTTTTGTTTTTATGGATTTTGGCGTGGCGTATGCCTGTGTTTTTTATACTGGTCGGTTTCTTTGCTGCTCTTGCAATCCAAAAATGGGGGCACAGTCGCTTTCTTGCTGATCGTATGCTTCGAATTGGACTCACATTTGTAATTTTTTTGCTAATGTATCAAGAATGGAATGCAGTGGGCATGAATCTTCTTGACTGGGAATTAAATCATCTGTGGTTCCTTGCCTACCTGTTACTTTTCTATCCAATAGCAATTCTGGCACGGCCTATTCCTATTAATAAGAATTGGTTATGGCTGTGGTTAGTTGTGGGCGTCTTACTGGCAATAATGGGCAAAGAAGTGGTGTTTTTTAATCGGCATAGTCAAACACTTCGACTTGATCTGTGGAACCTTGCCTATGCTTTTTACTTCATTTTTCTCGGTTGGGCACTTTATGCTCTACGTTCACTCATGCACAAACTAAAGCCCTGGGCTTGGTCTTATACGATTGCAAGTTTGATTCTGACTTACATAATCATGTGGCTTGGCGGGAAAGTGGACTACGTTCAGTTTTCATTTGTCTCGCTGCTCTTAAATTCACTACATCTCTTAGTGATTTTTTTAGCGATGGCGGGATTATCTGGATTAGCCTTGCGAAATTTAAGTATCTTTAACCCAGTTATTCATAAGTTTGTCGAGTGGAGTTATCCAGTTTATGTGCTTCATTTTGTATTTATTGAATCGGTTTTTGGTTTAATCGTTATTGAAACCTGGGCTATTGGTCCAATACTAGGCACTATCTTGGTGAGTGGAAAGGCTTTTGTTGCGTCTGTAGTTTGTTATTATCTGTTTATCAAATTTACGCCATTTAGCTGGCTGTTTAACGGTGTCCGAAAGTCATGGTGGAAATGGCCGTTCAGGAATCAAGCCGTCTAAAAAACAGAAACAGGGGTATCAGGCCCATTCGTGTCAGAAATTACGCTTTGAACACTGAAATAGGCTTAAAACCGTAAATTGAATGGCTGTTTTGTAGAATTTCTTAAGATAATCAAAATTAGTCCAATTGTCCCAGAAGAGTATCTTTCAGTCTTTGTCGAATTTTACCCGACTCCGAGCATACAAACTGCTCGATAAATTCAAGCATTTTCAATTAATGATTGCATAAAATCCGATTTATATCATTAAGCACCAATAATATTAGCCTTAACCACATCTATCTCATCTCTAAGCAGTGCTGCTTCTTCAAACTCGAGGTTTTCTGCGTGGGTGTACATTTTTTTCTCGAGTTTTTTCATTAGTTTGGACAGTTCGCTATTGCTCATGGTTGAGTAGTCCTCTTCCAGCTGGATTGCTTTGAGGGCCTTGTTTTTAGTGCGTTTGCGCTGATTACCGGTCTTGACCACACCATCGATTATTTCGCGAACTTCTTTTTGAATTGTTTTGGGTGTTATGCCATTTACTTCGTTGTAGGCCAGCTGTTTTTCTCGTCGGCGGTCGGTTTCGTTTATGGTCTGCTGAATCGAATTGGTGATTGTATCTGCATACATGATGGCTGTGCCTTTTATGTTCCGGGCGGCTCGACCAACTGTTTGGATCAGTGATCTGGACGAACGCAGAAAACCCTCTTTGTCTGCATCCAGAATTGCTACTAACGACACCTCTGGAATGTCCAGGCCTTCACGTAATAGATTTATACCCACGAGTACATCAAACACACCTAATCTTAAGTCGCGGATGATCTCTACTCGTTCAACCGTATCAATATCAGAGTGTAAGTAACGGACTTTAATACCATGGTCATGCAAATAATCGGTTAAGTCCTCGGCCATACGTTTTGTTAAGGTGGTGATTAACACACGCTCATCGAGCTGAACACGTTGGTTGATTTCACTGAGCACATCATCAACTTGTGACAAGACCGGACGAATAATAATTTGAGGGTCGACTAAACCAGTTGGTCTGACCACTTGATCGATGGGCGTGCCAGAGTGCTCCATCTCGTACGGCCCGGGCGTTGCGGAAACAAAGATAGTCTGCGGCATCATGCTTTCAAACTCAGCCATTTTTAGCGGCCGATTATCCAGTGCCGATGGCAATCGAAAACCATACTCCACCAGGGTTTCCTTGCGTGATCGATCACCTTTAAACATCGCGCCAATCTGCGGCACACCAACATGACTTTCATCCAATACCAATAGCGCATTGGAGGGCAGATAATCAATCAAGGTTGGCGGTGGCTGCCCTGCTTCACGACCGGATAGGTAACGGGAATAATTCTCTATGCCGTTGCAGTAACCCAGCTCCTGCATCATTTCGATATCGAATATAGTGCGCTGTTCAAGCCGTTGTGCCTCTAATAAACGTTCGTTATCACGAAATACTTTTAAACGATCTCTAAGTTCCTGTTTTATATCATCGATGGTATTGAGTAGTCGTTCCTTGGCCGTTACATAATGCGATTTTGGATAAATCGTGTAGCGATTTATATTGTCATCGGTTTCGCCAGTGAGAGGATCAAATAAGGTTAAACGCTCTATTTCATCGCCGAATAACTCTATTCGCACTGCTTCACGATCAGATTCAGCCGGATAAATATCAATCACATCACCACGCACCCGAAAATTACCGCGATGCAGCTCTACATTATTACGCGTGTATTGCAGCTCAGCCAGACGACGCAGAATGTCACGCTGCTCCATGATACCGCCCTCTTTCAAGTGCATGACCATATCGTGATAGACCGCCGGATCACCCAACCCGTAAATTGCTGAAACCGTGGCGACAATAATAACGTCAGGCCGCTCTAATAATGCTTTGGTTGCTGACAACCGCATTTGATCAATGTATTCATTGATTGAGGCATCTTTTTCGATATAGGTGTCCGAGCTTGGCACATAGGCTTCAGGCTGGTAGTAGTCGTAATAGGAAACAAAATATTCAACCGAATTATTAGGGAAAAAATCGCGCATTTCCGCATAAAGCTGCGCAGCAAGCGTTTTGTTCGGCGCCATGATCAAAGTGGGCCGCTGCTGATCAGAAATCACATTAGCAATGGTAAACGTCTTACCGGTGCCCGTGGCACCCAGCAAGGTTTGAAATGCTTCACCATCATTCAGCCCTTCTATCAAGGCTTCAATTGCCTGTGGCTGATCGCCTTGGGGTTTATAGTCACTAACAAGTTCGAAAGATTTCATGATGCTAATTATATAAAAGACCTAACTGCTGATGTCGTTTTAACTGTAATTTCATCATCTGATAGAAACCAGCATTCAGTAGGTTATTTAGCAAAATAGCCCATTAATGCATACACTTAAATAAGATAATTAGAATCTGATATATTCGTTTTCAAATAAAAGCCGTTGGATTGCGGCATTCGCCACAATGACGGATAGATTGATTATTACTATTTCTAATAGAATAGTTATGATACTACCTGACTGCCAATATCCCATTAACTCCAATTTCGTCATGCCGGTGAAAACCGGCATCCACTGGTATTTTTATTATCAATTCTTTGAATAAGTACTATTTTGTTCAAGATAAAAGATTAAGCCGATGATCAGTTTAACCTCCAACCTAACAGGCCTTTTTAAATATGCGCTTGGACGAGGACATCGGACCATGTAGTGTTCGTTTTCAAATAAAAGCCACTAGATTGCCGCGTCGCTTGTCCCTGCGAAGGCGGGGATCTACGACTCGCAATGGCTTATGATGCTTGATGTCAGTTGATAGAGCTTGCCCTATTTTTTCTCTTTGTAGTAAGGATTCTCGCTCTGCCGAAGTTCGATTTCAACGCGGGTGCCGATGAGGTTATAGTGCTGCCCAATGACAGAGCCTAGATAACGGCAATAGGAGTCTGGAATGGAATCCAGGCTGTTACCGTGAATAATCACTCGTGGTGGGTTTTTACCGCCCTGGTGTGCGAATTTGAGTTTGGGAGGAAATTGTCCCTTCCAGGGGGGGGATTGCTCCAGTACGGCATCTTTGATTATTCGATTCAGCTTGCCGGTGGTCATGACGGTTAAGGCCGATTGAAAGGCTTTATCAATGGACTTGATCAGTTCACCCATGCCTGTACCGTGCAGGGCTGATATAAACAGGGTTTGGTGTTTGGCCAGGAATTTGAATTTACGTTCCAGCTGGTGGCGAATATCAGCTCGCTGGTCATTGCTCAATCCATCCCATTTATTTACGGCAACAACCAGTGCTCGGCCGCTCTGGTCAACCAGGCCGGCAAGATGACTGTCTTGCTCACTAACTTCTTGGCTGGCATCGACCATCAGTACCACTACATTAGCTTCATGCAGCGCCTGCAGGGTTTTTACCACAGATAGTTTTTCCAGTTCCTGATCGACCCGGGAGCGCTTGCGCACACCTGCCGTATCGATAAAAACGTATTGCTGGTCACCCCTGGAAATGTTGACTTCAATGCTGTCACGAGTAGTACCCGGCTGATCCATCACAATGACCCGATGGTCACCCGCGAGTCGATTGATCAATGTTGATTTACCGACATTTGGCCGCCCGACTACCGCAACCTTTATTATTTCTTCATCTGATTTGGTTTGCTCTTGTGCGGTGAAGGGCTTGAGAATTTCCCCAATCATGGCCTGGACTCCGTCACCACGACGGGAAGACACCACATATGGGTCACCGGCTGCTAATTCGTAGAACTCAGCACTGACTAATTGCTTGGCTTGCCCCTCCGCTTTATTGACGGCCAGATAAACAGGCGACTCACTGACTCTCAATCGAGCGGCAACCTCCTTGTCTGCATGAGTTAAGCCTTCGCGTCCATCCACCATGAATATCAAGGCATCGGCCTCTTTGATGATTTGGTCAACTTGCTCTTGAATCAGTGGCTGCAAATTCTCATCATCATTAAACATGCCGCCGGTATCGACAACTAAGTAAGGTTTATCCCCTATTTTTCCCTGGCCATATTGGCGATCGCGCGTTACGCCGGGTTGATCGTCGACAATAGCTTTATGAGATCGAGTAAGCCTATTAAAAAGTGTGGATTTACCAACATTGGGCCGGCCGACCAGTGCAATGACAGGAATCATGACGACTCATAGATCAATTGATCGTTAAGGCCTGTAATTCGCCATTGGCAGTCAGCATATAAGCAATGCCATTAATAACAATTGGCTGATTGAGCGGAGTTTTTCCAGAAAACTTTTGTTTACCGATGATTTCACCGTCTGTCCTATTAATAATAAGCGCCAGACCATCATCATTAGTGACTAACAGTTTACTGCCGATGACACTGATTGAAGTGAAATTAACTAAATCAAGATCTTCAATGGCCCAGACGACATTGCCCGAATCACGATTTAAGGCAACAATACTGTTCTTGGCTTCAATCATGTAAATGGCTTGCCGATCAATAGCGATATCTCTGAAACTGGAAATCGGGCGTGTCCAAATCACGTTACCGCCGGCAATATCCAAGGCCATTGTGCGTCGTTGAAATGCACTGACATATAATTCGCTGCCCACAATGATGGGACGAGCATCAATATCTGTCAAACGCTGAATTTCATCTCGGCCTGATGATGAGCCTACCGGCACATCCCAGAGTAAATTTCCGGTAAGAGCATCGACCGCAACCAGGCGTCCGTCCTCAAACCCGGTAAACAAAAAATTGCGCTCAACAATTGGCGTTGCGCCACCACGCAGTGATAGCCCTGGTTTGGCATGCCGATAGGTCCAAACCCGTTCACCATTATCAGCGTCAAAGGCAATCAATTTTGCATCAAGTGTTTTCACAATAACGTTGCCACCGGCAAAAACGGGTGGAATTAACACTTCACTATCAACCTGGGAACGCCAGAGCTGTTCACCCTGGTTTCGATCAAAGGCAACCAAACGCGCCTTATAATCAACTGCATACAAGGCATTCGGCCCGACACCGATACCGGCGCTAATTTCATTACGCGACTTTTCACGCCATAAGACCTT
The DNA here is from genome assembly GCA_028284225.1 of Arenicellales bacterium. GTDB lineage: Bacteria > Pseudomonadota > Gammaproteobacteria > Arenicellales > JAHEKD01 > JAHEKD01. The sequence goes on from JANQSD010000004.1 coordinate 204,548, forward strand.
GCCGTTTTCCAGATCAATCGCTGTAATCAGACCTTCTGCATCGATGCTGTAACTGATACCATCATCGATAACAAACTCAAAACCCAGATCATTAAAATCACCTAAATCTCGATCCCAAAGTACATCAATGGCTTGGGATTTGGGTAACGATTTAATGTAATCTTCTTGCTGTTCCAGCTTCAGTTTTTGTTGTTTGGATTTACCGCCGCCACACGCAGAGAGCAATAGCGTCGCTAAAGTAAAAACTGCCAGGTATTTTAGGATTTTCATGTTGCGGTATTATTGATTTTTAGCTGTAAAATTTCACGATAGCCGGAGCCGGCTGACGTGGGTAACATTAATTCCATCGCTTTATTATAAGCCTCATGGGCCTCTTCAAGATTGCCCTGTTTGTTTTTAATATCACCGATTAATTCAAAATATTGGGATGCAAAGCCGGCCTTTTGCTCCACATCAACTAATGCCAGTGCCTGATCATATTGGCCCTCCCGATATAGTTGTCGTGCCAACCGGAATGTTGCCAACAAGCGATTATCAACCAACTTGGAATTGTCGATCACCCATTGCAAGTCGGTTTTTGCCTGCTCTGCCTGCTCTGCTTTGATTTGCGTAATCGCCGCTAAAATCACACCCTTGGCAGCATAATCAGTGCCGGAAAATTCATTTTTTAGCGTTTGTGCTAATTCAGCAACTTTAGTGGCATCTTCGGTTTCATTAGCCTCTAATAACTGAGAAAAGACTATAGATGCCTCCAAAGCCTGGTTTTCCTGATGCTTTTGCCACCAGTTGTACCCCACAATCAGCCCAAGACCTAACACAACACCGGTAACAACACCGGTGCCGTTGTCTTTCCACCATTTTTTTACTTTTTCAAGCTGTTCGTCTTCCGAGACGTGTATTTTCTTTGCCATTACAGTCTATTTGTTTATAAAGGGGGCGATTTTACTATTCTGCAATCAGTTTTAATAGCTGGTTAAGCGACTCATCCGCTAACTTATCCGAAAATTCCAATGAAATCTGCTCATTATGATCTCGTAACGGCTTGACCGAAACATTACCGGTCTGAATTTCTTGCTCTCCAATAACAATCGCTATATCAGCGCCGCTTTGATCCGCTTTCTTGAATTGCGATTTAAAACTGCCGCCACCATGGTGAATAACAGTATTAACACCTTGATCACGTAGCTGTTCCGCTAATTTAGCAGCCCGTCCAAGTGCCTCTTCACTGTTATCAGTAACGACATAGGCCTGAATCCGATAGTCAGACACCGTATTTTCGCTGAGTTTTAACAATTCAATCAAGCGTTCAATGCCCATGGCAAAACCGATCCCCGGTGTTGGTTTACCACCGAGCTGTTCAACCAGGCCATCATAGCGACCACCAGCCAACACCGCATTTTGAGCGCCGAGCTGATCGGTTACCCATTCAAATACTGTCAGACTATAGTAATCCAGACCCCGTACTAATCGCGGATTGATTTGATAGTGAATCTCGGCCTCATCAAGTAGTTTGCATAAACCCGCAAAGTGAGATTTGGATTCATCGCTTAAGCTTGACTCAAGCTGAGGTGCATCGGCTACAATTTGTTGGGTTGATTCAACCTTGCTATCAAAAATCCTCAGTGGGTTCGTGATTAAACGCCGCTGACTGTCAGCATCAAGCTGGTCATAAAACGGCTGAAAATAATCAACCAGCTTTTGCCGATAGGCATGCCGTTCTTCGGCAGTACCGATTGAATTTAATTCAAGCTTGATGTGTTGTAGCCCCAGTTGCTGCCATAGCCTGGCCGTTAATTGAATCAGTTCTGCATCTACATCCGGTCCTTGCCAACCTATTGCTTCACAACCAAATTGATGAAATTGGCGATAACGACCCTTTTGCGGCCGTTCATGCCGGAACATCGGACCTATATACCAGAGCTTTTGTTTTTGATTATGAAATAGACCATGCTCTATCCCTGCACGCATGCAACTAGCCGTATTCTCTGGGCGCAAGGTCAGGCTGTCACCACCTTTATCTGCAAAGGTGTACATTTCTTTTTCAACAATATCCGTGGCTTCGCCTATTGAACGCTTGAACAATGCAGTATGTTCAGCAATCGGTGTGCGGATTTCCTGATAGCCGTATAACCCGGCAACATCGGCCAGCACCCGCTCTACATATTGCCAAAATCCGCTTTCGCCCGGCAACAGGTCATTCATTCCACGTATAGACTGGATTTTTTGCATTTTTAACCTAGAACCCTCAGTTGGACCGGTTTTAAGGCGCGGATAAAATGCGCTGATGCAAGGCATGGATTGCAGTAAGTAGTTGTTCTACTTGCAAAATCCATAACATAGCAGCAAATTTTAACCCGCCTTATGGCCGGTAGCGCACTCACCCATAAGGGGAATGCATGAATAGGTATATTTACATTTGAATTCATAAGCTTAAGTGTACTTCACAGCAGTCAACTGAGGAATCTAGGTTTAAAGATTGTTTTGAATTTGTTGGGCCAATTTTAAAGCTTCTGGACTGGTTTTGGGTTCAAGTTTGAAATATTCCTGAATATATTTTTCTGCTTTATCAAAATCAACCTTATCGATATTAACCCGAACTAAATTCAGTAATACCGGCCGGGACTGGGGATTGAGCTCGAGCGCTCTCAATAGATATTTTTCTGCATCATCGTAATCCTGACTTGCTATTGAGCAAGCAGCCGCTCTAGTGTAACTGACCATACGCTGTGAATTCATTAGTTGTGACCCGGCACGGTCAAACTGCTTGAGTGCTTTTTTTCGATCACCTTGTTGGCATAAATATTGTCCATAATCATTCAGGACTACAACTGCATAAGGGTCACTTCGTAATGCTTGTTGATAGTGATAGACAACATCCTCATGATTGCCTAACAACTGCTGCACCCTGGCCATCGCATGGTTAGCCTCAACACCGTCCGGATCGAGCCGCAATGCTTCTTCCGCCTCACCTTGTGCAACGCTAATGTTGTTATTAAACATAAAATCGAATGATACTTGGCTATGCATTTTCGACAAACGTTGTTGTTCGTCAGTGGCATGAGAGCCTACTGTTTTGGAGCAGGATATCAGTGAGCAACAGGTAATTATTACTAGGGTAAGCGGGTTTAACCGTCGCATTTAGTGACTGGCAGTAGCCTGCACGGCTAGACGCTGGCTGCGCTTGGTTTTGTCCTGCACTTTTCCAGCAAGTTGCCCACAAGCCGCATCAATATCATCGCCACGCGTTTTACGCGTAATTGTAAATATTCCCGCATCAAGCAAGATATCGCGAAATCGATTTATCTGCTTAATCGGCGAACTGCTGTAATGAATACCATGCACTGAATTAAAAGGAATCAGATTAACTTTTGAGGGTATTTCTCTAATCAGATTAATCAGTTTTTTCGCAGTTTGGTCAGAATCATTAACGCCGTCCAGCATCACATATTCAAACGTAATACGCCGCCTTGATTCAGTCGCAACGTAATCGTGGCAAGCCTCGATTAATTGTTTAAGTGGGTATTTTTTGTTTATCGGCACCAGTTCATTGCGCAAATCGTCCATGGGTGCATGCAAAGAAACTGCCAAACTGACCGGGCAGTCCTGTTTTAGTTTATAAATTGCCGGCACGACACCTGCAGTACTCAATGTCACCCGGCGCTTAGACAAGCCATAGGACAAATCATCCAGCATTAATTTCATCGCAGAAATCACGCTGTCATAATTTAACAAAGGTTCACCCATGCCCATCATGACAATGTTGCTCACTGCCCGCTCCTGCCCCGCCTGATTTAAGAGCGAGTCTGCCACCATCAACTGACTGATGATTTCGGCGCTGGTCAAATTACGATTAAAGCCTTGCCTTGCAGTGGCACAGAATGTACAGGTTAATAAACAACCGACCTGGGATGAAACACATAAGGTACCGCGATCTACTTCCGGTATAAAAACCGTTTCAATACAATTGCCGTCTGCTAATCGCAGCAACCACTTGCGGGTACCATCCGTTGACAGTTGATCCCTGACTATCTCGGGCAGTTCGAGGCAAGCTGTCTGCTCCAGTTTGGAGCGCAACAGCTTACTCAAATCAGTCATATTATCGAACGACAACTCACGGCGCTGATAAATCCACTGCATTACCTGACCGGCCCGGAATGACTTTTCACCCATAGCAGTGAAAAACGATTCCAGATCGTGTCGATTTAAGCCCAGTAGATTTGTTTGCGCTGCTGTCATTTAACTCGATAAACCCTAACCTCTGGTTCTTTCAATAACCCCATCAGCGCCGAAGAAGAATTCAATTTCAACTTTTGCTGTATCAGGCCCATCTGAACCATGACAGGCATTTTCATCTACTGTTTCAGCAAAATCAGCACGGATAGTTCCAGGGGCAGCGTCTTTAGGATTGGTTGCGCCCATAACTTCACGGTGCTTGGCAATTGCATTCTCGCCCTCAAGTACTTGCACCATCACTGGGCCAGATGTCATGAAAGTGACTAAATCATTATAGAAAGGACGTTCTTTATGAATTTCGTAAAATTGCCCCGCTTGTTCGCCTGATAAATGCAGCATTTTAGCCGCCACAATTCGTAATCCGGCCGACTCAAATCGGTCGTAGATCTTACCGATTACATTTTTACCGACTGCATCGGGCTTGATTATTGATAAAGTGCGTTCAATCGCCATTTGTTACTCCTAACAGTAAAATCAATCTGGTTTTAAAAAGCGCGTTAGTTTACCGCTTTTAAGCCGGTTTGAGCAATCAAACTATTGTTTTCTATACGATTATTTACAACGTCCAGCAACTGATTGGCCTTGATTTCGGCACTCACCAGACAAGGTAAATAATTTTCAGCCCTGGCTTTCCTCAAGTTCGTTTTTTTATCAATACTTTGTTCTGTCAAAACCGTAACTGATTTGCCAATATTTTTTGCCAGGACTCTATTTAACACTTGCTGACCCAGCTTGCGAACGCGCCCAGCTCTGCTTTTGCGTATCTCTATGGGTATTTGCCGGGGAATCCTGGCAGCCGGTGTGCCGCTACGCTGTGAGTAAGGAAACACATGCGGATAGGCTATTTCAAGCTCATCTATAGCATTCAAAGTCTGTTCAAACTGCTCATCAGTCTCAGTCGGAAACCCGGTCATCACGTCAGCACTAATAACCAAATCCGGCACTGCCGACCTTAGGCTATCAATACGATCATAGACCAACTCCCGGTTGTAACGTCTTTTCATACGCTTAAGGATCAGCGTATTGGCGCTTTGCAATGACAAATGCAGATGTGGACAAACCTTTTTCTGCATAAATCTCTCAATGAGATCATCACTAATGTGAGCAGGATCAATTGAGCTTAATCGCAGCCTAGCATCAGGGTGTTCACCCTGTAATTCATCTATCAGGCTGATTAGGGAATAGCCGTGCTGATCAAAATCGTCACCATATGAACCCAGATCCACACCACAGATCACTAATTCCTTATAGCCGTTAGCCACTAAGCGATGAGCCTGACGTTTTAAAACAGTCATCGGAATCGAACGACTTGGCCCCCGTGCACGATGAATAATGCAAAACGTGCAACCCTGATTACAACCTTGTTGAATTTGCATAAAAGCACGCGTCTGGCCTTCAAAACCTGTTAACAAGCCATCGGGCAGGCTAACGTGCTTATCAAGCTCGCCAACGATAATTCTGGGTAATTCACCTCGCTCATACAAGGGTAAAAGCTGGTGCAGATCGAGCTTTCTATCGTTGCCGACAACCAGATCAACACCAGGAATTTCTGCACAAGCCGTTGGGTCCATTTGTGCATAACAGCCTGTCACCACAATAAATGCGTCAGGATTTTGACGGATCAGACGTCTGACTTCCTGTCGGGCCTGGCGGTCGGCCTCCTGGGTAACCGTACAGGTATTAATAACATACATATCTGCTTTCGCATTGCTATTAACCTGTAACCACTGCTGCCCGGACAGATTCTGTGCGATTAAATTACTCTCATATAGATTGACTTTACAGCCTAGCGTAGATACCGCTACACTTCTGTCAGGTCGGACAGAGACTAAAGATTTGGATAAACTGACGTTAACGCTGGCCATTATTTAAACCTGGAGCATGGTAACTTTATGAGATAGCTGTTAAGTGTATTCTAAGCCACAATTCACAGCAATATGCGTTCTGAGCGCTGACATTGTTGCTGAATAACAAATGGAAAATAGTTCGCCACATGGCCCAGGCCAGGAATCATGACAGCAGGTGCTATTTCCAACAACGGTTCAAGCACAAATCGTCGCTCTAACATTCTTGGGTGCGGAATCGTAAGCTTGCTGGTAGAACATTGCAAATTGCCATGAATTAAGATGTCCAAATCCAATGTTCGAGGTGCATTTTGATTACTAGTTCGTTTTCGGTATTGCCTGGCTTCGATAGACTGTAGCAATCGCAGTAACGCCAGAGGTTTTAATTTGCTCTGTATTTTCGCCACTGCATTAATAAAATAGGGCTGATCATCATACCCCATGGGTGCAGTAATGTAATAGGATGAGTAGTCCTGTAAATCAATAAACCGTGAGTTATTTAATGCTCTGAGTGCTTTTTTGATTTGTATATGGGGCTGATTAAGATTACTCCCCAACCCGATATAAATATCTTTATTGAATCCGGCCATGTGCCCTTTGCCGATACCTTTTTCTTGATTTTCCAGGCCTTTTGGGTGAGCTTTTGGATGTATTATTTTTTTTATCTCTTTGTTGAGCGGTCCAAAACTCAGCGACTTCCGTCTCTATATCACCGACTTCGGCACGAATAAGCAAAAAATCATACGCTGCTCTAAACCTGGGATTTGATAATAATTTTATAACCTGCTTTTTACGAACTTTTTCCAGACGATGCTGCAACCACCAGATTTCACGTATAGTGTTACTCACTCGGCGTAACATACCTGTACGTAATAATTGTCTGGAAATAATCTCTTCTGATGCCTGAACCATAGCCTCTTGCGAGTTATATTTTTTATTAATCAACTGTTTGAATCGATGATGATAATAAGGCCATAAAATCGCACAAAACATGAATGCACTAATCACCGGCTTTTGCTCTCTGATACGTTGATCAGTATTAATTAACGCAGCAGCGGTAATTGATCTGGATAATGCGGCCTGAGCGGATTTATTGTCATCCGAATTGGCAAATAAATAAGGCAATAGCTCATATTCATTTAATAGCTCCCATACTCGGGTTGCATTGCCGCAATAAAACAGTTTCAGCACCTCATCAAAACGGCGTGCCGGTGGGATGTTATTTAGTGCATATTTATTGAGATGGATGGCCTCAACCAGATTAGCGCTAACTTTAAACCCGAATTTTGACTGAAAACGAACGGTGCGCAAAATCCTGCCCGGATCTTCTGCAAAGCGGATAACCGGATCGCCGATTAACTCTAGTCTTTTTTGACGGATATGCTCAATACCTTTGAAATAATCGATGACTTGTTTTGACTCAACATCATAATAAAGCGCATTAACGGTAAAATCACGTCGGGAGGCATCATTTTCTATGCTGCCGAATACATTATCATCCAATACCTGCCCCGTCGCTTTGTCCTTATGATGATCCTTGACAGCCTGTCTGAATGTGGTGATCTCCAGCAGTTCGCTACGAATATTGACATGAACAATCTTAAAGCGTTGGCCAATAATTCTGGAACGCGGAAAGACCCGCCTGATTTGCAGCGGTGTCGCTTGTGTAGAGATATCGAAATCCTTTGGTGTTATACCTAATAGTAAATCACGAATGCAGCCCCCCACTAAATAAGCACTGTAACCCGCAGCTGTTAACTTTTTTACAGCTTCAATAGCAGCACTGTCAATAAGCCCATGATCAAGCTTTAACTGCTTAAATGAATAATATTTAGCTTTAATTTTTCTAGCAGATGTCAATGGATTGTTGCTGTTTCAAACTTAAGCCCGGATTAAAACAGTTACCTTTAAATTATCATCCTATCAGGCAGCCGAAATTCTGCCTGCTTGGAATTGAATGAGTCAACATAGTTGTACTATGTAGGATGCTGCACCTTCAGAACTGACCGGCAAAGCATCTGGCGGAGAGTGAGGGATTCGAACCCTCGATGGAGCTTTTGACCCCATACTCCCTTAGCAGGGGAGCGCCTTCAGCCACTCGGCCAACTCTCCGTTAAGAAGCCGGAATTCTAACCGCTTACAGGTATTGTGAAAAGCACCAAAATAACAGCTACTTGTTAGATTATGACTAGTCAGCCATCAGAATCAGCGTTTTTATCCGCTGATTGGTTATCCTGCTGAATACGGTCATAAATTTCCTGACGGTGTACAGCTATATCTGTAGGTGCATTTATACCTAGACGCACCTGGTTTCCCTTAACCCCAATGACGCTGACTTCGATGTCATCTCCTATTTTAACTGCCTCGCCGATTCTGCGAGTTAAAATCAACATACAATTCTCCCTTAAAGTTGACAGTTGGTGTTGTGAATCCCTGGGCTGATTATAATTTATTTTGACCCAAGCAATAAACCTTATACTAAAATTGCTTCATCAAGCTGCTTTTTTCCAGTTATATCATTGCTGCTTTTTTCCAGTTATATCATTGCCGCTTTCATCTAACTGGAAAGCCTTGTGTAAGCTACGGATAGCTAATTCAAGGTATTTATCGTCAATCACTACAGATATTTTAATCTCTGATGTCGAGATAAGAATAATATTGATCCCTTCCTGAGCCAGCGCTTTAAACATAGTTGTGGCAACACCGGCATGCGAACGCATACCAACGCCAACAACGGATACTTTAGCCATATTGATATCTGCCCTGACTTCTTTGGCTAATAAAGACTTTGCAATACTTTCAAGAATATTCCTGGACGTTTCAAAATCTGCTCGCGGCACAGTAAAGGTAAAATCAGTGGTGCCATCATCACCGACATTCTGAACAATCATATCAATATTAATATGTGCAGCAGAAATCGGTTCCAGTATTTTACTGGCTACACCCGGCTCATCGGGCACCCCGACAATTGTTAATTTTGCTTCGTCTTTGCTATAAGCAATACCCGAAATTAATGGCTGTTCCATTGAACTATTTTCCTCAAAGGTAATTAAGGTCCCTTGATCAGGTGCAAACGATGACAGCACCCGCAAAGGTACACGGTATTTGCCGGCAAACTCAACTGAACGAGTCTGCAATACTTTAGCGCCGGAACTTGCCAGTTCCAGCATTTCTTCAAATGTAATTTTATCCAGGCGTCTGGCATTAGGTTCTATACGTGGATCACAGGTATAAACGCCGTCAACATCGGTATAGATTTTACATTCATCTGCCGATAAAGCCGCCGCCAGAGCAACTGCCGTGGTGTCTGATCCACCGCGACCCAGCGTGGTAATATTACCTTCATTATCAACTCCCTGAAAACCCGCGACGACGACAACCCGATTTTGTTCCAGGTCAGTACGAATTCGCTGTGCATCAATATCGACAATTCTGGCCTTGCCATAAACATTATCGGTAAGGATATTAACCTGCCCGCCTGTATAGGACCGTGCATCAATACCTCGGTGATGTAAGGCCATGGCTAACAATGCAATTGTCACTTGCTCCCCGGTTGAGACCAACATATCAACTTCTCGCGCATCAGCATCCGGGTGAATTTGATCGGCCAACGCCAATAAGCGATTGGTTTCACCACTCATTGCCGATAACACTACCACCATTTGGTGGCCTTGCTGATGACTCTTGGCTACGTTATCAGCAACTGCATTAATGCGCTCGGCATCAGCGACAGAAGTGCCACCATATTTTTCTACAAACAACGACATAGTTAGTTGCTATACCTAATAATTTTTCAAGAAATGGATTATAGAGAACTCAGCCTAACTATTGCACTTGAAAATACGTCGTTAAAAACTCGCTCAAAATGCCCATTTATTTCAATAAACTGCACTTTTTCGCTCATTTTTGCCTTGTCTTTTCTGCGTTCATAACGTTATGCTGAGGTCTGTATAGTAATTTGATTATAAGATTGTTTCGATATTTTCCAGTAACGAATCAATTTTAGTTGTTTCGCTGCCGCCTCCCTGGCCGAAATCGGCTTTACCACCGCCCTTACCCCCAAGCTGCTGACAGATTTTTGCCACCAGATCACCAGCATGATAATACTGAGTTAAATCACTGGTCACACCAACCAAAACATTCAATTTATCTGCATTATTGACATTGACTAATACAACCACACCGCTTTTTAACTTATTCTTGAGTTGATCCACCGTATCGCGCAGTTGTTTAACGTCATCCGATTCAGTCTTAATCGCTAGCCAGTTATTATTATCGATTACCCTTACCTTTGACATCAGATCGCCTGCTTGCTGATGAACCAGTGAAGCTTGCATAGCTTGAATTTGACGCGCCTGATTTTTATTGGTTTCGATCAGTTGCGCGATACGCTTTTCAACATCATCAACCGGCACTTTTAACGTTGCAGCGAGTGAACCAAACCTTTGTTCAAGTGTGTTGACTACTGTATGGGCAGCCTCACCACAAACCGCCTCCACCCGCCTGATGCCGGACGCCACACCTGTTTCCTGCGTGATTTTGAACAATCCTATTTCGCCGGTTCGCTCAACATGGGTACCGCCACAAAGTTCCAGCGACATGGGCCCCATTTCCACTACACGCACCACATTTTCGTATTTCTCGCCGAATAATGCTTGAGCGCCGGACGCCCTTGCCTGCTCCAAGTCCATAAGTTTGGTTCTAACTTCGTGATCTGCCTGAACCTGTTGATTTACGATTAACTCTATTTGCCTAAGTTCATCTTGATTGATGGTATTAAAATGCGAAAAGTCAAAACGCAATCTGGCCGGATCAACTAATGACCCTTTTTGTTGCACGTGTTCACCCAGAACTTTTTTTAGCGCAGCATGTAATAAGTGTGTAGCAGAATGATTGACAGCTGTTAGTTTGCGCCTTTGCTGGTCTACTTTAGTCTTTACAACAGACCCGCTTTTTAGGCTGCCCATTCTTAACTTACCGTAATGCCCGACAACTTTGTTGACCAGTTTTTGCGTATCCTTTACATCGAAAACTGCATCTTCAGCAATCAGTTGGCCGGTATCACCCACCTGTCCTCCACTTTCTCCATAAAACGGGGTCTGGTCAAGAATGATAACCGCTAGTTCGCCGGCATTGAGTTCGTCAATGGTTTTACCATCCTGATTAATCACCAATACTCTGGCTTCGCCAACCACTGTGTCATAACCGGTAAAATCAGTATTGGAAATACCATCGATGACTAACTGCTTTTGATATTCGAACTGACTGCTTGAACGGGCCTGATCACGCTGATTGTCCATACAGGCTTCGAAACCATCCATATCAATGGTTAGGTTATGCTCTCGGGCAATATCTGCCGTTAAATCAACCGGAAATCCATAGGTATCGTAAAGCTTGAAGACCAGCTCGCCATCCAGTTGATCTGATTTGATTTCTGCCAGGGATTTATCGAGTATTTTTATACCCTGTTCCAGGGTCTCGGCAAAACGTTCACTTTCAGTTTGCAGTACTTGTTCAACAAGTCCCTGATTTTTGACCAATTCCGGATAAGCTTCTCCCATCTCATCTACAAGTGGTTGTACCAATTTATGCATGAAAGAGTGTTTACAGCCCAATTGATAACCGTGACGAATTGCACGACGAATAATACGCCTGAGTACATAACCACGCCCTTCATTGGAAGGCGTAACACCGTCAACAATCATAAACGCAGTTGAACGTATATGATCCGCAATCACACGCAGGGACTTGTTATCCAGATCGGTTGCGCCGGTGACCGTGGCAACGGCATTGATTAAGTTAACAAACGTATCAATTTCATAATTGCTATGCACATGTTGTAACACCGCGGCAATCCGCTCCAGTCCCATGCCGGTATCAACAGAAGGTTTAGGTAATGGCTCCAGGGTGCCATCTTCCTGGCGGTTATATTGCATAAAAACCAGGTTCCAGATCTCAATATAACGATCACCATCTTCTTCCGGCGTGCCTGGCGGCCCTCCTTCGACTTCAGGCCCGTGATCGTAGAATATCTCGGTACAGGGGCCACAGGGTCCGGTATTACCCATAGCCCAGAAGTTATCTTTTTCACCTATTCGTGCAACGCGATCAGCGGGCACCCCAATTTGGTTAATCCAGATTTCGGCGGCCTCATCATCGTCTTCGAATACAGTGACCCATAATTTATCGGCAGGTAATCCGAGTTCTTGGGTCAAAAACTGCCAGGCGAATTTAATTGCATCTTGCTTGAAGTAATCACCGAAGCTGAAGTTACCCAGCATTTCGAAGAATGTATGATGACGCGCTGTATAACCTACGTTTTCCAGATCATTATGCTTTCCACCTGCTCGAACACAACGCTGGGAAGTCGTAGCACGATTGTAATCGCGCTTTTCATAACCGAGAAAAACATCTTTAAATTGCACCATACCGGAATTGGTAAATAAAAGGCTTGGGTCATTTCCCGGCACCAACGAACTGCTGGCCACAACCTCATGGCCATGTTGCCTAAAAAAGTCTAAAAACCGGCTTCTGATCTCATTCGTCTTCATTTATTTCATTCACTTCACGGGTGTCGTAGTAATTACGAATCTGCTCGGATGTAAAACCACGACGCTGTAAAAAATTCATTTGCTTTATCTTTTGCTGAAAGTCAATTGGCTTTTTTTCGCCGAATTTTTTTTCAACTGCCTCACTTAGTGCTTTTTGCCATGCAACATCAGTAAAATCAAGCACTGATTCTATTACATCGGCTGCAATACCCTTGTCTTTCAAATAATATTGGACATAAACCGGGCCATAGCCTTTACCAAGTCGCGAACGAACCAGAATATCAGCATAACGTAGATCGCTTTGCAGATTTTGCGCCTTTAGTTCAATAAGCACCTGCCCAATTACATCAATCGGAAAACTCTTTTTTGCAAGCTTCTGATTTAATTCTTTATGGCTATGCTCACGAATGGCCAGCAGTTTAATTGCTGCTGCATAACATTTGGTTTTTTGCTCTGACTCCAAGAAGCTAAGCTTCGACTGACTGATCCTCTGGCTCAACGGCTTGACCATTGCCAATACCTGCTGCCTGGCGAATTCTGGCTTCAATATCAGCCGCCATATCAGGATGCTCCTTCAAAAAGGTACGCACATTGTCACGGCCCTGACCAATTCGGTCACCGCTGTAGCTGTACCAGGCACCGGATTTTTCTACGATCTCGAACGCCACACCCAGATCAATTAACTCGCCCTCTTTAGAAATACCTTCATTGTAAAGAATATCAAACTCACACTGCCTGAACGGTGGCGCCACTTTGTTCTTGACGACTTTCACACGAGTTTGATTGCCGAGTATTTCGTCACCTTTCTTGATTGCTCCAATACGCCTGATGTCCATGCGTACTGAAGAGTAAAATTTAAGCGCATTACCGCCTGTTGTTGTCTCCGGGCTACCAAACATAACCCCAATTTTCATACGAATCTGGTTGATAAATATGACTAATGTATTAGAGCGTTTGATGTTAGCGGTTAATTTACGCAACGCTTGTGACATTAAACGTGCCTGCAAACCCATATGGGAATCACCCATCTCCCCCTCAATCTCGGCTTTGGGTGTTAATGCAGCCACCGAGTCAATGACAACAATATCAATTGCAGCCGAGCGCACCAGCATATCAGCGATTTCCAGAGCCTGCTCGCCGGTATCGGGCTGCGAAACCAATAACTCATCAGTATTGACACCCAGACGTTCTGCATATTGTGGGTCCAGGGCATGCTCAGCATCAATAAACGCGGCTGTGCCGCCTGCTTTTTGGGCCTGGGCAATGGCTGACAGCGTCAATGTTGTTTTGCCCGACGACTCAGGACCGTAGATCTCAACCACTCGACCTTTGGGCAAGCCGCCAATACCCAGAGCGATATCCAGGCTGATAGAGCCGGTCGAAATTGCTGTGATATCCTTTTCAGTTTGGGCATCACCCAAGCGCATGACCGAACCCTTACCAAACTGCCGTTCGATTTGGCCTAATGCTGCTTCAAGTGCCTTTTGCCTGTTTTCATCCATGTTTCAAACTCCGATTATGTTAAAAAGATCGGAGTATTCTACCCTAGTTTTCTGCTTAGGAAAGTTCCCAGCACAAGGATTTTACGGAATTATTGGCTGGGGAAAGTCCCTTAATTACGCCTGATGCGTATTGATGAAAATTGATCATGGTCTTTACCTCGAAACCTGGGCACATTACCGCGAAAAACCCGGCTATAACCCTTATAGTTTTCATGCTGGTAAAGAATAACTTCAATATTGCCATCAATGCGAATGGAATCCGCTTTATTATCAAAACCAAAATCGGCAAATCTTGGATTATCCTGAGTAAAACAATAAGGCTGGCCGACAAAATACCAGTCTTCATACAAACAGACTTGTCCTATCGGTATTTTTTCGTCGTGATTTGGATCACGCTTTCGAATTCTTATTGCTGAAAACTGGTCATGCTCGTGGGGCCTAAAACGTGGCACGCTTTCGCGGAATACCCGACTAAAACCTTTATAGCCAGCATGCTGAAACAACTCGACTTCAATATCGCCAATAATTCTTAGCGAATCGGCTTTATTGTCGAAACCAAAGACCTCAAATCGGGGATCATCATGAGTAAAACATAGTTCCCTACCCCGGTAATTTTCATCCCGGTACAAACAGGCGACATAGTTTTGATCATTTGTGTAATTACCTTCGTCAGCATAACCGCTATCATCATCAGTATAATTGCCGTCACCAGTATCGGTATCATCATAATTACCATCGCCACCAGTCCAGCCGTCATCACTATACGGTTTATAGCCATAGCCCCAGTTGCCTCGATCCCCCCATTCCGATGCTTGATGGTCATGAATAATTTTCATTGAAGAAAAATTATCGTTCATGCCGCCGGACAACCTTGCCTGAGCATTGGAGAACTGTTTGCTGGCGCCTCGATAATTGCCATGCTCATAAAAGATGACAGCCACATTGCCATGAAGTTGAAACGATGAAATCTGATCATTAATGCCCAGGTCACGGAAATTTTCAACGTCTCGTTCAAAACAACGCCGTGGCCCGTTAAACTCGCTATCCTTGTAAACACATACGCCTTGTTGAGCCTGCGCCAGGCCACTCATTAACATCAGTACGACTATAATCAGCCCTTTGGGTAGGAATGCTTTCATCTGTTTATGCCCTTATCTGAAATAGTTTAATCTGCGTAACCATAAACCAAGGCTACTGAATTCGCTATGAATTTGTAGTATAAACCAGTTGTTCCAATGCATAGATAATTGAGGCATTGCGTATTGCTTGACGGTCCCCGTGAAAATACTGGGTCGTTGTAATAATCTTGTCGCCCTGGGCTCGACCAAAACAAACCGTCCCCACCGGCTTTTCATTACTGCCGCCGTCAGGCCCGGCGATACCGGTCACTGACAGGCTAACAGTCGCTGCACTATTCTTTAAACCGCCTATAGCCATAGCGTTTGCGACTTGTTCACTCACTGCACCATATTGATCGATTAACATCTTGGGAACATCGACTAACTCTTGCTTGGCCAAGTTGCTGTAGGTTACAAACCCCCGTTCGAACCAGGCTGAACTACCGGGAATATCAGTAATAGCGGCGGCAATACCACCGCCAGTGCATGACTCAACAGTAACCAGTTGCTGAGAATTTTTAACTAGCCAATGACCGAGCTGTAAACATATCGCATTGATTTTTTGATTGTGATGCTGTGAATCAGTCAAAATAATCGGCGCTTAGTTTGAATTCAATCGGGTCACTAATCGTACTGTATTGATTTAAAGGTTCGGACTCAAGATCAAATTCATTTTTTCCAGGCGCTACAGCAATTAATTCGCCATAACCCGGGTTAAAAAATACTTGTTCATATTCTTCAACAATTTGCGCCAAGGTTAAATTTTCAATAGCCTGAATCAATTGCTTGCGGCTGTCAAAATCATAGTTCTGACGATCTATCTCAGTCCAATAACGGTTACTTCGATCTTCCAGGGTGTCATCTTTTTTGTCGGTTTTAATAATCAGCCCTTTTTTGGCCGCCTCGAACTCTTCTGCGGTTAAAGCGGCAATTTGAGTTTTAAAACCTTCAACAAACACATTAATGCGATTAACAATCTGTGCCACACTGGTTGATGGCGACTGAATAATCAAAGCCACATAGGGAGTATTCAGACTGACATAGGGTGAGGCATAAACAATATAGCCTAATTGCTCGACTGTTCTGAGTTGGTGAAAAAACGGCGCCTCCAAGAGCTGATAGAGCATATAAATTGACGCTTTGTCTTCAAAACTCTCGCCCTCGCCTTGCTTAAATAATACAACGGCTGAATCTTCATGCTCCAGATTCAACGACACCATCGATTTAGTGCCGGGCGTTAAATCAACCACGCGGCTTTTTTTAACCGATGTCAATGCATGTTCATCGACAAGCGTTGTCTTAAGTAAATCTGCAATATCCGTTGCATCTGCTCGAGTGACATTGCCATGACTTAAGCCAACCACCTCTATAGTTTCAAAAAACTCTTTTTGAAACTGTTCAACTTGTTCAAGTGTGATGTCTTTTAACTCTTCTAACAGAATCGAATTCGGCCATGAGTTTTCCACCAACAAATCATTAGCCTGGTCGTAAAGTCTAAAGTAAGGTGTATCATGTTTTTCGTTTTCAAATTTATCAATGAGCTCATTTCTTTTAAGCTCATATACGGCTGGACTTAAATCAGCCTTCAACTCATCAAGAATGCGAGCCAACAGCACTTTTTGCTTATCGTCAAACCCGGAAATCCGTATCGTCATTCCCCGCAAATGCGAATAAACATCAAGATTCAGTCCCACCAGCGTAGCCGGATAAACCTCTTCATTAAGCTGTTCCTTGAGCATGCGGGTATAAAGCTGTGCCAACACCTCTGCCTTGGCTGACTTGCCGGCGATGGGTGAGCGGATACTGACATAGGTACTGGATCGTGGCGCCTCAAACTCAAGGTCGTTTTGGTAAAAAAATTTAAAATGCGCTTCGTTCACCAAAACTTGCGGAATAGACATATCTTGATCTGTTGTTTTCAGATCCGTCGTTTCTGGTACATAAGGATTTTTTTCCGGCAATGAAAAACTGCCACTCAAAGACTTCTCAAAAGTACCGATTTCTTTCGACAAGTCTGAAATTCCATAGGGCGTATCGAAATATTCTGTAATGGTTTCAGATTCGAATTCAGGCGAACTTAACACCACTAATAAATTATCAATGGTCAATCGTGCGGCGAAATCCTTGATCAACGACTCATCATAATCAGACATCAAATAAGAAGCTGTTAATAATTCTTCAGCCGGGTACTCCTGCAAGGATGAGCTCAATAATACTGTGTAATCAGAGCTTTCATTTTTCTGCAGAAAATCGAAATTAACTTTAGCTATCTCATCAAGTTCCTGATAACGCCAGGACTCAATACCTGATTCACGCACCAGATCAATATACGCCAACACAGCATTTACGATTTCAGTCCACTCATTAAAACCCTCCTCTGTCGCACGGATACTCACCGAAAACGAAGCACCTTCCGGATTGTTCAATTCCACGCCTGCGCTTAATGACTCGACCCAATCCTGACTTTTAAGATAGGAAAGCAAACTCCCCTTACCTTCGTGACCCAATAAGTTTGATAAATATTGAAGCGGTTTGGTCCTGTAGTGACTACGCGTCTGTGGCAAGGAAAAATTCAAACTGATCGAATATCGCTGTTTAAGCGATTTGACTTCCAGCAATTTCGGCAATGCATCTCCTGCATAAATAGGCACTTTAGCCTCGAAAGGCTCGATATCATGATTCGGAATAGCAGAAAATAATTCTCGCACCCAGGATTCAAGCTGTTCCACCGAATCACGTCCGACAATAGCCAGGGACATGATATTGGCTGAATAATAGGTTTTATGGAATTCTAGCAGTGCATCACGAACGGATTGTCCGGGTTGATCGGCAAGTGTCTCACTGTTGCCGATAGAAAATTGTGTAACGGGATGCGCGGGATTAAACACATGCTTACGTGCCGACCAGGTCCGTCTGAAATCATCCGTTCGTCTGGCATAATATTCGGAGTCAACTGCATTGCGCTCGCGTTCAACAAATTCAGGATTCAATAACGGGTTAATAAAAAACTGGGCGAAACGATCCAGCGATTCATGTAGATAAGTGGGATCGATGTCATAAAAGTAATTAGTGTGATCATAGGCTGTAAAGGCATTGGTATGACCACCATTTTGCTGAATAAATGCTTGGTATTCACCCGACCTTGGGTATTTCTCGGTACCCAGGAACAGCATATGTTCCAAAAAGTGCGCCATGCCCGGCCACTGCTTAGGATCAGTACCGCTACCTACCGCCACATCCAGCGATGCAGCAGCTTTGTCAACGTCCGGATCAGAGACAACAACGACTTTCAAGCCATTATCCAGCACGAAATGTCGATATTCACGAGAATCGGCTGGACTTTTAATTATTTCAGCCGCGCCTGAAATCGCAGGATTTAGCATAATAAGCAAAACCAAAAAAAGTTTCTTAATTGACATAAATCTAAATTTTTTCTGTAGCCCGCGCAATAATGCCAGAGCTTGATGAATACTAAATGATTTAGATGGGAATTATCGGAAAGGTTCACTGAAAAGACTTGTATTTTTAATTTACCTGCGGCATCGATGCATATATGACGTCTCTACTGGGATTCAAACCCCGGTTACCGCCGCAAAAGAGCCTGATTTATTCACATTTGTCAGGTAATTGACCATTAAACATATCCTTCATGAATCTGAGCGAATTTTCATATCGTGGATTCTAGCAAATTAACCACTTGTCCGTACTGTTGCGTCAATTTTATTTCACTAACAGTTTACAGCTTGTCACTGCACTGACTAATCAGCATCTTTTATCAGTTATTACCCGCCCACTCTCTTTATAATCCATTTAAGTTTAATGCTGCATCAGGAGAAACCAAGGGAAAGCACTATCAACGAGGTTCAGCTACCGTGCAGTGTGTTAATGTAGTATTGAGATAAACCTACCGAGCGATTTAGGAGAAGTCGAAATGACAACTGTTCTGTCCACCCGCCGCACATTCCTGGCTGTTGCCGGCGCAGTTTTAGCAACCGGTGTTTCCGGTCTGCTCGCCCCCGCCCACACACAAAACTTCGCTCCCACCCGCTCAATGCGAGGTGGTGCCAATAACTATCGTCCGGGCGCCCCTATCGTTGACCGGATTGGCGGCGGAGGCTTCTGGATGACGGGAACCGTACGTCGTGCGGGTGATGGAGCACCACTTGCAGGTCAACGTATCCAGATATGGGCTCATACAACCGAAGGCCATGAACGCGATCCACAAAGCCATGGTGCCACCCTCACAGACGCAAACGGGGAGTTTCAGCTTGAGATGCCGCAGATTGTTCCCGCCTTCGGCCAACCGCATGGCCATCTGGCTTATGACAGTGGCGAATTCGAAACCGTTTTCCTGCGCCCTGTGATGTCGAGCGCAAAAGATACTAGCCTCAGCGCGCATTTCATCCTTCAGCCGGTCTGATCAAATTCGGTTCACAGGATGAGCCGAGTCCGCATCACCCTTATCTGGACCGCTCTTGTAGTCGCAGTTGCCATACCCATTGGTGCTGCTGCCATGAGCCCATTGCTTGCATGGCGCGAACCTATCTACATTGTGGCCGGTTTTGCCGGGGTGATCGCATTGGCTCTGATGCTGTTCCAGCCTATGCTGGCTGCCGGGTATTTGCCGGGGCTGTCCGCTTCGCATGGACGACGCGTACATCGCTGGGTCGGAATCGCCCTGGTCCTGTCGGTAGCAATCCACCTCGCAGGCCTTTGGATTACGAGCCCGCCCGACGTAATTGACGCCCTTACATTCAGCTCACCAACGCCATTCTCCGCCTGGGGCGTGATTGCCATGTGGGGTGTTTTTGCGACTGCTTGTTTAGCCGTGTTTCGCCACAGGTTGAAGCTGCGACCACGAACCTGGCGCCTGAGCCACAAAACCCTGGCGGCAGTGATTGTAGTTGGGAGTATAGTCCATGCCATAATGATTGAGGGAACGATGGAGACACTGTCGAAGTTAGTACTTTGCGTGCTGGTTCTGGTCGCAACTGTAACGGTGCTGGTCGATCTGTAACTATAGAAGTGAAGTATGGCGTCCCCACGGGGATTCGAACCCCGGTTGCCGCCGTGAAAGGGCGGTGTCCTAGGCCTCTAGACGATGGGGACCCTGGACTTGATCCGGCACATTAGCACAATAACCAAAATGCCGGTCTTGATCCGGCACATTAGCAAAATAGCCCAAATGCCGGACTTGATCCGGCGCATCAGCACTAATACATAAATGCCGGTCTTGGTATCTGGTGGAGCTAGGCGGGATCGAACCGCCGACCTCTACAATGCCATTGTAGCGCTCTCCCAGCTGAGCTATAGCCCCGAAGGCCGTGTATCGTAAGGCTTGAGAGGCAAATGGTCAAGTCTTTCTGAGCAATAAGTTTTATTGGAAAAATGATAGTTGAATTAGCTATAAATAGGTTTACCCGATAGTAAGTTTTGTATGGAAAGACATGTATATAACTTAACACTCCATCAGGGTTATTCCGTGCCCGACACCGAATCCGGGAAATTCCTACTTACTCACATTGCGGATAAATGCTTCGCATTTTCCATAATGACAGGCCTGATAAAAGGCAACAAAACATTTGTTTAAATCTAAAGAACTCCTGATTAGGTCTGTTTTTTTCCTCAAACTGCCCATATGTGTATTTGTACAGAATGCTGCCAGCGAGCTTAGTCATGTCACCCTGCTTGGTTAAAAAACTGTGAAGTATTTACGTGGAAATTTAACAGTGTTTTACATTTAATAGATAAGGCGATAACGAAGATGTTTAAGGGGGCGTTTCGGGATCGAGGATGGACGTAACATAAAACTATAGATACGGTGGAGAACTATGAACGACCAGATAATAAAAAGCAAAGGGTCTTAAAAATGGACTTGTTATGGGATGGCTGGGTCTGGGTAGCACTCGCTGTCCCTGTTCTTTATGCCCTGGATGCAGTATTAGACGTGTTCTTTGTCGGCAAATCCATTTACCGAAATCCAGTTCATGCCACTGTGCTCACCGGTTTATTCTCAGGTTTAGTGCTGTTAATCCTTATTGTCGATAATTCACCACATGAAAAACCAAATTTACTGGTGCTAATCGCTGCCCTTGTAAATGGCGCTGTATATTTATTTCATGTTTATTTTTATTTCAGGGCCTTGTTTAAATTAAATGATTCATCCAACCTTGAGGTATTTCTTGGTTTTAGTGTTTTTCTAGTACCGGTTCTAGCATTCTTGTTTTTAAACGAAAAACTCATTTTCAATCAATATCTGGGTATCAGCATTGCTTTAGCTGGCGTAATTATTCTGACTATAGCCAGCATTAAGCGTAAGTCGTTTGTCGAAACATTGTTCCCAATCACCGGAGCTGTAGTGCTATTGTCGATTACTTTTGTAATCCAGGATGAAATTTATCAGCATGTGAATTTCGAAACCGGGCTTAAGTACTTCATTATAGGCAAAGTCATGGCGGCATTGTTATTATGGTTAGGCACGGAGTGCAAGGGCGTAGTCGCGAGCGCCAAGCAGTTTGGACCCTTGTTTATATTCTCTCAGTTTCTGGGAGTCCTGGCAGTCGTCTTCGTGCAACGTGCGATTAACATCAGCCCTTCTATTTCTTACGTGGCAGCAATTGAGACAACCACCCCTTTATTCATCATGCTGTTCAGCCTAGTACTATTTCCTTTTCTATCTGTAGACAAAAGCCCTAATACTGCTTTTGGAATAATTAAAGAACAACTCGTCAAAATCCCAACCAAAATCATTGCATTCGCTTTTCTATTAACAGGCATAATTTTTATCACTACCCCAGAAAGTATAAGCCTGACATTTAACTAGTGCCTATTGCTTGTTAAAATCGCGATCCATTTTAACAATGTATCTCACTCAAGATTAATGCAAAAAATTAAAATCGCGCCGCAATTATTGGCTCTTGTGCTGATAACACTGATTAGCTTCGCGAGTCACTCACAAGAAGCATCTTTTACTGACCGAGCCTTAAAAACAGTTGAAGAAATTTCCGATTACAAAACATTGATCGGTCAAATCAACACTGAAAGAAAAGGCAAAATTGGTTATGAAGCTCGGGCACTGAAAAAACAACTCGCCGTTACAGAAGAAGCATACCGAAATTTGCTTTGGCAATTTTCAAGTGACTTATTACAACCCGAAAATGCAACAGCTAAGAATGAGCATGAGCAATTCATTCTTACACTGTTACAGGACGAATCCGGTGTAATTAAGGCGGAAATTAATCACAATGAACAGGCCGTCACAAAGCTGGAAGAACGCATTATTAATGCCAAAAAGAATATTTTTACTACTAACCGGGCTATCAGCAAAGACAGGCTGGAAGATATTAAGTGGCGCTTGTATCTGGAACGAATAAATCAGGAAAAGCTTTATTCCGCGCTAGTAAAGAATTCATTAAAACTAGAATTGTTCGGTCAAAATACTTCTGCTGATTTGCAATTAGGCAGACTACTGATACAAAAGCAGGCCGACATGCTTTCCGGCCTGATTGGCGACACCAGAGATAAACTGATCAAACTGGACAAGCAATTATCCGCGATCCGTAATGAGTCAGAAACCGGCAAAAAAATCATTACCGATATTGCACTAAAAAATGTGGATATTCAAAACTACGCCCGGCGCCTGCAGGTCATGGTAAGCCTCTTGACGGACATGAATGTTGACTCATCACTTTACAAGAAAACTGTAATTCAGTCACAAAACATTTTAAGCACTGATATATTGGACAGAAAAGTGGCTTCCCATCTTTTCACCGAATGGTGGCTGAAAACTAAAAAATGGTTCAGCCTGCAAGCCCCCACTATTATCGGCAAAACACTGACCTTTATCAGCATTCTGCTCATCGCCTGGCTTATTGCTGCTATTGTAAAAAGAATGGTACGCAGTTTATTCAAGCGAACCAATCCCAACATGTCAGAGTTGGCCAAGAATTTCTTGATCGGCATGTCCTCAAAACTGGTTATGTTGATTGGGCTTTTGATTGCGCTGTCGAACCTTGGCATTCAGATCGGTCCGATTCTGGCTGGCCTGGGAATCATGGGATTTATTATCGGTTTTGCTTTTCAAGAAACCTTGTCTAACTTTGCATCAGGTCTAATGATTTTGATTTATCGGCCATATGATGTCGGCGATAAAATTCGGGTTTCGGACCTGGAAGGTAAAGTCAGTAAAATGAACCTGGTCAGCACCACCATTTTTACCTCCGCCAATCATCATCTGACCATTCCCAACAACAAGATATGGAAAGATATTATCCACAATATCACTTCTCAACCCACGGTTAGAATGGATTTGTTCTTCACCGCACCGTTTAACGCTGCATCTGACACCGTTCTTCAACTCATCAAAGATGAAGTTGAAAGCAATCCTATTGTGCTCAAGGACAAACCCAAAAAAGTCCACATTCAAGCGCTGGGAGATAGCGAAGTTAAATACATCGCCCGCTTCTGGATTAATTCGGACGACATAGATGAAACCCGCTGGGTCATTGCTGAGGGGGTTAAAAAACGCTTCGACACCAAAGGTATTTCAGAAGAGATTATTGAGAGTTTGAAAGTTCGGATTGCTTGATGTACGACCAATACCCCCTCTAGCTCCCCCTGAAAGGGGGAGAACCTATAATTCCTGGGTTTAGTTAAAGTTTATCTAGAATTACTATGTAGAGACTCTAATTGATGCCGTTCCCTCAAGCTCCCGCTGGAAAGGGGAGAATTTTTCCTCCCCTCTCAGGGGAGGCTAGGAGGGGTTCTTTATCAAAGTGATGAAAATCGGGTTCTTATGGAAGTGTTCACTAGGAAGTCGAAACACACTGTCAAACAAGATTATTACTCAAAGCTCGTTTCATTTCCCGGTGGACAAAGCCAAAACAAATCAGAATTATCTGAATTTTGAATCATTGCCAATGGGGAGGCCAGGAGGGGTTGAATGACAAAAAATACAATAGTAAATCGTCTAGTTCCTTTCGATTTTCGAAAAGCGAGAATCGTCTGCTATTAAAGGTACCACTCATACTCACGGGTGAAAATCGACTCCATGAATGCATCGAACTCAGCCTGTTTAACATCCGCATAGATATTCAGATAATCTGTGCTTAAATAATCATTCAAAATTTTGGCATTCCTGATTGCATCCAGCGATTGCCATAATGTCAGAGGTAATTCTGCGTCGACCTTACTACCGGCATTACCTGAATGTTTATCACCTGCATCAAGTTGATCCTTTAAGCCGTAATGCACTCCGGCTAAGACCGCAGCGATAACTAAATATGGGTTAGCCTCAGCCCCGGAAACCCGGTGTTCTATGCGGCGATTTTGTGCATCGCTGGGTGGAATCCGAAATGCCACTGATCGATTGTTCTCACCCCAGTCTTTAGTCACCGGCACAAATTCATCCGGTTTGAACCGCCGGTAAACATTCAAGTTAGGCGCAAAAATAGCCATGGCCTCAGACATGGTTGCCTGTAATCCTGCCACAGCCTGCCCTAATAGGCTTTCAGAATCGGTAAAAATATTATTGCCCTGCTCATCTTCCAAACTTAGGTGAACATGCAAACCGTTACCGGATTGATCGGCAAAAGGTTTGGACATAAATGTCGCATCATAGCCCTGCTCTCTGGCAACAGCCCGAATACAGCGCCGCAACAACGCTGCATGGTCAGCCGCAATCAAAGGATCGTGCTGATGCTGGAGATTGACCTCAAACTGCCCTGCTCCATATTCACTGATCATTGTGGTAGTCGGAATTTTTTGTAACGCACAGGCTTGCTCAAGCGCCGACAACACTGATTGAAACTCATCCAGTTTATCCAGAGACAAGACTTTGCCTTGCGCCTCGGCTCGATTGTTGAATGGAGATCTCGCCGCAACAGGCGCACCTGAGTCATCAAGCTCGGCATCTATCAAGTAAAACTCAAGCTCCACCGCCAATACCGGCTTGAGATTCAACTCCGCAAACCGCTCAACTACCTGCTTTAAAACCTGACGAGGTTCATACCAAAGTGGTTTTTGGTTTTTATAATCCACAAACTCGCACAAAACCTGGCTTCGATTAGCACCTCCCCACGGCACAGGCACCAGCGTATTCTCAATCGGCACTGCAAACGCATCCGGGTCACCATCAGAAAATCCGTAACCCATCGGATCAGCCGTGTTACCCAAGACATCCACCAACTGCATGGCGCCACAAACCGGCGTACCATACTTAAAAAACGATCCCATGCTTTGACGCGGCAAACGCTTACCAATCGCATTACCACACAAATCAATAATCAACACATCAAGATGCGAGGTATCAGGATGATCTTGCAGGAATTGCTTTAACTCTGTGTTTTGGGTTTCATCATTCATAAGTCGGAAACAACTGATTTGCTAATTTATACTAAGTTCATCTTGTCATTGCGAGTGCAACGAAGCAATCCATAATAATTAAAGTACTTACAAAATACACCGGAGTGAGTAAACAACATTCCAAATATAAGCCTTTGCGTGGATCCCTACAAATGCTGTATGGGTAATCATCACAACTTTTATTCCGATGCTAGGCGCCTTACTTCTATGGTTTGCAAAAACTAATTAGGAATTAATAAACGATACACTTTTTATGATTCTTGATAGTTAGTAATTTTCATTGAGCTTTCTAGCCGACTAATCAAGAAATCCGCATCCTCTTTAGACAAGACCATAGGCGGTTTGAATTTCAGCACATTCTCATAAGGCCCATCCGTTGAAAACAGCACACCGTTTTCTCTTAGGTCGTTGACGATATCGCTGGCGAGTTCGGTGGCGGGTTCCAGGGTTTGTCTGTCTTTAACGAGTTCTAGCCCTAGGAAAAAGCCTCTGCCTCTAACATCACCTATTTCTTTATATTGTTGTTTTAATTCATTGAATTTATTCAACAAATAGTTTCCAGTATTTAATGCGTTTTGCATCAGGTTTTCGTTTTCAATGGCGTCCATTACGGCCATACCGACTGCGGTTGAAACCGGATTACCGCCGAAGGAGTTGAAGTATTCCATGCCATTGGCGAATTTGCTGGCTAATTCTTGTGTGGTGACTACGGCTGCCAAGGGGTGACCGTTACCGATGGGTTTGCCCAGCACCACAATATCGGGGATGACATCTTGCAATTCGAACGCCCAAAAGTGGGAACCGACCCGCCCGAAACCACATTGAACTTCATCGGCTATACACAAACCCCCTTCGGCACGGACTGCCTGATAAGCCACTCTTAAGTAACCGTCCGGATATACTACCTGCCCACCTACACCTGAAATCGATTCAGCGATGAAAGCTGCCGGACCATGGCCGGTTCGTTGTTTGATGTTGTCAACACATTCGGCTACGGATTGCGCATAGGCCTGCCCTGATGCTTCACTCATGCCTTTGTGAGGCCCACGATAGGGGTCTGGGAATTCCGCTATCTCGACGAATTCCGGCTTAGAAAAACCGCCTTTGCGCTTGAATTTATATGGACTGATATCAACAGTTGCTGCTGAATTACCATGGTAGCCCCAATCCAACACAATGGTGTCCTTTACTCCAGTTGCTGTTCTGGCAATGCGTAGTGCCAGTTCATTAGCTTCCGTGCCTGAATTGACAAAGTACACAACAGATAACGGATCAGGCAAGGTCGCTGCTATACGTTCGGCAAAATCCAGGATAGTTTTATGTAGATAACGCGTATTGGTATTTAATACTCTGGCCTGGGTTTCCAGTGCTTCGACCACATGCGGATGGCAATGCCCAACATGGCAAATATTATTAACACAGTCCAGATATTGACGTCCTGTGTGGTCATATAAATAAGCGCCCTCACCCCGGACAATGTTTAATTTATTGCGATATGAAATGCTTAACGATGGCCCCAGCAATCGCTGCCGGCGTTCAAGCAAATTGGATTCATCCGGCAACTCAAACGATTCGGGTGAAAGTTGAAAAATAAAATTCGGATCTGGGCAAATTTCTGACCAGACCGGCCATAGCGATTTTTCACCGACGCCATTATATTCGGCCTTCAAACCCAACATATCAGTCATGACCTGAAAATGCAGGTGTGGCGCCCAGTTACCGTTAACTTCAAACTCACCGATGTGGCCGATCAGTTGCCCTGCTTTAACCTCTTGTCCTTCTTGCAAAAGTTCGAGAGCCGAACGTGATAAGTGGCCGTAAAGTGTATAAAACTTCGCACCATTATCACCGGCATCATGCTCCAGCATAATAGTTGGGCCAAAGCCTTGTGGGATGGCGTTATCATCCAGCGCATAAACTCTGCCCGGTAGTGGCGCATACAAGGCTGCTCCTGCATCGATGAATATATCCAGACCCAGGTGCATGGTGCGATGCTCAGGCGTGACCACACTGGCAAATTGATCGGCAATATAAACATTACGATCCTCAGCATAGCGGCCGATCAGGTAAGCAATTGAATTAGCTTTATCCTCATCCGTCAGCAAGTCCTGGTAGTGTTCGACGCGTGAATTTTCAATAATATTATTTAGCGGCAAAACACGGCGTGGTGAGCGTTTCAAATCAACATCAAACATATTGACGGGTTGATTCTGTGACGAGGATAACCACTCAACAATCTGCTGATGGTTTTTGGTCGCCGAATAACCTGCTGCTTTGCGGAAAACCGCCGTCATAAATGCCGGGTTAATTTCCTGCATGCGCCAGAGCAGATCGAAAGCAGGTTTTTGTGAAATAAGTAAGTACTCGTTATTTTGATAATCTTTACTACGGTAGGATGAAATACAAACACTCATCACCAGGCGCAAACGAATTAAGTCAAATAGAACATCCAGCTCGTTTTCTTGCAACGGAAGATGCCGAACATATCCTTCAATTATTCGCTGGCCGGCACCGTATAGATCACCCTCATCTTGTAGGGCATAAGCCATTGCCACGGCCAGTTCATTGATTTGTCGCCCATAGCACAGATCACCATAATCGATTAAACCTGTGACACGCTGGTTGTTCGACTCCACGATGATGTTATTGTCATTAGCATCCTGATGAACCACCGCACAGCGCAAATAATCCAGTCTGGGTAGAACATACTTCTCGTAACGTTCAAACAATTGCGCCAGTAACTGCCTGTTTTGTTCATCCTCTATGTGTTCAAGGTAAACCTTACATTCAATTGCATTATCCAAATTCCAGAGGAAATCGCCACGGTGTGCCGCAACATGCCCAAAACCCGATAATGATTTAGATAGCTTGCCCAAGTATTCACCCAGGCTTTGCAATAGCTGATCGGTTTTGTTTACTTCACTGTACAACTCGCCTTCCAAAAAACTGACCAGTCGAACACAATGTTGACCTTGATCGCTTTGAGCTTGCTGAATCGAATTGCCATCGATACCCTTGAGTACTTCAGGCACAAGGCCTTGCATCCCGGTTTTACTTAAATGTGACAATGCTTTGTTTTGCAAATCCAGTATTTGCGAATCTTCGGCGATATTAGAAATTTTCAGCACATAACTATCATTTTCTGTAATTACTTTTATATTTTGATCTCGTTCGCTCACCAGGGCTTTTAACTCACCTTGCATTCCGTAACCGTCTTGCAGAATTTTATTAATTTGTTCATTTGCTAGATTAGGCGGATCAGTCTGAAAAACTGAATCGGTAGCAGATTTATTCATGATTCACTTCAACCTGGATAGTTACGAGGTTTCGGACGATTACGAGATTTGTAATTATAACTTTGCAATTGCAGACCCTGGACGCGGGATAGCTTGATAATATGATTGCAACTCTACATGCTGAATATCTTTCAATAGCAAATCATCATTTACACTCTTCAGCGCGACATCAGCACAGACCTGTTTAATTGCATTAAATAAGGCTTCAACTGTTTCATCATCTGTGTGAATCGAGGTAATTAACGGCAGCCCTGGAGTTTTTTTTGTGGCTGCCAAAATTCTGGTGTTTTCCAAGACATGCGGCTGGTATTTCTCAAGCAAGCTGTGTGTTACACAATCCACCGCACAAATATCCGCTATATCCTTGCTCACATTGAGAATACTCTGGCGATGGCCGCCCGATAAAATCTTTTCACCAAAGAATGTCGGGCTAATATTTTGCTCAAGCAAGTTAACACGCACAGCATTAAAACCGGATTGAGAATCAATGCCGTTATAAGTAAAACGTGCACCTTTAAAATCTTGAATCGTAGTGTGTTGATCGCAGGCCTGGACGATATAAAAACTACAATAGTTGGGCCCTTCACATCCTTTTGCTGTAAAAACTGGTGTACCGATGAGTTTAACCTGCGATTGCAAATGCGATACCAATGGAAAGCCGCAGGTTTGACTCAGTAATAAATCTTTGCGCAACCAATGTTTAAACAGATCACCTTCTGGTTCAGTAATCATTTCAGGTGCTTCAATACCCTGAGACTTAAGCCTTGTTTGCACAGCCAGCCACCATGCATGCAGGCTTTGCTGCATCTCAGGCAAGTTATACATTGGATAGGAAATAACCATAGCGCAAAAATACCAGAATTAGTGATAAATACCCATATGTATGATCAGTCATTCTGAACGCATGTGAAGAATCTCCTCGTATTGACCGCCACATCTAAATACCAAAAGTCTTATTTTAATTTATTTGTCCTACGATCCAATCTCTGACTTTTACAGCTTCCGGGCTTAATGTTTTATTCTTAGGCCAGACCAAGTAGAAGGCTTTTCCACTATCAAAACTTTCCGGTATAACCTTGATTAACAAACCCGCATCGATGAGTCGATCAACGATATGTTGCCAGCCGAATGCAATGCCCTGGCCTTCAAGGGCAGCCTGAATAACCAAGGCATAATCGTTCAAGCGCAAACCTTCACCTTTGTCGTAAAAGTCGACACCCATGGCCGAAAACCAATCCTGCCAGCTGGTGCGTGGGCGAAACGGTTCATCCAGATGAATCAAACGGTGCCTGATCAGATCACTTGGCTTTTCCGGCCTGGGCCGGGTTTCGAAATAGTCGTTCTTGGCGATAGCAAATATTTGCTCGTGAGCTAACAAAGCACAATCATATTCATCCCACTCACCCTCACCATGGCGAATACCCAGGGAAATTGATTCTTCAATTAAGTCCACATCTTTATCACTTGTTTGCAGACGCAAATCAATCTCAGGGTAAGCCCGGCGGAACGCCATCATCCTGGGTAACAACCAATAACTGGCAAATGCAGTGGAGCTGGATATAGTGACATGGTTTTCACCTGCTTTTTGTTTTATGAACTCGACGCCACGCTGCAGGAACGAAAAGCCCGTGACCACTTCTTGATACAAGCGTTCTCCTTCTTCCGTCAATGTTACTTTTCGATGCTGACGCTGAAACAGCTTTATACCCAAATGTTGTTCCAGTTGTTTAATAAAGTAACTTACTGATGCCTGCGTCATAGCTAATTCACGCCCAGCATGAGTAAAATTCCCCATACGGGCTGCGACGCAAAACACTAATAACGAATTGCTGATCGGGAGTAACTGTTTAATTCTTTGCATAGATACAGTCTATCAAAATTATAAATATTTAGCTGGATTACAACAAAATAATTATCAATTAACATTGAATAATCAAATGCTAAATAACATCAGGAATGACCGTAATGAGCCGAGCCAATCGTTCCAGGCGCGAATCTAGACAACGCGAAACCGTCAAAGCCCCTGCA
Source organism: Arenicellales bacterium (assembly GCA_028284225.1). Taxonomy (GTDB): domain Bacteria; phylum Pseudomonadota; class Gammaproteobacteria; order Arenicellales; family JAHEKD01; genus JAHEKD01. Next base: position 235,482 of record JANQSD010000004.1, read on the forward strand.
TATATTAAACGTAAGATTCCTTTTTACGAATTTTTAAACGAAGAAGGATTAGTCAAACTGGAGGAACAAGCTGACTGGCTAATGCAGGAAATCGGCATGGAATTCCGCGATGACCCAAAGGCGCTAGAAATTTGGAAGGCCGGTGGCGCAGAGGTAAACGGCACCCGAGTCAAGCTTGAAAAAGGTATGGCTCGCGAACTGTGCAAAACGATCCCGAAAAAATTCACCCAATTAGCTCGTAATCCCAACAAGAGCGTTGAAATTGGTGGCACATCCCAGATTTTTGCACCGGTTTACGGTCCCCCATTTGTTCGTGATTTGGAAGATGGCCGTCGTTACGGAACGATTAAGGACCATGAGAATCTAGTCAAGATTGCGTATAGTTTGCCCAGTTTACATCATACCGGGCTGGTCATCTGTGAGCCCTGCGATGTACCGGTTTCCAAACGTCATTTTGATATGGTGTACAACCACATGCGCTATAACGACAAGCCCTTTCTGGGTGCGATCACAGAAAAATCACGCGCTCAGGATTCGGTAGATATGGCGCGAGTATTGTTTGGTGAAGATGTGATGAATAACAATTGTGTGATCATGGGTAATGTCAACACCAACTCACCGCTGCTGATCGACCGCGTTGTTACTGAAGCGGCTCAAGTGTATTGTGGCGCTAATCAGGGCTTAATTGTTGCACCGTTTATTCTGGGCGGTGCAATGGGCCCTGTCACCACAGCTGCCTCAATTGCACAGGCCCTGGCCGAAGCAATGATGGTAGGTGCATTTACTCAACTTGTCCGTCCAGGTGCCCCCTTTATTCTGGGCAACTTTTTATCTTCCATGAGCTTGAAGAGTGGCGCGCCGACTTTCGGGATGCCAGAACCGGTCATGTCGAATTTAGTGATTGGCCAACTGGCCAGACGTCTGGGCGTACCGCTACGCTGTGGCGGCTCATTAACAGCGTCTAAATTACCTGATGCTCAAGCAGCGGCTGAAAGTGCCGACTCTATGCTGTCAACTGCCCTTGGCGGTGCCAACTTTGTCCTGCATGCCGCAGGATGGCTGGAAGGCGGCCTGGTCACCGGCTATGAAAAACTGGTTTTAGATGCTGATCGACTCGGCGCTTACCAGGTCATGCTTGCGGGCCTACCCATGGATGAAAATGCTATGGGCCGCTCTGCATACAGCGAAGTAGAACCCGCCGGACATTTCCTCGGTTGCAGTCATACCATGGGCAATTACCAAACAGCTTTTTACGATGCCAAGCTTTCTGATAGTGAGAGCTGTGAACAATGGGAAGAGAACGGCTCTAAAGATTCAGCCAGACGCGCCTATGAACGCTGGAACCAAATTCTTGATGAATATGAATTGCCGCCCATGGATGATGCTAAAGACGAAGAGTTAAAAGAATACATTGCCAAACGTAAAGCCGAAATACCCGATGCCTGGTATTAAAACCTGTTGAAATTCAGCTACTTATCATCCATTTGATGGATAGACTTAAGCCGGTAATCGAGTTTGCCTGGAGTATAACCTAAAGCATCCGCCGCTTTTGAAATTTTCCCCCCGTTCTTCTTCATTGCCTCTTCAATATATAATTTTTCAAGTCTCAACAATTGATCTTGTAAATTTATTTTTTCTTCCCCAGCATATAAAAAGAAAAACAAATTATTCTTTCGACTCCAAGAAAGCGTCCCGGGAATTAAGATTGAAAAATCAAAAATTTTATTATTAGAGCAAGCATATATGCAACCTGCCAAAAATATAGTTGTTGTAATCGGAACAATAACCACTGCATTAACTTTTACACCAAGCGCCATCAGAAAGATCACAGTTAAGACTGATATCAAAAGAGGCAACATGGAGATTAATATGATAGAGGAGCGCGCTCTTATAATGTTATCTTTTTCACTATAGCTAAATGTTTTTTTACATATTATATAAATACATGTAATCAATTCTATTATCGAAAACATCTGAAACAAAAAATAGAATTCCCCTGGTATCCTGGTAATCGTAGAATGAAGCATCTTACTATCAGCAATGATAAAATCGGTAAAAACTATCAAAACACTAATAACAATACCAAAGCTATGAAGCAAATTAACTGCCACAATATTTACTTTAGTTACGACCAACACAAGAACCGTTAATAAAATAAGCGAAAGTATAGCTAAAACATAATAAATTTTGAGCATCGCCAGATTTTGGCCTATTTGTGTGAATGTCAAAAACTCAGCAAAATTCAGCAAACAGAGTAGAGTGACCAAAATAATTAACAACTGTTTAAAGTCATTTTTTTGTTTTATTGCGACAAAAAACAAAAAATAGCATTTTATTAACAATGCTATAAATGACGGAATTGCTATTAAACTTGGTTGCAACTATTTTCCCGATTTAATTTATCTGTAAAGACAATGCGATTTGAGATATCGACAATCCACTGCCGGCACCCATCAATAAAATATTCATTGATTTTATATTACTTAAATTTAATGTTCTAGTAATATTTACAGGCATAGTTGCTGAAGCAATATTTCCAAGCTGCGGAAAAGTCTTTGACATTTTACTCATCTCAACACTTGTCATTTTTGAAAACCTCTGGTGCGGACGCTTACCAACCTGATGAGTTATTAAATAATCGGGCTTATTCCAATTTAATTTTTTTAGCGTTTTTTTCAAAAGCTTTTTATGTTGCATTAACATTTTTGCACATATTTTATCCATAATCATCTGACCGGAAAACTGATTATCTGGAAAATGATAGTGACAAAGTTCATAACTAGAGCTATCAGATTGCATTTGAAAGTCAACGAATTTGAATCGATGTATTGCTGGGTATGATGTTATGAGCATCGCTCCTGCAGCATCACCAATAGTCAGAGCACCAAACATTGTCTGGAATTTACTATGATCATGATTGATGGAGTTTATTGCTAGTTTAGTTATGTTTGATGAAATCTCAGCAGTAACTAACAATACAGTATTAAGACCTCTTTTAATAAATGAATCCGCAACAAACATTCCATCAGAAAACCCATGGCAGGCGTTAGTAATGTCGAAACAAAAGCCGTTGCTACCAATATTTGTTTGCACTACATGGGCTGTACCTGGCTCAAGATAATCCCGCTCAATACCACAATAAATGACGCAATCTATATCCTTTACATCAATATTGTTTTCGCATAATAATTTTTCTGCAGCTTTTGATGCAATATATGAATGCCTATTTTCATTTGAATTCACGAATCTTCGTTCAAGAATTCCCATTCTTTCATTAATAAAGGTTCTTGAAACTCCAAAATTGGCTTCGGATTTCAGCTCATCCATCAAATCTTCAGATTTGACTATCTCAGTTGGAATAAATGAGCTTGCTGCATAAATATATGAATTAATTGACATTTTATAAGCCTCTGATTTCAAAATTAAATTTCTGTAATCGGAAACCATATCAAAAAATATTTTTATTGCATCTGAAATTAGATGCCTTATGGTCGCTATCGAGTGTAGTAAAACAACTTGGGGTGGGTGTTATACACCCTTTGTGGGTACGCAGGTAGGTGAGACAATGCGTACCCACTTTTTTAACAAACATAGATTACAAATTATTGCGAACCCGATAATCAGAATCAGGCCATCAAGAATTAGTACATCCCAAGATTAATCAGGATCAATTAATATTTATCTTTAAAATTAGGCGTAATAAATCTATCACAAATAGTGCAAACTTAAGCTGGAATTAGCTACTTGTCATTTAATTGATGGATGGATTTAAGTCGGTAATCGAGTTTTCCGGGTGTAATACCTAACGATCTAGCGGCATTTGTTAACTGTCCTTTACCTAAGTTTTCTTTCATTGCTTCTTCTATATATATCCTTTCAAGTGCTTTTAGTCGTTTCCATACTTCAGATTTATCATTGCTAGAATAAAGAAAAAAAACCAAATCCTTTTTAGCTTGCCACGAGGGAGAAAAAGGCATGAATATAGAACAATCAAGAGTTTTTTTGCTATCTATCGCATAGAAGCAGCCAAATAAAAATATCGTGGTTGTTATCGGCAGTAAAACAGCCGCGTTAACATTTTTACCCAACGCCATTAACAGCAGAACGATTAATAAACCTAATACTAACGGGAACAATGAAACCAATAATACAGCTGCTTTTGCCCTTAGATTTGAACGTTTTTTCCTGTCATAGACAACCTTTACAGCAAAGTAAATCGTCAAAATCAAGCACACTAAAACATAAAATTGAAAGATATAATAATGATCTCCTGGAATACGAGTGTAGCCAATCCCGCCCTCCTTAAATCCAGCGACTATTAAATCAGTGCTGAACAACATGCTTGATTGTATAATACCGAGTATTAACATCACCTCTGGCAATTTGGTATCTAGTTTTGATAATGACTTGATAACAACAAGAATCATCGCTAATGCTAGTATCAGAAAGACATAAAAAAACTTAAAACCCACAATGGAGTGCAATAACCCAGATAAAGCCATAAACTCAAGCAGACTCAAAGCGAACAACAAGGCCAAAAGCCAAATAAATGCCGTGCCGACCTTATTTTTATTGACTATTAATTTGACAGTCAAAACTATTTTTAAAATGAGGGCTGCTAGAGAAAAAATACTATAAGTGGACATTTTTGATTATCTTTTTGAGGTTAATATCTTCTCAAGCTGATTTGTTGTAGGGCAATCCAGTTACCGTTATGAATATAAGACAATTTCATAATTATTTAATATCATATTTGTGTAGAAAATTGTAAATATTAACAAGAATTGCAACCGACCTAGTGTTCTTTTTCCGACAAAGCTAACTGCATAGCCTCAATAGAATGGTAAGCATGTCTCTTTTTTACTGAAATCATTTCGTCTTCATGTTCAGCCGTTAAGTCTGGCAACAAACCACCTCGGCCTGTATGTACGGAGATAACTTTTACTCTCAGTTCACCATTTGTATCTTCTTTTATTATTTCTGCTTTAATAAAAGTATCCTGAAAAATTGTGAATTCTGGTTTTGGTATGTACACTATTTCGGACATTAATTACAAACCGATTAGTTGTTGATGAATTTGGTGACACCATTCGATGTCTCCGATTTCGGTAGAAGTATTTTTAGCTACAGAATATTTTTCATCCAGGGCAGCAAGCCATTGAGGAGAGCCAGGAGGTGGACGACCCGTATCGTGATTAACCAGATTAACTTCGCGTTCAATTTCCACAAACCAATCGCTACTGCAAGGCTCTGGAAATTCGTCCTTGTAAGGTTTAGTTCCAATACTATTACAACCTGCTAAGCTTAACGCAGATAAAAAAACAGTTACAACTGAATAACGCCTTGGCAGCATAAGTCAACCGCGTCCTCGATAGCCGGCAACACCTTGATCAGGGAGCCAGATATCCGTTGGCTCAGCACTGGATTGATAAAATATATCTATTGGCATACCTCCCCTAGGATACCAATACCCACCTATACGTAGCCAAATCGGGTTAAGTGTTTGTTCAAGTCGTTGGGCAATTCCGATTGTACAATCCTCATGGAAAGCACCATGATTACGAAATGCGCCTAGAAAAAGTTTTAAGGATTTACTTTCTACTAATAACTTGTCAGGAATATAGTCAATGACGAGGTGAGCAAAATCCGGTTGGCCTGTCAAAGGGCACAAAGAAGTAAACTCCGGCTGAGTAAAACGTACAACGTATTGAACTCCTGGCCTGGGATTTTGTACAGTTTCAATCACCGCCTCTTCTGGCGAAGCCGGTAAAGGCGTGTTAGTCCCTAACTGACTAAGGTGACTGTAATGACTAGAATCTGACACTTCGCACTCTATTTTAAAAACGCCCGATTCTAGCGGTTTTTTGGATTAAATAAAATGAAAAGGCCAGTCCTAAGACCGGCCTGTCCATTTCGTCAATTTGGGGTAGGCTATTGACGAACTCCTTCAGCAGTCAACATCAACTCTACTGTAGCTGCAGCAGGGCCAAGCTGTCCTACCATATCAATACCAAAATCTCCTGGTTGTATGGTTGTCCTGCCTTCAAAACCCTGTCGGTATCCTCCCCAGGGATCATCACCACCACCGATATGCTCAACACTTATAGTGACTTCCTTGGTTACGCCGTGCAGTGTTAAGTTGCCGGTTAAATCGGCAGTATTATCACCAGTTGCTGTATAAGAAGTGCTTTCAAATGTTGCAGTCGGGAATTGATCTGTATCAAGAAAATCAGATGAACGCAAATGCTTGTCTCGCTCAGCATGATTGGAATCTAGCGAAGTTGTATCAATTTCGACTGATACTTTGCTCGCTGCTGCGTCATTTTCATCGTAGCTAAAACTACCGGAAAAATTATTAAACCGTCCATAAAGCCAGCTGTAACCCAAGTGTTTGACTCTGAACTGCACGAACGCATGCGAGCCCTTAGTGTCAATCACATAGTCAGCGGCTGATGCAATTGAAACACCAGTTAGCGCAACAATTCCTGCTACGGCTGAAATAAAAGTTTTTTTCATATAACTATCCTCAAATTAAAAGTAATTATGTATTTTTGCCCAGCATTCTGAGTAAAGTTGAATCCTTATCGATGAAATGATGCTTCAAGGCAGCTAAGGCGTGAAGAGAAGCAAAACCAATCAAAATGTAAGCTAAAATCTCATGAATCTCACCCGCGACATCTTCCATATTTTTAATGCCCAGTGATTCACCCGTGACAACAGCAGGTAAACTGAACCAGTTGAATACATCAACAGGTTGCCCCTTTGCTGTTGAGATCATGTAGCCACTTATAAACATCGCAAACATGCCGATATAGAGTACCCAGTGAACGATATGCCCGGTTTTGACTTCCCAGGCCTTATGAGTAGACACGGGCGCAGGCTGCGAGTTCATCAAACGCCAAATAATGCGGGCAATTATAAAAACAGCTAATAATAAACCGATACTGCGATGAATGTGTGGTGCCGTTTTGTACCAGTCACTGTAATACGTCAGATCAACCATCCATAAGCCGAGTATAAACAGCCCTATTATCACAATCGCGCTAACCCAATGAAAAGCACAGGCCAGCCAGCCATAGGCTTGATCGCTGTTCTTTAACATTTGTTTTCCACCTGACAATTCCTTGGCATCTTAATTCAAAACTGTTAATTCTTCTTATTTATTAGCATTTTAGTTTATTCATGATTTATGATAAATAGGAATTTTATAAATTTACTATTTAGTTTTTGTGAATAATCATGGATAAGCTCAAATCGATGAAAATTTTTCTCAAAATTGTCGATACAGGCAATTTCACCGAAGCTGCTAAACAGTTAAAAATCCCCTTGGCCAGTGTCAGTTATTACATCAGCAAACTTGAAGAATCACTAGGTATTCGCTTGCTGAATCGAACTACACGTAAGGTATCACTAACTGATTTGGGTAGAAGCTACGCGGAGCGTTGTCGCTACATTCTTGCCGAAATCGAAGAAACCGAAAATACCTTAATCAAACTCAACAACGAACCGGAAGGAATGTTGAATATCAATGCATCAATATCGTTCGGTGTTTTGTACTTATCGGAATTTATTAGTGAATTTATGTCGTTGTATCCAAAAGTCCACATCAATCTTAACTTAGCAGATCATTTTGTTAATGTGATGGAAGAAGGGGCAGATATTGTAATCAGAATATCGCAACCAGTGGACTCCAGTTTTCGAATCCGCAAATTGGCCCCCGTCAATATTATTTTCTGTGCCAGCCCTGAGTATTTAAATAAACATGGCGAACCCGGGTCTTTATCTGAATTAAGCCAGCATAACTGTTTGCAGTACAGATATTATCAAGGCCAAAACTGGAGGGCCACAGGACCGGATGGCCAGGAAAAAATTAAAACTTCCGGTAATTTACATTCAAATAATGATGAAATATTAAAGTCAGCAGCCTGTGACGGACAAGGCATCATTAATATACCCTCTTTCGTCGTTTATAAAGAACTGGAATCCGGCAGATTAAAACAAATACTGCCTGAATATAATGAACCTGGATATTTTATTTATGCGCTTTATCCACATTCGCGCAGGCTATCGGCAAAAACCCGTATATTCCTGGACTTTTTAGTTGAAAAATTTCAACAGACACCTTACTGGTCAATTCACTAATAGTAATGGCACTACCATTATCGAGTGAAAAGTGAAATTAACCGGGTGTTGTGGCTATTACAGTTTATCTTGTTTAAATGTTGGCCTAATCTGTCCTCGCAGGCTATGCGATTGACCTTGTATTTACCTGAAGAAAATCCGGCCCCTTAGAAATCGTATTACTAGTGCCAACCTGACTAAGCACGTAATCAATCAAATGCCTAAGTGCTTGTGAGGTTGATGATCGATCATATTCAAGCGATATAAATGTCTCAGGTAATGGGGGAAAACCATCTCCCGGTCCGACAATTTTCAGGCCTTTAGGCACAATACTTTTGGCCAGGGCCGTTACACCCAGACCAGCCATTACAGCAGCCCGGATACCGCCATAACTTGTACTGGTGTAAACAATACGCCAGGGTGTGTGATGATTGTTCAAAGTGTGAATGATTGTATTACGATAAATACAACCCTCAGGCGCTACCACCAGCGATAACGGTGCATCTCTGCTTAATGTATGATCCTCACCCACTACCCAGACTAACTCCTCATTCCAAGTCTCTTCATTATCGATTTGCTTATCCGCTGGCCTGTGAATTGCAATAACCATATCCAGATTCTTGTCTTCCAGCATTTGCATTAAGTTTGTAGTTAGGTCGCAGGTCACTTCGAGAGATATTTCTGGGTGACTATTGGAAAATTTACCCAAAATTCCGGGCAAAAACGAAATAGCAAACTCATTAGGAATACCTAAACGAATATGACCGGAAACTTTAGGCTGAGTTAAGCTGGAAATTGCCTGGTCATTTAATTTTAATATTTGCTTTGCATAACTTAGTAATATTTCCCCTTTTTCCGTAAGCTCTAACTGACGACCATTACGGCTTAATAATTCTGCATCTATAATCTCTTCCAGACGTTTTATTTGCAAACTTACGGCCGGTTGAGAACGACCAATTTGAGAGCCCGCTTTGGAAAAACCACCGAGTTCTGCAACATTAAGAAATGTGCGTAATAATTCTGTAGGTAAATTCTTCATACAACTGCATCCTCTAAGCTAGGCTTTATTATAAATAAACTTAATAAATAAATTGAAACAATTTATTTTTCAAATACGACAAGGTTATTTATATTTACGCCCGACTGAGATACCCTCATTGTGGATAAACCGAGGAGCGAAATGAGCAACGACGAGATTAAACAGACACCACTTTTTGAATTGCACCAGGAATTAGGTGGCAAAATTGTACCCTTTGCCGGCTATGCCATGCCGGTACAATATCCAACCGGTATTATCAAAGAGCATCTACATTGCCGCGAATCGGCCAGCCTGTTTGATGTATCCCATATGGGCCAGGTTAAACTGACTGGTGAAGGTGCGGCCCAAGCTCTGGAATCGCTAGTCCCGGTCGATGTTATTGACTTACCGGCGTTTCACCAACGTTATGCCTTGTTCACAAATGATGAAGGCGGAATTTTGGATGATTTGATTATCACAAATGCCGGCGACCACCTTTTCCTTGTTGTCAATGGCGCCTGCAAAGAACAAGATATTGCACACCTTCAGTCTAACATTGCTGATCAATGTGACATCGAAGTGTTAACTGAACAAGCGTTACTGGCACTGCAAGGACCTAAGGCTGGTGATGTAATGCAACGATTAGCTCCTGAAGCAGCTGATTTAGTATTTATGACAGCAACTCAAGCCCAAATTGACGGTGTTGAGTGCTTCGTCACTCGCTCCGGTTACACGGGTGAAGATGGTTTCGAAATTTCCATGCCGGCTGACAAGGCCGACCAAATTGCACGATTACTTTTGGATCAAGCTGAAGTTGAAGCATGTGGCCTGGGTGCGAGAGATTCACTCAGATTGGAGGCCGGACTTTGTTTATATGGCCATGACTTGACAACACAGACTACGCCTGTTGAAGCCAGCCTGCTTTGGGCACTCTCTAAAGTGCGCCGCGCAGACGGTGATCGTGCAGGTGGTTATCCCGGTGCGAGCGTTATTTTTGAACAAATCAAAAATAAATCGGCACAAAGGCGCGTGGGTTTGCAACCTCAAGGTCGAGCGCCTATTCGCGAAGGTGCAGAAATTCAAGGACCTGATGGTACAATTATCGGTCGTGTCACCAGCGGCGGTTTCGGCGCAACCATGAATGGCCCGGTTGCAATGGGCTATGTGAATCGAGAGCATAGTGAGGTTGGCACAGAATTAAACGCAGTAGTACGTGGCAAATTACAACCATTAACTGTTGCTAAATTACCTTTTGTTACACAACGTTATTATCGAGGATAAGACATGACTAAAAAATATACCGAAGACCATGAATGGATCAGTGTAGATGGCGATTCAGCCACGGTCGGCATCACTGATTATGCACAAGAACAATTAGGTGAAGTTGTTTTTATTGAATTACCGGATATTGATAAGGCTGTTGATAAAGGTGAAGAATCTGCGGTGATTGAATCTGTCAAAGCTGCGGGTGAACTGAAAAGCCCTGCCAGCGGCACAGTAACTGAGGTTAATGAGGCACTCAATGATGAACCTGGCAAAGTTAATGAAGACCCTGCCGGAGAGGGCTGGTTTTTCAAGATGAAACTCAATGATGCCTCGGAGCTGGATGGATTAATGGACGAATCAGCCTATAATGATTATGTCGAATCCTTAGGTTAATCCAAACACCGAACCCGCCTTAAATCCCTGTTTTAGGAGCTGTTATGTCCGATTCCAGACCCAGTTTATTTGATCTTGAAATGCACCATGATTTTCGTCGTCGTCATATCGGTCCCGATGAAGTTGAATCCAAAGAAATGTTGGCAACCATTGGTGTAGATTCAGTTGAAGAACTGATTGATCAAACCATCCCGGCCAATATTCGGCTGACTGAAGAAATTGACATTGATCCGCCGATGAGCGAACGCAGAACTATTTCCTATGTTCGTAAAATGAAAGACCGTAACAAAGTGTTCATATCAATGATCGGTATGGGTTATTACGGCACTGTCACCCCGAATGTGATCAAGCGAGTGGTGCTGGAAAATCCTAGCTGGTATACAGCCTATACGCCTTATCAGGCTGAGGTCAGTCAGGGCCGACTGGAAGTATTGCTTAACTTTCAGCAAATGATTATGGACATGACCGGCATGCAAATTGCCAATGCCTCATTGTTGGATGAAGCTACTGCAGCTGCCGAAGCAATGATCATGGCCAAGCGTGTTGCTAAAAACAAATCCAGCACATTTTTTGTTTCAGACCGTTGTCATCCACAAACCATTGATGTGATCAAAACCCGTGCTCGAACCATGGGTATTGATGTGGTGATCGGGGATATACACACTGACCTGGATCAACAGGATTATTTTTCTGTCATTGTCCAATATCCAGATACTTGGGGTTCAGTTGATGATTTCTCAAAAATCGTTGCACATGCGCATGATAATAATGCCCTGGTTATCGTTGCCAGTGACTTACTAGCGTTGGCAATGTTGACACCTCCAGGGGAATGGGATGCTGATATTGTTGTCGGCAATTCACAACGTTTTGGCGTACCTATGGGTTATGGCGGCCCTCATGCTGCGTTTTTCGCCACCCGTGAAGCGTATAAACGTTCCGTACCTGGCCGTATTATCGGTGTCTCTGTTGATGCTCACGGCAAGCCGGCATTACGCATGGCTTTACAGACTCGTGAACAGCATATCCGCCGGGACAAGGCAACCAGTAACATCTGTACAGCACAAGTACTGTTGGCAATTATTGCTGCATTATATGCCTGCTACCATGGTCCTGACGGCATTAAAACTATTGCACGACGTGTGCATCGCAAGACTCGGATTGTTGCAGAAGGCCTGAAAAAACTCGGTTATGATGTGACTAACGGTGCCCATTTCGATACCTTGTGTGTACACACACCCGGAATTGCCTGGCGGTTAGCTGCCAAGGCCCGTGAATCACGGATTAATCTAAGAGTCATAGACAGCGACTACCTGGGTATCGCGCTGGATGAAACGACTCGTCGTAAAAATATCGAAGCGTTATGGAGAGTATTTGATACCAAAGCGCTGCAGAAAGTCAGTATTACTGAGCTCGATGATATGGTACTGACATCAATTCCGGAACAGTTACAACGCAAAAGCGATTTTTTAACGCACCCGGTTTTTAACCAGTATCACTCTGAAACTGAAATGCTGCGTTATCTTAAAAAGCTGGCGGACAAAGATATAGCACTGGATAGATCAATGATTCCGTTAGGTTCATGCACCATGAAACTTAACGCAACCACAGAAATGATTCCCATCACTTTTCGAAATTTTGCCGCTATTCACCCCTTCGCACCTCTGGATCAAACTCAGGGCTATCAGCAGCTTTTTGAAGAACTGGAAAATATGTTATGCGAACTAACTGGTTTTGATCGTGTTTCACTACAGCCCAATGCAGGCTCGCAAGGTGAATATACGGGTTTACTTTGTATTCGCAAATATCACGAAGTTCGCGGCGAGGGCCATCGCCAGATTTGCTTAATTCCACAATCTTCCCACGGCACTAACCCGGCCAGCGCTGTAATGGCAGGCTTTAAAGTAGTGGTGGTTAAATCAGACGACAATGGTAATGTTGATGTTTCAGATTTAAAAGCAAAAGCTGTGGATCACAAAAATGATCTAGCAGCCTTGATGATCACCTACCCATCGACACACGGCGTGTTTGAACAGGATATTGTCGAAATCTGCCAATGTATCCATGATAACGGTGGCCAGGTTTATATGGACGGTGCAAACCTTAATGCCATGGTTGGTTTATGCAAACCCGGGCAATTTGGCGCCGATGTAATGCATATGAACCTGCACAAAACTTTCTGCATCCCTCATGGCGGTGGCGGCCCCGGCATGGGCCCAATCGGCGTAGGACGACACCTGGCTCCATTCTTGCCGAATCATGTGGTGGTAGAAGGTGTAAATCCAGATGCGACACCGGGATCATCAGTCGGTGCAGTGGCGGCAGCTCCCTGGAGCTCAGCCAGTATTTTACCTATCTCCTGGGCCTATATTGCGCTTATGGGTGCAGAAGGTCTAAAGATAGCCACTCAACAAGCGATCTTAAATGCTAATTACATTGCTACGCGCCTGAACCCGCATTTCCCGGTCTTATATACTGGAAAAAATGGTCGAGTAGCCCATGAATGTATTATTGACTTGCGTGATATTAAGGATCAAACAGGCATTACGGTGGACGATGTAGCCAAGCGGTTGGTTGATTTCGGTTTCCATGCACCCACCATGTCATTTCCTGTTGTTGATACCTTGATGATTGAGCCCACCGAAAGTGAGAATAAAGCTGAGATTGACCGCTTTTGCGACGCTATGATTGAAATTCGTAGGGAAATTACTGAAGTTGAAAACGGACAGGTTGATGCAAAAAATAATGTATTAACCAATGCTCCTCATACTCAGGAATTGTTAATCGCTGAAACTTGGGATAAACCATACAGTAAGGAAACCGCATTTTTTCCTTTACACTGGGTTAACGACTACAAATACTGGCCACCGGTTGCCAGGGTTGATAATGTTTATGGTGACAGAAATTTAGTTTGCGCCTGCCCGCCCATGGAAGACTATATTGAGGAGGCGGCTTGAGAGGCTTACTTACTGATCCCTCCCTGCCAGAGCAGGGACTTGTCCCGCATACCAGAACAGGCCTGTGCTGGACTTGATTCAGTATCCGGCACAAGTTTATTACGGGATCTCCTGAATGGCTGTTTGGTTTGCCATGGAGGTCCCGGCATAAAGCCGGGACAAGTATTCCTGCTTTTTTGGAATATACGAAGGGATATTTAACTAATACCCAAACTTATAGATTAAAATAAACAACCAATGAGTGAAGTCAAAACAAAGCGCAAACGACCCATCGAATACGGCACTAAATTCCGTGGCGAAGATAAGGTCGCCAAGATTCCGATTAAAATAGCGCCGACCACGTCTGAAACACGTTTGCGTAAACCCAACTGGATTCGGGCTCAGTTTTCGGGCACTGCTGAGGTCCAGCGCTTAAAAAAGATTCTCAGGGAAAACAAACTGCATACTGTTTGTGAAGAAGCCAGTTGCCCCAATTTGGGTGAATGCTTCGGCCACGGTACTGCAACCTTTATGATTATGGGTGATATATGTACTCGTCGCTGCCCTTTCTGTGATGTCGGTCACGGCCGCCCTAATCCTTTAGACCAGGACGAACCCTTTAACCTGGCCAAAACGATAAAGGCCATGGGGCTTAAGTATGTGGTCATCACCTCAGTTGATCGTGATGATTTACGTGACGGCGGCGCTAATCACTTTGTTGAATGTATCAAACAGGTGCGGGAACAATCGCCTGGTACTAAGATTGAAATACTGGTGCCTGATTTTAGGGGTAGAATGGATGTCGCGGTCGAAATTATGGATAAAGCCCCGCCAGATGTATTTAATCATAACCTGGAAACCGTGCCGCGCTTGTATCGAGCCGCCAGACCGGGATCTGATTATCATCACTCATTGAATTTACTGAAGCTATTCAAGCAAAATCATCCCGATGTCCCAACCAAATCCGGCCTGATGGTTGGTCTGGGTGAAACCAACGATGAGATCCTGGATGTCATGAAGGATATGAGAGCACATGATATTGATATGCTGACAATCGGACAATATTTACAGCCCTCACGCTTTCATTTGCCTGTGAAACGTTATGTTACTCCGCAGGAATTCGATACCTTTGCCGATCAGGGTTATCCAATGGGCTTTTCCCATATTGCCTCCGGTCCTATGGTTAGATCTTCCTATCACGCTGATTTACAAGCTAAAGAACTGGTCGAACAAAAAAAGGTCTGTTGACCTATAATCGCTCGTCATGAGCGAAAAACCAAAAGTCTTAATCGTCGCCACGCATCCTGTGCAGTACCAGGTACCGTGGTTTCGCCATCTTGCGAGCAGCAACTACGACTATGATTTTGAGGTGTTGTATCTGACGCTTCCTGATGCCGAGCAACAGGGAGTAGGTTTCGGGCGTTCATTCGAATGGGATATTCCATTATTAGACGGTTACAACTGGCACCAATTAGATAAAAAGTTTTTGTCGGGCGATGGCAATCTCGATAAGTTCACCTCTTTAAAACTAACAAACACCAATAAGTTACTAGCAAGCTTAAAACCTGACGCTGTGCTATTAACAGGCTGGCAAAGTCTGGCTTTATTACAAATTTTTTTGGCCTGTAATCGAATCGGTATACCCACCCTAATTCGTGGTGACAGTAACAATTTAAAACCCAGAAGACATATTACACGTTTGTTGCACAAGCTATTACTCAAACGTTACGACAAACTCCTCGCCGTCGGCCAAGCTAACAGGCGTTTTTATCTGGAAAACGGTGTTGATGAATCTGCTGTATATTTTTGCCCCCACTTTATTGATAATAAATTCTTTAGCGAACATGCCGCTATAGCCAAAAAAAATCGCACCGATCTCAGGCAAAAATGGGCTATTGCAGAGCAGGCTTTTTGTTTTTGTTATGTCGGCAAGCTTAATCCTAAAAAGCGCATCATGGATGTCCTGCGTGCTTTTCATGCCACAGATAATGAACTAAATCATCTATTAATCGTCGGCGATGGAGCGCTCATGCAACAAGCTCAAGATTATGTTGCAACCCACAAACTTAATGTATCGTTCACAGGTTTCTTAAATCAATCTGAAATCTGTGCAGCCTACGCTGTTTCTGATTGTTTAGTGTTGGCGTCTGATTATGATGAAACCTGGGGGCTAGTCGTGAACGAAGCCATGGCCAGCGGTATTCCTGCCATTGTCAGTAATCGCTGTGGCTGCCATCAAGATTTAATCATCAACAAGCAAACAGGCTATGTGTTTGAATTTGCTAATCTAAAAGATATAACTGCAAAAATGAATTCAATAAGAAATTTAAATAATAAAAGCTATAACCAACTTTGCACAAAAGCGAATTATCATGTCTTCAACAGGTATTCCATTGAAGCGGCAACCAAGGGTTTTATAGAAGCACTGAACAGTTGCTTTAAGTCTTAAAAAGCCATTTTTTAAGCAATTATCAGAGGCATTTTTGCCAATAAAGCAAAAATATATTGCTTGGAAAATCAAGCAATAATTTACATTTGATTTCACTAATAAGCTATTGGTTTTACTAATTTTTTGAAGTCATACTTGAGTTAAAAATCAACTCAATCTGAATCAGCTAACTGACAATATTAAGCAAATATAAGGTTAGAGATTGTAATAATTATGCCTTTTTGTTTTATAATCTTTAGTCTTTTTTCTAGTTAGTATCAATTCACACTGATTACTAAACTCAGAAAACAGAGGAATTTTAAATTAACTATTCAGGAGATTACTCTATGAAACTGCTTAAGATAGCAGCTTACACAACTGCTCTTTTCTCATTAACTGCTATGAATGCTCAAGCAGGAACGCTTGAGGATGTTCAAGCGCGTGGGGAGTTAAACTGCGTCGTATCAACTGGAATTGCCGGTTTTGCCGCACCTAACGAAGACGGACGCTGGGAAGGCTTTGACATTGATTTTTGTCGTGCTGTTGCAGCTGCAGTATTAGGTGATGGTGAAAAAGTAAAGTTCGTACCCGCAACAACAAAGAACAGATTCACCGTACTTAACTCCGGTGAAGGCGACATTCTATTCAGGAATACAACTGAAACCATGAGCCGTGACGCGGATCTTAAACTGACCTTCTTACCTGTTAACTATTATGATGGCCAAGGCTTTATGATTCGTAAGGAACTGGGCGTTGAGTCAGCCAAGGATTTGGACGGTGCTTCAATTTGTATTCAGACAGGTACAACTACAGAGTTAAATCTTGCCGACTTCTTCCGTACCAACGGTATCAGCTATGAGCCGGTTGCGATTGAAACCAACGAAGAAGGTATCGCTAACTACGGCGGCAACCGTTGTGATGTTTATACCACTGATGCTTCAGGCCTAGCCTCAACCCGTGCAGCACTGGAAGACCCTTCTGCTCATATTATTCTTCCTGAAATCATTTCTAAAGAGCCTTTAGGTGGTGCGGTTCGTCATGGCGATGATCAATGGGCCGACATCGGCAAATGGGTCGTTAACGCAATCATTGCTGCCGAAGAGTTGGGCATCACCTCTGAAAATGTCGAAGAACTGGCAGCGGCTCCACAGGAGAATCCAAACATTAATCGGCTTTTAGGCACAGAAAGTGATATGGGAGCCATGATAGGTCTTGATCCTCAGTGGGCTGTCCGTGCTATCAAAGCGGTTGGAAACTATGCAGAAATCTTTGACCGAACCATCGGTCCGGATACGGCAATCGGTCTTGAGCGTGGTCTAAACGCACAGTGGACTGACGGCGGTATTTTATACGCTGCTCCAATCCGTTAAGGATAATCGTTCTAGGGGCGCAACAGCGCCCCTAGCCTTTTATAGTCATCTTGACTTTTCCATAAACCAGACACAGAGGAATAACGATGAGTGAAGTCGCAGTTCAGCAGCCAAGTAGCGGCGGCATAATGCGATTATGGAATGACAAGGAATCAAGATCCGTTATTGTGCAAATTATTGCTGTAGCTATCTTTTTTGCCTTGTTTTTCTATATGGGACGTAATGCTGTTTCAAATCTCGAAACACTGGGAAAAGATATTAGTTTGGACTTCTTGGGCCAAACTGCAAGCTATGACATCAGTCAGCGCCTGATTGAATATGATTCACGCTCAACACATTTCAGGGCTATGCTGGTTGGTATTCTTAATACACTACTTGTTGCTTTTTGTGGAATTATCCTGGCAACAGTTTTAGGCTTTTTACTGGGCGTTTTTCGACTATCGAAAAACTGGCTAACAAACAAACTAGCGTATGTATATATTGAGTATGTGCGCAATGTTCCAGTCCTGCTCCATATTTTAATGGTCCATGGAGTGATTATTCATACTCTTCCTGTACCTAAGAATGCCATCTCGGTCAGTGACAGTGTATTTTTAACTAACCGTGGCTTTTTTGTACCAAAACCCTTATTTGAGCCCATGTTCTGGATTGTTTTCGGGTTATTTGTTGCAGGCATACTGTTTACGATCTGGTTTCGCCGTTACGCCAAAAATGTTCAGGACTTAACCGGCAAACAATATCCGGTTTTCTGGATCAGCCTTGGTGCTATTATCGGCGTTCCGGCACTTGCATTTCTCGTCTTGGGCATGCCTATTAATTGGGATATTCCTGAACTCAAGGGTTTTAACTACAAGGGAGGGATGGTACTGCGCCCCGAATTTATCGCCTTATGGTTAGCCTTATCGCTGTATACCGCTGCCTTTATCGGTGAAATCGTTCGAGCCGGTATCACGGCTGTTAACTGGGGCCAGACTGAAGCGGCCTCTGCGCTGGGGCTTACTCGCAGTCGCACATTGAATCTTGTGGTGATACCCCAGGCATTAAGGATCATCATTCCACCGCTAACCAGTCAATACCTGAATCTAACTAAAAATTCTTCTTTGGCCATAGCCGTTGGATATATGGATATAGTCGCAACTGTTGGTGGTGTGACGTTAAATCAAACCGGAAGAGAAATGGAATGTATGACTATCGTTTTATTACTTTACCTGACCTTTTCATTAATCATCTCAACGTTTATGAACTGGTATAACAAACGTATTAAACTGGTCGAACGGTAGGAGGATAATCATGACAGATACAGTTCAAAACTATAAACCGGGCGAACATCCATCTTTACCTCCGCCGTCCAATACGGTTGGACCCATTGCGTGGATCAGAGAGAATCTGTTTTCGTCTCCGACAAACATTGTACTAACACTAGTATGCGCATGGCTGCTGTACAAAGTTGTTCCTGGCTCACTAAACTGGATGTTCTTTGATGCAGCATTTACCGGAGAAGACCGTAATGCCTGCAAGGCTGTCGCTGACGGTGCCTGCTGGGCCTTTATCGGTGAACGCTTGGCGCTATTTACATACGGCTTTTACCCCGCCGAGCAACGCTGGCGAGTCAACCTTTCGTTTATCCTTTTAATCGCGGCAATCATCCCTGTTCTTTTCGACAATATTCCATTTAGAAAATACGGATTGATTTATTCAGCACTGTTCCCTTTTATTGCTGGTTGGTTACTGATTGGAGGCTTTGGTTTAGAACCTGTGCCCACCAGTGAGTTTGGCGGACTAATGTTGACATTAGTAATTGGAGTGACCGGGATAGCATTTTCATTACCGATAGGCATCCTGTTAGCATTGGGGCGTGTCTCCAATCTGCCCTTAATCAAGATGATTTGTGTCGGCTTCATTGAATTCATTCGTGGCGTACCATTAATCACATTGTTATTTATTGCTTCAACCATGTTGAGCTATTTTCTACCGCCTGGCACAAACTTCGACTTGCTGCTGCGTGTTTTGATCATGGTTACAATCTTTGCTGCAGCTTATATGGCGGAAGTTATTCGTGGTGGCTTACAAGCGATTCCTAAAGGCCAATTTGAAGGCGCTGACTCATTAGGCCTAAAGTACTGGCAAACCATGCGCCTGATCATACTCCCGCAAGCATTAAAAATTTCCATACCTGGTATTGTTAATACTTTTATTGGTCTTTTTAAAGATACTACGCTTGTCGTAATCATTGGGTTGTTAGACCCGCTGGGCATTGGTCGAGCATCATTAGCCGATACAAAATGGACCGGGCTTTCTACAGAAGTCTATCTATTCGTAGCATTATTCTTCTTTGTCTCCTGTTTTGCGATGTCAAGATATTCGCTATACCTGGAGAGCAAATTAGACACCGGACACAAGAGATAAGGAACAGACATCATGACTGATCAAGCAGAAACTACCAATCAAACCTCAAATGCACCAAGTGACGAGATCGTCATTACCATCAAAAATATGCACAAATGGTATGGCGACTTCCATGTGTTGCGTGACATTAACCTGGAAGTTACACGAGGCGAAAAAATTGTAATTTGCGGGCCTTCCGGCTCAGGCAAATCAACTGTCATTCGTTGTATAAATCGTCTGGAAGAGCATCAGCAAGGCCAGATCATTGTCGATGGAATCGAGTTGACTAACGATTTAAAAAATATCGAGCAAGTTCGCCGAGAAGTGGGAATGTGTTTCCAGCATTTCAATCTGTTCCCGCATTTAACAGTGATGGAGAACTGTACTTTGGCTCCAATTTGGGTGCGAAAAGTTCCTAAAGCGGAAGCGGAAGCTACGGCGATGGAATATCTCGAACGCGTCAAGATTCCTGACCAGGCAAACAAATTTCCCGGTCAACTTTCAGGCGGGCAACAGCAACGTGTTGCTATCGCCAGAAGCTTGTGCATGAAACCTAAAATCATGTTATTCGATGAACCGACATCTGCACTTGACCCGGAGATGATCAAGGAGGTCCTGGATACCATGATCCAATTGGCTGATGAAGGCATGACCATGCTTTGCGTGACTCATGAAATGGGTTTTGCAAAAACCGTTGCCAACCGCGTCATATTCATGGATGCAGGCCAAATTATTGAAGAAAATGAACCGGAGGAATTCTTCAATAATCCGCAAAGTGATCGTACCCAATTATTCTTAAGCCAGATCTTGGCGCATTAACCCTTACGTGGTATTCACACACAAAACCCGGCTTTTTAGCCGGGTTTTTAATTAGCCGCTTATTACTTTGTGCTGTATAAAAGCACGATATCCTTACTACTATTATTTATAAAAGTATTTACGGTTTTTCTCCTGATTTAGTTTGAATAAGTGAATTGAGTATTGGTTTAATTAGGCTCATATAGTTTTAGTTAAGCTCATTAATTGCAAATATATCTTTTCTGCTAAAAATTAACCGGCCTTTCAACATCTATATCATTATCTACGCTCTGAACAGTGAATCCGACTCCAGCCGGAATCATAACTTCTATATAATTTGGCATTGCTGTCAAAGCCGCACATGAACCGGCTCCTAGAACAGCATCTGGATTGCCAGTTTGGTAAACGACAAATGTCGCTGCACCAAACGGATGACGTCTACGTACACGAATACTGCTATTTCGTGTTGGGCCTGGAAAAATTATGTGAGCTTGGCCATGTACAATTGTGTGTGGCATGTTTTTATCTCCTAAAAAATATAAATTATTGGGAACGTTTATCGTGATTAATCAATGAGCTGATCTTTGAATTAAAGAATTAACTTTCGCTCAAAGACACTTCAATGCTAATTTCATATCGATGAAGTCATCTGTGTTAGGTTGAATCGCTGTTCTATCCTGTGTTATTCACATGTCCGGCCAAAATACTTTGCATTGCGGGCATACCTGAACCGGTCCGCCCGGGGCCAAAATAAAATGGGATAGATATTCTTCTTAACAATTCATATAGTGCCGTGACCCGCATTTGATTCTTTTGCACGTAAACTGATCTGAACAATGGATGATGTGCTAATAACAGCCCTGCCAACCCAGTTACATGCGGCGCGGCCATCGATGTACCGCTGTCTGGAAAATACGTGTTATCAGGTCCGGTAGAAACAATCGCTACACCCGGGGCAGTAACATCAATCTGAGGTCCGAAACAACTAAATTGCGGAAAGAACAAACCGTTGTTCAGCGTCAGCTGAGATGTGACTTGAGTGCTATCCCAGGTATCTGCTTGTACTTCACGAACGTCACCTATAGCCGACACCGCTAAAGTAGTTGGCAGATTTGCCGGAAATTGCACTTCACCGCCGCTATTGCCGGCAGATACTATGACACCGATACCATTAAGTATCGCCTCTTCGATTTTCTGCGCTACAATTGGTGACTCTACTTTTGTTCCCAGACTCATATTGACAACATCGATTCGCTCATTGATACAGATGTCTATAGCCCGGACTAAAGAGGATGTTGTCCCGCCCGGAAACACTTTTAGAATCAGGATTTCTGCTTCTGGACAAAAGCCGGACAATTCATCTCCGTCTCCGTTAGCTGTAATGACGCCTGCGACGTGCGTACCGTGACCTTCCTGATCATTTCTCCAGTCATTACGTTCACCTATATCACTTAAGTTAGAACCTGATTTAACGTGTGACAATAGTCGATGTTCCCCCAGACCGGTGTCGACAATGGCGATTTTTACACCCGTGCCAGTATAGAGTTTTTCATCATTTCCCAAACCCATTAACTTTTCACCCCAACCGTGTTGGAAGCCGACCGGAAAATTTGGAATGGTTTCACTTAAGGAATTAAGACGAATAATGTTTTGAGCCGTTGTAGCCAAATCAGGGTTTTTAAGATAAAAATCCCAGTAGCCGGTTTTTGCTTTAGCGAAGATAGATTCAATCTGTGTATTTGCAAGTATAGCCAACTCGATAAATGCCTCTCCTTTATCATTCGAAGTCTGCATGCCTTTACTGTGACTGGACTGAATAACAATGTCGACATTCGATAAAGGTTGATTTTCTTCACCAAGAATGAGGAAGGAATATGTTTGTATTTCCTCGATGGGTTTAAATGCGAGACCTCGGGATGGCACTCGGTTTTTAATGGAACTTGTATCTAAAAATTCGAGACGCTGTTCTTCTTCAATTAATACATGGCCAGGTGAATTGGCCTTGAGCTCTTTATGATCACTATCGGACATCTCCACAATGTGAATTTCCTGAGCTTCATTATCTTGAATCGATTGTGGTGAAAACCCGCTGCTCTGCCCTATTGTTTTACATATTTTAATGTTGGGAAATTTCGCAAGATGCGTTTTTAATTCAAAAGAGAGCATTGGCTTCATGCCGGACTGCACTGCAAGCGTACCGCGTTTTGAAGCAACCAAGTAACGTTTTTTATTGGTTTTATCTGCTGAAATCTTATGTTGTTTATCAGTATTTTCGTTCATTATTTTTTACCTTTTAGAGAGTTACTGTGACATGACCACTATCAGCAGAAACTAATAGTGGCCACGTACTCTATTTGCGACTTAAATCACTGTATAGCGTTGGAAATGTAGGAAGATTTGGAGATGTAACAGGAGTAAGCCACAGAGATAGTCCACCTTATGCTGGATACCGCATTGGACCGGCACTAAATGGCAACAAAGGGGCAAGCGTGCCTGCCGCCTGACCGACAGCCGTACCAAGAGCTGGGTGTCCTAATTGCTTGCCGACAAAGCCGCCAACGGTAGGTGCGACAGAACCAATGAAGTCACCTATCGCACCTTGCGGGGCATACTGTGGACCGGCGCTAAATGGTAACAAAGGAGCAAGCGTGCCTGCCGCCTGGCCGACAGCCGTACCAAGAGCGGGGTGTCCTAATTGCTTGCCGACAAAACTGCCAACAGTAGGTGCAACAGAACCAATAAAGTCACCTACCGCACCTTGCGGAGCATACTGTGGACCGGCGCTAAATGGCAGCAAAGGAGCAAGCGTGCCTGCCGCCTGGCCGACAGCCGTACCAAGGGCTGGGTGTCCTAATTGCTTGCCGACAAAACTACCAACAGTAGGTGCAACAGAACCAATAAAGTCGCCGACTGCTCCTTGAGGGGCGTATTGTGGACCAGCACTGAATGGTAATAATTTAGCTGCTTGTCCCACTGCACCACCGATAGCACTGCCTGCCGCAGTTCCAGCTCCGGGAGCCACCAAACTACCGACTATACCGCCGGCAACAGGCGCCACAGCACCTAAAATGTCACCAAAGACACCTTGTGGTGCATATGTATGCGGATCCATAGCTAAAGCAGGGGTGGCGTATTGTGGACCGGCACTGAACGGCAGTAATTTAGCAGCCTGTCCCACCGCACCGCCGATGGCACTACCTGCCGCAGTTCCAGCCCCGGGAGCCACCAAGCTACCGACTATACCGCCAGCAACAGGTGCCACAGCACCTAAAATGTCACCAAAGACACCTTGTGGTGCGTATGTATGTGGATCTGCACCTAGAGGGGGCGTTGCATACGGTAATCCGGTTTCTGGACTCGGAAAGCAGCCGGTGGGGATATGTGGTTGAGTTTGTAAGTACATATTTTTCTCCAATTATAATAAGTTGATTTTGTAATTAAGCACCAAAGTACATTGTGCATTTTTAATTTCAGTGTGATCCCAACTTCAATTAATCCGTTTTGATCACAACCTATTCTCATCTCAGCAGCAGCACAATGGCAATTGAAACAGCGTGTGTACTATTCAACACATTCTTTATTAGCCGTGTGTAATACAACTCATGAAGATTATTAGTGTCTCAGGTGAGGATATAGTTTTCTGATTAAATTAATGATTAGCACGGCAGTCTCCGGCTCGAGTTGCCTGAGCAAAAAAATGATTTCCTGCTCAGTATCATTTGCATAGAAATTTTTATGTTGGTGAATACTACCTCTTCCGAGTACAACCCAGTCCAGTGATATATCCAAGGCTGAACAGAGGTTTCCCGCGTTTTTGATAGAAATGTTCCCGTTCGTCCTCCATCGGCTAATAGCACTGTCATCCACGCCAAGTTCCAGTGCGAGAGCAGACAATTTTTTCACCCTTGAATATTGCAGCGCATACTCAATACGTTTTCCTATATCCTGATTTTTGTTTTTCATTATCCATGTCCTTTGGTTACAAATTAGCTATTTATGATTATTTTAGTCATTTAATTTTTATGACAATAAATATGCTTTTTTGAACTGCCTTTAAGTATAGTTGCTATTGATGGTAATCTATTATTAGAGTGCAAAATTAGGCACTTAAATGGTTGTGCCCTTTTCAAAAATTAACCGAATTTCATGCGGAGGAAACAGGAAATAAAAAAATATATTGAAATTATTCAGACGTAAACCTTTCTTGGCCTGATATAAATAACGATTCCGGGTTCATTTCTTGAAATAGAACCAATGTATTCAAGGCCTGAATTTGAACTTTATGGTTAAAATAGATTTATTGATAATTACAAAGTCAATGTACAAACTAAATACTAAAGATAGAGAAGTATTTTCAGTATTTAATTTTTGTGACTAAAAAGATAAGCGGCCACCATGAAATAATGAAAAGTTAGGGTAAAGCTCTAGTTTAAAATCTGCTCCAGGCTGACTACACGATTGTAAGCATCAATATTATTTTGATCCAGGTAACTTTGCCTGGCTTTTGCATAATATTTTTCTGCCTTATCAAGATTTGTGTTGGAATCATACAATAATGCCATCACATCTGGCATGCGAAAATACATATCGCGCTTGCCCGAACGCGATAATATCTCTGAAGCTTTGACCCTAAATTCCCAGGCCCGGCCTTGCTCCCCTTTTGAACTGTAAAGGCTATACAGCTTCATATAATCCCGCGCCTGCCTGACTAAATTGATTTGTGATTCATAATCAAACAACTTGGATTCAATATCTGATTGCAGTTGCTCTATAGCATCTAATGAAGCATGCTTGTCACGCAATTCCGACAACACTAACATGGCTTGATGATCTTGCCCGGATTCCGCATAGAAATTAGCTGCCTTAGCCAACGCGTCACGCTCATCATTAAAGTTTTGCCGCGACCCGTAATATCTGGCCAATGACTTATAAGCACTGGCGACAGCACCCGAGCGCCCGAGTTTGAGGTTTTCGTTAATTGATGAGTCGATAATCTCTTTGGCAATATAAGTGCGCCCTTTGCTAAGGTAGTACCTGGCAATTAACAAATCATCATAAGCATTGCCAGCACGTTTGGCTATTTCTCTGCGTTTGGCATACATCCGCCCTATCAATAATTGAGTATTAGCCACTTGTTGATGACTCTGTGTTCCGCTAAAAATATCTAAGGCTTCAAACAAGTAAACTTCTGTAGATGCCAAGTCTCCCTCTGTAGCAGACACTCGACCCAACAGTTGCATGACTTCCCCTAAAACTAAACTATCTTGTTGGTCAACGGCTGCCGATGCCTTTTTAATCAGGTAATGCCTGGCTTTTGCGTAATTATTATTTCGCACCCATTCAATTAACTTTTGCTTATCAAGCTTGATCGAATCAGATTTTTCAAGGACGCTATTGTTCTTTTCAATATGCTCAACTAATAGTTGCTTGGGATCTTTGTCTTCAATCTCAGCTTGTTGTTGTAGGTGATCCACAGCTGTACTTTTACTTGGTTCATTCTGCACAAGTACGGTATTTTTATTAGAAGCAGCATGGTAATTTTTATAAAGCGCCACCAATAATAGCGAGGCGGATAAAACCAACGTAAAAACCATGCTGTACAGGGTTTTCTTTTGATTATGTCGTTTGACTGACATGAATAGTGTTATCGATATACAGTTTACACAGTATCCCAAACTTTAGCTAAAAGGTCAAAATCAAGCTGAAAGCTAGACCAAACCTTTAACACCTAGAGCCTATCTCAAAATGCTCATTTACCTTACGTAAACTGCGTTTTTTCGTTCATTTTTGCCTAGTCTGAGCATCACTTGACTATTTTGGGATAGGTTCAGTCTTTTATATATCCGTAATGCTCTAGTTCAAAACCTGCAATGCGATTAAATTCATCAATGTCTTTAGCTGCCAGTTCTTTGCGCCAGCGACCAATGCTGGAAGTGGTTATTTCAGTAGCAAGTTTTTTAAATTCAACACGTCTAGACCGATTATCTTTAGCATATAAAGAAGTATCAAGTTGTACGTCCTCGAAAGCCAACCCTAAAAACTTCATTATTTCAGGCAACACAAAGTTGGAGGAAGTCACTAAATCCTCGTATTTAACTGTATACAGATTGTTCTTATGACTCAATTTTATGGGTTCGGATACGCACTTTTTCCAGTACCTGGCAAAACTATCAATCGATTTATTTTGCGGTATATTCGCACTGATTTTAGATGAACAGTAACAATCACGCCCATCTCTGACGATATGAATAATCTGCGATTCAGGAAACCACTTAAAAATAAACGGCAAATGTAAAACATGTTGAGGTGTTTTTTCTACAAAGCGCCTATTCGTATCTTGTCTGATTAAATTTACGCAGGTATCAAAAAATTCCACAATATCTGTGCAGTTATGATGAAGTCTGTGTATCACACCTCTCGGCAAACCAAACCAGATTCTCCTGGGATCAAAAATACCTCGATATGAAAATGCTTCAGTCTCACGTTGATAACAAAACAATTCAGAATGCTGTGATAGCATCACCTGCAAAAGTGTGGTTCCGCTTCGTGGACAGCCCACTACAAAAACATGGTTTTGTTGACTCACAGATCGCGGAAATCGCCAGCGTATATTTTTATATAAAATCTTCGGGTCGAGTGAATAACTTCTTGCAAGATTTTTAAGTCTATCTGCCACTAAATCAGCTCGTTACTTGACTGCATACTGTTCGTTGCACCCGATTTTAAACGCCGGAAAAGCATTTTAATTTATCCAAGCACAGCTTTTCGGGGTATCCACTATCATTTAACTGAATCTTTGTTTACTTCGCAGCAATTGCTATCATGGACTTACTTAATGGCCCGAATCGACCTACTCTTTTAAATTCAATGTCTTGAAAACCAGCTTCCAACAACAATGTTAATAACGTTTTTTCTGAGAAAAAACGCAAATGCCCTTCATCCCATAAAGGATTATAGTGAGCATCGGTTTTACCCAACAACGCTATCAATAGGTTTTTAATATACCCGTGATAGGGAGTGGATATGATTGCCCGTCCTGATGGTTGCAACAAATCATATATTGATTTAATAAATTTCCGGGGAAACTGACAATGCTCAATAACCTCAATGCTATAAACGACCGGGAAACGTCCAAACTTAGAGTTCAAGTCATCATAGGCATTACCAAAATGAAGATGCAAATCAGGATAATTTTTTTTAGCCACTTCTACACCAGCCCGTGATGCCTCAATACCTGTAATTTGGTAGCCCAAATTAGCTATGTGATCTGCAGTCCAACCATTTCCAAATCCAACTTCAAATAAACGTCTATCGGACAAATCAAAACTTTGAATGATTTCAACTAAAGGGTTGATCAGGTATTCATTCTCCCAGCAACGTCCGGCATTGGAATATTTATAGCTGTTTCCAGCACTTGCTGCTTGATCAGGATCACCCATAATTCTTTTCAGCCTTGATTGGAGGCGATCCTGGCGCGGCGCCCGCCTTTTCTGTGTGTCGGTTGAGCACTGTCCGATTTGGCGCGAACCAAAACCGCATCATCAGACCAATGCATTTCAACCACGTGCCAGCTGGATTCAGGCAAGTAGTCTCTCACTGTTTCAAAATTGCCGTTCAGCACTACAATCAATCCCCCCGGCATTAATTTATCCAATAGACCCTTAATCATTAACTCAAGGTTAGGATTATTCTCAATCAGGATTAGATTAAAAAAGTATCGCGCTATATCATCCAAAAAGGACAGATACTCCTGCTTGTGCACTGCGATTCTAATATCTTTTGCAGTCAATCCCTGACTAGCCTGCAGCCCTTGTTCAGTCTCAACATTCAACACCAAACGTGTTGTCATCGGCATTGCCTTTGATATTTCAAAGCAATGATCATAAAGTAATTCACCACAACACAAAATCAGGCCTGAGTCATAGCCACTGGCCATCAAGGCAAGGAACTCGGGTGTTGGTGACTTCTCAAGTGAGGAATTTGGGTCCATCTAAATCACTCTTTAAACAAATAGCAATAGCCGGATTATAGTTCACTTCGATCTCATCTCTTAGTTATTTGTGGCTATAATCCGATAACCAGATTAGGAATGCTTCTATGTTACCGGATAATATTGAGAGCTTCGCCAATCAATTGGCGGATCAAGCCAGGAATATTGCTTTAAACTATTTTCGCAAATCTTTTGAAGTCGAAAGCAAGACAGATAATTCCCCTGTCAGTATTGCTGATAAAGAAATTGAACACGTATTAAGAAAAATGATTAGCGATGAGTTTCCGCACCACGGTGTTCTGGGAGAAGAGTTTGAAACCAAATCATCAGAGTCAGAATTTCTTTGGGTTATTGACCCTATTGACGGGACCAAAAGTTTTATCTGCGGGCACCCTTCTTTCGGTACACTGATTTCGCTGTTAAAGGATGGCCGACCTGTGCTGGGTTTGATTGAGATACCGGCAATGAAAGAGAGGTGGCTGGGGGTTGATAATAAAGGCACCGCTTTCAACGGCAGGCAAGTGAATACTAAATCGACCCTGAATCTTGTCGACAGTATTTGCTGCACAACAGGGCCTGATTTTTTTAAAGAAAATGAGTTGCCTGTTTACAATCGAGTCAGTCGACACGGAGCATTCAGACTGTTCGGTGGAGATTGCTACAATTATGGTTTGCTGGCAAGTGGCCATGTGGATGTGGTGATGGAGGCCGGACTTAAGCCGTTTGATTTTATGGCTTTAATCCCGGTTATCAAAAACGCCGGAGGAATTGTGACTGACTGGCAAGGTGATGAAATGAATTTGAATTCTTGCGGACAAATCCTGGCTACTGCCAACCGGCAGTTACATCAACAATGCTTAGATGAGATCGATATAGCCCTCGGGTGAATACACGGACCCCGGCGAAGTGCCGGGGTCTCGTCGTTATTACTTTAGGCTTAAAGCCTACTATACGTAGGGAGATTCTGGATAGCTCTTCGAGCTTCCAGAATGACGTAGTTCAAATAGCTGATGTCATCCCGGATTCCAATCCGGGATCTCCATAATCAGTTGTGGACTATAATTTATTAGG
Source organism: Arenicellales bacterium (assembly GCA_028284225.1). Lineage (GTDB taxonomy): Bacteria > Pseudomonadota > Gammaproteobacteria > Arenicellales > JAHEKD01 > JAHEKD01. The sequence continues at coordinate 265,255 of JANQSD010000004.1, forward strand.
TTGTTTGGTTACACGAAGATAAGGCTTTTGCTCATCCCAGCCTTGTGGAAACATATCTTTAGCTTCTTCATTGGTTACTGCTGGAACGATAATTACGTCTTCACCATCTTTCCAGTTTGCTGGCGTGGCCACCTTGTAACCTGCTGTAAGCTGCATCGAGTCGATAACGCGTAATATTTCATCAAAATTACGGCCAGTCGTCATCGGATAGACCATCATCAGTTTGATATTTTTATCCGGGCCGATAATAAAAACAGTACGAACTGTCGCGTTGGTTAAGGCTGTACGCCCTTCCGCTGTACCCTGCTCATCAGCTGGAAACATGTTGTATAGCTTTGATACATGCAAGTCTGTATCGCCGATCATCGGAAAGTTAACAGCGTAACCCTGAGTTTCCTCGATGTCATTGGCCCAGGCGGAATGGTTATCAACCGGATCAACACTTAAACCAATTACTTTACAGTTGCGTTTTTCAAATTCTGATTTCAATTTAGCAACCTGTCCCAATTCAGTAGTGCAAACAGGGGTGAAGTCCTTGGGGTGAGAAAATAGAACGCCCCAGCTGTCGCCGAGCCACTCATGAAAATTAATTTCTCCTTCGGTTGTCATCGCCGTGAAATCAGGCGCCTGGTCATTAATTCTTAGTGACATGTATTTATCCTCGTAAGTAGATTTGTATCAATATCCATCAAGACTATTATATATGCATCTTACCTAGCAATTTTTCAAGCTTTTTTAGAGCTACATGGAAATGGGTGGTTCCCTAGTTGCCCAGTACAATCTTAATACGAGTGATGAGCCACTGATTAATTAAATCAATTTCTTCCATAACAACTTGATGCTGCATGGGATATTGATGCCAGCTGGGTATAATCTCATTATTTAACAACCATTCCCGGCTTTGTTGAGCCAATGCAATGGGAATAATAGGGTCATAATCACCATGCGCATAAAAGACTTCAGGTTTTCGCTTGATTTCGATCTGATCAGCAATCGGCACGTAAGTTGACAAAGCGACCACACCTGCCAGTGGGTAATCCAGACTTAAACCACAATATAAAGCAATTGCTCCACCTTGAGAGAAACCGGCTAAAAATATTTTTTCCGGCGCAAAACCAAGATTGATTTGCTCTTTAATCAGAGTTTCAATAATTTGTGCTGATTGTTTTATCCCTTCAACGTCTTGTTGCTGAGCCAAATCCATCTCAGCAATATCATACCAACCACGCATGGTCATACCGCCATTGATGGTGATCGGTCGCATCGGTGCATATGGAAATATGAATTTTATTCCTGGCACAGCATCAAAATTCATTGACTTTAGAATTGGCACGAAATCATTACCATCGGCACCAAGTCCGTGCAGCCAAATCACTGCAAATTCAGGGTTTTCCTTGGTTTGTTTAATTATTGTTTCAGAATCGTTTTGCATGAATTGAGGATAGATAAAAATAGCAAGCAAACAAAAAGCGGCAAAAACTAAAATTTTGCCGCTCATCGAACTTTCACGTTATAGCAGTCAAATCTCAGGTCTAGAATAAGCCTTCAACCTGCCCTTCTTCGTTAATTTTAATGTGATTAGCTGCTGGAACTCTGGGAAGCCCGGGCATAGTCATGATATCGCCACAAACGACCACGATAAATCCCGCACCTGCTGACAATCTTACCTCGCGAATCGGAACAACATGCCCGGTTGGCGCGCCCTTAAGACTAGGGTCTGTTGAAAAGCTATATTGGGTTTTAGCGATACAAACCGGAAGATGGCCAAAGCCGGATGATTCCAGGTCCTTGATAGCATTACGGGTTTTTTGATCAGCTGTTATATCATCAGCACGGTATAACTTGGTGGCAATGGATTTAATCTTATCCCAAACGCCCATATCATCAGGATAGAGTGTACCGAATTGACTCATGCCGCTGTCAGCGACTTTAACGACTTCTTCAGCTAATTCAGTAGTACCGTTTCCGCCGTTGGCCCAGTGGCTGGCTTCTATCGCTTTCACGCCATGCTCTGCTGTAATCTCAACCACAACGTCCATTTCAGCCTGTGTATCAGCACTGAATTGGTTAATTGCGACCACAACGGGCACACCGTATTGTTTGATATTTTCAATATGACGCACCAGATTCGAACATCCTTTTCTAACCGCATCCACATTCTCTTGTGTCAATGCATCTTTTTCTACACCGCCATGCATTTTTAAGGCCCTGATGGTAGCGACCAATACCACAGCATCTGGTGCAAGGCCTGCACTGCGGCACTTGATATCAAAGAATTTTTCCGCACCCAGGTCAGCACCGAATCCCGCTTCAGTTACAACATAATCAGCCATTTTAAGCGCCGCTTTGGTTGCGATTACAGAGTTACAACCGTGGGCGATATTGGCAAATGGACCGCCGTGAATAAAAGCCGGATTATGTTCCAGCGTCTGCACTAAATTTGGCGCCAATGCATCTTTTAACAATACAGTCATTGGCCCAGGTGCCATAACAGCTTCGGCTCGAATCGGCTCACGATCACGTGTATAGCCGACAACAATCCGGCTTAGGCGGTTTTGCAAATCTTCCAGATTTTTAGATAAGCAAAAAATCGCCATAACTTCTGATGCTACAGTGATGTCGAAACCATCTTCACGAGGATAACCGTTGGCTACACCGCCCAATGAGCTGGTAATTTGACGTAATGATCGATCGTTCATATCGACCACCCGGCGCCAGGATACACGACGGGTATCAAAACCAGCCGCATTACCCCAATAAATATGATTATCAATTAGCGCGGATAATAGACTATGGGCAGAGGTAATGGCATGAAAATCGCCGGTAAAGTGCAGGTTAATATCCTCCATGGGAATAACCTGGGCATAGCCGCCGCCGGCGGCGCCACCCTTCATACCAAAACACGGGCCCAGCGACGGCTCCCGCAAACATACCATGGCTTTTTTACCAATCTTATTGAGGCCGTCATTTAAACCCACTGAGGTGGTAGTTTTTCCCTCACCAGCCGGTGTAGGAGTAATTGCAGTAACAAGAATTAACCTACCATCGGATTTGTCCTGCAATGAATCTATATAGTCAAGACTGACCTTGGCCTTGGTATGACCATGAGGCATTAAAGATTCGTTTGGAATATCCAGCTTTGCGGCAATTTCACCTATGGGTTTAATCGGTGCTGCACGCGCAATTTCAATATCACTCATAACTATATACTCTGCGATTTAAGTTGTTGTTTAACCTCGAGGAATCCCCGTGCTTGGGGGTATTGTAGTCATTAATTCCCCGATTCAAAGATAAATCGCGGATTTTACAGCTTAAATTCGATTTTGATAACCAGATTACGAAGCTGACATTCGAAAAAACGAAAAGATACTAAACTTCCAGCACAATTTTGCCGAAATGTTGACTGGATTCCATCATTTGGTGAGCTTTTACGGCTTCTGATAGCGGAAAAACATTGGAAATAAGAGGTTGTATAGTCTGATTAGCAAATAGCGGTAACACTGTTTGCTCAAATTGTTCAATGATCTGGGCTTTTTCAACGATTGGGCGAGAACGCAAAACTGAGCCGATTATTCGTTGCCGCTTAACCATCATCAGAGCCAGGTTTATTTCAGCCTTAACACCTTGAGACACACCAATTTGCATGAGAGTCCCTCCCAACGCCAATGATTGCATATTGGCCTGATGATAGGGTCCGCCAATATGATCAAGGATGACGTCAACGCCTTTACCGCCCGTCAGAGCTTTAATCTCATCGGCAAACGATTGTTGTTGATAATCAATCACATGGTCTACACCCAGAGCTTTAACCCGATCTACTTTACCCGTGGAGCAAGTTACAAATGTGGTCACATCCGGGGTTAGATTTTTGCATAACTGAATGGCTGCAGTATTAACACCACCACCGCCGCCGTGTAGCAATACTGATTGATTAGAAGATAATTGCCCTAGCAAGAACACGTTAAGATAAGCAGTAATATAGGTTTCACATATACATGCCGCTTGATTAAAGGATAGTGTATCCGCAATCGGCATAATATGATTCTGATAGGCTGTACAATATTCAGCGTAACCACCGCCCGCGACTAAAGCGAATACTTGATCGCCTTTTTTCCATTTTGTGACATTTGCCCCGATCTGTTCAACGACACCCGCTACTTCAAGACCCAGGATTTCAGATTCTCCCTTAGGGGCCGGATATTGACCCATACGCTGCATCACATCTGGCTTATTAACAGAGGTGGCATGAACTTTTATAAGCACTTGATCAGCTACCGGCTGCGGCTGGTCCGCATCGCCGTAAGTCATCACCTCCGGGCCACCAAAATCCTTGAGTAAAATGGCTTTCATCGTCTTCTTGCTTATAATAGCTCAGCAATTTGTACGCTGTTCAAAGCGGCCCCTTTGCGAACATTATCCGACACTACCCACATGTTTAAGCCTCGGGGGTGAGATATATCTTCACGAATACGGCCTACAAAAACGTCGTCTTTATTAGCCGCTTCGGTAACAGCGGTCGGATAACCACCTGGTTTTTGGGTGTCCAGCACAGTCACTCCAGGTGCTTGCTTAAGGATTTTAGTTGCTTGTTCAGCTGTGATTTTATCCCTGGTTTCAATATGAACAGCTTCGGAATGACCATAGAACACAGGAATTCGAACCGCTGTCGGATTCACCTGAATCGAATCATCTTCCATAATCTTGCGCGTTTCCCAAACCATTTTCATTTCTTCCTTGGTATAGCCATTATCCAGAAATACATCGATTTGCGGCAAAGCATTAAATGCAATTTGCTTAGGCATAGCTTCCGGCTTGATAGGTTTGGCATTTAACAGATTAGTGGTTTGAGTAGCTAGTTCCTCAATAGCCACTTTGCCCGCACCTGAAACTGCCTGATAAGTCGCCACATTAATTCGCTCGATGCCGACTGCATCATAGATAGGCTTTAAGGCTACCAGCATTTGAATAGTAGAGCAGTTTGGATTAGCGATAATATTCTTATGGTTTGCAATTGCATGTGGGTTAACTTCCGGTACAACCAGAGGTTTGTCCTCATCGTACCTAAAGTGAGAGGTATTATCGATAACAATGCAACCGGCATCAGCTGCTTTAGGCGCATATTCAGCAGAGATTGAACCGCCCGCAGAAAATAAACCGATTTGCGCTTGAGAAAAATCAAACTCAGCCAAATTTTGAACCGTGACTGACTTGCCGTTAAAGTTTATCTTGCTGCCGGCTGATCGCTCACTGGATAAAGGATATATATTGTCCACCGGAAATTTACGCTGTTGCAGAATATCCAGCATGGCTTCACCAACAGCACCTGTTGCACCGACAACTGCTACATTAAATTTTTCTGACATTAGAGTCCCTTTTAAAACTAGTTAATCTAAACCCTGAATTACAGCATCACCCATTTGTTCGGTAGTACAGCTTTTACCACCTTGAACAGCAATATCGGGAGTGCGTAACCCGCTTTTTAAAACTTGTTTGACCGCACGTTCAATCTTATCTGCCAAATCGGCATGATTTAATGAATACCGCAACATCATCGCCAATGACAAAATGGTTGCCAGCGGATTAGCTTTACCCTGCCCGGCAATATCAGGCGCAGAGCCGTGTACGGGTTCATATAAACCTTGTGAAGACAGATTTAGAGAGGCCGATGGCAACATGCCAATAGAACCCGTCAACATAGCAGCGCAATCCGACAAGATATCACCGAACATGTTACCTGTTACAATCACATCAAACTGCTTGGGATTTCTGACAAGCTGCATCGCCGCATTATCCACATACATGTGACTGAGTTCGACATCAGGATATTCCAGTGCCACCTGTTCAACAACTTCGCGCCATAATTCTGAAACTTCAAGCACATTTGCTTTATCGACCGAACATAATCGCTTGTTACGCAGTTGCGCAGTTTTAAATGCACTATGAGCGATTCGGCTAATTTCCGATTCACTATAGACCAGAGTATTAAAACCAACACGCTCACCTTCTCTTTGCTCAATTCCTCGAGGCTGACCAAAGTAAATCCCGCCTGTCAATTCTCGTACAATAAGCATATCTAGATCAGCCACCACCTCAGTTTTCAGGGTTGAGGCATCAGCCAGTTCAGAGTACAAAATGGCCGGCCGCAGATTTGCGTACAAGTCAAGTGCACTTCGGAGTTTCAGCAACGCTGTTTCGGGACGTTTACTGCGTTCAAGACCATCCCATTTAGGTCCTCCGACCGCTCCCAGCAACACTCCGGCTGAAGCCCTGGCTTGTATCAAAACGTCTTCGGGCAGAGGGTCACCACTTTGATCGTAAGCGGCGCCGCCAATATCCAGCTGGGTTACGTCTACCTCAAGCCCATGATTTAAACGTAGTACATCAATCAGCTTACTTGCCTCAGCGATCACCTCAGGACCAATACCGTCACCAGGTAATAATAAAATTTTTTGACTCATCAGTTAAAAACCCAGGGTGTTATCTTGGCGCGCTCACTCTCATAAGTTTTGATTTTTTCGGCCTGCTGTAAAGTTATGCCGATATCATCCAATCCTTCAAGCAAACGATTTTTTTGCGTAGGATTAATTTGGAAACTATATATTTGGCCATTATCAGTGGTGACGGTTTGTGCGGGTAGATCAACTTCAAACTGGCAGCCTTCATGGTTTAGCACTTCATCAAACAACTCATCGACCTGATGAGAGTCAAGCGTTACAGGTAAAATACCATTTTTAAAACAATTATTGAAAAATATATCTGCATAACTCGGCGCGATAATACAGCTGAAGCCATAATCTAACAGCGCCCAGGGCGCATGCTCACGCGAGGAGCCACAACCAAAGTTCTCTCGGGTCAAAAGTATTTTCGCACCTTGATAGCGATCATGATTGAGTACAAAATCCGGATTAAGCTTGCGCTTGGAATGATCCATGCCGGGTTCACCTTTATCCAGGTAACGCCAATCATCAAACAAATTGGGACCGAAGCCCGTGCGTTTGATCGACTTTAAATATTGTTTTGGAATAATTTGATCAGTATCAATATTGGCCTGGTCCAATGCCGCTACAATTCCTTTTACATTAGTAAATTTTTGCATAACTTAATCAACCCACTGAATTAACATCGACAAAATGACCCGTCACCGCAGCGGCCGCCGCAATGACTGGCGAAACCAGATGTGTACGTCCACCCCGCCCCTGACGACCTTCAAAATTGCGATTGGATGTCGAGGCACAACGTTCACCCGGCTCAAGTTGATCTTCATTCATACCCAGACACATTGAACAGCCCGGCTCACGCCATTCAAAACCCGTTGATTTGAAAATCTCATCCAGTCCTTCCTGCTCAGCTTGTTGTTTAACTAAGCCGGACCCCGGTACAACCATGGCCAGTTTGATGTTAGCAGCCAGTTTTTTGCCCTTCACCACATCCGCAGCTGCACGCAAGTCCTCGATTCGTGCATTAGTACAGGAACCAATAAAAACTTTATCAGGCTGAATATCTTCAGCTCTCATGCCCGGCTTCAAATCCATATATTCAAGTGCCCGTTGCATGCCTTCGCGTTTTACCGGATCATTTTCCAGCTCTGGATCAGGTACTGTTGCATCGATGGGCATGACCATTTCAGGCGAAGTCCCCCAGCTCAAATAGGGCTTGATCTGATTCGCATCCAATTCAATTTCGATATCAAACTCAGCTTTATCGTCACTTTTCAAACTTTGCCAGTATTCCACTGCCTGTTGCCACATCTCATCGTTAGGGCTATAAGGGCGATCTTTGACATAATCTATTGTTGTTTGATCAACTGCAACCAGGCCGGCACGTGCTCCGGCTTCTATCGACATGTTACAAATCGTCATTCGAGCTTCCATGCTGAGAGATTCAATCACCTCACCCGCATATTCGATCGTATAGCCGGTGCCCCCTGCCGTTCCGATTTTTCCGATAATCGCAAGAATGATATCTTTAGCCGTTACGCCGGGCTGAAGTTGGCCATTGACAGTGACCCGCATGTTCTTGGCCTTTTTCTGCAAGATACACTGTGTGGCCAATACATGTTCAACATCGGATGTCCCAATACCAAATGCCAGTGCGCCCAATGCGCCATGTGTGGAGGTATGGGAATCGCCGCAAACAATAGTCATGCCCGGCAATGTAGAGCCTTGCTCCGGCCCTATAACATGAACAATCCCCTGGCGGATGTCATTCATGCCAAATAAGGTAATACCTGCTGATTCGCAGTTTTCAGTCAAGGTCGTAACCTGTAGTTTCGATACAGGGTCAGCTATACCAAGACGACGATCCGTCGTGGGTACGTTGTGGTCCGCCACTGCCAGGTTGGCATTTACCCGCCAGAGCTTTCTTCCTGCCAGCTTTAAGCCCTCAAATGCTTGAGGTGAAGTAACTTCATGAACCAATTGCCGATCTATATAGAGCAAACTGGTACCATCATCATACTCATGGACCAAATGTGCATCCCACAACTTGTCGTAAAGCGTCTTTGCCATAATTGCTGTATTAGTGAACTTTGACTTGAAATAGTAGCGCATCTATCATATAAATCAAATTTATTATTTTTATTATTTTAATTCCTATCAGGAATAGATGGATTACGATCAACTCAATACATTCGTTAACTTGGCAGAAACCGGTTCCTTTTCTACCACGGCCGAAAAACTGAATGTTACCCAACCGGCTGTGAGCAAGCGGATCGCTTTACTGGAGTCACAATTAAACTGCATATTATTTGATCGAGTTGGCAAAACCAATAAGCTCACCGCCGCAGGCGAATTAACACTTATCCGTGCCAAGAAGATCCTAGCTGAAAGCAAGGAACTGAAACATGACATAGACAATTTGACTGATTCAGTAAGCGGTAGATTAGTGATATCCACTAGTCATCACATTGGCTTGCACAGACTGCCCAAAATATTAAAAATGTTTGTCAAACTGTACCCTGATGTTGATTTGGATATGCGCTTCACTGATTCTGAAATTGCGTATCATGACATTTTGCACGGAGAAACATCTCTGGCGATTGCAACATTGCCGAGCAAAGTTGATCAAAAGCACATTTCCACTTATCCACTGTGGCTGGACCAATTAGTCGTTGTCTGTGCTCATAATCATCCTTTAAGTAAAATCAAACATGTTAATGCTTCCCATTTGGAAGATTACAAAGCCATTTTACCCGGAGAAGAAACCTTCACCCGCAGAATCATTGACCAGTATTTCAAGAATAAAAATCTTGGACTGAAAATCGCTTTTGAAACTAATTATCTGGAAACAATTAAAGTTATGGTCGCCTCCGGGCTGGGCTGGTCAGTATTGCCCCATATTCTTGCGGCCAGAGAATTAAATGTAGTTTCGTTTCCATCATTGAATTTAACTCGTGCACTAGGAGCAATTGTCAATAAAAGCATGACTTTGCCTAATTCCGCACAAGTCATGATTAAATTGCTTAAACAACAAAGTGATTATCAAAAACTAAAATAAGTTACGGTTTGTTAACCCAGCTCTTATGGGCTAAATATTTTTAACCAAATCTGTTAAAATTACTCTCGTACTAAGTTTTAAAACCATGCTAAGATAATTTAATATTATTAGAACATTGTTAAAAACTGACCACCAATCTGATTATTAAGTTATGGGTCAATAGCAAATCTTAAAGATAATTAATTCTTTATGAGCAAACAATTTCATAATACCTCACTAAATAACCATTCACATATCAAGGACGTTCTTTGGTCAATACTCAACAGTACAGTTAACCAACTTGAGTATGAAGACTGTATTATTTATCTCTTAGATAATCAATCAAAGCTCCTACATCAATGTGCTGCGCTTGGCCCCAAAAGAACAAATTTAAACCAGATTCTAAATCCGATCACAATCCCGCTAGGCAGAGGCATTGTAGGCCATGCAGCCAAATCTATGCGTGCTGTATTAGTAAATGATACACGTAATTACGATGACTATATTTTGGATTTAAAACCCGGTTTATCGGAGATTGCTGCGCCAATTATTTACAACAACCAATTGCTTGGCGTTATTGATACAGAATCAACACAAGCTGATTATTATTCATCATCCGACCTAATCATCCTGAGAGAATTAGGATTACTAATTGCAAACACAATTGCTGCAGAATTACATCGTGATAACTTATACAACTTACTCTCAGCTAAAACAAAACAAAAACCTAAGCCAATACAGTGCAGATCAAATGATTCACGCAATACTATATATCCACTGCTTGGCAATGATATTCGTGACCAATTAACTCAAACAGAGCTATCAATCCTGGCCGAAATAGCAAAATCCAAAACCAGCAAAGAAATCGCCAGAGCGCTTAATAAGAGCCATCGAACAGTAGAGGTTCACCGGCAGAACATTTGCAAAAAACTAGGTATCAAAGGACCTAATGCACTTATACACTACGTCTCTTCATTGCGTAGCCATTAATAGCTGTTACATATTTTTTCTTGTGATGTCAATACGTAGTTGCACGTATACATTAGTCATCATAGGTGACTTATAATTATTCTGTTGTTAATTACTAAACAAAGGGTTCAGTAATTTATGACAGTTAGTAAGATATAAGGGGTAGCCTATACGGAGAGATTAAAAACTAATCTCTCCGTACTTTAGTTTACTTGTAAATTCTGGTCAAAATCCAACATATGATTGTGCTGTAAAAGCGCTACATAATAAATTCATAAGTTGGCACCCAGTAATTGATCTAGCTCAGAATCGACAACCCAAACTGCAACTGTTAATACAGTTAGTTAAAGTTTCAAAGTCTGCGGATTAACCAGTCGCTTGGGTTTGATCGAACGACCTTGTACGACTAAACCAATGCCGACAAACTGATACCCTGACTCTAAATACAGTCTGACTAATCCTTTTGAGGGCAAACCGCTTTGAGGGATAGATTGCCCTTGCAATAATCGCTGCACTTGATGATAACTCAGCTCAATACTATCAAGATGATTCAACACCTGATCTGCCGGCTTAAGCAATCCATGTCTTTGCGCTATATCGGGCATTTGTTTCAACTGTTCAATACTTATTGCATCATCAATAGATAAATCACCTGAACCAAGCCGACGCAACTCACACACATGCGCTCCGCATCCTAAAGATTCCCCTAAATCATGAGCAAGTGATCGCACATAAAAACCGCTGGAAGAGTGGATAAAGACTTCAATTTCATTGTCATTAATATTCAGCAAATCAAAACTGTGCAACAACATTCGCCTGGGTTCTCTTTCCACTTCCAGACCTTGACGAGCCAACTCATAGAGTGGCTTGCCATCCTTTTTTAAGGCTGAATACATCGGTGGAACTTGATAAATAACACCGATAAACTTTTCCATGGCATCGGTGAGTTGTTCACGGGTAATATTTACTGGCCGAGTTTCACAGATATCACCTTCTGCATCATAGGTATTAGTAGACTCGCCTAATTTAAAGACCGCCTGATAGCGCTTGTCTGAATCAAGCAGATAGCAGGATAATTTAGTCGCTTCGCCAAAACACAGTGGCAACAATCCTGTTGCCAGTGGATCAAGGCTGCCGGTATGTCCCGCCTTTTTAGCATTAAGCAGATATTTCGCATCTTGTAGAGCCTGGTTTGAACTCAGCCCTTTTGGTTTATCCAACAATAGTAAACCGGATACATTCGCGCGCTGGCTTGACATCTTGATTTATTGCTTATCTTTGTTTCGAGCCTGCTCAATTAAATGAGTCATCTTAAGACCATGTTCAACTGAAGCATCATAAATAAATTGCAGACTTGGAGTAGAGCGCAGATCCAGGCGTTGACTGAGCGAACGCTTTAAATAATTGGCCGCATTGGCCAATGCTCTTATCAAATCCTCATGTTCTGAATTAGTCGTAAACTCGGTAACAAATACCTTGGCCTGTTTTAAATCCTTAGTCAGTTTGACATCCGTGATTGTTACCAGACCGATTCGCGGATCAGAGAGTTCAGCAATGATCTGTGCCAATTCACGCTGAATTAATTCACCTACACGCCTAGTCCTGTCAATATCCATCTAAACTAAATCCGAACAGTGATTTAGACGGTCTGTTGCTCTTGAGTTAGTTCAAATATTTCAAGCTGATCGCCGACTTTTACATCATTATAATTTTTGATGCCGATACCGCATTCAAGCCCGGATTTAACCTCTGCTGCATCGTCTTTAAAGCGTCTCAATGAATCGATCTTGCCTTCGAAAATGACCACATTGTCGCGCAATACACGAACTTCCCGGTTGCGCCTGACCAGCCCTTCCAGCACCATGCAACCGGCAATCGCACCGATTTTCGGAGCCCGAAAAACATCGCGTACTTCTGCCAAACCGATGACATTCTCTTTGGTAACCGGGGCCAACATGCCTGACATTGCCGCTTTCACCTCATCAACAACGTCATAAATAATACTGTGATAACGTACATCAACACTTTCAGATTCAATCAGTCTTCGAGCTGTTGCATCAGCACGCACATTAAATGCAATAACAATAGCACTGGAAGCCAGAGCCAGATTAACGTCGGATTCGTTAATGCCGCCAACCATGCCATGCACAACTTTGACTTGAATATCTTCCCGCGATAGCTTTTGCAACGATTCAGTCAATGCTTCCACCGAGCCCTGCACATCTGCTTTGACGATTAAATTCAAACTGATGGCATCTTCGTTACCTAAATTGTCGAAAAGGTTTTCAAGCTTGGCTGCTTGCTGTCTGGCCAGTTTGATTTCTTTAAATTTTCCTTGCCTGAATAATGCGATCTCACGTGCTTTACGCTCATCCGAAACGACCAGTACTTCATCTCCGGCTGTCGGCACACCCGACAATCCCTGGATTTCAACCGGTGTCGATGGGCCGGCAATTTTGATCTGATCACCTTGCTCATTACTCATGGCACGCACTCTGCCGGACTCTTGCCCAGCAAGAATGATATCGCCTTTATTGAGCAAGCCTTTTTGCACCAATATTGTGGCTACTGCACCCCGGCCTTTATCCAAGCGAGCTTCAACGACCAGCCCCGAAGCATAACCTTGATCCGGTGCTTTAAGCTCCAGAATTTCAGCCTGCAACAGAACTGCGTCCAGCAACTCTTCAACATTCTGCCCAGTCATCGCCGAAACCGGTATCATTTGAATATCGCCACCCCAACTTTCAGGAATCAAGTCATGCTGAGATAACTCCTGCATAACACGGTCAGGATCTGCTTCCTCTTTATCCATTTTATTAATTGCGACAACAATCGGAACATCGGCATCTTTGGCATGCCGAATCGCTTCAATAGTCTGGGGCTTTACGCCATCATCAGCTGCAACAACCAAAATTACAATATCAGTGGCTTTTGCTCCGCGTGCACGCATCGCGGTAAACGCTTCGTGGCCGGGCGTATCCAGGAAGGTCATTTCACCTTTTCCAGTTGCAACTCGATAAGCACCGATGTGCTGGGTAATACCGCCCGCTTCACCAGAGGCAACTTTGGCTTTACGAATATGATCAAGCAACGATGTCTTGCCGTGGTCGACATGCCCCATTACAGTCACGACAGGCGGGCGCGATTTTTCTTCGTATTCCACAACCTGATCTTCCGAAGCTAATAAAGCTTCTGGATCATCTGCCGCTGCCACGATGGGTTTATGACCCATTTCTTCAACCACGATCATTGCTGTATCTTGATCGATGACCTGGTTTATGGTCACCATGCTGCCCAAATTCATTAATGCTTTAACGACGTCTGTTCCTTTGACAGACATAGCGTGGGCCAAATCAGAAACACTAATTGCTTCAGGAATTGCAACCTCACGGATAATTTGCTCAACAGGCATCTCGAAAGTATGGACATTATCCGTTTCGATTTTCTTCTTCTTGTCCGCTTTGCTGGCAGCCGCAAGCTCCTTGCGTTTGGCCTTTTTCTTCTTGCGCCGGTCAGCGGCAGTAATTTCCTGCTCCTTACGGCGTTTTGCACGCAAGGCTAATTCACGGTCACGCTCAGAAACCTCAGCAACAGGCTCAGGCTTTTGCGCCTCCTCTACTTCAACGGCGTCAGATGGACCAGGCGTAGTTTCCTCAGGCTGTTCTGACTCAACTGCTTCTTCCAGCTCCGGAGCAGCCTGCGCTTCAATTTGATCCGGTTCTGATTCGTCCTGTTGCTCGGCAACTAACTCATTCTCAGCCTGTGTTTCTTCCAGCTTGATGTTTTCAGCTTGTTCAGGCTCAGGCGTAGTTTCCACTGATACTTCTTCAACTACCGGTTGTTCTTCGACAACAGGCTCAACAACAGGTTGCTCTTCTTCTACCTGGCGCACAAAAGTACGCTTTTTCTTAACTTCTACCTGAATGGTTTTTGAGGTGCCGGTTTTAGTCTTTTGCCGTAAATTATTGGTTGATCGAGACTTAAGCGTGATTTTGCTGCGCGTGGATAAGGTTGAACCAGACTCTTTACTTTCGGCTTTAGCTTTACGCAAATGCATTAATAATTTGCGCATCTCGGTTTCATTCAAAGTGTCATTAATAGTTGATTTGCCAGTCACACCCGCCTCATTCAATTGCACGAGCAATTGTTCAGCCGGCAGCTTTATCTGGTTAGCAAATATTTTTATTAAAACTTCAGTCATGGTTTATACCTGTTTATGCGCTTATTTAAACCAGGGTTCTCTGGCTTTCATAATTAGTGCGCTTGCTTTTTCCTCACCTAATTCCGGCAAAATTTCCAACAATTCGTCAGTAGCGTAATCAGCTAATTCTTCTGAATCGCCTATACCGTTAGCTTTGAGTTTTTCTGCTATTTCTTCGTCAATACCTTCCAGATTCATCAAATCTTTTTCGGCTTCAGCCGCACTTACAGCAGCTGATTGAATCAATAGTACATCTTCAGCCCGGTTGCGCAATTCATCAACTACGTCTTCATCAAATTGTTCAATATCGATTAATTCCTGCTTAGGCACATAAGCAACTTCTTCAAGTGTAGTAAACCCTTCCTGGACCAGGATAGTGGCCACTTCTTCGTCGATATCGAGTTGCGTCATTAATCGAGCTCTGGCTTCCTCTTCTTCGCTTTCAGCTTTTTCAACGGCCTGATCATTAGTCAGAATATTAATATCCCAGCCACATAATTCCGTAGCCAATTTTACATTCTGGCCGTTTTTGCCTATCGCCTGCGAAAGTTGGCCTTCATCGACGATTACATCGATTGAGTGAGTGTCTTCATCAATCACGATTGATTCAACTTCTGCCGGGGCTAAAGAATTAATGACGAATTGGGCAGGGTCTTCCGACCACTGGATAATGTCAACTCTCTCGCCACCGATTTCATTGGAAACACTTTGGACCCGCGCTCCACGTATACCTACACAGGCACCGATAGGATCGATTTTCGGGTCAGACGAATAAACTGAAATTTTGGCTCGGGACCCCGGGTCACGGGCGCCGCTTTTTATTTCCAGAAAGCCTTCGTTTGCCTCAGGTACTTCCAGTTTAAATAATTCAACTAAAAACCGTGTACTGACCCGATCCAGAAAAATCTGAATGCCTCTGGTTTCCGGGTTAATTTCGCTGACCAGGGCACGAATACGATCACCTTTACGCAAAGCCTCACGGGGAATCATTGCAGAGCGCTTAAGCAAAGTTTCTACACCGTTAATATCAACAATAGCGCCATCACGTTCCATACGCTTAACAGTGCCGGACACCAACTCACCCAGATGCTGCTGAAATTCAGCCACTACTTGACTGCGTTCAGCTTCACGCACTTTTTGGATAATAACCTGCTTAGCAGCCTGCGCAGCAATACGTCCGAACTCCACCGACTCCATTGATTCCTCAACTAGGTCACCGACATTCAAGTCATCTGAATGCCTGCGCGCATCAGACAAAAATATCTGCGCGTCAGGATTGATCATTTCTTCATCATCGGCAATGACTTCCCATTGGCGAAACGCTTCATGATCACCTGTAGCACGTTCAATGGCCACTCTGACTTCAATATTTTTTGGGTGGCGCTTGCGAGTAGCAGTTGCTAATGCGGCTTCTATGGCTTCAAAAATAATGTTCTTATCCAGAGATTTTTCTCTGGATACAACTTCAGCCATTAATAAAATGTCATTGCTATTCATCATTTAACTCCGAAGAATTAAACCTAGTTATCCCATTCAGGTGATAATTTGGCAGTATTAATATCATCAAACGGCAAGTCATAAGCCTCACCGTCAACTTCAACAACAATCCCCAGCTCAGTCACATGCGTTAGCTGACCTGTAAATCGTTTACGCCCAAGGTGCATACCGTAGGTCGTTACTTTAACTCGCTCACCACAAAACTTTTCAAAATGCTCAGGTTTCACCAAAGGTCTTTCAACCCCGGGTGACGAAACCTCCAGCATATAGTGCCCTTTTATCGGATCCTCTACATCCAGCAATGCGCTGATCTGACGCGACACTTTTTCGCAATCATCCAGGGTTATGCCATCAGGGCTGTCAATATAGACTCGCAACAACGAATTTTTTCGCTGCGGAAGATATTCAACCGCAACCAGCTCGTAACCCAGTGCACTCGCACCTGTTTCAACTATTTCTTCAATCCGCATGGCATCAACCCATTTCACAGAGCAAAAAAAGTGGGCATCAGCCCACTTTCCTCATTCCTTCGCATGACCCAGTCTTGATCACACATTTTTTACGCTGTAGTGCTTCAACTAAAAACCCCGCTGCTGCGGGGCCGTAGTTATTTTTCGCATTTATTTGGTAGCGGGGGTAGGATTTGAACCTACGACCTTCGGGTTATGAGCCCGACGAGCT
>JANQSD010000017.1 GCA_028284225.1 Arenicellales bacterium
AACCTCCCCTGATAGGGGAGGAATTAGATTCTCTACTTCCAGGGGGAGAAGCAATTATTCGAAAGTCCATAGTTTAAATTAGGTTTGATCTCATTCACCGGGAAGTGAAAAGGGCTTTAAGTAAAACCCCAGCCCAACAGTATTACTCAGCTTCCCGGTGAATGCTTATAAGGCAAGTCCGACTTGCATCACTTCGAATAATTGCCAGTGGAGGAGTTAGGGGGATGGGCAATGAATCAGAGTAAGGCGATTCGGATTAGTTTTAATCTGTTTCACCGGGAAATGAAAAGGGCTTTATGCTTAGACTTTGTTTAAAGATATTATTCAGCTTCCCGTTTAATACTTTCATAGTAAACCTGATTTTCTTCACTTCGAATAATATCCCATCCCCCTTCCAGGGGGAGTTAGAGGGAACGGCACTAATTGAGCATCTGGACCTGGCAGACTTAGGTAACCCCTAATAAAAACCCAGGAATCACATGTTCTCCCCCTTCCAGGGGGAGTTAGAGGGGGTAAATCAACACATCAAGTCACCGAATAAGACAACAATGTCACAGTCGTCGAAATAATGCTAATTGCGAAAATTAAAGCAGTCGTCAAAATAGCAGCTTTCATTTTTGTTAATCATCCTTTGGTGTAGCGCATTACTATAGATATTTAGTTGGCAAATTGAAACGTAAATAGTTCACACAATTCCATCCCGGATGCCGGAACAAATCCGGCGCAGGTCCATTCCGGGATCTCCAAAACCAAATTGCACTTACTCTTGTTTTATGAAGGCTACAAGCTATATCATTAGCGAGCTTTCAATTAATCAAGATTCAAGATGGCACAGTACGTATTTACTATGAATGGTGTGGGCAAAGTTGTTCCACCCAATAAGTATATTCTCAAAGATATTTATCTGAATTTTTTTCCGGGAGCCAAGATCGGTGTTTTGGGTTACAACGGTGCCGGGAAATCGACTTTGTTGCGAATTATGGCCGGTGTTGATACAGATATCATCGGTGAAGCCCGCCCACAACCAGACCTTAAAATAGGTTATTTAGCCCAAGAGCCGCAGTTAGATGAAAGCAAAAATGTTCGTGGCAATGTCGAGGAGGGCCTGGGTGAAATCAAACAGGCCCAGGAAAAACTCGACGAAATCTATGCGGCCTATGCCGATCCTGACGCTGATTTCGATGCACTAGCAAATGAACAGGCCAGGCTGGAGAACATTATCCAGGCTGCTGATGCACATAATCTGGATCATAAACTTGAAGTTGCAGCCGATGCACTACGTTTGCCACCCTGGGATGCGGAAATTAAAAACTTATCCGGCGGCGAAAAACGACGAGTAGCGTTATGCCGATTGTTATTGTCAGCACCGGATATGTTGATATTGGACGAACCGACTAACCATCTTGATGCGGAGTCGGTGGCCTGGCTGGAACGTTACTTGCATGAATTTGAGGGCACAGTGGTCGCAGTCACCCATGATCGATATTTTCTCGATAATGTGGCTGGCTGGATTTTGGAGCTTGATCGTGGCCAGGGTATTCCCTGGCAAGGCAACTATTCTTCCTGGCTGGAACAAAAGGAAAAACGTCTTGAGCAAGAACAAAAAACTGAGGCTGCTCGCGTCAAAAGTATGAAACAGGAGTTGGAGTGGGTACGATCCAACCCCAAAGGTCGTCAAGCCAAGAGCAAGGCCCGCTTGCGCCGTTTTGATGAATTGTCATCCAGTGACTATCAAAAACGCGCCGAAACTAATGAAATTTATATTCCACCTGGCCCGCGTCTGGGTGATGTAGTGATTGCAGCGAAAAATATTTCAAAGACCTTTGGTGATAAGGTGCTCTATGAGGATTTGAACTTTAATCTGCCTCCTGGCGGTATTGTCGGTATTATCGGACCTAACGGTGCAGGTAAAACCACTTTGTTTCGGATGATGACGGGCCAGGAACAGCCGACTGGCGGTGAATTCAAAGTCGGAGAAACCGTGCAAGTCGCCTATGTAGATCAATCGCGTGATTCGCTGGATGACAAGAGAAATGTCTGGGAAGAAATTTCAGATGGTCTGGATATCATGAACGTTAATGGCTACGAAGTGCAATCACGCCGTTATGTAGGTCGATTCAACTTCAAGGGCACCGATCAGCAAAAACGCATTGGAGAACTTTCCGGCGGTGAACGTAACCGGGTGCATTTAGCTAAAGTCTTGGCCAGTGGTGGTAATTTATTATTACTCGACGAACCAACCAACGACCTGGACGTTGAAACTCTGCGTGCGCTCGAAGAAGCACTGCTGAACTTTCCAGGCTGTGCTGTAGTGATCTCCCATGATCGATGGTTTCTCGACCGTATCGCCACCCACATCCTCGCTTTCGAAGGCAATGCTCAGGTCACCTGGTTCGAAGGCAACTACAGCGATTACGAAGAAGACTACAAACGCCGGTTTGGCGACACCATAAAACCGCAGCGGATGAAATATAAACGGCTGAAGTGATGCTCATACAATAAATGCAATCTGAGCGTCATTCCCGCGCAGGCGGGAATCCAGATCAGCCTATCGAATCGGTATTGCCTTTTTAGATATATTGATTACTGAATGAGCATAAAGTCTTTAATCAATAATAAGCCGTGAGCCATTTTACTTTCTAAGCAAACTATCAAATGGTCATGCTAATTATAAGTAGTCCTGGATGCCTGTCTTCGCCGGCATGACGATATCGAGTTCTTCGGTGTATTTAGTTAGATAAATCGTCCCATTGTGGGTTCATTTCTTCAATCAATCTAAGTTTCCATTTTCTATTCCATTTCTTTATTTGCTTTTCTCTGGTGATGGCTTCGATCATAGAAATATGGGATTCAACATAAACCAGTTTGTTAACACGGTAACGCGAAGTAAAGCTATTTTTGTTAGAGGTTAGATGTTGTTCTAGACGTTGAGTCAGGTTGCTTGTAACGCCTACATATAATGTGCCGTTTCTTTTGCTGGCGAGTATGTACACGACTGGTTGTTTCATCATCCTTGATTACAGATTTTTCCTTTTGTTGATTTTACTGGATTCCCGCCTGCGCTGGAATGACGAATTAAATGGTATTCAATATGTGAGCGTCCTAAACTATCTGCAAACACCAAAAATAAGATTCACCCGCTGACCCAAATGCCAAAGATACATAAAACGTCATTCCCGCGCAGGCGGGAATCCAGGTTCTCTTAATCCAAGCTGCCATTTGTTGATTTGCTCAATGGTGGCGGTAACTCCACCGCAAACTATGATGACGATATTCTCAAAATCTTTAAGCTTCTCGGCATGATCATAGGCAATAGAAAGGCTTGCACCACAAGAGGGTTCGACTAAAACTCGATGATCACTGAGGAACTGCCGGCAAGCATTCAGGGCTTGTTGGTCAGAAACCAAGATGCTTTGAACTGAAAGCTGTTTGGATAGATCAAAGGCTTGTTGGCAAACACGCTTGGCACCCAGGGTTGTAGCAACGCTGGTAATTTCATTGAGCTCAATGGGCTGATTTGCTTTGATTGCTTGATTAAAAGATGCGGCACCTTCAGTCTCAATAGCCAGTAGGGGTACATCTTGCCAGCCATTTCGCTTAAGGCCGTCACCAACACCTGACAGCATGCCGCCACCACCCACGGAGAGTATCACTGCATCCGGCTTCAGGCCTGCTTGATGAATTTCATCAATCATAGTGCCATGACCTTGCCAGACTAAAGGGTCATCAAACGGATGTATAAACACTTTGCCGTCGCCGGTTAATGTTTGAATTAACTCATTAGCTTCTTGCCAAGATTCTCCATGAACAATAACTTTGGCGTTTTCATTTTTAAGTAATTCAATAGCTTTTGCCGATGTGGTTTCAGGCACTACAACCGTTACAGGTATTCCGAGTTTTCGTCCTGCATAAGCCACTGCAATACCTGCGTTACCACCGGATGAGGAAAAAAGCGCTTGAGCACCTTGTTTGACAACTTCCTGACAAGCGAAACAAACTCCCCGGTTTTTGAAAGATCCAGTTGGTTGTAGGGCTTCCATTTTTAACCAGATGTTTTTACCACTGACTTGGCTTAGTGGTTCGGATTTGATTAATGGTGTTTGAATGTGTAATTGCATATTCGTTAATCTAACCTTTGCCAACACAAAGTAAATATATATTGTTTACTTTTTATTAAATTTAACGTTTAATCGAGGCTGTAAGCTTTCACCAACACTATGTTTATGAAGAGGTTTAAAAATAAAGCACATCACCGCTGGCGTATCTAGTACAGATCGCACGGTTTTTTATTTTTAACTTTTTATTAGGCATGGTGGCATGTTACTCACTCAATCTGAATTTAATCAATTTGTAAGCCAGGGTTACAATCGCATCCCGGTTGTGCATGAGGTTCTGGCTGACCTCGATACCCCGGTCAGCGCATATCTCAAACTCGCTAATCAACCTTATAGTTATTTGCTGGAATCTGTTCAGGGTGGCGAGAAATGGGGACGCTATTCATTTATCGGTTTGCCTTGCAAGACCCGAATTCGGGTTCGTGGTTTAACAGTCACTATCGAGACCGATGAAGGCGTGGTCGAGCAATTTGACGGTGAAAACCCCTTAGACGTTATTGAATCTTTCCGACAGCGATTTAAAGTGCCGGAAATAGAGGGCTTACCGCGCTTTGACGGTGGCCTGGTCGGTTATTTTGGCTACGAGACGATTCGCTATATCGAGACGCATTTAGAAGACCCGCAAAAACCCGATGTCATCGACGCTGATGATATTTTACTAATGGTGTCGGAAGAACTGGCAGTGTTTGATAATTTGAGCGGCAAGATGTTTTTGATCATTTATGCCGATCCAAGTGCTTCTGACGCGTATGAGCAAGCGCAAGATCGGCTCAATAATTTGGTAAAACTTCTGTCCCAGCCTGTTTCCTACACGGACAACAGTAATGTCGAAGCTGTTGAACCCACTATAAAATACCATTTTCCTGAAGACCAGCATTCCCTGGCAATCGATAAGTGTCGCCAGTATATTTATGATGGCGATATTTTTCAGGTCGTGCTGTCGCAACGTTTTTCCATGCCATTTGCAGCCTCTCCCATAGATTTATATCGTTCGCTACGGATGATTAATCCATCACCCTATATGTATTATTTACATTTAGATGAGTTGAAGGTAGTAGGTTGTTCACCGGAAATTCTAGTGCGCTTGGAAGATGGTGAAGTCACATTGCGACCCATAGCCGGAACCCGTCATCGGGGGGTGACGGAGGAAGAAGATCTTGCGCTTGAGGAGAATCTGCTTGCCGATGAAAAGGAATTGGCTGAACATTTGATGCTGGTCGACCTGGGACGAAATGATGTCGGTCGTATCGTTAAGCCCGGAACTGTACATGTTACCGATATGATGACGATTGAGCGTTATTCCCATGTCATGCATATTGTCTCCAATGTAGTGGGTGGCATTAATGATAATATGACTGCCATCGATGTGCTTAAAGCAACTTTTCCGGCGGGTACGGTTAGCGGGGCACCTAAAGTCAGAGCCATGGAAATCATTGATGAGCTTGAGCCTGAAAAGCGCGGTGTTTATTCAGGTGCAATTGGTTATATCGGCTGGAACGGAAATATGGATACAGCCATCGCCATTCGTACAGCTGTGATTAAGGATGATACCTTGTATATCCAGGCGGGTGGCGGTATTGTGGCAGACTCTGTGGCCAAGAACGAATGGCAGGAGACAGTTAATAAATCCAATGCAGTACTCAAGGCAGCACAATCAGTTCTCAGAGGTGAGTTAAAAGGGGGACTATTATGATTTTAATGATTGATAATTACGATTCGTTCACGTACAACCTGGTGCAATATTTGTCAGAATTAGGCGAGCAAGTCGAAGTACAGCGCAATGATCAAATATCTTTGCAAGAAATTAAATCACTATCTCCCAAGGCGATTGTAATTTCGCCTGGTCCGTGTACGCCAAATGAAGCGGGTATTTCGCTGGAACTTGTTAATGAGTTAGCCGGGAAGTTTCCGATATTGGGTGTGTGTCTGGGTCATCAGGCAATCTGTCAGTCTTTTGGTGCGACAATTATTCATGCTCCGGAGTTGATGCACGGTAAGACCTCAAAGATTCACCATACAGGCAAAGGTGTATTTAAGGATTTACCTGATCCGTTCACAGCTACCCGTTATCATTCATTGGTCGCAGATGAAAATACCTTGCCGGATTGCCTGAAAATTACAGCGCGAACAGAGGATCAGCAAATCATGGGAGTGTTGCATAATGAGCTATTGATTGAAGGTGTGCAATTTCATCCTGAATCGATTGCGACAGAGCACGGACATGAGATGCTTAAAAACTTTTTAGATAGGTGTTAAACATTATGTGTCATCCTGAGCTGCGTAGCAGCGTGAGGATCTCAACAACGCTGTTCAGGCATTGACGAGAAGGTGCAGCTATATTGGACATCGAAACAACTCAAAGAGATTCCTCGACAAGTTCGGGATGACAATAAAAAGTAGGATTTATTATGGACATTAAACAAGCAATTCAAACGGTGATAGACGGTAATGATCTGTCACAAGAGCAGATGACTGATGTCATGAACGCAATTTTAACAGGCGAAGCGACACCGGCACAAATCGGTGGTTTTTTGGTGGGTTTGCGCATTAAAGGCGAAACCATTGATGAAATCAGTGCGGCTGCCGGGGTGATGCGTTCACTTGCTGCGGCGGTGACGCCAAAATCAGATGATCTGGTGGATATTGTCGGTACCGGCGGTGATGGTCAAAAAACATTTAATATTTCTACAGCCAGTGCCATTGTTGCTGCTGCAGCCGGTGCGAAAGTAGCCAAGCATGGTAATCGAGCTGCTTCCAGTCAATCAGGCAGCGCAGACTTACTTGAGAAAGCAGGTATAAGGCTTGACATGAACCCTGAACAAGTTGCTGAATGCATCGATACTGTAGGTGTAGGTTTTATGTTTGCACCTGCTCACCATAGTGCCATGAAGCATGCCATCGGCCCGCGTAAGGAAATGGGTGTGCGCACGATTTTTAATGTGCTTGGCCCGTTAACTAATCCTGCAGGCACAAAGCGAAATTTTATTGGGGTTTATGATCAGGCTTTAGTTGAACCAATAGCCAATGTACTTAAAAATTTAGACAATGAACATGCAATAGTTGTGCACGGCAAAGGAGGTTTAGATGAAATCAGCATTGAACAGCCCACTCATGCTGCCGAACTCAAAAATGGAGAAGTTTCGGTGTTTGAAATTCAGCCGGAGAAATACGGTGTGAAGCGTCAGCCTTTAAGTGAGATTGTGGTTAAGGACAGTGCAGAAAGTTTAGCTACCATAAAATCTGTTTTTGCCGGTAAAATCGGCGCCGCCCATGATGCAGTGGTGTTAAACGCAGGTGCCGGTATTTATGTGGCCGGTCAAGCAGAGACACTTGCCGATGGCGTGGATAAAGCCAGGGCTGTGGTTGCCAACGGCCAAGCGGGGGCCAAGCTTGATGAGTATGTACGGTTTTCGCAGTCGTTGTCATCCTGAACTGCGTAGCAGTGCGAGGATCTCAACAACGCTGTTCGGGCACTTGACGAAGGTGCTACCGTACTTAACATCAAAACCAGTCCATGGAGATTCCTCGCTTATTCGCTCGGAATGACAGTTAGTTGGTTAAAGATATGAACAAACCCGATATTCTTAAAAAAATACTCGATACCAAGCTGGAGGAAATAGCAGCTGATAGTGCTATTACTTCTATTGATGAGCTTAAGGCTGAAGCTAAAGATATGCCTGCCTGTCGGGGTTTTTATCAGGCTATGCACTCACGGATTAATACAGGTCAAAATGCCATTATTGCCGAAGCCAAAAAAGCATCACCGAGCAAAGGAGTGATGCGTGAGAATTTTGATGTGGCTGAAATTGCAGAAAGTTACCAGGCTGGTGGTGCCACATGCTTGTCGATTCTGACTGACCGGCAGTATTTTCTGGGTGATTTATCGTATATCAAAAAAGCCAGGTCGGTTTGTAACTTGCCGGTGATCCGTAAAGATTTTATTATCGATGAATATCAGGTTTATCAATCACGTGTGGCCCAGGCGGATTGTATTTTGCTAATCGTCGCAGCTTTGGAACAATCCAAGTTAATTGAATTAAATGATTGTGCCCGGCAAGCAGGGTTGGATGTGTTAGTCGAAGTGCATGACGCCAAAGAATTGGAGCAAGCGCTTGAATTAGATAATATCCTGTTGGGCATCAATAACAGAAATCTACGCACATTTGAAACCACACTGGATACGACCATTGATTTACTGCCCAACATACCAGCACAATTGCCAGTCGTTACAGAAAGCGGTATTCATACAAGGCAGGATGTAAAGTTGATGAATGACAATGGTGTTTATGCCTTTTTAATTGGCGAAGCATTTATGAGAGTTGAGTCTCCAGGTGAAAAACTTAAGGAATTATTTGCATGAAAGCTCAGGTAAGTTTACGTTCGGGTGTTTGTTTCGAAGCTGTAACCGGAACAGGCCATACAATCATAATGGATGGTCCGGAAGAATCCGGTGGCAAAAATCAAGGTGGCCGGCCAATGGAAATGCTGCTCATCGGCATGGGAGGATGTACAGCTTATGATGTAGTGACAATATTACGCAAAGCACGTCAACAGCTTGATGATTGTGTTATAGACATAACATCAGAACGTGCTGATGAACCACCCAAAGTATTTACAAAAATTCATTTGCATTACAAGTTGACAGGCAAAGATATTCAAACTGCAAAGGTAGAACGTGCAATCAACCTTTCCACCGAAAAATATTGCTCGGCAACCATTATGTTGGCTAAAACCGCTGATGTGACTCATAGCTATGAGATTATTCCAAGTTAACGCACATGCCTTGTTCACTACCCAGGCAGTATTTAATTCAATTTTTGCAATCGGTTAAGGATTTTTATCGGCAACCGGAAAATAGCCGGATTGAAATGTTTGTTGAGATGGCTGACTTCCTTGAGCAACTTATTGCCGATTCGAACAGAACCTATCCGGGTCTTGAGAACAAATCTCTATTGCCTGCTATCCATCATCTGCCGGTCGCTGTTGAGGATGCAGGTGCACAGACTAAAGCCATCGCAGCTAGCATTAATTTATTAGCTCCATTTCTAAATTGGAAGCAAACCGCTGGCTATGAAATACTTGGTGAGCATTATTTGCATAATTATGGCTATTGCACATTGATAGGCCCCGGCCTTTTGATAGAGCACCAATCAATGAAGTTGGGGTTTGGTATTTGGGGGCCGGGTTTGCATTATCCTTTGCATCATCATGCTGCCGAAGAGTGTTATCACATTCTGGGTAATGCCATGCAATTTCGACGTGAAAATGAACAATGGCAGACATATTCAGATGCCCAAGCTATCTACAATGCGCCTTGGCAAATACACGAGTTGAAAAGCACTGATAAGCCCATGTTTCTGCTGTATACCTGGCGCGGTGATGTTGCACCAGATGCAGTTTTAATCTGACCATTTACCAATGCTGTTAGTTTAGTGGTATTGGTAGTCAATTTTGTGAACTAGTTAATATCCTCTTATCTGCTTACCAGTTAGTATTGTTTCTAAGATTAAGAAACAAGGGAGACGGATGGAAAATTTCGCTAATGGAGAACTTCTTTATAACATAGCCGCAGGTTTGGGTTTCATTGCCTATCTAATGACTAATGTGCTGTGGTTGCGAATTATCCTGATTATTGGGGCAGCGGTTTATATTTATGCCGGATTTATCCTGAATATTGATTCGATGATCGGCTGGCATATGGCTTACGGGTTGATTAACTTTATCCAGGTAATATTGATTTTAGTGTTAAGAAGTAATACCGTTTTACCCGACCCTATTCGGAATATTTATACTGATCAATTTCATTCATTGCGGCCGAAAGAGTTTAAACGTCTGGTTGAAATAAATGCATCCGGTAAACGTGGCCCCGGTGTTTTCTTGAATGATGGGGACCAAAACAAACGAATTTATTTAATAACTGATGGTGAAGCTATTATTGTAAAAGACGGTAAGCAGGTGGCAACTTGTAGTCGTGGTGATTTTATTGGAGAGATGAGTGTGCTGACGGGCTATCCAGTCAGTACTAATGTCATTGTTAAAGACTCTGTTCGTTATGTTTACTGGAACTTGGAAGATTTGGATAAAATCGAAAAAACTAATTTGTCTTTGTACAACCGCTTTATGATGGTGGTTGGCCGTAATTTAGTCAAGAAACTACGTTTGTCCGCCCAAGCTTATGCGGCCGTTTAATACAAATAAGCGTTTGATTTGCGTTGCTCGGCAACAAGATCTGCCAGGCATCGGCTTTGCTGTGCAATTTTTTCAAGCGTGGCTAATTCGCCGCCATGTTCGGCGCGCATTAAAGCAGCACGGCGCAATGTCATTTGCCGAGCGCGCTCACTTTTTAAAAATTCAATTTGCGAAATAATTGATTCAAGCGGTGAATCGAGGCGAACCACCTCATAATAGCCACCGCTTAATCCAAAAATGGTGGCAGCACAACTAGCAGAGTCTGCAGGGCAATGTTGATTACATAAGTCCGCAATCGGTAGAGTAGTGTCAGAATTAAACAGCCATTGGCTGATCATTGAAAACCATTGGTTTGTCTTGTTTACTTCCCCGTATGGAATGCCAAGCGACAGGAACAATGCCAGATTCAATGTGTCTGGATCAGTCAGATCAGGCTCGGCTATTTCAGTATTGGTTTGCGCTGCAATGTGAAGCATGGCCTCAACACCATCAGCGCGCTTTTTGGGTGGCAGGCTCTGGCTGTAGAGATAGGGTTTTAACTCTTCCAGAACTAACTTTCGATTCAGTAATTCACGGTGTACCTTCTCGCCACCGTATAAAGCGGCAATTCTAATCAGGTGGTCAGTTGCTTGTGGTTCACCTAAAGTACGCAGGTTTTCAATTGTTTGCAAATCCACATGGGGTGTTTGAGTTTTTCGCAGCTCAACAGCTAACGGATTGTTGTTTTGTGCTTCTACTTCAAGCCAGGATGGATAAAAGGGGCCATTAGCCTTGTTGCTGCGCATTAATGTTAAACGCTGCTCTCGCGGCATATTATCAAGAAAATCAGATGGAGCTCGATCCATTTTGTCTATACGGGCAAGTAATAGCCTGGCCGCCACATTGCCTTGTTTGGC
The DNA here is from genome assembly GCA_028284225.1 of Arenicellales bacterium. Classification (GTDB taxonomy): domain Bacteria; phylum Pseudomonadota; class Gammaproteobacteria; order Arenicellales; family JAHEKD01; genus JAHEKD01. The sequence goes on from JANQSD010000017.1 coordinate 11,201, forward strand.
GAGTTCGGAAAGCAAAGGTAAACTGGACTGGTCATCATTCTCTAGCCATAGTTGTACTGCAGCCTTGAATTCATTATTGTCAGCGTCTTTTATCTCAATTGCCCAAACAGCATCAACTAAAAGGGAAAGGTTAAGCAAGAAAATAAGAAAGATTCTTTTCATAGTTGCTAAATAATTTTTCCGGGGTTCATCAAGCCCTTTGGATCAAATGCCTTTTTGATCAGTTTCATTAGCTTGAGTTTTTCAGGATCGCCATAAGCTTGTAAACTCTTGCGTTTATCGGTGCCAATGCCATGCTCGGCCGAAAAAGAACCGCCAATAGATTTTAATCCAGCTTCTACTGCCGCAGAAATAGCGTTTTGTATTTCTGCGCGGAGCGGCTTATCGGCACCTATGGTCATATGTAGATTTCCATCACCTAAATGGCCCATAATATAAGCGTTGATATCCGTGTCGAGCAGAATCAGTTGTTGTTGTAATTGTTCGGCATAGTTGTCGAGTTGTGAGAGCGGAACAGATACGTCGTACCACAATGATGTATCCAGTCCATGATCGATGACAAATGAGTCTTCACGGATGCGCCAGATTTCATCACGTTCGCGCTCACTGCTGGCGACAATCAAGTCAAATACATCACCTGATTCCATTAACGGCATTAAGCTTTCAGCTAGCATTTCGTCAAGCTCAATGTTGGTAATGCGTGGGCTAACCTCATAAAGCACATAAAAAGGTGAATCACAAAAGTTTAAAACTTGCTTAAGAGAAATCTTATCAGCGACTTTATGCGCGTACTCGCGCCACATTATTTCACCTCGTAACAACTCCAATTCGCAAGTGTTTTGCAAATGTCGAAAAATCTTTACTGCCGCTTTTGCATTTGGGCAGGCTGCAAGCATTGTAGTTGCGTAAGAAGAGCTTGATTCCAACTGGAGAATCACAGATGTAATAATACCCAGAGTACCTTCCGCACCACAAAATAATTGCTTAATGTCATAACCTTCGTTGCATTTAGCGACACGGGGCATGTCTTTAAGAATCTTTCCATCCGGTAATACTGCAGTTAAGCCCACAATACGTTGTCGCATTGAGCCATAACGAAATGCTTCCATACCTCCGGCGTTTGTTGCAACCATACCGCCGATTGTTGCTGTTCCGCGTGCACCTAAATCGATCCCGACCGATAAATCATATTTTTCAAGCGCATCTTGTAAAGCTTGCAAGGTTACGCCTGCTTCAACAATTGCAATACGCTCGTGTGGATCGATTTCAACAATTCGATCAAGCTTGTCGGTCATTACAATCACTTGCCCGGATCGGCTGGTGCAGCCGCCGGCAAGCCCGCTGCGTCCGCCTTGTGGAACAATGGCTATATCATTTTCATAGCAGTATTTAAGAATCTCAGCAACGTGTTCAGTTGTTTGGGGCAACAGAGCAAGATCAGCTTGAAGATTATCTTTATGAAAGCCGGGATCAAGTAGTTCTAGTGCTAAATGGTCACGATAGCCTTGATCTCCAACAATGAATTTTAAAGCGTCCATACTTGCTGTTGAGATGTTAGACATAAGCTGCGTATATTTTAAATGCTGACTATTTTATCAATCTATTTGTCGGTGTCATTGTGAAGAAGTGAACGAAGTGAGTGACTGCGGCAATCTAGGCATTATGGATTGCTTCGCCCTGTCCCCGCGCAGGCGGGGATCTGCTCGCAATGACATGGTATTGATTTTAGACAACTCATGATTAGATATGATCGAGTTTTTGCCCTGATTACCTCATGCGTGATCCGGATGGGTCAAATGTAGGACCGATAGTTATGGCGACATTATAGAGTTCACCAGCAATGTCAACTTGAACTTGTTGCTTATCTTCGATGTTAATCAATTCGCAATTAAGTAATGCCAGTGCTATAGGCTTGTTGATGCGATAGCCAAACGAGGCCGAGCTGGTTTTACCGACAATGTGATTCTGGTAGTAAACCGGTTCGTTACCTAACGGCACGGCTTTGATATCATCGAACAATAAACTGACGATGCGTTGCTCAGATGTTTGTTGCTTGCGTTGTCGCAGTGCCTCACGACCGATAAAGTCCTTATTGTAATCAACAGCAAATTCCAGTCCGGCTTCCAGTGGTGTGATGTCAGTATCGAGATCGTGACCATAAGCCAGAAAGCCTTTTTCGATACGCATGGATGTCTGTGCAAATAAACCGGCGGGTCTGGCACCATGGTCATATAAGGTTTGGTAAAGGTTTGCTGCATCTTGTATATCACACTGTATTTCCCAGCCAGCCTCACCGACATAAGACAAGCGTGTTGCTCTAGCTTCTACGCCGGCAATATCGGTTTGAACTGATTTAAAATAACCAATATTATTCAATATCTTGGCACCAATAGTTGTAGCAATTTGTGAGCTACTCGGACCCATTAAACCGATCACAGCGATTTCATCTGTTACATCAATCAGGTTGACTTGATAATTGCCCAGGTGCCGATGAAGCCACGCCAGGTCACGTTTGATCGCGGTTGTGCCGACAAATAAGCGATAGTGGTCTTTCCGGATACGGATTGCTGTCAAGTCACTTTCCATGCCAGCTTTGTCATTCAACATGGCTGTATAAATCGCACTACCGGGTTTCCTGTCCATTTGATTGGTGCATAAATAGTTCAGAAAGCTACAGGCGTCTTTTCCGATGACATCAATTTTACCGAAACTGGATTGATCAAATATTGCAGCTTTTGTATGTGCTTGTTCGACTTCTTTGCCAACTTGTTCAAACCACTCAGGTTTGCTGAAGCTTAATTGTGGCTGCCTTGTTTTATTAAAATAAAGCGGTCGTTCATAACCATAAAATTGACCCCAATGTGGATTCTCTCTGTCCAGCAGCCTATGTAAAGGGAGTTTGCGTAAACCTCTAGCGCTTGACCATTGCCTGCCGGGATAGCTGATTTCATAATGCTTGCCCAGAACTTCGGGCGCACGTTGAGTGAGTGCCTTAACTGAATTAAAACAAGCCGCGAATCGCTTGGGATCAGCCTCGTGCAGATCCGTCGGTGTATGTCCGTGAATAATGCAATGTGCCAGTGCCATGCCAGCGCCACCACCGGTAGCCACACCTACTGAATTCATGCCGCAACCTAAGAATAGTCCACCAGTCTCAGCCGTTTCACCGAGCAGGAATGAACCGTCTGGAGTAAAGCTCTCCGGCCCATTCAACAATGTCTTAACTTCAGCGGTTTCTAGTACCGGGAGTCGATGCAGGGCATTGATCATCATGGGTTCAAAATGATCCCAATCCTCCGGCAGCAGTTGGAAAGCAAAATCATGGCCTAGTGACTTAGGGTCAATGGCTTTGGCTTGTGGTTCGAAGCAGCCCACTAATAAACCGCCTGAATCATCACGAATATATAAATGAGCATCATGATCAGACAGTGTCGGCATATTGCCGGTTATGCCTTCCACCGGTTTGGTTAGTAAATAAAAATGTTCACAGGGCCACACTGGAAGCTCCACATCAGCCATGGTGGCCACCTCACGGCTCCAAAGACCTGTACACAAAGCGATAGCATCACAGCGTATATAGCCTCTGCTGGTTTCTATGCCGGTTATTTTATTATTTTTAGTTACTATGCCGGTCACATCCGTGTCCTCGAAGATTTGTGCACCCCGGTTTTTCGCACCTTTAACCAAAGCCGCACATAAATCCGACGGACTAACCCGGCCGTCGTCAGGGGACCAGACAGCGCCAATAACATCATCGGCATTCATTAATGGCCAGCGTGCTTTGGCTTCGTCAGCCGAGATCGATTCTGCTCTGACGCCAAATAAGTTCGCCAGCGATGCTTGCCTGCGAATATGGGTCAGGCGATCTTCGGTGGTGGCAATTGATAGTGAGCCTTTGTTAATCCAGCCTGTGGCTTGTCCAGTCTCTTGCTCCAGCCGCGAATAAAGCTCAACAGAATAGCGAATCAAGTCAGTCAAGTTTCGAGTCGAGCGCAGGGCCCGGACTTGTGCGGCTGAATGCCAGGTTGTACCCGAGGTGAGTTTGTTTCGTTCTACTAAAATTGCATCACTCACGCCGGCTTCAGCAAGGTGGTACAAGGTCGAGCAACCCATGATGCCACCGCCGATCACAACTACTGAAGCATGAGAAGGGAGTAGGTTAGTCATTCACCTTTCCACTGCGGCTTGCGCTTTTCGGCAAAGGCGCGGGCACCCTCCATAAAGTCGTCTGACATGAGCATTTTTTTATAGACAGGGAATTCGTCATTGCCGGGTTTGGTTTGAGCAAATGCCTCTCGAATAGGTAACTCCTGAATCTTCGGCATTACTTCTTTTAATGCTTGTAAGGCCAGAGGTGCACCACCCGCGATAAGCTTAGCCATGGCTGTTGCCGTTTGCATTAACTCATCCGCCTTGCAAACCTGGTTGACCAGGCCCCAATGCTTGGCTTCCTGTGCATTCATTCTGCGCCCTGTATAGAGCATTTCCATGGCTATGTTATACGGGATTCGGCGCGGTAATATCTGGATGGCTCCAGCATCGGGTAAAAATCCGCGTTGCATTTCGGGCAAGAAAAATTCGACATGTTCAGCGGCAATGATAATGTCGCAGGCAAGCGCAATTTCAAAGCCACCACCCACAGCAATACCGTTTACTGCAGCTATAACAGGTTTTTTCAAGCCCCAGAATTCAGTGATTCCGGCGAAGCCTCCTGGGCAATTGATTGAACTGTCTAAAGCATCCTGGTTGTTGTCCATGGATGCGATTTCTTTGAGATCCCAACCGGCACTGAATATTCTTTCACCACTACCACTGATGATAGCCACCTGAAGCTCATTATCATTTTGCAGTCTCGTTAAGGCTTCATGTATGGCCAATGACACTTGAGGATTGATCGCATTTGCAGGAGGGCGATTTATTGTTATTTCCATTATTGAATCGCTAATTAGAACTTCAACAGCTTTAGTCATGGTGATGTAATGTACTAATAGAATTGGTGCTCAGTATATGTCAAAATTCGCGGCTAATCACTCAGAGAAGTTTAAACCTAGATTCCTCAGTTGACCGCTGGGAAGTACAGTAAGTGTATGAACTCTAATATAAACAACCCTGTTCGCGTATTCACCTTGTGGGTGAGTGTGCTATCGGCCTTAATGCGGATTAAAATCCACTGCTGCGGCGTTATGAATTTTGCAAGTAGGCCCACTACTTGCTGCAATTCATGCCTTGCATCAGCGGATTTTTCGTTCGTCGCCTTAATACCAATCCAACTAAGGATTCTGGGTTAATGGCGCACTGGTTAGATCGGCTATTATCACCACAGTCAATTGCTATTGTCGGCGCATCGGCGCGTGAGGGCAGTCTGGCGACGTCTACTTATCAATTACTCATCTCAACCGGTTTCTCGGGTAATATTTTTCTTGTTAACCCCAAATATGAACAACTAGTTGATCAGCCTTGTTACGCTTCATTGGCGGATTTACCTCAAGTACCTGATCTAGTTGTGTTTGTGATTAGTGGATTGGCACTGGAGGCAAGCTTTGAGCAGGCATTGGAATTAGCTGTAGGAGGCGTGGTGATGTACGCCAGTAATCATATTGAGGAAGAGGCAGAGGTTAATTTACCTGAGCGATTAAAGCAAAAGGCCAAAGCTGCCGGTGTGCCGGTTCTAGGTGGCAACTGCATGGGATTTTATAACTACGATAACAATGTTTTTATTAGCTTTGATGTGCCGCCTGAAAAACGCCCCGGAGGGCATATTGCCTTGCTTGCTCACTCCGGTTCAGCGATGACTTATCTGGCTAATAATGATGCGCGTTTTTGCTATAACTATGTGATTTCCAGTGGTCAGGAAACTAACGCCACAGTAGCCGATTATATGGATTTTTTGCTGCAGCAGTCTTCAACCAAAGTGATTGCACTGTTTCTGGAGAGTGTCAGGGATGTTGACGGATTTGTAAAAGCACTGAAAAAAGCGCGTAAAAAGAATATTGCTGTTGTTATCACCAAGCTGGGTCGTACTGAGAAAAGTGCAGCTCTGGCGGTTAGTCATTCCGGAGCAATAGCCGGAAACCATGATGCGTTTATCGCGCTTTGTCAGCGCTACGGTGCTATTCTCGCCAATGACATCGATGAGCTGATTACTACAGCGATGTTGATCGCAACCTGTGACAGGGTAGAAACGGCTGGGGTTTCCAGTTTGCTCGACTCCGGTGGCATGCGCGAACAAATGATAGACCTTGCCGATGACTACGGTTTGCATTTCACCGATATTGAGGATGAGACAAAACAAACGATGCGCCAATACCTGGAACATGGTTTGGTAGCAGATAATCCATTGGATGCCATGGGTGCTTTGGGCCGCAATACGCAGCAGACTTATCTTCAGTGTGGTAAAGCCTTGCTGGATGACCCGCAAACAGGGCTTTTAACCTATGAGTTTGAGTTTCGTGATGGATTTACGCATTATCCACAAATGTTTGACGTTATTGATGACTTGGCCCGATATAACAATAAACCATTGATCGTTATCAACAGTTTTGCTTTTGCCAGTTTGACTGAAACAGCAGTAACCATGACACAGCAAGGTATCCCGGTCATCAACGGCATTGATCTGGCGTTACGATCTATCAAGAACTTCGTGGATTTTTGTTTGCTGACGAATCAACCAGAAGTAAATTTTGAATCGACTATTGATAAAGGTAAAGTCAAATACTGGGACCAAAAGCTGCCACTGTCCGCAGCCTTAGAAGAAGCTACGGCATTGCAACTATTACATGACTTTGGCCTTCCTGCCATTCAGTTTGAAAAAATTGAAAATTTAACAGATGCCCTTAATGCAGCAGCAAGGTTTGGTTATCCGGTTGTTCTGAAAACAGCAGTAACCGGCATCATGCATAAAACTGAGGCCAAAGGAGTTAAATTGGGGCTTAAAGATGCCGAACAACTTGCCGAAGCTTATGCAGATTTGAATGGCCGGCTTGGACCAGCTATGTTGGTTATGCCTATGGCAAAAGACGGTGTGGAAGTGGCGCTGGGGATGAAAAATGATCCGCAGTATGGACCTTTATTGATTGTTTCAGCCGGTGGAATATTAATCGAATTAATCAAGGATCGTGCTATTGCGCTGGCACCTGTTGATACCCATCAGGCAAGTACAATGCTTGATGAGTTGAAAGTAACTAAGCTATTGAAAGGACTGAGAGGCCAGCCGGAGATGGATGTGCAGGCATTAGTAGAATTGGTGGTTAAGTTCTCAGATTTGATTGCTAATTTTAGTGACTCAATTGCGGAAGTTGATATGAACCCGGTGTTTGTTCACGAGCACGGATGTACTATCGTTGATGCACTGGTTGTAACAAAGTGAAAGCAATAGAAGGCATCGATGACAAAGCAGTAGTGGATCCGCAGACTAGAGTTTATAGTATCGAAGGTTGCGAATGGTCGATGCTTCGATTTAGCTTTTAAGCATTGAAAAAGTGTTGGGTTTTTTCCTTAAGTTCCTGCTTAGAGGTGATACTCATGTCCAGGTCATTGATAATTCCGTTTTCTAAACTGTAAATCCAGGCATTAACACTTAGCTCTGCTCCCTCACGCCAGGCACGCTGTACGACTGTGGTATTGCAAACGTTAATTACCTGCTCAATGACGTTAAGTTCGCAGACTCGATTATGTAAATCGTCATCCGCTAATGCGCTTAACTCATCAGCGTGATTGCGAACCACATCCTTGATATGGCGCAACCAATTATCAATAAGGCCATGTTCACCGTCACCTATGGCTGCTTTAATGCCGCCACAGCCATAATGGCCACAAACAATAATATGTTTAACTTTCAATACCTCGACAGCATATTGAATGACCGAAAGACAGTTTAAGTCGGTATGTACAACCACATTGGCTATATTTCGATGCACAAAGATTTCACCGGGCATAATGTCTATGATTTGGTTGGCAGGTACGCGGCTATCAGAACAGCCTATCCATAAATATTCTGGGGCCTGTTGTTTAGATAGTGTGGCAAAAAAGTCAGGATTTTTTTGTTTGATTTTTTCTGCCCAGGCAAGGTTGCTTTCGATTAAGTGTTTGGGTGTTTTCAATGTTAAAAATCTACAGATGGCTTGAATCATTTATACCAAAACTCGTTGCTGATGCAAATCAATAAACTGTATTAAGGTAAAATTGATCATACGAAATCTATTTATAAGGGAATAATCCATGTTGCCGATGGGAACCATTATGGCTTGTAGTATGTTCTTAGGACTTATATTGGCCGTATTTGAAAACTTGCCTGCACCAATTCGAAAACCCTTAGGTGTCGTGGTGCTGGCAGCAGGACTTTGGAATGTTTGCTGGTATGCGGTTCAGCATTTAACCGAGTTCTGGGGGCAGGCAGCACTGATTTCCGGAGTATTGATGATTATCACTGCGTTTTACATTATAAATCCAAGCCGGCTGCCCGGTGTTTTGCTAAAGCTTAAACCTTTGGTTTTGTTATTATTACTTGGCTGTGGTTTGCTGTATGGGATTACGATTTATCGTTTGTAATTTTACCCTAGTGGGCCTGTGAGAACGCCTCCTGATCCGGCTTGATTCGATGTGCATGCAAATGTTGGTAATGAGGTAGAAATTCATCATAGAATTGCTGCATATTAGGCGGTAAATCCCCAATATTTATAACTTTGCTTTTTTGAGGTTTTAGCCCATCAGAGTTTTTAAGTGATTCGTGCCAGATGCTATCATTGTCGTCATACCATAACACTTCACTGCGTTCACCGGGTTTCCAGCTCAACGCATCCGCTATAAATGGTATGCCGATTGAACGACAATAAATTTCCACCATAGCGTGTGGGTCCTGTAATAAATCATCGCTGTCAATCACTATGGGTGCTTGCCCATATTTATCTGCCAGTATATCGAAAAGTTGCCGTTGTTCTGCAAACCCAATTTCTTTGGAGGTAAAGCCCTCGTGATCTCCTGCTTTGTCATAACTTCGTTGCAACGATGATAGTACTTTGGCTGGATCGCGTATCAAAAAACTGTGTTGAAAATGATTAAGAAACTCGTCGTTCCATAGGTGCTCCACATTTTGCGGCATGTCTTTGGAAAACACAGGGCGGTTTTTCGCTGCGTTTAGAATTTTTTCAAGCACACTGGCATAACTGATGCCTGGTTTGCGTGGACTATCAGCTGTCAGTCTGGGCGCACGAGCGTCGTCGCCAAAATACCAGGCTTCACCAAACGGCTCGTGGAAACACGCCATATCTCCACGCATGCGCATCATCCATTCAAACGCCGTGGAGGTCGATCTAGGTGTAGCCCAAAGTACGTAGATATTATGCATCTAAGATCTCTATAGTGTTCTATCAATATAGATATCATATTGATTTAATTGTGTTGTGTATATTGCTATTTTCCTGCTATTGTTATATCAATATTGATATATGAAATATAGACTTCCCAGCACCAGTGCATTAGTTGCATTTGAAGCTGCCGCCAGACATTGTAACTTCAGCCGTGCAGCAGAAGAATTACATACTTCACAATCAGCCATAAGCCGCCATATTGCCGAGCTTGAGTCAAGGCTCGGGTTAGCATTGTTTCGGCGTTTTAAGCGTAAACTCAGTCTGACAGACCAAGGAGATCAATATTATCGTGCGGTAGTGACTAGCCTGGATACCATCAGTGCGACGACCAGGGCGATTTCCAATGCGCCAAAGTCTGATCTATTAACAATCGCTTGTACCCACGAGATTTCACATTTGTTTTTAATGCCGCGATACGAGGACCTACAACAAGCGATAGGTGAAAATATTGTCATACGCATTATGACTTATGAATACGAAACATATAGTGATAATCTGGACTCAAGCATTGATATACGGTTTACGTATCAACCGCAAAAACCGAATTCAAACACTTGCGTTGTAGTCTTGCCAGAGGCTGTTGTTCCGGTTTGTTCACCCGGATTTTTACAAGCACATAAAAATATCCTGAAGACAGATGCAGCCAATTGGTCAACCTTGCCATTTTTGCTTAATACGCGTAAAAATTTCGGTTGGGCAACCTGGGATGAATGGTTTGAATATATCGGTGCACAGTTAAAGCCGGATTATGTGGCGTTCTACAACTATATTTATTTGCTCGAAGCCGCAACAGCCGGCAAAGGACTGGCTCTGGGCTGGAAAGGCTTGATTGAAAGGTATTTAAATTCAGGTGCTCTGGTTACTTTGGCTGATCAGTATGCGGAATTTGATCGAGCGCTTTATGCTGAATTAACTCAGCAAGGGGAACAGATGGACATTGCAGCTAAATGTTTAGAGTTTTTTAAAAAGACCCAGATTTAATTTGTGGTCTTTTGCAGAGCTGGTTTATCTGAAAATGAAACGGGCATTAGTAAAGAACCCCACCTAGCCTCCCCTGATAGGGGAGGAATGTTCTCTCCCTTTCAGGGGTATTGGCAATGATTCAGAGTTTAGCAATCCAGATCAACTCTAATCTCATTAACCAGGAAATGAAACCGGCATTTATATAAGAACCTCACCTGTTAGTCAGAACCACAGTTCTTCATCTTCATTAAGCTGAGTTATGTTGTCCGTTATCTTATGCCAACCTGCTTTTTCGGTTGTGAAAATATGAACTTCGGGTCGCTTCACCGGGTCATCGTCAAGTGTACCCAGGCGTATATAAACAGTATTTGCATGCCTACGATGACTATAAATCGGTGAGCCACAATGACTACAAAAGTAGCGATCTTTACCCTCAGAGGATTGATAGGCTTTTAAATAATTCTTGCCCGTAGTTATTTTGAATTCATCAATATTAACGGCAGCACTTGTCGCGAAAGCGCTACCGCTGGCTTTCTGACATTGCTTGCAGTGGCAGTAATTTATACCGACTATATTACCACTAATTCGATAGCTGATTTTTCCACATAAGCAACCGCCTTTCATAACCATTTCTATGTTTTGAACCTACGCGTGAGCTCGGCAATATGGGCCGGCCCAACTTCACAGCAGCCACCGACTATCGAGGCACCATGATTAACCCAGTTGTCGGCAAAATCGGCATAAATGTCCGGGTTCAAATCAGCTCTTTTTTCCAGCGAAGAAACACTTGTTACAGTATTGGAATTTTTAAATATATCGGTAATTTTAGTAAAACCGTTTGCGTAAGCGCCAACCGGTGTGTGGTCATTGGCTAACAAAGGTATTGCTCGATTTACCGCCTCAGGCAAAGAGCAGTTGACCAATAAAGCGGCGGGTTTTAATTTTTCGACTAATGGCAAAATATCAGTTACAGGTTCATCTGAGCGAAGTTTAGTGCCATCATCATCCTGCACGGAGATAGCCAGCCAAACAGGCTTGTTGATGGTTTGCGCTCCTATTATTGCGCCATGGGCCTGACTCACTGAGGACATTGTTTCGCAAATCAATAAATCCACAAACGGTTCATGCAATCGGGCAATTTCAGCATAAATCTCTGCTGCCTGTTCTACCGATGGAGCAAGATCTGGTCGATAGGAACGGGTGGTTGGGCCCAAAGAGCCGGCTACCAAGCCGCTGCCGTATTGTTCCCGTGCCTTAACGGCTATTTCACATGCGCGGATGTGTAGCTTGTTAAATTGATCTTCGACATCAAAAGGAGCCAGGCGATCTCGATGAATAGGGTAAGTACAAGTGGTTGCGATATCAGCCCCGGCTTTAAAATAATCAGCATGGACGCCTTGCACTAAGTCTGGTGAATCCATTAACAGCTCTGTTGACCATAACCCTGTAGGTTTAATGTTAGAGCGAGCCAGAAGTTCCTGACCCATGCCGCCGTCCAGTATTGTAATTACCATGTTGATATTGCGTGCTTTAGTCCCGATAGCCAAAAAATTTGTTTTCAATAATTTCTTCAGCTACACCTTCAGGCAGGCTCTGCTCCCATTCGCCGCGCCCGTTGGGAAGCTGTTTCAAGACTTCGCGGGAGAAAATTGTGAATAGATCTTTGTCGCTGGTTTCTATGCCAAAAATAAAATTATTCTCTAACAAATGGCGATAAAGCAATCGAAGATGATCCTGTACTTTTACAGTAGTGAAATCACAGATTTCACCAGTATCATCAATTTCCGGATAAACAAAAAGGCGAGTATGATCGGGGAATAGTTTGCCAAAGCCTTCAAGGATGCCTCCTTCCACTCCTTTATAACTTTTTTCATCAAATATTTGTTTAATATTAATGATCCCGAGTACGATACCGATTTGCATTTTAGTAAATTGGCGGAAATAAGCGCGTAATGAAAAATACCGGGTATGGTCAGAAATCATGACACTATAACCTAGTGTATTCAGCAAGTGCACTCTAGCAATAATATCGTCCTCCGGTACCATCAGGTCATTACCACGTATATCATTCAGTGATATCTCAGCTAATGCAATGGTATTGTCACGGCTGACATCATCCAGTTTCTCAAACGCTTTCAAGCCTTGTTCAATCATATCAACATTAAGTTTGGTTACAGGCCTGAAAGAACCGCGTATGGTCAGCACATTTTTCTTGTAAAGCATGTCTGCAGGAATAATGACTGAACCATCGGGTTTAAACATAACTGCGCGGGTTTTCCAACTGCGAATCAAATGCAGATTTATCCCGCGGTTATCAACATCCTCAAAATACGGTCCATAAAACTCAATCGAGTCGACTTCAATTCGGTCCTGTTCGATATTATCGGTAAGTGAGTCAATAATGGTTTTGGGATTCTCGAAGTAGTAGTAAGCGGCATAAATCAGATTAACCCCAAATTTACCCAGCGCATCCTGTTGCATCTCGGCGTTTTTATCGCGCATGCGTACATGTACAACAATTTCAGATGGTTCCGCACGCGGATACATCTGTACTTTAATACCGCACCAGGCATGACATTCGTTGTCACGGTTAAAACTTTTGGCGGCTACCGTTGTGGCATAGGCGAAATATCGCGACGCTCGGGAACGACTGTCGCCAACACGTTCTAAAACCAGATCGAATTCTTTGTCCAACATGGCTTTAACTCGAGCCTGACTGACATAACGGCCACCTTCTTGAACACCATAGATTGAATCTGAAAATTTCATGTCATAGGCAGAGATGGTTTTGGCGATTGTTCCTGCTGCTGCGCCGGCAAGGAAGAATTGCCGGGCGACTTCCTGGCCTGCGCCAATTTCCGCTATAGTGCCGTATTTTTTTTCGTCAAGATTAATGCGCAATGCTTTTTCAAGGATACTGCGACTGCTTACATTTTTGTCCATCTAAATTCTCTGTATTAGGTGAGTTGGATTATTCTAGGGTTTGTTGATGATTGTAGCAACGTCAACAAGCCCTAGTCGAACCGAATTGTATTTTCGGGTAAAAATTTTAGTTTGCTTAGCAATCGTTTTTTAAGCTGCTGTTGTGTTACTGAAGCAAACTCAGCCGGTAAATCGCCTAATTCATCTTTACGGCTGACCAATGTCAGCTTGCGCTTAAGGCTGGCAAAGGGCAGTGGGTATATTGATAATTTCATGCCTTCGATGATGCCATCGAGCAACAGGGTGGGGCTGAGAATAGCAAAGCCCTGGCCTGATTCCACCGTGGCCATCAGCATGGTAGTACGATCTACTTCAATTTCACGAGTAAGTTCCACATTGACTCGTCTAAGATGCTGGCTGATCAGTCTGCCGACAGGTGTAGCAGAAGAAAAACGTATCAACGGTAATTCACTGATGATTTGATGAATAGTTTTGGGTTGTGGTTGATTTGGAGGCAATACAAGTAGAAAGTTTTCCGTCAAAATAGTGTGGCGTTCCAGCGAGTCAATATCGTAATAAGCATCTGAAGTGATTAATAAATCCACATCACGTCGATGCAACAATTTCTGCTGGGCATTCGAAAACTCAGCTTGCACACTGACCTCTTGAATTGAAAATTGCTTTCTCGCCAGTTCAATCAAGGCAGGCGTTAAAGTGGTGGCAATTGAGGGCAGCAAGGCAATTCTAAGTACAGGCGTAATCGTACCGCCTAAACGCCTGACTTCAGTTTTTAATTCATCCAATTCAGAGAAAATTCGCTGACTACGTTGATGCAAGGCAATACCTGCTAGAGTAATTCTGATTGGCCTGACTGATCGATCCACTAATTCGGCGTTGAGTGCTTGCTCAAGGCTGTGTATATGTTGTGAGGCCGCGGACTGAGTAATGCCCAGGAGTTTTGCAGCCTGAGTGATATGACGAGATTCCACTACTGCGCTGAATACTTCCATCGCCCGGAATAAATTGAAATCAAATTCTTTGGAAGCCGGCATAAGAAACCTAATTATTAGTTAAACTAATAATAAAACTGACGCTGGCTAAATGCCAGTTTTCTCAATTAGTTAAGAGCCAATGATTTTAACTTTTCATAGTATGGCTGGTGGTGATTCAAATATTGCTGGAGTTTAGGGTTTTGTTTTGCAAGCTGATTGAATTCTTGTTGGCGTTTTAAATCGTTTTCCTTGTTGGGTTTACGAATACCCTTGCTTTGTGAAACATTACCGTGCCAGCCTGAAACTTGTTGCCAATCTTCGGGGGCTTTTTCAGTGTTCCATTCAAATGCTTCATTCTTAATCTCCAGCCCCAGCGCTTGCCAGTAGTTTTTGATTACACCTTCGGTGTCTTCACGGATTTGTTCAGCGACCAAAATGACTGGATCAACGCCGAGTTGATTTTGTAACCATTCAACGTGTCGCCATTGTGCCTGCAGGCCGATTTCTTCCAGCGAAACGTTGCTGTCCAGCTTAAAGTAGGAAAGAATTGAATGCATGGGATTACGAATCAAAAATGTATGCGTCAGCTGCTTTGCAAATTCTTTGTCATCGAAAATCTGCGGGATGATGTAATAACTCATGTCCTTGATGAAAACGGGAGACTGCTTCGCCTTTTCTAACAGCATGGTTTTTATTTCTAAGTAGCTGACAGGCTGTGAGACATCAACATCAAAATGGGGCATATGTGCCTGCTTACGATGAACATAATAGTCATACATAAATGGTTCATGAAAACATTCGAAGTCACCTCGTTCACGCATTACCCGTTCCATTGCCGTTGACATAGATCGTGGATGGCACCAGAGGCATATGATAGGATGCTCTGAACTATCAGTCATTACAAACTCCATAGAAGCCAAGGAACTTGGTGTAGAAAGCATAAAGTCGGGTGTTCGAAGTTTTCAGTCTGTCACCGTCATCCTGAGGCGCTAACAGCGCTGTGAGGATCTCACAATAACTGTTCGGGCTTTCAATTAAAAACATTCTAAATGTTAGCATTATAGTTATATTTTGGAGATTCTTCGATTTGTTCGTGCCTCGCTCACTCAGAATGACAAGCCACTTTCCACAGTTACAACGCTTCAAAACTCTTATTAATCGCATTCTCAAAAAATGCCACGTCCTCCATTTGAATACACAGGGGTGGACATATACGAAGTACGTTTCTATAGGCGCCCGATTTGCTGGCAACCAACCCGTTTTGACGAGTGAGCTCGAATAGTCTGGCCATTTCTTCTGTGGCAGGTTCTTTGGTTTCATGATTTTTAACTAATTCAACCGCCATCATTAAACCGCGTCCACGCACGTCACCAATAATGTCATACTTGTCTTTAAGATTCTGTAACACTTCCAATAATGCCGAGCCGACTTTTTTCGCGTTATCAATGAGTTGATATGTTTCCAGAGTTTTTAGAACAGCGCGTCCGGCTGCACATGCCACCGGATTAGCACCATAAGTGTGGAAGTAAAATTTGGTAGCCATAGTTTCAGCCACCTCGCGTCTGGCGATAACTGCGGCCAGTGGAATACCGTTGCCTATACCCTTGGCGATAACCACAATATCCGGTACCACATTATGTCTTGCGAACGACCAGATGTGATCACCTGTGCGGCCAATACCTGCTTGTACTTCATCCACTATACAAACACCGCCGGCAGCACGCACCCGCTCGAAAGCACCGCTGATATAGCCCTCAGGTATAGGCACAATGCCGCCATAGCCTTGTACAGGCTCTATAAACATGCCGGCGACTTTGCCTGATGTGCCGTAGTGGATAGTTCGATCCAGATCATCCAGATAGGATTGAACACCTTCGCCATGGATGCCACGGTATTGATCTGGTACAGGTGTAAACTGGATACCCGGCATTAACATAACGTTATGTCGGAAGCCGCTAATACCGGTTACCGATTGTGCACCAAACGTAGCGCCGTGATAGCTGTTAGCCAGTGAAATGATGTCATTGTTGCCGGTATAGCTTCTAGCCAGTAACAAAGCCATGTCAATGGCTTCGGCACCACTGTTCATAAAATGGACAACCCAGTCTTCACCTGCGGGCATGGTGGCGGCTAATTCTTCCGCCAGGTGAGCAGGAATCGGGTGAAAAAACATGGTGGTGCAATGTTGTAGTTTAGCGACCTGGTCACGCACTGCCTGTGTGACATGGGGATTGTTATAACCAACACTGCAGGTCAAATTTTGGCTTAAGCAGTCCAGGTACTTATTGCCCTTTTCGTCCCATAAATATTGGTCCTGACCGTGCTTAAAGATCAATGGCTCTTTATAGGGTACAAAAGCCCGTTGCGAAGCTGAATAAAATCGTTCACGCCGATTGACGATGGCCTCAGTGGTCCAATCGACATCGAGTTCAAATTCACGGTCATAAATGGATGGATGTTGCATCTGTCAGTACCTAGGGTATAAGCAAGCTAACGTTATCCAGATTTTGTTTATGAAGCAATATATAAAACTGAGCAGTGGAGAATTTAATGTCTATCATTAGAACATCTTATAATAGTAAATATCAGATTGCTGACACTAAACTCACTTGTAAAATAAACGCTGTTTAGAGGAAGCGTAAATGTCCCCACAATCAGGCAGAACTCGCGGGCGCCGCAAGAAACAGGCTGATAGAGAGCAGGCCGGTGATAATCGTGTGCCTTATATTCAGCGCAAAATCGGCACTTTTGATATTTTGAATGAAGAAGGCTTGTGCCTGATTGAAGAAAACGCGGATAAAATTCTGCGTGATATCGGTATGGAATTCCGTGATGATCCTGAGATTCTTGAGATATTTAAACATGCGGGCGCGGATGTAAAAGGCGAGTTGGTTCGTTTCGAACCCGGTATGTGTCGGCAGCTTATTCAAGCGAGTGCGCCTAGCGTCTATACCCAGCATGCCCGTAATCCGGCAAATACTGTCAAAATAGGACAGAACAATACTGTTCTCAGCCCGGTATATGGAGCGCCATTTGTTTATGACCTGGACAATGGCCGCCGTTATGCAACCCTGGAAGATTTTCATAATCTGGTCAAATTGCACCAGATGTTGCCTTCGTTACATCATTCCAGTGGCATTGTATGCGAGCCCGTTGATGTGCCGGTTAACAAACGCCATCTGGATATGTTATTGGGACATATCCTTTACAGCGATCGGCCGTTTTTTGGCGGGTTGATCGGTGCAGAGCGTGCCGAAGATTCTGTTGCCATGGTCAAAATACTGTTTGGTGAAAACTTCGTGACCAATAATACGGTGCTTTATGCGGTAAGTAACACCAATGCACCGTTGGTGCTGGATAATGCCATGTCAGGTTCGTTAAAGGTTTATGCACGTAATAACCAGGCGGTTGCCTGTACACCCTGGACCTTAGCAGGTGCAATGAGTCCTTGTACGGAGGCGGGTACTTTAGCGCAACTATTAGCCGAAGCAATGGCAGTTTGTGCGTTAACACAATTAATCAATCCAGGTACACCGTGTTTGATGGGCAGTTTTGCCACGGCTATTTCCATGCAATCCGGGGCACCGACTTTTGGTAATCCAGAGGGTGGCAAAATGGTGTTGGCGGCAGGACAATTAGCCAGACGTTTAGGGGTGCCGTTTCACACAGTTGGTGCTTTGACTGCGTCTAAAGTTCCCGATGCCCAGGCTCAGCAGGAAGCGACGTTTGGTTTAACAATGGCATTGTTGGCAGGTGCCAACTTCATCAATCATGCCTGTGGCTGGCTGGAAGGCGGGTTGTGTTCAGGGTTTGAAAAATCTGTGATTGACGCTGATCTATGCGGCAAGCTGATTGCTTTTGCTGAGGGAATCGATTTATCTGAAAACGCTCAGGCTATGGATGCGATTTTTGAAGTCGGTCCAGGCGAGCATTTTTTATCCTCTCAACATACCATGGCGAATTTTCAGTCGGCTTTTTATATGTCGCCGATTGCTGATAATAATTCCTTTGAACAATGGCAGGCAGAAGGGAGCCTGGATTTAACCATGCGCGCCAATAAACGCTGGAAGGAGTTGCTTGAGGCCTATGAGCCACCGCCGATTGATGCGGCTATTCGTGAAGAATTAGAAGAATATGTAGCGAAGAGGAAGGCATCTATGCCGGATCGGAATTATTGATGTCTGACTTACAATGTGTCATTCCGAGCTTGCTGAGGAATCTTTATAGAGTGGCTGTCGGTATAAGCAAAGTGAATTCTCCGTTTAAGTTTCAAGCTATAAGTTGTAGATCCTCACGTCGTTTCACTCCTCAGGATGACAGACTATGAGCTATCCCAGCTCAGCAAAAGTCATAATTGTTGGCGGCGGCGCTATCGGGTTAAGTATAGCCTACCATTTGGGTAAGCTGGGTATTGAAGACGTTTTGTTGCTGGAGCGAAATGAATTAACCAGTGGCACATCCTGGCATGCGGCAGGGATTGTCGGTCCGCTACGGGCAAGTATGAATCTGACCCGATTAGCTAAATATGCAACAGAATTATTTGCACAACTTGAATCAGAGACCGGCCAGGCAACTGGTTATGCTCAAACAGGGGGATTCTGGTTAGCTCAAACACAGGCAAGATTAACTGAACTCAAACGTATCTCAGCTATGGGAGATATGAACCAGATTGATACGGCTATTGTTGAAGCTGCTCAAGTTCTCCAGCGCTATCCGCTTATCGATGTTGAAGGATTAGCAGGTGCATTATGGGTTGAACAAGATGCTCAGGTAAACTCGGTGGATTTGTGCATGGCATATGCCAAGGGTGCTAAAGCGCGTGGGGTCAGGATATTCGAAAGCACCAGGGTAACGGATGTGAATATCCAGGGTGGTAAAGCGAAGTCAGTTTTGATTAACGGTGAAGATCAGATTGACTGTGAGATTTTGGTGAATGCTTGTGGTGCCTGGGCCAGAGACTTTGGCCAGCTGGCAGGGCTGCAGTTGCCGCTGGCCGTGTGCGAGCACATGTATGTGGTCACCGAACCGGTCAGTGACTTACCTAGACCCTGTCCGATTCTGCGTGACCTGGATTCCGAAATATATATAAAAGCGGATAGCGGCAAGCTGGTTATTGGTGGTTTCGAAGCTAATGCCAAACCCTGGAATTCCGCGGGTGTCGGTGCTGATGGTGCATATCTGATGTTTGATGAGGATTGGGATCATATTGCACCGATGATTGAATCAGCCATAGCCCGTATTCCAGTGTTGGAGCAAATCGGGATTGCGCATTTTATGAACGGCCCGGAAAGTTTCACTCCTGATACCAGTCAGTTAATGGGTAAAGTGGCTGAGCTGGATAACTATTTTGTTGCAGCAGGATTTAATTCTATTGGAATCATGTCTTCAGCCGGTGTTGGTAAAGTCATGGCGGACTGGATTAAACAAGACTGTCCACCTATGGATTTATGGGAAGTGGATATTCAGCGTTACGACCCTGTAGCAACAACTGATGAATTTCTTGCTGCGCGAATGGCTGAATCAGTTCACAGCCAATTTGATATGCATTGGCCTTATAAGCAGAAAAAAACCGGCCGAGATTTAAAGCACTCACCTTTGCATGATAGTTTCAGGCAACAAGGAGCAGTATTTGGTGTGAGCGGGGTTTGGGAGCGGCCATTTTATTTTGCTAAAGATCAACACGAAACTAAACAACGCTATAGCTATGAAGCGCAATTCTGGTGGCCTTGTGCCAAGCGGGAAGCGCAAATATTAAAATACCACGTTGGGCTAATTGAGTTGTCACCGTTTACCAAGATCAAGGTCACAGGTCCTGGCGCTTTACGTTTTTTACAACAGCTATGTGCTAATAATATTGATGTTGGATTAGGTCGGGTTGTTTACACAACAATGCTAAATGAGCATGGCGGTATTGAATCCGAACAGACTGTCACCCGGATTGCGGAGGATGAATTTTTTCTGGTAAGTGGTGCTGCTACTCGAGTTAAGGATTTAACCCGCTTGCAACATCTGGCCAGGAGCTATGATGTAAATATTAAAGATCAAACTGACGACTTGGCAGTTTTGGGCGTCATGGGGCCTAAGTCACGTGCCTTATTGCAGTCGCTGACTCGGGATGATTTGTCTAGTTCGGCCTTTGCTTTTGGTTGTTCCAAGCTGATTAAGTTAAAAGGCATTAACGTTCGTGCTACTCGGATTAGTTTTGTCGGTGAATTGGGCTGGGAGTTGTATATCAAAAATGGTAATGCTGTCGATGTATTTAATTTGCTGGTGAGCAGTGGAGCAGAATATCAACTAGGATGTGTCGGTCATTTTTGTGTGGATGCATGCCGTCTGGAAAAGGGGTATTTGCATTGGGGGCATGATATCGGGCCTGATGACAGCCCATTGCAGACAGGCCTGGATTTTAGTGTAAAACTCGATAAAGATTTTATCGGCAAACAAGCCTTGCTTGAGCAAAAGAAGACAGGAGTTTCAAGTTACTTGGTTCAATGTAAAGTTGAATCACAGGCATCGCCGCTGTTGTTGCATGATGAGCCGATTTATTCAGCTGGCAGAATAATAGGCCGAACTACTTCAGGCGGTTTGGGTTTTAGAACCGATACAGCTTTGTGTAATGCGATTATTAATACTCACAATGGTTCAAAAAGCGATTTATTGAACCATTCATATGAAGTAGAAATAGCAGGTGATCGGTTTGACTTAAAAATTTTAACTCAGCCGGTCTATGATCCAGAGAATCTAAGATTAAAAGGATAGAAAGTGCGTAATCAAGCTCGTGTAGTAGTTATCGGCGGCGGGGCGATGGGCGTGTCACTGCTTTACCATTTAACCGAGCTGGGCTGGAACGATGTGGTGCTGGTTGAAAAAAATGAATTGACCGCCGGTTCAACCTGGCATGCGGCGGGCTTGTGTACGCACTATGCTCACAATATTACGGTTATGAATTTACGTGCGCATAGTGTTCGCTTATATAACGGTATTCTGGAGCAACAAACCGGTCAGCCGGTTAGTTTTCATCAATGTGGCGCTTTACGTGTAACACGATATAAAGATCGGCTGGATGAATTTAAGCATGTACAAGGTATCGGCAAGTTTGCCGGCTATGATTTTCATATTCTTAGTCCGGCCGAGTTAAAAGATATTTATCCATTGGTTGATAACAGCGAATTGATTGGTGCTATCTATGAACCATTGGACGGTTATGTTGATCCTTCTCAGGCCACACATGCGATGGCCCAGGGGGCTCGTAATGGTGGGGCTGAAATTTATCGTCAAAACCCAGTCCAGGCTATTGAAAAATCTAGTTCTGGAGAATGGGTGGTGCATACGCTAAAAGGCACAATTTACTGTGAACATATCGTCAATGCGGCAGGCACTTGGTGCCGGGAAATAGGTACTATGATGGGTGTGGACCTGCCGGTTGTGCCCATGTTGCATCAATATCTTGTAACTGACAGGGTTGAAGCATTTGCACAGCTTGATCACGAATTACCCATGATACGGGATCCGGACGAAAGCTGGTACTTACGACAAGAACGAGATGGTTTGATCATTGGTCCCTATGAACCAGATGGTCACCCCTGGTCTATTGACGGTGTACCGCCGGAATTCGGAATGGAATTATTGCCGCCTGATCTGGATGCGATAGAGCAGATTGTAACTTGTGCGATGGACCGGGTGCCTGCGGCGGCAACGGCCGGGATTAAAGATATTATTAATGGGCCCATAACCTTTACGCCGGATGCTAATCCGCTGATTGGCCCGGCGTACAATTTAACCAATGCCTGGTTGTTAACAGGTTCCAGCATGGGAGTTATGGAAGGCGGTGGTTCGGGGTGGTTTTTGGCCGAATGGATGGTTAATGGAACGCCTCCCATGGATGCGCTTGCGATAGATTCGCGCCGCTTTGGAGGTTACGCCGACCGTGATTATAGAGTCAGTAAAGCCGTGGAATGCTTTGCTGCCCAGTTTGGTATTCATTATCCTTATGAGGAGCGGCCTGCAGGGCGCCCCAAGCTGACTAACCCTATTTATGAAACATTAAAACAAAAGGGTGCCGTATTCGGTAGTGTATATGGCTGGGAGCGAGCAAACTGGTTTGCCGTTAATGGAGAACATCGGATAAGCATTTTGAGCTTTCAGCGCAGCAATTGGTTTGATGCAGTTGGTAATGAATGTCGAACAGTGCAGGAGCGAGTGGGGATTGCCGACATGAGTGTGTTTTCCAAGTTTGAAGTACAAGGTAAAGACGCACAAAGATTCATTGATTGTTTGGGTGCCAATGCGGCTCCTGGCAAAAACGGAATCATATCACTTACCCATGTTTTGAATACCAGCGGTGGTGTTATAAGTGAATTCAGTGTTACGCGATTATCGGCTGAGCATTATTATCTGGTTAGTGCCGCTGCTGCCAACCGCATGGACGAAGATTTGCTCCGCCAGCGAAGCCATGGTTTTAATGTGGCAATTCGCAATGTTACCAGCGAATACGGTGTACTGGCGATTATGGGACCTGAGTCTCGTGAATTGTTGACCAAGCTAACTGATGCAGATTTATCTAATGATGCTTTTCCCTGGTTATCAGCTCAGCAAATAAACGTAGCCGGTGTAGAAGTGCGGGCATTACGTGTTTCTTATGTGGGTGAATTGGGTTGGGAGTTACACCACAGATTTGAACATCAACTGCAACTATTCAATGCCTTGTACGAGGCCGGCCAAACATTTGATGTTGGATTATTTGGTGCATTCGCGGTGAACAGCATGCGTCTGGAAAAAGGCTATCGTGCCTGGGGCAGTGATTTGACGACTGAGCGCACACCTGCCGAAGCCGGGCTTAAATTTTTGACTCGGCTGGAAAACCGCGAGTTTATAGGTCGTGAAGCCCTCATCAAACGATCAGGCGCAAATGACTGTTGGCAGATGCATTTACTGGAATTGGACGAACAACCTAACGATCCGTTTTACTTGCACACCGTTTTTGATGATGACCAACCTGTGGGTATCGTCACCTCAGGTAGTTATGGTCATAGAGTGAAAAAGCCGCTGGCGTTGGCTTACTTTAAGCAAGCTACAGACCTGGACAAAGTGTTTCATGTTTCTATCCTGGATGGCCGAGTCAATGCGCGAATTCTCGCTGAAGTTCCTTATGATCCTGATAATTCAAAAATGAAGGCTTAAGCCACGCGTCTTTTCTAGTGGTTATAATCCACCTTGGTTTAAAATTTGAGATACAAAATGGCTGTTACGAATGGACTTAATCATCTAGGTTTAGCGGTACATGACCTAAAACAAACCACCTCATTTTTTGTTGATTTATTAGGCTGGACTGAATCCGGCTATGATGAATCTTATCCACGTACTTCTGTTACAGATGGTGTGGTCAGGTTGACCTTGTGGCAAGTTGATCTTTCGCTTAATAATGAGGCATTTGATCGGCGCAAAAATATCGGGCTGCATCATTTGGCCCTGGAAGTTGGATCTGAGCAGCAATTGAATCAAATCTGTATGGCATTGAAACAGCGGTCAGAGGTTGAAATTGAATTTGAACCGGAGTTGGTTGGTGGTGGCCCTAGAAAACACATGATGTGTTATGAGCCGGGCGGGATAAGAATTGAGTTTATCTGGCCTGGGGCTTAATACCTTAAAGCCCCAGCGCCGATATTGTTAATAACTAAGCGACTAAAATTTATAGCCCAGGCCAAGCATATACACAAACGGATCGATGCTGACATCTGCTGTGATTTCACCCAAGTCTGATGCAATGCTGGCATCTGTATCAAGATCGATATACCAAACGGTTGCATTAAACAGCCAGTTGGAATTGATCATGTAATCAAAACCGGCTTCTAATGCTAACCCAAAGCTATCGTCAATTTTTACATTTCGTGTATTTGCCGCATCCTTGAGCGCTGAGGACTTTGCTTCTTCATCAAAGAAGTAAGTATAGTTAACGCCAATGCCTGCATAAGGCTGGAATGCAGAACCAGGAGAATTGAAATAATATTGCAGGGTTAGTGTGGGGGGTAGGTGCTTGGTTTCAACAATGTCACCGTTCAACGCGCCTGCATTTTGTAATGAAACTGTATGTTTAAACGGCGTGGATGCAAGTAAACCGATACCGATGTGATCTGACAGCATGTATGTGCCTGTTATGCCGAGCTGGGTATTGTCATCGACTTCAACTGTGAAGTCGGTTGCAGCGCCTGCAATATTAACAGGATTGTTGGCATCATCCGGGTCGACCAGAGCCGGACCCGCCCGTAAAATAATACTGCCTTGTTCATGCGCAAGGGATAACTGCCCGCTCATATTAATGGCCAACAGCAGCATAGCTATTATTAACTTAGTAGTCTTCATCATGATCTCCATTAGTTTGTATGGTTACAGATAATAGCAAAAACCACAAAAATAATAAGGAAATATATTCATTGCAATCATGATCAATCATTCATGAAAAATAAGCGCTAATTGAGCACGCTCTCTAGATTAGCTCAGAATGGATAGTCAGAAAATAAACATCAAGAATTACAAATTAAATCCTGTCCCCAGCTTGTGTCAATTTGCTCTGCTGTTTGCGGACATATGGATTCACCGCGTATATGGGTACGTCTGAAATAAGGTTGATTTTGTAATTCTGCTAATTCTTTACGGAATACGTTTTCTTCTTTGATGGCTGCAAACTCTGATCGTGAATACGGCCAATGTCCTGTCATTTTGTGTTTGGCATGTGCAAGTTCATGAAACAGATTTTGAACTGCAGTAAATTCGATTAATCTGCGATTTTCACCGTAAACGCGATGACTGCCCTGATCCGGAATGTAGGCATTAAATTTAATTTCCACATCCTCGCCGATGCCGTTGGTCAGGTTTCTGGTCATCGGGGCAGACGTTCTGCCTGAAGAGATGACCGAGAAATGAGAATGCTTGATTAAAAGTTGATGATTTGATTGTGAAATCGCCCATAATGTACTAATTCCAGAGGGTACTTGGGCAATAATATCAATCCAGCGTTTGAATCGCATAATGGCGCGATAATCACCACGAAGATCTATCTTGAAACCATAATGCAGGGAATCGGTGAATTGTGGGGTTTGGTGTGAGTCAGAAAGATCACTGGCAGAGCTTAATTGATTTGAGCTCAACAATAAAATTGTGATTATTATTTTTAGAGTTAACCCTTTCTTAACTATCCTCATAATACTTAAAATATTACAGTATTATGACAATGCTGTTCAATGTTAATTGTTCACATTTACAGCTAACTTATTGAAATTTCAATTATTGAGCAGCTTGTGCGTTTCTAATTCGTGCCACAGGCCGTTCGTCGATGGGGAAATGTATGAGTGCTGTTATAGCAGCAATGACCACCGCTGCCCACCAGATAATGTCATAGGAACCGGTTTGATCATAAAAATAGCCGCCTAGCCAGACACCGAAAAATGAACCGATTTGATGGTTCAAAAAGACAATGCCATATAAGGTGCCCATATACTTAAGTCCGAACATTTGGGCAACCAACCCAGATGTCGGTGGAATTGTCGCCAGCCATAAAAATCCAGTTAAAATAGAAAACGTATAGATGCTGAATGTGGTCATGGGCATAATCAAGAACACAGCCAGGACAACTGCACGTGCTGCATAGATAAACGCCAATATCCATTTTTTTGATAACTTTGTTGCCAGTGCACCGGCGCCGAGAGAACCAATGATATTAAAAAAGCCGATTAAAGCGAGGCTGTAGGCGGCTGTGGTTTCACTAAACCCGCTATCAGTGACATATGAAGGCATGTGAACAGTGATAAACGCCAGCTGAAAACCACAAACGAAGAATCCGGCGATTAGTAACCAATAATGAACGTGGCTGGAGGCTTCTTTTAAGGCTTGTGATAAAGTTTGGTCACTGGCTATTTCAGCCTGATTGCCTTGTGAACTGGTTCCGGCCAAGGCAGGGCTGAATAAAATCATGCCCAATGCCCCAACAGCCATAATAATTAATGCAGTTTCCCATCCGTAAGCCAAAATAAATTCTTTGGCTACAGGTATAAGCAGGAACTGACCCGCTGATCCTGCAGCTGTGCCCAGGCCCAATGCTAACGAACGTTTTTCCTCAGAGACCAATCTAGCCATTGCCGGCAAGACTACACCAAATCCGGTGCCGGCAATGCCCATGCCAAGTAATATTCCGGCTCCGGTGTGTAGTAACAAAGGCGTACCTGCAATGGAAGTAATATATAAGCCTAATGCATAAAGTAGGGCACCTCCTATTACAGCTTTAACTGCTCCGAACTTGTCGGAGATCATCCCCGCGACAGGTTGAAAAAGGCCCCAGAATAAGTTTTGCAGGGCTAAGGATAATGCAAATATTTCACGGCCATAGCCATGGGCTTCGGAAATGGGTTTCATGAAAAACCCCATGGATGAGCGCAGGCCAAAGTTTAATAATAAAATTAAACAGGCAAAGAATAGTGCGATACCTATAAATTGCTTTTTTGACATATTGTATTTGCAGCGTTGGTTTACTTACCCCGTTGACTTAAATCGTGGAATATTTTGGCGATACAGGATGACAGCTTTTTTACCATCGGTAAATGTAAAAATTCATTTGGCCCATGTGCATTTGAATGCGGGCCAAGTACACCTGTGATAATAAACTGCGCATTTGGAAATCGCTTGCCCAACATGGCAATCAACGGAATTGAACCACCTTCGCCCATGTAAACAGGAGGCTTACCATAAAAATCTGCTGATGCTTGTTCTAAGGATTGCTCCAGCCAGTTACGAAAATCAGGCGCATTCCAACCACGTCCACCTTCTTTAGCCTCATAGCTTATTTGGGCACCATAAGGCGGATCTTCTTCCAGCAACTCTTTCAGTGCCTGATTTGCTGACTTTGCGGGCAAGGTAGGCGGTATTCGCAGAGATAGTTTTAAAGTCGTGTAGGGGCGAAGTGCATTGCCTGCATCTTCACTAGAAGGAATACCGTCTACACCGGTAATACAAAGCGTAGGTCTCCAGGTTCGGTTTAACACCAGTGATGTCAGGTTTTTACTTAAAGGTGATGCATTCTTCACAAAAGGAAACTTTTTAAAAATATCATCACCCAGAACTTCTGCAACATGCTTGGCTTCTTGCATGCGTTGGTCCGGCGTTTTAGCGTGTAAGAATTCCGGTTTTATTTCACCATTCTCAGGGTCTTCAATACGACTTAAAATTTTTCGAATGATTCTAAAACTGGACGGTACAATGCCGCTGGCGTCGCCGGAATGTACAGCTTCATTTAAAATTTTTACCGTGAGGTTGCCACCGATCATTCCTCTTAGCGATGTTGTCACCCACATCTGCTCGTAGTTACCGCAGCCTGAATCAAGTACCAGGACTAAATCAGGTTGACCGATTTTATTTTCAAGGTGTTTTAAATAAGCTCGAATGTCGGGGCTGCCGCTTTCTTCGCTGCATTCGATGAATAATTTTATTGTCGGATGCGATAGTCCCTGATCTTTAATCGCAGCAATCGATGACAGCGCTGAATATAGCGCATAGCCGTCATCGGCAGCACCACGACCATAAAGCTTTTCGTCCTCGATAACGGGTTCCCACGGTCCTTTATCAGCACTCCAACCTTCAGCCTCGGGCTGTTTGTCCAAATGGCCATAGACTAGGACAGTATGATCATCATCCACTGCCGGAATCTCTATAAATAGCAACGGAGTGCGATCCTCAATTTCGTAAACATCTGCCTTTAATCCTTCAATGCCCAATGATTCGCTCCAGGCTTTGCAATGTCGCACTGCCTCATAGAGTTTGCGCTTTTCTCGCCATTGGTTATCAAACATTGGTGATTTGCATGGAATACTGACATATTCCTTGAGACTGGGTAGAACAGATTTATCCCAGAACTGCTCGATAAAAAGACGGGTAGAATCACTATTCATATTAGTTGCCTTTTGATGGTATGTTATGTGAGTTATTATTCACTTTTGCAGTGCTGTAATTATACATTTTTAGCAGTCGGTTTAACATTACATGAAAAAATTTGCAGTGGTAGGTAATCCCGTCAATCACAGCCTTTCACCGGTGATTCACCAGCAGTTTGCCCGCCAGTTCGATATTCAACTGGAATATACAAAAATTCAGGTGGAAGCCGGGGAATTTCAAAATGTAGTGAATACATTTCGTCACCAGGGCGGGGCCGGGTTGAATGTCACAGTTCCTTATAAAACAGACGCTTACGCTATTTCACAGCAATTATCCACAAGTGCAACCTTGGCCAAGGCAGTCAATACGCTCATATTTAATGCTGAATCTATCAAAGGAGACAATACTGACGGAACCGGACTAGTCAATGATCTAATCCATAATCATGGATTTAATATCACCAATAAATCGATACTGATTCTTGGGGCGGGCGGTGCCGTTAGTGGGGTGCTGGGTCCATTATTAATCCAGCAACCGCAGGTAATAGTTATTGCCAACCGAACAGTAGCAAAGGCAATAGATTTGCAACAGAATTTTTCTCATCTTGGGTCTATAATCGGATGTGGATTAGATCAGATTAAGTCATTAAAATTTGACTTGATAATAAATGGTACAGCAGCGAGCCTTGCTGGTCAGACTCCGTCAATCGACATTGATTTGCTGAAAGATGTACAGTTTGCCTATGACATGATGTACGCAAGTGAAGCAACCGTGTTTATGCGTTGGGCACAGGCAAATGGAGTTGAATGGGTAGCGGATGGTTTGGGCATGTTAGTGGAGCAGGCTGCTGCCGCCTTTGAAATTTGGCATGGTGTAAAGCCCGATACTCGACAAGTGCTGATTAAATTGAGAGCTTAGTCATTAACATAAAAACTTAAACGGAAATAAAGGACATAAATGTCAACCGCAGAAAACAAAATTTTGGCTGAATGGAAGAAATGGGTAGCCCGGCCAGCCGGGAAAAAAATTTTCAGCAGTCTTTTAGGTCGAATGATTCCCTATACCGGCTCGATCAAACCCTATGTTATTTCGCTTAAGCCGGGTTATTGTCAGGTTCTTCTCAAGGATCGAAGGCGTGTTCGTAACCATTTGAACTCAATCCATGCAATTGCATTATTGAACCTGGCCGAGTTAGCGACCGGACTGGCAATGAACTCAGCATTACCAGCAAATATGCGAGGTATAGTCACGCGTCTTAGCATGGATTATCTTAAAAAAGCGCGTGGGACCCTGGTGGCAGAATGCCAGTGTGATATTCCCAGGCGCAATGAAGAAGCAGAATATTTGCTGGAAGGTATAATTCGTGATGAAGTCGGTGATATTGTTGCTGTCGGTACTGCCACCTGGAAAGTCGGCCCCAACCCTAATTAACTCCTTCGAACAGTTTTCAGTTTGCTCGAAAAATTAACCTCAGTGAGTGAGTTCTCTATTGCAGCAAAAGCTGATAATGGGTGGGTAGCCGAAGGTGAAGGTATTGTTAACATTGAGAATTGCTCAGATAACAAAATTATCTGGCGAGAAAAGGGCATCTGGAATCAAGGTCAAAGCGAGCAAGGTCAAAGCGGGCAAGGTCCTGGCGGGCTTGAATTTTCCAATATTTACCGTTGGGCACAGACAGATTCCGTAGAATTTCTACTGGAACATTTACGTTATGGTGACGATCGACCGGTGAAATTGGTGACTATAAGAACCGCTGAAAAAGGGTTATGGAAGTGTGTAGATCCATATCGATGCGGTCAGGATATATATAGATTGGAGGTAAAAGTCAGCCCGGATGAATTAATTCTATACTGGCAAATCAAAGGTCCGAATAAAAACCACTATTCAACAATTAGTTATAGATAAGTAATTGATAATATGAAGTCTTTGCATTATTGTTCCGGGTGATAAACTAAAGAGGTTACTATGCAGTACTGGTTGATGAAAAGTGAACCCGATGTCTACGGGATAGATCATCTCTATAAACAAAAGCGTAAGACCGACCACTGGGACGGTATCCGTAATTACCAGGCTAGAAATTTTATGCGTGATGGCATGAAGAAAGGTGATCTGGCATTTTTTTACCATTCCAGTTGCCCTGAACCCGGGATTGTAGGGATTATGGAAATTGTAAAACAGGCTTATGTCGATCACACACAATTTGACCCGGAAGAAAAATATTATGACCCTAAAAGTAAGCCTGAAAATCCGCGCTGGTTAATGGTTGATGTTAAATTCAAAGAGAAGTTTGAGAACATTATTTCACTACAAGCCTTAAAAGCAAATCCAAAATTACAGGGCATGCGTTTATTGCAAAAAGGCAATCGTCTGTCAATTATGCCGGTGGAAAAAAAGCAGTGGGATCTGATTAACAAAATGCGAGGATAGTTGAACGTGTTTAAAGCAAGAATTTTAATTTTAATTTTTTGGAGTTTTTTTATGAGCGAGGTTGCAATGGCGAATGGTGATTGCCCAAAAGTCAAATTTTCGACAAATAAGGGTGATATGTTGATTGAACTATTTTGTGATAAGGCACCGATCACTACTGAAAACTTTATTCAATATGTTAAGGATGGTTTTTATGACGGTACAATATTTCATCGTGTCATCCCAGGTTTTGTTATTCAGGGTGGTGGATTTGAGCCGGGAATGAACCAAAAACCAACCCGGGCTAACATTCAAAATGAAGCCGATAATGGTGTAAAAAACCTTCGGGCGACTTTGTCCATGGCTAGAACACCCGATCCGCACTCAGCTTCTTCGCAGTTTTTTATTAACTTAAAAGATAATGATTTTCTAGATTTTAAATCTAAATCATCGCAAGGCTGGGGCTATGCTGTATTTGCACAAGTCGTAGAAGGTATGGACGTGGTAGATGCCATTGCTGCAGTGGCGACTGGTAATGCCAAGGGTCACCAGGATGTCCCTGTTGAAGACGTTATTGTTACCAGCGCTGAATTGGTCACTGAGTAAACCAATCGAAATAAGCTAAATTCATCATGAATCGACCTTTTGTACAAAATGTCCTGGATTCTATTGCTAAAGCGGGTTTTGGATTACTTGACCGACATGCGGGTAAATCAAATGATAATAAACTCGTCGGTCTGTGTGAGGACTTACTTTCTGAAAAAGGTGAAGCGTCAGGGATTGCGTTAGCCTGGAGCGTGCTGGAGACTTACCAGTCTTTGGATGATGGTGAAAAACTCGCTTTTTTTGAATTTCTCGAAGCCCAGATGTCGCCCGATGTGGATCAAGTGCAGTTGGCTCTGGATGCCTACAAACTGGATGCAACAGAAGATAAACTCGAAGCATTAATCCTGGCTGCGGAACCAAAACGCCAGGAACTGATACGACGTATGAATATGGCGCCCGAAGGTATTTATGCGTTGGTTTCCATGCGTCGGGATCTGCTTAAACTTGTAAAAGATAATCCTCATCTAAAAGTTGTTGATAATGATTTCAGGGCTTTGTTTGCGTCGTGGTTTAATCGCGGTTTTTTAAATCTAAAGCGTATCGATTGGAAAACACCGGCACATATTCTGGAGAAGCTGATTGCCTATGAATCTGTACATGCAATTACAAACTGGGATGATTTGCGCCGTCGTTTAGCCCGCGACAGGCGTTGTTATGCATTTTATCATCCGGCGCTGGGTGATGATGAACCACTGATATTTGTCGAGATCGCTCTGGTCAATCATCTGGCAGAGAATATTCAATCATTGCTAAATCTTGATGAGTCGATCGGTGACCCCACTAAAGCGAATACAGCCATATTTTACTCAATCAATAATTGCCAACCCGGTTTAAAGGGCATATCGCTTGGAAATTTTTTGATTAAACAGGTGGTTGCAGACTTGCAGACAGATTTGCCTAATTTGAAAACTTTTTCAACACTCTCCCCAATTCCCGGATTCGTTAAATGGTTGAAAAAAACAGCTTATTCAGACCGGGATTCGCCTATCCGTGAACTCGCGATGCAGGTGTCAGAACAACTCGATACAGCTGACATGCATGTAGATGATCAGGCATTTAAGCAGATCGAGAAACCGGTAAAAAAACTTTGTGCTCATTATTTAGTTAACGAAAAATCAGCTGACGATATAGTCTTAAATCCAGTCGCGCGTTTTCATCTTGGTAATGGAGCCAGACTGGAGCGAATTAACTGGATAGGTGATATGTCTGCAAAGGGAATTCGTCAATCAGCAAGTTTAATGGTCAATTATCTATATGACCTTAAACATATCGAAGCGAATCATGAGTTTTTTGTCAAACAAAATAAGATAATCACTTCCAGTCAAGTTAAGAATTTGCTCAAGTAAATGGATTGGGTTTTTCTTAGTAAACTGATACCGCATTTTTTATATCCGTTAAACCTGACGTTTTTATTACTTATTCTGGCGTTACTATTTTTTGGATTTCGCAAACAAAAAACAGCGATTACCTTTTGTCTTCTCTCAATCACTATATTATTTGTCAGCGCTTTGCCACAGACACCCTTTTACTTGATCAAAAATCTTGAACGTAAGTTTCCAACCTATTTAGCTGCGGACGCTCCGCAAGCCGATGCGATTCTCATTTTAGGAGGAGCACTGGCGCTGCCACAATATCCTCGTCTGGATTTAGAGCTGGTAGGCACTTCTGACCGGATTCGCTACGCCGGGCAGCTGTATAGAGCCGGCAAGGCAGGTAAGATTGTCATTGCAGGCGGAAATGTATTTCCGCAAGAAGGAATCAGGGGAGAAGCCTACTATATTGCTAAATTATTAATTGAATGGGGTGTGCCTGAAGCAGATATATTGTTTGAAGAAAAGAGTCGGAATACCTATCAAAACGCTTTTTTTACTAAACCATTGCTAGAGCAAAATAACCTTGACAAGGTTTTGCTTGTCACCTCCGCAACTCACATGCCTAGAGCATTTGCAGTGTTTAAAGCCCAAGGTATAGATGTAATCGCAGCTCCGACTGATTATCTGGTTACGGATAATTATAATCCTAAAGTGTTTAACTGGATTCCAACCGCTCAAGCATTATCGGGAACAACCTGGATTTTGAAAGAATACCTGGGCTGGTGGTATTACCGTCTACGAGGTTATATTTGATCAGCAAAAGCTGATTGTATCTGGGACTCCTTAATCTGACTCGCGAATGTGGGGTTGTACCTGTTCGAGTAGCCAGTTTCTGAAAGCCTTGATCTTAGGTTGCTTAATGCCTTCTCTCGTGCTTAACAGATAGTATGAGAATGAAAGAGGAATGCTAAAGCTAGGGCCAAAGGGACGTATCAGACGACCTGAGGCAAGATCGTCGGCTACCAGTATATCACCGATCAAGGCCACACCCTGACCATCAATCGCAGCCTGCACAGCCATATTCTCCATAGTAAAGTGCGGTCCTCGCGTCGGGTCGATATTGTTTAAACCAGCTGCCAACAACCACATACGCCAGCTCGCTTCAGCATCCTTCCAGTCGATGTGCAATAAAGTATGATGACGAAGATCTTCGGGTTTATGTAATGGATACTTTCCACCTAACAGAGCTGGACTGCAGACGGGTGTATTGACCTGGTTGAAAAGATAGTCAATCTCTACCCTCTTATAGTCACCAGCCCCATAGCGTATTGCTACATCGGCGTTGTCGCGTTCCAGATCGACCAAACGGTCTGTACCGTCAATGCGAATCTCAATATTCGGATGTCGACGACGGAAATTTTCGAGTCGCGGCACTAACCACATCGCACCAAAAGAAGGGCTGACACTGATAGTCAACATCTCATTTTCGCTGTGTGAACGCATTAGCTCCACCCCTTGAATCAGTTTGTCAAAACCTTGGCTGAGTATCGGTAAGGCTGCTTGACCGGTTTCGGTCAGCCGCAGTGCTCTGGTTAAGCGATGAAAAAGCACCACGCCTAATACTTGTTCCAGTGCCTTGATCTGGTGGCTTACGGCAGCCGGAGTGACGTTCAGTTCATCTGCAGCCTTGGTGAAGCTGAGGTGACGACCCGCCGCTTCAAATGCTCTAAGCGCGTTCAGAGGTGGAAGTTGTCGAGTCATAGTCTATACACAAAAATTTCTAATGTATAAGTTGAAATATCTTCGTTTGTTGAAGGACATATTTGTAGATAGCATAACTATAAATAAAGGCTAAGTCGATCTTATCTTGATCTGATGCAATTTTCAAAACCATCAAATTAACCTAACTCATAAATCAAACTGGCATGACTAAAAAAACTCAATCGGATTATTACACGGGTGTCGTTCTTGTTGTAATAGCTGCTGTAACATACAGCACGGCGGGTTTGTTCACAAAGGGTGTAGAAGCTGGATCATGGGAGGTAATTTTTTGGCGTGGTCTTTTCGCTGTCGCTTTCACAACGCTTTGGACAATATATAGGGGAGTATTCCGGCAGAATTTTTTTGATATGGGTTACAGTGGATGGTCAGTGGGACTGATTGGTGCGTTGGGTACCGCAGCTTTTATTCCAGCCTTTAAACTTACATCCATTGCTAATGTCTCACTAATCTATGCCGTTTCTCCTCTTATCGCAGCACTTCTTGCTTGGTATGTTATTGGAGAAAAACCTTCACCAAAAACGATTACAGGAAGTGTTTGTGCACTGTTGGGCGTGGCGATTATAGTATCAGGTTCACTTGGGCACACAAACCTTAGTGGTGACTTGCTGGCTTTGTGGATGACCATTGCCATGGCATCAATCATGGTCATTTATCGAAAATACCCACATACACCAGGGGCTGGACCTGCGGTATTGCAATCAGTATTTTTACTACCCGTTGGCATGATACTTGGTAACCCTGTGAATGTTGAACCTACAGAAATCTATATTCTTGCTGCATTTGGATTCTTATTTGCCATCGCATCCGTCACTTTAGCAGAAGGTGCTAAACGGATTCCGTCTGGACAAACTGCTCTACTAAGCGCTCTGGAAACACCTCTTGCTCCCATTTTCGCATTCATACTATTTGTGGAAATTCCAAACTTTGCGACTTTTATTGGCGGTTCAGTTGTGCTTTTAGCGGTGTTTTTCTCAATAAGAAATGATAATCCTAGATCTCTAGCTTGACCATCGTAAGGTAAATTTAAGTCCGGTTAAAACGGGCTACTGCTGCGTTATGGATTGTGTAATTTATCAATAATCTTTCAGATGATCTTTAGCTTGCTGCCATAAAGCTTCAAGTTCTTCCAGTGAGCTGTCTTGCATATTTCTGTTTTTATCATGAAAAATATTTTCAATATAATTAAACCGGTTTTCGAAGCGTTGATTAGCTAAGCGTAAAGCCTGTTCTGCATCGACATTTAAATGGCGCGACAAATTAACACAAGCAGTTAACAAATCACCGATTTCGTGCTGGATATTTTCTTCATCTTTATTGGTCAGTGCTTGGTCAAGCTCGGCCAATTCTTCATGTACTTTTTCTTTGACCCGTTCTACATTATTCCAGTCAAAACCGGTTTTGGCGGCTCGATTTTGCAGTTTTTGCGAGCGTGACAGGGCCGGCATGGATTTCGGCACGTTATCAAGCACACTGCTAAATGCATCCACTGAATCAGCTGCTGTTCGTTCTTGTTGCTTGGCCTTTTCCCAATAAGTCTTCAATTCATGCTCATCGTTAAATTGCTTATCGCCAAACACATGGGGGTGTCGGTGCTGCATTTTTGTGATTAAGTGATTGATTACATCTACCAGATCAAACTGGTTCTCTTCTTTGGCAATTTGAGCATAAAATACAATTTGAAATAATAAATCACCCAACTCGTCTTTAAGGGCCTGTAAATCGCCTTGTTCTATTGCAGACAATACTTCATGTGTTTCTTCTAGAGTATGGGGAGTCAAAGACTGGTAAGTTTGCTTTTTGTCCCAGGGGCAACCCTGTTCAGGGGAGCGCAGAGTTTCCATTAACTCTATTAGCCGGTCCAGAGCGTTGTCATTCATGATTATCCAGTTTATAGAAATGAATTTGTTGGTGATCCTGGCGACTGACAAGACAGGCAATATTATTGTTGTAGGCGAATTGAATCAAACCCCAATTACGCTCATATTGATCGCTAGTTTGGTGATAATGAGATTGCAAACTATCGCATAAATGATACTGATTCATTGGATAACGAATGCCGATACCAAGTGCTTTTCCGAATGCCTCTTTACGTGTCCAAATAGCCAGGAAACCATTACTTTGTTCATATGGATAAAGCGAATTCAATACCTGCTGCTCTTTGCGGGTGAATTTTCTTTCGGCTATCCGTCTAAATTTAACTTGGCGCGGGGTTGATTCAACATCCAACCCTAATTCATGTTTGGTACTAAATGCGCACAGCAGTGTTGAGCCTGAGTCAGTCGCATTAAAATAAACCTGTCTGTGACAAGTTTGTAAATAGGGTTTGCCAAGCGGGCCATATCGGTACTTGATTTGTTCAGGTGTGGTGTCGACATAAGCGGCCAGCAGCCACCGCAACCATGCTCTGGCCTGTATTTGATAATCGCGTTTAATATCAACGCGCATGCGCTGCGCTTTGTTTTTCTCTCTCGTAGATAACCACTGAAATTGCTGTTGCTGATAGGGTGGAGATTTTTGTAATTGTATAGCCCAAATATGGGTTTCATCGTTTAATGTTGGGACACTACTTTGAAGTTTCCACTCAGAAGGCAGCAATGCCAATGAAGAAGAAAGATTCAAGCTGGGTTTAGCCTTGCTTGGCAGTATGTTGCACTGATGTATTATTTAATGAATTAAGTCGGGCCAACACCTTTTCTTCTTCGCTGGCATCGCGGTTTTCCTGCTTTAAATGGATAATACGATATTGCAGCCCTTGTATATCAAAAAGAAAAGTTTCTGTTCCGTTCGAGAATTCAGCAACTACTCCCTCTCCAGGTAGTTCATAAAAGTTAGCGAATTTTAGTTGTTTTTGGTACATATAGAGTTTTAGTTAACCCAAGAATAATTTATAAACCGGATTATCAGATTCTTCAACATAATCATAGCCAATATCGTCAAGAAATTGTTGAAAATCATCATTTTCTTCTGGGGGAACCTGTATTCCGATCAAAACCCGGCCAAAATCGGCGCCATGATTGCGATAATGAAACATACTGATATTCCAGTTTTGCCCCATCTGAGTTAAGAAATTTAACAACGCGCCAGGTCTTTCCGGAAAGATAAACCGAAAAACTTGCTCATTATCCGCCAGTGGTGCGTGACCACCGACCATATGGCGAACATGAAGCTTTGCCATTTCGTTATGGGTTAAATCAAGCACTTCATAACCTTGTGAGGCCAGATTATCCATGACTTGTTTGCTTTCTTTGTAATCCCTGGATTGAATGCCAACATAAACGTGTGCAGTGTTTGGATCAGCAAGCCGGTAGTTAAATTCAGTAATTTGCCTGGCGCTTAATGAAGAGCAAAACTGTTTAAAGCTCCCGGGCCGCTCCGGGATGGTGGCCGCAAAAATACCTTCACGCTGTTCACCAATTTCGGCCCGTTCAGAAATATGTCTAAGTCTGTCAAAATTAACATTTGCACCAGAGTTAATAGCGACATAGGTTTTATCTTTGCTGTCATGTTCGGCAATATATTTCTTTATGCCGGCAACACCAATTGCACCGGAAGGCTCCACTATAGCGCGTGTGTCTTCAAAAATATCCTTAACGGCGGCGCAAATTTCATCTGTGTCGACCGTCATAAATTCATCTGTGAATTCCCTAGCTAAGGCAAAAGTATGTTCGCCGACCAGTCGTACTGCAACGCCATCTGCGAATAAACCGACACGGTCAAGTTGAACGCGTTCTCCTTTCTCAACCGATTGCTTCATAGCGTCTGAATTATCCGGCTCGACACCTATGATTTTGATTTCTGGTCGAATTTGCTTGATATAGCTCGCTATACCTGCGATTAATCCTCCACCACCGACGGGCACAAAAATAGCATCTATTTGCCCTGAATGTTGCTTAAGTATTTCAAAACCAACCGTGCCTTGACCGGCAATTACGTCAATATCATCAAAAGGAGGGATATATGCCATTTGATTTTCTTCAGCGAGTTTTTTTGCATGGCTGTTGGCATCATCAAACATATCACCTACTAGCTGGACTTCTGCACCCAGTGATCGGACTCCGTCGACTTTAATCTCGGGTGTGGTAACAGGCATAACAATTACAGCTTTGCAGCCAATTGTTTGTGCAGCATAAGCAACGCCCTGAGCATGGTTTCCGGCTGAAGCGGCAACTACGCCTTTTGCTAAAACTTCTTCTGATAAGTTAACTAACTTGTTGTAAGCGCCACGAATTTTGTATGTAAAAACATCTTGCTCATCTTCTCGTTTAAGCCAAATATTATTATTCAACCGAGTAGATAGTTTATTGGCAAATTGCAGGCGAGTCTCACGTGCAACGTCGTAGACACGTGCATTCAATACTTTTTTAAGATAATCTACCGACATCTTTTATGCTTTTTATTTAAACAAACGGCCGGTAATTATGACACAAGATGAGATGAAAAAGTCAGCCGCACAAGCAGCAATTGACTATATAGAATTTGACGACGTGATAGGTGTTGGCACAGGCTCAACTGTTAATCACTTTATTGCAGCTCTTGAGAAAGTTAAAGGGAAAATAGACGCGGCCGTTGCCAGTTCTGATGCCACAGAAAGATTGCTAAGAGAAATTGGAATCAGGGTGATTGACTTAAATCAGGCGGGTGATCTGCGATTGTATGTCGACGGTGCAGATGAAGTGACACCGCAAGGCTATATGATTAAAGGCGGCGGCGGGGCACTAACTCGTGAAAAAATAGTCGCCGAAGCCAGTGAAAAATTCATCTGCATAGTTGATGAAAGTAAATATGTGCAGGTACTGGGTGAGTTTCCATTGCCGGTTGAAGTCATACCCATGGCACAGAGCCTGGTCGGGCGTCGTTTAGTCAGTTTAGGCGGGTTGCCGCAGTTAAGGGCTGATTTTGTCACGGATAACGGTAATATCGTTATTGATGTGAAAAATATTGATTTAACTAACCCAATGGAAATGGAAAAAAGGCTGAATAATATTCCTGGAGTTGTCACCAACGGCTTATTCGCATTGAATAGCGCGTCGACCATCTTGTCTGCATCGACTGATGCAGTGAAAACAATTACTTGTTAATATCGATTTCGTATAAATCTATATATTCACCCTGATAAATTAATTTCCCGATGGCCTGTACTTTACGAACAGTATTGGGATTATTAGCCGTTAAACATTGCCAGCGGACAAACCTATTTTGAGTATCCTTATTTAAAAGAACATATTTCAAGTCAGGCCAGTTCCTTTGTTTATGCAGGGCTGATTTTTTACCTATGAATTCCACTATGTCTGTATCGTTATACAATTCATCGGGTCCACACAAATATTTCAGAAATTCATAACTAACGAAGGGTGAACTGTAATCTTTGCCCGATCCTCCATGGTGTGGTTTTGCAGTGGTTGGGTAAAGAGGTAAAAATGATAGGGCATAGTAACTGGTCGCCTCATCGGAGATAAACGAATCACTTGGATTAACTAACCGTTCTATCTCTTTCATATCTTCCTTGTACAAATGACCTGACTGAGTCAGAGTTTGATCCATAGAGTTACTGAGTCGCCAATGATAAATGGGCGTGTATTTATTTGAGTTAGGTTTGTGATCAATAAAACTGAGCTTATAGCTTACATCGGGTAGCAAAATAAAAATCAGCAATGCCAGGATGATCACAGGAAAGACATTGATTTTGGATTTTTTCAAAGCAACCACACATAAGTAGCCTAAGTAAACGATCAGGGTGAACCAGCTAATGACTTGAAGGCTCGCCAAAGGGTTGTTGAATTCAATGGATAGTTTTGAAAATAAATACAAGCATGGCACTAATATAAATATAAAAATATCAGGTGTTAGTGTATGAGCTGTAGGTGTGGATTTAGAATTCAGGAGCCTGCTGTAAACAAGGCGCCCCCAATACAGTAACAGTAGCAACGTTAAAAAATTAATAGTAACGTATTTAATGTAAACGAATCTGGCATCAATATTGAAAGTGAATATCGGATTGATAGTTTGCGATTTGAATGGAAATCTATCGCTGGAGATTTGTTCTACATTTTGAACTTCAGTGGTTGATGAAAGCTCTAGAGGCTGGGTCGATAGCAGTGGAATATCTATAAATAACCCAGGTCGGTAAATCTTTATATTGCTTAAGGAGAATGCGTCTTGATTGGTAACAGGAACAATTGTTATCTTATCGGTTGCAGCATCAATCGTAAAAGTAACAGTATTAGCAGCAGGAAATGCTTGAATTGATTTATTTAAATGCTTAACTGTTTGTGTGCCTGCAATTCTCCAATGAAGTTGAGTCAAGTTTCTATTTTCTGTTTTAACCTCATAAGTTATGGATATATTTCCCAGATCGTCCAGTTTGGTAATCAACGCATAAAAAATAGTAATCACCAGGGCGGCAATGAAAAGATGAGGTCTCATAATGAAGATTGCGGGCTTTGGCGTTGATTGACTGGCTGCTTAGTTGCCAGAAAGTATAGTTTGTAAAAAATACAGGCAAAGATGATTGGGTGAAAAATTAAAAGATGAACACGGTAGGTAGATGTGTAGGGTGTGAAATTATTCAAGAACGTAAACAAATATGGAGAAATCAGCACTAAAAAACTTAAACAACTATTCGCCAGTAAAAAAATATGTGTTCTATTGCAGTCGGTAATTGACAGGTAACAAGCGACAATAATACTGGTTAAAGCTGCGAACAGAATACCTTCTCTTAATTGATGTTCCCATTGGGGCAAAATTAATTGGTGCCCAAAAATTCCCTCTACCGGATATGGATGATGGTGGCCGTATATGCTGAGTTGTTGTTTTACCGGGTAAAATAACGCTTTTAGTTGGCTGAAATCAATATTGAAAGCTATAAAGGCGACAAGACAAACCAGTCCAATGGTTACTTGAGTTTTTCCGGATTTTATGGCGCTATGAAAAATCAAACCGATTATCAAAAGACTTATAAATTGTAGTCCGGCAATCACCAGGTCAGGATTAATAAGTTCGGCTTTTTGGTAAAAAAATAAAATTGTTGCAGCCAATGTAAGCAATACAACGGGCAGAGTTAAGATACCGATATCCAGAGTTAGGGATTCATTTTGCTTGCTTATATAGGTTGCCAGTAAATAATAGAAAATAAAACTTACCGCAAACCATAATAATTCGGAGGCGTGAATTGTAAGTATCAAATAACAACAGACAAGTGCAAGCCACATCGAGTACGGCTTGTCATTAAAACCCCATTTTAAAAAACTGACAAAACCGGGTTTTAACTGTCTGGGAAATTCCCAAAGCAGGGTAAAGGCTAAAAAATATAAAAAATACCAAATGATGTAAGACACATTTCCGGGCCAGGGTGAGATTCGAAAATAGGAATTAAGCCCACCAAAAATTAAACTGAGCAATAGTGCAGATAACAGGGCGATAATGTTATTTCTGCTGAGTGCCTTTGAAAATAGAAAATAACTAACAAAAGTTATCGGCGTCAAAAAGCCGGCGAGATTGTGCCATATAGTCGTATAGGCTAACCCGGAAGATTGATGCAGTAATGCTAGAATAAGGTGCCAGCCGGGAAGGTAGCTCAAATATTTCCCAATGTCCTTGATTTCCAGGCCCGACAAATGATGATAGTCTAAAAATATCTGATTGCTTGCGCTGATTTTTTTTGCATAACTGATATGCCACCATGCGTCAGAGTGTAGAACTAACAGCCCGCCGTTCATTGACATTACAATGACCAACAGCAGACAGGGTAACACCACGTATTTGATTTCGCTGTAGTCTGAATTTTGCAAATTTATTTTTATTGCAGAAAATTTGATAAAAAGAATGCAGCAATAAGCAATCAGCAAATAAGTTGCATAAGCGAGTTCCAGATTAAAGATAACTACAATAAAGGCGGCAATATGATTCAGTAGCAAAGACAGGCAAAAGCCGGCTACTAAGTGAAACAGAAAAGATTTTCGCTTGCTATTGAATGTTAATGAAGTCAGTAACCCGGGTAATATCAATAACAGGAAAAAAAATACTAAGAACTGTGCGGATTCTCTAAAAAATATATCCATTATATTATCTGCCGACTGCAGAAATGACTATTCTTAATGTTTTTAGCAGGATAATGGAATCTAATAATATTGATTGGTTTTTAATGTAAAAAAGATCGTATTGTAGTTTCTCTTTTGCATCTTCGACTGAGGCTCCGTATTCAAACATCACTTGAGCCCAGCCAGTGATACCGGGTTTTATCAGATGTCTTAAATCATAATAAGGAATTTGTTGTTCAAGTTCGATTACAAACTCAGGTCGCTCAGGCCGAGGACCAATAAAACTCATTTGTCCTAGTAAAACGTTATAAATTTGAGGTAATTCATCCAGGCGGGTGCGGCGTAAGAAATGACCTACTCTGGTGATTCTTGGGTCATC
Source organism: Arenicellales bacterium (assembly GCA_028284225.1). Lineage (GTDB taxonomy): Bacteria > Pseudomonadota > Gammaproteobacteria > Arenicellales > JAHEKD01 > JAHEKD01. Next base: position 53,882 of record JANQSD010000017.1, read on the forward strand.
TCTTGATGTCCACTGCGGGCCTTGTTTTTCCGCATCAGCGTACATTGTGCGAAATTTATAAAGGTTGAATGTTTTTCCCCTAAGCCCGACTCTACTTTGTTTATAAAAAGCGCCTCCAGAGGAGTCAACCCTTACCAATATGGCAATAACCAGAATCAGCGGCAAACAGAATACACCCAGAATAGTGGATAACAGAAAATCAAAAATTCGTTTTAACTTAAAATTTACTGAATCTTCTAACAAACTAAAGCCGTCAACGTCCATTAGCCACTGTTGTCCGATATGGAATATCGGCACCTTTGTCCATTGCTTGGAATAAAACTCGGTTAAACTAAATATACGTTTTCCTGATAATCGTTGCTGCAATAAGTCTGTAGAGATTGATTGGGGTAAAGCGCTTAACGAGTCAATAACAATTCCATTCCAGGGATACTCAAGCTGTTGTTTATACTGAGTGTCATTGTTATCGGCGTCACAGATATGAATAGTTAATTTGCCGCTATGCTTGTGCTTGGCGAAATCATCACGAAATTGATTGGCCATGATTTCGTCCCCCATAAAAAGCCAGTGATTTTGGCTTTTAACTTTAGAAAAGCGTGTGCCGATATAGCGAAAAAAACAGGCCCATAGTATGAACAAAATGAATGCTGTGAATAGAATAGTCCGACCAAAAATAGGAATAAAGGCCTCACGTCCGATTAAAAATCCTGTCAAAATTGCTAGAAGCAAAGCAATTAAGCAGGCGAGTATCGTTCTTGAAACGACTCTTAAGGCTTTATTGGGGGTTTCAATATTATAACTATTGAAAGCATATAAGCAAATCAGTGTGACGGCTATCAGGAACCCCAACGTCAGTTGGGAGTCGACCATTTGATTGACTCGTAAATAATGAGCCAAATTGAAACAGATCACCAAGCCAATAATATCTGCAAGCAGAATCATCGAACTCAAAGGACTGGCTTTTAAAAATTGACCTATATTCATTATTGTTTAACATCCATGGGTCACAACCCATCATGCACCTAAATTGCCTGGAGCGTCATCGCCCCTGTTGGATGGTATTGTATAACGCGTTGACCTTGTGCGAAATGTTCAAATCCTAAAATCCAGTTACTATCCGGCCAACGAATTTCTATTACTTTTTCAATAGGATAATAAATCGACGTATAAAGTGTGCCAAAACCGCTTATATAATTTGTTGAATACAATGGCGCCAGCGAAAAAGCATTTAGCATTTGGTTAAATGAAATGGATTTGTCGTTTAACAAATCTTCAAGTCGCTGCTCTCGTTCAAGTGTGGCGCTGGCACGAGCATAACTTTCCCATTGTTTATCAAAAGATTGATGGTTAGTGGCGATGCGTTTGTGCTCGATAATTTCTGTTTCCCTGCCTGGAAATAGATGAGCTGTAAAAAAGTCAGCATCCTTATCGACAACACTAACGTTATAGGCCATATGAGTCGGTATGCGCATTAAAGCTTGCTCAGCTTGTTTGGCTGACTCACAGGTTTCCAAGATATAGCGCAAAATAATGGGTATACCGAAACCTTCGCCGACTTGTCTGGAACCACCGAATGTCAGGCTGACACAAAGCCCATGGTGATTAATGCCGTCCAGCACACCCAATAAACAGTCTGAAAAGGCAATAACGTCATGCTCCAGCCACTTAGATTTTAAAATCATTCCATCTAAAAGTTTCGGGCTGTAATCGTAATTACGGATTAATCTTGGTCTGTCCTCAAGCCATATAAGTTGTGAGCAACCTGAGATATATGCAGGGGGATTATAAAGACTCAAAAAACGGGCCGCCAAATCACTGCCGCCAGCCAGTTCACATAAGCTCTCATATGCCGGTACAATTTCCGGCATATAATTTTTAAGCTTGGTCAGGCATGTTCTGTAAGTTGGTCTTTTCCCTATGCCCTCAGATAAATACCATCTCTTATAAGCAGGCCAGGAACGCTTAAAAATATTTTGCCATTTAAGCCCTGCTTTGTTTTCACTAATCGCCTCAAAGATTATCTGCAATGTGTCATAGTCCTTTATCCCGCAATTCTGAGTCGGGCATTAAGTTTAGAGCACATTTACCAACTTCTGTGCCATTAAAATTATCGGTTAGTTCAAACAGACTCACTATCAGTGTATCTGCTACACCAGAAGCAATATCGGGCATGACTGTAACTATCGCTACAAAATTTTAAACGATGTTTCCGGTATCGGTGCAGCAGGTGCAAGAGGCTGACTATGATAATGAGATTTGATGCCCTTTAACCAATTTTTGGCACGTCGGTTCAAACCGAAACGCTGACCCATTAAACGGCCACGTGTGATCAATATACCTAAGTCAGCACCTTCGTAAAGATAATCGCCAGGACCACCAATTCGTAAAAAGAAAGCCTCGTTTTCACTGGCCACCGCACGACGATGATAATCAAACCGGGAATAATGAATATTGCCGTCGGTATCCATTCGCCAAATGCCGCTTTCAGGCGCTTGTGTGATTTGGCTAACGCTATCTTTGGTGTGTTTGATGACCATTTGACTCCAGCTATCTATATTTTCTGCATCAGCCCAGCGAGCATTTAAGGCATCTATATCTAATTCAAAATCAACATCAGAAAACTCGAGCAAATGAAATAGAAAAAGCGGTGCATCTGCATGCGCGAAGGCGGCATGATTGGTCATCGAGCTGGCACCGGTGATTCTTGGGTTTAACTCACCCAGATATAATTGGTTATCGTCAACATCGATCAGGAAATCCAATTCAAAATAACCCCGATAACCTTCTTTGCGTAGCTGCTCACCGAATTTGAAAGTGTAATCTCGGGCCTGCTCACGAATTTCTTTAGTGAAAGCCTTAGGGAAAATTTCATTCCCACACCAACCGCCTTTATAAGGTGTTATGTCTTTGAAACCGACTAACTCTGTCATTAACGGGCCTACAATCGTACCTGCCTTGGTGGTGCAGGCTTCAATAGCAGAACCACGGCAGTTAATACGCTTCATGATTTTGACTTCAGGTGCTTCGATTATTTCATCTTTATGCTGATTGAAATCAGCTTCATTAGAAATAAAAAAAGTGGTGTGACCTGAATCACCGTAGGCAGTTTGAATGACAAGATGTTGACCAAGTTCTTTAGATTTTTTACGCAGATCGTCGTAAGAATTTATTTTGATCAAAATGTTGGGTACGCTTGGTACACCGGCTTTGTTACCAATGCGAACAGTTTCAATTTTGTCGTCAACTCGATTTCTAAGTTTGGCTTTTGGAAACCAGACGTTCATGCCCGCTTCTTTGGCCAACTTTTCAGTTTTGTTGTCGAACATCAGAAATACAGATTTTGGATGACGACCGAACGAGCGTGTGTACTCCAGAACTTCCTTGTGTTCTAACAGATAATTATTAATATCCTCTATGCTTTCAAATTCAGGATGCGGTGCTTCAGTTGGCACAAAAGTATTTGGATGGCGACCATCATAACAATCAATATAATTAATAAATTTAAAATTTTTGACCCATTCATCCATGCCCAACAGATTGAAGTTTGTCGCACTGATGAAAAAAATGGGTTTGTCATAACGATGGAAAAAGCGTCGAATATCCGACATGCCTTGCAATTTCTTTTTAGCCATGCTGCTCCTTTGCTCGTGTTGAGACTGCTTAATGTTTAAATTGAAAACTATCCAGAGTTTCTTGCTTGAACACTCTTAATCCTAATTCGGGCCGGTAACCGTGAATTTCTTTGACATCCAGTTTGCGCATAAAGGCCAGGATGTCCTGGCTTACAACTTGACCCGGTACTAAAATTGGGAAGCCGGGAGGATAAGGCGTAATAAAACCGGCGGAGACCAGTTCACGGCCAGAGGCGAGCACCTGATCGATTTCTTCATCCAAACCCAAATATTCGCAGCATTCGTCGTCATAGGCGAGAAAAAATGCACTACGGATATTACCTTCCGGCGTTGTACCCGTTGGGTCAGCTTTAAACGATTTTTCAAAACAACTGAAATCAGGCAAGGGCGGTAAATCCTCGCTTAATGAATAAACCTGTTTTTCATGGAATAGCTGTTCTGCTTTGCTGGTGTGTTCAAGTTTTTCTTCCATTTCCTCAGCGATCTGGATTAATACTTCAATCAGATATGCAACAGAGCTACGTGTAGTTCCGATGTTAGTCATGAATAACACGGTGTTGCGCGATGTTTTATTAATTTGAATGCCGAATTTGTCCATTAAGTACTTGTTTTTGAAGGTGTCACCATCAACACCAAGTTTGGCGACATAAAGCGTTATACGTGTCGCATCCAGTACAAATTCATCTGTTGCCCAGGCTGCCCAAATATCTTGCCAACTGTTACTGGATTCATAGTAATCCTGGCTGCTGCTTCGGTGATTTGAGGGAACCATATCTTCTACCCCCAGTACTTTGAAGTATTTTTTTAAAAGTGGATGCTTGTTGACCTTGTTGCGTAATACCGTTGCCATCTCCACTTGTTTTTGTACCAGTTCAAAGCCTTCCAGCTCTACCTGGCGCCGCCCAATATCCAATGACGCCAGAATTTGATAATTCGGGGAGGTCGAGGTATGAGTCATATAAGCTTCATGGAAAGGTTCTTCAACTTTAGCACTGTAGTCTTGATCGAAAATATGGATCATCGAACCCTGACGCAGGGAGGTCAGTGTTTTGTGTGTTGACTGAGTTGAATAGACTCGGATTCGAACCTGATCAGGATCAGGCAGTAATGGGGTATTTACCCAGCCTTCAATATCATCATCGGCTATATTACTGATCGAGTCAAGATACTCGTTGTACTGCTGGCGATATTCTTCACTACGATATTTATCGCGTAAGCTTTGAGCGCAAAACATGGCTGTGCGTTGACGATAAGTAGGGCCAAAACGAGCAAAACCGAACCAGGCTTCATCCCATAGAAAAACCAGATCAGGCTTGATAGCCAGACATTGCTGCATGATTTCTGCGACATTGTAGATTAATCCGTCAAATGTGCAGTTAGTGAGCAACAACATTTTGACTCGATCCAGTTTTCCTGCCTGTTTAAGCTCCAGTAACCGGCGTTTTATCTCAGCTAAGGGTACGGCACCGTACATCGAATATTGGTGCAGCGGATAGGAGTCGAGATAGACTACATCTGCTCCTGCCAGTACCATGCCATAGTGATGGGATTTATGGCAGTCGCGGTCAACCAGAACAATGTCGTTAGGTTTTGCCAGTGCCTGTACGACTATTTTGTTGCAAGTTGAAGTCCCGTTAGTGGCAAAAAATGTATGCCTGGACCCAAAAGCTCTGGAAGCTAATTCCTGAGCTTCTTTAATTGGGCCGGTTGGGTCCAGTAATGAATCAAGGCCACCTGAAGTTGCTGAGGTTTCTGCAAGGAATGTATTCATGCCGTAGAAATCACCCATATCCTTAATCCAGTTAGACTTAGAAATGGATTTGCCACGGCTAATTGGCATAGCATGGAAAACACCGGTCGGCTGTTTGCTATATTCCTTGAGTGCACTAAAGAACGGTGTTTTGTAGCGGGACTGGACACCACGTAGAATATTTAAATGCAGTTCCAGGTAGTCTTCCTGGTTGTAAAAAACCCGTCGGCAGCAGTTTGTCACCAGACTGGCAATTTCCTCAACAGATTGGTCGGTAACCAGATAGATATCCAGTTCAGGGCGCAGTTTTTTTATGGCCTCAGCCAAAATCGGTGCCTGTAATTCAGATTCCAGATCATCTATGGTTCGGCCGGTTAATTGTGTGATTTTATCTTCAAGAATCTTCAAACCGTGCTCTGAATGCAGTTGAAAATCATAGCGAATCACAATAGCTTGAAGGTTATGATTAAGTAAGATACCGATCAATGCATCTTCAAATGAGTGCACAAACACCGGTTCATAGGTAAATGCATCATTAAAACGTCGTATTTCTTTGAAACTTTGGCGCTCAAGATCTTCCTGGTTCTGGCTCACATTATCGACAACTAGAACTTCAAAATACGGTCGCGTAGTTTTTTTGCTATCCGTTTCCTTGTCATTCTCTTTCTCATTGAGAAGTTGATCATTACGCTCATCTTGCAGTAAACCTAAATCAACTTGATTACGTCGATAGGAATTGCTCATTAATGCACGCACTATTCGTCGGACTATTTGGTTGAGCTTTTTATAATCATTAGCCCACAGGTATTCGCGCAATTGTTGGAAAGCCTGGCGCCCGGGGAAGGCCCAAAACATTTCTATGGGAAATAGTTGTTCTAATAGTTGGTTGGCGTGTTCTTTTAGTTGTTCGGTATCTCTGCCGTTTTGACTGGCATTATATAAACGCGCAATTATGTTCTTTAATCTATTCCAGTTGTCCAACCGGATTTGTGATGCATTATAGATATTTGAAACTGAAATTTGGTCAGTTCGTTTATTATCTTCCATCATATTGTCTCCTGAACCTCTGTCTTAATATTCAACCAACTCCTTGGAGTTTTGTATCTGCTTGATTGAGTGCTTCACCTGGTGGAGCAACGTCCAACCCGGCCCTGGTACCTTTTTCAGGCATGCTAAGTGGACCCAGTGTGTTTAAATAAACACCGGCTGCAGAGCTTCTGTCATAAATGGGAAACTCCACACTTCTATCACGGAAGCTTTTCAATAATTGACCCAGTCCCATAATGCCTGTCTCACGTTGCCTTCGCACCAGTTGCAGGTCAATTTCCATTACTAATATATCCTCTTGTCCGGCCGATTGATACAGTATCGAGCCTGCCGGGTTAACTATACAGGAACGACCATTACCTCCGGCCCCAAGCCCATTTATATCGACCACGTAGCATTGAAACATTGCTGCAGTAGAACGAGCTATGCTGAGTTCCACATCACGATCAACCGTACCGGTTAAAACCGGATGAATTAAGACTTCAACACCTTCGCTGGTCAGCGTGCGGGTTGTTTCCGGAAACCAGATATCAAAACAAATACTAACGCCAAAACGGCCAACTTCAGGTATGTCGAAGATTAAAAAATTAGTTCCGGATTCAACCCCAGCCTCATAGGGTTTAAACGGAAACATTTTATCATACCGACCAATCACTTCTCCTTGCGGATTAATGACGACGCTGGTGTTATAAATCTTGCCTTCGCGTCGTTCAAACATTGATCCGGGCACCAGCCAGACCTTATGTTTGATTGCCATTTCCTGAAAGGCTTCGATATCGGGATGAGGGTAATCTTTGGCTTTTGTTGTTAACGGGCCATGTGGGCAAAGCTCACTAAATACTACCATCTGTGTCCAGGGGAATTTATGCATGACTAACTCAAGTCGTTGCTTCATGGCGCTGACGTTCTCTTTATATGCATTGACATACATCTGCACGCCCGCGATTGCAAATGGAACCATTTACTACTTCCTTAAGATAAAAGTTGGTAAAGATAACATAGAAGACCTCGGCCTAACTATTGCACTTGAAAATACGTCATTAATGTCGCTCAAAATGCTCATTTATTCCAATAAACTGCGCTTTTCGCTCATTATTGTCTCGTCTTTTCTGTGTTCATCACGTTATGCTCAGGTCTCATAGAATGGAAAAAAGGGAGCCTGGGCTCCCTTGAAACTATACGGCAAGTTCAGCAAGCGATGCTTCAATAATGTCCAATCCCTGGTCGAGAATGTCCTCGCTCACGGTTAATGGCACTAATATTCGAAGAACATTACCGAATATCCCGCAAGAGAGTAATATCAGGCCTTTTTCGAGCGCTTTTTGAGTTAAAATTTTGGTTGCTGCAGCATCAGGCTGACCGTTTTCGTCGACTAGTTCAAACGCCGTCATGGCGCCTAATGTGCGTACATCACCGATTAACTGACCGAACTTTTCGGCTTTTAAAGCACTAATCCTGTTGACAATCTTGCTGCCGATTTGATTACTGTGTTGCAGCAGGTTTTCTTCTTCGATAACATCCAAAACTGCCAGACCTGCGGCACAGGCAACCGGGTTGCCACCGTAAGTGCCGCCCAGGCCACCGGGATGGGGTGCATCCATCACTTCAGCTTTGCCAATCACGCCGGATAACGGATAACCTGACGCCAGGCTCTTGGCAGTAGTGATTAAATCGGCTTCGATATCATAATGTTCCATAGCGAATAGTTTGCCGGTGCGGCCAATGCCTGTTTGAACTTCATCGGCGATTAGCAAGATACCGTGCTGATCACAGATTTCACGCAAGGCCTGCATTAAGTCAGCAGGAGCAGGGTAAAAGCCGCCTTCGCCTTGCACTGGTTCAAGCACAATAGCAGCAATACTTTCTGGCTCGATATCCGCTTTGAATAATTTATGAATGGCTTTCACGGAGTCTTCAGTAGTAATACCGTGTGCAGCCATAGGATAAGGCACGTGATAAACAGTGCTGGGAAAAGGTCCGAACGATTTTTTATAGGGATCAACTTTTCCGGTCATAGCCAGAGTCAATAGGCTGCGACCATGGAAACCTCCAACAAAGGATATTACGCCAGGCCTGCCGGTATAAGATCGCGCGATTTTGACGGCGTTTTCCACTGCTTCGGCACCGGTAGAGAAAAACACGGTCTTGGCTTCGCTACTAATCGGGGCCAGGTCATTCAATCTTTCCGCCAGCTCAATATAAGGTTTATAGGGCATTACCTGGAAAGCAGTGTGGCTAAATTTGTTGATTTGTTCTTCGACAGCCCTGGTAACTTTGGGGTGCACGTGGCCGGTATTTAATACCGCGATACCGCCGGCAAAATCGATATATCGATTGCCTTCTACATCCCAAACTTCTGCGTTTTCAGCGCGCTCTGCAAAAATGGGGCAAGCATGCGCCACACCTTTGGGCACTGCATTATCACGCCGAGCTACCCACTGGGCATTTGTTTCAGTAACAGAAACTTCTTTTAACTGATGTCCATGCATATATATTTAACCTCTAGATAATCTTCTATTCCGTATTTAGAACCTTCTCTACCACTGCCTGATTCTTTGATGCCACCAAACGGTGCGACTTCTGTTGAAATAATGCCTGTATTGACGCCGACGATGCCGGTTTCCATGGCTTCAGCAACACGCCATACGCGGCCCAGATCACGGCTGTAAAAATAACCGGCAAGGCCCACTTCTACGCTGTTAGCCATGTCGATGACTTGTTCTTCAGTGTTAAAACGAATCAACGGAGCCACCGGTCCAAACGTTTCTTCAACAGTAATCAACATGCCTTCGGTGACATCGGCGATAATGGTGGGCTCAAAAAAGTTGCCACCTAGTTCATGAGCTTTACCGCCGGCAATTACTTTCGCACCTTTGGATACTGCGTCATCAATATGTTCTTTAACTTTATCGACTGCGGCCTGATTAATCAGTGGCCCTTGAGTCGCACCTTCTTCCAGGCCATTAGCTACTTTCATAGCATTAACTGCAGCAGTGAGTTTTTCTGAGAATGCGTCATAAACACCATCTTGCACATAGAGACGATTGGCGCATACACAGGTTTGCCCGGTATTACGGTATTTGCTGGCCAGAGCACCTTGTACCGCAGCATCCAGATCAGCATCATCGAACACAATAAATGGGGCATTGCCGCCCAGCTCCATGGATACTTTTTTCATGGTGTCAGCACATTGACGCATCAACAATTTGCCAATTTCAGTTGAGCCGGTAAAAGATAGTTTACGTACAATTGGGTTGCTGGTCAGTTCACCACCAATATCTTTGGCACTACCGGTAATGACATTAACCGTACCGGCAGGAAAACCTGCACGATCAGCTAATTCGGCCAATGCCAGCGCACTATAAGGTGTTTCAGTTGCAGGTTTGATTACCACCGGGCAACCGGCTGCTAAAGCCGGCCCGGCTTTGCGGGTAATCATGGCATTGGGGAAATTCCAGGGCGTGATTGCTGCCACCACGCCAATCGGTTGTTTTATAACAACAATACGTTTGTCAGCTAAATGCCCTGGGATGGTATCACCATAAGTGCGTTTGCCTTCCTCGGCAAACCACTCAATGAATGAAGCACCATAAATGACTTCTCCCTGTGCTTCTGTTAAAGGTTTGCCTTGTTCCAAAGTCATGATTTTGGCCAGGTCTTCTTTATGTTCCAGCATTAACGCATACCATTGACGCAATACAACGCTGCGTTCTTTTGCAGTTTTTTGACGCCATGCATGCCATGATGCATTTGCAGCTTCAACTGCGCGGCGTGTCTCAGCTGTCCCCATTTTCGGAATCGTGCCTAGGATTTCGCCGCTGGCAGGATTAGTTACGTCAACGGTGGCTGTGCTATCTGCATCCACCCATTCACCATTGATATAGCATTGCTGGCGAAATAAACCAGGATCATTCAATTGCATAATTTGTTCCAAACTTAGTCGTTATACGGAGAAATACGGAAAATTCGTTATACTCCTTGAAACCTGCGGGGTCAATCTATACCCCAAACTAAACAATTTTAGATCAATTCTTTTAAATTAAAAAACAAATTAATTGAATCAAACTAATCGAAAAAAATGATTAATATGATATGCTTAACCTGCATAGTGCATCAGTTGAATTCGAGGAAATCATCTTGGTCAGGTTATGAACATCGAGCAATTGAGAACAACCCTGGAACTTAACCGGACTCGTCACTTTAAAAAAACGGCGGATGCGTTGTTTGTGACTCAATCGACAGTTAGTGCTCGCCTGAATGCGTTAGAGCAGGAGCTTGGCTACGAAATATTTACCAGAACCTCAAGAACAGTTGAATTAACCAAAGAGGGACAACGTTTTCTGGCACATGCGCAATCTATTGTCGCTGTCTGGCGCCGCGCTTGCCAGGAAGCAGCCAGCATTGATAAAGCCGCACCACGTCTGGCTGTAGGCGGGTTGTTTGTGCTATGGGATATAGTGTTACAAGATTGGCTGGAAAAGTTGTACATGGATTTTCCTAATCTTAATCTGGTGGCTGAATCACATGATCATGCATTTTTATTACGGCAGTTACTTGATGGTGTGCTGGATTTGATTTTTATATTTGAGCCACCTCAGTTTGATGAGTTGATTCTGAAAAAAATGACTACGGTCCCATTAGTACTGGTATCGGATAAATCTCATCAAGATTCTGATACGGCTATGGCGCAGGACTATATAATGGTCGATTGGGGTGAGGGGTTTTTGCAAGAGCATGCCAGATTGTTCCCCAATGAACCGCCTGCAATCAGGCGTGTTAATCAGGCCAGGCTGGCACTAAAGTTCATCCTTTCAGATGGTGGTACTGCATATTTGGCCCAGCAGGCCGTTAAACCAATACTAAAACGGAAGGAGCTTTATCAGATAAAATCCGCACCTGTGATCGAGAGAACGATTTATGCAGTATATTTACGCCAGTCGGCCAATATTGAATTTATTAACCAATCATTGAAATATTTTTAGCTATGGACATCAAAAAACAAATCACGCACGTACTGTTTGATATGGATGGGTTGTTATTAGACACGGAAATTTTTTATACCCAGGTCACACAAACCATAGTGGGTCGTTTTGGCAAAATCTTTGACTGGAATCTTAAATCAAATATGATCGGCAGGCCGTCGATAGATTCAGCACGATACTTGGTTGCTGAGCTGGATTTGCCTATTACAGCAGAAGAATATCTGCAAGAGCGAGATGGAATGCTTCGCAAAGCGTTTGCAAACTGTCAGCCATTACCCGGCGCAGAGAAGCTGGTGCGCCATTTAAAACAACATCGAATACCGATAGCCCTGGCTTCAAGTTCGAACCATGAGCTTTATGAGATCAAAACCCAAAATCATCGTGACTGGTTTGATCTGTTTGATACAGTGGTGACGGGCGATCATCCTGAAATCAAAAACGGCAAACCGGCTCCGGATATTTTCTTATATGCAGCTAAGCAAATTAATGCTAATCCTGAAACAACGCTGATTTTTGAAGATGCGCCCTCCGGCTTGGCCGCCGGCAAGTCGGCCGGTATGCAAGTAGTTGTTGTACCGAATCCGGAAATGGACAAAACACGCTATACAGAAGCCGATTTGATGCTGACTTCACTGGAAGAATTTGATACCAGGCAATTCGGTTTGCCTGCAATGAATTAGAATTAATTCAATTTATCGAAAACAAGCTGCATTGCGCGCTGCCATTCGAACAAAGATTGTTTTGAGCGCAAATAGTCAAGTCCTGCAAGCGTATAGGTTCCGTCGGTGGCAATGCTTGTACCAAGCGCCTGCAATGATCCTTCGGTATGATTAGATAAGTCGATAGCACCTTGAACGGTTTCAGTGATCATTTGCCTGGCTTGTATCTCTGACAAACCTTGCTCAATCGACCATTGCACCATTTCATCCAGCCAAAAGTAAATCCAGCCCTGCATACAGGCATGGGTAGTGGCTACATTAAATAAGGATTCGTCATCAAGAACCGTTACCGAACCGAGTGCAGATAGTAACTGCTCGGCAAACGGGTGATTCGGATATAAGGGCACAATACCGGTGTTAACTTCCGCACTGACAGTTGGTAGTGTCCGCACGATTTGGTTTTTTGTTAAATTCGGGTAGGTTTTTAATTCTGCAATAGTTACTCCGGCAATGGCCGAGATGACTAATTGGTTTTGTTCAAAGGTCAGGTCAGTTAATAACTTGTCAAGCTGATGAGGCCTAACCGCCAACAAGATGACATCAGATTGTTCGATAACATTTTGATTGCTGAGTGCAACTGTACACTGATGTTGTTCGGCAACTCGCTTAGCCGTATGCGCATTTCTCGGAGAAAGGAATATCAAACGCTGGTCACCTGCTTTGCGTAACCCTGCGACAGTGTAACGGGCTAAATGACCGGTGCCTAAAATTCCCAGATTTGGATTCTTCATCTTTATTCTTACTATTTGCTTGCTTCATCTCACAGATGATTGAGTTTACCAAATTCATATGCTATGGTTTGCCCAACCTTGGGGCGGCATTGCCTGAGATTTCGATTTCGAAAGACCCATTGAACCTGATCCGATTAGTATCGGCGTAGGAAAGGTGTTCCACATAACCAATCTTCAGTTTCAAGCCCCATTAAATCCGGAATATGCGATGGATTCTCATTGCAAATTCTGGATTTTCAAATAAACCTTTAGCGTAAGAGTTTAGTGATGAGGAAACTGCTTGTTTTAATTGCTTTAGTTACTGTTGTAGCCAATGCCCAGGAACAGATCGAGATTGACAATGAATTGTTCGAGATATTAATCACATCCGGATTAAGAGAACAAAAACTCAGTGATCAACCACTCAGTGCCACGGTGCAAACTCAGCAGAGTATTGATGATCGCGGTTCACGACATTTTGAAGAATTATTGCCCACTATTCCAAATACCTTATTCTCGGGCGAAACATCAAGACCTCGCTATATTCAGTTACGTGGTATTGGTGAACGCAGTGAATATACCGGCGCGCCTAATGCTTCTGTAGGCATGCTGATTGATGATATTGATTTTAGCGGTATTGGAATGATTGGCAGCTTGCTTGATGTCAAGCAAGTAGAAGTATTAAGAGGGCCGCAGGGAACGCGCTATGGTGCTAATGCTCTGGCTGGGCTTATTAGTATCTCCAGCAATGATCCTACGCCGGTACCGGAGTATCATTTTGAAGTCAGTGCCGGCGAAGATGACTTGCACGAATTTAAAGCGGTTGCCAGCGGCCCGCTTAGCAAAGCAAACAATCTTAACTATCGACTGGCTGTTTCTCAAACCCAGCAAGATGGCTTTAGAGATAACTTATTCCTGGGCCGTGATGACACCAATGGTATTGATGAGACCTATTTTAGAACTAAATTGCACTGGACTTCAGGCCAGGGAACCCAGGTGAAATTCACCTATCTGCACGCTGACCTTGATAATGGTTACGATGCTTTCAGTCTGGATAATAGTTTTAACACCTTGAGCGACGAGCCCGGTGAAGATGATCAAACAACAAATGCGGCAGCTGTGAAAGTCGAGCATTCATTTGATTCCTTTGATTTGATTTCAACTACAACCTACGCTAACTCGGATATTACCTATAGTTATGATGAAGATTGGGTCTTTTCAGGATTTTGGGATATTGATGTATTTGGTTATGATTACACAGCCTTTTTCCAAAACGATAAGGAGCGCGATACCTATAGCCAGGAATTTCGCCTGGTGTCTAATCCGGGTTCACGGATTTTTAACGGCTCTACTGACTGGGTAGCGGGGGTTTATGGATTAAAACTTGATGAATCAAATGAAACTGAGGAGACCTTCTCAGGATTTCTGGCATCTGATTATGAAGCCGTTAATTCCGCAGTATTTGGACAGCTTGATACGCATTTTACGCCTAAGCTAACATTAACCAGTGGTTTGAGAGTTGAGAATCGGGATGCGGACTATTCCGATAGTAACGATCAAGAGTTCTCGCCCAACGACACCATGGTTGGGGGGCAATTAGCCCTGAGTTATCAAGTCAATGAAACGAATAATATTTATGGTTCTGTATCTCGTGGTTACAAAGCAGGGGGCGTTAACCCGGTGGTTGATGCTAACTTTCCAAGCGAACGTAGAACGTTTGATCCTGAGTTTTTAACCAATTACGAAATCGGTTGGCATTTTGATAATCCTGCCCGTGGATTGACCAGTAATCTAAGTTTGTTCTATATGCAACGAGATGATCTACAAGTGGATGGGTCGGAGCAGTTGGACAGCGGGGCATTTATATTCTTCATTGAAAATATCGATAGCGGCAGTAATTATGGACTGGAATGGGATTTGAACTGGCGCTTTCATCCGTCCTGGCAATTGAATACCAGCGTCGGTTTGTTGGACAGTGAATTTGAAAATTATTCATATACACCGCGCTTTCAGGAGCCGATTAATTTAAGTGGCCGTGATCAGGCGCATGCCCCTAATTATCAATTTCATCTGGGGTTACAATATCAAAATCCTAATGGTTTTTTTGCACGAGCTGAATTCAACGCAGTTGATGATTTTTTCTTTTCCAACAGCCACAATGAGAAATCCGATCCTTATCAAGTGGTGAATGCACGAGTGGGTTATCAGCAGCAAAATTGGTCTGTCTATTTATGGGGCAATAACATTTTTGATGAAGAGTACGCAACACGTGGATTCTTTTTCGCCAATGACCCTAACTTTGAAGACGTACAGCGCTATACGCGCCTGGCTGATCGGCGTCAGCTCGGGATTACTATAAGGTATGATTTTTAAGAGGTGGTTTTAAATGCCCGTTTCAGTTCCCGGTGAAATAGATCAAAGATAATCTGAGTTATCGCAGTTTGAATTATTTCCCGTCCCCTGTCAGGGGAGGCTATGAGGGATTTTAAATATCCGTCTCGTTTCCCAGTGAACGAGGTCAACGCTAATCCCAGTTGAGTATCACCTTGCCTGACTGACCAGAGCGCATGATGTCAAAACCTTGTTGAAAGTCATCGATATGAAAGTGATGCGTAATAACTTTTTCAATCTCCAGGCCTGATTGCAGCAGGCTGGCCATCTTGTACCAGGTTTCGAACATTTCACGGCCGTAAATACCTTTTAACGTCATGCCCTTGAAAATGACTTTATTGACATCGAACTCAATGGGTTTCGGTGGAATACCCAAAATTGCAATCCGGCCCCCATTATTCATGGTGTCCAGCATGCTGTTGAATGCCTGTGGTACCCCGGACATTTCCAGACCGACATCAAACCCCTCAGTCATGCCCAATTGTGCCATAACATCATGTAAATCTGTTTGAGCGACATTAACCGCCAGTGTTGCACCCATTTGTCTGGCCAGGTCTAGGCGATAATCATTAACATCGGTGACCACTACATAACGAGCACCAACATGTTTGCAAATTGCTGCAGCCATGATGCCGATGGGTCCGGCCCCGGTGATTAACACGTCTTCACCCACAAGATCAAATGAAAGCGCGGTATGAACAGCATTGCCGTAGGGATCGAAAATAGACGCCAGGTCATCAGAGATTTCATCAGGGATTTTAAATGCATTAAAAGCTGGAATGACCAGGTATTCTGCGAATGAGCCCGGCCGGTTGACACCGACTCCCAGGGTGTTTCTGCATAAATGGCGACGTCCACCACGACAGTTACGGCAATGGCCACAGGTAATGTGTCCTTCACCTGAAACACGGTCACCAATGCTCATGCCTTTTACTTCTTGGCCGATTTCGACAACCTCGCCGACGTATTCATGTCCAACCACCATAGGAACTGGCACGGTGCTTTGTGACCACTGATCCCAATTGTAAATATGGACATCAGTTCCGCAGATCGAGGATTTTTTGATTTTGATTTTTATATCATTATGGCCAACTTCAGGTTCATCCACATCTGTCATCCAGATGCCAACCTCGGATTTAAGTTTGGCAAGTGCTTTCATTAAATAACTCCTAATTCGCGACCGACTTCAATAAAGCTGCTGATCGCAACATCGAGCTGCTCTTCCGTATGTGCTGCCGACATCTGGGTTCTAATCCTGGCCTGGCCTTGCGGTACAACCGGAAAAGAAAAGCCAATCACATAGATGTTACGTTCAAGCAATTTATTCGCATAGTCGCTGGCCAATTTAGCATCGCCAATCATGACTGGGATAATGGGGTGATCAGCACCTGCCAGGGTGAAGCCGGCACTGGACATTTGTTGTCTAAAATAATTAGCATTGTCCTTAAGTTTTTGTCGCAACTCAGCGCCGTCTTTTAACATTTCTAATACTTTTAACGAAGCACTGACAATGGCAGGAGCAACTGAGTTTGAAAACAAATAGGGGCGTGAGCGCTGTCTTAGCCATTCTACAATTTCAGCTTTGCCTGATGTAAACCCGCCTGATGCACCGCCCAGCGCCTTACCCAAAGTGCCGGTAATAATATCGACTCGATTCATGACGCCACAATATTCATGGGTACCGCGGCCTTGCTCTCCAACAAAACCGACAGCATGAGAGTCATCCACCATGACTATCGCATTAAATTCTTCGGCTAAATCGCAAACTCCATTCAAATTTGCAATGATGCCGTCCATGGAAAAAACCCCATCGGTTGCGATGAGTTTATAACGGGCGCCAGCTTGATCTGCGGCTTGCAGTTGCTGCTTTAGATCAGCCATGTCATTATTTTTGTAACGAAAGCGCTTGGCTTTGCATAATCGCACTCCGTCAATAATCGAAGCGTGATTCAGAGAGTCAGAAATAATCGCATCTTCATCGCTTAATAAGGTTTCAAATAAGCCGGCATTGGCATCAAAGCATGAAGAATAGAGGATGGTGTCTTCCATGCCCAAAAAATCGCTAATCTCGTGCTCAAGTTTTTTGTGAGCATCTTGAGTTCCGCAAATAAAACGCACTGAAGCCATACCGTAACCATAGTCGTCCATACCGGATTTTGCAGCTTTGATTATGGCGGGGTGATTAGCCAGGCCCAGATAATTGTTGGCGCAGAAATTAATCACATGCTGATCGTTAGAAACATCAATTTCCGCCGATTGCGAAGAGGTTATGATTCGTTCTGACTTATATAGACCTTGCTCTTTGACGGCGCTAATCTGGTCAGTTAAATGAGATATAAAGTCAGCATACATAATTTTTTACATTGATTAGTGAAAACACAGTTTAAACGTAGAACTTGAAAACAAGCAATCATATCTTTGACAAAGATTGCAGTTATTTTCGTAATGCTTTGCCGCGGCCAGAAAGGCTTGGGTTATTAATAAAGTAATTATGAGCTGATAATTTGGGGCCTGGTCTTTTGATACGATTATATTCCCCTGTTGCATCGAGCTGCCAGCTTTGACAGTTATCTTTCATGTTGGCAACCATGATTTGTTCCAGAATTTGCCGATGAACGGTTTTATTCTCAATGGGTACCATGGTTTCAACCCGGTGATCCAGATTCCTTGGCATTAAATCGGCTGAGGAAATAAACACTAAAGCTTGATCTGAAGGCATATCCTTGCCATTACCAAAGCAATAAATTCTGGAATGCTCAAGAAAACGACCGACGATTGATTTTACTTGAATATTATCTGATAAACCCGGAACTCCAGGCCTTAGGCAGCAAATGCCACGTACTACCAGATTTATTTTCACACCTTGTTGCGAGGCTTCATAAAACTTGTCAATAACTTTAGGATCGACCAGGGAGTTTACTTTGCACCAAATGTTAGCCGGTTTGCCTTTTTTAGCCAGCTCAATTTCCTTGTCAGTCAGATCGATAATTGTTTTGCGCATATTAAACGGTGCCGCGACCAGCTTTTGCATCATACTTGGTTTGGTATATGACGTCATATAGTTGAACAAGATGCCAGCATCCTTACACAGCGTTGGGTCGGCGGTAAAAAACGATAAATCAGTATAAACCTTGGCGGTAATAGGGTGGTAGTTACCAGTGCCGAAATGTGCATAGGAGACTAGTTCATGCCCTTCGCGTCGAGTGACCAATGAAACTTTAGCGTGGGTTTTTAAATCGATAAAACCATAGACCACTTGTACACCACTGCGCTCAAGATCTCTGGCCCAGCGAATATTGGCTGCTTCATCAAATCGTGCCTTGAGTTCAACCATGGCTGTTACGCTTTTGCCGTTTTCTGCTGCTTCTCGTAGTGCCTTGATAATTGGTGAGTCTTTACTGGTACGATAAAGTGTTTGCTTAATGGCTACGACTTTGGGATCACGCGCAGCCTGGCGCAAGAATTGAACCACCACATCGAAACTTTCGAACGGGTGGTGAACGACAAAATCTTTTTCTTGTATGGCTGAGAAACAATCATTATCGTGCTCAATGATGCGTTCCGGAAATCTGGGATTAAAAGGTGGAAAATCATGTTTAGGCTTATTGCCGATTAATTCTGAAACAGCGGTTAAGCCAATGACGCCTTTTAATCGAAACGTATCTTCATCAGAAACGTCGAATTGGCCCTTTAAATAATCCAATAACGAGTCCGGCATAGATGCATTCACCGTTAAACGAATTACCATGCCGCGTTGTCGACGCTTTAAAGCGCTTTCAAAGAGACTGACCAAGTCCTCGGCCTCTTCATCGACGCCCAGTTCCGAGTCTCGGATGACTTGGAAATAGCCGTAGCCGGGCATTTTGAAGTCTGGGAACAGCATATGCCGGAAATGAATAAGCAAATCAAAAATATGAATAAAGCGGCCGCGTTTTTCGCCATGATCAGGCAAGCGGATGTAACCATCTAATTGTGCCGGAATAACGACCAGACCTATTAAGCTACGTTGCATCTCCGGGTCATAGAGTTGCATGGCGATGCTATAACCGAGATTGCGAATAAATGGAAACGGATGAGACGGGTCAACAGCAATCGGTGTTAATACAGGTAATATATCGTTAGTAAAGTAGCCCTCCAGCCAGGCATTATCTTCATCTCCAATCTCATCTGATTTGATTAAATGAATATCGGCGTCAGGTAATAATTTTTGCAGGCTTTTCCAACTGTCTTGTTGAGTCTCAATTAATTTTGCAGCATCAGCATAAATAGCGTCGAGCTGCTGCTTTACACTCAGCCCATCTTGACTTACAGATTGGACTAGAGCTCTAAGCTGACCTTTGAGACCTGCAACCCGTACCATATAAAATTCTTCCAGGTTAGTTGCAGAGATTGAAAGAAAACGTAAACGCGCATAAAGAGGATGGGCCTCATTCATAGCCTCATCAACCACTCGTTGATTAAACGCTAACCATGAGAGTTCGCGATTGATAAATCGCTTGGGTGAATCAGAAGTAATCTCAGGAGTAGAGTGACTATGGTCCAGAGTTGCAATTTTTGCTGTCATGCTAGCGTTCTTTTAAAACAAAAAATACATTAGGTTTGAGGCTTAAATCATAGTATCCAGTTTTTCAAGTTGTGCCGAGACAACTTTCAATTTGGTCTGAATAGAGTCACGTTTTTCATCTGTCAGTTCACCGCTGAGTTTTTGCTCAAGGCGAGATCTTTTCTCAGATAATAAGGTGCGCAGTTTTTCCAGTTTTTCTGGCTTAATGGTTTTTCCCCTTTCCTGCTTTTTCAGTAATTTGCTGAATTTGGAGCTTAATTTTGTGAATTTCATTCGACTTTACCTTTATAGTCTTAGGTTAATTTTTTACATGTACGTCATGAGGTTGAAAGTCTCTCGATTTCTTCTTCATCAAGAATGACTTCCTGAGCTGCTTCAGCAATTAAATCATCGTGTGAAGCCAATAAAGCTTGGGCAGCATCGACCAGGTTTCTGGCAGTTTCATCCGAATAATTAAAATCATTCATCAAAGAGGTGGCCATCTGAGGAGTAATAAGCTGATCCTGTAACAAGTCACCGATTTTATCGTCAAGTTCGTGATGTGCTTTTTCAGCTTCAGCTTTCAGTTCATCTAATTCCAACACCGCGAGCGAATTTTCCTTTTCATCCCGATGACGATATATCTCTTTAAGGATGATGGCAATTTTTAGTCTGAGAATATTATATTCTTTACGAATATGCTCATTGTCAGAGACCATGTATTTTGTGCCGTTTTTACGTAGGTGCTTAATATGTTTGACGGATTCAACGATTTCTGAGGCAGCATTTCTGAGGCGATATAGCTCCTCAGAAAATACGCTGGGAATATTGGATTGAGCTTTGGAAATAAATTCAACAATGGCGCCATAAAGAACTTTAACTTTGCTTTCATAGAGCTCATCAAGGTCAAATTCGATAACCTCTTTATCCTTATCAATAGTTTCGGCAAGGTTTTGGGATTCAAGAATTTGGGTACGGTGTAAATTCATACCGTGCGCCATTAATTCAAAGGCTGAATCGAAAAGATGCCAGACTTCTTTTTTGACTGAAGAAAGTACCGTTTCAGGGAAATCAATGGCGGCGTCACTCAAATAAATCGGTTCAGCGACATCCAATGCTTTTTCTGGAAAATATTTAACTAGATAATTTGCTAATTTTTGAATAAAGGGCACCATTACCAGTACGCCTGTAAGATTAAATAAGGTATGGAATACTGCAAGTTTCATCGTGTAGTTGTCGTCGGCGATACCTGTTTTAGCGCTGACCCAATCTACTGCAGTCACAAACTGGCTGATGAAGATGATAGCGATAACACCAGTGATGACATTGAAAATGAGATGTGCACCAGCTAAACGTTTACCCTGGACATTTGCACTTAATGAGCCGATTATGGCAGTAATGGTTGTGCCCACATTGGCGCCGATCGCCAATGCCAGGGCATTTTCATAGGTGATTTGGCCGGCAGCTAATGCAGTTAAAATTAATACAAGCGTTGCGTGACTGGATTGCATGACTACTGTTGCTGCAGCGCCTATGCCAGCGAATAAAAATAAACCCGGGTAACCTGGGACAGCAAGGGCCGCCAGGTCGAAACTATCTTTGAAGGCTTCAAAACCTTCTTTCATGTAATGGATACCTAGGAATAAAAATCCTAGCCCGGCGAGAACAGAGCCAATGCCTTTTAAGTATTTGGATTTCTGGAACGACAGAACGATGCCAAAAACCAACATGGGCATGGCATAAGCAGAAATTTTTACTTTTAAACCAAAGGCGGCTACCAGCCAGGCTCCAGTGGTAGTGCCAATGTTGGCGCCGAAAATAATGCCTATTCCGGCAACTAAAGTGACCAGTCCTGCGCTGATAAAAGAAATGGTTATCACTGAAACCAGTGAGCTGGACTGCATTATGGTGGTCGAGACGATGCCGAATGCAAGGCTTTTCCAGGTTTTATCGGTGGTCTTTTGTAATAATTTTTCCAATAAACCGCCGGTGAATGCTTTAAAGCCTTCCTCTAGAAATAACATGCCAAACAGAAAAATCGCCACGCCGGCTGCGATTTCCTTGAAATCAGGGCTAATCCAAAAACCGTAGGCAAGAATTAATAATATGGTGGGTAAGATTATTTTTTTAAGCATAAATCAACCTCGATGTGTGGTAATAACTTAACTATAGTAACATCCCGCGCAGCATATAATAAAACATTGCAGCCAAGACGCCCGCTGCGGGAACAGTGATCACCCAGGCAGCGGCAATTTTATAAAGCGCCGATCGTTTTACGAGTTGCTTTTTATGTAGCTTTTTTAGATTTTTTCTTTCCTGCTCTGAAAGGCCGACGGTTTTTAGCTCTGTTTTGACTTTGCTTAGCATAATGCCTTTTTCATCAAAGCTGGCTTGTTCAAATTCGTTTAGAAACTGTTCAACGGATTCTTCAGTATGACCATGTTGAATATGATGAGCCTTAATATCTTCAATGATTGTTGCATAGTTAGCCTTGATAGCTTCGCGCAAAAAACCGACACCGAACACTGCACCTACGGCCACATGTGTGGAACTAACAGGAAGGCCTAGTTGACTGGCAATGATGACGGTGATAGCAGCAGCCAAGGCGACGCAATATGCGCGTGTTTGATCGAGTTCTGTGATTTCAGATCCAACTACCCGGATTAATTTTGGTCCATATAAAGCAAGCCCGAGTGATATGCCCACTGCTCCAATCAGCATCACCCATAACGGAATCTCGGCTTTGGTTGAAATTGTTGCAGTAAAAATAGCGTCATTAATAGCAGCTAACGGGCCAACGGCATTTGCCACATCATTAGCACCATGTGCAAAACTTAATAATGCAGCACTGCAAATTAGTGGAATAGTGAACAACGTGCTAATACTTTTCTTTTCATTACTGAGTCCTTCACTGCGTTTATTGATAACTGCTTTTGAAACAAAAAACACTGCTACGGCAATAAACAGGCCAATGATTGCAGCGATTGAGAATTCCAATTTAATTATTTTCTTCAGGCCTTTTAGAATTAAATAGGTGCCGAATGCCCAGGCCATTAAGGAGATTAAAGCCGGCACCATAATACGTGCAGCTTTTAACATGTCCTTTTGATAAGTAATGGTTCGCTTTATGATGTATAAGGTAGTCGCAGCAATGACACCTCCCATTACAGGAGAGATTACCCAACTTGCAGCAATCGCCCCCATTTGTTCCCAATCTGCTACGCCCATTCCACCGGCCGCGATGCCCGCTCCCAGAACACCGCCAACAATAGCATGTGTGGTTGAAACAGGTGTGCCGGTTGCCGTTGCTATATTAAGCCAGATTGATGCGGCCAGCAAAGCACCCATCATTAGCCATATGAATTCATCAGAATTACCAATCAGCGAAGGATCAATAATGCCTTTTTTAACGGTTTTAACTACATCGCCACCGGCGATAATCGCTCCTGACGCCTCAAAAATTGCGGCAATAACAATGGCCCAAAAAATAGTTATGGCTTGCGAACCAACAGCGGGACCCACGTTATTGGCAACGTCATTGGCTCCGATATTTAACGCCATATAACCACCAATGGCTGCGGCAGCGACAAGCAACACACCGTTTGCAGTGTTAGGTATAATGTCACTGGTCAGTATCATTATTCCGGCAATAAATACTACAGCTATACCTAGCCTGAAAAGCTCGTTTTGACTATCTGCAGTAGCTGATTCGATTTGATTTAGGTACTTTAGCTTCACTCCGGTCTCCAATTAAAAGTGGTTAAACAACAGCCATTAAGCCTTACTAGCAAAGGCATCATGGCTTTAACCAAGATACTAGTGCTTCTCTTGGTTGAATCAGCTAATTTTAATAAAGGGACTAACGCAATATATCCTTGACTTGGGTCAAGGATATTCAATTAATCATAATATTCAGGAACCATGGTCATACTCGACATCGGTGGTCTGATATAACCTGTATCAGCTTGACGTTCAGGAAGTTCCACTGGTGGTGGAGTCAAATCTTCATAGGGAATCATGCTTAACAAGTGCCGCATACAGTTTAGTCTGGCACGTTTTTTATTATCGGCATTCACTGCATACCAAGGCGCTTCTTTGATATCTGTATACTTGAACATATCGTCTTTGGCTCTTGAGTATTCCATCCAGCGCGAACGCGATTCCAAGTCCATAGGACTAAGTTTCCAGAATTTCTTTGTATCCTGAGTACGGGCTTGAAATCGCTTTTCTTGTTCCTCATCGGAAACAGAAAACCAGTATTTGATTAAAATAATGCCAGAACGAGTCAACATGCGTTCGAATTCAGGGCAGGTACGCATGAATTCCTCATAATCTTCATCAGTACAAAATCCCATAACCCGTTCAACACCGGCGCGGTTATACCAACTACGATCAAACAGCACCATTTCGCCTGCGGCCGGCAGGTGCGGCACATAGCGCTGGAAATACCACTGAGTTTTTTCTTTCTCTGTTGGAGTTCCCAGGGCCACAACATGAGCAATACGAGGATTTAATCGTTCGGTAATGCGTTTTATGACACCGCCTTTGCCGGCAGCATCGCGTCCTTCGAAAATAGCTACAACTTTTAGTCCTTTTTGCCTAACCCATTCCTGTAGCTTAACCATTTCCGTTTGCAGGTGTTCAAGTTCTTTTTCATAGAACTTGTTGTTTATTTTCTTCTTTTTGGACTTTACAGTTTCAATTACGCCATTGCCATTAGTATCATTGCTCATTCGAAGCTCCCTCGTGTATTAATGAATTCTGAGAATGCAGGCATGCAACGCTAACGTAAAAAATAACTTACTGTCAAGTTGTATCTGTTTGTTTCGCCTAATTATTGATTAACTTGCCAGGATTCATGGTGTTTTTGGGGTCAATTGCTGTTTTAATGGCATTCATCGTCATTAATGCCATTGGATCTTTATATTGTTGTAATTGTCTTAACTTAAGCTGTCCGATGCCATGTTCAGCGCTGAAACTGCCACCTAGTTCCTTGGTTAATTCGTAGATTATTGTTGAGAGTTTTTGCTCAAATTGCTGCTTGAATTTGGTTGCATTCGATTCTTTTGAATGAAGTAGATTAAAGTGAAGGTTTCCATCTCCAATATGTCCATATACAGAGGTATAAAAATTTTCTGTGACTTGCTTGAGCCGTATTTCAATTGCATTCAGAAATTCTGAAATTTTTGAAATAGGCAATGAAATGTCATGCTTTATTGATCCTCCTAGTAAGCGTTCAGTTTCCGGGATAGCTTCTCTAAAGCGCCACATCGATTTTCGTTGTGACTCTGACTGTGCCATCACGCCGTCAATAATGATTTGTTGCTCAAATGCCAACTCGAGAATTTTCTCTACAACAGGTTCAAGTTCGAACAAATTCGAACTGCAACTAAACTCAACCAGGGCATAGTGGCTGTAGTCATTATTCAGTGGAAATGATGCGTCAACCGGACCGTGATTAACCAGTGATAAGGAAGCGGATGAAATGTATTCGAATGAATTAATACAATCAGCTGATTGTTGGCGGGACAGCGAATAAAACTGATACAGTTGTTCTATGTTTGCAAACGCTAACATCAAACAACAACGCTGAGTGGGGAGTGGAAAGGTTTTTAATACGGCCTTAGTGATAATTCCCAAACTACCTTCCGCTCCGGCAAATAGCTGGGTTAGATTGTAACCGGTATTGTTTTTTCTGAGTTTGTTTAGATCATTCAGAACCCGGCCATCCGGCAACACAACTTCAAGGCCCAAGACCAAATCTCGGGTATTACCGTATTTGAGAACAGATAAACCGCCCGCGTTTGTTGAAATATTGCCGCCAATTTGACAACTTCCTTCAGCACCCAGGCTTAAAGGAAAAAACATATTCGACTGTTCAGCGGCTTGTTGAATAGTTGCCAGAATTACTCCTGCCTCTACCGTCATGGTGAAGTTGACTTTGTCCACTTCTATAATGCTGTTCATTTTTTCCAGACAGACTAAAATTTGATTGCCGGTTTGATCAGGGGTGGCACCACCGCCATAGCCGGTATTTCCACCTTGTGGCACCAGGCTTAGATCGTTTTCATAACAATACATAACCAGTTGGGAAAGCTGTTCTGTTGTTTGCGGGAAAACGATTGAACTTGCTTTACCGTGAAAATAGCCTCGATGATCGATGAGCCGTTTGTCCTGCGAACCAGGGTTGAGGATAAAGTTATTTTCACCAACAATGTTTGTTAATTCTGTTTGCATGTATATCATGGTAACTATCGACTATTCTTTACTATAGCGGACAGTCAGACTATTTCCTGTTTTATTTCGATGGAAATCTGACAGATTCTGCGTTTTTTAACCATTAAAACAACACAAATTACTACTCAATAATTATTAGAATCTTGTCATCTTAAGTTAAAAAATTGAGGCACTAAAATGAAGCTAAGCGATTATAAGGTTTTAACCTTCGATACCTACGGTACGCTTATAGATTGGGAAACAGGTATACATCACGCCCTGAAACCATTGTTGTCCAAGTGTGACGTTGAAGTTAGTCGTGATCAGGCCTTGGAAACGTTTGCCAAAATCGAATCTGCACAGCAGGCTGAAACTCCGGCGATGATTTATAGCGAGCTATTGACCAGGGTTTACTGGGAACTGTCTAAACACTGGGCTGTCGATATTGAAGAAACCGAAGCACAGCGGTTTGGTCAATCAGTTAAAGACTGGCCGGCTTTTGTGGACTCGCCATCATCACTGCAATACCTGAAAAAATTCTTTAAGCTTGTCACCTTGACGAATTGCGACCGTAAAAGCTATGTCGGTAGCAATCAGCGTTTGCAAATAGAATTTGATGCAATCTATACGGCTGAGGATGTGGGTAGCTATAAACCTGACCCTCGGAATTTTGAATATATGTTGGCGCACCTGCAACAGGATTTTGGTATTGAGAAGCATGAAATTTTGCATACTGCACAGAGTATTTTTCATGATCACGTTCAAGCAAAAGAATTTGGACTGGCCACAGCCTGGATTGATCGTCGCCATGATGCTCAAGGGTGGGGAGCGACGGCAGAGCCACCCAAGTTAGTAAATACTGATTTTAGATTTAATAGTATGGCTGAAATGGTTAAAGCTCATCAACAATCGCTATAGATATACTTTAGAGCTTGTTATCATTCGGTCATGGCAATGCTGCAAAAATTAGACCGAATCGATGTCCATATTCTGGCAAGGCTTCAGGAGAATGGCCGTATTACTAATGTTGAGTTAGCTGATGCAGTTGGGTTATCGGCTAGCCCATGTTTGAAAAGGGTTAAGCGGCTTGAAAAGCAGGGTTATATCGAAAGCTATAACGCCAAAATTAACATTAGTAAGTTGCTAAATCCAACTCTCGTTTTCACAGAATTCACTTTGAAAAAGCACCAATCGCATCACTTTGATATTTTTGAGCGTGGTATCAATAAAATAGAAGCCGTTGTAGAATGCCATTTAATTTCGGGAGGGTACGATTACTTAGCTAAATTTTGCTGCGCCAGTGTCGCCCATTATCAAAAGGTAATTGAATCAATACTGCAGTTGGACTTAGGTATTGAGCGTTATTTCAGCTATATAGTGATTAAATCGCCTGTCAATGATCGCCAGGTTCAATTAGACCAATTCATACGTGATGAACATGCCTGAACAAAATCGAACTACAGACTACGATATTGCCATTATTGGCGGTGGAATTAACGGCGCAGGGATTGCCCGTGATGCAGCGGGTCGTGGTTATAAGGTTTTATTAGTAGAACAGGATGATTTAGCAGCCCATACATCATCCGGTAGTAGCAAACTGATTCACGGCGGCTTACGTTATCTTGAATACTATGAATTCAAGTTGGTCAGAGAAGCGTTAAATGAACGTGAAGTTTTGCTCAATATTGCTCCACATATTATTTGGCCGCTGCAATTTGTATTGCCGCATAACAAAAAGATGCGGCCCGCGTGGATGGTCAGAGCAGGTTTATGGTTATATGACCATCTTGGCAAACGCAAGAAATTACCGGGCTCAAAAGCGATCAATTTCACCAAGCATGAGTCGGGTAAACCGCTTAAAAGTAATTTCAAAAAGGGTTTTCAATATTCCGACTGTTGGGTGCAGGACGCGCGACTTGTGGTGCTTAATGCCATGGATGCGAGCAATAGAGGCGCGGATGTTCTGACCCATACATGCTGTGAGTCTGCCAAAGAGGACGCTGGTGTTTGGCAGCTTCATCTGAGTAATAAGAAAGGCAAGGTCAAGACTGTTTCGGCTAAGTTTCTGGTCAATGCTACTGGTCCTTGGGTAGTGGATTTTCTTGATCACAAAGCAAACTTAAAGCATCAACGTTCGATTCGTTTGGTATCCGGTGGCCATATTGTTGTGCCCAGGATTTTTGCTCACGATATGGCTTATATTTTTCAGAATGCGGACAATCGAATCGTGTTCGCCATTCCCTATGAGCATGACTATACCTTGATTGGTACGACTGAGTTAGAGGTTGAACAATGCTTAAAGCAAAGTATTACAGGCAATGAAATCAGGTACTTATGTGAATCTGTGAATCAATATTTTAATGCCCAAATCACCGAGCAAGATGTTGTTTGGCATTACACGGGAGTGAGGCCATTGCTTCAGGATGGAAGTGATGAAGCCACTGAAGCCACCAGGGAATACGTGCTTGATTTGATTGAAGAACCGGTGCCTTATTTATCTGTCTTTGGCGGGAAAATCACGACTTATCGTAGTTTGGCCGAAAATGCATTGGAAATGATTGATTTATACTTCGGAAAATCAGTAACAGCCTGGACGGCCAATACGCCGTTACCCGGAGGGGATTTTCAGAACGCAGATTTTGCTCAGTATTTGCAAGAATTTTGCCAACAAAACCTTTGGTTGCCAAAGGATTTGGCATGGCACTACGTTAGAAATTATGGCACCCAGGCAAACGTTATTTGCCGAGATGCTGACACAATAGAAGATCTAGGCCAACATTTTGGCGCAGGTCTATATCAAGCCGAAGTCGATTATTTAGTTGCCCACGAATGGGTGACAACCGCTGAGGATTTACTTTGGCGTCGAAGTAAATGGGGGCTTAAAGTAACCGAACAAGATCAACAGCGACTGGAAGATTATATTAAAAGACGGGATAACTAATTGATGATTAAGCAAATAAATAATAAATAACAGTCACGCATGGAAGAATAATGGCTAATTCCAGAATAATTAACCAAAAATCAACTTTCGGAGGATTTTTCATTTCATTTTTAGCAGTATGTATATTCATCTTAAAGTAATTTTTTAACTTTTATTAACAATGTATATACAAATATAACACAATATATATATAAAACAAGTGCTTTTTAATCTAACTGGAACGATGCATTAATTTCTTATGTTATTATTCGTTTTTGATAGAGGAGTCTATTTTTATGCCCAAGAAGACCAAGCTTTTAAATATTCGAATTGATGCCGAACTGAAAAAAGCAGCTAAGAAAATTGCTGTTGAAGATGGACGATCTTTGTCTAATTGGGTAACTCGATTGATAGAAAAAGAAGTAAAAAAAGCAGAACAAGAGTAAAGGCAGTTTGCTCGACATGTTTGCAGGAAAACTGCTTTGGTTACCCTATAATAATCTAGACTTCCCAAGGCCTAATGTCTGAGAAGCCAACACCTGCCACAGGCATGAAACGAATTTGGAAGGCTTTTTTCTACTCCTTATCCGGGTTTAAATTAGCTTTTCAAGAAGAAGCTGCATTCAGGCAAGAATTATTGCTTGTGGTAATACTCAGCCCACTTTGCCTTATTCTCAATTTGCCGGTTTGGCTTAAAGCGTTGATTTTATTTAGCCATCTGCAAGTATTGATTGTTGAACTATTGAACACAGCAGTGGAATCTGTGGTGGATAAGGCATCGCCGGAATTTCATCCGGATGCTAAAAAGGCCAAAGATACCGGTAGCTCAGCAGTATTATTGTCGTTACTGGTGACAGGCGCTTTGTGGGTATATGCTATATATATTTTGATAAGTTAGAGCAGTAACAACGCCTCAAGCTGGTATTAGTTTCTGATTGCTGCTGGCCCTAATTTTTAGCACTATAACGACTTAATCTTAAGGCTATACAATCGATTAATGCGCAAAGATTTTGGAGACATGGCTATGGACCTAGATAACCACGATATTGATACTGGCGAGATCGTTAGTGATGATCGCCAACATGTTTGGCATCATTTAACCCAACATAAACCGTTTGAGCAAAATGACCCGATGGTTATGGTCAAAGGTAAGGGGATGCGGGTATGGGATGCCAATGGCCGGGAATATTTGGATGCGGTTTCCGGTGCAGTCTGGACTGTAAACGTTGGTTATGGACGTGAAAGAATTGCCGACGCTGTTCGTGACCAGTTGGTTGACATGTGTTACTTCGCGAATTCAATGGGAAATGTACCCGGTGCCAAATTCGCGAAAAAATTGATAGATAAAATGCCGGGTATGAGCCGTGTCTATTTTTCCAACTCGGGCTCTGAAGCCAATGAAAAGGCGTACAAAATGGTTCGCCAGTTGGCACATATGAAGTTTGGTGGCAAGAAACACAAGATTATTTATCGTGACCGTGATTATCACGGCACGACCATCACCGCACTAAGTTCTACCGGCCAACTAGAGCGTAAAGATCAATACGGCCCCTATACCCCCGGATTTGTGGAAATGCCGCATTGTTGTACTTATCGCTCACCTTATACGGGTGAGGATGTTTATAACGGTGAAAAATATGCCCGTGAGCTTGAGAAAGTTATCCTTGCTGAAGGGCCTGATACTGTCGGTAGCGTAGTGTTGGAACCCATTACAGCTGGCGGCGGTGTAATCGTTCCTCCTGAAGGCTATTTCGAAACTATCCGCGAAATTTGTGATCAGTATGGTGTGCTGCTGCATATCGACGAAGTGGTTTGTGGTGTAGGTCGTACCGGTAAATGGTTTGGCTATCAACACTTTGATTTCCAACCTGACATGGTGACTATGGCCAAAGGTGTAGCCAGCGGTTATGCTGCGATTTCATGTATGGTGACAACGGAAGATGTGTTTAACCAATTCAAAAATGACGCGTCTGACCGTCTTAGCTATTTCCGTGATATTTCGACTTTTGGCGGTTGCGCCGGTGGTCCGGCTGCAGCGCTGGAAAACATGCGTATTATTGAAGAAGAAAACCTGTTAGAAAACGTCAATGTTCAGGGTGAATATTTACTGGGCCGATTGAATGAATTAATGGATAAATATGAAATGATCGGTGATGTGCGCGGCAAGGGTCTATTCGTTGGCTTCGAGTTGGTGAAAGATCGTCTAACCAAAGAGCCGGTAGATGAATCAGTGCCGATGCGTATTGGTGCTGAGTGCATGAAGCAGGGCGTTATTATTGGTCGAACCAATCGCAGCTTTCGGGATTTGAATAACACCGTTTGCTTGAGTCCGGCATTGATCGCGACCAAAGATGATATTGATGAGATTGTAATTGCCATCGACAATGCCATGGCAGTTGTAACCGCCTGAGTTTGAGTGTTAAGGTCAGGGCGAGTTTAAAACTCGTCCTGATAGCTTTGTCCGCTCGCCAATACGGTTGCTGTAATACCGGTTTCGATAAGCAATCTGTCACAAAACGCCTGCGCATCCTGTTCTATTAATGGCCAAGTGTTGTAGTGGCAAGGAATAACATGACGAGCACCGCAAAACTTAGCCGCCAACAGCGCATCATCCGGCCCCATGGTAAAGTTATCGCCAATGGGCAGTACGGCTAAATCTAAACGTCCTGCTTCTCCAATCAGCTTCATGTCATAGGTCAGTGCTGTATCACCAGCGATGTAAATGCGTTGACCGTTCTTTAAGGTGATCAGCAGGCCCGCCGGATTACCTCCATTAGATCCATCCGGTAACATACTGCCGTGGTGAGCAATGGTCAGTTTTAAATGACCAAAATCAAAATTATTGCCACCACCGATGTGCAATGGATGGACTTTTTCCACGCCTTGCTTCATTAGCCATTCGTGGATTTCATGGTTGCATATACAAGTGGCGTTTGTATTTTTTGCCAATTCAACTGCATCAGCCACATGATCACCGTGCCCGTGTGTAATCAGAATGAAATCAGCCTCTACCTGTGAAACATCAACATCGGCAGCCGGATTATTGGGTGCAAAAAAAGGATCGATGACGAGTTTATGTTCGCCTGTGTTGATGGAAAATGTAGCGTGACCGTGTGAGGTAACTGTAAAAGCCATGATAATCTCCTGTTAATACTGACTTAGATTTATTAGACCCGGATTATGCAATGGAATTCGTCGTGAGAGGAAAAAATGCAATAAGATCAAGTGTTCCTGTAAGGAATTTGAGCGATGCCATAGCCACCCTATGGTGAGGTCAAATTCCTGAGGAAGGGCTTGAGATTGAAGCAGTTTTTCATCGCAGCAGATTTCTATTGCATAATCCGGGTTAAATTGCTTTAGTTTAACAAATCCAAGATGCTCCCTGATACTAACTATGTTGCTTTTGACTCTGAAAATGGTGTTTGGCATACCAGCCTGCCTGAATCCTTATGCAATTCGAAAGCCGTATTTGAAACCTTATGGCAACTGCATCCTGCTGAATACCCAGTTATTTTTTTACACGGCCGTGAAGTCAAGCTACCACGTTGGCAACAGGCATACGGGCATGACTATCATTTTTCCGGAAAAGCCAGTAAAGCAAAGCCGGTGCCAAATATATTAATGCCTTATTTAGACTGGGCCAGGCGAAATATAGATCATCGCTTGAACGGCATGTTATTAAATTGGTATGACGCAGATTTCGGCCATTATATTGGTGCGCATCGCGATAGTGAGCAGGGCTTGATTGCAACAAGCAATATTATCATGATCTCGCTGGGTGAAAAACGCATTACTCGTTTCAGGCCGGTCAAGGGTAGGGGTTATTATGATGTTGAAGTTGATAACGGCGGTGTTGTGGTTATGAATTTAACCACTAATCAACATTACAAACATGAGGTACCCAAATTCAAACGTTACAACGGCCGCCGTATTTCAATTACTTTGCGCTCGTTTGCAGCGACTATAAATAAATAAACAGACATTTCTGTTGCATAGTTATTTCACTATTCAAAGTTATTATTCGAAATTTATGTCTGGAGATTATTCTAATTAAGCGTGGAGATTTCTTTGAGTTATTTAGATCAAATTGAAAGCTTGTCAAAAATGATCAAGTTTATGAAAAATTCACCCTTTTGGGTGAGGCGAAACGATTAATTTATGGCTATTATCATCCGATGATTTCTGGGTTAAAGATGAAATTGAACTTAACAAGGATAAGTTCACGTTACTCAGCCTAATTGAATATGAAACACTTTGAATGGACAGATAGATAATGATTAAAAGATTCCAAATAAATCAAAAGCTAGTGGGTTTACTGTTATCCATCTGCTGTATATCTTCAGCATCCGCTGTGGATGTCAGTGACGGTTATCAGGCCTATCCATTAGAGTTAACCAATAAACTTGAAATTCTTCGAGTTGATGTTACGTCAAGTGGCATTATTCAATTTATCTCCAAGGGCGGCAAGTGGGGCAAATCCTGCCCGGATGCCGACCATGCTCAAGTTCTTCCCAGCCATAAAATGCAACGCGAGATTTATGCACAGGGATTGGTTGCACAAACCAATGGGTCTAGAGTCATGTTTTATGCACGGTGTACATCTCATTCTCGGATTATCCACATTGAAAATATGTATAAAGACTAATCAGGGATTTAAGTTATGAAAATACGAAAATCAGTATTTGGACTATTGTTGTTCAATGTCATGTCTATGAGTTACGCAGGAACTGTAAACAATGCAAAGGTTAGTAAATTGACTGTCTACTCTGGCGGTTATGCACGCTTCACACTAACACAGACGCCCCCCGCTACTTGTAATTTCTACGGCTATCAATTTCGTTTTGATGTAACAACAGAAGGCGGGAAGCAGTTATTAAATTCACTGCGTATTGCAAAGTTGACGGAACAGTCGATTAATGTGGCATATCGAGATAGTACGGTCATTGGTAAAGACCAATCCAATGGCTGCACGGATGCAACTATGGCGGTAGCCGTTGCTGTGGCCACACTTTAAAGCATTAAGGACATTATTTTAAGGTTAGTCTTAATAGGCAAGGGATTGTTTTCAATGATACTTACTACACACCGTTACTTTCACTGGTTTTGTTCATCTGTGATGGTGAGTTTGATATGTCTCGGTGGTTTGTTTCAACCCTCTTTATCATATGCGGCAATTACGCCGGTTGGTTCGGATCAGGGGAATATCGAAGTCACCAGCAATGGGCAGGCGGTGTGGACGCTGCCGATTACGGTACCGCCTGGGGTACGAGGCGTAGCCCCGAATCTCTCCCTGTCCGTTTCGGCGCAGGGCCAGCTGAATATCGGTGGTTTATCCAGCATCAGCCGTTGTGCAGGCTTGGCGGTGGATCACGGTGTTACTGCACCCGTGCGCTATCTGTCTTCGGACCAGTATTGCATGGACGGCCGACCTCTGAAGTTAATCAACGGCACCCAAGGTCAGGCCGGGAGTGTGTACGGCACGCAGCTGGATTCGTTTGAGAAAGTTGAAGCCATCGGTACGGGGGTTAATGGCCCGTTATCATTTAAAGTCACTACCCGTAGTGGCGGGACGTTAACCTTTGGCAGGACGACCTTATCGAAAATCCCCCGTGCGTCTGATGGTACTGTTATCAGCTGGGCCGTGAGTTCATTGGAAGATGTCTCCGGCAATGGGTTGTGGTATATCTATTCGGATATTAGTGGTAGTGCTGTTCCTGAAATTGCGCTGACGCAAATCCGCTACGGCAGTCAGAATCAAACTAATGCTCCGGTGAGTGTGGACTTTGATTACGAATCGCGGCCGGACACGGCCAGCGGCTATCAACTGGGTTCAGTGGTTCAGAGTACGAAGCGGCTAAAACAAATCAGCACCACCGCAGATAATAAGATTGCTCGTCGATTCAAAATCACTTATGCACAAAGTGACTTCGGTGGCACTTCACGGGTCACCCGCATTCATGAATGTGCCGTAGACACTAACGACAACGACCGCGAGAAATGCTATCGCCCCAGTCGGTTTGACTATGCCCCGGTTCAAACCGGTTGGCAAAATGCGTCCATTTCAGCGCCGTCACCGTTACAGGACTCTCAAGGCCGTTCCCGTGGTGTGGTGCTGGACATCAATAATGACGGCTTTAATGACTGGATCATTGCGGTACAGCCGGAAACGGGGTCAGCAATCGTCGAAACTTGGTTAGGTTCGGCGGATGGCTGGTCGAGTTCCTCAGCGTTTACATTACCCGGCCCATTGTTTGATTATGCGATTAATAATGAAGGCATTCCTGTCGGTAACCTGGCAGATATGAACGGCGATGGACTGATTGATTACTTTCAAGCCACATTACAATATCATGCTGATGGCAGTAATACAGCCAAGCGAACCACTTGGCTAAACACAGGAACTGGTTTTGAGATAAGCAGTGAATTACAGCCTCCGTATTACACTGTAGTGATCGGGCGAACGGGTGTTGTTCAAGCCTACGAGAAGTATGTAGATATCAATGGTGATGGTTTGCCGGATGCTGTGAGGGCGCTACGCCGTAAGTCAGGGGCATTTTCGCGCCTCACCCGCCTAAATACGGGTTCAGGATGGCAAATCAGCACCGGCTATAAATTAGATACAGGTTTGTTTTCAGATCACACAATAGGTTCAGAAGGTGTTTATCAAGGTGAACTGATAGATATTAACGGTGATGGGTTGGTTGATTTTGTCGAATCGGCCAAAGTATCCGAGACGGATATTCGCAATCGGACTTACATGAATACAGGCATAGGGTGGAGCGAAAGTCCGTCCTATCAATTACCAATTGTGCTGATGGATTACAGTGTGCATGACAAGGGTATTCCTAATGCTGAATTAGTAGACGTTAATGGTGATGGTTTGCTGGATATCTGGCAGGCGCTGGCGTTTGACACTGGTGGAACGGCTTTCAATGTCTGGTTGAATACCGGCGATGGGTTTGTCCACTCAAATCATTACACCCCCATTGTTCGCGGTACCACCGTTCTGGGTTCGGGGGCTGTATTGAAATACGGTGAGCTTATGGATGTCAGTGGTGACGGAAAACCTGAATTTGTGATCCATGCCCTGGATGAATCCAGTACTGACAATCCGGTACCATTGTCTGTTTATGAGCATAGTGGTACAGCCTGGGTGCGTAATGATGCCCTAAAGTCATTGCTTCCCAGTATTCCATTTTATCTGCAACCCTCAGACACCACACACTCCAGCCGTTCAATGTTGCAGCTGGCCGATTTGGATGGCGACGGTTCGCCGGAAGCATTTATGTCGATGGACACGGTCAATGGCTGGCAGGTCAAGTCTAGTGTGGGTACTTTGGACAATGGGATGCAACCGGGTTATTTAACCTCGCATACCAATGGATTGGGGATTGAGACACGTATTGAATATGGATTGTCAACTGACCCTACACTTTATAATCCTGGAGATTCCACCCAAAACACCCGTGTGTCGGCAGCGGTTAATTCCCCGATGGTGCTGGTCAAGGCGATCCAAAAAATGGATGGTCTGGTGCTCCCGGATACGGCTAAAAGTAATGACGGCAGTAGTGGCTGGTATCGGGTCGAACATCAATACGGCGGTTTAAAAGCAAACCTTGAAGGTCGCGGCAGTTTAGGGTTTCAAACAAGGACCATCACTGATGAGCGTACCGGCTTAATGGTGGCCTCCGAATTTTATCAGGAGTATCCGTTTACCGGCCAAAGCAAGACGGTGAAGAAGTATTTAAACAATACGTTACTTAGCGAAACAGTGACTTCAATCGATCAACGTGATTTGAATAACGGTAAAACTATCTTTGCATATTCACCCAGCATTGTCGTGAAGCAATATGATCCGGATAGTGCAACGCTATTGAGCACTTCGACGACCAGCTCGGTTTACGATGATTTCGGCAATACTATTTCAAAAACTCAAACAGTGAGTGGCACGGACCAAACCTTTGAAACCGTCACGACAACGACTTATGAGAACAAAACCAGCGGTGATAGCTGGATTTTGGGACTACCCACTGAAACTACGGTGACAGTTAAGGCGCCGAATCAACCCGATCAAAGCAACATTACCACCGCGCAGTATAACGATAATGGTTTTCCAATTACAGAAGTGTTGCAACCGGGTTATCCACAATCGGTGACAACCACGTATGAGTACGACAGTTTTGGTAATGTGATCAGCACAACACTAACCAGTGGCAATGAATCGCGTACCTCAACAGTGGGCTACAGCAGTGATGGCCGTTTTCCGGTTTCTTCGACGAACCCGCTCGGTCATACCGGCACCGTGACGGTGGATAGTCGTTGGGGCAAGCCGATATCACAGATCAATGCCAATCAGCTCGAACAAAAAACGATTTATGATGCGTTTGGCACGGTGTTGCGTGAAGATGCCTTGTGGGACGGCCAGACTCAAGCCAAGGAAGTCGCCCTGGCATATTGGTGTAACAGTACTTCAGATTGCCCTGCTAATGCTGTGTATTTTGTGACCGCATTGGATGACCAGGGTGAATCACCTCAGACCGTATATTTCGATGCCTATGGGCGTGAACTACTCAAGAAAACCACCGGTGCTGATCTGGACGGCAATGAAACCTTAAACGGGCCAAGCCTGTATATTGCCACCGGTTACGACAATTTGGGCCGCAAGATTAAAACTTCCCGTCCCGGCACCAGTGAAGCCACGCTGGATTATGAACAAGTCAGCTATGACGCCTTAGATCGGGTTCGTACTAAAACAGCTACCGATGGTACAGAGACCTCGATTGATTACGACGGTTTTACGGTTATTACTACTAATGCTAAAGGACAAGTCACCAAGATTACCAATGATTTGCGTGGCAAACCCATTTTGTCGGTTGATGCGGATTCAAACTCGACCCGATATGAGTACGATGCCAAAGGCAACTTAACCAAGACCGTTGATTCAGCAGGCAATGAGATTGTGCTGAACTACGATATTTTTGGCCGTAAAACATCAATGGACGACCCTGATATGGGCCATTGGGAGTATCAGTACGACGGGTTTGGAAATTTGACTCAACAAACCGATGCCAAGGGTCAGGTTGTCAACATGGTTTACGATAAGCTCGATCGCCTGACGTCACGCAGCGAAGCCGAAGGCACGACCACCTGGACGTATGATTCAGCGCCACTTGGCAACAGCGGTCGCAATGCGATTGGCATGTTGGCCAGTGTGAATGCCGGACATGAAGGGTATTCAAGACAGCATGAATACGATTCATCAGGTCGACCTGTTAAGGAAAGTATCAATATCAAAGGTCAGGGTTACATCAGTGAACGCGGCTATTACCGTGCTACAGATCGAGTAGCCTGGGAGCGATATCCAAGTGGACTGGTCTTAACCAAGGACTATGATCCGACCGGGTTTCCGATGAAGCTCAACAGTGTCGATTTATCAGATTATCAGGCCTATCTGACCGAATACTACAAATATGAAGATAGGGTGCAGGAGGCCAGGGTGGCGGAAGCCGAGCACCAGCAGCAACTGGATGAATACCGCGAACTTTTACTAGGGGGAAGAACCGGCGAAGACACTGAGGGCAATCCTGAATATGCCGGCGGTGGGTTGGAAGATCAGGTTAAGGCTAAAACTGACCTGATCAATGGGGCGGTATCCAATGCGAACACCTGGCAAAGTTATGCCCGTGATGCCGCGAATGTACTCAATGAACATGCCCAATGGTCACAGGATTACTATGCCGAATACCAGCGTTACCGGGGGCCCTATGATCAGAATATCGCTATTGCCCGTGATTATGAGCAGCAGGCGCTGGTGGCTGGGCGTGAATCGGATCACCACCGTAATTTGTCAAATCAAGAAGCGGACAAAGCTCAGCCACATTTGAATGCAGCTGCAAATTACCAACGCATTGCAAATGCGTGGCTGAACAAGGCGAAAACGGATCTTCAGGCAGGCTGCAAAGCGGCAGGTCGAGACCTGCATGACGGACCGTTAGCGGAATTTGCGAGATTATGCCGTGACGGTAAAGGGCCGTTACCGGGATTAGGTGATGGTCGGCGTAACGTCTGCTGGAGCCTGATCCAAACCGATAATGCCCGTGATGGTGATCGAGTCACGCATAAATGTACTCGAACCGTTAATGCTTTTTCATGGTTGCCGTATACCACTCAAACTTATTATGAAAAGACCGGCCGTTCATATGTGTGTCCGAATGGATCGAGCCAACCCCCAGTTGGCGGGGGCGGTGGCAATGGTGTCGATGCCGGTCATCCATTTGATCAGACTATTCGATCCCTGGTCCAAGGTGTCCTGAATGCACTGATTCAGTCAAGTTATGCGGCTCGTGACGATCAGTGTTACTGGCGCAATAACTATCAGCGTAAAACGGCATTGCTGCTTAAACGCGTTTCGTCATTGACTGCGGCCAAAATGCGCCATGTCGAAAGTTATATCGATAATTATAACGGTAATGTCACTAAATCAAATCAGGAAGCTGAACGGGCCAATCAGTTCATCAGTCGCGCTAACAATTATGCCAACATGGCTAATTACCATGCAAACCGGGCGAATTCATTAGCGAACACAGCCAACAGTTATGTGGATAAAGCGAATACCTATGTGCGCGGCATGACGGTATACGGGGCGATGGCCAGTAATCATAGTCTTGTGGCCTTATTGCTCAATGACGATAAGGGCGACAATAACCCGGCCAATGACACGGGCCGTTATGCCCATTATAAAAAACAGGTGGAAAAATACGCCGGGGTGTGGCAATGCAAAAAGATCGGCACGGCACCGCTAATATCCGGCACGTATATCAACGGTACAAATCTCACGGCGGCGCAGAAGGCCAATTACGATGATCCCAATGCCGGGCCCTTCAAATCTGTTCCGGCTGGGTTTGGTGCGGCGAGTTTAATGTCTTGGGATTCAGATGATGATGGTCAAAAAGAACGCTGGTATATCAATCACGTCACCCAAAAGATGGTGCAGGCCGAAAAACTGCCGATCTATAAACAAGACCATTGTAAGAGCGGTGAATTATGGGCGCAAACCAGCTATGGAGAGATCGGCACGTATTTAAATCAGCTTTATACCCAAAGCCCGTTTTTCTATCGTAATTATGTCTATTACCGGTTTAAGGAGCTGATTGATCCGATCAACCAATTGATTGAAGATGCCAATACTCAGTATGAGTTAGTACAAACTAAAGAAACCGAATACAAAGCCTCCAGTACGACCTACTGGGAAGCTTTGGCGTATTCCGAAGACGGTCAAATCAAACAGGCCAGATATGGTAACGGGGTGGAATCCAGCTGGGATTATGATGCTCGGGGTCGCACCACTGGCATACAAGCCAAGCAAGGCAGTAATGAATTACAAAAACAGTTCTTTGATTATGATGTGCTGGGCAATCTTGAAAAGCGTGATGATTTTGTCAATGATGTCTTTGAGCAGTTTAGCTATGATAATCTCAATCGCTTGACCAGCAGTAGTCTAACCGGTACCGGGGCTAACCTGTACCAGCTCACCGGTAATGAGAATCAGAGCTTTGGGTACGATGCCATCGGCAATTTAACCTATAAGTCGGATGTGGGGCATTACACCTACGGCTCCGGCATGACCAATGGTGGCAGTGCCGGAGTGCATGCCATGATCTCGACCACCGGTGCGATCAATGCCAGCTTTGGTTATGATGATAATGGTAATCAGACCGGGGGTGCCGGTCGAACCACGACGTGGTCGAGTTATAACAAGCCGGTGCACATTAGCAAAAATGGGGCGATTAACCAATTTGCCTACGGTCCGGAACGCCAGCTGATTTACCAAAAGGAAATCATCAGCAGTGAGACACGGGAAACCCGATACATCGGCGGGATTTACGAGGAAACCATCAAGGGCGGCCAAACCGAGGCCGTGCATCACCTGACCATGGCCGGACATACCATTGCGGTATTGAAAACTCAGCCCACACTGACCAACCCGGATGAAACT
Organism: Arenicellales bacterium; assembly: GCA_028284225.1. GTDB lineage: Bacteria > Pseudomonadota > Gammaproteobacteria > Arenicellales > JAHEKD01 > JAHEKD01. The sequence goes on from JANQSD010000017.1 coordinate 94,787, forward strand.
CTGCCAGTGGTGAATTCCACTCATTATCTGCATCAGGATCACTTAGACAGTGTGATAATGATCACCGATGCCAACGGGGATGTAATTGAAAAGAACCATTACGATGCATTTGGTAAAAAGCGCATTGCAATTATAGATGCCGCAAATCAGCCGCTATATGCAGCGGGATTTTTGCCGATCACCGACCGAAGTTTTACCGATCATCGTTACTTAAATGGGCAGGAGTTGATTCACATGAAAGGCCGGGTCTATGACCCCACCTTTGGACGGTTCCTAAGTGCTGACCCGCATATCCAGTCTCCGTTGATGAGCCAGAGCCTGAATCGCTATAGTTACGTGCTCAATAATCCACTTAGCCTCACTGACCCCAGCGGGTATTTCTTCAGCTGGCTGAAAAAACTGTTTAAAAAGATCATCAAGGCGATCAAAAAGATCATCAAGAAGATCGTTGAAGTCATCAAAAAAGTGGTCAAAGCTGTCGTTAAGGCAGTAAAGGCTGTAGTCAAATTCGTCAAGAAATATTGGCGGCAGATTGTTGCAGTTGTCGTCACGGTAGTGGTTACAGTGGTCACCTTCGGGGCACTAACAGGGCATACAGCCAGTCTTGCTGCTGCGTGGGCAGGAGGCTCTGGAGCGATTTTTGGTGGTACTGCAGGTGGTTTAGCTTTGGTGGGCGCCTCCTTTGTGGGCGGTTTTGCTGGAGGTTTGATTTCAACAGGTTCGTTGAAGGGTGCCTTATATAGTGGATTGACAGCGGCGGCCTTTGCCGGTGTGGGAAATTACTTTAATGGTATAGGTCAAAATTCGATATTTAGTAGCGGAAGAGCTATTTTTAACAAAGCAGGAGATTTTGTCCGCTATGGTTTAAGCCGGGCTGGTCAGATTGCAAAGTCGATTGCTCACGGTGTAGTAGGTGGTCTATCGAATAAATTATCGGGCTTGAGTTTTAGTAAAGGTTTTTTAACTTCGTTTGTCACTGAAGGTGCAGGGCCCGGCATAAACCGTTTGGCAGGTGGAAATCTATTTCTGGACACGATTTATGGTGGTATTTTGGCCGGTGCTGTGAGTAAATTAGCTGGTGGCAGTTTCAGTACCGGAGCAAGATTAGGTTTATTTGCACGTTTCTTTAATAATGTGGCGCATACTGAAGGTGGTTTTGGGCAGTGGGTAGATGATGCATTTAAAGTATTTGGGCGGGTTGGGAAATTCTTTGGTTCGTTAGGATTCAGTGCTGCTACCTATAGCTCAGCTACAGGAGGGTGTGATTCGAATGGAAATTGCGTGGATAAAATAATTAATAAGGAGGTTGATTATTGGGAAGATGGCTCACAGCCACCAGATGACTCAGGTGAATGGGAATGGAAAGGTACTGGACCCCCTGAAAGTAGTGGTCAAGGTAATTGGGTTCATCCTGATGGTACAAAAGTTCATCCTGATCAAGCACATGATCCGCCAAAAGGTCCTCATGTTGGAGTTACATATCCTGGGCAAAAACCATTAGATGTGTACCCAGATGGTATAGTTCGAGATCCTAAAGACAAATATTGGTTAGACAAATAAAATGCTCACAAACTTGAGTCAAGATACATACCTGTCTTTATTAAAAGAGAGATATGGAGGTTATTCATTAATAGAAAAATATCTATCAAATTATTTTGATAAATTTGAAGCTAGTTTAATTCATCCAGATTGCTATGATCCATTATCTGACATAGTCGCAAATAATTGGCATTATGATTTTACTTATAAATACATGTGCGACTATGAGTGTGAATTCTTTATTAAAGAAAGACAAAAATTGATTAATAAGATCATCTTGGAAGTAGAAAATGGTAAATACATTTTGCTAACTCCCTTTTTTGAGCATATAAATAGCTATTCAAAAAGCTTTCCATTTAATATTTACCCAGATAACTTTATTCAATATCGAAGCTATGAAAATTTCAATGATTGTTATTTCTTGTTAGATTCAAATATAAATTCTAAAGATATTAAGCAGATTTGGGAGGAGTTTAATTATTCTTTTTTTGGTATGACTTTATGGCTTGATAACCATTTGCCTGTGAAATCTAGTAATGAAAGTGATTTTCATTATATTAAAAAAATCAACATAAATATTTCAGATGGTAATGCATTTGTGGAACTAAAAAGAAAAGAAGAGAAGACCAGTGACAAATGAGAGTCATTTGCAATAGATATGAAATCAGAACCAAACACGGTTTCAGATGAGATGAAATTTTATGAATGTGATAGTTACGTTTAGATATTTAACAGTTAGTTTTATTATTTTGATGATGGGCGTGCAAAACGCCTTAGCCGCCAATGACGAACTTCACGGAGCCAGTAACATTGTGTTGTTGCAACATGCATGTCCTATAGCTTGGGAAAAAGTGGATAAAGCGATTTCACCTCGGCCGACTACCGTGCCTTGGGCCAATGAAACGGATCGCCACAAACATATCACTTTCCAGAAGAATTTTATCTTGCCCCAAACCAAAACCGGCGCACGTGATTTAGATAGTGTCAGTCGAGATGTGATTACGGTGTTGAGTGAATGCATCAAGCGCCATAATTTAGTGGTCAAAGCTGAGTTTGGTAAAACTGTCGGTAAGATTCCCACCTTGAAGGAGAAAGTGGACATCAGTGCAATCTTGCAGATTTTATTGATGATGGACGACTAATTCAATCATTGGGGTTTTAAGATCATGATGACAAAAAAATACTGGTTTTTACTTTTTTCAACATTGTTACTGCTGACGGCATGTGGTGGCGGTGGTTCAAGCAGTGGTAGTAGTGGGGGCACGCCCGCTGGTAATTTAGCAGGCATCTATAACGGTACTGTCACCTTAACAGCAGATACGAGCTTGAGTGGCTCAGTCACGGCGACCGACACGCTAACTATTCGTATTGATCCCAATGGTCGAGTCACCGTAATCGATAGGGAAGGTGAAACGGCTCAGGGTGCATTATCAGGAAATAGTTTTACGGTGAATGCCCTTGACCGCATTGAAGCAGGCGGTACAGTTTTTTGTGAGACGACCACAATTTTAAGAGGCACAGTCAGTGGAAACCGAATCACTGGTACGGTATCCGGTCAAGTCTGCTTGGACTTGCTTGAACAGGAAACGAATGTGAGAGGCACATTCGAGGCCACAAAATGATGAATAGTCGTTACATTTTGTTTAGCACGAAGAGATACAAAATATGAACCGAACAGTAGTGGTTGTGATGGTGTTAACTGCGCTGGCATTGATGAGTTGGCAGTTTAAGATCAATAACCTATCGGAATCAACGCCAGCATCGACCGATCAGGTTTTAAATCAGCTTGATGAACAAGCGCACGAAAATGCTGATGACGTTGAGCTCAATGAAAAGCAGAAAGCAGATATTGCTGCATACAGTGAAAAAATGCAATCGTTGACTAAAGTTAAGCCTGTGCCGGTTGCACAAGTGCCTAATATCAACCAGTCATTAAACTTGCCTGAATTAAAGTCTTTAACAGTGAACGAACTGACTGATCCGCAGTTAAGCCTGGATAACAATGAAGCTATCGGCTCATTAGGAAATGCCCATGCGGTTTCAAGTTCAGATCAGTCTGCCGTGATCAATAGTTCCATTACACCGGTAATCGATACTGTGTCGCGGCAAACGGGTATTCCAACGCAGGATATCGAAGCGGCATTTAATCAGTAAGTCGATAGTAACAACGTATAACTTTGAACCAATACTCAATGATGAAAACCAATCTACACATTTCCCAGTTAATTGTCTTAACAGGTTTGTTTAGTGCCAACATTGCTTTGGCGCAAACACCTTTACCTGAGATGGAGCCCGTTGATCCTGTCTTGCTGGAAGAATTGGAAGTCCCTCCGTTACTGGAAGAAGCCGTCACCACCGCAGAAAATGAACAAACAGTGGAATCACCACCGATATTGCCAGAAGAATTACCGGCTGAATTTTTGGAAGTGCTATTCGTTATAGATGAAGAACCCGAAATAGTCGAACCGGAACCGACTTTTGAGGATTTACTGACCCCGGAAATACAGCAGACTGTCGAACTTAACGCACTCAATGCGGATATCAAAGGCCGTAAAGACGCGTTGAAACAGATGGAGAATAAACTGGATCGGATGAATGCTAAACAAGAACTGATTGAAACCCGTCAGGAAAAAATCGCGTTGCGTGAAGAAAAACTAAACGCCAGGCAAGATAAGTTGGACTTAAAGCGTGACGAAATTGAAGCGAAACTGGCTGATCCTGATTTGAAGTCAGAAAAGCGTAAACGATTAGAAACCAAACTTGGGCGTATTACTGAACGGGAAAGTCGAATAGATAAAAGACTAGTCAGTCTAGAAGTACGAGGTCAAAAACTTGAGGAAAAATTGGAGCGCTTACAGCAACATCTGATTGATCTGGGCGAAGAGCTACCTGCCGATATTGATCCTGATGAATTGGTCTTGTAGTCGATTTAGGACTAAATTCAAACGTTATAACGGCCGTCGTATTTCAATTACTTTGCGTTCGTTTGCAGTAACTGTTTAAAGTTTTCATAAACAATGGTCGAATAGCGATTCATGTCTGCAAGGTTAGCGGCCGTCTGAGCTTTGAATTGGGTTAAAGCATCAATGCCTAACGTATTTTCCAAAGCTTGCTTGTATTCCGGCACACAACCCCATTGCGCAACAGTATCGTTTTTGACTTCGATATGGAACTGAATCCCATAGGCATGATTTTTATATTTAAAAATCTGATATTTAGTTGTGTTTGAAGACGCTATTAGTGTCACAGAATCATTATTTTCTAAGTTTTGAACTTCAAAAGAGTGCCACTGCAGTGCTTTGATCTGATCAGGAAATGACGAAAAAAGCCTGTCACTGGTTTTACTTTCGAGCAAGTTGACATCCAGCACTCCAATCTCCGGCGTTGATGATTTGACTACTTGGCCACCTAAAACTTCTCCCAGAAGCTGGGCGCCCAGACAAAATCCTAAAAAGGGTTTTTCTGCATCGATGACATACTCTTTAATCTTCTGTTTTTCGACTTTTAACCAGGGATACTCATCTTCCATCCAGGTATCCATGGGACCACCCATGCAAAACATGGCGTCATAATCTAAAAAATTTTCTGGAATAGTATCTCCTTGGTCCAGTTCGATTGTTGTCAAGTTGAAGCCATCGGCCAACATCAAATCTTTTATATAACCCGGATCTTCAATATCGATGTGTTGCAGAATTAAAAATTTCATTTTGATCACATGAATCCAAAACCTGATTATGGCATACGCAAATTGTTAGGCCATAACAATGCGTGGTGAGTTAACCTTAAGGATACTATGAAAATCAAGGTATTAGCGTTATAATCGCCTGCCATTTTTTAGCTTCATCTGTCTTTAGGAAATGTCCAAAAAACTATTCATTAAAACGTTTGGTTGCCAAATGAATGAATACGATTCTGATCGTATGCAGGATTTGCTTGGCGTGTCCCATGGCTTTGAGAAAACAGATGCAGCAGAAGATGCAGATCTGTTACTTTTAAATACTTGTTCAGTGCGTGAAAAAGCCCAGGAAAAAGTGTTTTCCCAATTGGGTCGGTGGAAAAATTGGAAAGATGAAAATCCAGATTTGGTCATTGGTGTGGGCGGTTGTGTCGCCAGCCAGGAAGGTGACCTGATAATGAAACGGGCTCCTTATGTGGATTTGGTGTTTGGGCCGCAGACCTATCATCGATTGCCGCAAATGTATGATTCAGTGCTTAAGGATAAGCAGGCTAAAGTCGACATTACCTTTCCGGAAATTGAGAAGTTCGATAACCTGCCACCGCCACGTGTTGATGGCGTTAAGGCGTATGTATCAATTATGGAAGGTTGCAGTAAATATTGTACTTTCTGTGTAGTGCCCTATACACGTGGAGAAGAATTTTCACGCCCCTTCGATGATGTCATTACCGAAATTTACGAGCTTTCTGAACAAGGCGTTCGAGAGGTTACTTTGCTTGGGCAAAATGTGAATGCTTATCGCGGCAAAACGCACGATGGTGAGCAGATTGATTTTGCCGCATTATTATATTTCGTGGCTGAAATTGATGGCATTGACCGGATTCGCTACACCACCTCTCATCCGGTTGAATTTAGTGACGATTTGATTCGCGCCTACAAAGATTTGCCAACTCTGGTGAATCATTTGCACCTGCCGGTACAAAGCGGCTCAAATCGTATTCTTAAACTGATGAAGCGTAATTACACGGCCGAGCAGTATATTGAAATAATCACTAAGCTGCGCCGTTATCGGCCGGACATTAGCATGTCATCAGATTTTATTATCGGTTTCCCGGGTGAAACCGCTGATGATTTTCAAGCCACCATGGATTTGATTGAAGCCATTGGTTACGATCACTCATTCAGTTTTGTCTATAGCCCGCGTCCAGGTACGCCCGCAGCGAGCTTGCCTGATGATGTCCCAATGGTTGTTAAACAGCGACGTTTGTATACCTTACAGCAGCGAATTCTAGAGATGGCGGGCCAGATCAGTCAAAATATGGTCGGCACAGTACAATCTGTCCTGGTCGATGGGGTGTCCAAAAAAGATCCTGATCAGCTTTGTGGGCGCACAGAAAATAATCGAGTGGTTAACTTTGACGGTGATAAAAAGCAAATCGGAGATTTTGCTAATGTGATGATCACTGAAGCTTTGCCGAATTCTTTGCGCGGTTGTATTGTTAATCATACAGATGATAAAAACCTAAAATTCGAGCTTGCAGCAAATGCCTGATTTGCCGCATAATTATCTTATGTACCACAAATTTAGAATAAGTTGAGTCCCCAGACTTCGACAACCTTCGCCTTAAACCCTGCCGATAACTCACGCCTTGCCGCACTTTGCGGGGAGTTGAATTCCAATATTAAGCAGATTGAAGGGCATCTTGATGTAAAGATTGTCTCCAAGGGTAACTTATTTAGTATTAATGGTAACCAGAATAAAGCGAATAAAGCACGTGATGTATTACAGACCTTGTATTCCAAAATTAATGATAAGGATGCCATTACCTCAGAACAAGTGCATATGACGTTGACGGATATAAGCGCTTCGACAGACGAAGATAAAAGCGAGAACTCAAGGTTAGTGATCACCACACCAAGAGCGAAGATTCAAGGCCAAAATCCGAGCCAGCGCCATTATTTGCGGCAAATATTAACTCGCGATATTAATTTTGGAATTGGCCCGGCCGGTACCGGGAAAACTTTTCTGGCGGTTGCCTGTGCAGCACAAGCCCTTAATCAGGACGAGGTTAAACGTATTGTGCTGGTTCGACCTGCCGTAGAGGCAGGAGAACGACTGGGTTTTTTACCGGGTGATATCGGGCAGAAAGTCGATCCGTATTTGCGGCCGTTATACGATGCGCTGTATGAGATGTTCGGCTTTGAGAAAGTGGCGCGCTTGATGGATAGAAATATTATTGAGCTTGCTCCGCTGGCATATATGCGTGGCCGTACCTTAAACGATTCGTTTGTGATACTGGATGAAGGCCAGAATACGACTATCGAGCAAATGAAAATGTTGCTCACTCGAATCGGCTTTGGGTCAAAAGCAGTGATCACCGGCGATGTAACACAAATTGATTTGCCTAAAAATGTCGAATCGGGACTTAAGCATGCTGGCCGGGTACTCACCGACATAGAGGGAATCAGCTTTACCTATTTCAAGCCGGAAGATGTGGTTCGCCACCCGCTTGTGCAACGTATTGTGACAGCTTATGAATCACATACCGAGTCTGATGAACGCAATGAGCGATAATATTACCGTGACCATTGATTCTGAAGACGAAGACGTTCCTGAATCGAGTTTCATACTCAAAGCAGTTGACGTTGCACGTCGGGCTTTGGGTCGTATGGATGCCGAAATTAATGTGCAGATCGTCGACGCACAAACCATCCAATCTTTAAATAATCAATACCGTGGCAAGAATATGCCTACTAATGTACTTTCTTTCCCGGCCGAGTTACCGGCATGGATAGATAGCAGGCTCGTTGGTGATATTGTTTTATGTCCCGCTGTTATTCGCGCTGAATCCAGGCAATTTAATAAATCCGTTAATAGCCGTTGGGCGCATATGCTTGTTCACGGGACCTTGCACTTACTAGGAATGACACATGATGAGGAGCAACAACAACAGAAAATGGAAACCATGGAACAAAAAATAATGAATGAACTAGGATACGATGATCCGTATCAGGTAATAGCATGATGAGCACAACGACCGAACCTAAGTCTTCTTTGTGGGATAAAGTTCAATCGGTGTTCCAACGTGAGCCCGAAACACGGGAGGAATTGCTGGATGTCATTAAGGAGGCGAAAGAAAAAGCGTTAATAGATCAGGAGTCAATGGATACCATCGAACGAGTGTTCCAGGTATCTGAGCTCAGAGTGCGTGATGTCATGATTCCTCGAGCACAAATGGTAGTGGTAAACAAGGATGATGACCCAGAGGATTTTTTACCTATCTTAATTGATTCTTCACATTCACGCTTCCCGGTTATTGACGATGGTGATCGAGATAAGGTTGTCGGTATATTGCTGGCCAAAGATTTACTTAAGTATTTTCATAATGATGACGAGGAGTTTCATATCAAGGATGTGCTACGGCCGGCGATCTATATTCCTGATAGCAAACGTCTTAATGTATTGCTAACGGAATTCCAGGAGAATCGCAATCACATGGCAATCGTGGTCGATGAGTATGGAGGGGTAGATGGATTGGTGACCATCGAAGATGTGATTGAACAAATTGTTGGTGATATTGAAGATGAACACGACATTGACGAAGAGGAGAATATGGTCAAATGTCATGACGAGCATGAGTACATCATCAAAGCCCGTTTGCCGATCGAAGATTTTAACGAACGTTTTGAAACTGAATTTAGTGATCAGGACTACGACACCATAGGTGGTTTGATTATTGCCCAGGCAGGACATATGCCTAAAAGGGGTGAATTAGTAAACCTGGAATCTTTGCAGTTCGAGATTCTTAATGCAGATAGTCGACGAGTGCATTTAGTTAAATTGCGCAAATAAGAAATTAGAACCTATCTCAAAATGTCTGCACTCGTTGATACGTCATTAAAAGCTCACTCAAAATGCTCATTTACGTTCAGTAGACTGCGCTTTTTTGTTCACTATTGCCTCGTCTGAACATCGTTCGACTATTTTGGGATAGGTTCTAGAAATAATAATGAAAATCAGCAAGGCACAGCAGCTTTTGCTTGCGTTATTAGCGGGTGTAGTATTTGTTTTCGCTTTCGCGCCGTTTAAGGCCTTCCCGGTAGTTTTCATTTCATTAGGGTTGCTGTTCTGGTTATGGCTTAATTGTCAAACTAAAAAGCAGGCATTTGTTATAGGTTGGTTGTTTGGTCTGGGTCAGTTTGGGGCTGGCGTTTCATGGATGTATGTCAGTCTAAGCACGTTTGGTAATATGGCGCCGATACTGGCTGCTGCAGCTGTGCTGATATTAGTCATGGGATTAGCATTGTTCCCAGCCATTGTCGGATACATCCAATCTATGTTTGGGACAGCGAGCACTCTGATCAGGCTTTTTTTCGTGATCACGCCAGTATGGGTTTTAGCCGAGTGGGTCAGAGAATGGATATTTACAGGTTTACCCTGGCTGGCAGCAGGTTACAGCCAGACAGATAATTTATTGGTTGCCTGGGCACCTTTGGGTGGTATTTATCTGGTCAGTTTGGCTGTGGTGTTACTGTCTTGTGGACTATTGTTGCTAATAAGTAAACGAATACTTCCGGCAATTATCAGTATCAGTGTGGTTCTGTTGGCGAGCTACTTTATAAGTCAGCAGCAATGGACCACACAAGCTGGAAAATCGTTATCGGTCAAATTGGTGCAGGGCAATGTCAGCATTTGGGATAAATGGAATTCCGCCAAGACAAATGAAATACTGGATAAATATATTTCTTTGAGCCAGCAGGGAGAGCATGCCGATTTGGTGATTTGGCCTGAAGCAGCAGCACCATTATTACTATCAGAATTGCCACAGGATTTTTGGACACAGCTTAAGCAAACTAATAATTCACAGGCTATGTTTGGTATTGTTGAACGGAACCCTGCAACGGGACAGTTCTATAATTCAGTGGTATCAACGCAAGCACAACAAAGCTTAGCCTTGTATCGGAAAATTCATTTGGTTCCATTTGGTGAGTTTTTGCCGCTGAAATTTATGCTTGAATGGTTGCTCAATTATTTGCACATTCCCATGTCCGATTTTAGTGCCTATGAGCAAGCGCAAGCACCAATTGACATAAACGGTATAAAAGCAGGGGTGTCAATTTGCTATGAAGATGCTTTTGCGAATGTGATCAGACATAGTCTGCCGCAGGCGAATTTACTTGTTAATGTTAGTGAAGATGCCTGGTTTGGCGATTCGTTGGCGCCTCATCAACGGCTGCAAATGGCCCAAATGCGTGCTATCGAGAACGCTCGTTCATTGATTCGAGTTTCCAATAATGGCTTATCTGCAGTTATTGATCATCGAGGAGAAATACTGACCATTGCGCCGCAATTCCAGGCTACAGTCATACAAGGTACAGTTCAGGCCCGTTCAGGTGCCACTCCATTTTCACTATGGGGTCATAAGTTAGTGCTGAGTATATTGTTAGTTATGTTGCTGCTTGCTCTGATTATCAACATATTTTTACCATCAAAACAGGGAAAATAAATGGGACTTTTACCTAATTTTATTGCTGCATTAGGTTTGTTTGCATTTAGGTGTGATGAACTCTGGGCCCAATGTACTTGCAATTATCGGTACATCTATGTCTAGCGGGTAGTCTATTGAGTTTAAGTTTGCGGTCGGAATTAGTATGGGAACCACAATTCAGGCCTCTTTAAAATAAGAACAGTGCTGCCAGCCCCAAAATAGCAAAAAAACCGACCACATCAGTAATCGTGGTTAAGGCAACACCACTGGCTAATGCCGGATCGATACCAAGTTTTTCGAAAAATATGGGAATAAAAGCGCCTGCCAGGGCCGAGGCGATCAGGTTGATGATCATGGCAACACCGACAATGACACCAAGCTGGTAGTCACCATACCAAAAATAAGCGACTGATCCGGTAACCACTGCCCATAGCAGCCCGTTCAAAACGCCGACTGAAAATTCTTTACGCAATACACGCCAGGCATTATGCGAACCAATGGTATCTGTTGCCAGACCACGAATGACCAGTGTCATGGTTTGTGTGCCGGCATTGCCACCCATGCTTGCAACAATAGGCATTAATACTGCCAGGGCGACCAGCTTTTCTATTGTGCCTTCAAATTGTCCAATGACCCAGGAAGCCAGCAAGGCCGTAATCAGATTGACGCCCAGCCAAACAGCTCGATTTTTAGTAGTTTTAATTACCGGCGCGAAAATATCCTCTTCTTCTTTTAAACCGGCCTGGGCCATGATGGCATGTTCAGCTTCTTCACGAATCACGTCAACCACGTCATCTATTGTGACTCGACCTAATAATTCATCATTACTATTGACAACAGGTGCTGAAATTAAGTTATAACGTTCAAATGCTGCTGCAACGTCAGCGTCTGAATCCAGGGCATCAAATTTAATCGGTTCCGTATCCGCTAATTCACGCACACGCTTTTCGGCGTCGTTAGTTAACAAATCAGAGGTAAAGAGTATGCCGGTCAGTCGATTATCGCGATTCACAATGAACAACTTGTCGGTATATTCGGGTAACTCCCCTAATAGCCGTAAATAACGTTGTACCACTGAAATTGGAATATTGGCACGCACGGTAATGGTGTCAACGTTCATTAAGCCACCAGCTGTATCTTCCGGGTAGGCTAAGATCGCGTCAATATCTTCTTGTGAATGGTCACCGGAAGTAAACAGGACATTACGGATAACATCGTCAGGCAGGGTTGGTACCAGATCAGCAATGTCATCAATATCCAACGTACTGATGGCATGTGCGATCAAGTCGGAGTCGCCTTGTTCAACTAGGTTTTCGCGAACCCCTTCATTGACTTCTGTTAGGACTTCGCCCAATAAATCCAGAGGTATCTCATCCCAGACTCTGACCCGTTCTTCAGGCGGCAAACTTTCCAGCACCACAGCAATATCGGCTGGATGCAAATCGTTCATTAACGCACGAATATCTGCATCAGTCTCCGAAGCAAGTGCTTCGTTGACCTGATCAAGAAAATTGTCTAAATCTTCAATCATGCCGATGCAGTTATCAGGGTTAATACTGGCACTGAATTATATAGACATTCATGTAAAGAATCAGACATGAATTGAACTTCATCAACCGGGGTTTGTGTAGCCAATCTCCGTTATCTTGCAGTAACTTAAATTTTCTTATTTTAGGAGTGAGTAAGTTCGCGGTGACGCAACTGGGTCTGGGCTTGATTTGAAAAGTACTGGGCGAGTTTTTCGGTAATATAAACTGATCGATGTTTGCCGCCGGTGCAACCTACCGCAACAGTAATATAACTACGGTTTTCTTTACGAAACTCAGGTAGCCATTTTTCAATCATGTTTGCGATATCGTCCAGCATTTGCGCAACGACTGAATGAGATTCAAGGAATTCGATAACCGGTTTGTCCTGACCACTGAACGAACGGAGTTTTTCGTCCCAGTGAGGGTTGGGTAAACAGCGCACATCAAAAACATAGTCCGCATCGCGCGGCAGTCCGTATTTGTAGCCAAACGATTCAAATAAGATTACCGGTTCGGTCGATTTGCCGGCCCCGATAAAATCACGCACCAGTCGTCTAAGTTCATGAGGGGTTTTATTACTAGTTTCAAATACCCGGTGTGATTGTTCCTTTAACGGTTCCAGCAGTCTGCGCTCTTGCGAAATAGCTTCCGGCAAAGAGACCATCGTATTGCTCAGAGGGTGTTTGCGACGAGTTTCCTTGTAACGTTTTAACAGCACTTCATCTTCTGCATCTATGAAAATGATTTGATAATTGATATTTTGATTATCAAGCTTGTGAAGTTGTTCCGGTAATTTTGCTAGAAACTCACGGTTTCTGGAATCAATACTGACCGCAATTTCCCGGGTTTGGGAGTCCTTTGAGCTGGTAATGAATTCACCTAATAGAGATGCGGGTAAATTATCGATGCAATAAAATCCATCATCCTCATAAGCTTGCAGGGCAATGGTTTTGCCAGAGCCGGAAAGGCCTGAAATAATCACTATTCGCATTCAGTATCGTCTCATTAACTTTATATCGTCATACCGGGAAAAACCGGCATCTATTAATTCTGATCGTAACTGCTATCTTATTCAAGACGAAAGTTTAAACCGGCATTAAGTTAAATCTGTGATCTGAAGGATCAGTTATAACCTGGGTTTAAATCAGACTTATTTGATTCTAATGCGCTTTTATTCGAACAAAAGCCGTTATATTGCGGATCAGATCCGCAATGACGAATAGATGGGTTGTTACTGATGTCTGATTACGTCTGCTAACAGGATAGCTAGCCAAAGGCTTGCGATTTTAAACTGGCTTCACCGCGATGATGATCGGTTTTTTTCTCTTTATGTTTTAGTACTTGCCGGTCTAATTTGTTAAGTACCATATCAATAGCGGCATACATATCATCTGATTCGGCGCTGGCATGAAAGCTAGCACCTTTGGCTTGTATGTTTGATTCGGCTGAGTGTCTGTTTTTTTCCACGCTGAGTACGACATTGGTGGTGGTAACGTGGTCGAAGTGATTGTTGATTTTGGAGAATTTGTCTTCTACGTGAGCTTTGAGAGAGTCGGTGATGTCAATGTTTTGTCCGCTTATGATGATTTGCATAAAATCTCCTATGTATTAAATGACTTTGCGTTGGTTAGACGCAGGGATGTTTAATTGTTCACGATATTTATTTACAGTGCGTCTGGCGATAACAATTCCTCTTGTTTTTAACTCTGACACTATCTTACTGTCAGACAGGGGTCTTTGTGAAGGCTCATTTTTAATTAAATTTTTGATTATTGACTTAACCGCTTCATTTGAAAGGGATTTTTCATTATTAATTTTTATTGAGCCGGCTAACAGTTGCTTCATCGGGATAACGCCGATAGGCGTTTGCAAATGCTTATCACGTATAGCACGGCTGACAGTAGAAACATGAATCGCCAGAACCTGTGCAATTTGTTTTTGCTTCAATGGTTTCAATGACTGGGGGTCAGCATTGTCAAAATAGTCAAGTTGATGCTCAGTCATATATTGGGCGACGGACATAAGTGTTTTATTACGCTGAACCAATGCATTAAGCCACCACTTGGCTTTATCAAGATTTTTCCTCAAATAATCCCGATCAGCACGATTGTTCGAAGATTTTAATAAGTCAATATACTGTTGATTTAATTCTATGCCGCGATTAATAGACGGATTCATATGGAGTAAAAGCTTACCCTCAGATTTGGTTACTATGATGTCAGGTTGAACATAAATAGTGGGTTGTTGATCGAGTGCTTTGCCAGGTGCCGGGTCGAGCTGTTGAATCAAATTCAAAGCCTGATCAAAAATTTCACTATCAATGTTAAGTGATCTTTGTAGCTGTTGTTTATTGTTGCTCAACAACTCTAGATACTGACAGATCTGCAACGCTATAGTCTTCAGTTCGCTATTTACTTTTTGTTGTCTGATTTGCAGGCTTAGACATTCAGTTAAATTTCGGCAGCCGATGCCTGCAGGATCAAGCTGTTGAATAATACTAATGCTCTGATTGATACGTTCATTATCAGCAGTGATACCTTCATCTGTACACACTTGAATTAACTCATCTGTGGTTGAGCGCAAATAACCATCATCATCAATTTGTGAGATAACGATACAAGCAATTACGTAGCTTTGGCTGTCAAGGTTGAGATAACCAAGTTGCTTGATTAAGTAATTTTCCAGTGTTAGTAATTTGCTTTCAGGTTGATTTTCCAGCCAAGCCAAATAATCATCGTTCAATGAGGAAGTTTGATAGGTTTTAGATTCTTGCAGTAACGGGTTAGTTAGCAAGGTTTCATCAATTTCTTTGCTTAACTCTTTCGCACCAAGCTGCAACATGCGAATGGTGTGTCTGATTTGTGGAGTAAGTGCAAGCTGTTGCTGTGTGCTGAGTCTTAAACTAGGTTTCATACTAAGCTGAATCAATGATGCTAGTGTTAAATTTAGCAGAATAAGTGCTCAATAATAAACACATTAGTTCGAATCCAGTGAGGAAACTATTTAGGCTAAAGTTAGTAATCCTTTTAAAAATGTTTAGTCATTCAGCAGCTAAAAAATAATTTTCATTAAAAATATTTAATAGAAATGGTTTGGCATTCATCCCCATTAAGTATTGACAAACCGCGAAAAAAGGAGCAGGGTTGTAACGTAAAGTTTTTAGTGACTTTGTTTTTTAAAATAAACAAAAATTACCGTACATGAAGGATGATGGTCAGAAAGAATATTAACGAACTGGCTAAGTATGAGGGGTAACCTCCTTTAGCTATGACAGATAACGTACTCACTGAGAGTGGAATGTTGAACTCAGGGTCGGCACTGGATTCAATGTTTAATAATTAATTATTAAACCTGTGGGGGGAATGATGATTAGGTCTCGCATTGTCGTAACTAAGCTGGAATGTAACAGCTTGATTCAAATTTATCACCGAAATCTGATGCATGGCATATTAAAGTCAGCATTATTGATGGTCTTCTTAATGGGGTCTGCTATCACTCATGCAATAGATTCATTAGAATTTATTGATGTCAATGGCGTATGGGGTGGCGCAACAAATCCTGCTAACCCAACCGGTGAATATTATTGTACGGAGGATGGTGCGGCAAATAGTGACCCGCCGAACCCGGTTGAAGATACCGCCGGCAATCCGAATTGCGGCAATGTGCCGAATGCATTGAACCAGTCCCCTTTGCCGGAAGTGGAAAATCAGTTCCGTAATGGTGCCCCAGCTAATGTTAATTCCCGTTCGGGTTTCGGTTTTGACGGCACAATTGCACCGCCAAACACAATATTTGGTTTAGGGTTTCTGGAGTTCGGGCGCCTTACCCATTATAACAATCCGATTACCGGTACCGTAATTGGTGATATCACTCTCAACACGGAGTTTAATTTTAATGATATCTCCCAGTGTGATGCCATGGGAAATCCTATTGTTACCCCTGTCTCAGTGACTCCGTCATTTAATGTCAATCTTGACGAAACTACAAATACTCCACCTTGTGCATTCGGTGCAACTAACGGGCCTTGTGATGACCGCACCGTGGTTACTGTTAATCTGCCGGTACCCACGGTTACAATAGGCGTGACAACCTTGTCGATAGATTTGAATGCTTTCTCGGAACTGACACCGGCTGGTTTTTGTGATTCAGATAATTTAACAAACGAATTTGTCACAGGTGAGGGTCTGTCCACTGTTAGTTGTGTTTTCGGCAGGGCATCACCCGGTACTTTGACAATCAACAAAGTCTCTGAAAATGGTGATAATATCTTCGATTTTCGTTGGCAGGAGACGGGCCAGTCTTGCCTTACTCAGGGGCAGCTAATTCCGGGCACAGAGGTACTGGAAAATGCTGCAACAACCGGGGCTTCCCCTGGTGTCAGCGGTACCGGTCAAGTTAGTGTACCGGATTTTTTCGACCCCATGAATGAAATAACAACTTTCCCATTAACACCTGGTGTCTATGAGCTTGAGGAGATAATGCCCAGTGATCCGCAATGGGAATTTGTTTCCGTAAATTGTACTACCGATATACCTACTGGTGATACTTCAGACTTTACCCCTGATCCGGCTACACCTACTCTTGTGCAACTGGATATGGACTCAAGTGAAAATATTGTCTGTACCTATACCAACAGGAGGATTGTTGATTTTGGTGACGCACCTGATAGCTATGTTACCCTGGAGGCGTCTGGTGGCCCCATACACGTCACTACAACGGATGGTCCGTTTATCGGTAACACCGCACCGGATATCAATTTTGATGGTATCCCAGCAGCGGCAAATGATCCTCCAGTTGGCGATGATAATGACAATATCAATGATGAAGATACAACACTAATCCTTCAACAATATAACGGCAATGGCATTTATCGAGCCTCTTTCCAGGTTGATAATTCAGCCTCCACAAATCCCGCTGTATTGGCGGCTTGGATAGATTGGGGTGCAGATGCATTGACACCCGATAATTCTTTCTTAGAGGCTTCTGATCGATCCGATGCGTCTATTGTTGCTTTTTCGTCAGCTACACCGCAATGTACTGCTAGTCCGATTTATAATGACGACACCTTCAGCACAGGTAACATTCCAGCCGGTTGTGCCGGTATTGCAACTTTGCAGTGGTCGGATGTTCCTATGCTCAATGCCAACCCTCAAGCCTCGCTTGATACATATATCCGTGCTCGTATTACAACCGATACAAGCAGTGGGTTCTTTGACGATAATTCACCTTCTCCTATAGGTGTGGCTAATGATGGAGAAGTCGAAGATCATGCTATTTCACTTGTAGTTACTCCTGTAACGCTTTCCCATTTCGACAGTACCCGCAGTGGCGATTGGGTTGAGGCGAACTGGGGGACAAACAGTGAACTGTTTAATGTCGGGTTTCAACTGTGGGGGTTAGACGGGTTTGACGGTGAGTGGGAGAAACTGCATAACTGGTTAGTTAAAAGCGGTAGTGGTAATGCGGTGGAACCGCAGAGTTACCGTAAACGTGCACGTATTCCCGGCCGTATCCGTGAGTTAGTGGCGTTAGGGATCTCCAGTGTGGATGCCGACGGGCGTGAACATTACTACGGCCCGTTTGAAGTGAACACCGCGTACGGTGAGTTAGGGGATTTAGAACCGATTGCCTGGGACCATATTCGCACCCAGCTGGAT
>JANQSD010000001.1 GCA_028284225.1 Arenicellales bacterium
GGCCATCGCTCAACGGATAAAAGGTACTCCGGGGATAACAGGCTGATACCGCCCAAGAGTTCATATCGACGGCGGTGTTTGGCACCTCGATGTCGGCTCATCACATCCTGGGGCTGTAGCCGGTCCCAAGGGTATGGCTGTTCGCCATTTAAAGTGGTACGCGAGCTGGGTTTAGAACGTCGTGAGACAGTTTGGTCCCTATCTGGTGTGGGCGCTGGAGACTTGAGAGGATCTGCTCCTAGTACGAGAGGACCGGAGTGGACGTACCCCTGGTGTTCCAATTGTCACGCCCGTGGCACTGTTGGGTAGCTATGTACGGACGGGATAACCGCTGAAAGCATCTAAGCGGGAAGCCTCCCTCAAGATTAGGTCACCCTGAGAGCTTGACTCTCCTAAAGGTTCGTTGTAGACCACAACGTTGATAGGCAGGATGTGGAAGTGTTGTAAGGCATTAAGCTAACCTGTACTAATAAACCGTGAGACTTGACCATATAACACCCAAATGATCTGGGTGTTGAGAAAGTCAACATACTTCTTTAGACTGCTTGAATTGTAAGAATATGTAGCCCTATAGGATAGAAATCCTTTAGGAGATCCTTCAGCCTTTCGGCTTTAGGACGTGCTACGCACGGTTTGCCTGGCGGCAATAGCAAGTGGGAACCACCTGATTCCATCTCGAACTCAGAAGTGAAAACGCTTAGCGCCGATGATAGTGTGGCATTCGCCATGTGAAAGTAGGTCACTGCCAGGCTAAATAATTAAAGGACCTCGTCTGTTAAGGCGAGGTCTTTTGCTTTTTAGGTAGCAATACTTTCACATGGCGAAAAACACTTACATGTGAAAAAATGATGGAATCATTTTTCATGAGCGTAGCGAACCCGAATGGCAAATACAAAAGTATTTGTAAAGTAGGTCACTGCCAGGCTAAATAAATTAAAGACCTGACTACAATCTTATGTAGTCAGGTTTTTTATGTCTTCTCTATTTATTAGTAAAGTGCTAACGGCTTATAAGTTTTCGCTTTATAATCAACGCCTTTGTGAATTATCTTAACTATGTCGACACCTCAAGAAACAATACAGCAAGAATATTTTGGCCATGATCATGTCACAGTTATCAAGCCGGAAAAGGGGTTATATGACCTGGATTTAAGGGAGTTGTGGGCATATAAAGAACTATTGCTGGTTTTAGTTGCCCGAGATGTAAAGGTTAGATATAAACAAACCGTACTGGGTATTGCCTGGGCCGTAATTCAGCCCGTTACTACCATGGTTATTTTCAGTATTATCTTTGGTAATTTTGCCAAAATACCATCCGATGGATATGCCTATCCTGTTTTTGTCTATGCGGCATTATTACCCTGGGGTTTGTTTTCCAGTGCCGTAAGTAGTTCCGCCGGTTCAATGGTCGGATCATCTCATTTGGTTTCGAAGGTATATTTCCCCAGGATATTAATCCCGGTTAGCTCGGTAGGCGCGGCATTAGTAGACTTTTCAATATCCGCTCTGATTTTACTGTGTTTAATGTTGTACTTTGATGTGGATATCACGCTGAGACTGATTTTCTTGCCGGGATTAATCTTTATTTTGTTGTTGACTGCATTAGGTGTAGGGATATTTTTATCAGCCTTAACTGTTTCATACAGGGATTTTCGTTATGTTGTGCCTTTTATGATTCAAATCTGGATGTATTTAACACCCGTGATTTATCCGGTCAGCATCATACCTGATCATTGGCAATGGATAAGTTATTTAAATCCAATGACTGGTGTTATCGAAGCTTCCAGGGCAATTTTTCTAGGGTCTGAACTTAACTTTTTAGCTTTGGTGTTTTCTTTTATATTCGGACTGGTAATGCTGGTGCTTGGGGTAATGTATTTCAAGCGAGTAGAAAAACGTTTTGCGGATGTAATTTAATGGCTGAACCAGAAATTGTTTTGACCGCTGAAAAACTGGGCAAACGTTATGTACTTGGGGGCCTGGAGCGATTAAACGATTCATTCCGCGAAATGTTGATTGACTTGTTATTAGCACCTTTTAGGCGATTTAAAAAGCTTAGTGGAAAAGCTGATGAGTCAGAATTATTCTGGGCACTGAAAGACATAAATTTCAGCATTAAACGCGGAGAAGTGGTTGGTATAATAGGAAAAAATGGGGCTGGTAAAAGTACACTATTAAAAATTTTAAGTCGTATTACAACGCCAACTGAAGGGACTGTTACAATTAAAGGAAACGTTGCCAGTCTCTTAGAAGTGGGTACTGGGTTTCATCCAGAATTGACGGGTCGTGAAAACATCTATCTTAACGGTGCCATTCTTGGCATGAAGAAGAAGGAAATCTCAGAAAAATTTGATCGCATAGTTGAATTTGCAAATATTGAAAAGTTTGTAGACACACCAGTCAAACGTTATTCTAGCGGTATGTATGTGAGATTAGCTTTTTCAATTGCTGCTCACTTAGATCCGGATATTTTAATAGTTGATGAAGTGTTAGCGGTTGGCGATATACACTTTCAAAAAAAGTGCCTTGGTAAACTTGAAGATATTTCATCACAAGGACGTACGGTGATATTTGTAAGCCACAATATGGCTTCTGTATTGAATTTATGTAACAGAGGTATTGTGGTTGATTCTGGTAAGGTAATCTATGATGCTCCTATTGCTTCGGCAGTTAAAAAATATTTGGCATTAGGGTCTAATAGTGATGGTACCGGTAGAGTGATTTTTGACAATAATCAGAAACCAGCAGATCTGGATAACATATTCAGAAAAATAACGCTTTATGATGCTAATCATCAAGTTACCTCTAGCTTTTCAGTGGGTGATAAGATGATTGTTGAAATTGAAGTAGATATGCTGAAAAATTTTGATGATCCCCAATTTAGTTTAGGTATAGATGATGAATTAGGTGTGAGGATTTTTACATTGTCAACATATTATTCTGAATACAACAGCTCGTCAATTTCTGGCGTTTATAACGTTAGGTGCCAGCTTGATGAGTTAACTTTAGCTCCCGGGGATTATAAATTAACCGTTTGTTTCGGAAATTCAACAAATTTAGTTAAGTATGTGAAGCATAATGTAATGACGATTAGAGTTCATGATTCAAATTATTTTAATAATGGCCGATCTTATATCAAATCTTCTGGTCCGATCTTACAAAAGTCATCTTGGACTGAAATTAGATAAAGTTTTAATATGCAAGCGGTTACGAAATCCCCTCAGTGGTTGCTAGATCATGCACATAATGTTTATTCCCAGTCTGGCGAAGACGGAATTATCAGGAAAATTTTAGATGTGCTTCCAACAAACAATAAGTGGTGTGTCGAATTTGGGGCTTGGGATGGAAAACATCTGAGCAATGTTCGTAATTTAATCCTAGAGTTTGATTACAATGCTTTATTGATCGAAGCGTCCAGGGATAAATATGAAGAATTGGTGGTGAATTATCAGACTCATAAGAATGTTATTACCCTTAATCAGTATGTGAATTTTTTGCCAGAAGATAATCTCGATACTATTTTGAGTGATCATTCACTACCCTTTGACTTTGATCTATTATCCGTGGATGTAGATGGAAATGATTATCATATTCTCGCAGCAATGCAGGAGTTCAAACCCAAGGTTGTATGTGTTGAATTTAATCCAACTATTCCTTCAGAGGTGCATTTCGTACAAAAGGCAGATGTTACTATTAACCAGGGCTCAAGTTTATTGTCGCTAACAGAATTGATGAGGAGTAAAGGATACGAACTGATTTGTGTCTTAAATGCTAATGCATTTTTTGTGGTGAATGAATATTTTCCACTCTTCGAGATAACTGATAACTCACCCAGTGTTTTAAGAAGGTCACATGCAAATCTTAGTTACATTTTCTCCGGTTTTGACGGACAGATGTTTCTTGTTGGCAGTCAATTTCTTCCCTGGCATGACCTTGAAATTGATCAAAATAAACTTCAACAAATTCCCAAGTATTTGCGAAAATATCCGCTTAATTACTCACCTTTTCAAACTTTTTTATTCAAGTTGTATAGAAAGAAGTTAAGTCTATCTAAAAAAATCAAAAAGACTTTTTTTGGGTAAATATAGGTTTTTAAGGTGCAACACAAGCTACCGAAAATTAGTATCATCACGCCCAGTTTTAATCAAGCTCAATTTCTTGATCAAACTATTCAATCTGTATTGGACCAAGATTATCCAAATCTTGAATATATAGTGATTGATGGTGGCAGTAGTGATGGGTCAGTTGATATTATTAGATCGTATGAAAGTAAACTGGATTACTGGGTATCCGAATCGGATTCGGGGCAGGCTGAAGCTATAAATAAAGGTCTTAAACAGGCCACCGGCGAAATCGTTGCCTGGATAAACAGTGATGATTTTTATAAACCGGGTATTTTTCAAAAAGTGGCTGAGTACTATGGACTGGTAGCTGACAAATCGAAATTCTGGCTGATTTGTGCCATTGAAAAGCTAGACGAAAGAAATGACTTGAACAATGAGTTTTATCCTCAAAATACTATAAATAATGTTGAACAGTTCCTATCAAATCCTGAAAGAATAAATCAGCAGGGTTGTTTTTGGTCAAAGCAAATTATTGATGACCTTGGATATCTTGAACCAGAGTTCCATCTTGGTTTGGATACGGAATACTTTTTGCGTTTTTTAGATAATGGGTATCAGATGCAAATTGATAACACAATTATTGCAGCTGTATTCAGGATTCACGCAGACTCAAAGACAGCCAATTTCCATGGCGAAATACAATCCGCTGAGCAGGCCTTCTTGTATGATTGGACACAGGTTTATTTAAAATATTTAAAACCCAATCACCCTGAGTATCAGAAATTAAAGCATGATTATTTAGATATACTGGCCTATTGTGAAACCCGGTTTAGCCAGAATCACAAGATTAGTAAATCAAAAAGAATTGATTGGTTGATGAAAGCCGCCCGACATTCGCCCAGGCAAATATTATCCAAGTCTTTTTTGGGTAGCCTTAAGCGGATCGTGATTAATTAGGTTTGTGACCATCGATGAATAATGCACTAATCATTTTTTTCAATACTGATTTCTCTAAAAATATTCCTGCTTTAGAGCAAATATATGGCCCTCGTTTTTCTGATATTTTGTACATCGTACCGGATCATAGTTCAAAATTGCGTAGTGATTATCTGAACCCCGCTATAGCTTATAAACAGGTAAACAATAAAGATACATTGATCAACAAAACCAGGCGTTTGTCGGGCAAAAAAAATGAGCATGAAATTGTTGATCACAGTTATAAAGAAAAAATCGAACGAGTCGTAGGATTTCAGTATTTTTTTCAAGATTACTTTTGGCAGGCTCGAAAGCGAATTCTTGCCATGGATGCACAGTGGTATTGGTTTGTTTCAGATGATGTATTAATAAACCCATCTATTAATCAGGGTAACATTCATACTGCTCTTGAAAGGGACAATAGCCGATCATTGATAACACAGCCCCATCATCCAAGCACTGAATGGATCACCTGGTTTCAAGCGTCTAAGAATGTTGCAGCAGAAAAGCTACAGTCAGTAAATTGCTTTGCTGATCGTAAACCGGAGTTTGCAATTGGCTTTGACAAGAATAAACCTGGTCCATATGAAGAAACTCTAGTAGCAGGTTGTGCTGATTTATTTGCTATACATCATTCAAAAATTTCAGATTTTTTGAACTATTGTCATCAAACAGCATTGAAAAAAATATTTGTTGAACTGGCTATCCCAAATATTCTGCTTTGCCATTGTTATCCGCTTGCTGTGATAAACGATTATATTTGGGACTTCAGCCCAAATAGAGGTGAGTGGGATAAAGTGACCGAGTTTCTAAAAACAGATAGTTATTATTATCATCCAGTAAAATTGTCCATCCTTGCAGAAGAACAAATAAAAATTCTAGCACTTTCCTCTGAGTAGATGAGGCAACCAAAAATCCTTATCGTATTTAAACCATGCGTGACAACCCAGGGGTAACTGGCGGTTATTGTTTTCAAAACAAAATTGCGGAGCATGTTCGAAAGAGAATTCCAGTGCTCGCATTAATGGCGCAAATTTAAAATCAGGGTTAAAGTGTCTGGCATGGATATGCCAAAATTTATCTTCATGAGGAGCCAGTACACGCTTGGGTCCATATATGAAGCGTTTACTGAACCAGTCAATATTATTTCGATAAGGGACTAGCTTAGATACACAGCCAACCAGGCTAATCAATTTATTTAATCCAGTCCTGGTTCGTCCTATGTTCTGCCAATAACTGGAGGGTGTATTTACTAATACATCGGAGGTTGTTACTTTTAAACAGCTTTCGATATTTCGAATTGAAAAACCACTATTTCCGACGCCTATAAATTCGATTGAACCATTGTCAAGATATCGAACCCAGGGAGCACCAATGTAATCGTATTGATCACTGCAAAAATCAATGGCATTGTCAGCAAATACCAAACTATCAAGCTCGTAGATTAGCAGAAATTGATAGTTTGAGAATTTCTCATAAAACTTGGGTAATAATCTGAGGTAATTATTATCTACATAGTTTGCAAAAAACTTATCCTCAAAGTGAATTTTCCTGAACTCGTTGAGAATTTCTACCCCGCTTGGCGTTACAGAATACACATCATAGTCTTTAAAGAATTTTTTAGCATGAGATACTGATAATTCTTCATGCTCATTATCGATCGATTTATGATGAATAATTGCAACGGCAATTTTGTTGTATTTATTATTCATCTTAGTAGTGCTAAAAATTAATAGATTGTGCTATTTTCGACCTTCAACATAAAGGCTTTCAGATTGTCTTGACTCTCGATCGATGCATAAATCTGATATATATCCTTCTTGAAAATGCTGCTGTTTAACGTCTTTAAAGCCAAATTTTTCTAATACATAGCACAGTGTTTCGGCATCATAGGCGAATTTATGCTCAATACCTTGTCTGAAAACAACATTCATCATTTCCATTTTAGTATTGATTTTTTGACCATACCATTTATCAATATGCTCACTATTTAACGGTCGGGTTGATTCGATAAGCTCCCAGTCTGATTGACAATAGCCGTTTAAATATTTGCCGGCGTCTGGAACCACGATTCTTAATACGCCATCAGGTTTTAAGATTCGGTGACATTCACTTAAAAAAAATGGAATTTCCTCTGAGTAATCCAGGTGCTCAACAAAATGCTCAGTGAAGATACCCGGGGTCGAGTTAGTAGATAGAGGTAAATGTTTTCTAATGTCATACACCAGTGAGACATTATTGTTCCAGTGAGTGTCAACATTTATCCAGCCTTCAAGCCCGGATTCACCACAACCTAAATTAACGAACGCATTGTCAGGTAATGTTGGTGTTTTATAGTTGAGTAATTGCTTAATGTGATGTTTTATTCTGATTTTGATTAAGTGGATTTCGTATAATAATTGCACGTAAAAATGGTAAGATACGATCTTGAGAATTAACTTTTTAAGACCTTTACTGCGTTCAATCTCCTGTTTTCCATACAAAAAGAGGCTGTTGTTGGGTATGTTTTCAGACGCTTCTCTATTAATTTGTTTTGTAAACATTAAATCCAAAATTAAATAATCAGATCGGACTCTATCATAAGCCAATACTTGTTTTTGTAAAAAATCATACCTGAGTTTTATTGAAAATGAAAAAAAGCCTGGTTGTTACAACAATTGCTTCACCAAACGAATGCTTGTCTACTTTGGCATCCGGGGCGCTTGCTCATGCCTATGATTTTATTTGCATAGGAGACAAAAAATCACCGGATCAATTTCAGATTGAAGGATGTGAATTCTATAGTGCCACTCGGCAACAACAGTTGAATTATTCGCTAGTCGATCAATTACCTTGGAATCATTATTGCCGGAAAAATCTGGGCTACTTGATCGCAATCGAAAATGGCTCGCAGCGGATACTTGAAACAGACGATGATAATTTTCCGGAAGATGATGACTTTTGGCAGGATGATTTATCCATAAACGTGACGGATCAAATCATTGGTGACGGATGGCTCAATATTTATTCGCATTTTGGAGTTGATGCCTGGCCACGCGGATTCCCCTTAGAGAAAATCAGGTTTCCTGATAGATTTGAGCAAGAATCAAGCGCCGTAAATCCCTATATAAAACAATGTTTGGTCAATGGCGACCCGGATGTGGATGCTATATTTCGTCTAACCAGGGGTTTGGATATAACCTTTGAGCAGTATAATCCTGTAGCCTTAGGTGCTGGTGTTTGGTGCCCATTTAACAGTCAAAATACGCTTTGGGTGAAACAATCCTTTCCACTTTTGTATTTACCGGTTACCTGTTCTTTTCGGGCTACAGATATTGTTAGAAGTTATGTGGCGCAAAGATGCTTATGGGCGATGGATGGCCAGGTTGTATTTTCAGGTGCAAATGCTAGGCAAATTCGTAACGAGCATAATCTTTTAAAAGATTTCGATGATGAAATTGTCATTTACTTAAAAGCACAAAGAATCAGGCATGAGTTATCTGCGTTGAAACTTGAAACAGGTGAAAATAAGCAAACGGTTTTGAACAATCTTGTTCAGTGTTATCGTAAGCTGGTCGAACTAAATGTTGTGGCAGAACAGGAGTTATTAATATTGCAAGCCTGGGCAAAAGATATAAACAAACTCTTGCGATAGTGAACAGCAATGAAAGAGATTGAAATCGGTTTTGCCTGTTTGCCGAATAACTTTCAACAAAAAAACAACTTTATTTACAATACCTTAAGTAAAAAATATAAAGTTAAGCTAACTGACAAGCCTGAATTCCTGTTCTACTCGAGATTTGCCGGCGAACAGCCAAAATCCAGAGTCAGGGTATTTTTTACCGGTGAAAATCGACGTGTCGATATGACTGATTGTGACTGGGCATTCGGTTTTGACTATGAGGATCAGGTTGGTCATTATCAATATATGCGATTACCCTTATACGTGTTGCATGCTGCGGGATTGCGTGACTTTTGGCATGAATTGCCAACACGACTCAAAAAGCCCCTGGACCATCAGCTAGAAGCACAATTTGCTACGTTTCAACAAAGAGAATTCTGTGTTTATATTGCCGCGAATGAAACCTTACTCAGGGCACAGGTTTTTGATTTAATTAATCGCTATCGCACTATTACAGCACCGGGTAAATCAAAAAATAACGCAGCTCCAATTGAATCAGGTACTGCATGGGATTCTCGATTGAATCCTGATTGGCAACAGGCCAAAATTGAATACATGAAACAATTTAGATTTGCTTTGGTTTTTGAAAACAGCAGCTATCCAGGCTATACCACTGAAAAGCTTGTCGATGCAATGATTGCAGGATGCATACCCATTTACTGGGGTAATCCCGAGATTAATAGAGAATTCAATCCTGATAGTTTTTATGATTTAACCCCATACATTAGCCGATCAGAATCCAGGCTCCCCAATCAAATAAAATCGGGTGTTGATCGATTTAGCCGTAAATTAATGCATTTGACTAAGAAAAGTGGTTTAAAACGAGGTGTCCGGGATTTTATTGCATCACAGTCTGATACTGATCAATTATTTCATAAATTTCAGCAACCCTGGCTAAGTCAGCAACAACTTGATCAGTGGTTTGATTTTTCAAAGTATGAAAATCGACTTTTTGAAATTATTGAGAGTTAACAAGCAACGATTGACCATGAAAAATCAGCTCACCATGATTTATCTGCAAATTAACTCCGCACTAGGCAGATATAGACTCGATAAATTACTCGATAATGACAATCGATCTATCCATTGTGTGTTGATGTATCACGGGATTGATAGTAATGATTGGGCTCCGCTAGATGTCCCCGAGCAGGCATTTTTTAATGAAATCAACTTTTATCAACAACAAGGCTATAACATTGTTGCAGCTGCATCTTGTGATGATGTGCCCAGGCCAACACTGGAGTTAACGTTTGATGATGGAAATAAAAATATTAAAGCTTCATTATTAAAGTTGGTTAGGCAAAAAATTCCATTTACTATAGCGATTTGCCCGGGCGTTGTTGATACTAATAGCATTTACTGGTTTGAAGAATTGTTAGCAAGAATTCAGGTTTTAAATCAAAACGATCAAACCGCATCAATACATGAATTGGAAAAATGTAAGTTGCAGTATTTTTCAGGGGAAATTGGACGCGATAAATTGTTGGATCATTATCGATCAAAGACCAAGCAACTTTCAGAACAAGAATTAAAAAACTCAAAAGCGGTACATGAAAATTTAAACTGGAGTGAGCTGAGGCAGTTAGTAGATTCGGGTTATTGCAATATCGCTTGCCACACATTATTTCATGACGCGATTACAGCCCTGACTACCGAACAACTAAAAGATGACTTGAATCAATGCAATAGTATGATAGAGCAAGAATTAGGTATTATGTGTGATCAATTTATCTGTCCGTTCGGCGATTACACTGAGCAATATCAAGGTGTTTTACAAGAGTGCGGTTATAAACGTATTTACTTATCAAACGACAAGGTAAACTTTACTGACGCTACCAAGCTGAATGTCATTGATAGATTGAAAGGAGTGGGGTTAGGCAACTTTTCTGCACGTTATTTTGAACATCTTTGGTTGCAGAATCATAGTAATAGATTAAGGCCATGAAAGTCATTGGAATCGGTTTAAATAAGACGGGAACAAGCACCTTAAAAACGTGCATGAAAACTTGGGGTTACAAGCACATGACCTTTGATCTGGATGCGTTTAACGCCTATCGGGAAAAGGACTTTGATTATCTGAGGCAAATCACTGATGCGCATGACAGTTTTGAAAACTGGCCCTGGGCATTGATGTATCAGCGCTTATATGACTGGTACCCGGATGCTAAATTCATACTGACTATACGCAAGAATCCACAGACCTGGTTTAAAAGCTTAAGTCGACATGGTAAGAGCCTCGGGCCTTTAACTGATTATGAAATTTATATCTATGGGTATGCCAACCCCAATGAGAATAAACAAGCGCATATTGATTACTATTGTCGACATAACAGGGAAGTTGCCGAATTTTTCCAGGATAAACCCGGAAAGTTATTAACCGTGTGTTGGGAGAATGGGGATGGCTGGAATGAATTAAGTGAGTTCCTAAATCTTAAACAACCCGATGTTGATTTCCCTCATTCAAATAAGACACCGTCTATGCTGAAAAAAATGGAAACTAAATACCGGCCGATTTTAGGCCGCTATAAGCAAAAAATTCTAGAACCTATCTCAAAATGCCTGCGCTCGTTGATACGTCGTTAAACGTTCGTTCAAAATGCTCATTTACCTCAAGTAAACTGCGCTTTTTCGCTCACGTTTGCCTCGTCTGAACATCGCTCGACTATTTTGAGATGGGTTCTATAGGCAAAAATTAGTTGGCTTTAAGGTTCACCAATCTTTGAATCAGCCAGACTAACAAATAAATACTGGTTAAAGCAGCGATGAAAATTATTATTTTTTCAGTAAAACTGCCATATAAAAACGGTGTATAGGCAAATAGTAAGGGTACAAGATACAGTCCTTTGGCGATCTTCCAGGATTGCAAACCCGTAGCCATAGGCGGTGATTTGGCAATTGCAGCTGCAGTAAAAGCGGTTAAGCAAACAGGGGGAGTAACATTACTGTCTTGGCTAAGCCAGAAAATAATCATATGAGCAGAAAGTAGTGCGCCGGTAATTAGTTCTGCGCTCACTAGTTCCTGTTTAACTGTTTGTGCCAGTTCTTGTGGGAGACTTACCAGCATTTGCTTTGCTGCAGCAGCATCTAATTGCACGCTGCCAGTCAAAAACTCCGGATTAACTAAAGACAGCATGGTTTTTGTTGTGTCAGTAAGTTCCCCGGACACAAGTGCATTAACTAACATGCTATCGCTAATCATCGTATACAGTGCTGGAGCGGATAGAGTGGCTAGAACGATATATGAAGCTGTTACGGGCAGACCCATACCCAATACTAAAGACGCCAGACCTATAAGAATAATAGCGATGAGTAAATTACCACCGGCCCAGTCATTAATCATAAGTGAAAAAGTGTTACCAATCCCCGCCATGGCAATCACATTAACAATCAGTCCAACTGAGCATAATAGAATTGCAGTCATAATCATATTTTTAGCACCGAGAGCCAGGGCATCACAAATTTCTTTTGGTCCCATTTTATTAGGTGTTAACCAGGATGCTACCACTACAGAAATGATGCTAAATCCTGCCGCATATGTTGGCGTGAACCCGTAAATCAATAAACCTATAAGTAGTGCGATAGGAATAATAAACGCCAAGCCACCTTGCTTCATGATCTCAGAAGCTTTAGGTGTTTTTTCATTAAGTGCGGATAACCCTAGACGTTTAGCCTCACTACGCACAAAAAATGCCACAGTCAAGAAATACAAAAAGGCGGGTAAAACACTGACTGAAATGATAGTGGTATACGGGATTTGGGTATAGCTGGCCATGACAAATGCACCGGCGCCCATTATCGGCGGCATGAGTTGTCCGCCGGTCGAAGCGGCTGCCTCGACACCTGCTGCAAACTTGGATTCGAAGCCGGCTTTTTTCATCAAAGGGATGGTAATGACGCCGGTAGATGCTGTATTTGCTACCGCAGAACCGGAAATCGTACCCGTTAATCCAGACGCAATAACGGCTACCAGGCCTGGACCACCCACTATTTTACCTGCTAAGGCTTTGGCTAAATTAATGACGAAATCACCCGCACCAGAGCACAGTAAAAATGCACCGAATAAAATAAACATGAATACAAAAGTAGACGAAATGCTGGCGATGTTGCCAAAAATACCATCATCGCCATAAATACTCCGAAAAAGCACAGTTTCAGTGCTTAATCCGGAGAATTTAAATACACCCCCAGCCCATTGTCCCCACAATGTAACATAACTTAAAGCAATGATGATTAATACAGGAATGATCCAGCCAGTCGTGCGGCGAGTTAACTCAATCGTACCAAGGATCAAAGCTATGCCTGCAATCCATTCCATCCGGTTAAGCCGAACACCACGATCATAGATCGCATCTTCCATCAAAATAAGATAAACAGCGCTTACTGCAATTAAGACACCTAATAGCAAATTAATCACATTGACAGATTTCCTTAAGCCGCCTAACAGGGGATAACTTAATACACAAAGTAATGCAAAGCCTGCGAAGTGCAGTGAGTTATGTAATAGAGGAGGCAGATTATCGATTGTGTTGTAATAAATGTGGCCCAGTGAAACCACAATTGCCAATACATAACCAATCCTGCCCAGACCTTTTAACTGGTCAGTAATTTCCTGGCTGGCCATCTTTTCCCTCACAGGTTCAGGTCAGAGATTATCTCTGACCTGAACAATGTAATTATTGTGCGATTAAATTTTCAGGAACTTCAACGCCAGCTTCCTGAAAGTATTTGGCTGCACCCGGATGTAATGGTACGGGTAGTCCGGCCAGTGCTTTTTCTAATGCCATAGCATTAGTCGCTTTATGAATTGCTTGCAGAAACGGTAGATTCTCAAAAATAGTTTTGGTGATCTTATAGACCGTTTCTTCAGGTACATCTGCATGGACGGCCAGGAAGTTTGGCTGAGCAACAGTATTGATAGCTTCGGATTGGCCTGGGTAAGTATCCGCTTCAATAACATAACGTGTCCACAGGCCTTTGCCTCCGTCTAATGTTGCGATCTGTTCGTCGGTGACCTCTAACATTGTGATCTTGTCGCCAATAGCAGCATACGCTTTGGTTACAGCTCCTGTCGGAACACCTGCAGCCGTATTCATCCCTTCAACCTGACCATTTTGCAAGGCATCAGCGCTGGGTCCATAGCCTCCATAGAAAAGCTCATAATCGTTTTCAATGTCTATGCCTAAACCGGAAAATAGTGTTTTGTTTGAGCCGATAGTGCCGGAATTTTTCTTACCTAGTGCCATTGCACTACCTTTCATAGCCGCCAAATCATCAACATTGCCGGATTTAACATGGTCATTTTTGACTACAAATTGTTCAACATTCTGCCAAAGCATGGTTACTGCACGTAAATGCTCCTGAGGGCCGTCTGCTTCAACCGGCCCCGTGCCGGTAGCAGCATAATGTCCGAATAAACCCTGCAAAATTGCAAATTGCGCTTCACCCTCACGTAATAGTTTCACGTTTTCGCCTGAGCCAGCCGAATTGATAGCTGACATCCCGATTTTTTCTTTGGGTTGTAGTTTAACTTTGGTCAGTGTTGCAAGGGCTACACCGACAGGATAATAAGTTCCACCGGTGCTCGCTGTGGCTAACAAATAGCTTTGTTCTTCTTGCGCATGGACCATGTTTGCAGAAATTGCAAACAGCCCAGCCAACGCAGATTGGGTAAGTAGACGAAATAATTTAGTAAGCATATAGTTCTCCTGTTAGTTAATCTGTGCTTTAAAGTTCATCACTCAAAAGCCTTGCCAATGATTGCAAAGTATGGATATCTGCTCTGGCTTCAACTTGTGAGTTATAGTTGGTATCGTATTTATATCATAACTGAAGGGATTGTTGTTTTTACCATGATGAATTCTAGTAGGTTAGGTTTGAGTATCGTTCTTATTTCATTTGTCTCCTCGAATTGTTTTGACACAGTTGGGCTTTAAACGTATTGTCAGCAAACTGAATAATAAGTCTTACCCGGATGTCAACTGCAGCAAGATTTCTAGACGGTTCAATTATGAAGCACGTCATTACTATGACCATGACGTCAGCCTTGGGCTTGATGACGTTATTCCTGGTCGATTTAGTTGATATGTATTTTCTCAGTCTGTTGGGTGAAGTCGAGCTTGCTGCGGCGGTGGGCTATTCCGGTAGTATTCTTTTTTTCACAACTTCAGTTTCAATCGGTGTTGCGATTGCTTGTGGAGCCCTGGTTTCAAGATCAATCGGAGAGCAAAACACACTTAAAGCTAAAAGATATGTGATCAATATCTATATCACCGGTGCGATATTTGCAATTTTCCTGGCCACTGTGATTTGGGTTTATGTACCTGAGCTTCTAGCCCTGTTGGGTGCACACGGTCGTACCCAAGAATTAGCAACCCAATATTTACGTATTATTATTCCATCCATGCCGGTTATGCTGATTGCCATGTGTGCAGGTGCCGCGCTAAGAGCTGTAGGTGCCGCAGCTCTGTCCATGTATACGACCATCGCCGGAGGCTTAGTTAATGCCGTATTGGACCCAATTCTTATTTTTGGCCTGGGTATGGGTATAAAAGGTGCTGCCTGGGCATCTGTTGCCGCGCGGTTTGTGATGATGTTCGTGGGGCTATATGGTTCAATCAAAAAACATGGTTTGGTTACACGCTTTAAATTCATTGATTGCCTGGCTGATCTTTCACCGATAGTGAAAATTGCCTTCCCGGCTATATTGACTAATATTTCAACACCTATCGGCAATGCTTATGTAACAGCCTCTATGTCACAATTTGGTGATAGTGCTGTAGCGGCGATGTCTGTTATTGGGCGAGTGATTCCGGTCGCTTTTGCCGTGGTTTTTGCGCTGTCTGGTGCAGTCGGTCCAATTGTCGGGCAGAATTATGGTGCAGGGCAATATGATCGGGTTTCCAGGACTTTGTCAGACTCGATGTTATTTACTTTTGCTTATGTTTCCATCACTGCAATCGTCTTGTATTTATTGCGTGACCAGGTGCCGGCATTATTTAGCTTGACCGGTGTTTCAAATTCGTTGGTGGTTTTTTTCTGTACCTGGATTGTATTTACGTTTTTCTTTAATGGTGCTCAGTTTGTCGGTAATGCCATATTTAATAATCTTGGTTTTCCCCAGTATTCAACCGTTTCTAATTTTGGCAAGGCCACCATCGGCACTATACCGTTTGTTTATTTTGGAGCGTTAATAGCGGGTGCAGAAGGAGTATTGGTTGGTCAGGCATTGGGCAGTGTGTTGTTTGGGATATTGACCTATTGGTATTGCCGGCGTTTAATTCAACGTTGTGCCGGTGGCCAAACCAAGCCGAAGCGGAAAACCGGGTTCTTACGCCGATTCCCACTTTGGCCTTATTCGAGTAATAGATAAAAACTAGTATCTGTGTGTTAGACAAGCCTTTCGATCATCGACCGCAATGAAGCGATATGCGCGTGCATTTCTTCTTCAATACGTGAAATTTCCTCATCAATATCTTTGAGTAAAACTTTACGAGAGCGTTTACGCTTCAGAATTTGATCAAGTTCAGCCATGGCTTTGGTTAAAAATGGCGAAATTTCATGGACGATTTCGGTTTTTTGAGTGCCGCTGTCAACCATTACCATTTTCTCAGAACGACCGAATTTGAAACGTTTGGTAACCGGTAAAAACGAATTCTTTTTGCGATTATAGACAACGCACAAGTGATCAACATTACCGACTTGGTGTAACGTATAACGACTAATTTCTTCAGGATTATTGACGCCCATTTCATTAAGTGTTGGATATTTCATAGTAACTCCAATTGTTTTGCCGCGTTATTTTACTTCAGCTTGCTTGGTTGAATCATTAGATTGACGCAAAATTTGTAATTCACCCAAAGCTACCGAAAGCATAGGAAAGTCCAGTTTGCCGCTACGTTTTAGTTCCCGCAATACATTCTTGAACCGTTGTTTGGCTTTGGTATTGCTGACATTCCAATTATCGATTCGCTGCTTGGCGTTGCCTTTACTGCCAGTTAGCATATCGGCGGTCAGCAAACGTTGGACTCGGTGTAATTGATTACGCAAACTTGACTTGGCTAATAAATGCCAGTGATTTTCTGCCGTTAAGTCGGCTATGCTGTCCCTGAGCCAGTGTAGGTCAAGAATATCACCGATAGAAAAATAAACCCCGCTGGTGACATTCATATCCACTCCTTTATCATTTGCAACCTCTACCAGATCCATGGATGAAGACAGCGCGACAAAGGCTGCAACTTGCTCAGCAATTTCAGCCGGCACACCAGCGCGGGTAAGAGAGTCTTTGCGCTTTTTGTGCAAAATTTTATTAGGCTTGGCAAAACAACGGGGGATGCAACCCCTGAGCTCTTCGATGCCAGGCTTGAAATAATTAATGGTTTGTTGAATATCAATCGGCATACGGCGATTGCGCAGTAGCCACAAGGTTGATCGCTCTAATAATCCGGCAGCGTCATTTAGCATCTGCATCTGTATATTGGCATCGACTTTGTTATCAAGGGCTTCAATCTGCGACCAGACTTTGTCAATTGAAAAAATTTCTCTGGAACATATAAACGCACGTGCTATATCTGCATAACTGGCACCGGTGATTTCAGCCAGTTGAAACGCAAATAACGGACCAGCCTGATTAACCATTTTATTGGTAATGTACGTCGCAACTATTTCCCGGCGCAAGCGGTGATCTGCTATGGTCGAGCGATAATTTTTGACCAGTGTTTCAGGGAAGTACTGCTCTACAACATTGCGTAAAAAGTCATCATCAGGTGCATCAGAGTCCAACAATATATCGTAGATGTGTATTTTGCTGTAAGCTAATAATACAGATATCTCCGGTGCAGTGAGCCCCCGTTTTGATGCAGCATGTTCTTTGAGAATTTCGTCGCTGGGCAGAAACTCCAATTCACGGTTCAAGCTACCTGATTTCTCCAGCATTTGTATAAAGCGGGCATGTTCTTTAACATGTTGCACCGTTTTGCTACGCTCGATACTGATGGCCTGGGTTTGATCGTAATTGTCAGTTAATACCAGATCTGCGACCGTATCAGTCATATCAGCAAGCAAATTGTTACGCTGTTTGACAGTCATGTCGCCATCTTCGACTACTTCATTAAGTAAAATTTTGATGTTTACTTCATGATCAGAGGTATCGACACCGGCAGAGTTATCAATAAAATCTGTATAACACTTGCCACCATTACGGCAGAATTCAACGCGGCCTAGCTGAGTTAGGCCTAAGTTGCCGCCTTCACCAACGACTTTGCACCTGAGTTCATTGCCGTTTACCCTTAAGGAATCATTAGCTCGATCGCTGGCGTCATCGTGGCTTTCTTTGGAGGATTTAATATAAGTGCCAATGCCGCCATTCCAGATTAGATCAACAGGTGCTTTGAGCATAGTATTGATCAGCTCATTAGGTGTCAGGCTGTCGGCAGTTGTATCCAGTAGTGCCTGTATTTGCGGTGAGAGTTTGATGGATTTAGCTGAACGTTCAAAAATAGCGCCACCCTTAGAAATCAGTTTTTTATTGTAGTCCATCCAGGTAGAGCGCGGTAATTTGAACATGCGCTCACGTTCTTTAAATGATTTCTCCGGGTCCGGGTCTGGATCAAGAAAAATATGCATGTGGTTAAAGGCGCCAACCAGTTTAGTTTTTGACGACAATAACATGCCATTGCCAAAAACGTCGCCCATCATGTCCCCAATACCGATAGCTGTGAACGGCTGGGTCTGAGTATCATGTCCAAGTTCGCGGAAATTTCGTTTTACCGATTCCCAGGCTCCACGAGCGGTAATGCCCATGCCTTTATGATCGTAGCCAACTGAGCCGCCTGAAGCAAATGCGTCATCCAGCCAGAAACCGTATTCTCTAGCTACACCATTAGCGATATCAGAGAATGTGGCGGTGCCTTTGTCGGCGGCGACAACCAGGTAAGGGTCATCATCGTCATGCCTGACTACATCTTTGGGTGGGACAATTTCACCTTTAACTATATTGTCGGTAATATCAAGCAGGCCGCTCATGAAGATTTTATAGCAGGCAATACCTTCTTCTAATTGTGCATTCCTGTCACCGCCAATTGGTGGGCGCTTAACAAAAAAACCGCCCTTGGAGCCGGTAGGTACAATGACGGCGTTTTTAACCAGTTGGGCTTTGACCAATCCTAATATTTCTGTTCTGAAATCCTCACGTCGATCTGACCAGCGTAGACCACCGCGAGCAACTCGACCGCCACGCAGGTGTACAGCTTCTACCCGTGGAGAGTAGACAAATATCTCAAACATGGGGCGGGGCAGAGGTAGGTTGTTAATTTTTGACGGATCGAACTTAAATGAAATATAGGGCTTAGTAGAGCCATCAGCTTCCGATTGGAAATAGTTAGTTCGTAAACTGGCATCGACCAAATTGATAAAACTTCTTAGGATTCGGTCATCATCCAGATTGTCAACTTGCTCTAATCCGATTTCGAGTTCCGCCTGTTTTGCTTTAATCGCATTCTGGCGATCTCCATTATCAAGTTCCGGGTCAAATCGAGCTTTAAATAACTCAATTATCGAGCGACTTACATTGTGATTATCGATTAAACACTCAATCATGTACGGTTCACTATATCGAATCCCGATTTGGCGTAAATATTTGCTATAGCCACGCAGAGTAGCAACTTCACGCCAATTTAAACCGGCCTTTAGAACAAGCTGATTGAAGCCATCGTTTTCAGCATCACCTGACCAAACTCTTAAAAATGAATCCTGGAATATATCGGCTATCTGTTCTGCGTTGATTTCTGTCCCATCACGGGTCTGCATGTTGAAATCATGAATCCAGGCACATTTGTTACTCGTTGTCTGCACTTTATAGGGTTTTTCGGCCAGAACTTTCAAACCCATATTCTCTACCACGGGCAACGCATCAGATGGTGAGACCGCTTTATCTTGGGCATAAAGCTTCATTCTCAGACTGGTTTCATCAGCGGCAATCGGTCGATACATGTGAATATCAATGCTCTTGCTGGAACTCAGAGATTCCATTACTTGAATATCGCAGCCTGCTGATCTAGCAGTAAAATCGGATTGATAAGAGACGGTAAAAGCGTCGTCATACTTATGCAGTAGAGCGGTGCCTTTTTCTTCCCCAAATTGATCAGTGAGTGCTTCTCGAATATGATCATTCCATGAACGAGCGGCTTCTATGATTTGCTGTTCGATTCTTTCTTCTTTATATCTAGGGCGAGTGCCGGGTTTGATCCTGATAATAAAATGCACCCTGGCTAAGACTGATTCTGAAAAATGGGTATTAAATTGACTGGTGGTGCCTTTGTAGGCATGCATTAAAATATCTTGGATTTTTACGCGTAGCTCGCGGTTGTAACGTTCCTTAGGAACATAAACCATACAGGAATAAAAACGGTCAAATTTGTCATGGCGGGAGAAAAAACGAATACGTTGGCGTTCTTGTAATGCCAGGATACCCATGGAAATATTAAATAAATCATCATCAGCTATGGCGAACAGGCTATCGCGCGGATAAGTTTCGAATATGTTTTCCAGTGCCTTATAGTCATGGCCCCCATGAGGTAATTTGCTTTTGGCTAAGACACGAGCAACTTTGTCCCGCAGCAGTGGGATTTCATGGGTATTCTTGTTATAAGCGGCTGAAGTGAATAATCCAAGAATACAATACTGACCTAAAAGCTTGCCTTTATCGTCATATTTATTGATGCCAATAAAGTCCATATAGGCTGGGCGATGAATTCGAGAACGATTATTAGCTTTGGTGACGATGATCATTTCATCAACCAGATGTTTTACCGCTCCTGTGGGTAACAAGTCTTGATGGCCGTTCCGTAGCAGTCCTAATCCACTGCCTTTTTTCATTTTTAGTTCATTGCTACTAATGGTATCTTCACAATAACCCAGAAAGGTAAAATGGTTGTCTTCAATCCAGCGGCAGAATTCAATGACTTCTTTATTAGTTTTAGCATCAAAAGGGCTTTTTTGTTTTCTAAGGTTAGCTGTCAATTGATTAACCTGCTTGCGCATGCGGTCCCAGTCGTCTACCGCATCAGCAACTTCATTTAGAACTGTAGTTAGCTCTGCCTCGATCTCTTTAAGTTTTTTGCCCTCGGTTTGCCGGTCAATTTCAAAGTGCATGATCGATTCGGAATTAAAACCCGTTTTGCGTGTGTCTGAGGGTTCAATATCAGTCAGCACACCTTGAGTAGAGCGTTTAGCAGAGACAACAGGATGAATAGTTAAATGAATGGTGGAATCCAAACGATTCAATGCCATTGAAATTGAATCAACCAAAAACGGACGATTCTTGGTAATAATCTCTACTACGGTATGAGTGGATTGCCAGCCGTGTTTATCGTATTCAGGATTATAGACGTGAATTTTGTTCTCGTCTTTTTTGCGTTTTTTAGCCAGTTGCAGAATCGCCATCGCTGAACCGGCCAAATCATGCAGATTTTGTTTTTCTAAATCAGCGATTGAAATTCGTTGGTAGAAAAGCTTCATGAATTTCTCTGCCTGATTTTTAACTT
Source organism: Arenicellales bacterium (assembly GCA_028284225.1). Lineage (GTDB taxonomy): Bacteria > Pseudomonadota > Gammaproteobacteria > Arenicellales > JAHEKD01 > JAHEKD01. Next base: position 21,239 of record JANQSD010000001.1, read on the forward strand.
GCTTATCTAATGAATTAGGTAAGCTGCTAATAATCTTTTTGATTAAATCCTGATGGCCATTGATGTCTGACATGCTAACTCCGCTTTGATTTGACTGACGCAAAAATTATTGCGTATCCGATTAATTTTGCAATTATATAAGGTATTTTTCAGCAAGTCATTCTTGTATATTCAGACTCTGTGTATTGAATCGTCAAGTCTTGTTATGATAGCTAGTAGTTTTTAAAAATGGAGAATATAGTGAGCGAACCACTCTGGCGCCCCAGTGAAGCAAGGATCGAAAATGCGAACATCACTAAGCTGATCCGGTTGATAAACCAGAAAAATAATCTGTCGATGCAATCTTATGCGGACTTGCATGAATACTCAGTAACGCAGCCGCAAGCATTTTGGAGTGAGATATGGGATTTCAGTAATGTTATTGGCGAAAAGGGTGATCAGGTATTAATTGATGCCGACAAAATGCCCGGGGCTAAGTGGTTTCCACAGGCAAGCCTGAATTATGCAGAAAATCTGTTAAGACTACGTAACAATGATGCGGCTATTATTTTTCGTGGTGAAGATAAGGTAAAACTGAATTATAGCTGGAATGCACTGTACGAGACAGTGTCACGTTGTGCACAAGCACTAAGGGCAGCAGGTGTAAGTAAGGGTGATAGAGTTGCAGCATATATGCCGAATATGCCGCAAACTATCATTTTTATGTTGGCGGCCAGTTCGATTGGTGCTGTTTGGTCTTCTTGTTCACCTGATTTCGGGGTGCAGGGCGTAGTAGATCGATTTGGTCAAATCGAGCCAAAGATTTTGCTGGCTGTTGATGGCTATTTTTATAACGGCAAACGATTTTCAACACATGATAAATTAGCTGAAATAGTTAAGCGGCTTCCGAGTCTGGAAAAGACAGTAGTGGCTTCATACATTGATGATGCCACAACAATGGAAATTGAGGGCACTGTTTGCTGGGATGATTTTATTGAACCTTTTACTGCAATTGAGATTGAATTCGAACGCCTGCCTTTTGATCATCCTCTATTCATAATGTTTTCCTCAGGCACGACGGGTGCCCCCAAATGTATTGTTCACAGTGCAGGCGGGACATTATTACAGCATCTCAAAGAACACCAATTGCAAACCGACCTGAAGCCTGGTGAAAGGTTGTTCTATTTCACTACCTGCGGCTGGATGATGTGGAACTGGCTGGTGACGGGACTAGCCAGTGAGGCAACTCTGTTGTTGTTTGACGGCTCACCATTTTATCCTTCCGGCGAGGCATTATTCGAATTCGCGCAAGCACAGCAGATGAGTGTTTTTGGAACCTCGGCTAAATATATCGACGCCTTGATTAAGCATAAAATCGAACCGGGGAAAAATTATAACCTTGATTCATTAAAAGCGTTGTTGTCCACTGGTTCACCTCTTTCCCCTCAAGGTTTTCGCTATGTTTATGAAAAAATCAAGGCTGATATCTGTTTGTCGTCGATTTCCGGTGGAACCGATATTATTTCCTGTTTTGCATTAGGCGCACCGACATTGCCTGTTTATCAGGGTGAATTGCAATGTATCGGTTTAGGCATGAATGTCAAAGTATTGGATGATGAGGGCAAAGAGTGTCCCCGGGGTGAAAAGGGTGAGTTATCATGCGTATCACCGTTTCCATCCATGCCGATAGGTTTTTGGAATGATGAAGCAGGGCAGAAATACCACGATGCCTACTTTGCGAAGATAGAAAACGTCTGGTGTCATGGTGATTATGTAGAGATGACACAGCGTGGCGGGATGATTATTTATGGTCGCTCTGATGCTGTCTTAAACCCAGGAGGTGTACGCATAGGAACTGCAGAAATTTACCGGCAAGTGGAAAAACTCGATGAAATTATTGAAAGTATTGTCATCGGTCAGCGCTGGAATAATGATGTACGGGTAGTATTGTTTGTTAAATTGCGTGAAGGTGTTGAACTAACTGACGAATTAAAAGTAAAAATCAGATCAACAATAAAGCAAAATACCACACCAAGACATGTGCCCGGAAAAATTCTTGAAGTTGATGATATTCCACGCACTAAGAGCGGGAAAATCGTTGAGCTTGCAGTTCGAAACGTTGTACATGGAGAACCGGTCAAAAACAAAGAAGCACTAGCAAACCCGGAAGCGTTGGAATATTTTACCAACCGAACAGAGCTTGCTTAAAAACAAGAGTAAATCACCAGACTTGATTATGTGCTTTTTTGAATTCAATTAGTCAGGCACTGGCTGTGGGATACGCGCAATTGCCATTGATTGTAATTTACCGCTATACTTACATCAGGCAATAAAGGCGAGTTGGTTGTATGTTATGGATAAATCACTAAACAACGCTGAAGGTTTTATCAAATATATACAAACCGGTAAGTTTGGTATGCTGTTAGATCTTAAAGGAAGTTAAATTTGAAGTTACTATTACTGAAGGCTTTGATCTTACTGGCTGCATTGGCAGTCTCTAGTTGTGCTACCAAATCGGAAACAACAGATCACCATGAACTAAGGCTGCAATCAAATGTAGTTGCGATTGTATCAGAAGGGCCGTTGGAACCACGGAGCTTAGGAAGTTACAGTTTAAGAATTTATCAGATTTTAGATCCAAAGTATCCTTATGACAATTATGTTGCTGGAATGCTTGTTCCACGAGATGGTTCGATTGAGGCATTGAAGGCTAAGGATATTAATGGCGACGGTGTAGAGGAGATAATCGTAATCACTCGAGTTGCCGGGTCAGGATCTTACATCTCTGCTGTGGCTTACGAATACAACGGAGAGAAATTAAATGTCATTGCTTCAGTTAATGATCTTATGCCTGATATAGACCCCATCGAATCTTTGCTGTCGGCCTATAATGAAACATCAAGCTCCAATGAGCCTCCTGTAAGTCAAGACCAATAGGTTTTCATTTCAACAATATTTCTGCGGCTGGGCGTCTAAATTGTGACTCCAGTTAGGGTTTCCCTGCTGACAATTTCTTTTTTGCCTGAGCTCGCTATTTTAAACTGAAAGCGACAAGTAAACTCGGTTTGCATTTATTTTGATTGACTGCGCCACTCAAGGAACCTTTCGTTGATAATATCTTGCAATGTTTCATGCCAGTTATAATCCAGCCAAATCGCGTTTTGCATATTCTTTTTATAAGTGGGCACGAAAACCAGAACCTGGCCAGCTTGAGGGAGTAAGCTTAGTGTTTTCAAGGTTTGTCTGTTAGTCGGACCGAAAGCATACTCGTAAGCTAGTTTGAATTGAGCCGAATCAGACATAAGTTTCAGTAATAGTTGTTGGGCCTGATCGGTGTTTGTGGAGTTGTTATTAATACCCAGGTTCATTTCAACGACTAGTTGACCATTCCACAGAATTTCCATGGGATGATTAAACTGCAAATCGTAAAATACGTTGTGTGGTCCGGCAGCTAACGACACTTGATTGTTTTCGATCAAGGCTTTTAGTTCTGTAACATCTTTCCACCAATGAGTATGCCGCTTTATGGTATCTAATTTGGCAAAGGCCAGTTTGATGCCCCGCTCTGTACTGAGTAATTGGTAAACTTCATTAATCGGAATTCCATAGGATAGTAGGGCCCATTCCAATGTGCCTATCGGGCTATCAGGCAATGCCCGCATGCCGGGGAATCGTTCGACATCAAATAAATCTGCTGCTGATTCCGGGCGTGTAGTCACCATATTAAATATCGGATAGGCGATTACCATTGAATAAGTGGCAAAATTTACGCCGCAATTATTGTTGTTTTTTTGTAAAAAATTTCTTCGCTGAAATAGCAGTTTGAATTCGTCAATGTCTTTTAGCCTGACGATTTGTTGGTTGCTGCAGGCTACATCTGCCTGGGCCGAGTTAAGGCTGACTAAATCAAACTTTTTGTTGAAGATATCTGTGTTATTACTATCAAGCTTCACTTCCATTTCGGTGATCGACTGTAACGTTGTTTGCAAGTTATCAAGATCAAAACCATTTTGGTTAGCTTGAGTTAAATTGATCGTTATTTGTGCATGACTTATTGAACCGAATAGCAAACAAGTCAGAGAGATTAAAAGCTTGAGGCTGATGTGTTTCACAGGTTTTCCTCTTGCCTCAACGTCGAAGTGGTGTCCAGATAGGCCTTAATAATTGTAGATTCGTGTACGATGCCAAGCATTCTTTTTGATTCGTTATCCTCAAGAACCGGGATGCTCTCACCGACAAAGTTCTCTATTCCATTCATGGCTTCCCAGATGGTGTTCTCTTGTAGCAGATAAAATCCATTTTGATCAACATGAGTGATAACACTTTGCTCCATATCTTCACCTTTATCAATCAATGCCGCCAATTTCACCAGGCTGATGCTGCCGCTAAGTATTGAGTTTTCATCTAACAAGTAAGCCTCAGTGGCATCAGCCTTAATCATGCTGCGCCGGGCTTGCCCTAGTGTGGTATCTGCTGTGATCGGACAAAAATCATCGCTAATATAAGGTTTGATTTGTTTGATATTTAATACAGCCTTGTCTCGCCCGAGACCCAGATCAACGCCTCGATTTAGCAGCACCTTGTCAAACAATGAGCGGCCAAACAAGCGGTAAGCCACGATGTTGGATAACACAACACTGACCATGGCAGCTGTGGTAATACTGTAGTTGCGGGTTAGCTCAAGTACAATAATTATTGTCGTCAATGGTGCGCCGATCACCGGGCTGGTCACTGCCACCATGCCGCAAATTGTATAGAAAACCAATTCCGAACGTTCGATGCCGGGAATTTGATTCGCTATTATCCCGCACAATGTGCCAAACATGATGCCGGTAAAAACAGCTGGGCTGAACACACCCCCCGCAAAACCAAAGCCCAAGCAAAGCCCCGTCAACAAAATTTTCATGACCAGTAAAGTTGATAATTCAACACTGGTAAAAGCACCATCAATGGTTGCCAATCGGATCGCTTCTTTGCCGACCCCCATAACGTCCGGAAGCCAAAGTGCTGCTACGCCAACAGCAAAGCCAGCCATCATGGGTTTAAATACTTGATGTACGTTTAAGGTTTGGCTTAAACGCCCAAAATACAAAATGCTTTGCATAAATAGTTGTGCAACGATAGCACCGCATAAGCCAATTAATCCAAACAGCACAAACTCCTGTGCACTAGCCGTGTTGACAATGCCGATCGAAAATAAAGGTAATTTGTCAAAGAATTGATTGGCGATAACAAAACCTACCGTCGACGCGACTGTAACAGGTGCAAAAGCACGTAACGAGTAGTGCCGCAGAATAACTTCATGGACGAATACAACACCGGTTATGGGTGCATTGAATACTGTCGATATTGCCGCAGCTACACCGCAGCACAAGGCAATATTATCGTGATAAAACCTGTTGCCGGTGGTTTTAGCAATAGCAGTTCCGATGCTGCCGCCTAAATATGCAACAGGGCCATATTGGCCGACAGATGCGCCACAACCCAGAGAGATCAGACTTGCCAGAATATTTACGAATCGGTTCCATAATGACTGGTCGTGGGAATGGCTTAGAGACTCCGAAATGATGTCTGCAACAGATTGAGGTCTTTTTTCCCGAGTTAAACGCCATATCAACCATCCAACAACGAGTCCGCCCAGTGAAGGGACGAGTAGCGTTGCTGAAGTTAAAACTACGGGATTAGTTGTTAAAGCTCTACTTTTTGCGGATACTTTTAACCAGTCGTTTAGAATAAAAATAAGTTCGATAAATCCAATTGAGGCAAGTGAGGCCAGTGCGCCGATGATTGTGCCTAAAATTAGGGTGGTGCCTATAGATCCCAGTGTGGCACTGAATGTACTGTTTTTATCCACTATTGATTTTTCTCTGTCGATGCCACTGTACTAGATCGGTTTCACTCAGGCAATAAAAAAGGCGTTGTGGTTACCCACAACGCCTTTTACAAAACTAGCTTTGCTTACTGCTCGAATAGGAAACGTAAGCCAGTCATGAAAATAGTGTTATCACCGGGCTCATCAAATAATGCACGTGCTTCTGCAAACCATTGTGCAGTGCCTTTACTGGTTTCAAATGCATCAAGACCGCCCTGGATAAAGAAGCTACCATCGGTATTATCACTATCATTGATATCCCAAACACCGACACCACCGCCAATAAATCCATTGCTGCCCAGTTTATGGTTAACACCGATGTCAGCAAATGCAGTGGAGTGTGTGGAGTCGTCAAAGTTATACGCACCACCTAATTGAGCTAATAATGATGTTTTATCATTCAATGGCTTTAACAGACCCAGTATTGCGCCTGCAATCGCGCCATCGTTTTGGGTTTGGTGGCCATCACCATAACGCTCACTTTCATCTTCAGGACACTCATCACGCACTCGATCTTCATAGCCAATAAAAGGCGCGATAAAAGGAATAACTGAAGGTGCAGCCGCAACAACAGGTACTGGCTCAGGTGCAGGAGCAGGTGCTTCGGCAACTTGAGTCAAAACGGCAAGATTACAGCAAACCTTTGGGATAACAAAAGTATGAGTATTGCCCGCATTGTCCACAGCCGCAATGCTGTAGGCATCGACAGGTGCATCACCACCCCAGCGTAGTTTGGTTACAGTATCTGCGTCACCAGTGGTACGGCGTCTAACGCCCATCCATTCAAAAGTAGTACCGATTGGCAACATGACCTCACTGAACTCTCCATTTTGGATTTGCGTGATTAATGCATCAACATCACCTGGCCAGCCGGAGGTTGAAACCATATTGACAAAATCATCTCGGTTTTCAGTAACGTATTTTTGTAATTCAGCGGGATTATCAATACCCCCATCGCAAACCGGGTTGCTTATACCCATGGTTCGGATGGTTTTGTAGTCTTGTGCAACCGCAGTTCCGCTGGTTGCAATTAACAAACTCATCGCGGCAATAAATTTTCTTAAGGATGTGTTTTTCATTACATATGCTCCTGATTTTGATCAGATTCGAATTAGTGTAAATAGACTTAACGGCATCTATAGCTACCGATTATCCCCAATTGTTGAATAAATTCCAATAAAAATTTGACGAATAAACAACAAAATTTGAATTTTGTTGTTTTTTTGCGACAAATAGCTTTTATTTATTTAAGTCAGTAACTGCTTATAGGTTTTATCAAGTGCTATTGCCGCCTTTTCAATTAACTCATCGATTTGATCATGACTAATAACCAATGGCGGTGAGATAATCATGGTGTCACCGACTGAACGCATAACCAGACCATTCTCGATACAGTTTTTGCGGCACTCAAATCCTAACGTGCCCTTGTTATCAAAGCGTTGACGTGATGACTTATCCTTGACCAGCTCCAGAGCTCCAATCAAACCCGTTCCGCGGGCTTCAGCTACTAGAGCATGATCCCCAAGTTCTTGCCAGCGTTTTTGTAAATATGGGCCAACATCGTCTTTTGTTCGTTCGACTAGATTTTCTTTTTGCATGAGTTTTATATTTGCCGTTGCTACCGCACAAGCAGCAGGATGGCCGGAATAAGTAAAACCATGGGTGAATTCTTCACCTTTTTCTGAAAGCAGATCAGAGACTCTTTTGCTAATCATCACCCCGCCGATAGGCAGGTATCCAGAAGAAAGGCCTTTAGCAATCGGCATCAAATCCGGCTCAAGTTGGTAATAGTCACTTCCAAACCATTTACCAAGTCGCCCGAATCCGCAAATGACTTCATCAACGACCAGCAGGATATCATACTTGTTACAAATTTCTTTTATTCGTGGCCAATAGGAAGCTGGTGGGACGATGACCCCACCAGCGCCTTGGATGGGTTCAGCTACAAAAGCAGCAACCCGTTCCTCTCCAAGCTCCTGAATCTTATCTTCAAGTTGATTGGCGACTTGCAAACCGAACTTTTCCAGATCAATGTTCGGGGCCTGCTCAAAGCTGTACGGTTGATCAATATGGGCAAAGTTAGGCAAGGGTAGTCCACCTTGTTTATGCATACCAGGCATACCACCCAGGCTGGCGCCTCCTAGCGTACTGCCGTGGTAGGCATTCTTGCGGCTAATGATAATGTTTTTGTTTTTTTCACCATTGAGTTCCCAATAAAAACGCGCAGTGCGAATTACCGTATCATTGGCCTCAGAACCGGAATTCGTGAAGAAGACTTCTTGCAGGTTTGCTGGCGTGATATCTGCCAGGATTTTTGCTAATTCAATTGCAGGTGGATGTGTGCATTGAAAAAAACTGTTGTAATAGGGCAGTTGCTTGAGTTGTTCTGTCGCCGCATCAATCAGTTCTTGGCGCCCGTAACCTACATTGACACACCAAAGCCCAGCCATACCATCAAGAATTTTATTGCCGTCAGAATCCCATAGATAAACATTTTCAGCTTTGCTGATGACACGGCTGCCAGCTTTACTGAGTTGCTTATGGTCAGTGAAAGGGTGGCGAAAATGTTGGCTGTCAAGTTCTTGTAAAAGGCTGGTTTTCATAAAATCTACTTCATACATTGAGTAATAAATGTTCACGCTCCCATGAACTGATAACGTGCAAAAATGCTGCGTGCTCTGATTCTTTGACAGAGGTATAGGCATTGACGAAACCGTTGCCGAGTAAATCAACTAAAGGCTGACAGTCTCTCAGCCGATTTACAGTCTCTTCTAAACTGCGCGGTAAACTAGACTCCTGCTCATAACCGCTGGTTTCCAGAGCCGCAGTAGGTTTGATTTTTTCCTTAATGCCCAAATATCCGCATGCCAGTGTTGTGGCAATAGCAAGATAAGGGTTAATGTCCGCACCTGCCAGGCGGTTTTCAATGCGCCGATTCTGTGGGTCAGAAAAAGGGATGCGCAAACCTGTAGTGCGATTATCATACCCCCAGAGTAAATTGATCGGGGCAGACATATAAGGTGTTAAGCGCCGATACGAATTAACATTCGGGGCAAGTAAACACATGGCTTCCGGCAAGTATGTCTGCAGCCCACCAAGATACCAATAAAACTCATCGCTTTCTTCACCGTTTTCTCGGGCGAACAGATTTCGGCCAGTTTGATTGTTAACAATACTCTGGTGAATATGAAAAGCGCTGCCAGGTTCACCTTCCATCGGTTTGGCCATAAACGTTGCGTAAATGTTATGCCGTAATGCTGTTTCACGCACGGTGCGCTTAAACAAAAAGGCCTGATCTGCCAGCTCGAGAGGTGCACCATGCAGCAGATTCACTTCGAGTTGTGCTGCTCCCATTTCATGAATTAATGTGTCGATGGCCAGGTCCTGCGCCTCGCAATAATCATAAATATCTTCAACTACCGGGTCAAATTCATTAACTGCATCGATGCTGTAAGACTGGCGGCTGGATTCTTGTCTGCCAGAGCGACCTATGGGTGGCTCCAGCGGGTAATCGGCATCAGTATTCTTTTTCACCAGGTAAAATTCGAGTTCCGGAGCAATAATAGGCTGCCAGTCGTGATTGCTGTATAGGTCACAGACTTTTTTAAGTAATTGTCTCGGGGCCAGATCGTTTGGTGTGCCGTCTGCACTAAAGGCATCATGAATTAATAAAGCAGTCGGGTCGGTGGCCCATGGGACCAAACGCCTTGTGCTTAAATCGGGTTTTAAAAGCATATCACCGTCATTTGGTGGCATTATTTCCTCATAATTGTCTGGATAATCACCAGTGACGGTTTGCATAAATATAGACTGGGGCATGCGCATGCCGGCCTCTTCGCTATATTTGTGGGCGGGGATTAACTTTCCTCTGGCAATGCCAGACATGTCAGGAATAATAGCTTCAACTTCGTCAATATTGTGTTGCTTAAGCCATTCACTTAACGGTTGCATAAAATACGGGTTCGTTTTGTAAGTTTTGATATTCTAGCTTTGTTTTACGGGCGAAGCTAATTTTGTGTAAACTTTACCCAATCCACTATCAAAGATATATTTATGAGCATGTTTATTCGCCAATTAGCCTTGCTGATCTGCTTGTTGTTGGGTTCATCGTTGGCTTTTAGTGCAAGTTTATTGCCAACAAGCTCAGCGAACTCTGATGCTGGAAATACGATTTCAGTGCCTGAAGATTTAACGCCTGAGCAAGTCGGGGATTTTGTTGCGCCGCTGGATGAGCAGCAAGTCAGGGAGTTATTAATCGGCAATCTGAAAGTTGAAGCCAGTAATAATCAAGCATCAAACCAGGAAGAATCTGTCTCGATTGTTAAGTTATTGAAAGGGATCAGCAACCCTTATACGCCGTTGGGAGGGGGTCTGGCAGCTATGTCTGCAGCCGCTGGAAGTTATTTCAGCCATGTCTCTGATGTGATTAACACCATGACTGATGGTAATGGCGTGCAAGGATTTATAAAGCTTTTAGGATTATTAGTGTTAGTTCTGGTTGTCTCCTGGCTAATAGAGTTTGCCTGTCTTTACAAATGGCGTAAGAACAAAACTTCTCAAATTGATCTCGATCAGTCCGATGGATGGGAGTTTAAATTCAAGCGGCCGTTTTTACGCTTTTTGCTCAATTTTATTGGGTTGGCTATCTTTGCCGTAGTAGGCTATTTAATTACAACTTTGTTTCTTTCTGAAAACACCAATTCCTTTGCTGTGCTCATGCGTTTGTTTGATGCGGTCGTTGTCTATCGTTTTTTTATTATGGTGTTTCGAACCTTAATGAGTTCACCACCAATAGGTTTGGACTTAATTGATGACACCATCAATAAAACCATGTTGATCAGGTGCATAGCAATCTTCCTTTTTCTCTTTTATATCGTGGCCGACGGTTTTTTTAATACCATGTACACGTACGGTTTGTCTGATGCGCATTATGTGTTGTCGGCGGCAGTGATGTTTGGGTTGATCATCAATCCATTGATTATAGGCGCCGTTTGGTGGGCACGTTATGACATTGATCGAATATTATTCGGCACAGTAGATGAGAGGATCAATAAGGAAAGCGGCTATCGTTTTGCCGCCAGAGCAGCAATTTGGCCAACAGTTGTTACCATAGTCTTACTCTTGGTATTCTGTTTATGGCAGATTTTGGTAATCACGGGTAATACACAAGATCAAGAAGAAGTAGAGCAGGCCTGGTGGTTGGTGATTTTATTTCCATTGGTGGATTTAGTGGTGGCCTCTTTGCTTTATAAATTGACCAGTATGCCGGTGTTTCAACATGCCCGGTTTCAGCAACGCAGGTATCGGGTGACTTACATTATCCGCAATATTGTTAGGCTGGTTTTAATCACAGCCTTATCGTTGAATATTCTTGATGCGCTAAACATAGATATTTTAGAGCGTCTCGGGGCAGGCGAAAAAGATATTGTCGGAGTTATGACTGATATCGGCATAACAGTCGTAATTGGATTTATCATTTGGGAAGCAATACAACTATGGATCGAGCATAAGCTTCCGGATGAGCCGGAAGAGGGTATGTTGGACCTAGATGGTGAAGGGGGTGGTGCTGCAGCTACGCGCACCGAAACCTTGTTGCCGCTTTTAAGGACAACATTGCTTATTGTACTTTTTCTGGTCGTAATTATGTCGGTTCTATATACGCTTGGTGTACAAATAGCACCGTTGTTAGCAGGTGCCGGTGTTGTAGGTATAGCCGTAGGGTTTGGTTCCCAAAAGCTGGTGCAGGATATTATTTCAGGGGTTTTCTTTTTGGTCGATGATGCATTTCGCAAAGGCGAATATGTTGAATTGGCAGGTCTGCGCGGTACAGTTGAAAAACTTTCAGTGCGTTCAATGCGGCTGCGTCATCATTTGGGAGCTGTGCAAACCATCCCTTATGGTGAAATTCAAACAGTAAAAAATCTCAGCCGTGACTGGGTTATTATGAAACTTGAACTACGTTTGCCTTATGACGTGGACATAGAGAAAGTACGCAAAATAATCAAGAAGGTTGGGCAGGAGATGATGGCGGATGAAGAAATTGGTCCGAATATGCTACAACCGCTAAAATCACAAGGGGTGATGCGAGTGGAAGAATCTGCGCTCATCATTCGTATGAAATTCACCGCCAAGCCAGGCGAACAATGGATTGTTCGGCGTGTTGCCTACACAAGAGTACGTGATGCCTTGTCAGCAGCCGGTATTGAATTTGCACACCGTGAAGTGAAGGTGCGCTTACCTAAGGAATTGGAAAATCTGCAAAAAATGGACTATGAACGCAAACTGCATCTTAAGGATGATGATCAAGTGGAATCGGACGACAATCCTTCAATGGCGCCTGCTGCAGTTGCTGCCGCTGCAATGTCAGCTGTAGTCGCTAAAGAATTAGCAGCTGCAGAGAAAATAGACGATGATGGTGATGGTGGTGCAGATGATCGATAATGAGTCTGGGTTGTTTAAATAATTTTTAAAATTTCATTTGAAAAATATGATATGATATATTTCATATGAATACAGCAACAAAAACTTATCAAGAGCCATCGGCACCACATGTCCTGTCAAAAGCAGTGTTATCAGTAGCTGATAGACTGGGGATAAGTGCCAAACAACTGGCGGCGATCGTTGGTTGTAGTGAAGCTGGTGTTTCCAGGCTCAAAAAAGGGCGCGGTATCGATCCGGCAAGTAAAGAGGGAGAGTTGGCTCTGTTGTTAGTGCGTTTATACCGTAGCCTTAACGCGATAGTTGGAGGCAATGATGAGCAATCTGAAAAATGGTTAAAAGCACATAATCATCATTTAGAGGCTGTTCCTTGTGAAAAAATTGACTCAGTTGAAGGATTGATCAATGTCATTCAGTATCTGGATGCCATGCGAGGAAAAATTTGATCTTAAAGCCCTAAACATTTTATGTCTTTCAACTTATGGGAGCATTGTCAGGGCAATCAGGCTATCCGTCGTCTTAGTGCTAAACCGTGGAGAGCGGTGGAGGCACAGCACAAAGTTATCACTCGTAAGTTAGTAGACTCGTTAGAAGAACAATTATTACTGGAAGAATTGTTAGAGGCGAACAAACCGTCACTGCCGGCTAACGATAATTTACACTACTTGCTCACAACTCCATTTCGCTATCCACCGCTTAAGCATGGGTCTCGTTATGGTTCGAGATTAAGGCGAGGAATTTGGTATGGTTCAGCTAAAGTCAATACCGCACTGAGTGAAGTCGCTTATTATCGATTTCTTTTTTTGGCACATACTGAAGCAGAGTTGGAGACTATATACACAGATTTCACCTTGTTTAAGGCAAGTGTAAAAACTTCCTGGGGTGTTGATTTAACACGTGAGCCTTTTTTAGAGTATACAAAGCAATTGACACATTCAACGGATTACAAAGTCACACAGGCTTTAGGTGATGAAATGCGCGAAAATAATGTGCAGGCGGTACGATTTTTTTCAGCACGAGACAGGCATAATGGTATTAATATTGCTGTTTTTAATCGCTTGGCTTTTAATCAAAAATCACCGCTGGAATTTCAACACTGGCATTGTGCCGCAAATCGGCAGCGAGTTGAATTTTTAAAGCAAGATCTAATTAAGCAATCAATAGTAAAATTCAACAAAGACTATTTTTGAATAAAATTAAAGGGTTATAGAATAAACTCGAAAGTCTTTATTAACACCTTTAAGCTGAGGTGAACCGAGGTTCTCCCACTCCAAGGGGAGCAGTTTAGAAAATGATTCTGACACAATCACTGATTTATTAAAATCTTTAGTTAAACTTTCCAATCGTGCAACTTCATTGGCGACAGGGCCGATAACCGAGAATTCCAGCCGTGTTGGGGTGCCGATGTTTCCATAGTTTAATACGCCGGCATGTAAACCCAAGCCAAAATCTAAGGTATGAAGACCATCGGGTTTGCGCTTAAGATTGAGTTGATCAATTTTTTTCCTTGCGATAGTGGCTGCTTGCCAAGCCGATTTAGCCGCTTGATTAGACGTAGTGAAGTTCTCTACAGGAAAAATAGCAAGTACTGCATCGCCGATAAACCTTAAAACCTCACCGTTATTTTCTAATATTGAACCGGCAGTGCATTCAAAATAAATATTTAGTGTATCAAGAAATTCCTGACTGCTCAGGGTATCAGCCAGGTAAGTTGAATCACGCATATCGCTATACCAAATTACAGCATCAATAGAGACTAATTCACCTCTTTCAATTTGTCCGCTGGCAACGCGATAGCCAGCATCGTGACCGAAATAAGCTTCAAGGATGTTAACTAAAGCACTTTCACGATCAGCCAGTTTTGAAACTAGGCCAAATGCAGGAAGAATTTGCGATATAACACCAAAAAATTCATTTGAAAATCCATCTTCATGTTGAGTTGTCCAAGTTGTAAGCATCCCATCTGTATCTTCTAGTGAAGCATTTTGACTATCGTTAAATGACACAGCTTTGGCATAATATTCTGTGCAACCTGCGTCTGCTAATTCGTTTAATATTGGAAAGCGTTGCCAATCTCCCGGCTTATCAAGACGATACCTGAGTTCTTCAAGTGAATGATTAAACATATAAGAAATTGGACTTAAACGCCAATCGTCACCTTCAACGTAACCGTGTTCAGATTCGAAAGATTCTAAACCGGTCTGTTGATACCATCTGAGTGTTTTTGCTTCTACAAGTGGGTGCAAGGTTGGCATGCCAATACTGATTCTATGCAACTCAAATTCATTGGCTATGCGATTGCAAAACGCTACAAATAATGTTTCAAGTGAAAATTCTTTTAATCCCTCGCTGAGAATCCAGTCTTTTAAAGCTTGGGTATCAAATTTCCCCATCTAAAGCTGTTGACCCATTTTTTTCTTGGCCTGAATACACAGGTAATCATGCGCAAAGGTCGCAGCGGCAATTGCGGTGATTTCCGATTGATCAAATGGTGGTGAAACTTCGACCAAGTCCATGCCGATATAATTAATGTTTTCCAATGCGCGAAAAATCTCCAGTGCTTGAGCACTGGAAAGACCACCTATAACGGGTGTGCCTGTGCCCGGTGCGCAAGATGGATCAAGACAGTCAATATCGAAAGTAAGATAGGCTTGATGATCACCAACGATTGAATAAACTTTTTCAACCGTAGCATCAATTCCGTTACGATGAATCCAGGGAGATGTAATGATGTTAAAACCGTGGTCAAAGTCATTATGGGTTCTTAGGCCGATTTGCACAGATCGCTCCGGTATGATTAATCCTTCATTCGCAGCCCGTAAAAACATACTGCCATGATCAATCCGTGAGCCGTCATCTTGCCAGGTGTCGCAATGAGCATCAAATTGCACCAGAGAAAGTGGTCCGTATTTTTCTGCATGTGCGCGTAATAGCGGGTAGCTAATAAAATGGTCGCCACCTAATGTGAGCATGGTCGCACCGCTGGCTAGAATTGTTGTGGCGTGAGCCTGCAATACTTCAACGACATTTTTCTGATAGCCAAAGTCAAAAAAACAATCTCCATAGTCAATGACAGCTAAATGATCAAAAGGATCAAAGCCGAACGGGAAAGCTTTCAATTCTGCTAACTGTACTGATGCGGCCCTGATGGCATTAGGGCCTAGCCGTGTTCCCGGCCTATGGCTGGTGGCACAGTCATAAGGTACACCACTGACTACGACATCTACACCGGAGAGATCACGGGAATATTTTCGACGCAAAAAACTTAATACACCACCATAGGTCATTTCATGATCGCGTCCGGTGTTCTTTACAGCTCTAAACGCTTGATCTCCATGCCCGCTGAGATCTTTAATAGTGCCTTCTGACATGCTGAATTATCCAAAAAAGTGTTTAATATCTATCAATAACTCGGCTTTGGTTAACTGTCAACCTGAGCAAGAATTCAAAATTTCACTGAGGTCGGTGTGTTTTCTTTGTTGAACTTGTGCAGCTTCCTTTAAAGTTAATAACCCATTGAAAGTTGTTAACCCTTTTGCCAACCAAGGGTTTCGCTTAAGAGCTTCAAGTACACCAAAATCAGCAATGTCATTGACATAAGGTAACAGCGCATTACCGTAACCTTGTGATGCAGTAACCGGCGTAGCACCCGGAATATTATCAACACAAAAGTGGCGAATGCCATCTACTTTATAGATCGGATCATCCCAACTTGTTGGTTTACAAGTTTCTATTGTACCGGCTGTATCACAGGAGACATCAACGATAACTGCAGTTGGTTTGAGGGTTTTTAACATTTCCCGTGTAATCAAGTGATCATCGCGGGTTTTATCCCAGAGCACACAGTTAACAATCATATCGGCTTGAGGAAGTAAGGCTGCCAGCTCATTTAACTGATGCGTTGTAAAATTATCTTGTGGCCAATCCAATTTAGAACGAAATAACGCCCCATCGTAATTGTCGAATCCCATGACTTGCACGCCTAACGATAATAATGTCCGCAAAGCCCCACGGCCGACGCCTCCTAATCCGATTACGATAGCAGCACAGGCTGGAGCGCCGTAATGTGGGAAAAAATGTCTGCCGGTCCCACCATGAGAAGCTAAGGTTAGACGTAAACCCTCCAGCGCTCCAATTTCACCTGCCAAAGGGCAGTTTGGTGAGCCATATTGATGAATTTCTTCGGCGGCTATAGAGGTTAATCCTCTTTCAAGCAGAACATCCAGTTGAGGGCGATCAGCTGCACTGTGCAAATTAGTAAAAATAATATGATCAGATTTTAAGTAGTCAAATTCCACAGGTAAAATTTCTTTTACTTTGACAATTAGTTCGCTCCCGCTAAACAGAGATTCGGCTGTATTAACGATTTTTGCACCTGCAGCAACATAATCCTGGTTAGTTGCTCCTGATAATAGGCCTGCATCTGATTCGACGATAACTTCATGCTTACTGCTAATTTGTTTAACGTGATTTGGTAGCAGTGCTACTCGACCTTCAGCAGGTTTGACTTCTTTCGCTATTCCAATTCTCATCGTCAGATTATTGTTGTTTGATTATCAGTTTTGGTGCTTGGTAATTTATCTTTTGAGAATAACAAAAGTAAACCTCCGAACAGGGAAATAAACATACTCATGATCCTGAATAATATAGATAACGCAACACCTCTTGTACTCATGATTTGTTGGGCATTGATGTTGTTGGGTAAGTAAGCAGCACCATATTGTCCAAACAAATTGCCAAATAATGCTTCGCCAATGCCCCAGCCGTTGGGCGCAATAGGTATGGCTGAAACTATGAATATAACGGGTACGAGAGCCAAGAACTCTGTTGCGGGTACGCCCATATTGATTGAGCGCGATAGTGCGTAAATACCAAGCATATTGATAATGTGGTTAATAACGCTAAAAAACCACCACATTAATACCCCACGCTTGTGGTCATGATATTGGCGAATCGCAGTATCCAGGTTGTAAATTTGTTCGGTGACTTTTTCGGGCAGCTTTTTCACCAGTGCACTGAGTCCTAATTTGCGTCTGACCGAACGCTTAAGCAGCACAATCGCACAAAATGTGCCAACAATAATCCCAAACCATAACGTCAACGCGATTTCTTTAAATCGATCAAAAAATAGAGTGACAGTTACTAAACTGACAATGATTAATGCCGATAAACCTATTATTCTGTCTGCAATAACCGTCAAAATTGCGGTTAAACGCTTCTGTGGAGAATTCTTAGCAATATAGTATGCTTTAACTAGATCACCACCTGTTTGACCCGGTACAAAATTATTAAAGAAAATCCCGATCCACGTCAGCCGAATGGCTTGATAAATATTTAAGGAGAGTTGTTGGGAATTAACCAGCCAATGCCATCTAAAAGCGCTGAACATGGCCACTACGATGAAGGCAAGTGCTCCAAGTAACAACCAAAATGGATTGGTTTGCTTTAAATAGGTAAAAAAACCTGGATTAACCTGATGAGTGGACTGCTGCTTGGCTGATATTGACATTATCTGCCCTTGTGGATCCTTGAACTCAACAGGGTATTGGTTCCAGGAGCCTAAAATTTCACCTTGAACTATGATCTGTTCGGCACCCTGGTCGATAACGAGTGAATCCTGCCACTGTATGCGGAAAAAGACATAGGCCAGCAACGCACAAACAACCGTGAGCTTGGCTATAGAAATAAATGTTTTAGTAGATAAATTCAAGTAGTGAAAGTTAGTCGTTTAGATTCTCAACAGACCCGGATATTGTTCTGTAAAATAAAGGCCAGATTCTAACAAAAAGCGGTGACAAACACTTGGAAATATCAGGTAGCTACGACTTAAGTCTTTCACAAAAGGATGTGTGGGATGCGATGATGGATACCAGTGTTTTAACTGACTGTATTCCAGCTTGTCAGGATATTGAGAAATTTTCTGATGATCACTTCCATGCCAAAGTGAAGGTTAAGTTTGGTTTTATTCCCGTTCGTTTTAACGTCAATGTCAAACTTTCAGCGATCAGTATGCCGGACAAATATTCACTTGAAGCAGAAGGTGAAGGTGGTTTGGCCCACGCTGCGAAAGCGGTTGGTAATGTTGAGTTTGTTCGAACCAATGAGCATACAACACGGGTTGATTTTTTGGGAGAAGTATTACCAGGCAGTAAGTTGTTTGAATTAGGTGAGCCGCTAATTCAAAAAACAGCAAGCAAATGGTTTAATCGATTTTTCGAGCGATTTGAACAGGTAGTTGCAACTGATAGGGTAGGTCTGTAGATGAGAAACTCAATTTTTACACTTTTGTTAGTTTGGTGCTGCCAAAGTGCTTGGGGTGATGATTTTTCTTTTCCCAATTACCTTCAAAATAACGCGAACCCTTTTGTGAGAATTCATGGGCTGCCTGGTTATGTGGACGTCAGTCAAACTGAATCCGGACAAATTTTAACTGATGTGAATATCGAAATTACTAATGAGTTTCACCAACAAATACGGTCAGATGAAGAAATAAATCTTGATTACGAACGGGCACAGTTGAATCTAAATTTTAGCTATGGAATCAATGATGATCTATCAGTGGGTTTATTATTGCCTTATATCTCTAATAGCGGTGGATTTCTTGATGGCGTGATTGAAAATTGGCACGATTTGTTTGGTTTGCCACAAGGGGGTAGAGAAGAAGCGCCAAGGGATAAATTTGATATTTCTTACCGGAACTCACAAACAAATTTATTGGTAGAAAACACCGGCAGTGGAATTGGTGATATAGCACTATTTTTGGACAAGCAATTAATTGTTTCTGAAGGGCAAAAGCTTCAGATGCGTGCGCAACTTAAATTACCAACCGGTGATGAAGATCAATTATTCGGTAGCGGTGGTTATGGCGCTTCATTGAGTTTGCATGGTTCTAAGCAACTGTCTGAAAAATGGCACAGCTATGGCACGCTTGGTATCAGCTATCTAACTGAAGGTGATGTTCTTGAAGATCAACAGGAGAATATAGTCGGCAATGCCGTTTTAGGCATGGCTTGGTACCCAAAACCGAAATTAAGGATTACCGCGCAATTAGATCTGAATTCACAGGTTTATCAGGATACTGATCTGGATGCGCTCAACGGCAAAGCAGGAGTGCTCAATATTTCTACTGCATATCGTATTTCAGATAATACCAGTCTGTTTTTGGGCTTTAATGAAGATGTAATAAACAAAGACGCAGCGCCGGATTTCGGAATTAACTTTGGGTTTCAGTATCGGCATTGATTGGGATCATCTGAGCTTCGAAATGGCATTATCTGCATTCCGTACCCTTCGGGTATGAAAGCTCGTCGAGGAATCTACACGATGTGGCTACAAATCCGATTAAATAAAATACATTTTAAAAAATGCCCGAACAGCGATTGAGATATCCCTCGGTTCGCTCATGCTTCGCTCTCCCAGGATGACCTAAAGGTCACTTAGGTTCGCTTACCCCTAGTCGCTTATGCATCAACGGGCTGGTTGTTGTATATTGCACGAATTGTTTGGCATCCGGATTTAAATGTTTTTGGACACCGAACGCCGCTAAGGCTGCTTCGTGAAAACCACTTAAAATCAATTTTTTCTTGCCGGGATAAGTGTTGATATCACCAACTGCAAATATACCTTCTTGGTCAGTTTGAAATTTCTCAGTATCAACTGTTAACTGATTTTTATCGATACCGAGCCCCCAATTAGCAATAGGTCCTAATTTGGGAGACAACCCGTAAAATGCCAGGATTTCTTCTGCTTCAATTTGAATGATCTCATCGTCAAATTTTTTGATTTCCAGTCCTGTTAAGCTGTCGCCAACCTCATTTTCTGTAATTCCTTTGATCATGCCATGGTAAACATCAAGATGATCATTTTTGGCTAATTCCAGCACTTGCGCTGCCATGGCCGGTGCACCGCGAAATTCTTCCCGGCGATGAACTAATTTTATGCGTTTTGCAACTTTCATCAGCTCAAGCGTCCAATCCAGGGCCGAGTCACCACCGCCCAGAATGATGACGTTTTTATCCCGGAATTTCTCAGGACTCGTTACTTTGTAGTTAATGCAATCACCTTCGTATTTTTCAACACCGGGTTTGCGCAAAGATCTGGGCTGAAATGAGCCTAAACCACCGGCGATAATAACGGTGCCCGCATCAAATTCAGTTTGAGCGGAAGTCATGACTCTGAAGCGACCATCGTCATTTTTCTCTAATTCGGTGACTTCCTGATTTAAATGATAGGTCGGTTCAAACGGTTTAGCCTGTTCCATTAAACGATCGATTAATTCCTGGCCGCCGACAATAGGCAAGGCCGGAATATCATAAATAGGTTTGTCAGGATAAAGTTCACTACATTGGCCACCGGGTTGGGGTAATGAATCAACAATATGAGTTTGTATGCCAAGTAATCCAAGTTCAAAGATTTGAAATAATCCGGCAGGACCAGCACCAATTACAACACAATCACATTTGATAGTCATAGTAGTTAAACTTTTAAAAAAATATAAAACGGGCGCACAATTCTACAGGTTTTTTTTCGATTTCCAAGCATCTCGCAGTGTTGTAGGCTTAAGTTTGTGACCATAGCTTTCGCATTCAGGTTTCTCAAGTTGACGAGCTTCGCATCAAAGCGTACTCTGACCGAAGTAGTTTGAAAGTACATTGTGAAACAAGCCCTAGAATTCAAGAATCTATCATTGCAAGCAGGTTTTGAAAGCTTTCATGAATCTGTGCGTGAATGGTTTGCCCGTGTGGGTGAGCCTACAGAATGTCAGTTAAACGCCTGGTCGCGTATCAGCCAATCAGAAAATGTACTGATAACTGCCCCAACCGGTTCAGGCAAAACCTTGGCAGCGTTTTTATCGTGTATTAATCGTCTGGTAGAAGAATCTTTGGATTTTAGCGGTTTGGCAGATGAAACACGAGTGCTTTATATCTCTCCATTACGTGCACTCTCGAACGACATTGAAAAGAACCTGCAGGCACCACTTGATGGAATCAACAATCAGTTATTGGGTGCCGGTCTGCCGGACCATGGTATTACATCGGCAGTGCGAACAGGTGATACTTCAGCCTGGGAACGGCAGAAAATTAATCGTAAACCACCACACATTCTTGTTTCCACACCTGAATCGTTATACATCCTGTTAACGTCCAAGGCAGGTAGACAAGTCTTGTCGACTGTGGATACAGTCATCGTAGATGAAATTCATGCGCTGATTGATAATAAGCGCGGTGCCCATCTGGCATTGTCACTACAACGCTTAGCGGCATTGCTGGGTCGTGACTTTCAGCGCATCGGCCTATCGGCAACCATTAAAGATAAAGAGCAGGTAGGTAAATTTCTCTGTAATGAGAATGATTTTCAAATTATTGATACAGGCAGTCAACGGCAGCGAGATTTAGAACTATGTCTGCCCGATTCAGCCTTGACTGCTGTAATGTCAGGCGAGGTATGGAAGCAGATATACGATCAATTGGTTGTGTTTAGCCAAGATCACCGTACGACCTTGGTATTCGTTAATACTCGTCGACTGGCTGAACGTTTGGCCCGACAGCTCGCAGAACGCCTTGATGAACAGTCGGTTTCTACCCATCACGGTAGTCTCTCCCGGGCTCATCGACTGGATGCCGAAAACCGTCTAAAAACCGGCCAATTAAAGATATTGGTGGCTACTGCATCGCTTGAGTTGGGTATTGATATTGGTGATGTTGACCTGGTCTGCCAAATTGGTTCTCCTGGTTCGATTTCAACATTCCTGCAGCGGGTAGGCCGTTCCGGGCATGGTGTGAATCGTGTTCCCAAGGGGCGTTTGTTTCCAACAACATTAGAAGAATTGGTTGAATCAGTGGCCTTAATCGATGCTGTTCAGCGCGGTAAATTAGATACATTACTCGATATCGATAAACCACTTGATGTGTTGGCGCAACAAATTGTCGCGGAAGTCAGTGCCAAAGATTGGCGTATTGATGAGCTGTATAGCCGTTTCTCACAAGCCTCAATGTTCAATAATCTTACTCGTAATGAATTTGATCAAGTCCTTGTGATGCTAAATCAAGGTTTTACTAACAGGCGTGGACGCCGCTTTGCGTATTTGCATGTTGATGCTGTGAATGGTGTTGTTCGAGCTAGAAAAAGTGCCCGTTTAACTGCTTTGACGAATGGCGGTGCAATTCCTGAGTTATTTGACTACGATGTATTTTTAGTGCCGGATAACTTTAGAGTCGGCAGTGTTAATGAAGATTTCGCATTTGAAAGCATGGCGGGTGATATTTTTCAGCTTGGTAATACTTCTTATCGTATTGTTAAGGTTGAAACGGGTAGAGTGCTGGTTGAAGATGCACACGGGCAACCACCGACGATCCCTTTCTGGTTTGGAGAGGCGCCAGGGAGAAGTTTTGAGCTTTCTGAATCTGTGAGTGAGCTGATGGCTTTTTGTGAGCAGTTATTTTGCAATAATGAGGCTGACCCAATAGCCCGGATAGAAAAACAATACTCACTAGATAACCATGCTGCGGTACAAGTTTATGATTATTTGTTTTCAGCCTACTCATCTTTAACTGTTTTACCGACTTTCGACACAATTGTGTTTGAGCGTTTTTTTGATGAAAATGACGATATGCATTTAGTGATTCATTCACTTTATGGTTCTCGCTTAAATCGGGCCTGGGGTTTGGCTCTGCGTAAACGATTTTGTCGGAAGTTTAATTTCGAGTTACAAGCTGCGGCACTGGAAAGCTCGATTATTTTATCCCTGGGCGCAACTCATAGTTTCCCACTTGACGAAGTTAAGGGTTACTTAAATGCAAAAACAGTCAAGGAAGTTGTCATTCAGGCTATGCTTGATGCACCAATTTTTAATACACACTGGCGTTGGGTTTGCAATATTTCACTGGCCGTGAAACGCTATAACGGTGGCAAACGTTTGGCGCCTCAAATTCAGCGTAATAATGCAGAAGATCTGGCTGCCCAGGTGTTTCCGGATCAATTAGCCTGTTTGGAAAACATTGCTGGAGAACGGGAAATACCGGATCATCCGTTAGTCAGTCAGGCTATTGATGATTGTATTTACGAAGTAATGGACGTTAGCGGTCTGGAAGACGTTCTTGGCAAGATCAAAAACGAGAAAATTAAACTGGTTTTCAAAGATGTGCCGCAACCATCTTCATTGTCACAAGCCATTATTAATGCCAGACCCTATGCCTTTTTGGATGATATACCAGCCGAAGAGCGTCGTACTCAAGCCTTACAATCGGCTGTATATGGTTCAAATACTGATATTCAGCAATATGGATTAATTCCCGAATTTGCTATTCAGCAATTGCGCGAAGAGATTATTCCTTTTACAAGGAGTAGTGAAGAATTACACGATGCGCTATGTGTTTATGGCTTGCTGGATATTAATAAATTCATAAATGCCAGTCAGTTGTCTGCATTTTTGGTACAGCTGACCGAGCAGCAAAGAGTCTTTAAGCTCGCCCTAAATGATTCGGCTGATCATTATTATGCTGCTGAGTGGCAACAAATTGTTAATCTGGTTTATCAAACAGGTGTCGACTCAGATCAAATCCAACAGACACCGGCATATGTAAAGCGGGCGCTTGATCAAGAGCAGGCCACTGTTGAATTGATTCGTGCGCAACTGGAATATTTAGGCCCGGTAACAGTTAAAGATTTAGCTGCTAACTTAGAATTGCCGGAGAGAAGAATCACACAGGCATTGTCGGTGTTAGAGCAAGAAGGCTTTGTCATGCAAGGTGAATATATTGAGATCGGGCAGACTCACTGGTGTGAACGACGGTTATTGGCCCGGCTACATCGTTATGCCTTGCATCAGGCGCGTGAATCAATAAAAGCTGTTACTAAAGAAAAATACATGCGGTTTTTACTCGACTGGCAACAGTTGACTCCCGAATCGAAAGGACGGGGAATAAATGCAGTAATGGCTACGATAGAGAAGCTACAGGGTTTTGCTATTGGCTTGAATCGTTGGCGTGAAATATTAGCAAATCGAATTGAAGGATTTGACATATCACAACTGGAGACATTGTTTCTGGCGGGACAGTTGATTTGGTATCGACCTCGATTTAATCATAATGGCGAGGCCAAAGTATCGGGGTTGCGCAAAAATTCTCAAATTATGATTTTTAAACGAGAAGCAGCAAAAATATTATTGAATTATCCTAATGATAAGCAACCCGGATTATCTTCTATCGCCACTCATGTTTTTGAAATATTACAGGCCAATGGATCGCTATTTTTTGATGAGATTTTAGAGATGTCGCGGCTTTTGCCCAGCCAACTGGAACAAGCCTTAAGCGAATTAGTTGATGCCGGCTTAATCGTTTGTGATAGTTTCCAGGCGCTATTGAAGCTGGTTAATGTGAAACCTCAAAAACGTCAGTTAGCCAGACGTATTGGTCAGCAACAGCCATTTACAGGGCGTTGGTCGATTGTTAGGTCGACTGAGCCGGTTGAAACACGAACACCGGATCAAGAGGATTTAAGGCTACAAACTGTTTGTGAGCTATTATTGAAGCGTTATGGCGTTATATTTTATTCATTATTGCAGCGTGAATCAGGCTTGCCTGGATGGCGTCAGTTGCGTTACATGCTTAAAAGAATGGAAGCTAGGGGAGATGTGGTTGGCGGTCGATTCGTTAAAGGGGTAGGCGGAGAGCAATTTGCCCTTAATGATGCTGTAACACTATTACGCAAGCGTAAAAAAAGTGTATTGGCCAATGCTAATGCCATTAATGCCGTTGATCCCGTTAATCTGTCACAAATACTAGACTTAGGTGAGCGTATACCTGTCAAGCCTAAAGCCAAGTTTGTTTTTAACGGTGAACGATTTTCACCAAGCATCGGCTCCTCAGTTGATCGCTACAGGTAGTGTCAAGCGGATTAAACCGGAATTTGCAATAAAAAAGGCTGCTCGCGAGCAGCCTTTTAAACAGAATTCTTAGCTATTTACCACTGATCTTCGCTAGGTGTGAATAGACCTTCCTGGCTGGCAAAGTACGCCGCTAAATCTTCGATATCGTCGTCACTAAGTGCAGCTGCAAAACCCTTCATAACAGCGTTGTCACGATCGCCGTCACGATAATCGACTAGCGCCTGAACTAAATAATCTTCATATTGCCCGGCCAAGTGAGGGTATTGTGGGCTAACACTGATACCGGTTTCACCATGGCAACTGACACAGGTCTGTGATTTTTCTTTGCCCTGAGCCGGATCGCCTGCATAACTGGCTAAGGATATGAATATCAGGCTAATAGAAATCCCTGCTATTTTGGTTAATCTTAAAATCATCTTCATCCCCTCAGTTATTTTGAATGCCGGCGAAATAGGCCGCAATATCGGCAATGTCCTGGTCAGTCAAAGACGCTGCGTGGCCGCGCATAGTAGGGTGGGATCTTTCACCACTACGATATGCTTGCAAGGCAATTGATATGTATTCGCCTCCTTGTCCACCTAGCTTCGGCACACGATATCCCGGATAAGCATTTCGAATGCCATCCTGACCATGGCAACCCATGCAGGTAAAGGCAAGTTCTTTTCCTGTTTCTGCATTTCCTTCGGCGAATGCAAGGTTTGCAAAAAGCAAGCTGGCAAATAAACACAAAATTTTCTTCATATTAAGCAGCCTAGTGACTCCAGATCCTGTTAGTTTCAATCAATTCTATACGAATTTGTCGGCTCAGATTGTACTTGATTCTTTAGGTGACTTCTAGATTTATTGGGGGTTTGGAGTCGTTAATTTGTTTACTTGGATTTGTGACTCAACAACATTTGTATAGTGTTGATGTTAATTTTTACATTAACAATTTCAAACAATTATATGACAAGATTGTTAACTACTATGAACTAGACTTGACTATGCAGGTTCGATATGGTTCCATACGCATATAGTACGTTTAGCGTACCGAAAAGGCAAAGCTAGCTGAAAAGTAGCGACGCAAAGCTTCCGGTCTAAGGAGTATTCTCTAAGATAGCGGGGTTGCCGAATCAGATAGACATGACAGTTATTCTAAGCTTCTTGTCCTCGCATTCTGCGATTCTTGCCACTAGTGATCCTTTATCCAAACTTTGCTTGTAATCACAAGATTGTTTTCGATAGCTATATTTGCCTGAGTTAATTACCTTAGAGGGTTTTGTCGTGTCGGGAAGGTGGATGGACAGTACAAATGGGGTATTTGTAAATCGGGACGGGCAATTGCTAGATAAATTGCGATAGTCTCTCTCCTCCTTGGCATCAAGCCAAAGCGGCACTTCGGCCGGTCTCCCAGACCGGCCATTTTTTTGCTGGATAAACTTGCCCAGAACCTATCTCAAAATAGTCGAGCGATGTTCAGATGAGGCAAAAGTGAGCGAAAAAGCACAGTTTACTGAGCATAAATGAGCATTTTGAGCGAGCGTTTAACGACGTCTCAACCAGCGCAGGCATTTTGAGATAGGCTCTAATTAATTTTCTTCCGCCGGTATGCCCCCAGAAGTTGGTGCGTTGGCGACCGAATAATGAATTATCTTGAATAATTCCCCCAAACTTTCTGCTTTTTCTCGTGCGCTTTGACCATAAGGCCAGATTGCTTTAGATTCTAGCGCAGTACAAAAAATTTTTGCTGCTACTTCTTTGTCGTTCACCTTTATCTCCCAACGCAAATGTTTAACTATTATTTAATTTTTAAATCTTATCATGTCGCGATGAAATTCCAAGATAATTTTGTCTGTTCGAAGAAGTAAGAAACTCGGCTATAAACATCATGATGAACCCCAATCCGGAGTATGTAATCAGATTCGTAGCCCAAAGCTTTTGCTGTATAGTTCGGGTTAAAATTTTCCTTTGGTTAGAGCGAATGTCAACAGACCTAAATAACGTGAGGTAATACATGGGACAAATTAGTTCATTTTTATTGTTGATGATGCAGATTTTTTCAGCTGTATTCATAAGTTTGATCGGTTTGTTATTACTTGCCGTAGTCATCATGTATATTCGCGATGTAACTCAGACTTCACACGCTATCCGCCGAAATTATCCGGTGATAGGTCGCTTTAGATATTTCTTCGAGCATATGGGGGAATTTTTTCGCCAGTATTTTTTTGCATTGGATAGAGAAGAAATGCCGTTTAATCGTGCTGAAAGATCGTGGGTTTATCGAGCGGCTAAAGACCTGGATAACACCATTGCATTTGGTTCTTCCAAAGACTTACGTCATGTTGGTACGGTTTTGTTTGTTAATTCTCCCTTCCCGACACTTAGTGAGGATATGGTGGCTCCTCAGGCCGTTACTATCGGCCCATATTGTGAGAAGCCATATACAACAAGTTCGTTGTTTAACATCTCAGGCATGAGCTACGGTGCGGTTTCCAAGCCGGCAGTGCTGGCATTGTCGAATGGTGCTAGGAAGGCGGGCGCATGGATGAATACGGGTGAGGGTGGTTTGTCTGAATATCATTTGCAAGGTGGTGCTGACATAGTATTCCAGATTGGTACAGCAAAATACGGTGTGCGTGATGAAAATGGCGAATTTGATGAAGATAAATTAAAAGCGATCGCTAATATCGAACAAGTCAAAATGTTTGAATTAAAACTTAGCCAGGGAGCTAAGCCGGGCAAGGGAGGCATTTTGCCGGCAGCCAAAGTTACCGAAGAGATTGCTCAAATCAGAGGTATTGCTGCAAATTCAGATTCGATAAGCCCCAACCGTCATCCGGAGATTAACAGTATTGATGATTTGCTCGACATGATTGCGTATATCCGTAAAATCACGGGCAAACCGGTCGGTTACAAAGCTGTAGTCGGTGCCTACGGCTGGTTAGATGATTTGATGGATAGAATTATTCAACGGGGCATAGAGAATGCACCGGACTTTATTACCGTTGATGGTGGTGATGGTGGTACGGGTGCGGCGCCTATGTCGTTGATGGATGACGTCGGCCTGCCATTGCGTGAAGGTCTGCCAATGCTAGTTGATCATGTGACTGCAGCCGGATTAAAACAGCGTATTAAAATTATTGCTTCAGGAAAGTTGATTACCCCAAATCAGGTTGCTTGGGCGCTGTGTGTGGGTGCAGACTTTGTGGCCTCAGCTAGGGGTAACATGTTTGCCCTGGGCTGTATTCAAGCATTGCAATGCAATAAAAACACGTGTCCAACAGGGATTACTACGCATAACCCAAAATTGCAACGTGGGCTGGATCCAACCGACAAGGCAGTTAGAGTGGCAAATTATATTAAAAACATTGTTTATGAAGTTGGTGTAATTTCACATTCATGTGGTGCTAAAGAACCGCGGGAATTAGCGCGTAGAAATGCTAGAATTGTGCAGGAAAGTGGACGCAGTGTGCCACTGAACGAATTATATCCGGACAAATACTCAGAAGAGCAAAGGGCAGCTTAAATTACAAACATAATGTAATACCTGGAACTCCGTCTGAGTTTTGATGACTAATTTCAATACTTGAACTGATCAGTAATTAATGACTACGACGACTAAATATTTTGGCCTTGGCCTATTGGTGTGTATTGCTCTAATGGCGGGTGCATTATTTATGCAATATCAAATGGAGTTAGAACCCTGCCCGCTCTGCTTGATGCAACGCATGGTGTTTATTGCCATTGGTTTTGTTTGCCTGGTGGGTTTGGTTTTAAAGTTTTCCTGGCTACGGAAACTTTGTGCGGGACTAGTATCCTTCTTTGCTTTGGTCGGCATCGGTTTAGCCGCTCGTCAATTATGGCTTCAAAGCTTGCCTGAAGATCAAGTGCCTACTTGTGGGCCCGGTTTTGACTACATGATTAATAATTTTCCACTTGCTAAAGCGTTGTCATTGATTCTTTCAGGTTCAGGTGAATGTGCGGAAGTACAGTGGACTTTTTTGGGTATTAGTATTCCAGGTTGGTCACTATTGTTTTTTATCGGTTTTGTTCTCCTGGGCCTTTATTTGCTATTTGCACGACGATTTCGAGTTGCTGTCTAGCAGAGCATTTTTTCACTGATTTGCAGATATATTTCTGTCAGTTTTATTAAATCTTGAAGCGAAACATGCTCGTTTGCCTTGTGTATACTGGCATTGATCGGGCCTAATTCAACTACCTGTGTGCCGGTTGGTGCTATAAATCTGCCATCGGATGTGCCGCCTGAAGTCGATAATTCAGTATCTAAGCCGGTAAAAGATTTAATCACTTGTTGGGTAACATCAATCAACTTACCATTTTCGGTAATAAATGGTCTGCCAAATGCTTGCCATTCAAGGTCATAATTGATGTTTAAACCATCAAGGATTTGATGAGTCTGAGCAATAATAGCTTGTTCATCCAGTTCCGGCGAATAACGAAAATTAAAATTAACTTTTGCCTGGCCTGGAATGACGTTTCCTGTTCCTTCACCGGCGACAAGGTTAGAAATCTGAAAAGACGTAGGCGGGAAAAACTGATTACCTTGATCCCAAACTTTTTCAGTCAGTTTGGTGATGACTTTACCTAAAGGATGAATTGGATTATCAGCTAAATGCGGGTAAGCAATATGGCCTTCCTTTCCACGGATAGTTAACCAGCCGGACAATGAGCCACGACGACCAACCTTAATAGTATCGCCAAGGATTTCAGTGCTGGAAGGTTCTCCAAGTAAACAATAATCGAGTTTTATCCCGGATTCCTTGAAGTGCTCCATAATTTTGCGAATTCCATTGACTGCTGGTCCTTCCTCGTCACTTGTAAGCAACAAAGCAATAGTTCCGCCATGATTAGGATGTTCAGCAACAAATAATTCTAGTGCGTGCGCCATTGCCGCAACACTGCCTTTCATATCTGCCGCGCCGCGCCCATATACGATTCCATTATCAACAACGGCTGAAAAGGGAGGGTGTTTCCACTCTTGCTCAGGCCCAGGTGGGACTACGTCCGTATGTCCGGCAAATACAAAAACCGGAGCCTGTGTGCCATGTGTTGCCCATAGATTGCTGACTTCATCATATTGAAAGTGTTCAATCTTAAAACCGCAGCTAGCTAATCTGTCCGCAATTAATTGCTGGCAACCTTTATCGTTTGGTGTAACCGATTCCCGCTGGATTAATTGTTGTGCTAGTTCAACTGTAGGATGTTTGTTCATGGCTCAAGCCTATCAAGAAGCAGATTCGATTGAAACTGCTTTTTTAATTGACATCCAATCTTTTTTGGCGATAATGCGGTGGGTTAAATATTCTTAATGAAAAACAAAATTAATCAATTTACAAGGTAGTTATGATGAAAAATATTAGATTATTAGTAGGTATTTCGTTTGTTTTATTCTTGACCGCATGTGGTGGCAGCAGTAGCTCCGGCGGTGGCGGGGGTTCTAACTCACTAGCTGGTGTTTATGTCGGTGGTGGACCCGCAACGTTTAGAGTCGGTTCAAATACTGTCACAGATCAAACAGCGGCGAGAGTTGTGATTAATACTGATGGAACAGTACAGGCTTCAGATGGCTCGGGTGATTTTCAAACAAATGGTCGTCTTAATGGCAATAGATTTCAAACCTCAGGGCCTGCAAGATTCGATGTAGGTTCAGGAGTCGTTTGTAATTTAAACCTAAACTATTCAGGTCAGGTAAATGGTGATCGAATAACGGGTTCTTATGCAGGAAGAGGAACTTGCTCAGGTATAGGGGCTGCATCTGTAAACGGCACATATACCGCAAATAAAACCCAAAGCTTTTCAAGAGCGTCAAGTGGCTCAAGCATTAGGAATTCTTTATCAAATTTGAGCTATTAAGTTCAAAATAGATAGCTTTTTTAGTGTATTGCTGTGCTGTTAATTTCGCAGCACAGCTATAGTCAAATTTTTTATCATCAACTTAGGTGTGCATTTGAATACATACCTGCCCAAAGCTAACACCGGTAAAACTATTTTTTAGCCTGAATTAGCAAATGCGAATATAATTCGTTATTTGTGTTACAAATTCAGAGAACCTGGGTTTGTTATGTGATTTTGCTGAAAGAAATACCTAAGTGCCAGTCATTCCTAATTCCAACCAATGCACATCTAAAGCCGGCTTCGGTACAGCCGGGATTATGGGGTCAGCTTTTTCAGACCGTGGCAGGTTGAAATTATTGGAACTTGCTTACTCGCTTGGTGTTACTCATTTTGACACGGCTCCACTTTATGGAATGGGTGAAGCCGAGAGTTTATTAGGAAAGTTCATTCAAAATAAAAGAAGTAGTCTGACTATAGCGACCAAGTTTGGGCTCAATCCCCCCCCACTAGCTGGCTATCAGCGGTTAGCATTACCAGTTGCCAGATATTTAAATAGACGATTCCCTGAAGTCAGGCGGTACATAGATCAAAATCGTGCTTCACAAAATGTTAAAACGGGTACCAATGCCAGTGTATCGAAGCCCCAAAGTCCCAATTTACAGCCTTATAAGGTGGAGGAATTGGAGAAAAGCCTGGATAACAGTCTGCGTAAATTACGAAGTGATTATGTTGATATTTACTTACTACATGAATGCAAACTGGGACATATTCATGATGATTTATTGGCCAAACTGGAAGATTTAGTTAGTGCAGGCAAAATAATATCTTATGGACTTGCAACCGGTAAATCTGAGTCCAGCAAAATTTTGAATCACTATCCGTCATTTAAGGGCTGTGTTCAGATTGGGCACAATGTAATAGACGGCAATCTGGAGTCTATCAATATCGAGAATAACCTCTTGACTATTATTCATAGTGTTTTACTGCCTTTGTGTTCAAATTTGAACGCATATTTTCTTAAGGATAAACAGGCATTGAAAAAATGGTCGAGTGAACTAAATTACGATCTCGGAAAAGATGATGCTATAGCTAAATTTTTATTACTTTTATCAGTACAACAAAATGAAAATGGGATAGTACTTTTTTCATCCAGTAAACTTGTAAATATTGAATCAAACCTAAAAGCAATTAACGCAGAAGATATCAGCATTGAACAAATCGAAATTTTTAAGAATTTGATAAGTGCAAATGCTAAAAAATTCCAATGATAATAGACTTCAATAGCCCTCAAGCTCCAGCGACTTACAAATCAAAAATTTGCATTGTCGGCAGTGGTGTTATCGGATTAACAGTTCTTTCAGAATTCTTGAATTCAGTAGAGGTGGATATTCTGGTGATTGAGAGCGGTGGATTTGATATTAATGGCAAACTCAAATCATTGGATGATGTAACTAATATCGGTGATGTGAACTCAGGTGTAGAAGGATCCAGAGCAAGAATGTTTGGGGGAACGAGTGCATTGTGGGGTGGGCAAGTGTTACCTTTTAGCCAGCAGGACTTTGACACAAGGAGTTGGGTTAATCATTCTGGCTGGCCGATTAATCTTGATAAGCTGGAAAATTACTACCAGCGAGCCTCAAATTTGCTGAATCTGGATAATGCAGAGTTTTCAGAAAATATCTGGCGAAAAGATTCGGATATAAAAAACCGGATAAATAATCAAGTGTTCCATTTGACTTTTTCAAAATGGAGCCCGAAACCGAACTTAGGACTAAGATTTAAACAAGATATCCAAAAATCTAAGCGCGTAACATTATTGTCGAATGCCAATGTCATGGCAATGCATTTCGATACATTATCTGAGTCAATAAAAAAAATAAGGTTAAAAAGTTTATCCGGGAACAATGCTGAAGTAGAGGCGGATGTTTTCATTTTGTGTTGCGGTGGAATAGATAATGCACGTATTTTGCTCGCATCTAACAATGTTTGCGAAAGTGGCGTTGGTAATAGCTACGGTAATGTAGGAAGATATTATCAAGATCACATCGGAATTTACGGTGGTAGATTATTTCCAATAAATTTCAAAAATTTTGAGAATTTGTTTTCAACTTTTCTGGTCGGGAAACATAAATATCTGCCTAAGCTTACATTAAGTGAGAAATTTCAAACTGATGCACAGTTGTTAAATGTAAATGCAAGTATATCGATTCAGGCTCATGGGAATTCACCTATAAGCAATATAAAAAACTTCTATTCTACTTTGCGTTCCCAGGGGGTGAATTTATCCAGTGTCAGATCATTAATGAGTGTGGCTAAATCACCAATAGAGCTTTTCAAAGTCCTTAATTCGTATTACCTGAAACATAGAAAGTATTTCCCCAAAGATGCCGGCTATTTTTTGATCGCCAATTGTGAAACTGAACCTGATCGGCAGAGTTATATAAAACTAAGCGAAGAAAAAGACATACTAGGCATGCCTAAAGCCGAGATAAACTGGAAAATCTCTGATTTAAGTCGAAAAACACTGTTAAAATTTTATCAGTTGGTAAGTGAAGAACTTAGCAGATTGCAAATTGCTGATGTAAAAATAAAACCCGAATTATTCAGGTCCACAGATGAGTGGAAACAACCTTGTTACTCTTTATATCATCATATAGGTTCAACTCGTATGAGTGGCGACCCTAAGACGGGCGTCGTTGATTCTGACTGTAAGGTATATGGCACCAGGAATTTATATGTTGCTGGAACCTCAGTGTTTCCAACCGGCAGTTGTGCAAACCCAACGTTCACTGCAATGGCATTGGCACTTCGACTTACAGATCATATTAAAGCGCAACAGTCCCTAATCCAAAGCGATTGCTACACACTGAAAGTATGAACCCGCATAGGCCAGTACCCGATAAGAACGTCGATAAGATTTGATATAGTCAGATAAAGCCCAAAACTCATCCATAGAAGAAAACTCATCAAAAATAATGATGTCACCCGTTTTCATAACCTGGTCAAACTTGGTTAAACAATAAAGAGCAGATGAGTAAAGATCGCTATCAATGTGGAGAATATTGATACGATTGCTATCGAGTTGCGTAGCGTCTAGAAAGTCAGGTACGGTGTCCTGGAATAGTCCTTCAATTAATTGTACTCTGGAATCATCGATTTTTACATTTTCTATACTGCCGCCAACATTAAAAGTGCCTGGATCAGCATTCGCAGTTAAACCCTCCCAGGTTTCCGGCAAGCCTTTAAACGTATCGAAACCGAAGTATTTTGAGTCAGGATTGGAATCTAGTTTATTCCAGGATTTTATGGCTGCTCCAAACCACACGCCCATTTCAAAATAATTAATAGCATTACCTGCCACTCTATTTCGATATAAGAATTCATAAAGCTGCTCTCGCCCTTCGAAACTTGGGATGGCCGCAGTAATATTATTTTTTTTCCAGGTATTAAACTCAGGTAACCTGGAAAAATATCTGAATGCAAAGCTGTCAGGTAATACTTTAGCCAGTAAATCCTTTAGAAAAAAGTTTGATCTCATGGATTCATCATAAGTTGATTTCAGACAAAGCCAGTTCAAATTTTTCTAATCCGTCGTCTATATCCTGGTTTGGAATAATCAATGACGGCGCGAGTCTAATCACATTCGGGCCGGCAACCAGTACCAGCAATTGCTGCGTGAGTGCAGCATTCAATACGTTACGTGATTTGCCTTGCATTTTTTTGTTTAAGACACAGCCCAGTAATAAACCTTGGCCACGAATTGCATCAAAGATCTTGTGCTTGTTATTGATTTTGCCTAAGCCTTTCAGCAAACGGTTATGTTTGGTTTTGACACCGTCTAATACCTTTTTGCTGCTGATGATGTCTAAAACAGCCTCAGCAATAGAGCATCCCAGGGGGTTGCCGCCGTAGGTACTGCCGTGGGTGCCTACTATAAAGCTGTCCGCAACTTTTTGGGTGGCAAGCATGGCGCCAAACGGAAATCCGCCACCGATACCTTTGGCCGTCGTTAATATATCCGGCGTTACTCCCATCTGCATGTAGGCGTATAAACTACCGCTGCGTCCGGCACCACTTTGCACTTCATCGTAGATTAATAACGCGCTGTGTTTATCGCAGAGTTTGCGTACACCTTTAGCAAATGCAGCTGTTGCGGGAATAATACCGCCTTCACCTTGAATAGGTTCCATAACTACCGCACAGGTACGACCGGATATGGCCTGCTCAAGTGTTTTTAAATCATTAAAGGGCAGATGAGTTAAGCCTTCAATCGGCGGGCCGAAGCCTTCAGTGTATTTGGGTTGACCGCCTACTGATACAGTGAACAGTGTGCGTCCATGAAAGGATTGACGAAAAGAAATAATTTCGTGTTTGTGATCACCGTAGTGATCATAAGCATAGCGGCGGGCGAGTTTAAATGCCGCTTCATTGGCTTCGCCACCGGAATTACAAAAAAATACTCGTTCAGCAAAGGTTTTCTGACACAATTTTTTAGCCAGCCTGAGTGCCGGTTCATTGGTGAGCACGTTGCTTAAGTGCCAGATTTTTTCACCTTGTTGTTTTAGCACCTCAACGAGTTTGGGGTGACAATGCCCGAGTGATGAAACCGCAATGCCGCCGGCAAAGTCGATATATTCCCGCTCATGCTGATCCCAAACTTTCGATCCCTGGCCTCTGATTGGAATGATGTCAAGAGGTGAGTAGTTGGGCACCATTACTTGATCAAACAGATCACGCTTAATTAGTTGCTTGGCCATGTTACTTCCTAATGCTGAAAGGGATAAATCGATCCCAGTTGTAATATTGTTGTTAATTCGTCCAGTGCAGTGCGCGATTCAACCAATAATTGCGGATCTGTCAGGGACTGATAATCAAGTCGGTCACGGTAATGTTTATCAACCCATTGGTCAAGTTGATCAAACAAATTTTTCGACATAATTACGCCCTTATTGATTGAATTAAACTCAGATTCAGTCAACACGACTCGTAAGCGTAAACAGGCAGGTCCGCCACCATTGGCCATGCTTTGACGCAAGTCTTTGACAATCAACTGTTTGATCGGGTTATCAGCTTGTTTCACTTCTTGTAAATAATCCCAGACTACAGGATTTTCTTGGCACTCTTGCGGTAACACCAGAGCCATAGATTGGTTGGGCAGGGTAATTAGTTGACTGTTAAATAAATAACTTTTAACAGCCTGTTCAACACTGATTTGCTGATCATCAACACAGATAAAATAGAATGCCTGGTCAGCAAAAAAATGATCAATCTGTTTTTTGAGCTCGTCTTCATTTAAAAAAGCCTGCTGATGATAAAACAGCACATTTTCATTACCTACCGCTATAACGTCATTATGAAAAACACCTTGGTCGATTACAGTCGGGTTTTGTTGGGCAACTAAACTGGAGCCGGTTTTTAATCGATGTGAACGAATGATTGATTTACTGGCTTCCAGAGTTTGCCTGGCAGGAAATTGACCAGGTTTAGGCGCATTTTGGTTAAAAAATTGTTGGCCGTAAACGAACACTTCGAGCCCGGTTGATTCATGTGAAACACATAAACGGGTGTGATTGGCCGCACCTTCATCACCCAGAGATTCATGGTGAGGCAGTGGATCATGAACAGTGAATTTTTCCGGATCGGTGAAAATCGACAATAAAATACTCTTGGTGGTTTGATCTTCAATTGATCGATGTAACTTGTTAATCAAATTTGCCGGGGTGAGGTGTAATTTGTGATCGTCTGTGTCGGCGCTTGGAGAAACGGTAGCGGCGTTGGCTGTCCACATAGAAGAGGCGGAACAGGTGGCTTGAAATAGATTCGGCGATTGCTTGGCCGCTTTTTCGATGATCTGTGTTTCAGTGCCGTTAAAACCACATTGCTTTAAAAACTGAATCGAGGGTCGTTCTTGGGGAGGTAATACTGCTTGAGGTAACCCTAAATCATGCAAGGCCTTCATTTTTCTCAAACCCTGTTTAGCCGCTTCTTTAGGGTTTGAAGTATTGCCTTCATTCGCTGCAGAGGCCACATTGCCTAGTGATAAACCGGAATAGTTATGGGTAGGGCCAACCAAACCATCAAAGTTGAATTCTTTAGCTGTCATAGTGTTACCCCTGGAGTCAGGTTGTCAGGAAGATGGATTGAATCCGTTTCGAGCGAGGCAACCGGATAAGCACAATAATCTGCCGCGTAATAAGCACTGGCTCTGTGATTACCGCTGATACCAATGCCGCCAAATGGAGCGCTACTACTGGCTCCGGTGGTTTGAGTGTTCCAATTAACGATGCCGGCATTGATTTTTTGAACAAACAAGTCATAGTCCTTTTGTTCACCACCTAATAATCCCGCAGCCAGACCAAAACGAGTATTATTCGCCTGGTTAATCGCTTGTTCGAATTCATTATATCGAATCACTTGTAACAGTGGTCCGAAGTACTCTTCGTCTGGAATTTCTACATGAGTAACATCAACAATGCCGGGTGTAACAAAGCCCGTTTCAGGATTTGAATGTTTCAATTCAAGTAGAGAAATTGCACCAGCATTGATTAGTCGTTGATAGGCTTGTTGCAAGCCTTTGGCAGCAACATTGCTAACTACCGGGCCCATAAATGGCACGGGTTCATCATCATGTTTGCCGATAATCAGTTTTTGTGTTGTGGATACAAGAGCGTCGATTAATTGGTCACCATCACTACTTTGGGGAACAAATAAACGTCGGGCACAGGTACAGCGTTGGCCGCTGGTTATAAACGCCGATTGAATGATTGTATAGGTTAGTGCTTTTATATCACTAATATCTTTAATGATCAGAGGGTTATTGCCACCCATTTCTAAAGCCAGGATTTTTTCAGGTTGGCCGGCATATTGCTGGTGTAATAATCTGCCAGTATTTGCACTTCCTGTGAACAGTAGCCCGTTAATTCCAGGGTGTGCAGCCAGGGCCTTGCCGGTTTCAACTTCACCTTGAAGCAAATTGATTACACCATTTGGCAGTCCAGCCTGTTGCCAAAGTTGCACGGTAAATTCGGCGGTATATGGTGTTAATTCGCTTGGTTTAAAGAGTATAGTGTTGCCTGCAATTAGGGCGGGGACAATATGACCATTGGGTAAATGACCAGGAAAGTTATAAGGTCCATAGACAGCGAGTACCCCATGCGGTTTATGGCGTAGAGTTTGTTTGCTGGATCCCATTTCATTAACATGAGTTCCTGTGCGCTGTTGATGAGCGTTAATGGAAATTTGAATTTTGCCTTTCATTGCGGCAACTTCAGTCAATGCTTCCCATACGGGTTTGCCCATTTCAAAGCTAATAATTCGGGCTAGTTCAGCCTTATTTTGTTCTAACAGCTCGGCAAACTTTTGAATCGGTTTAAGTCGTTGCTCAAAATTTAAACTTGACCAGTTAGCAAATGCTGAACGCGCACTACTAACAGCATTTTCAACTTGATTCTTGTCAGCATTGCGACCTTGCCAGATAATATCTCCGGTAGCCGGATCAATTGAGTTGAATGTCGGGCCGGTTGCGTCTATCCATTGGCCGTTGATAAATAATTTTCCAGAGTGCATGATTAATTCTCAAAAAAATTGGGTTACCCAAATACCCCTCCTAACCTTCTCTGAAAGGGATGGGCAATGATTCAGAAGAGAAGCTGTTCGGGTTAGTGTCAATGTTATTCGTCGGCAAATGAAACGAGCCTTTATTAACCTTCCCACTTCACTTCCCCAGCCGCCAGCCTCATCAACAATAACGCTGTCAATTTGGCCCGCTCAGTAAGACTATTCACTTTTATATACTCATCACTGCTGTGAATAGACCCACCGATCACGCCCATAGTGTCGATGTTAGCCAAACCGGCAGCGGCCAGATTATTACCATCACAGCAGCCACCTGTGTCCTTCCAGGCGATTGTTGTATTAAGCTTTTCGCCGGTTTGTTTGATTAGACCGAACAGGTTGTTGGTATTTTCATCAAGCAGCTTTGGTTTGCGACCAAACTTACCGTGAATTTTTATATTGATACTATCTCGGTTGTTCAATTCATTCGCAATTTGATCGATCTGATCGAGAAACCATTTTTCATGTTCAGCCTGAGTAATTCTGACGTTGAACTTGAGCATGGCTAAATCAGGAACAATATTGACGGGGCCGCCGCCATGAATAAATCCGGGATTAATAGTGACGCCGTCGACTTGTCCATTTAAATCATCCAATTTGCCAGTGAAATCAGATAAGGCTCTGATCGCATTGCGACCAAGATGGTGTTCACGACCGGCGTGAGCGGCTTTGCCCGAGACCACAACAGAGAAATTACCACTGCCTTTACGGGCGCCTGCCAGTGTTCCATCGGGTAATGAAGGTTCAAAAATCAGACCGAAGTCGTTTTTTTCAGCAGACTTTGCGATTAATGCTGAAGAACTTAAAGAACCGATTTCTTCATCCGGGTTAATAAGAACCTGCCAACCTATCTGTCCGGCCCAGGGTGATTGCTCAAGTGCGGTCAGGGCTGTGTGTAAAATAACTAATCCACCTTTTAAATCTGCGACACCAGGGCCATTTAATGTGTTTTTATCCAGCCACTTGCAGCGCTGAAAAGTGTGATTAAGGTCATAAACCGTATCCATGTGTCCCATTAGTAATATTTGCAATGGAGCATGTGCGTGCTTGCTCAATGTGAGAGCCTGCCCAACTTTTTGATCGAATTCATTGCCTGATTCGTCAATCGTGGGTAAATCAGGTAGCGCTATAGATTCGATGGGCGTATCAAAGCTCGAAAATTGTTCTGCAAGTTTAGTTTTTATTCGCTCAAGGCCATCAAGATTTAAACTGCCTGAATTAATTTCGGCAAGCTCAATGACATTGTTAATCATTTTGTCGTTTTGAGCATCGACCCAGTTTAGTTGATTTTGATAATCTTGATTCATAGAGATCAAAAGTTTGTAAACCGAATTCTGTCGCCTACGGATACTTGCAACACTTTTGCCAACTCAGGGTCAATAGTAATTCTGCCGTCAGATTGATGATCCAGTTTCCCCCGGCTTAGTCTGAAATTATTAAGGTGTGTGTTACAGGCCATATAGACCAGGTCGCTTTTGATCGGTTCAATGTTACTGATTTCTGCGGATTGACTGTTCCGGGCAGTTTGAATTTCACTGACGGGGCATTTGATTACAGGACCGGCATCAAACACGTCCACACAACCATCATTTCGAAATCCTTCACGCTCTAGCATTTTTAAAGCTGGGACGGTGTGATCATGGGTTTGTCCTATCATTTCCTGGGCATTTTCAGGCAGCAAGCGAATATAAATTGGATATTTAGGCATCATATCAGCGATAAACTGAAAATGACCCAGAGCATTGAACTGATCCGCTTCAATAAAATTCATGGGGAAAAAATGCCCGCCTATACTGTTCCAAAATGCTGACTGACCACTCTCGTCAACCTTGCCACGCATCTCAGCGATAACGAACTCGGGAAAGCGTTCAATAAATTCAGCCATGAACAAAAAGCGGCTACGTGATAACAGCTTTCCATTGCCGTCTTTGCGATAGTCGGGAGTTAAAAATAAACTCACTATTTCAGCACAGCCACGATGTTCCTCAACCATTTGCAGGACTCGTACCGGCTCGTAATATTCGAGTTCCTGTGAAGTATGGGTCAGGCTTAATACACGAAAAGTATAAAAAGGACGATGGATTCCTACAGTCGAGTAGATGCCGCAACATCCTGCGATTCTCGAATTGATCGGATCTTCGAGTACAAAAAAGTAATACTCATCATCAGGTGCATTTATTTCAGCAGAAAAGCTGGCTACGGTTTGCTCAAGTTTACCCAGCATGCTTTCAACGTTATCGGTGAAATTAGTCATGCCTGGCCCAGATTCTCTTGCCAGTTGCAATAGGGACTCTAAATCTTCAATTTTTGCCGGACGTATGAGCATCGGATATATTCAGTGATTAGTAATTGTCCTATAATACGATTTTGTTTGCAGATATTTATTCTATTTTTATAAAAATTAATAGTAATTAATTCTGCGAAAGTGAGTTGGTATCATTAGGGAAGAAAAATGGAACAAAAATTGGATCAACGTGACTGGAAAATTTTAAGAATTCTGCAAAAAGAAGGTCGAATCAGCAATGTAGAGTTAGCCAAGCGGGTCAATTTAACCACAACTCCTTGTTTGGAAAGAGTTAGACGACTGGAGCGTGAAGGCTACATCAATGGTTATCAAGCTAATTTGGATGCCGGGAAATTGGGCTATGGGCTAATCGTATTTGTACAAATCAGACTGGCAGCGGATAAGGGCCAAAACATTTATGACTGGTTTTCACGTGAAGTTAAAACTGTAGCTAAAGTTACTGAGTGCTATATGTTGGCAGGAGAGTTCGATTACTTATTGAAAGTACAAGTTAAAGACATGAAGGATTTTCAGCGCTTTATGGGTGAGACTTTGAATTATTTGCCTGGTGTTTCAGTTACGCAAAGCCAGGTGGTTATGGAAGTTGTTAAGGAAAAGCAGCTGGCCTTAGCTGAATAGGTTTTTATCATCTTTGTTGCTCATTCCAGAGCCATCTCCGCTCGTCATTTCGGCCTGCGGGCCGGGATCGATTGAATAAAAAGTTGCAATATTATCGAGTAACGATTACTTTATAATGCTTGTCACACGGAGAATAACATTGTCAGAAAATGTAGCAGCATTACAAACAGAGAATGCTGATCACCAAGTGGGTGATTCTGTCGTCACAAATGAAGCTATCGCTGCACTAGAAATAAAGGATATTCATAAAAGGTTCGGTGACCTTGAAGTTTTAAGAGGAATTTCCTTAACAGCCAATGACCACGATGTTATTTCTATCCTCGGTAGTAGTGGTTCAGGAAAAAGCACTTTTCTACGCTGTATTAATTTACTGGAAACACCAACCAGTGGAGAAGTAGCAGTTTATGGCGAGATGATAAAAATGAAACAGGGCAGGAACGGCCCTGAGGCGGCTGATAAAGAGCAAGTGCAGCGAATCCGCAGTCAGTTGGCAATGGTTTTTCAGCAATTCAATTTGTGGGCGCACATGACAGTATTGCAAAATGTTATGGAAGCACCGTTGCACGTTCTAAAGTTGAGTAAGGCTGATGCCAGAGAAAGAGCAGAGAAATACATCGAACGGGTAGGGATGATTGATCGCAAAGATTTTTATCCTTCTCAGTTATCAGGTGGACAACAACAACGCGTCGCCATCGCTAGAGCACTGGCAATGGAACCTAAAGCTTTATTATTTGATGAGCCGACTTCGGCTCTTGATCCAGAGCTGGTTAATGAAGTTTTGAAGGTAATGCGTACCTTAGCTGAAGAAGGACGCACGATGTTGGTTGTTACTCATGAAATGGGGTTTGCACGAGAGGTCTCAGATCGGGTTATTTTCCTTCATCAAGGTAGAGTTGAAGAGAATGGTTTGCCCGAGCAGGTTTTTGATGCACCAAAATCACAACGATTTAAAGATTTTCTTTCAGGTAATCTGAAATAAAGGGGTTTTGACCTGACAGATTTTACATTTTAATATTTATCTATCTACATGTTAATCAGGAGTTTTTATGAAATTTTATAGACTATTCACTACAGCATTTTTAGCGGTGATTCTTGCTGTATCAGCGCAAGCGGCAGACTGGAGTAAAGTCAGAATAGGAGTCGAAGGAGCTTATCCTCCGTTTAGTGAAATTACACCTGAAGGCGAACTTAAAGGTTTTGACATTGATATTGCTTATGCGCTTTGCGAAAGCATGGGTGCTGAGTGTGAGCTTGTGCCGCAAGATTGGGACGGCATTATTCCAGCATTATTAGCTAAAAAATATGACGCGATTATTGCACAAATGTCTATTACAGAAGAACGTAAAGAAAAAGTTGCCTTTACTGGGAAATATGCTAATTCACCAGCAAAGTTCGCTAAACCCAAATCATCTGATGTGGAAATCACGGCTGAATCATTAGACGGTAAAGTAGTAGGGGTTCAACGCGCCACAATTTTTGATAATTACATCACTGCTGAGTTCCCAGGTGTTGAATTAAAACGCTATGCGTCTCAAGATGAAGCCTATCTTGATGCAACAGCAGGACGTGTGGATTTGTTAATGGCAGATTCAGTGGCAATGCAAGATGGGTTTCTTAATACTGAGCAAGGTGCAGACTGGGAATTTGTTGGTCCAGCCTATAGTGACCCTAAGTACTTTGGCGAAGGGGCAGGCATTGCAATTCGTAAAGAAGACACAGACCTTGTGGAAAAATTTAATGCTGCAATTGCTGATATTCGCTCAAATGGTGTTTACAAAGAAATAAATGATAAATATTTTGCCGTAGACATGTATGGTGAATAGTTAAAACTATTAGTCTTTAACAATACAATTTTTGCTATCACCTTATCCACCTTATCAAGATGGCCGAAATTAAATAAGCTATGAATAATATTATAGATCTCTACGGCTTTTGGCCGCTAATCCTTAAAGGGATGACGGTAACCATAGCCGTGGCAGTTCTATCTTTATTCATAGCGCTTTTTCTCGGTATTCTTACAGCCTTAGCCAAACTTTCAGATAATAAACTGCTGCAATTTATAGCGGGCGTCTACACGACTCTGATTCGAGGCATACCAGAATTGGTCATGATGACGTTGATCTTTTTTGGCGGTCAGGTCATGATTAATAATATTGGCGAAAAATTTGGCTGGGAATATATAGATGTTAAACCCTTTGCTGCTGGAGTAATTACGATTGGGTTTATCTATGGTGCATACATGGGAGAGACTTTTCGTGGTGCCATCATGGCTGTGTCTAAAGGTGAGATCGAAGCCGGGCATGCTTATGGCATGACGCCTTTTCAAGTATTTACAAGGATTACATTACCGGCGATGGTTAGACATGCACTCCCGGGTTTTGGCAACAATTGGTTGGTTTTAGTAAAAGCTACGGCGTTAGTGTCTGTAATTGGACTTCATGACATGGTTTATAGCGCTGGCCTGGCAGGGGGATCTACCAGGCAACCTTTTACATTCTACTTCGTAGTCGCATTATTGTATTTAGTCATAACTGCAGTTTCAAATGTCGGATTAAAGTGGCTTGATAAGCGTTATTCGGCAGGGATTAAGTACTAGTGGATTTTTCACCTATCATCGAAAACTTGCCGCTTTACTTTAAAGGGTTATGGCTGACTATTGAGTTATTAGTTCTCTCGATAATATTCGGTTTTGTGCTGGCTTTACCTGTGGCTTTAGCCGCCGTCTGTAATATCGGTTGGTTAAGAGGATTGGCTAAAGGATTTATCTATGTATGGCGGGGTACACCACTGATAATTCAAATGTTCATGATTTATCATGGCATGGCGCAGTTCGATTTTGTTAGAGATAGCTTTCTTTGGGCGTTTTTTAGAGAAGCTTATTGGTGTGCGTTATTTGCATTTGCCTTGAACACAGCAGCCTATACTGCTGAGATGCTTCGAGGCGCAATAGAGCAAACCTCTCGTGGTGAAATTGAGGCGGGTAAAGCTGCTGGAATGTCTACCTTCACTCTATACAGTAGAATAATTTTACCCAGTGCTTTCCGTCGAGCTATACCTGCATATGGTAATGAAGTCATTTTTATGTTGCACGGCACAGCATTAGCCGGTGTGATTACACTCATCGATTTATTTGGTGCTGCGAAAATAGTTAATTCAAAGCACTTTATTCCGTTTGAGTCTTTTATTGCAGCAGGGATGTTTTATTTGGTGCTGACCTTTGCTGTGGTCTGGTTGT
Organism: Arenicellales bacterium; assembly: GCA_028284225.1. GTDB lineage: Bacteria > Pseudomonadota > Gammaproteobacteria > Arenicellales > JAHEKD01 > JAHEKD01. The sequence continues at coordinate 66,021 of JANQSD010000001.1, forward strand.
TCAAAAAACTAGAAGGCCATTGGTTAAAACACCTTAAGCATTAGATATCTTTCGTATGCCAGATCTGGCCTATTGAATTGTCTTTCTGAAAATGTGTAGCATTATTCGGAGTCTCCTAAAAAACGCTCGTTTGTTATTACGTCATTGTGGCGAATGCCGCAATCTAGTGAATTCAAGGGTTGTTAGGATACCGACTTCCCAACTGCGCGAGGACGAGTCTCGATTCGATGGTATGACGATATTGACGTTAATGGAATATCAGCACTGAAACAATATAGTGTTCTTCGTCATTTAATATAACTAACATTTAACAAATTTAAAAAAATGACCCAGAAAATAATTGTCATTGGCGCAGGTGTTGTTGGTGCATCAATAGCTTATTACCTGTCCAGACGGGGAGCTGATGTCACAATACTTGAAAAGGCCCACATAGCAGCTGAAGCTTCTGGGAGTTCGTTTGGGTGGTTAAACGCGAATTTCCCGGAATTGCCCGAATATTTTAAATTACGTCAAGCCAGTTTGGCTGAGTACGCCAGTTTACTTGGCGGGATCTCCGAAAATGTAGAAGCGCAATTTAAAGGCTGTATATTTTGGGAACTGCTGGGGGAGGAACTGCAAAATCATTATGAGGCTTTAAAGCTGTTGGGTTATTCAGTTGAACTGATTGAGTCCGATGAATTTCAACAGTTAGAGCCTGGTATGACTAATGTACCGAGTTTAGCCATAAGCTGTGAACAGGAGGGGGCAGTTGATGCAGAGAGATTAACTAAAGCACTATTGAAACTTGCAAATATCGATGTCCTGGAACAGTGGCAAGTCATCGAATTTATACAAGAAAATGATCGAGTCATAGGTGTAAAAACTGTACAAGGGGATTTTTTAGCCGATACAGTTGTGATTGCCGCCGGTGTTTCAGCAGATCAACTACTAGCAAAACTCAATGTTCAATTGCCAATGAATAACAGTAAAGGGTTTATCATTACAACCAAAGCCACTAACTTGTTTATCAATCGTGTTTTATTTGGACCCGATATTCACTTCAAACAACTAAGTGATGGGGCTGTGGTCATTGGTGACTGGCTGCATGATGTGGAGGGAGACGTTGATCTGGAAAAAATAGCACGACGGACGATGGAGCGTTTTGTTGACTATTTTCCCGATCAAAAATCGATAGAAATAGATAAAATAACCTGTGCTTATCGCCCAATGCCTGAAGATAGTTATTCGGTCATCGGCAAACCCGAGAACATTGATGGTGTTTATATTGCGTCTACACACAGTGGAGTAACCCTGGCTCCGATCATCGGCAAATTAGCAGCCCAAGAAATTCTGGACAACGATAAAGCTGAATTACTAAACGCTTTTCGAATCGAAAGATTCAATTGACTCTCCGACATTAAAAAGTGATATCCGGAATCTCCTTAAAAACTATAGCGCTTTAAAATATTTCTCAAAAAAAGCAGCCAGAATAAATCTGGCTGAGTTTTTATTATAGTTGTTTTAATTATTGGTAACGTTTGGCCGTTTTAGGTTCTCATTTTTTTTATACCCCTCTCCCAGGGCATTAGTGGGCATGGGAATCCAGCAACTGACCCGCCCGCATTGCTGCTTCAGTACGATTAGTTACCTTCAAGGCACGCAATATCGAAGATACATGCAGTTTTACAGTTCCTTCAGAAACACCTAATTCATAAGCAATTAGCTTGTTGGCATAGCCTTTTATAAGGTAATCAAGTACTTGTTTTTGGCGGGTGGTTAGTTTTTCATTAATTGCTTTTAGTGAGCCCGTAGAAATTGAACTGTCTTTGGGGTGGTTGTTATCGTCACTTAACCCAGGTCTTTTTTTTAAAATGTTTTGACTATAATAGGCCTGATTACCTTTCAGGGCACGAATAGCTGTCACAAGTTCGTTTTTGTCAGAATTAACTGGAACAATTGCGTTAACGCCATCAATCAAAATAGAGTCGACTTGTTCGTGTGTGTCGGTGTCAATAATTAGAAGAAATTTGACATTAGGTATTATCTTGTTAATGCTGCCAATATCATCTCTAATATTTCGCTGCTCTGTTCCAGCATTAATGATTACAAACGATATGGACTTATAATATTGATTAGTATGTGATATTTGGTTTATGGTTTCAGCTTCGTAAACTAGAGAATCTTCATCTATGGAATAAACGATAGAACTAATGGCTTCTCTGGAGATTGTATTTTTATCGATGATTAGATATTTATTCATGGTTACTCCTAGCTCCGTGTGTCTGTAATGGTTCATGTAGCATATTTAAGCAGGAAAGCAGATTGATTAATGTGGGTTTTCCCACATTTAGGAAAATATCTAAAAAATAAATTAAATTTCTTCTAGAAGTGTTCCGGCAAGTTTATCAATATCAGGTACGATGATGGTTCGCCCATTTTTATTAATGAGTCCTTGTTTGGTTAGAAGTGCAAATTCTTTAGTGACGGCTTCTCTATGCGTTGAGATATTTCCCGCGATTTGTTCGTGAGTCGGCATATGTTGAATTTTTGCAGAATTATCTGAAATTTTATTTTTCCGTGCATATCTGATGATTTCCGCTCGGATTCTGTCTTTAACATCTAGTGCAGAAAATTCGTAAATTTTCCCGCATAAATATCGAATTAGCCCGGTAAGCCTTAAAAGCACCATCTTATTAACATCCGGGAAACTGGCGAGTATGTCATTAAAGTTATGCTGAGACATTTTGCCAAGGTGGCAGTCTGAGTTGGCGACTATACTAGAAATCCTGTGCCCACTATCTATTGCAGATAGTTCACCAAACATATCCCCCGGTTCGAGGTCTTGATAAGAAATCTCTTTGCCGGAAATGGAAAATGTAGTTGCTCTAACAGATCCTTCTAAAATGAAATATACATCTTGGGATTGTTCTTTGTAATTTAATATTAGTGTATTTTTTTTGTATTCATGCCAAATAATTTTTGCGGCAATTAATTTTATATCATTGCTAGTCAAACCGGAAAATACTTTGATCTTATGTATGTTCTCTAGAGATACCGAATTCGACATCAAAATCTCGAAACTACCAATTGATTATAACTTTAGTAAGTTATACCATATTTACAATTTTAATTTTATCTGTAATTTATAGAGAATCTAACAGGGGAATCAGACTTTAACCTGACTATACGATTTATATCTGCGTAAAATATATGAAGACACAATATTGTTTCTTAAATAGTAATTTTTTACTGTTACAGGTAAATACTTGAAGTCCTCCACCTGGCCTCGGCAATTTTTTGCTCCACATGAACATGTCATCGTCCAAAAATCTTCGTCCATACTTGTTGAGTAGTCAAATCTTATTTGCTGATTTTTACTGATGGGCTTAATTGCGATTAAAAGCCTGTCGCCTATAATTCCTGAATTCGGACTGCATGAATGGTTTATAAAAACACTGGGTTCGGTCAAATCCAGATATTTATCATGTTCAATTTGTAAAGGGTTTGCCTGGGCTGTATTGCCTTTATCCAAGGCTTCGTTGAATGAGATTTCGGGTCCCATAAATTCGAGTATGAATTCTCCTTTTCGAAAGTTTCTGGATGCAAAAACACCTTTTCCGTGCCGGCACGTATCAATATAGATATCAGCCTTTGGACAGGTGAATGATAGAGTTGCTTCGCTATTATTTTGTGCCATTTTATTAGACCTTGTTTAATATATTGTTGTATTTATATGAATGTAAGATTGCTTGACAACATTCACCAAAACCTTGTGAAGCGATTACATTGATTAATGACAAGTAGTCCCTTACCTTGGCATTGAGATTTTCACTAATACTGCTGCAGATTATTGCCGGGATTTTCTTCTTAGAAACCGCTTCATAGAAATACTTTGCTTCATTTAAATCAGTCTCATAATTAAAGTCGATCTGTGGCTTTGGGTAGTCTTGTACAAAAACAGCCAAGTCATAATCATCTTCCATCATGGTATGGAAAATTTTTTCTATTTCAGGTTTGCCCCATAATTGAGTTGTGCAATCAAGAGGGTTATTTACAGTTGCAATTTTGGGTAATAATTGCAGCAATTTTTTTTCAACACCATTAGAAGGTTGAGGAAACGTCAATCCATATTTTTGAGCCGTTTTGCAAAATAGTGCAGCATCTCCACCAGAACATGTAAATACGGCTGTTTTCAAGCCTTTAGGCAGAATAGAGTGGGTAAGTACTTTGAGGGACTCCAATAATTGATTAGTAGAATCAGCCATGATAATTCCGTTTTCCTTAAGCTCCTCTTGAACCAGGCATAAATAATTTTCTGATCTGCCGGTATGTTGTGCGGATATTTTTTGATTCAAATCTGAATCGCCCATTTCCAGTATGACAACAGGCTTGCCTTTAGATATTGCAAGATTTGTGACAGCTTTGAATTTCTCAATATCGCGAATCGACTCTAAATACAATGCGAAAGCCGATACAGAATCATCATCGTTCAAAACCTCTATAAAATCTTCGGCACCAAGCATAGCCTGATTGCCAAGACTAATAATGTGTGAAAATTCAACTGACCGCCGATTCATGCTTAAGCTCGTTGCCAACATTCCACTTTGTGAAATTAAAGCAATGCCCTGATTAACAGCCCGACAGCCATGAAAATATGGCCATACTGCTAAGGACTTGTTTGCATTTATCAATCCGTAACAATTAGGCCCCAATACAAGCATCTCCCCGGCAGCTTGTATTAATTGTTGCTGCTTACGCTCACCTTCACTTCCAAGTTCTGCAAAACCTGCAGCAAAACAAATCACTGCTTTGGTATTAATGTTAGCCAGCGATTTGACTATTTCAATTGTAGACTCTCTTGAAACACCCAGAAATACGAGGTCTGGGCCCTCTGGTAGCTCATGTATGTTGCTTAAACAATTGATACCGGCAAGTTGTTTGCGTTTAGGATTAACAGCCCAGACGTGACCTTTGAATCCAAATTGTAAACATTGCTTTGCTGCAATTTCCGCATCATCTCCACCGATAAATGCTACCGTTTTTGGATATAATAGACCCTTTAAATCGGGTTTCTTTTCTTGGACGATGCTCGTGTATTCGGTCTCTACCCTGGTATCCATAGCCTGATCATTAGTGAACTATTATTTTGTCGTTTGTAATTCGATTATTCTGTTTAAGGTTATTTTGATAAATCAATTCTTCTTGATGATTGGGGATAGCTAATCCGCTTTTTTTCAGCCCTTCTGCCATATGTGTTCTGTCCGCTTCGAGCATGAAAGGACAAGCATAGTTTAAGAACCAAAATACATAGTCGGATTGATCGGAGTTTTCTATACCTTTCCAGATTCTTGAGATTTTCTCCAAAAATTTTTCTGCATGATTTTTTGCATTATCTTGGTCTCCTATGTGCCCATAACATGCGGCAATCCAACCGTCACATTCTGGAAATAAATCCTCAACTTTTAACAGTAATTCAAGCGCTTTCTCATAATTCCTCATAATAAAATGAGCACCCCCAAGTACATCCATATACCAGTCTGGATGTTTCGGGTTTAATTCCATCAAATGTTTGCATATACGTATACTTTCTGATGATTCTCCCATATACATAATAGCGTAGGCTCTTAGTAACAAGATATCGGGGTCATTCCCATTTTGCAGTAATGCTTTTTCAAAGTGCTCATTAACTAAATTAAAATCATGCGTGGACAAGTAAGTCCATGCCAGATGGGCGTGAGCACGAGGTAAATTGTTATTTAGCAAGAGCGCCTTTTTAATTAGTTTACGCCCATATAGTATTCTTTCTAATGGATCAATTCCCCAGCTTGAGTAAGCCCAGTTTATTCCGTGAATTGCACCTAATATAGAATACGGATCTGCAAATTCTGGATCAAGCTCGATCGCTCTTTCTAATAATTCTATTGCTTTCTGGTCAGTTTCCTCGGTTTTTTGACGATACAAAGAGCGCCCTTGTATATAGCAATCATAGGCATCGAGACTAATAAAAGATTTACGCTGGGAGACATTTAATTCACGATTTTCTATATGCACAGGCAGCTTGCTGGATAAGTCTCTGGCAATGGTATCTTGTAAATCGAAAATATCATTCAGATCTGAATCATAGCGGTTAGCCCAGATTTGCTTGCCATTTGTGGTTTCTAATAAGCGAGCATGAATTCGAATCTTGCTTGAATATTGAACGATGCTGCCTGCAATTACATAATCAATTGCATATGTTCTGCCTGCCTGTTTAATATCAAGAGGGGTGGTTTCATCGTCACTCGTTATATCTGTGTTGATTACTGTTACTTCGGTGAAGCGACCAAGTTCAGTCATAACGTCTTCTGCTATTGATTGCTGCAATATTTTTGCGCCCGAGTCGTTTGATTTGCTCAAAATTTTGAAGGGAAGCACTGCAACTGAAGAGTTTAGTGCTGCAAACTTTTTATGGTTATAAGCCTCATGAAAGTCAATTTTATTATTTGTCCATTGCACTCCAAAAATCGAGACACGACCCACTACGGCTTGTAAACGCCTTGAGCCCAGCGAAATGAAATCGAAATCTTCTTTGTCGTTAGTGTTTTTGACAACACTCTCAGAGACCCATATACCGCCAACATCTGCTGATTCTTCTAGACGTGAAGCAATGTTTACTGCATGTCCATGTAAGAATTTATTGGGTGCGTCATACCATGCATGACCATGATTAATACCAATTCGCACCTGGATTTTTTCGTATTTTCCTCGGTGCTTATTGAAATCGGCAATTGTGTCCTGAAGTTCTATAGCGTACGATACCGCTTGTTCCGGTTTCCTAAACCAGGCCAACATGCCATCGCCTTGACGGTGTACCTTGGTACCATCATAAACAGCTAAAATTGGTTCAACAATTTCGAAAAAAAGATTGTTTATCTCTACACCGGATTTTTCTTCATCAAGCTGTGTGAGACGGGTATAACCCGCCACATCAACAAAAAGTATAGTGGCGAGTATGTTTTTCATACTGATAAGGTTTAGTTAATAACTATAAAAATATACTATAAATTTTAGAAAATAACTTTTTCATTTGAAATGCTATTTATATCAATACTATTGCTTACCCTGTTGCTGACAGTGTTCATGTTTTTGCTAATGCCATTTATTAATTCGGTGTTAAGTTCAGCTACAAGGCCTCTTCTGCTATCAGGAATACTCGATATATTTGTCAATTCGTTTCTATATAAGGCAGCGATTAAATTAATATCGTTTCTACTTTCGGAGGCCGTTTTTTGGTTAACCTCTGTCAATAACTCAGCCTCAAGTTCATCTGCTTCTTGGTCTTTACCCTGGGCTCTTAAAATTTGCACCTTAGTCAATTTCGCAAAAGCAGAAAAATGCGCTGTGTTATTAGCATCGAGATTAATTTTTTTAATTTCATCAAAAGCCTTTTTCAAATAATCTTTTGTAACATCAGCTGTTGGGTCAATAGATCGATTATGATAATAACCGCTCTGATATATGTAAGCTGTAGACCAGAAAAACTCGGGTGGATAAATTTTTTCAAGTAAATATTCAGCAAATTCGAGACCGTCAGTTTTGTTCATTATTTCTTTTTGTATCGCTTCTAACTCTGATGCTGACAAATTGTCATTTTCTAGAGCAAAACGATGTTTGTTATATACAACCGGATTGCGTAGTACTTGTTCGTCCTCGAAGTCTGTAATTGATAGTTCATTGTCACCAAAGCCAATTCCTTCCAGATAAGCATCGGCAAGTGCCTCAGCATATTCAAGTAAGAACCAACTGGAGCGTTCCATGGGATCAGTGTTTGTTAGATAATTTTTTCTGGCTAATTCATAGTGTTTCAATGCTTCAACATAATTTATAGGATTTGCATTCAAATAATAAAAAGCTATTGTCCAATGACAAGTGTAGTCATTTGTTATGTCTTCGCTTAAGGCTTCTTGAGATAAGGAGAACGCGTCAGAAATATAATTGTCTTTTTCTGGGCTGGGTTCTAGTTGTCGGGCAAGGAGTAGCATCGTATAGGCTAGTTCGTTTTTTGCGCGCGGATAAGTTCCATTCTGATCCTCGACAATCTGGATTGATTGTTTCAAATATACTATCGATTCACTTAATGAGTCAGGTGAAAATGTAGCTTGTCTTACGGCTCCTTTAATGAATAGTTTGTGAGCTTCCGCTATATAGTTTCCATTTACTATTGGTCTTGTCATGAAAATACCCTCAATATTAGTTTTGTTGATTTATATAAAGTAAATTTATTCCTCAAATCGAGTCATTGAGATACTTGCAGTCATTTGGTTTGTCATACTCGTTGGCTAGGTGTCGATTTGTATAACAATTATCTTTTAGAGCTGTGATCCGGAAAATCTTTTCAAGTAGCTCTTGGGCTGTCTTGCAACCTGATTGGTGCGCACCAGAAACGGTAGCCCAGTCAGTCTTATGGTGAGCCTCTCCGGCAAAAAAGATTCTGTCGTTAATTACACTAAATTCATCACTAAATAAATGCTCTCTATCGTCTGTTTTGGGGTTTGCGGATGCGAAAGAGCCTAAAGTAAAGGGGTTTTTACTCCAGCCCGTACTGATTATGTTGTTTTTATTTAATGAAATATCTTTACCCGTCATTTTCTTTATCGAGACTTGTATTTTCTGAATGATTTTGTTCTCTAATAACGGTATGTTTTTGTCGACAAGATTTTCAGCTAACATACCCCCGACATCAGCATAAACTATATTGCTGCCAAAGACGTTCGTAATAAATAGAATTCCATCAGTTAGTGCCTGTAACTCATTAGAATTATTATTGATTTTTATGAATGCATATTTGTGTTCACCTATTTCAAAAATATCTTGCCCAAGATTGAGAATAACTCGTCCGTAGTGTCCCATTGGAACATTTTGGTAAATTTCCGTGTGCCTATCTGTCCAACCCCCAATTTTAATATGCGAAACGGATGATGGTCCGGAGTTGTGGACCCCATTTGAAACGGTAACAATGCATGACTCAGCTTGTAACTCTTCATTCTTATTAGTGATAACTTTAACTTGATCATTTCTAACATCAATTATTTTCACTACAGTTTGCTTGATTAGTTTTACAGGATTTACTTTGGTGCCATCAAACAGGTCAATTGCTGAACGTTTAAGTAAGTTTCCATAGCCATTTTTACATACATGATCTGGGTTGTATTCAGTGTTCCAGGGACTAGACTGGTAATCGGAGTTAGAATATCTGGACCATTCTTTTCCCATATCAAAATTTCCAATAACTAGACCTATAGAGTCGTCCCATTCATCTTTAGCAGATTGCAAATCGGGTTCATAACCATGTAAAACGCTATTAACATAGAATTGACTTAATAGCCTATGTTGGCTGTTTGTTGAAAAGTAATTGCCGGCTGCACGAAAGCCAACATCTCCTGCGAATATATTTTCTACGTGCCTTAATCTTTGTTTGAAGTTGCTTGCATCCTGATTCAGGATTGAAACTCTTGAATCGCTATGCAAATTTACGTTTTCAACGTCAAACGGCATATAGTCATCGTTGAGTTGGATTAATTCGTAGTTGGAATCACTTAAAGCATTGGCATAATGAAGAAAAACATTTCTAGTTCCGTAATGAAGCCAATGTGCTCCAAGATCACAATTATGCCCCCAGGCTTCAATGGTTTTAGCTCTGCCGCCTATAGAGCTAGATGCTTCAACAATAGCGACTTTTTTCCCATGTCTTTGTAGAACTCTCGCTGCGGCTAATCCTGCTGCGCCAGCACCAACTATAATTACATCATAATTTGTTGTTGTCATTTTTTCCCTCTGTGTTTTTGGTTTGTAATAATTAAAAATCCATGATTAACATTAACCCTGCAAAAAGCTGTTTTTGTTTGAACCAGTGACTGCTATTGCATCATCATCGGGGTCAAACCAGCCGAATACATCTTTTATCCATGTATATTGTCCGACTTTATTTGTTTTAAATTAAAGTTATTCGGTTCCATTTATTCTCCTTACTATTTTGTGTCGTAGCTTTGCTTTAAAATGTCCATTTGTTTTGAGAAGGCTGCCTAATCAATGTAACACTTAAAACTATTGAGTCCCATCATACAGAATTTGTTCAGTTAAAAAATAGCAACATATCTAAAGCTATACAGAAACATTACTAAAGATATATGTTTAGGATCAACTGTAACCAAATGAAACAACAAATCTGACGATTGTGTTAATCGAGTTAAGTTTTCCTTTGCGAAACACCTAAAAACGGTACTTCAATTCTTTAAACATAAGTTGAATTAGTCGGCTTGATTAAGCTTTTAAGATGGTTTTCGAATTTTAATTTGTTTGTTAAGTGAACTTTTTCTTGAGGTTATATACTATAGTGAAGATAAGTTGTAGTTATTTGTTTAACTTGTCTAAGGCGCTCATTGCCTATAGTTATTAGAACGTTCTATGTGTGACTCCGCAGCCATTGTGCCAACTCGATTTCATCGACAATGCCTTGAGCTGCTTTGATGATTGGAGCCTGCCTGCGCAGGCATGACGTGATGAAGTGTATAGAGCGGAAATGAGAGTTAAGTTCTATACTGGCTTTGACTGGATTTGATTTATCACGGACAGTAGTGGGATCGAATTTGGATAATATTCTGTTATTTGTCTGTAACCGTTAAGTTTCAGTTTTTTATGAGGCCTGAGCTTATATGAGGTTGAGTTCATTTACTTTAATGACGACCTGTGTGCGGCTGGAGACGCCGAGAACTTTAAGTATTGTTGAAACATGAAGTTTTACGGTGCCCTCTGATATTTCACATATAGTTGCAATATCCCTATTCGAATGTCCTTCGGTGAGCAGTTTCAAAATTTGTATTTGCCGTTGGCTCAGCTTATCCAATATAGACGATATTTTATGATTGGGTTGCATGATTTGGTTATCATTTCCAAGTTGTGAAAGCATATCGGCAGATATATAAGTATCACCATTTAAAATTGATTTTATTCCTGTTAAAAACTGCTGCTTATCAGAGAATTTAGTAATGTAGCCTTTGCAACCATTTTCTATGGCTGTATTCAGATCTTCGATGTCAGTTGATCCGGTCAAAATCAAAATAGGTGTTTTTTTGATTTTAGAATGACTAAAAGGAAAGCAATTCCAGAGTTGTTCAGCAGGGTAAGACAAGTCTAAAATAAGCAGGTTAATATCTTTATAATATTTGAGTAGACTTTTAGCTTCGTTGACGGTGGAAGCCTGATAAATGATTACCTTCAAGCCTAACTCTTCCAGAACGGTAGCGATAGCTTCACGAAATAATATGTGATCATCGACTAATAAAATTCTTAGCATTACTGATCCTTTGCTCTCATTAGCTAATTAATATACTGGCAAATAAAGCTGGACGTAACTCAACTTAAGTCATGGATTTTGTGGTCTATTGATGTATTGAAAAATTGTTGGTTTTCGTTTATATGCGCTGTCTATCCTGGTGTCTGAAACTGAAGAATCTTATCTGTTTCTATTTGCTGTTGTAACTATGTCTTTAGTTATAAGTTTGGCTAGACGAATAGCATATTTTAAAAACCGTTTCGTCCATGCATGATTGCATGATGACAATATAATAAAATAATATGGAAATGTAGAAGTGAGTTTTGTTAATTTACAAATTTTCAGCACTTCCAGAACAGTATAAAGAATAATAATAAGGTTTTACTGCTCTCATTTTGCCAGAAGTATTATAGCTTCTGGCTTTTTTATTTGGACAGATGAAAAACTTCAGCAGTTTTAACGTGCTTTTTATGAGAAAATAAAATTTCCTAAATAATAATATGGAGGTGGAAATGGGTATTCGAGAAAATATCCGTAATATGCCTGATTTCAAACTCACAGAGTTTAGAGAAACCCTTGGTGAAATGATGCAGCTCAACGATGAACGTGGTTACGCTCATTTTGCCGGTCTGCATGGTTTGCCGTTGCCGGCTTATTGTCAACATGGTGATGGACGTAGTCCGGATTTGCTGTTCTTACCGTGGCATCGGGCGTATTTATATTTTATGGAGTTAGCGCTTCAGGACATTAATCCAAATGTCAGTTTGCCCTGGTGGGACTGGACTAGCGATACATCCCATAGTGAGGGTTTGCCTGAAGCTTATAGTTTCAAGGAGGTTGATGGCGTGCCTAATCCGTTAAATGAAGCAGCAATTCCGAACTGGGATGATCAAATTATTCGCATTGTACGCATGCAGTTACCAGGTGTGATCAGTGCGCGAGGTAACCCTCCACGTACGCTTCGTGATCCTGATTTGCCGGATGAACTGCCGCGTAAAGCGACTATTGATGACATAATGCTGGCACCGTCTTACGATGATTTTTCACTAAGATTGGAAAATGTCCACGGTGCGGTTCATGTCTGGGTGGGGGGCAGTATGTCTTCGGTTCCTGTTGCCGCCTATGATCCGATATTTTGGGCACATCACTGCATGATTGACCGTCTCTGGTATTTATGGCAGATATCGGCTGTTGGTGTGCCGCCACCACTGTCAATTATCAATACTGTTTTAGAACCGTTCAATGTAACTGCTGGTGAGATGTTGAATATCTCTAGTCTTGGCTATGATTATGCTAGCCAAGTGATTTCATAAGGAGGATCTAAGCATGACAATGATGAAAAAAATGAGAAAATCCCGATTAAAAGGTATTTTAACTGCAAAGTTACATTTTAATCCCGATCATTCCTCAGAATCGCAATTCAAGCGAGCAGATCTTGTTTTTTCTAATGTTAAGCATGGCAAAGAATCATATGAGGTTTGGGCTTATTTAAACAATCCCAAGGCAAGTGATAGAACGCCGAGGGATATAAACAAAGGTTATGCAGGGCGTTTTATTGTTTTTGGTCACGGAGGGTGTTTTGGCGATAGAGGCCACTGTGATTACTCTACACGAAAGTATTCAACATATGATTTGCGCTATCGCCATCCACTTACACCGGTAACAAAAATCATTACCGTTACCCGGGCTTTAAATTATGTGTTGGATCAAGATAAGTGGCTTCAGTCCGTTACACTCGTGCCTATTATCAAAAGAGCAAAGCGAAAAGATAGTGGCCGTGATTCCTCGATAATGAATTTTGAGGATATGGCGCTAAGGCTATATAGCTAGAAAATCTTGTAGTATCAATCGGCAGTAAATGGTAAAAAATATCAGCTAACTGGTTTAGTTCTTTATACCGCGCAGTCGTTCGCCTCGTCGACGTAATAGTTCGACGGAAAACAGTAGCAGTATGGATATGCAGACCAGTAGTGTAGCAACAGCCAATATAGTGGGACTGATTTGCTCGCGAATACCGGAAAACATTTGCCAGGGGATAGTGCGTTGCTCAAAACTGCCTACAAATAGCACAACAACGACTTCGTCGAAAGAAGTAATAAACGCAAATAAGGCTCCTGAAATAACGCCAGGTAAAATTAACGGTACAATGACTTTAAAAAAGGTGCGAGTAGGGGAGGCGCCTAAATTAGCAGCGGCCCGAATCAGACTGCGATCAAACCCCACCAACGTTGCCGTGACTGTAATCACCACAAAGGGAGTGCCCAAAGCGGCGTGAGCAAGAATTACGCCCAGGTGTGTCGCTGCAAGATTAATCTTCGTGTAAAAGAAATACATGCCGGCCGCAGAAATAATCAAGGGTACTATCATAGGGGAGATCAGAATGGCCATGATCAATGACTTAAACGGCATCTCGGCACGGCTTAATCCCAGTGCGGCGATTGTACCCAATGTCGTCGAAATAATGGTAGCGAAAAAAGCAATAATAAAACTATTCTTAACAGCTCCCTGCCAATTCAGGTTGGTAAAAAAGTCCTGGTACCATTTGGTTGAGTATCCGGCTGGGTCCAGTGATAGCATCTCCGGGGTAAACGTAAAAAACGGTACCGCATTGAATGATAATGGGATAATGACAATAATCGGTGCAATTAGAAAAAAGAAAATCAGTCCGCAAATAACCAAAAAGGCGTAATGCCAGACTTTTTCCAACGGAGTTGCATATGAAGGTGCTGCCATGATTAACCTAACTTCATGTTGTCAATGCCGACGATTTTGTCGTACATGAGATATAAAAATAACACCAGGCCGAGCAGGATAGTACCCAATGCTGCCGCCAGCCCCCAGTTCAGCGAGGTTGACAGATGATACGCAATCAAATTACTGATTAATGTGCCTTCTGTACCGCCTACTAATGCCGGTGTAATGTAATAACCTATGGCTAGAATAAAGACTAATATTGACCCCGCGCCTATTCCTGCGACTGTATTGGGCATATAAACCCTAACAAATGCTGTTAGTGGCGTCGCCCCTAAAGAGCGTGCAGCGCGCATATAACTGGGTGGGATCGTCTTCATTACACTATATAGAGGCAATATCATGAAAGGCAGTAAAATATGCGTCATGGCGATGATTGTGCCGGTCTGGTTATGAATCATTGCCAAGCGCCCATCATCTGAGACGATTCCCAGCCAAACGAATAAATCGTTTAACACACCCTCCTGCTGTAATAGAGCAATCCAGGATGTAGTACGAACCAATAATGATGTCCAAAAAGGAAGTAACACTAAAATCAGCAATAAATTACTTTTATTAGCTGGCAGTGTTGAGAGCAGATACGATACAGGATAGGCCAGAATGATACATAGCGCAGTAATTAGCAAGCTTAGCTTTAGAGTACGCAAGAATAGATTAAGATAAATCTGTTTTTCCTCGGGTTTCATAGCTATGTTGCCCGCTTCATCATAACCTACATCTAAAGCTGCCAAATAGTATGACTTAGTGAATTTGGCGCTTTCACGTTTAAAAATACGCCAGTATTCCAAATCATTCCACTTTTTGTCTATTTCAAGAAAGGCTTCTTTATATGGCGGTTCCAATTTTTTTGCTCTACGGCCGGATTTGCGAAATAAACTGGAAAAGCCACTTTTTTCATAATTCAATCGTAATCCGACTTTACCAATTGTTTTATTTTCCGCGGCAACTTTGAAGTCTTCCGCCATGGCAGTAAAAACGGTTTCATCGGGTAATTCACCCGAACTTTCATCCCAGTTTTCTAATGCCTTTACAGTTTTGGGAAGTATGTCACCGACAAGTTCATTCTGAAAACTCCTCAGTAACATATCACCAATGGGAATGAAAAAAGTAATTAAAATGAATACGAACAATGGTACAACCAACATTAGAGCACGGATTTTGCTACGCCGTGTTGCCCGCGCTAAACTGACCTTCAGTGGCGTACCGTCTGCTGTAACTAATGCTTCTGCTGTGCTCATAGATGATGTACTGTCAGAACTTTTGCGTCATACTGGCGCAGGCCAGTATCGCCTGAACGAATCTCGGTAAGGAGATTCTGAATATCACTTCGTGATTCCAGAATGAAAAGCGGTTTGATGTTACTGAATAGTGCAAAATATAGGGGAGCAGCTTGGCTGCTCCCTTTTGATATTTAACTTATTGCGCTAACCAGGCCTGGAAACGCTCATCCAGGTCATCACGGTTATCTGCCCACCACTCATAGTTATAGAGCAATGTGTTTTTGGCATTTTCGGGATTAGTCGGCATGTGGGGAGCCATATCAATACCCAAGTCAGCATGTTGGCCAACCATTGGTGCTGATGATGCCCGCGCAGGACCGTAAGAAATATATTTTGCTTGATCAGCCAGACGCTGTGTGTCTGTGGCAAATTTCAAGTATTTCATAACTTCTTCCATATGCGGAGCGCCTTTAGGCACAATCCAGCCATCCAGGTCAAAAACTTGCCAGTCCCACATCATGGCAATCGGTTGTTTCTCTTCTTCGATAACCGAGAAAAGTCGACCGTTATACGTTGAGCCCATTACAACTTCACCATCAGCAAGAAGTTGAGGTGTTTGTGCACCTTTCTCCCACCAGATGACTTGATCTTTGATCGTGTCGAGTTTAGCGAATGCACGATCCAAGCCTTCTTCTGTTTCGAGAGTGTCATAGACCTCTTCGACAGGAACTCCATCTGCGAGTAAAGCCCATTCAAGATTGCCGATTGGGCGTTTTTCCAGTGCCCGTTTGCCCGGAATTTTTTCCAGGTCAAATACATCAGCAATTGAAGCTGGAGGATTGTCACCCACCAAATCTGTGCGATAGCCAAACGTTGTTGAATAAACAATTTGAGGAATAAAGCAATCCGAAACGATTAACTCACCAAAATCTTCAGTGGCTGGAGTGCCGTCCGGCGCAGCAGCTAATACTGTATCGAAATCGATTTCTTCTGCTAGCCCTTCATCGCAAAGACGGATTGCATCTGATGCCACTGCATCTACCAAAGACCAGGTTACATTCCCTGCTTCGTTCATGGCACGTAATTTAGCCACAGCTTCAGCAGCCGAGTCATCATTAATAATCTTGATGTCTGAATTTTCAGCCATGTAAGGTTCATGATAAGCTTTTTGCTGACTATTTGTATAAGCACCGCCCCAAGATACAACAACCATTTCGGTTTCAGCACTAGCACTGAAGCTAGTCGCTGCCAGGGCGGCAGAAATGGTTATAGTTGCTAATGTTTTTTTGTGAAACATGGTATATAAACCTCCTGAATGTTCACGTAATTACAATGTGAGATATCAGTATCACTATTGCACTTGAAAATCCGTCGTTAAAAATTCGCTCAAAATGCTCATTTATTTCAATAAACTGCGCGTTTTCGCTCATTTTCGTTTCGCCTTTTCTGCGTTCATAACGTTATACTGAGATCTCAATATTTAAGAATGGATCACATTCTTGATTTCTTTAAATAGGTATAAATGGATCTAATGCCCGGCAGTCTTCCGAACGCCATCCCACACCGACGTCTGTGCCTTCAACTAAACTGCTGTGTTCAGTTGCATTTGGCACCTTCATTACAAATTCCTGTTCACCAAACGCACGAACATTTAAGCGCAAGTGATCACCAAGGTAAATTGATTCAACAATTTTTCCTGATGCCATGTTATCGACCTGGTTTTCCTGCGGGTTTAAAACGACTCGCTCAGGACGAATCGACATTGATGTTTCAGCGCCGACTTCACGGTTTTGTACATTTAACGCCGTAACAACTTGATCTCCTGCTAATTCCACTTCACAAAGATTATTTTCAAGTTGTGATTTGATTTTGCCTTCTAACTTATTATTTTCACCGATAAACTGTGCCACAAACGCATTTTTTGGTTCCTCATACAACACTTCAGGGGTCGCCAATTGCTGGATGATACCGTCATTAAACACGGCGACACGATCAGACATGGTTAAGGCTTCCGATTGATCATGAGTCACATAAACAACTGTTACACCAAGACTCTCGTGAATGTGCTTGATTTCATACTGCATTTGTTCGCGTAATTGTTTGTCTAATGCGCCAAGTGGCTCATCCATCAGAATCAGTTCCGGTTCAAATACCAATGCTCTGGCCACCGCGATCCGTTGTGCCTGACCACCGGAAAGTTGCCCCGGCCTGCGACTTTCAAAACCACCCATGCGAACCATATCTAGCGCTTTACTGACTTTTTCCTTTATTTGATCAGAGCTCATTTTCCGAACCTCTAAAGGAAAGGCGAGGTTTTCAAAAATAGTCATATGTGGAAATAATGCATAGTTTTGAAAAACCATGCCGATTCCGCGATGATGGGGCGCTATGTTAGTAATTGATTTGCCACCAAGCAGAATTTCACCGTGAGTAGGCATCTCAAAACCGGCCAACATCATTAAGCAAGTGGATTTGCCTGAGCCGGATGGGCCCAGCATTGTTAGAAATTCGCCTTTAGCAATGTCTAGATTCAGGCCTTTGACAACTAAGACCTCTCCATCATAACTTTTTTGTACATCTTTGAACTGTACAAATGCGTTTTTTACAGCATCTCCGCTGGAATTATTATCCATTAAAACTCTGTGTGTATAGCATTTTGGACATGTATTTCTATCAGATTTTACAACTTGATTGCAAATTATTCTTTTAAAAGGAGTTCATTTAATTACATGTAATCTAGTTTTAACTTCCGATTTCATGTATAAATCCATGTTTTTTAATGTTTTATTTATATTTTTAAGAAAGACTATTGATGATGGAAAATTCGACTCAAAAAGCGGTTATTCTGCTTAAAACTGACAAAGATGATCAGTGGTCTGCATATTTACAGCAAGTGATGCCCGAACTTGAGGTTCGATTTTGGCCGGATGTGGGTGAAGCTACACAAATAAATTACGCCTTGCTCTGGAATCCCCCGGAAGAATTATTTGAGAAGTTAACGCATCTGCAAGTGATTTTTTCTATCGGCGCCGGCATTGATGGAATCTTGAAGGTCAAGTCAAGACCAGCGCATATTCCGCTTGTCAGGTTATCTGATAAAGAACTTACCAATGGGATGGTGCAATATGTCATTTATGCAGTGTTGCGCATCCACCGCAATATGGTTAATTATGATCGGCTACAAAACAATCGAGAGTGGGGGTTTTATCAGCAGATTGCTGCTAATGATTGTCGGGTCGGCATAATGGGTCTGGGTCAATTAGGCATGGCATGTGTGCAAGCTTTAAAAGCGCTGGGCTACAACATAATCGGCTTTAGCCGCACAAAAAAGAATGTTGACGGTGTTCAGTGCTACGACCAAAGTCAACTACAAGAATTTTTAAAGCGGACAGAGATATTAGTTTGCTTGTTACCATTGACGACTCAGACAAAACATATCTTGAATAAATCGACATTTAATCAATTGCCCAGGGGCGCTTCGATTATTAATGTTGGGCGTGGTGGGCATTTAAACGAAAACGATTTACTCGAGGCACTAGATAATGAACACATCAACCATGCGGTGCTAGATGTGTTTGAAATCGAGCCTTTACCTCAAGATCATGCTTTCTGGCTTCATCCTAAAATAACACTTACACCACACATCGCCAGCCAGACTGTGCCTGCTTCTGCAGTAAGCCATATTGTTAAGGGAATCAAAAGGCATCAGTCAGGGCAACCGTTAGAATTTTTATATGATCCTGAATTGGGATACTGACCCCCTCTAGCTCCCCCTGGAAGGGGGAGAAACACAGGGTTCCTCTCCTCTCAGGGGAGGATAGGTGGGGTTCTTTTTAATGCCCGTTTCACTTCCCGGTAAAACAGATTTGTATAAGGTCGTAACTATTGATTTTTTAACTACTTACGGGATTTAATTCCAAAGAAGTAGCCCTTATATGTAAACTAATACAAAAGCACCTTGAGAACACATTCATGAGTTTTTTCAGAACTATTATCGGCACCTCTAAAACCGGAGCGGTCAAAGTTGCATCATTGTACAAACCTTCAAATTGGCGTGAGAAAGGTAAGTTATGGGCAACCGGTGTTATTTTATTCACCATAGTGATGGCGATTTTATTCCTCGGCATCTACTGGAGCCGGACACCAGGTTCATTTAACGTTAGTGAAATTGCCCTTGAGCAAGCTAATGGTGATGAAACAAAACTGGTTCCAGGTTATGTGACAACCAGTAGTGTTGTCGAATTGGCTAATACAATTTTGAATAAACCAGGTGGCTATCTCACCAATGATATTCTGCCACCAGGTCTGTATCTCGATAACATACCTAACTGGGAATTTGGTGTTTTGGTTAATATTCGAGACATGACGCAGGTTTTACGTAATGATTATTCACGTTCGCAAACCCAGTCAGTAGAAGATAAAGATCTAATTATTGCTGACCCACAATTTCATTACGATAACGACCAATGGATTTTGCCCAGTACTGAATCTGAATATAAGAAAGGCCTTGAAGCACTCATCAGTTATCGTGATCGGTTAGCAGATCCATCATCCAGAGCACAGTTCTATGCGCGTGCAGATAATTTAACCGACTATCTAGGGTATGTAGAGAAGCGTCTTGGGTCGTTGGCACAACGCTTGGCAGCCAGCGTTGCAGATAGCCGCCTGAATATAGATCTGGCCGGTGAGAGCACCGCCCAGCAGTCTACGCCAACCCCTGAGCGAACAGCTGTTAAAACATCCTGGTTTCAAATAGATGATAACTTTTTCGAAGCTCGCGGTTACACTTGGGCGCTATTGCACATATTCAAAGCGACAGCCATTGATTTCGAGGGTGTATTGAAAAAGAAAAACGCTGTGGTTTCACTTAACCAAATCATAGAAGAACTCGAGAGCACACAAGATGCTATTTGGAGCCCCATCATCCTCAATGGAACAGGCTTTGGCTTTGTTGCTAATCACTCGTTAGTAATGGCGTCTTACATTTCACGCGCTAACGCTGCTGTGATTGATTTAAGGCGACTTTTACAACAAGGTTAATACGTTGGTTACTTTTGTTTCGGCAAAAGTAACCAAAACCATTTGCTCCTGAACCGCAGCCTAGAGTAAGAACAAATGTGCCAGAAGAAAAGTAATCTTTTCTTCTACAAGATAATTTAACGGAAAGGGTGTTGGTTCCCTGCGCTTCTCAGATTAAGTCTATGCTGCGGAACTCGCTTCGCTCAAACAGTCCTCGCATATAACGACTTAATCCTGCGATGCTCGGCTGCTTTAAGTCGCAGAAGATACAGCTTACAGTAATAATTGTGGGTTCGATTCATGGAATTTGTAAAATTATTGAATAATTAATTTTGGGTATTGAGAAAAGGCTTGCTTAAACAAAAAACTGATTGCTTATAAATATTAAGTCTACTTTTTAAAAATATTGACACCCAAAATTGTACTTTGCAGTATGTTGACTTTGAATTTGTTACACGTCCATGAAAGCATGTACGACTTAGTAGCAGCTGAGCATCGCAATCTGAAACGGATAAGTGCGAGGACTGTTCGAGGCGATAGCCGAGTTCCGCAGCACCCGTTTTAGATGAGAAGCGCAAGGTACCCGAAGGACTGCGAATCAGGAGTAAACATTTTTGGTTACTTTGTATGTTTACAAAGTAACGTCTCCATTACATGGCCAAAATCCAGTCCACCAAGGCTTTAATATCCTCATCGCTGACCTGCGCATTGGCAGGCATGGGAATGGCACCCCATTTGCCAGAAGCACCGTTTTTGATACTTTCATAAAGGATTTCGGCTGCACCGTCCTCACTCTTGTATTTGGCAGCAATATCCTGGTAAGAGGGGCCGACTAATTGTGCATCGGTTTTGTGGCATGCCAGGCAATTGTTGGCTTGCGCTAACTCTTCACTAGCTTGACCAATTGTTGTTATACCAAGTGCGGCGGCGAACAAAATACCGTATTTCATGTAATCTCCTTTGTTTCTCATAGAGTATTTATAAACCTTCGAATGCCATTATACTCATAATGTTTTGTCCGAGTTCTATTAATTTTTTTGAACCGCCTAATTCAGGTAAATCAATAATAAACGAACATCCGACAATTTCTGCACCAACGCTTTGAAGCAAGTTTATTCCGGCAATCGCAGTGCCACCTGTCGCGATCAAATCATCGACTAATAAAATTTTTTCGCCTGGCTGGATCATGTCCTCGTGAATTTCAACACAATCAGTGCCGTATTCAAGCTGGTATTCCTGGCCGATGGTTTTCCAGGGGAGTTTTCCCTTTTTACGTATGGGTACAAACCCAACTGAAAGTTGATGAGCAACTGCACCACCTAAAATAAATCCGCGTGCTTCCAGTCCGGCAACTTTATCTATATGCTGACCTGCATAAGGCTGCACCATTTCATCGACTGCTTGTCTGAAGCCACGAGCATTGATGAGTAAGGTAGTAATATCCCGAAAAATAACCCCGGGTTCTGGATGATCAGGAATGCTTCGAATCAGAGATTTTAAATCCATCAGGCTTGCTCACTTTGGTTGTCTTCATCGGTTCCAGCAAGTAATTTATCAGGATGGCTCAAAGTTTGGTCCCAGTATTCGAATGTCTTCTGTTGCGCAATATCGAGTAATGACCCTTCCGGATATAAATCATTAACCATTTCTCCAGCAGGCACGCCGGTAGCTATTTCAAGTGCTTGATGGATAGTTGAAACAGCATGAATTGCAAAATCACCTCGTTCACAGGCATCGACGACATCTTGACGCAGCATCAAATCAGCAGCATTAGACTCAGGAATAATCACAGCCTGATCACCCGTCAAACCAAAATAATTACAAACATCAAAAAATCCCTCAATTTTTTCATTAACACCGCCAATGGCTTCAATATGACCATGTTGGTCAATCGCGCCGGTCATGGCAATGGATTGTTTGATTGGAACATCGGTCAAAGCACTTAATAAACATACGGTTTCTGCACCGGATGCAGAATCACCATCGATGCCGCCATAGCTTTGTTCGAATGCTAAAGAAGCACTGAATGACATGGGGTGAATAGGTTTGAGTAGAAAACGTAATAAGCCGCCCAGGATGTTGAATCCCTTAGTGTGTATTGAACCGGACATATTGGCACTGCCTTCGATATTAATCAAACCTGCACGGCCAGGGGCTATGGTTGCAGTGATTCGGGCAGGAAAGCCATAGGTAATGGGTCCGGAGTGAATAACAGCCAAGCCGTTGATTTGACCCACAACTTCACCTGTGGTCTTAATCAGAATTGTGCCGTTATTCACCATCTCTTGAAAATTGCGCGAAGGTAAACTGGCACGTTGTTTGGTTCGTTTAACTGCCGAATCCACATGTTCGCGTTGAACCAATACTTGATCGGATTTTGCGCATAAAAAAGCGGCTTCGCGAATGATGTCGGCAATGCGCCCGAATTTTGCTGTTAGTTTATTACGCCTGGAAACAATTCTTGCGCCGTGTTCAATAATAGCGGCGACGGCCTGACTAGTGAAGTGAGGCAGCTTTTCATCGGCGACAATGCGGCTAATGATCGAAATATATTGGTTAATGTTAGAGTCATCGCGTTGTATATCATCATCGAAATCAGCCAAAACTTTAAACAAATCACTAAAATCGGGGTCGAGCCGGTCGAGTTGATAATAAAGCATAGCATCGCCCATCAAAATGACTCGCACGTTGATTTTGATCGGCTCAGGCTTTAATACCGAGATAGATCCCAGCCAACCAATTTCAGAGGGCACGATTTCAAGATAACCGGTTCTCAATGTGCGAGTCAATGCCCGCCAGGCACCCGGTTCGGTAAGAATATCCTTGGCTTCCAGAATTAAATATCCTCCATCAGCACGCAATAATGAACCGGCATGGATGCCACCAAAATCAATATGAGTAGGACCCTGTGAGCTCCACGCAGGTTCAACTGTACCCAGTAAATTAACCAGATTAGGTGTATTCTCGCTGACTACCGGGCAGGAGTTATCGTTTTGGTGCTCCACCAAAATATTGACGTCATACAGATTAGAGGGTTCACGTTCCGGTGGACCTTTGGGAGTGAAATTGTTGATGACATCATCAATCATCTCATTAATGAATGTTTCAACACTGTCAATCGGGTAATTGCGTTTTATTCTATCGCCGATTGTTGATAATAATCCCCGGCTTTCAGTTTCATTTAACTGAAGTACTTGTTTGCCCGCTTTTTCGAGTATGGTATTGATGTCGCGGCTGATTGCATGCATGCGCTTCTGGAACTCGGGGTATTTTTCATCAAAATCATTTTTGCGTTTTTCTGAAACTTTTCCCTGCACAACCATTTGGTTAAATTGCTCAGGGGCAACAGGTTCGTTATCGACCAGAGGGAAAATCGTTGTCTGCATCATTTGGCCGGCTTGAATGCTGACCAGGGCCATTCCAGCTTTTTTCAGATCCGCTTCCAGTGGTGCTTTAAGCTGCTGAATATCTTCCTGGGCAGAGGTTTGTATGGCTGTACGGCGGGCCAGTAAATAGTCAGCGCTTAATGCCTCGTTTAATTCTTCTTTTACATAACGTCCAAACTCTCTGATCTGGTCACGAAATTCGCAGGCAGTGCCCGCTGGTAAACTGATTAACCTGGGTCGCTCAGGCCGGGAAAAATTATGTACATAGCAGCGGTCATATTTTTTTACATTTTCGGGTTGGTAATCTTCCAGTAGCTGCCTGATCATGGACTTTCGTCCAGTACCACTTTGGCCGCGAACATAGACATTTTGTCCTGGTGCAGAGCATTCAATGCCGAATTTCAGTGCTTCCCAGGCAGCTTGTTGACCATGAATTTCTTTCGAAGGCGGGATTTCAGCAGTTGATTCAAAGTCCAATTGTGTTAAAGGACAGCGCCAGCGTAATTGGTCGGCAGGGACAATTGTTGAGGTCTTATTTTTACTCACAGGCGAATCTTGTATATTTGACTGGTCGAAATCTTAGCATAAACCCGGAATATGCATTAGCATTCGTGACGAGAGAAAAAATGCAATAATATCAAGTGCTACCGCAAGTAATTTGGACACTGCCATAGCTATCCCATGATGAGGAGAAATTTCTGAGGAAACGTTTGAGGTTGAAGCAGTTTTTCATCACAGCAGATTACTAATGTATATGTTCGGTTAATTAAGTAAATGGTCAAAATTGTCGCTGATTCAGCTATCCCCTGGCTGGATAAATTGTTTGCCAAACATGGTGAGATCGTTTGTTACTCTGGCCGGGAAATTAATCAGGCTGAGCTGATGGATGCGGATTTACTGTTAATCAGATCTACACTTAAGATCACAAAACCTTTGTTAGCCGGTACCACTGTTAAATTAGTAGCCTCAGCAACAGTCGGTTGTGATCATGTTGATCAGAACGCGCTACAAGAATTGGGCATTGCTTTTGTTCACGCACCCGGTTGTAATGCCAATGCGGTTGCAGAGTATGTAGTTGCTGCTTTGGCCTGGCATGAAAATCAGGGGAAAATGTCGTTTGCGCAGGGTCAAACAGCAGCGGTAATTGGTTGCGGTCAGATAGGCAGCACCGTCAAGCGCAAACTTGAGATTTTAGGCTTTGACGTCGTGGTTAATGACCCGCCATTACAGCAATTAAACTCAGCCCGTACTCACTCATGGAAATTTGTGAATCTGAATCAGGCTCTGGAATCAGATGTGATCTGTTTACATACACCACTGACGATATCTGGAGCATATCCGACCTATCATTTGATCAGCCAGCAAGAACTTGAGCAAATTCATACCAATGCAATTTTAATTAATGCCGGACGTGGTGAGGTGATTGATAATCAAGCTTTGTTAAGAACACTAGAGAATAATCCTGATCTAAATGTTGTTTTAGATGTGTGGGAAAATGAGCCAACTATTAACAACCAGTTACTGAATAAGATTAATCTAGGCACTCCACATATTGCCGGCCATAGCTGGCGTGGCAAAGTTATGGGTACCATCATGATATATCAACAAATATGCAACTATTTTAATTGGTCACAGCAGACTATAGATGAAAGTGACTTGAGGATTCAATTGCCGGTTTTTGAATTGAATAAGACTAACAAACTTTATGATGCTATTGCACAGTGTTATGACATTGAGGCAGACAGTAACCGTTTACGTTTGTGCATAGCCGATAAAACTGATCTGGATTTGGCTAAGGAATTCGATCAATTACGTAAACATTATTTTAAGAGACCTGAGTTTTGTGATTTGAGCTTTTTTACCAACAAAAGTGGGCTCACTAATTTACTACTCAAGCTTGAATTCAGTCAGTTGCCAAATTAAGATCGATATGTTCTAGATAAGTGTCGTCCAAAAGCTAAATATTCCTCTATGTGGCATCCATCCTCTAAAGAGCTGACAAAGGCCCGTGTGGTGCATGAGTATATTTCGCGCACAAAATTTCCTTCTTTTGATACATTTGATAAGTCTTTATATCCTCAAGGTGCAAGTTGAAACTGAAATCAAAATTATTAGCAGGTGAAAAATTATCTGGTTGCTGGTTGGGAATGTATAACTCTGTAGCCACAGAGATCATCGCCCAGGCTGGTTACGATGTCGGTATGATCGATCTGGAGCATGGCCCAGGCTCTTATCTGGATGCACAGAACATTATGCCGTGTTTAGAAGCACACGGTTGTATGCCGGCCATACGTATTCCGTTTGCTCATGAAGCGGAAGTTAAAAAAGCGATGGATTTAGGCCCACTGGCGATTATGGTGCCAAATTTGCATAGTGTGGAAGAAGCTGAATACATGGTTCGTTCGACACGCTATGGGCCACGAGGTATTCGCGGGTCGGCGCTTCGGATTATCAGGGCAACTCGGTACGGTAAAACATCGGCAGATTATCAAGCGTTTCTCGACCAAGAGTTTGTACTCATTGGGCAAATTGAAACTAAACAGGCGTTGGAACAAGTTGAAGATATTGCCGCTGTAGAAGGTCTGGATATGCTGTTTGTCGGGCCATCGGATTTGTCAGCTTCGTTAGGGCAGCAGGGTAACTATACTTCGGAGGAGTTTTTAGCTGCAATTGAACGAATTGAAAAAGCTGCTAAAAATACGGGGAAGTTGTTAGGTTCTATCCCTTTGTCGACTCGGCCACCTCAAGAGTTTTATCAAGCTGGTTACCAGTTGGTTATTTCCGGTACAGACACTATTTTGCTGAAAACTGCAGCAGAAAACGATGTTCAGATGATCAGCAAGGCTAAAGAATAATATTTCATTTGGATGAGTAACGTTGAATAATCATTATAGCTAGCATTACACAACCAGCTCCTAAAAGCTGAATGGCTGAAAGGCTCTCACTCAGAATCAAGAACGCCAACGCGATAGTGAAAATTGGCTCCAGGTTTAGAATCATTGCTGTCTTTACTGCACCGAGGAGATTGATGCCTTTAAACATCAGGAAAAAAGCAATTGCAAAGCTGATTGAAGCCAAAAATATATACAACACATTTATGGCACTTATTTCACCTACACTGAAAGTTTGTGTAAGTACTATGACAACACTGATCAAAAACAAGCCTGTAGAGGCCAGATAAAACGTTGACTGTTCAGGTGCGATGCCTTTTAAGTTTCTATCACTGATTAAATACGAGGTGGACATGCCCACAGCTGCAGTTATACCAAATGCAATCCCGATGGGGTTTATTGTGCTGTCGATTTGAATATTCAAAGCCAGAATTAAGCCCAGAAAAGCTAATAAAAAACAACCGACTTCTATAATCTTGGGCATTTGCCGAACCAGGATTTTCTCGCCTACCATCGTTAATATCGGATAGGTATAAAAAATGACCACCGCCAAACTGACGGGTAAAAAATATATTGATGCGAGCAAAGAACCTGACCCGATAGTAAAGAAGCAGCCAGCTAAAATTGCGGCTAGTTTTTTATTTGATGGTAGCTTATTTTGGTTTTTCGGCCTGATAATTAAAAGCACTACACAAAACAACAGGAAACGAAAAAAAATCATCGTCTGCGGGTTTGCGCCCGCATCATAAGCAAAACGAGAGAATATACTTGACAGGCTGACAAGTAGAGCGGCCAGGGTAACTACAATTAAGCCAGCCTTTAACATGCGTCATTCCGGAATCACATAGTGATGTCCGGATCTCCTGTTTTGATGTTGTATCTATGAACTAAAAGATACTGGCCTTCGCCAGTATGACAGTAATAAGTTTTGAGAGTAAACAAAAGAGTTGTATTGACTAATTTACAATGACTTCGCCTGTTCCCTTAACACAAATTTCTGAATCTTACCTGTGGCGGTTTTAGGCAATTCACCAAAGACTACTTTTTTAGGTGTTTTAAAACCGGCCAATTGTTCACGGCAGAATTTAATGATTTGTTCTTCGGTAACGTCAGTGCCTGGTTTTAACTCAACAAAGGCACAGGGCACTTCTTGCCATTTTTCATCGGGTTTGGCAACAATGGCAACCAGGCTCACAGCCGGATGTTTGCTGATAACATTTTCTACCTCAACCGATGAAACATTCTCACCACCTGAAATAATAATATCCTTGGCTCGATCTTTGAGTTGGATATGGGCATCAGGATAAGTGACACCTAAGTCCTCTGAGTGATACCAACCATTAGCAAATGCTTCAGCAGTAGCTTCAGGGTTTTTAAGATAACCCTTCATGATAGTGTTGCCGCGCAACATGATCTCACCCATGGTTTCACCATCGAAGGGTATGGCTGACATGTCTTCAGGATTAAGTACTGAAACGTCTTCGACCATTGGATAAGCAATACCTTGACGGGCTTTCAACTCAGCCTGTTCGACAATAGGCATGTCACGCCATTCATCTTTAGTGCGACAGACTACCGTATGGCCGTAAGTTTCGGTTAATCCATACACATGGGTAACTTCAAAACCCATCTTGGCTGTCTGTTCCAGCGTTTTGGCAGGCGGCGGTGCGCCGGCGGTCAGGACTTTGACGTTATGGTCAAATTCTGTGACTTCCTCTTCAGGAGCATTGGCGAGCATGTTTAATACAACCGGTGCGCCACCAAAGAATTCAACTTTATGTTCGGCTATTAATTTGAATGTCTCAGCCGGTGAGAAATAGCGAATACAAACCATGGTGCCAGCCAGCAATGAAATTGTCCAGGGATAACCCCAGCCGTTACAATGAAACATGGGAACGGTTTGCAAATAAACGCAATGCTGTGGCATGCTCCAGGCAACTGTGCTGCCCATGCTCATCAAATATGAGCCGCGATGGTGATAAATTACACCTTTGGGTTTGCCGCTGGTGCCGGATGTGTAGTTAAGTGTGATCGCCTGCCATTCATCTTGCGGCATATGCCAGTTGCCGATTTCACCGGTAGCCAGAAACGCCTCATATTCGGTATCACTCAATCGCTCGCCGGCATCCTCCGGTAGTTTGGCGGCTGGGTCAACAACTTCGATGACTTTAATATTATGGGTAATATTCTGTAAAACATGTTTTACAGTAGGCGAGAATTCCGTGTCAGTAATTAATACCTTACTTTCAGCTTGATTGATACAATAGCTGATAGTATTAACATCTAAGCGAGTATTCAGTGTGTTCAACACAGCCCCGGCCATAGGGATGCTGTAATGCGACTCCATAAGTTCAGGTGTATTGTGTAGCAGTACAGTAACAGTATCGCCATAACCAACCCCGATTTTCTGCAAGGCATCAGCCATTTTCTGAGTACGAATGAAAAAATCTTTCCAGCTTGTTTTCTTGTCGTTATAAATAACGGCAGTAATGTCCGGGTGTACTTTAGCTGCTCGTGCTAAAAAACTGAGCGGCGTCAAGGGGACGTAGTTGGCTTCGCACTTAACTAAATGTGGAGCATCGTACATTTCACTGTGTGGCATTTGTGTTCCCTCGTTTCGAAGTGTTGGTTTATACCATTTTATTAAAACGTTTTAACGCCTTGATAACCTGGTTGGGTTTTTCCATCATCATCATATGTCCGCAACGTGGAATCACTTCCAGTTGTGATTGCTGAATCTTTTTTACCCAGGGCAACATGCCGCGAACAGGCGTCATTTTATCTTCCTGGCCTGCAATAAATAACACCGGGCAATCAATTTTTTCAGCCAGGCTGTCATCAGGTGTATAGTCGTTACAGGCAGTAAAATCATGAAACAAAGCACCAGGTTTGGATTGTTCCATCAGGCGCATGCCGCCTTCAGTCATCCACAAACCCGGAGCCTGAGCAGCACCGATTTTTGAATTCGCAGCGTAGCCAAAATCTACAATCATTTCAAAGGCACGATGGTCGTTAGCCTGGGATAAATCCAGCAGCATTTGATTCACCGGCATCGGCAGGCAAAAGCCAAGCAAAACGGCTGCTTCGCAATGTTGAGGATAACGTGCGGCAAAATCGTAAGTAATGAGTGCTCCCATACTGTGGCCGGCGATAATGGTTTGCTTCAATTTCAGTCTTTTGAGGATCTTTGCCAGCCAATTTGAAATATCTTCAATCTTATTGAAGGGTTTGCCGCCTGACTGTCCATGCCCTGGTAAATCAATCGCCAGCACATTAATACCAATGCTGGTGAAATAACGATTGAATGTAGCCCAAATAGTATGATCCATAGCGGAGCCGTGAATAAATACCCAGCTGCGTTTATCCGGGTCTATATCTTTACCGGAAGTAGCAATAAAAACCGGCTGGCGATCTACAGTTATTTTCATTTCAATAACCTCTTAACAGCTCTGAAACCTGAATCAAGATCGGCTTTTAAATCATGTAAATCCTCCAGGCCTATTGATAGTCTGATTAACCCTGGTGAAATGCCGGCTTTGAGTAAGTCCTCTTCACTCATGCGACTGTGTGTAGTAGTAGCCGGATGAAGAATCAACGATTTAGCATCACCGATATTAGCAAGATGTGAAAATAAACTCATATTTTCGATTAATGTCCGGCCAGCATCACGACCACCTTTTATTTCAAAACTTAATACTGCACCTGCTCCATCAGGGAACAGTTTTTGTGCCAATTTATGCTGAGGATGTGATTTTAAGTAGGGGTGAAAGATTTTGTCTACAAACGGGCTGTCACTTAAATAATCGATAATGGCATGGGTATTTTCGATATGCTTTTGCATGCGCAGCGATAATGTTTCAATGCCCTGCATAATCAAAAAAGCCGAATGAGGGCTTAAGCATGCGCCAAAATCACGTAGTCCTTCACGTCTGGCCCGTAATATAAATGCTGCCGGTCCAAACTCTTCAGAAAAATTTAAACCATGAAATCCAACATAGGGTTCACTTAACGATGGAAATTTACCTGACGCTTTCCAATCAAACTGACCACTGTCAACTAATAATCCCCCAATAACAGTACCGTGTCCGGCTAAAAACTTGGTGGCTGAATGCATAACCAAATCAGCGCCCAGTTCAATCGGTTTGCACAAATACGGTGTAGTGACTGTCGAATCGATCAGTAACGGTAATTTATGCTTATGCGCAATCTTGGCCAGTGCAGGGATATCAGTCACATCCATGCTTGGATTGGCGACAGTTTCAGCGAATATCAGTCGAGTATTTTTCTGGATAGCCGTTTCGTAAGCTTTAGGGTCAGTTGGGTCAACAAAAGTGGTTTCAATACCAAAGCGCCTCATGGTGTAATCCAACAAATTATGACTGCCGCCGTAAATAGCACGTGCTGCCACAATGTGTGATCCTGCGCCCATCAAGGTTGTGATGGCCAAATGTAGAGCAGCTTGGCCGCTGGCAGTTGCAATTGCACCAATACCGCCTTCCAAGGCAGCTATACGTTCTTCCAAGGCTGCGTTAGTCGGGTTGGAAATGCGAGAATAAACATGCCCGGCATGTGCTAAATGAAACAATGCAGCCGCGTGATCACTATCTTCAAAACAAAATGAAGCGGATTGATAGATAGGTGTAGCTCTTGCACCTGTAGCTTCATCAGGTTGTTGGCCGGCGTGTAGGGATAGGGTATCGAACCCCGGCGATTTTGGCTTCATATTTTTACTCATCACTTCGTTATATTACTCCTCAAAATGCTCACATATTATTATATGCTGCGCTTTTTCCGCCCCAATATGCCTCGTTATGAGCAAAACTATTTTGCCAAATGGCTTCATATTTTTACTCATCACTTCGTTAATATCTTCAGATTTTCTGTGGTCGTCATTCCGTAAAAGCCGTAATCCAGGAAACTTTTTAAATCGACGATTCGTGATTGACCAATGAATTGCTCGTCTAACATTTACTCGTAACAATGACATCACTAAGTCATTAGGCTTCTATCTACCTAAATACTGTAGAGCCCAGGCAGCGACCTTATCATAAACGCAGCAGGTCAAAAACCGGCTAATGCGAAATTACGCCGTCGTCGGTGATGTGGCTGTATAGCTGCTGCCGTTGGGTTCGGCAGATTCAGATTCGTCATCTTGCTCCGGTTCATAGCGCGGGTCAATGTCTAGACCCCCTGGTGTAGTGACTGCATCAGGCAATGGTACGAAGGTTTCTTTATCCTCTGGTGTGGATCTTTTAGGTATTCGATAGAGAATGATTACAATGAAAACAGCCACTACAGCAGCTATATAGTAAAACAAGCCATTAGGAGATACAGACTCCATTAAATAGGCAGCAAATGTTGGTCCGATGGCTGCTCCCAGGCCATATGCAAGCACCATACCACCACTTGCCTTAACAAGTTCTTCGGGATTCAAATAATCATTTGCATAGGAAATGCATAGCGGATATAGCGTTTGACTTGTCGCACCCAGCAGAATTGCTGTTGCATAAAGCAAGTATTCGCTTGGCATTTCAATAATCATTAATGGAACTGCAGCCAGCCCCATGGTAATCACCACCGCTAGAATAACAATACGTCGATCATACACATCGGAGAGTTTGCCTATCGGGAATTGAAGCACCAACCCACTGAGCATATATAGCGACATAAACATCGTAATAGTACTAATGCCATAGTCGAGATCTTTAATAAAAACAGGTGTGAGGCCTATAATCGCACCAATAATCAGACCGTTTGCAATACAGCCTGACATCGCGACAGGCGAAATCCTGAATAACTTGCTAAACTTAAAACCGCTGGATTCAACCGGATCGGGATGGGAGCTTTGTGTTAGTGATACCGGGATCAATGCCATTGCATAAAGAGCGGCACCCAACATAAAAAATTCAGTGCTAGCTGGGTCGCCGAAGTTAAGCAACAACTGACCTGCCGCAAAAGCAAAATTGTTAGCCATCATGTAAACTGACAACACTGTGCCGCGATTATTTGTTGAGGTACGGGAATTCAACCAGCTTTCCACAACCATATACATGCCGGCCAGGCAAAAGCCCAAAATCCCACGCAACAAAATCCAAACGCTGATAACTTTAAAAAATGGAAACATCAATATGGCTGTGGCAGAAGCACCGCAGAAAACGGCAAAGGCACGTATATGACCCACTCGATTGATCAATTTTGAACAGAGCAATGAACCGATCACCAGGCCCAGATAAAAAGCTGAAGTTTGATAACCAATGACCTGGCGTGAAAAGCCTTCAATCTCCATACGTAAGCTGATGAATGTCGAAAACATACCAAAGCCGGTCATCATCATTGCGACAGACAGAATCAGCAGGCTGACAGATTTTAAAATTTCCCGGGCGCTCATTTTAGGGCTGGACAATGGTTATCATGTTCAACAAAACGGCGCGATGATACGCTTAAATAATGGTTTTGCAACCAAATTTAGCCGGTTAAATGCAAAAATTTATTACGGCAGTAAAATATAAAAAAACAGATATAACTGTTTGTTTTTAAACGCTAATTAACTTTGAGTTAAACAGCCAGTCTGATTTTTTCCGCTTCGGGAGGAATTCTGCTCAAGTTATGCTCGGTCCATAGTGTATCGAGAGCAGAAATCAATTGATTAATAGCTTGGTCAGTGTGTACAGGAGTAGGAGTGACACGCAGGCGCTCACTGCCACGAGGTACCGTAGGGTAGTTAATAGGTTGTATATAAATGTTGAAACGGTCCAATAATTGATCCGATATTTTTTTGCAAAGCTCAGCATCACAAACCATTACCGGGATGATGTGCCCATCGTTGCTTAAATGTGGGATGCCTTTTTGACTCAGCGCCGCACGAACTTTTAGCACATTTTCTTTTTGCTTATTGCGTTCGCTGCGCGATTTTTTCAAATGCTGAACACTGGCCCGTGAAGCAGCCGCAATCGCCGGGGGCAAGGCTGTAGTAAAAATAAATCCCGAGGCAAAACTGCGAACAAAATCAACCAGATTGGCTGAACCGGTTATATAGCCACCTATGACCCCATAAGCTTTGCCTAAAGTGCCTTCAATAATTGAGACTCTATGCGCCAGGTTTTCGCGCTCGGAGATACCTCCGCCTCTCGGTCCATACATGCCAACAGCATGAACTTCATCCAAGTAGGTCAGGGCACCGTGTCGATCTGCAACATCACAAAAATCAGCGATTGGTGCTATGTCGCCTTCCATTGAATAGACTGATTCAAAGGCAACGATTTTAGGTCGGTCAGCATCAACTTTGCTGAGCTTGTTCTGTAAATCTTGTGGATCATTGTGATTGAATATTACTTTTTCGCATTTACTGTGGCGAATACCCTCAATCATGGAGGCGTGATTACCGGCATCCGAAAATACAATACAGCCTGGCATATTAGCGGCAAGCGTTGAAAGGGTGGCCCAGTTAGATACATAACCTGAAGTGAATAATAAAGCCGATTCCTTTTGGTGCAGATCAGCCAATTCTTGTTCTAATAAAACATGATAGTGGTTGGTCCCTGATATATTTCGGGTGCCGCCTGCACCACTACCGCATTCATCAATTACCCGATGCATTGCAGCTAGAACATCCGGATGCTGGCCCATGCCCAAGTAGTCATTCGAGCACCAGACTGTAACCGGGCAGGATTGATCTTCTTTTATAATTCGTTCGGCTTGAGGAAAATGACCGACATCTCGCTTAAGTTCAGTAAAATAGCGATAACGCCCCTCCTGGCGAATTTCATCCAGTCTGGACTGAAAAAATTTCTCATAGTTCATATGTAAATTATATCAGTGTTACTTTGTATGGAATTAGAATAAACACAAAAAATTAAGTAAAATTTAAGTCTAGTCTAATTTTTTTGAGTCGTATACTTAACTATAGATATAGCAGGTTTTGCTTGATTAAAATCAATGTTTTAAACCGTTAGTAATGTTAAAGCCAGAATCCATTGCATAATCCGGGTTAAATCTATTAAAGTCATGGGATTGAATGGCAGTGTCAAATCAAACATTATCAGTCGCAGTTATCGGAGCTGGAATCATAGGTGTCGCTTCGGCCGCTTATTTGGTACGCGAAGGTTATAATGTAACCTTATTTGATCATCAAGGGATTGGTGAAAGTACCTCTTCAGGTAATGCCGGTGCATTTGCCTATGTAGATATCTATCCTTTGCCGCAACCGGGTATTTTGTTACAAGCGCCGAAGTGGTTTTTTGACCCATTGGGTCCGCTGGCTATTCCATTAGCTTATGTGCCGAAATTGATGCCTTGGTTAACCGGCTTTTTGTGGGCCTGCCGACCTGCCCAGGTTCACAAGAGTGTTGAGTTAATGAAACAATTGATGGCTCTGAGCCGTTTAGAGGCACATCAATTTTGGCAAGATTGGGATTTATCAGAGTATATCGTCGAGCGAAATTCACTTACTGTTTATGAATCGGGGGCTGCCTTTAACAGGGCAAAAAGCAAATGGCAGGAGTCCGCAGATCAAGGTTTCGACATTGAGTTTCTGCAAGGTGCCGATATCCAGCAACTTGAGCCTAGTCTGGATAAGCGTTTTAAGCATGCCGTTAGAGTTGTCGACTGGCCCATGGTTACCGATCCTAAAATTTATACCAAGGCAGTGGGAGAAAAAACGCTCGACGCTGGGGCACGGCTTATTACAGAAAAAATTAACCGAATCAGTTTAGATGCTAATCAAGTCAAGCTCGCTGATCAGCATAATAATGATTATTGTTTTGATAAGGCAGTCATTGCCATGGGCTCGTGGTCAAATCAGTTAACCACTCAACTGGGAGATAAATTGCCACTGGATGCCGAACGTGGTTACAACACAACAATACCTGACCCGAATATAAAACTCAGTCATTTTATTTTATTTCCGGAACACGGTTTTGTCGCCTCACCCTTGGCTACTGGACTTAGAATAGGCGGTGCTAATGAATTAGCCGGTACTGATTATCCGGCTAACTACAAACGATCTGAGCATTTACTGAATAAGGCAAAGGATTTTTTACCCGGCTTAAGCAGTGAAGGTGGCACTCAATGGATGGGCAGGCGACCCTCTTTAGCAGATACTCAGCCTTTGATCGATTATTCGAGTGCTTCAAAAAATGTAATCTATGCATTCGGACATGGCCATTACGGCTTGACCCAGTCTGCTGCAACAGGAAAATTAGTTAGTGAATTAGTTGCGCAAAAACCATTATCGATTAATCTTGACAGTCTAAAATTAAAGCGGTTCAAATGAGTAAATCTACATTTTTTTGTATTGACGGCCATACTTGTGGTTGTCCGGTCAGAGTAGTATCCGGTGGCAGTGTGCCCAATCTTATGGGTGAAACTATGAGCGAAAAACGCCAGCACTTTCTGGCTGAATTTGACTGGATTCGCACTGGCTTGATGTTTGAACCCCGGGGTCATGACATGATGTCGGGCAGTATTCTTTATCCGCCGACTCGAGATGATTGCGATGTTGCAATTCTGTTTATTGAAACGTCCGGTTGTTTGCCGATGTGTGGGCATGGAACCATTGGCACGGTGACATTTATTTTGGAGCAAGGCTTGGTTAAACCATCTGAGCCAGGTGTTTTGAAACTGGATACACCGGCAGGGCGAGTAGACGCTTTTTATGAGCAAGAGGGACCGTATATTGAGTCGGTCAGAATTAAAAATGTGCCGTCATTTTTATATAAAACCGATTTAACTGCACAAGTTGAAGGTTTGGGTGAACTCAGCGTTGATGTGTCTTATGGAGGTAATTTTTATGCCATCGTCGATGCCCAGAAAAATTATACTGATTTAGAGGAATTGGGAGCCGACAAAATCATCAGTATCAGTCCTTCACTTCGCGCTGCCTTAAATGAAAAATATAGCTTCGAGCATCCGCAAAATCCGACTATCAATAAGTTGACGCATATTTTATGGACGGGTAAACCGACGGTTACCGGTGCTACTGCAAGAAACGCAGTTTTTTTAGGTGAAAAAGCGATAGATCGTTCACCTTGTGGAACGGGCACTTCAGCGCGCATGGCTCAATGGTCTGCCCTAGGAAAGCTGAACCCCGGAGATGAATTTGTGCATGAAAGCATTATTCATAGTTTGTTTCATGGGCGAATCGAAGGCACCACTACGGTGGGTGATTATGATGCCGTTATCCCCAGTATCAAAGGCTGGGCCAGAATGACGGGCTATAACACGATTTTTATTGACGATCGCGATCCATACGCCAAAGGATTTAGCGTCACTTGATTTTCAGACTCTTAGCCGCTGATTAAACCCAGATTATGCAATGAAACTCTGTTGCGAAGAAAACCAGCTTCAATCTCAAGCACGTCCTCAGGAATTTGTCCTCACCATAGGGTGGCTATAGCTGCGTCCAAATTCCTTGCGGGCGCACTTGATCTTCGCAGTTTTACTTCTCACGACGAATTCCCTTGCATAGAAAACCTATAAAAATTCAGATTTAATCACCAGCATTTTTTCAATTTGCATGTCTTCAATAGTATAGGGAATACCGCCAACACCTAAACCTGATTCACGTAAACCGGCAAACGGCATGCCGTCAATACGAAACGCAGTGTGGTCATTTAACATCACTGCTGAAGCATCCAATTGTTTATAGGCATGCATGGCGGTATCAATATCTTTGGTGAATACAGCAGCTTGAAACGCTACATTTAAGCTATTGGCTTGTTCAATCGCTGCATCCATATCGTTGCAACTATAAACGCAAATTACCGGCCCGAAGATTTCGAGTTGACTGACCTTGCTGACCGGTGATGGATTAAATAAAACGGTTGTCTGGTAACAAGTGTCAGATATTTTTTTACCACCGGATAAGCATTCTGCTCCTTGGTCAATGGCCTCTTGTATCCATTGATGAACTCGATCCACTTCACGCGGTAGTATCAATGGTCCGATGTCGGTGTCGGCATTAGTCGGATCGCCGATAGCCATATTGTTTCCAAAGTCCGCCAGCTGCTGCGCCAGAGTCCTGGCTATAGATTGATCAGCAAATATTCGCTGTACAGATACGCAGACTTGTCCGGCATGGTAAAAACCACCTTTGGCAAGTAATGGCAGGGTAGTATCCAGGTCAGCATCAGCATACACCAAAGCGGGTGCTGCCCCACCATGTTCCAGCGCACAGCGTGCCCCAGGCGTTAATTTGGATTTGAGCATCCAGCCTACTTTGGCACTGCCGATAAAACTGAAAAATGCCACTCGATGGTCAGTAACCAGTTGTTCAGCGACGTTTAAATCATTCACAACCAAGGCCTGGCAGAATTCTTTTGGTAATCCTGACTCATGCAAAACCTTGACGAAATTCATGCAGGAAATCGGTGTGGTTTCCGCCGGTTTAACAATAACAGGGCAGCCGGCTGCAACCGCTGCAGCAACCTGATGAACGATCAGATTAAACGGATGATTGAATGCACTGACAGCGACAACAACGCCGATAGGCTCTTTTTGAGTCAATGCAGCACGGTTGGCGGAATAGGCATCGCCACCCATAGGAATGACGTGCCCCATGTCACTGCGAATGGTTTCAATGGCGAGTTTTAATCCGTCAACAGCCCGGTTCAGCTCGACAATGGAATCATTCAATGGTTTGCCGCCTTCACGTGCAGCTTCTAGTGCCAGTTGATCAAGATTCTGATGGATGTTATCGGCTGCTTTCTCAAGCACATCAACCCGCTGTTTAACTGTCAACCATTTGCGTTTATCCCTGAAAACAGAGTAAGCAGTTTGTAACGCCTGTTCGACCTGGTCTGAATTGGCGTAGTCAATAGTGGCAATAGTTGAGAGGTCGTATGGGGAATTGACTTCTATTTGACCGTCAGCAACACAGTCTTGTGCTAAAAGTAATGAGTAATGATTCATAAAATGTTCCTAAATCGGACAGGCGATGGCGCCGAGTTTTTCAGTAAGAATGGTGTTCTCACGATAATCGATAGGTACCATAACAAGGCTGGGTCCGGTCTCATCAAATGCTTGAGCCAAGCTGTCTTGCAAGTCATTGCTATGGCTGACGATATGGCTATGCCAGCCAAAACTGCTTGCCAATTGTTCCCAGTCAGGGTTGTTAAAGGCCAGGTCAGTATGTTTGCCGAATTCATTGGTTTGCTTCCATGCAATTAAACCGTAAGCATTGTCTTCCCAAACCATGGTCACCATATTACAGTTAAAGCGTTTGGCCGTTTCCATTTCCTGCATGTTCATCATGAATCCTGCGTCCCCACTAATCGCTAGAATCTGCTTGTCTGGATAAACCATGCTGGCTGCAATGGCGCCAGGCAGGGCAAACCCCATTGAGCAAAATCCATTGGGAATAAGGCAGGTATTGGGCTCATGACATTGGTAATGACGGGCAATCCACATTTTGTGTGCGCCCACATCTGATAAAACGATGCCGTCAGCTTTAACTACCTGACGCACGTCCCATAATACTTTTTGTGGTCGAATTGACCCCTGGGTATCATCCTCGGCATGCTCAGCAAAATCGGCCATCATGTCGCGTCTGACCGCTTGTTGTTGGCTGAAATCAAAATCAAACTGACCATGCCTGTCGACTCGTTCATTCAGCATCCATAATGCATGAGCCAGATCACCGACAATTTCAACCTTGGGTTGGTAATACTTATCAATTTCAGCTGCTAAAAAATCGATATGAATAATGTTTTTGTCGGCATTAGGGTTCCAAAGCTTAGGGTGATACTCAACCATGTCGTAGCCGAGTGTGATAATCAAATCCGAGGCATCGAGGGCGCAGGAAACCAGGTCTTTTGAACCCAGGCCAATAGTATAAAGACAATAATCAGCATCCATGTCGACACAACCCTTACCCATGAATGTACT
Source organism: Arenicellales bacterium (assembly GCA_028284225.1). GTDB lineage: Bacteria > Pseudomonadota > Gammaproteobacteria > Arenicellales > JAHEKD01 > JAHEKD01. The sequence continues at coordinate 105,460 of JANQSD010000001.1, forward strand.
GATAACGCCAATGCCTGTTTTTTCCGCTAAAATTCTGAGTTGTTTGCTGGCTCGTCGGCGAATACAGCCATTTCCCGCAAGAATTATCGGCCGTTTTGCATGTTTAAAACGCTCAAACAATTGATCCATGATTTTGTCGTCAGGCACTGAGCGTCGAAAACGGCGAGGCTCAATCGGCTCAGCGTCAGTATCCAGCTTGGCAATATCTTCCGGTAATTCAATTAAGCAGGCACCTGGCTTTTCTGTACGGGCTAGACGCACCGCTTTGCGCACAATTTCCGGAATATTCTTTGGATGCAATACAGTCTCCGCCCACTTTGTGACCGGTTCGAACATGGCAACTACATCCATGACTTGGTGAGATTCTTTGTGTAGACGTGTTGAAGCACCTTGACCGGTGAGCACCAGCATCGGTGCTCTGTCCATATTAGAATCTGCTACACCGGTAATGAGATTAGTCGCACCGGGGCCTAATGTAGCCAGACAACCGGCCGGGTTGCCCGTCAAGCGCCCATAAATTTCCGCCATGAATGCCGCGCCTTGCTCGTGCCGGGTCAAAATGAATTTGATCTTTTCGGATTGCTCCAGCGACATCATGAAATCGGCGTTTTCTTCACCCGGCACACCAAAAATATATTCAATGCCTTCCTGTTCCAGGCATTTAACAAATAAATCCGAAGCTTTCATAGCCACTACTCCTCAAGTGTTGTGTCGGTTAAGTATATATGAGGAAAGCTTAGAATTTGAGAAAAGCTAATAGTTCAGGTTGCAGGTTATTAAAGAGTTTTATTGGGAGGCTTCCGGAAAGTATGGTGTACTATCCGGAAGACAACTATCGTTTGATTTGTTGTAAGGGTTTATACGTTTGAATCAGGGAACTCGTTTTTACGGCGATCCATGAATTCGATAAGCGCTTCATCAATGGCTGGGTCGAGTTCTGGCGCTTCGTACTCTCTGAGCATTTTTTTATAAAGCATGTTGGCTCTTTGGGTTGCATCCTGAGAGCCTTCTGATTCCCATTGCTCGAAACTATTATTATCGGCAATTTTTGAGCGATAAAACGCTGTTTCAAAGTTAGCCTGAGTGTGCGCACAGCCAAGAAAGTGTTTGCCGGGGCCTACTTCACGGATCGCACTCATCGCTTGGCCATTCTCGGAATCATCGATTCCACTCAGCAATATCTCAATCATGGCAGCCTGGTCAGCATCCATCACAAATTTTTCATAGCCCATGACTAGGCCGCCTTCTAACCAACCGGCGGTGTGTAGCATAAAATTTACGCCGGCCATTGCCGCTGTTTGCAGTGTATTAGCCGCTTCGTAAGCCGCTTGGGCATCGGAGATCTTGGACGCGTTTAAACCGCCACCACTACGGAATGGTACACCCAGGCGTCGAGCTAGTGATGCACAAATATTCAAAACCAAAGAAGGTTCAGGCGTGCCGAAGGTTGGGGCGCCGGATTGCATAGAAATCGAACTGGCAAACGTACCGAATACTACTGGAGCACCGGCCCGTACCAGCTGAGTAAAGGTAATTCCTGCCATGGCTTCGGCCAGGATTTGAGCGCAGGTGCCGACCACGGTAACCGGTGACATTGCACCGGAGAGAATAAAAGGTGAAACAACAGTCGCCTGGTTGTTCTGGGCATAGACTCTGGCTGCTCCTAACATGGTGTCGTCAAAAGTCATGGGTGAGTTTGCATTGATTAAACTGGTGGTGACACAGTTTTGGTCAACGAATTCATCACCAAAAACAATCTTGGCCATATCAACTGTATCTTGAGCACGTTCAGCGGCGGTAACTGAGCCCATGAATGGTTTGTCACTGTATTTGATATGGCTGTAAACCATATCAAAGTGACGCTTGTTGACAGGTAGATCAACAGGCTCGCAGACTGTACCACCGGAATGGTGCAGGCCATTTGACATATAGGCTAATTTAACGAAGTTACGAAAGTCTTCAATGGTGGCGTAACGTCGGCCTTCGTCCAAGTTGCGAATAAAAGGTGGGCCATAGGCAGGGACTAAAACAGTATGATTGCCACCGATAATAACTGATTTTTCCGGATTTCTTGCATGCTGTGTGAATTGCTTTGGCGCACTGGCCTGGATGATTTGACGGCACATTCCGCGTGGAAACCGTACTCGCTCACCCTCAATGTCGGCCCCTGCGCTTTTTAATAATGCAATCGCATCAGGATCATCTCTAAACTCAATGCCGACTTCTTCAAGAATGGTTTCTGCATTATTCTCAATCAGCTCCAGTGTTTCTTCCCTGGCAATTTCAAAGAACGGAATATTACGTTTTATATAAGGAATTGATGCTGCTTTGCCGCTGGTTCGCGCTGCTCGACGCGCTTCGCGTCCGCCGCCGCCTCTAGACCGTCTTGAACTCATTGTGTGATGTCCTAAAGTTGAAAGATTCGTGTGATTATTCTGTCTTATCTTAGCGAGCTAAAGATATTAACAGGCGACAGAATTGTTGTTGTTTGCGCCATTGATTTTTAAGCTATTTTTTAAGCATATACAATTGCTTAGTCTAGCGACTATAATTCAGCACTTTGCAACAAAGTCACATCATTTAAGAGGTTTTTAGAAACAATGAAAGTGTTGGTTCCGGTTAAACGGGTGATCGATTACAACGTCCAGGTCAGAGTTAAATCTGATCAAAGCGGAGTAGAACTCACCAATGTCAAAATGGCGATGAATCCATTTTGTGAAATTGCTGTTGAACAAGCAGTTAGAATGAAAGAAGCTGGTCAAGCTGAAGAAGTTATTGTTGCCAGCATCGGCCCTCAAAAAGCACAGGAAACCTTGCGTACAGGGTTGGCTATGGGTGCTGATCGAGGCATTCATATTGAATCTGAAGCAGATCTGGAGCCATTGGCAGTAGCGAAGCTGCTGCAAAAAGTGGTGGAGAAAGAGGCCCCAGGCATCGTTATTATGGGCAAACAGGCGATTGATGGTGACAACAACCAAACCGGTCAAATGTTATCTGCATTATTGGGCTGGTCACAAGGTACATTTATCTCGGACCTTGAGGTGAGTGGTGATAGTGCTAAAGTTGTACGTGAAGTCGATGGCGGTTTAGAAACTGTTGAGTTAAAAATGCCGGCTGTTGTGACTGTGGATTTGCGCTTAAATGAGCCTCGATTTGCTTCGTTGCCGAACATCATGAAGGCCAAGAAAAAGCCTATAGATCCTCTTTCTATTGATGACTTGGGCGTGGATGTGGCGCCAAGGCTTGAAGTTGTTAAAGTGACTGAGCCGGAGAAGCGCAAAGCGGGTGAAATCGTTGGCAATGTCAGTGAGCTGGTCGATAAACTTAGAAATGAAGCAAAGGTGATCTAAGATGAGCGTATTAGTAATAGCAGAACACAATAATGAATCACTGGCCGCCGGTACACTCAATGCAGTGACCGCAGCTTCACAGATTGATTCTGATATCCATGTATTTGTAGTGGGCTCGGGTTGTGGTGATGTGGCACAAGCTGCGTCACAAGTTGCGGGCGTGAATAAAGTTATTCATACCGACTCAGCCGAATATGCCAATGACCTAGCTGAAAACTTTGGTGCCTTAATTAAAGATATTGCTTCCGGGTATAGTCATGTATTGGCACCGGCCAGTACCTTCGGCAAAAATGTAATGCCGCGAGCAGCAGCGTTGTTAGATGTGCAGCAAATCTCGGAGATTACCGAAGTGGTTGATGCGGACACGTTTGTACGTCCTATTTATGCGGGTAATGCAATGGCGACGGTTAAATCAAATGACCCGATTAAAATGGTTACCGTTCGTAGTACTGCCTTTGAGGCAGCAGCTGAAACGGGCGGCAGTGCTGCTGTCGAAGCCTATGAGTATTCGGGTGATGCAGGGCTTTCGAGCTATGTAGGAAGCGAATTAACCAAGTCTGATCGTCCCGAGTTGACCACAGCGAAAATTGTTATTTCCGGTGGTCGTGGAATGCAGAGTGGTGATAACTTCGCCATGTTAGAGAAGGTTGCCGATAAACTGAACGCAGCTGTAGGCGCATCACGTGCAGCTGTGGATGCAGGTTTCGTGCCCAATGACTATCAAGTCGGTCAAACCGGTAAAGTCGTTGCACCTGATCTTTATATTGCAGTCGGTATATCCGGTGCGATTCAGCACTTGGCCGGCATGAAAGACTCTAAAGTCATCGTTGCGATTAACAAAGACGAAGAGGCGCCTATCTTCCAGGTCGCTGATTATGGCCTGGTTGCTGATTTATTTGATGCGGTTCCAGAGTTAGATGCAGCATTAGGCTAAAGGTTTTTAAAATCTATCGAAAAGCCCGGTAATGCCGGGCTTTTTTGTGATCACTCTTTGTTGATGTAAAAGGAATTAGCTTTTATTTCTTTATATTCAACCCATCACGTGCAAAAAGAACATTGCAAAAAAGGAGTTTTGCCGAGCCATCCCATTCGTTAATTTGATCGTAGAACCCAACGGTATAGTAGCCACGGGTTTGCATCATCCGGGCGAAGTCCGGGTAAAAAATATAGTACCCATCAGGATCAACACCAAGCTCCACTAAGACTAAATCAACTTTTTTATTTTTAAGCATTTGTCTGGATCCTTCGATGACTTCATGTTCATAGCCTTCGACATCAATCTTTATCAGGTCAATGTGGCTAATATTATTTTGACTGCAATAGCGATCAACAGTGGTGACGTTTGTTTGTTCACTGCCAAGACCTTGATTTTGATGAGCAAAACTGTGCATGCCCTCGGCTTTGCCATAGTATATGGTTTGTAAACCTTCACTATTACCCAGGCCCTGGTGATTGCATATGGCTTTGTCAGCGTGATGTTTGTACAGCATGTCATACAGGTGTTTAACGGGTTCAAAAGAATGGATGGTCGCTGCGGGAAAAGATTGATGCCAAAGTGCGGCGGTCTGGCCGATGTTCGCGCCGACATCAAATAAAACGGCAGGTTCCGGAATTATTTTTTTAACATCTACTATGATTTCCCGGCCAATAGGCCTGGTGCTGTAGACTTTTAAATTGAACCGCTTGAGAATGAATTCGTTAAGTATTTTTTTTGCTAAAAGTTTACAAGACACGGGCGCTTTTCCGTTGATTATTTATATGTTTATGTCGGTGCAGGCTAGTATTCATATGGCGATTGAAAACACTGGATTTTCGCGTCGCCTTCGATTCTTTATGTATTATTGGGTGCTCAATGCCGTAAATAAACTGATTTATTAACGTTCGTTCTCTGGATTGTCTGTTTCGATTAGCTGAAATTTCCATTGCCGTTTCCAGTTTTTCGGTAAAATAGGATTTATCTATTTTATATCATTGGAACAACTAACTTTTTCATGAAACTGGGTATATTGGAGACTGGTAAGCTTATTCCCAAGCTTGAGGTAAAGCATGGCACATATCCTGACATGTTTGTTCGCCTTTTGGATAATCGAGGTTTGCAGATTGAGTTTAGTGCTTTTGCTGTTATTGATGGAGTTTTTCCAGAGTCGGTTGACATTTGTGACGCCTGGTTGATTACCGGTTCACGCCATGGCGCTTATGACCCTTTACCCTGGATTCCAAGACTTGAAAAATTTATCCTAGAGGCCGTAGATAAAAAAATTCCTCTGGTAGGAATTTGTTTTGGACATCAAATTATTGCCCAGGCCCTAGGCGGAAAAGTTGTTAAGTCTGAAAAGGGCTGGGGTTTAGGTGTGCATGAGTATAATGTGACTAATCCCGCTCCATGGATGAATGGTGCACTTAACCAGCAGATTGCTGTAAATGCTGTTCATCAGGATCAAGTTATTGAATTACCTCATGGTGCAGAGATTTTGGCCAGTTCTGACTTTTGTCCCTATGCCATGCTAGCTTACGGTGACAGCGTTTTCACAGTTCAGCCTCATCCGGAAATTGAACATCCTTACCAACAAGATTTAATCAATGCGCGACGTGGGGATGTATTTGAAGAAAATCTTGCTGATGCAGCACTAGTGTCGTTAGGTCAAACTATAGATAACCATGAGGTTGCTGATTGGATTGTTGGTTTTTTAAAGCAACATAGTTAAAAGCTCTCTCAAAATGCCTGTGCCATCGCTCGACTATTTTGGGATGGGTTCTAGTCATCTTTCCTGTTGACGTTTATGATTACATCATAATTAATTTAAACAGGAGATAACACATGACAGATAAACAGTCCGTAACAGGACAATGCCTTTGTGGTGCCGTGAATCTTAAGGCTACAAAAACCAGTAATAAACTACACGCCTGTCATTGCACCATGTGCCGGCGCTGGGGCGGGGGGCCGGTAATGGCGGTTGATTGCGAAACTGAAGTTGAAATTGACGGTCAAGAGAATATGAGTGTATACGACTCTTCTGAATGGGCTGAACGCGGCTTTTGTAAAATATGCGGTACTCACTTGTTTTATCGTATCAAAGAGTCGGGTCAATATATTGTCCCCATCGGTTTGCTTGATGGTTTGCAGGATGTGGATTTTGAAGGTCAGATATTTATAGATGAGAAACCCGGCTATTACGATTTTGCTAATGAAACAGACATGATGACAGGTGAACAGGTTTTTGCAATGTTTGCTAACCAGCAACATTAACCCCGGATTATGCAATGAAACTCTCACGAAAAACACTGCTTCAATCTCAAGGATGTTCTCAGGAATTTGATCCCACCATAAGGTGGCTATGGCATCGCCCAAATTCCCTGCGGGCGCCCTTGATCTTATTGCATTTTTTCCTCTCACGACGAATTCCATTGCATATTCCGGGTTGAATTTGAATTTCAATCTTAAGCAGCTTGAGGCTTTTGTCTGGGTCAGTGACTTAGGCAGTTTTCGCAAGGCTGCGGAAAGAGGAGAGGCACTTTAGTGGGCTTGCCGAAATTGTCCAGTATGCCAACTCATAACCATTATGATGTGGTAATCGTCGGTGGCGCAATGTTTGGTTCTGCGGTGGCCTGGTTTCTGGTCGATAATCCGGATTTTGATGGATCTGTGTTGGTCATTGAACGTGATCCAACTTATCAATTTTCGGCAACAGCCCATACTAATAGCTGTATGCGACAACAGTTTTCCGGTGAGATTAATGTACGGGTGTCGCAGTTTGCTGCCGAATTTGTAAAAAATTTCCGTGAATTTATGGGCGGCGATGAGCGAGTTCCGACGTTATCGATTCATAATTTTGGTTATATGTACCTGGCTGATAATGATGCGTTTGCCGAAATTTTGAAACAAAATCAAAAGTTACAGGTAGCGTGTGGTGCCGGCACTAAAATCATGAGTGTCGACGAAATTAAACATGATTACCCATTTTATTATTTGGATGACATTATTCTCGGTAGTCACAATTTAGTTGATGAGGGTTATTTTGACGGCAATACTTTATTTGATTGGTGGAAGCGTTGCGCCCGTGAAAAAGGGGTGGAATACATCAACAATGAAGTTGTCGCAATGAATAAAAATATCTCAGGCAAGGTGGTTGAAAGCGTGACCTTGAGTTCTGGTGAAGCCATTGCATGCGGTAAAGTGGTCAACGCTTCGGGTACCAGGGCGGTATTAACTTCGCGGATGGCAGGTATTGAGATTCCGGTAGAGCCGCGCAAACGTTATACCTTTATTTTTGAGGCGCAGTACCCGCTTGATCATGATTTGCCACTTACCATTGATCCATCAGGGGTTCATTTTCGTACAGACGGAACCTACTATATGGCAGGTTGCCCACCGGATAACGATTTAGCAGTGGATTATGATGATTTTGTAGAGGATTTTAGTTTGTGGGAAGATAAGGTTTGGCCCGCAATTGCTCACCGAGTCCCACAATTCGAAGCGATTAAACTAGTTAACTCCTGGGTCGGACATTATGACTTTAACACTTTCGACCAGAACGCGATTTTAGGGCCACATCCTGAGGTTGAGAATTTTATTTTTGTAAACGGTTTTTCCGGGCACGGATTCCAACAATCACCTGCCATGGGTCGTGGTACGGCAGAGTGGATTACTTACGGTGAATACCGCTCACTTGATTTAACTCCTTTCCATTATGATCGAATTATCGAGAACCAACCGTTTAGGGAAAAAGCGGTAATCTAATTAAACCTTACAGGAAATATTGAATGAAAAAACTTGTCTTAACAGGTGCTGCAGGTCGACTGGGCTCTTACCTGCGAGAACCCTTAACTAAACTGGCTGATGAGCTGGTGTCATCAGATATTGTTGATGAGATTGGAAATTGTTATGCGGGTGAACGATATCAACAGGCTGATTTAGCTAACTATGATCAAATTTATCAATTGTTAGAAGATGCAGATATGGTGGTTCACTTTGGTGCCATTGTTGATGAAGGCCCGTTTGAAACATTATTAGGCCCCAATTTTATTGGTGCTTACAATATCTGGGAAGCTGCATATCAGCAAGGTGTCAAGCGCGTTGTCTACGCCAGTTCGATTCATGCTGTCGGCATGTATGACAAGACAGAATTCATTGGCGTTGATGTGCCGCATCGCCCCGATACATTCTATGGGTTAGCAAAGTGTTTCGCCGAGGATCTGGGCAGCCTTTACTGGGATAAGCGTGGTGTTGAATCAGTATGTATGCGTATATTGTCTTGTGCTCAGGTTACAAATACCCGCGCATTAGGTAGCTGGTTATCTTATGATGATCTGATTCAACTGGTAGAAAAATCAATCACCACGCCGATTAGTGGCTTTTCCGTGGTCTATGGTGTGTCAAACAACGACCGGGTGCCTGTGGATAATTCCAAGGCCAGTTTTTTGGGTTATCGCCCTAAAGACAACGCAGAGCAATTTGCAGCGCAAATACTGACCGCAGCAGCTGAGGCTGATCCTCAGGACCCGGGTCAGATGTGTCAGGGCGGTCCGTTTGCTTCGACTAAGCTGGGTCACAGTGGTGTGGCGACAATGAATATTATTGACGACAAAAAATTAACTTAAAAGGAGATTAGGGTGACAAAACCTGTTGTGTTAATCGTTGGCGGTGGTAGCGGCATTGGTGCGGATGCTGCTAAAAGTCTGTCAAACAAGGGTTATGACGTGGCTGTAATGTCATCATCAGGCAAAGGTGGGTGAGTTGTCAGAGACTATTGCATTTATGATTTCGAATGCATCCAGTTATATTACAGGACAAAATTTGCGTGTCGATGGCGGCTTGACCCATTCCGTATAAGCTTGTTTGCTTAAAACGGATCATTAATATCATCAGGCGTTACTTACTTTTCCTTAATAGAAGTCTTTTTCATCATAGTGTATAATATATGGATATGTATACTTATTGTATACTTGATTTAAAATTGAATACTCAATAAATCACACGATACTATTTAATTCACATGGAGTTATATATGAAAGATATACAAAACAGGGAATTCTTTGACAAAATTCTCGAGGCGGGTAGAAAGAGAAAATTATCAAGACGTCAGTTTATGACGCATGCCATGGCAGCGGGTCTTACAATGACTGCAGCGTCGGTGTTATGGACAGAAAAGGTTTCGGCTCAAACTCCACAGAAAGGCGGTAAGTTCAGAGTAGGTGTGCATGATGCCAATACTTCCGATACGCATGATCCAGGAACATATTACAGTGTTGGGCATATTCAAACAGCACATACGCATCGTAGCTATTTAACTGAAATAACATCAGATAACGGTCTTGGCTCGGATATGGCGACGTCCTGGGAAGCTACTCCAGATGCTAAAACCTGGACCTTTGAGCTGGCTAAAAATTCCAGTTTCCATAGCGGCAAACCGTTCACCGCCAAGGATGCTATTGCTTCAATTAATCATCACCGTGGAGAAGGAACCACTTCCGCAGCGGCCTCGTTGATGAGCAACATTACTGACATCAAGGCTGATGGTGATCATACTATCGTTATCGAACTGGATCAGGGTATTGCAGACTTACCCTGGTTTTTTACTGATTATCACATAACCATGCTGCCTGCCAAGGAAGACGGGACTGTTGACTGGGAAAGTGGTGACGGGGCCGGACCCTATAAATTAGTTAACCATGAATTTGGTGTGCGTTCAGATTTTGAACGTCATGATGGTTGGCATCGAGACGATGGTGCTTATTTTGACACCGTTGAGTTCACAATTCTTAATGATCCGAATTCCAGGCAAGCTGCTTTGATTACCGGCGATGTGGATTCAATTACATCTGTAGATTTAAAAACGATGGCGTTGCTACAACGTAACAAGGATCTTCTGATTGACAATACGCCAAGTGGATCGGCAATTACCTTGCCCATGTTTTGTGATGTAGCACCATTTGATAATCTTGATGTTCGGTTAGCTCTAAAGCATGCTATCAACCGTGAAGATATTGTAGAAAAAATCCTGTTTGGAACTGGCACACCGGGTAATGATTTCCATGTTTCTCCCAACATGCCGTATTTCCCTGCCAGTATTGAACAGCGCCAATATGATCCTGATAAAGCCAAATTTCATTTGAAGCAAGCCGGTCTTGATTCACTGGAAGTTAACTTGTCAGCGACTGATAGTGTACTTCCCGGTGCGGTAGATATGTGTGTGCTTTATGGTGAACATGCCAAGGCTGCAGGTATCAAAGTAAATGCAGTGCGTGAACCAGCTGACGGTTACTGGTCAGATGTTTGGTTGAAAAAACCTTTTGTATTTGTCAAGTGGGGTGCACGTGCAACACCAGATCAAATGTTCACCTTAACCTATAAAGATGATGCACCCTGGAATGAAGCGCATTGGCAAAATGAGCGCTTTAATGAATTATTGTTGCAGGCTAAATCAGAACTGGATGATAACTTGCGTGCTGAGATGTATAAAGAAATGTGTCAAATTGCGCGAGATGACGGCGGTACGATTATTCCTATGTTTACGAACTTTGTTTGTGCACGGCGTTCAAATGTACAGCATGGTGAGACCGTAGCAGCAAGTTGGGAGAATGATGGTGCTCGAGCGGCACATCGCTGGTGGTTTTCATCATAACAAGTTTATTTCATTTATTTAGATATAACGGGGCTCTTATGAGCCCCGTTTCGATTTTGCTTTCAATTTAATTGCAGCCAACGTTGCGGCTAACAAACAGTTCAGTAGTGCTAAAGCAATTAATGCACGAAAATCAAATTGACTGTATAACCAACCGAAAATCAAAGTAGCCAACATCGTCGCTAGATAGGTGACGGTTGTGTACAAACCCATAATGGCGGCTTTATTTTCGCGGTCAGCGGTATTTAGAATAACTAAAATACAATTTAATCCAAAGTGATTTGCAAAACCCCAGGCAAAACATACAACAAGCAATGCAGTCAAACTGTTGGTAAGCGCAAACATACTGACATAAATGCCGGAGACAATCAGCAGCACAAAACTCATTGATTGTTTGGGACCAAATTTATCGATTATGGGGTCGCCAACCGAAGCCAGTGCAAATCCTATTCCATAAGCCATTACCAATAACCCGGCAGAACTGGCTGAGATTGATAATGTGTTCCTGGCGTAGTCACCGATAAAGATATAAACGCCGTAAAAAGACAGCATGAAGAGTAAACAAATAGCCAGTACAGTCAATACATTCGGGATTTTTAAAACCTGGCTGGTCGATAAAGTCTTGGTCTTTTGCTGACGTTTATAAGCAGGTAATTGACTGAAACCGATTAATGAGCAAATGCAAAGTATAGCCATAATTGCATAGGCAAAGCGCCAGCCCCACAGATCTGCAATCAACGCCGCAAAAGGAATCCCGAAAACCATGGCCAAAGACCAGCCGGTGATTACCCGTCCCACATAAACAGACTCTTTGCCTTGCGGGGCAATGGATGAAGCCATGGCATAAATGGCGGGCAACATCACACCGGCTGCGATACCGGCAGTAGCTTGTGAAAGCGTCAACATCACCCAATTGTCAGCAAATGCACTGGTACCGATTCCGATGGTCAGGAATACCGTGCCCAGTCTGAGCATTTTACGCATACCGAAGTTTTCCCCGTTCCTGGCCAGGAAAAATGAAGCAAACGCAGTCGCTCCCCCATACGCCGCCGCTGCTCTGGCGACCTTGTCGGCCGACTGGTTAAAAGCACCGCTCAAGTCACTCAGAATCGGGCTTAGCGCCAGTGAATTACAACCAACGATAGAAACACCGATTAATAGCCATAATAGAGACCAGAAATTGCTGGATTGGGTTTTAGGGCTATTGTGATTATTGGGCTGGTTCACTCAAAACTTTCAGTTTAGTAGATGTCGTTGAGTCTATCCATTATCTGCTTTTAGACAACCTAAACTTTTTGATTTTTATACCAAAACGTCAGTTATTTGCTTGGAAGCTTAAGTTGCTCAGTAGAATCTTTGTTTTGATCTAGAGCTGGTTTATACTCATTTGCGGTTAACACAGATTACTTCCATGGCTAGAACATTTCCAGAACAAGCAAACGTTGTCATTATCGGACTAGGCGGCATTGTAGGAGCCTCAGTTGCCCATCATTTAGTCGCAAAAGGTTGGGATAATATCGTAGGGATTGATAAATCCTCGGTGCCTACTGATATTGGATCTACCTCACACGCTTCTGATTTCTGTTATCTGACGGCATATGACAATATGACTTGCTATACCACTCGCTACAGTGTTGATTTTTTTGAAGCCAGGGGTCGTTATAGCCGTGTCGGCGGGCTGGAAGTGGCGCGTCATGATGATGACGAACGTATGGAAGAATTAAAGCGCAAAGTGAGTGCGGGCCGCGCATTCGGAACTAACGTAAAAATGATCAGTGCTAAAGAGGCTAAGGAATTATTTCCGTTGCTGGAGGAGGACATGATTCAGGGCGCAATGTGGGATCCTGACGCCGGACTTGTCATTCCGCGTTCCCAAACGGTTGCCGGTGAATTGGTTGATGAAGCCGAAGCAAGCGGAAAATTACAAGTATTTGCTAATACAACCGCCACAGGCTTAGATATAGAAGATGGCCGAATCAAAGGTGTTGAAACATCTCGTGGTTATATTGCTGCAGATCATGTTGTAGTCAGTGCCGGCCTTTGGGGGCGCTTGATTGCGCAAATGGCCGGAGAAGACTTGCCCATTATGCCGGTTGATCATCCTTTGACCTTCTTTGGTCCTTATACAGAATTTGAAGGAACCGGCAAGCACATCGGTTATCCATTATTGCGCGACCAGGGCAATTCAGCATATTTGCGTGACACTGGCGATCCAACAACGCCTGAAGGTGGGCAGATTGAATGGGGTTACTACGAGGAAAAAAATCCGCGCATGTGTCACCCCAAAGATTTATTGGAAAAAGGCGAATCACATTGGTCGCCGTCACAGCGTGATTTGGAAATCGACCAAATTATGGAACCGCTTGAACGAGCAATGGAATTGACACCCATTCTGGGTGAATTGGGATGGGACGAAAAACAGTCCTTCAATGGTTTACTGCAGGTGACGGCAGATGGTGGCCCATCCATTGGTGAGTCACCTGATGTACGCGGGCTTTGGTACGCTGAGGCCGTATGGGTTAAAGATGGCCCCGGCATTGGCAAAGTACTGGTAGACATGATGACGGATGCACATACGGAAGTCGATCATCATGGTATTGATGTTGCTCGTTACTATCCTATCCAGAAAACACCGTCGTATATTCATGATCGTTGTTATGAGACAGCATTCAAGATTTACAACCCGGCTGTACATAATCGCGAGCCTTATACAAAAGGCCGTAGTATGCGCTGTAGTCCTTTCTGGGCCAGAGAACAGGAATTAGGCGGCTATTTTATGGAGTTGGCCGGCTGGGAGCGTGCTCATGGTTATGCATCCAATGAGCACTTATTGGAAAAATATGCTGACCAAGTACCGGTTCGTGAAAATGAGTGGGACAATCGGCATTTCTGGCGAGTATCTAACGCCGAGCATTTAGCGATGTCGGATAACGCCGGAATGATCAGTCTATCGCATTTTGCAGTATATGATGTCACCGGCCCGGATGCCGAAGCACTGATGGAATATGCTTGTGTGGCCAAGGTGGGCGGTACAACGGCTGTTGGTAAAGGTATATATACCCACTTTTTGGATCATAAAGGTGGTATTAGAGCTGATCTGACCGTGCTTCGTCTTGGTACAGATAAATTTCGTGTGATTGATGGTGCAGACGCGGGTAATCGTGATTACATCTGGCTCAAACGCATGGCTGAAGAACGTGGTTGGACGGTATATATTGAAGATCGCAGTGATCATCTTTCCTGTCTGGGCCTATGGGGTCCTAATGCCCGCAAAATGTTGCAAGCCATTGCCGATAATCCAGAAGAGCTAGAAGCCGAAAACTTCCCGTTTGCAACCACCAGGAACATCACCTTGCAAGGTATTCCTGTGCTGGCATTTCGAATTTCCTATGTTGGGGAACAAGGCTGGGAATTGCATGTACCGTTTAGTTATGGTCTATCTCTATGGGATCTGGTCTATGCTCAGGGTGCAACACCGGTTGGTGTAGAAACCTATGCAAATACCCGGCGTATGGAAAAAAGCCTGCGCTTGCAAAATGCTGATCTGTTGACTGAATACAATTTGGTAGAAGCTGACTTGGCCAGGCCTAAAGTGAAAGAGGCGGACTTTCATGGTAAAGCAGCTTACCTGGAGCAACGTGAGCGCGAGTCACAGCCGGCTTATTTGTGTACATTGACGATGACAAATAATATCGACTCAAAAGGTGTGGCGCGCTACCCGGTTGGTACTTGCCCGATAGTCGATCCTGACACTAATGAAGTATTAGTTGATGAACTAGGGCGTCGTTCATATACCACCAGTATCGCCTTTGGTCCGTCAGTCGGAAAAAATATCGCTCTGGGTTATCTGCCTAAAGATTATGCAGTAGAAGGGCGTGAACTGGTGATTGAGTATTTTGATGAGCCCTTTCCGGTTGTGGTTGAAGCGGTAGGTTGTAAAGCACTTTACGATCCGGAGAATAGCTTGCCGAAGACTTGAGGCCGTCGGTGTGACGTGAATACCCCTCCTATCCTCCCCTGAGAGGGGAGGAATTATGTTCTCTATATTGAATCCCAGGAATCATATGTTCTCCCCCTTTTAGGGGGAGTTAGAGGGAACGGGATTGATCAAAGTCTCTGCAGTGAATAGATTACACTACATATTGAATCCCAGGAATCATATGTTCTCCCCCTTTTAGGGGGAGTTAGAGGGGGTCAACTTAATCACCGCAATTTCATTATTACTGCCCAGACGCATCACCGGCCCCCAGGTTCCTGTTCCTTGTGAAACATAAAGATGGGAATCGTTAATTTTATGCAGGCCCTTAAGATGAGGAAATTCTCTTTTGACAATTAAATTGAAAGGGAAAATTTGCCCCGCGTGGGTATGACCGCTTAGCATTAAATCAATCTTGTTATCAGCTACCAAATCAAACTTTTCAGGTTTGTGGTAAAGCAAAATGGTGTAGCGATCATGATCCAGACTTATTTTCGGTAAGGCAGTATTCAGCTGATTTGGATTGGCTGAGTCTGAAATGCCTATGATTTGCAGCTCTTCATGAATATGGTGATGATCATCCAACGTGATTACGCCAGTCTGGTCAATAATCTCAAAGTGCTTGCCGGAGCCGATATAACGATCATGATTACCTTTTATAAAATAAACCGGTGCTGAAAAATCGCTCAATATCACTAATAATTCCGGTTTAACTTTGCGCATATCAATCAAATCGCCAGTAATAAAAATCAAATCAGGATTGAGTTGATTGGTTTTATTAATGATCTTTTGAACAAAATTTTGGCTACGTGAACCTAGATGAATATCACTCAGATGAGCAATTTTGTAAGCTTGTTTTAGCTTGTCTGATTGCAGGGTAAAATTTGATATTTCAATTTTTGTGGCTTTGTAGATGCCATAAATGCACAACAGCGTTCCTATTATTAACAATGTCAATGCGGAATTTTCTTTGTTGGGTATTGCCAGTGTGAGCTTTGTGATTTCTATTAATACTGTTGCCCACATAAACATGATGCTGACGCCCAGCCAGTTAACGGAAATCTGGCCAAATAAGGCGCTGATTGGCGTGCGTAATCGCATCCAGATAAAAAACAGAATAATGGGCAAAAACCATAACGTTAAAATCGCTGTTAAGGATAAGGGTTGCAGTTCATCAGACCATAGAAATAATCGCTGCCAGGGGTAGACAAAAACTAACCAGCTTATTAATAATAAAACGCAAATCAGAAAAATGCGTTTAGTAGCTTTGGTCATGTTCAGCTGTGAGGTCTAAAGCCAGTTAAATAATTCTCTATGTTGCTTTACCCAGTCAATCAGTTTGCTTACACCTTGGTCGACATTGATTTGAGGCTGCCAGCCAAGATGTTGTTTGGCCTTATCAAGTTCACAAATGAAAATCGGCTGATCACCAGGGCGCCAATCGCTCCAGCTTAGATTCGGTTCAACAGCGGTTTTTTGTCTTAACATATCCAGTAATTCAAGCAATGACAGAGTATTTTCCGGGCCGCCGCCTATATTGAAGGCTTGGCCGCTAATATAGTCACTTTTTTCAATACAAAGTTCATAACAGCGGATCAAATCATCAACATGCAGAATATCGCGAACTTGTTTGCCATTACCGTAAATCGTGATTGGCTTTCCAAATAAACTTGCGATAGTGAACCAGGCAACCCAGCCTTGGTCTTCGACTCCTAACTGGCGCTGGCCGTAAATACAGGATTGCCTTAAATTAACGGTTTTGAGATTAAAGATTCGGGCATAGTCGATACAATATTGATCGGCTGCGCCCTTGGAGCAGCCATACGGTGAGTGAAAATCCAGTTCCCGGTTTTCGCTGACACCATTTATATCCTTATAGGTATAATGCTGTTCTGTTTCAACAACGGCACAATCCTCCATCTTGCCGTAGACTTTGTTAGTGGATGCATTAATAAAAAAACAGTCAGATTGATGCTGCCTGATTGCTTCAAGCAGGTTAAAAGTACCCAGTGCATTAATTTGAAAATCTTCTCTTGGATTTACAACAGATGTTGTCACCGCAACTTGGGCAGCTAAATGTAACAGCACATCGGGCTGATGCGTTTTGACAATACGTTCAATACTATCGCTATCACGTATGTCCGCTTTGATAAATTCAACCTTGGCTTGTTGATTTAGCCAGTTGAGATTATCCTCAGCGCCCGGGCGGGACAAGTTATCTAGTGCAATCACTTGCCAACTATTGTTGGCAAAATGAATGGCAGAATTAACCCCAATAAAACCGGCACTGCCGGTGATCAATATTTTTTTCATCAGTACATCAATTGTTGTAGCGCGCCTATTCTAATCGAGGAGAAGATCAAAAAGTAGATGCTAGTCTTGTTTTAATACACGCTGATAAACATCCAGGGTTTGTTTAGCGCAGTTTTGCCAGGTAAATTTTTTGCTGTAATCCAGCCCGGATTGAATGAGTTCTTGTCTTTTCTCATTGTCAAATAAGGTGATTTCGACGCAATTCAATAGTCCTTCTACATCATCTGCAGCCGCGGTTAACATATCGGGGCCGATTGCTTCTGGTAAAGATGCAGCATTAGAGGTCACAGCCGGTGTACCACAAGCCATTGCTTCCAGGGGCGGTAAACCGAAGCCTTCATACCAGGATGGGAACAGCACACAATCCACGGCCTTATATAATTTGACGATTTCACTATGAGGTAGTTGTTCTAGCTCGATAATAGACTCTGGCTGGTTTGCTACTGACTTGGCTTGCTGCCAAATCTCATTATTCCGCCCTAAGTGGACCAATTGAACAGGATGCTTTTGTGAAAGTTGGTTGTAGACCTTTATGCTAGTTTCTAGGTTTTTATAAAATTCCTGTCCAGTAATAAGGACTAACTTTTTATCACTGTCTGGTAATTTTAATTGGGTTCTGGCATCGAGTTTTGATAGATGCTGGTAGGGGGAGACATCAGGTAAACCATAGTAAATCACCGAGATATTTTCAGCTTTGCAATCACAGTATTTGATCAAATCTTTTTTTGTGTTTTCGCTAATCGCAATAATATGGGCTGCACGCTTTAGATGTTTTAATGAGTACTCTGCTAGGCGCGGGTTTTTTTCCGGTTTAACACCTTTGATTGCGCCTCTATGTTTTAGAAACGGGATCAAATCATGAACGGTAACAACAGTCCGATTTGCAGGTAGATTTCTGATTAAATGGGCATAGCCGTGTTCAGCTATATGGTACAGATCAGCTTTGAATCGCTTAACTTGGGCCGGATATTCGAGATAGCGGGCAAAACGCATTTGCCAATGCCCGGCTTGGTTATTTCTGGAAAAGCGGGTAGCGGGGCGGTAATAACGGATTTTATAGTCATGGTCGATGTCAGAATAAGCAGTGGTTAAATTATCCGCATAGACTTCCATACTGGTGCGCTTATCTTCAATAAAATTCCTTAATAACAATACTTTAGGCATGGTTTCTAATTTAAATGCTAGATGCTTTCTATCACTATTTCTTGCTCGAAAAAGTGCTCTTGGCAATTTTTCTCAGGGCCGGATCTGTCTATAACGACGAAATCGGAAACTGCATTTAGTGCCAGCAAGTAGTGGTGCCATGTGTTGGCGGCATAATTTACCCCTTGTCGGCCATTGCTGATAAAAAGTTGTAAATCATTGGCATTAGGCTTATCGACGTTGGGTGCTACCAGCACCAGGAATGGCGAGCCTGTTAACGGATAAAACAACTGGCTGGAAAGTGGGTGGCGTTCAACTACTTTGACCTTAAAGGGTAAATTAATAGGCTTGCTTCTAAAAATATTAAAAATGGGGCGGCCGTTATTCTGATTTAAATCCAGTGTCGCCAAATCGTGAAAGCGATCGGTTTGGCCATAATTGATCTTCTTAGTTTCGTTGTGTTGGTCTAACTCAATCACTTGCCCGAAAGGTTCAAACTTCTCTTTGGTCAGTAGTATGGGTGTTAGGATGTTGCTCACGTTGGAACTCCGAAAATACGCAATCGACTAATACCTCCATCAGGGAAAATATTTAAGCGTAAATGTGTAATCGGTGCATGCTTGAGTATTGCTGCTTGCTTTATGCTTAACAGATTATCTGCTTTCAATTCGGTGTCCGGCAAAATTACAGGCCAATAAAGGCTCTGGGCCGCAATACTTTGATCCGTCCATTGCTCCATATATTCACCATTAAGACTAAAGGACTTTGGAAAGTTGCCCTTAAAAAAAGCAGTATCAATTTCAACCCTGATAATTTGACCGGGCTCTGCTAATTCAAAAATCACCCAGTCAAAACCGGGTTCGCGCCGACGCCGTGTTTCCCAACCATCCGCCATGCTGGCTGCAGTCCGGGAGGAATTGAGATTATGCATGCTGCCGTAGTGTTCGTCGTTACAACATATTGCGCGTCCACCATTATCAGCACTTAGCAAATCGATTAAGCCAGCTTGGGAAGGTTTACCCATCGGGTTGTCCATAGACTCTTAACCTGGCTACGCCGCCATCGGGAAATATATTCAACCTCATATGTGAAAACGATTGATCAGACTGAATCTTGAATTCGTGCTTATGATCGCCATTGAGGCTGACAGCTGGCAGTAAAGATTGCCAATTTGTATCCTCGGGTAAAGCATCAGCATCGCTCTGACAGGCATCCAAAGAAGCACAGGGCGGATAATTGCCGGTAAAAAATGCGGTGTCTATTACGATTGAATCAATCCGCCCGGATTGAGTCAGTTTGACGATGCAATAATCATGTCCTGTCGCCCGTTTACGTCTGGATTCCCAGCCGTCCATCCATTTGCCGTGATTATCATAGACTCCTTCCTTGAAAACAGGTTCCTGATCCTGAATTAAGCGCTGTTTAGCCGCAAAAAAATCATCAGTTGCAAACAGAACCTGTGCACCGGCATTGGCTGAAGCGAGGTTAACAATCTGATGTTGATCAAACCAGTCTTGCAGTCGAAAATCGGCAATTTTATTGATTTCACTCAAGGCAGTTGCAAATTCTTGTTGATATGAATTGTCCAATCGTTGTTCGAATTCCTTAAGAATAGTACGGCGGTTTTGCCCTTTAACAGCCTTAATAAATGGAAAGTCGAATTTTGCTTTATAATTTTGGTTGTAGTGCTTGAATGTTTCGAATTCTTCGGTGGAACACTGATCCAGGCCGGCACTATTTTGTTCATTGCTGGAATGCGCACTAAGTTCATTATTAATTGCCAATTTTCCGGCCAGGTCCGGGTGTGCTTTGATGACCTCTAGTTGCCTGGTTTTTGGCTGGTTTGAAAACAGTTGTTGAAAAGCCTGGGTCAGGTTTTCACACTTATTATGGTTAGAAGTCAAGCCAGTGTCATATAACTTCTCGGCCATCCAGGGTGAATGTTCATATATTGCACCGAATGCCCGAATGAATTCAGTTCGAGACATGTTGAAGGGTGATTTGCTCATGCTGGCTGAGGGTGTTGCTGACGCCAATGCTTGGCTATATCAATGCGCTTACAAAACCAGACATCGTCAAATTGGCGTACGTATTCAATAAATCTTTTCAAGGACTGATAACGGCCGGGCCGCCCGATCAGGCGGCAGTGTAAACCAACCGACATCATTCTTGGTACTGAAGCACTTTCCTCATAGAGCGTGTCAAATGCATCTTTAAGGTAATTTAAGAACTGCTCGCCACTGTTAAATCCCTGGGCACTGGCAAAACGCATATCATTATTGTCAAGAGTATAAGGAATGATCAAATGAGGATTTTCAAAACTAGTATCCCAAAAAGGCAAATCATCACTGTAATCATCTGCATCGTATAAGAAGCCACCTTCTTCAGCAATTAGACGACGTGTATTCGGACTGGTCCGTCCTGTATACCAACCATAGGGCCGTTCTCCGGTGACGGCTTTAATAGCTTCAATAGCCTTATAAATGTGATCACGCTCAATGTTCTCAGGAATGTATTGATAATCAATCCAGCGATAGCCATGTGAACAAATCTCGTGTCCCAGTTTTTGCATATGTTCAATAACGACAGGGTGGCGTTCAACGGCCATGCCTACTGCAAAAATAGTCAGCGGAATTTCGAAATCCTGAAATAGCTGCAAAATACGCCACACCCCGACTCTGGAACCATATTCATAGATGGATTCCATGCTCATATGGCGGACACTAGGTCGCTTGTCGACATTGATGATTTCAGATAAAAAAGCTTCGGATTCTGAGTCACCATGGAGGATGCTTAGCTCCGCTCCTTCTTCATAATTCAGTACAAATTGCAATGCTAAGCGCTTACCGTCCGGCCAGTCAGCTTGCGGTGGGTCATCTGCATAACCGATTAAATTCCGTGGATATGGAGTATTTGTCATGCCAGCATTTTACTTAAATCTTATAGATGTGGACAGAAAACTTGATAAGCGTTAATCTAACCTGCATATTGCACCAGCCGGAGCCGAAGAAATGAAGTGGCACTACCAGTATCAAATTAAAAGTGAAATTAACCAGGTATTGCGACTGTCACAGTTTGCTCAAATTATTAAATGCTGATGCAATATGCAGGTTAGCCGCTAAAATATTATGCATAAGGAGACACAATGGGCCGTTTGACAACGCATGTGCTGGATACCGCACAAGGTGTGCCCGCCAAAGGCATGGGGATTGATTTGTTCAAGATATATGGTGATAACAAGGAAAAAATCTGTACGCTTGTGACCAATGAAGACGGTCGTTGTCAGCAGCCGTTGTTAGAAAACGAGCAATTTACCAAAGGCGAATATGAACTGGTCTTTGCCGCCGGTGATTATTTCCGTCGGCACGATTATGCCCTGGATGATCCCGCTTTTCTGGATCACATTGTGATACGTTTTAGCATCGCTAAACCGCAGCAGCATTACCATGTGCCGTTACTGGTTTCACCTTATGGCTATTCAACATATCGAGGTAGTTAATGCCCAGGTTGTACCGGCGGTCGCGTAAAACTCAGCAGCAAGAATCATCAGATAAATTAGCATTTTTGCTAAACGGTGAATGGGTCGAATTAGACCCGGTCAGCCCAACCCTAACTGTGCTTGAGTTTTTGCGCCGAGATAGGCGCTTATGTGGAACTAAAGAGGGTTGTGCGGAAGGGGATTGCGGTGCTTGTACGGTAACCATAGGTGAGTTGCATGGCTCTAAAATAAAATATCAGGCGGTGAACAGCTGTATTTGCTTTGTCGGCTCGCTACATGGCAAACACTTGATTACCGTAGAAGGTATTAAACAAAATGGGAAATTACATCCAGTACAGCAATGCATGATTTCCTCGCATGCCTCGCAATGCGGTTTTTGTACGCCGGGTTTTGTAATGTCTTTATACACTTATTGTTATCAGCAAGAGCCCGGCTTTTCGCGTCAAAAAATTAATGATTTACTGGCCGGTAATTTATGCCGTTGTACAGGCTATCGCCCCATCGTTACTGCAGCACAAAAATTGCTTAAACGTAAAAATTTGTCCCGTTACGGATACTCTGATCAGGCCGTTACAGCTCAACTTAAAAAAAACCATTTTAAGAAATCACACAGCTTTAGTGTTAATGACGCAACGTATCACTCACCGGTCAGCAGCGATGAATTAGCGACACTTTTACAGGACCATCCTAAGGCGACTCTGGTGGCAGGAGCAACTGATGTTGGGCTGTGGGTGACTAAACAGCAGCAAAAATTAGACTGCATAATTTCTATTGAACGAATTGATGCCTTAAAAACAACTCGGGTAGGAAAAGATATGGTCAGTTTTGGTGCGGGTGTGTCCTTAAGTGAAGCCCGCCAGGTATTAATGTCTGACTATCCTGATTTAGGTGAGTTGATTCGCCGTTTTGGTAGTGAGCAAATTCGTAACCGTGCTACTGTCGTAGGCAATATTGCCAATGGCTCACCAATCGGTGACTTAGCCCCAGCGCTCATGGTTTTAGATGCGAAGTTGACACTAAGAGTCGGCAGCTATCGTCGCTTTGTGAAGTTAGACGATTTTTTTATTGACTATGGCAAACAGGATATAAAACCGGGTGAGTTTATTGAAAGTATTCAAATACCCAGAGTCTTCAAAGATGCAATGTTTAGCGTTTACAAGCTATCAAAACGTTTTGATCAAGATATCTCGGCAGTATGTGGGGCGTTTAACTTACAAGTTGATGATGAAGGTATCATCAAAGATATTCGTATTGCCTTTGGCGGCATGGCGGGGATTCCCAAGCGGGCCAGCAATGTTGAGCAGGCATTGATGGATGAAAGCTGGAGCCTGCAAACCATTAATAAAGTAATGCCGCTATTTGAGGCTGATTTTCAGCCCATCACAGATTGCCGTGCCAGTGCTGAATATCGAATTTTAGCTGCCAGAAATTTATTGAAGCGATTTTTTCTGGAAACACAATCTGAATCTATAGAAACCCGACTGTCAGGTGCTGTTGAATGAGTAACCCCGGGTTTAAATTTGTCGGCCAAGAATATGCCCATGACAGTGCCGAGTTACATGTTACTGGTGAGGCGGTTTATGTTGACGATATTTTACTGCCGGAAAATTCCTTGTATGTGTTTGTGCAGGGCAGCGCAATTGCTGCTGGAAAGTTAACTAAACTGGATCTAACTAAAGTAAAAAAAACCGAAGGGGTGATGGCAGTTATTACAGCTGAGGACATCCCTGGTGAAAATAATATTGGCCCCGTGGTTCATGACGAGCCGATCTTGACTCAGGGCAAAATATTATTTGCCGGACAACCGATATTCGCAGTAGCGGCACAGACGTTGGCACAAGCCAGGGATGCGGCACAATACGCCAAAATCGAATATCAACCCAAAGAGCCGGTGATTACGATCGAACAGGCATTAAAAGCGAATGCCAGGGTATTACCTGATGCAGTCATCAAACGTGGTCGTTCAAGTGCTGTAATTAAAAAAGCCGAATACCAACTAAGTGGCCAGCTATGTATAGGAGGGCAAGATCATTTTTATCTGGAAGGGCAGGTTTCTCTGGCTGTGCCACAGGAAAATGGCCAAATGCTGGTATATTGCTCGACTCAGCATGTTTCAGAGGTTCAGGAATTAATTGCCAGAGCATTAAACGTCCAGAACAACGAGGTGGTTGTAGAAACACGCCGCATGGGAGGTGCATTTGGAGGTAAAGAAACTCAGGCTGCACAATGGGCGGTGATTGCAGCACTTATCGCCAATCAAACCAAATGCCCGGCTAATCTATGTCTGGATCGAGACAGCGACATGATTATGACGGGCAAGCGTCATGATTTTAATGTTGATTACAAAGTAGGTTTTAATCAAAAAGGCGTTATCGAAGGCCTAGAAGTAATACTGGCATCACGTTGTGGTTGCAGTGCCGACTTATCCGGTCCGATTAATGATCGGGCAATGTTTCATATCGATAACGCTTATTATTTAAAAGACATTACCATTACTTCAAAACGATTGAGGACCAATACTGTCTCAAATACCGCGTTCAGAGGGTTTGGTGGGCCACAGGGTATGATGGTTATAGAGCGTATCATGGATGAAGTCGCCCAAAAACTCGGTTTAGATGCCTTGACTGTTCGCAGCCGTAATCTATATGGTAAGACCACTCGCAATATGACGCCGTACGGGATGAAAGTCAGTGATAATGTATTGCCGGAACTCATCGAGCAACTTAAGCGCAATGCGACCTATGCTAAGCGCCGCAAATTGGTTGAACAATTTAATCAGTCTTCATCGATTATTAAACGTGGCATTGCTTTGACACCTGTTAAATTTGGTATTTCCTTTACCACAACGTTCCTTAATCAAGCCGGTGCTCTGGTGCATGTTTATAAGGACGGCAGCATTCATGTTAATCATGGCGGCACTGAGATGGGACAAGGCTTGTTTATAAAGGTGGCTCAAGTCGTAGCAGAAGTTTTTCAAGTCGACCCGGCTCATGTTAAACCGTGCGCAACGCGCACCGACAAAATTCCCAATACATCTGCTACTGCCGCTTCTTCAGGTGCTGATATTAACGGTATGGCTGCCAAAATAGCGGCAGAACAAATCAAGCAACGTTTAATTGAATTTGCGGTCAAAGAGTACAAAATCAGTAAGGCGAGCATCAAATTTGCACCAGAGGGTATAAAAATAGGTCGCAAAACAGTGCGATTTAAGACGCTTGCGTATCAAGCCTATCTGGCGCGGACGTCGTTATCTGCACAGGGATTTTATGCAACGCCGAAAATTCATTATGATGCCGCAAAGGGCAAGGGGCGACCATTTTATTATTTTGCATATGGTGCAGCAGTTACTGAAGTTGCAATCGATACTTTAACAGGTGAAAGTAAGGTTTTGCGTGTTGATATCTTGCACGATTGTGGTCAGAGTCTGAACCCTGCAGTTGATATGGGGCAAATCGAGGGAGGATTTGTCCAGGGTATGGGTTGGTTAACCACCGAAGAACTATACTGGGATAAACAAGGTCATTTACAAACTCATGCACCCTCAACCTATAAAATTCCTGCCTGCAGTGATGTCCCCCAAACGTTTAATGTCAAAATCTGGAATAAAGGGAAAAACCTCGAGCCTACAATATTTCGCTCCAAAGCAGTAGGTGAACCGCCTTTGATGTTGGCTATATCCGTTTACAGTGCACTAACACACGCAATAGCTTCAATGAAGTCAGGCGCTGATTTACCCAGGCTTGATGCGCCACTAACACCGGAACGTATTTTGATGGCGATTAATCAGTAGGAAACTCCAGTGGTTGAGCTTACAAAGAATTTAGAGATTATCAATGGGGATCGTGAAACGACCATTCTCCCCCTTTTAGGGGGAGTTAGAGGGGGTATCAAATAATGTTCCAATACTTCAACAACCACTGGACTGATTCACTTCACGATTACATCGTTAAAGGAAAATCACTGGTTATGGTAACAGTCGCGAAGGTCGAAGGCTCAGCACCCCGGGAGTCAAGTTGCCGTATGTTTGTGCTTGATGACCGAATCGTTGAAACAATTGGCGGCGGTAACTTAGAACAAGAAGCGATCAAACTAGCCAGGGATATGCTTGCAGACCCTGGCGCGGAGGTTTATAAACTTGAACTATATGGTCTGGGTCCGGCATTGCAGCAATGTTGTGGTGGGGCGGTGACATTAGCCTTCGAAAAAATCACCAGCTTGCCTGATTGGCTACAACCATGCCTTCAGGCCAGTGCTGCCAATAAGATACTTATCTCCACTTTTGGTGATTCCCAAGTCGAACGCAGAATCAGTGATGAGGTGGTTCTCAGCGCTGAACAGTTAGACAACAATGTATTAGTCGAACGTATGCAGCCCATTAACCCGGAGGTTGTGGTTTTCGGTGCCGGGCATGTTGGTGCCGCATTAATCAAAGTGCTAACGAATTTACCCTTTAGCCTGCACTGGGTTGATGAACGTAGTGAATTGTTTGTTGATGTGAGTGATAGTGTTAATCTCTACACCGGTAAATCCGCTCTGGATTTTATAAATGAGCTACCGGAAAATGCTTTAAATATTGTGATGACACATTCACACGAATTGGATGAGGATATTTGTTACCATTATTTAAACAATAAGGCGTTTAAATTTTTGGGTTTGATCGGATCAAAGACTAAACGGGCGCGGTTCCTGCATCGTCTGCGTGATCGGGGTATTGATCAGCAGCGTTTATCGGCTTTAACCTGTCCTATCGGCGTAACAGAAGTAACAGGCAGTTCACCGCCGGAAATAGCTATTGCCGTTGCTGCACAGCTTTTAAGCCTGAGAGACCAGATTAAGCTGGACACCAGTTTAGTATGAGTGATCAAAGCCCATTGCTGCGTCTTGAGTCTATTTCCAAGCAGTATCCCGGTTGCCTGGCCAATGATAATGTTTCATTGATTATTAAATCCGGGGAAATTCATGCCTTACTGGGTGAAAACGGCGCCGGTAAAAGCACTCTGGTAAAAATAATTTATGGTTTGCTTAAGCCCAGCTCCGGGCAACTCTATTGGAAGGGAAAGCCCTTGCATGTTGACGGGCCGTCTGCTGCAAGAGCATTGGGGATCGGCATGGTGTTTCAGCATTTTTCCTTGTTTGAGGCACTGACTGTTGCTGAAAATATTGCGCTTGGATTGGACGAGCATATTCCCGAAAAGCAGTTGCATGAAAAGATTACTCAGGTTTCACACGCCTATGGTTTGCCGTTGGAGCCAAAGCGAGAAGTCCATAGTCTGTCGGTTGGTGAACGCCAGCGTATTGAAATAGTACGCTGCCTTTTACAAAACCCACAATTATTAATCATGGATGAGCCTACTTCAGTATTAACACCACAAGAAGTGCAAACTCTGTTTGCTACATTAACTAAGCTCAGCAAGGAAGGTTGTGCAATCTTATATATCAGTCATAAACTGGATGAGATAAAACAACTTTGTGAAGCAGCAACGATTTTACGTGATGGAGCGGTTGTGGCCGAATGTGATCCACGCCAGGAAACAGCCCAATCACTGGCCAGACTGATGATTGGTACAACCCCTGAAATTATCTCTGCTGCCTCTTCAGGGTTAGACAAGACAATGCTGAGCGTCAGAAATTTGTCGATTAAATCGACCGAGGCATTTGGCACTGATTTATCCGATATTAGTTTCCAGGTCAATGCCGGGGAGATTCTCGGTATCGCAGGCGTTGCAGGCAATGGCCAGACTGAGTTGCTTAATGTACTCTCCGGCGAAACCTTAACCGCCGCCACGTCGATTGAAATAAATAACCAGCCTTGCGGCAACCTCAGTCCGGTCGCCAGGCGTCAGCTTGGTATGGCTTATGTGCCTGAAAACAGGTTAGGCCATGGTGCTGTGCCATCAATGGATTTAATTGAAAATACCATCTTAACCGGATATAAAAAACAAAAATTAATCAATAAGTTAGGAATTGATATTAAAGCTTCACACGATATTACTAAGTCGATCAGAGACGGTTTTAAAGTGAAAAGCAGTGGTGCTGAAGATGAAGCTCAAAGTTTATCCGGTGGAAATT
Organism: Arenicellales bacterium; assembly: GCA_028284225.1. GTDB lineage: Bacteria > Pseudomonadota > Gammaproteobacteria > Arenicellales > JAHEKD01 > JAHEKD01. The sequence continues at coordinate 133,432 of JANQSD010000001.1, forward strand.
TACAAAAATTTATTGTGGGCCGTGAAATTACTCAAAAACCTGAATTACTGATTCTGGGGCAGCCGACTTGGGGGGTAGATGCCGGTTCCGCTGCAGCCATTCATCAGCAGATTATTCAATTAGCTCAATCCGGCGTGGCCGTGCTGATTATTTCGCAGGATCTGGACGAGCTATTAACTCTGTCAAACAAGATTGCGGTGATTTCGGCAGGCCACTTGTCAGAATTTAAACCGGTCGAAACAGTCGATGCCGAATCTTTGGGACTGTTGATGGGGTCTGCCGCAATCGAGGAGACACATGTTACTCAGGCTTGAACCGCGTAAGTCAATTTCAAGAACTTATCAATATTTAAGCCCGGTATTAGCTTTACTGTTAACTTTATTGGCAGGATTGCTAGTATTTTTATTCATGGGTCATCCTCCAATCAAAGCCTTGCATGCATTTTTTATTGCACCAATTAGCCATTCTTACGGCGTGAGTGAGTTGCTGGTCAAAGCTTCGCCCTTGATTTTAATTGCACTGGGTTTGGCTATGGGATTTAGAGCTAATGTCTGGAATATCGGTGCTGAAGGACAATTGGTATTAGGTGCAATATTCGGGTCGATTTTGCCGATTTACTTTTCCGACAGTTCCAATCCACTCATGTTGCCGGCAATGTTACTGTTGGGATTCATTGGTGGTATGTTGTGGGCGGCTATTCCGGCATTTTTGAAAATCAAATTTAATACTAACGAGATTCTGACAAGCTTGATGCTGACTTATGTTGCGGCATTGATACTAAGCCTGTTGGTTCACGGGCCCTGGCGTGATCCGGGTGGTTTTAATTTCCCCGAGTCAGTGATTTTTCCAGATGCGGCTACTTTACCGGTAATTTGGTCCGGGACGCGTGCGCATCTAGGTATTGTTTTTGTAGTGATCATTGCTTTGGCTGTCTGGTGGTTATTGAGCCGGGGTTTGGCCGGGTTCAAGATTCGGGTGTTCGGCGAAGCACCACAGGCCGCGCAGTATGCGGGGTTTAAACAAAGTAGCATGATCAGATTTACATTATTGCTGGGCGGGGGACTTGCCGGTCTGGCAGGTGTTATGGAGGTTGCCGGTCCTATCGGGCAACTACAGCCAAGTGTCTCTCCAGGTTACGGTTTTACCGCCATTATTGTTGCCTTTTTAGGGCGTTTGCACCCCGTTGGGATCATATTTGCCGGTCTTATCCTGGCATTGTCTTATCTTGGTGGGGAAAATATTCAGATTGCGATGGGGTTGCCCAAAGGCATAGCCGGGGTGTTCCAGGGTATGTTATTGTTTTTCCTGTTGGGTTGTGATGTGCTGACACGTTATCGAATTCGATTTTTTAGCGAAGCCGGGCAGTCCACATGAATATTGAAGCCTATATTCCAGTTTTAATTACCGTTATTAATGCTGCTACACCTCTATTGCTTGCAGCCTTAGGAGAGTTGGTGGTGGAAAAGTCAGGTGTGCTGAATCTCGGTGTCGAAGGTATGATGTTGATGGGGGCTGTAGCAGGGTTTGCTATAACAATAGTGACTGGCAGCGCTATCCTGGGTTTGGCTGCTGCAATTTGCGCAGGTGCATTAATGGCGCTGATATTTGGATTTTTAACGTTAACGCTTTTATCCAATCAGGTCGCCACCGGGCTGGCGCTGACCTTGTTTGGGGTTGGCTTAAGTGCGTTGATAGGTGTGAACTTTGTCGGTACACCGGTTGATGCTTTACCGAAGTTGGTTATTCCGGTGTTGTCGGATATTCCGATTCTCGGGCCATTATTATTCGGCCATGATGCACTGGTTTATTTTTCCATTGCGATGGTATTTGTAATTAATTACTGGCTTTATAAAACCAGATCAGGCTTGAAGCTCAGGGCAGTGGGTGAATCTCATGAAGCTGCACATGCACTGGGGCATCACGTTATCCGAATTCGTTATATGGCTGTCATTTTTGGTGGCATGATGGCGGGTCTGGCCGGGGCGTTTTTGAGCCTTTCATATACCCCCATGTGGGTGGAAAACATGAGCGCAGGGCGGGGTTGGATCGCCCTGGCATTAGTTGTGTTTGCAAGCTGGAAAACTGGCCGGGTATTGTTAGGTGCTTATCTATTTGGCGGCATCACGATCATGCAGCTGTTTTTACAAGGCATGGGTGTCAACATCCCTTCGCAAATACTGTCAATGCTGCCTTATTTAGTCACGATTTTAGTTTTAGTGCTGATTTCGCGAGATAGTAGTAAAATCTCTTCTGCTGCTCCGGCGAGTCTGGGCAAAATTTTTCATCCTACACAGTAAAGGAATGTCATTATGAAATTAAAACAATTAACCGTTAAGTTTGTTTTGGCAAGCTTACTTTCAGTATTTTTTATCGGCGCCCAGGCGCAACAAGATAAAGTAAAAGTTGGATTCGTCTATGTTGGGCCGGTAGGTGACCATGGCTGGACCTATCAACACGATCAAGGTCGTCAGGCGATTGAAAATGCTTTAGGCGATAAAGCCGAAACAACTTATGTTGAGTCGGTGGCAGAAGGTCAGGATGCTGAGCGTGTCATCCGACAGCTTGCTTCGACAGGACATGATTTGATTTTTACTACGTCATTTGGATTTATGAATCCAACCATCAAAGTGGCCAAACAGTTTCCCGATGTGAAATTTGAGCATGCTACAGGCTACAAGCGCGCTGATAATGTCAGCACCTATGCGGCACGATTTTACGAAGGCCGCTACATTATCGGCCGTATTGCCGGACAAATGACTGAATCAAATGTGATTGGTTATATTGCTTCTTTCCCGATTCCGGAAGTAGTACGCGGCATCAACTCATTTACCTTAGGGCTGCGTAGCGTTAATCCTGATGCGCAAGTAAAAGTGGTCTGGGTTAACTCATGGTTTGATCCGGGTAAAGAAAGTGATGCGGCCAAAACTTTGATTGATCAGGGCGCTGATATATTGACCCAGCATACTGATTCACCTGCACCGTTGCAGGTTGCTGAAGAACGCGGCATCATGGGTTTTGGACAGGCCTCGGATATGCATCAATTTGCGCCCACAGCACAATTAACCTCAATCGTTGATGACTGGAATAATTATTATGTTGCTCGGGCTCAGGCTGTATTAGACGGTACTTGGGAATCCGGTGATACCTGGGATGGTTTGGCCCAGGGCATGGTCATCATGTCACCTTATGCTGATTCACTTCCTGCCGAAGTTAAAGCCGATGCGCAGCAAACTGAAGCGTCATTGACCAGTGGTGAGTTGCATGCTTTTAAGGGTCCGATAAAAAATCAGGCAGGTGAGGTAATGGTGCCCGAGGGTGAAAATGCCAGTGACGAAATGTTATTAGGAATGGATTGGTATGTCGAAGGAGTAGACGGCAAATTACCTAATTAACAGTGGGTGTTGTGACATAATCCCAACTAGATCCTTCGCTTGCTGGCAATATCGGCATTTGTCATCCTGAACGAAAGTGAAGGATCTACTTAAATTTACAGATCTATGCTCACGGAGTTAATTCAACGCCTTCCCAAAGCTGAGCTGCATATTCATATTGAAGGCAGTTTTGAGCCTGAATTGATGTTCGAAATCGCCTCGCGTAACAAAATCAATTTAGACTATGATTCAGTTGAGTCATTAAAGAACGCTTATCAGTTTACCCAACTCCAGGATTTCCTTGATTTGTATTATCAGGGCATGTCTGCCTTACAGATTGAACAGGATTTTTATGATTTGACCATGGCTTATATGCAGCAATGCAAGCTCGAGAATATTGTTCATGCCGAGATTTTTTTCGATCCTCAAGGACATACTCATCGCGGTGTCGATTTCGCAACCGTAATAAACGGCATTAATGCAGCATTAGTCGAGGCTGAACAAAATCTGGGCATAAGTTCTCATCTGATTATGTGTTTTCTACGGCACTTGGATGAACAGGATGCTTTTAAGACACTGGATCAATCCTTGGCTCATCAAGACAAAATCATCGCAGTGGGTTTGGATTCCACCGAGCTGGGTCATCCACCGCAGAAGTTTGAGGGTGTTTTTGCTAAGGCCAGGGAGCTTGGCTATCTATGCGTAGCCCATGCTGGTGAGGAAGGGCCTGCACAATATGTTAAAGATACTGTTGAGTTATTACAGGTTAATCGTATTGATCATGGCAATCGTTGTTTGGAAGATCCGCAGCTGGTTAAATCTTTGGCGTACAGTCAAATACCATTGACTGTCTGTCCTTTGTCTAATTTAAAACTCGGCGGTGTCAGCGATATGAGACAACATCCATTAAGGGAATTGATTGATAGTGGGTTAATGGTCACTGTTAATTCAGATGATCCGGCGTATTTTGGCGGTTACCTTAGCCAAAACTTTATAGCTGTGCAGGAATCTTTAGGTTTATCAAAGACTGAAATCGTTCAACTTGTCGAGAACTCATTTAAGGCTTCGTTCTTAAATGATGAGCTAAAGCAGCAGCACATGGCACATATCAGCTCAATTAGTAGCGAATGGAATTAATCTGGAATCATGTCTTAGATTGGTTGAGCTTGTTATTGCGCTGGGGGCATTTCATCGTAGGTGTGGCCTGGATTGGTGCTTCATTCTATTTTAATTGGCTTGAAAACAGGTTAGAACGAATTACTACAGAAGATTCGGATGTCGCCGGCAATCTATGGGCTATACATGGTGGCGGGTTTTATCATTTAAAAAAATATAAGCTTGCCCCTGAGCAATTACCCAAGCATTTACATTGGTTTAAATGGGAAGCCTACATGACCTGGGTAACGGGTTTTTGTTTGCTGTGTGTGGTGTACTATCTTAATGCTGAAGCGTACCTGATTGAAGGTGGGGAACAATCGATTAACCCAAACCTGGGTATTCTAATCGGCTTATCTGCTTTGGTAGTAAGTTGGGCGGTATATGATTTACTTTGCAAATCGGCATTAATTAACAGGCCCCTGGTCCTGGCCGTCTTACTGTTCCTATACTTTTCTCTATTAACCTATATTCTGGATCATTTTTTATCGGGACGAGCTACTTTTATCCATGTTGGTGCAGCTATTGGTACGATTATGGTCGCCAATGTCTTTTTTGTGATTATTCCATCGCAAAAAGAGCTGGTCAGTGCCGTCACTCAAGGACGAGAGCTACAAGCAAAAATGGCAAAAAATGCCTTATTAAGGTCAAGACATAATAATTATTTAACATTGCCGGTGTTGTTTATTATGATCAGCAGCCATTATCCATTTACTTATGGGCACTCATTACCTTGGTTGGTTCTGGCAACCCTTTCATTAGCTGGTGTTTTTGTTCGTCATTATTTTAATATTCGTCATTTGCCGGGTGCAAAAAATCTATATTTATTAGCAGGATTGGCGTTTCTATTGGTGAGTATTTTATTAACTGCGCCGCTATCTTTTAGATCCGAACAACAACAAGCTGTTGTGACAGCCCAGATTTTCCCGATCATCAGTCAACGTTGTTCCAGTTGCCATGCTGAACAACCCACTCAACCCGGTTTCACCGCTGCGCCAGCTGGAATGGTATTGCAAAACTTAGATCAGATTGAGCGTAATATGATGCAGATACATCAGGCGTCAGTATTAACAAAAACCATGCCCTTGGCAAATCTTACAGGTATGACCGAAGAGGAACGTGATTTGATTGACCAATGGTATAAGCACAGTGTTACAGGCCTGAATGAATAACCTTGAATCTTCATTTGCGGTTCGTGGTCGTGTGTTGCATTTTTTGCGCCAACCACAATCCGATCAAGATTTAGAGTCCTTTGAATATTTTCCTGACGGTGTGCTTTGGATTGAACGAGGCTATATCAAAGCCTTGGCTTCGGCTGACGAACTATTGCCAAAATTACCGACGGGAATTCAGGTTCAGAATCGTTCAGACCAATTAATCTTGCCCGGCTTTGTTGATACGCATGTGCATTATCCACAAATGAAAGTAATCGCTTCCTATGGTACTCAATTGCTGGAATGGTTAGAGAAATATACATTCCCAGAGGAAAGCAAATTTAAAGATCTCCAATATGCTCGGCAGAGTGCAAAACTATTTTTAGATGGATTGATGAGTCACGGCACAACAACGGCGCTGGTGTTTTGTACAGTACATCCGGAGAGTGTCGAAGCGTTTTTTACGGAAGCTGAAAAGCGTAATCTTAGAATGATCGCGGGCAAAGTGATGATGGACAAAAACGCACCTGCAGAATTAACCGATACGCCGATGTCATCCTACCAGCAAAGTAAGGACTTGATCGAAAAATGGCATAATCGATCAAGATTGTCCTATGCAGTCACCCCGCGCTTCGCTCCAACCAGTAGCCCGGAGCAATTGCAGATGGCCGGCAAACTGTTAAAAGAATATCCTGATGTTTATTTACAGACACATTTATCCGAACAGCTCGCCGAGATCGAATGGGTGCAAGAACTGTTTCCATCTGCTCTGGATTACCTGGATGTCTATGATCAGCATGGCTTGGTTACTGAACGCTCGGTTTTTGCCCATTCTATTCATCTGTCTGATCGTGAGTGCCGGCGTATTTCACAAGCTGACTCTGCAGTCGCTTTTTGTCCAAGTTCAAATTTATTTCTGGGTAGCGGTTTGTTCAATTTGCATAAAATTTTACAGCATGAAATTAACGTTGGGCTTGGTACAGATGTAGGCGGCGGAACAAGCCTTTCACAATTGCGTACATTGCACGATGCCTATTCGATAACGGCAATGAATAATGGCAATTTGAATGCATATCTGGCGTTTTACTTAGCAACTCTTGGTGGGGCTAAAGCTTTGAAGCTGGATCATAAAATAGGTAATTTCGAGCAGGGCAAGGAAGCCGATTTTGTTACAGTCGATATGCAAGCAATTCCAGTCTTAGGTCATCGCATTGAAGGTGTAGATGATTTGCACGAACAGTTGTTTGCACTCATGACCCTGGGCGATAGTAGAACTATTAGCCAAACCTATGTGATGGGAGAACCGCAATTATGATCGATCATTTCAACCTGCCAGTATCCAATGTTAGTAAGAGCTTTGAATTCTATACTCAAGTTCTCGCACTGCTTGGTTATAAACCATTATTTCAAGATCAGGATGCGTTCGGCTTTGGACAGAACCACTGGCAATTTGGAATTTATCCGGTGACAGGTGTGATTACACCATTACATATTGCCTTTAGGGCTGCAGACAGAACTCAGGTTGATGAGTTCTTTGCTGTAGCTGTCCAATCCGGAGCCGAATCCAACGGCAAGCCGGGCTCAAGAGAGCAGTACGGGCCAGGTTACTATGCTGCTTATGTGCTTGATTATGACGGGCATAATATTGAAGCGGTTTATCGATCAGGCTAATAACCTTGTTTTTGTTGAGTTTTTAATAAAAATTTACACTTGGTCACAACTGAAAGCTTTACAAATAGTGAAAATTTGTGTAATTTCATAGGTTAATTATTTTTAATGTTTTTGTTGGGTTTATTTTACCCGGCAGCATTAAAGACAGGCTTACCTACCCCTAATGTGAATGCCGGGTAATACGCAACGTGTTATTCGGCATTTCACAGTTTATTTCTTCAGACAAAAATGATTGCTATTACCCTTTGTGCCTTTTGCGCGTGGGTTGGGATCGGACGGTTCGATAATTCGAATGCAGTGATAGCCTTTGGGTAGCTTTCGTTGAAAAAAGTTAAAGTTTTTATTTCCGCTAGAGCACAAATAGTTATCCTTCCATACCCCACCTTTGATATCCATTGAAATGCACTTCATTCCGGCAATTCTGCCGTCGTAGGAATATTTAAAACCATGATTGGGTCGATTAAAGCACAAAAAGTTGTCGTGCCAGGTGGTTGATTTAGGTTCTGCCGGTTCGTTGATGGCTATACAATGACGAAAATTACCGCTTAATTTTCCGCCGTTAGACCATTTTGCCTTTAATTCATTGGCATGGCCAGCTAGCGATACAAGAAAAAACATTAGAAAAATTATAGGATTAAGGACGATTTTCATTTTTTGTTTTCCGCTATAGTAAGTGGGGTGCTAGTCTATACGTTCTAGCTGACGATGAACTGAATTAGTTTAACATGGAATATGCATTAGGTTTCGTCGCGGGCGGAAAAACTGCAAAGGTCAAGTGCTCGCGCAAGGAATTTAGATGTAGCTATAGTTATTCTATGGTGAGAATGAATACTGAGCATGTAATCGAGATTGAAGCAATTTTTCATTGCAATAGATTGCTAATGCATATTTTCGGGTTTAACAGTACAGCGTTTCTAGAGCAGCGAAGGCCTCTTTGTCGAGAGTCCCTTTTAAATCCAGGGTGATGCTGCGTCGGAAAAATTCACTCATGTCCAAGTCAATACCAATAGAACGTAACTCAATGTTGCTGTGAGTTTCGATACGGTTTGCAATATCGTATAAATGTTGAGCCAAATAGGCGTCATGATTAGTGTTCGCAGTGGCGCTATCCATAGGCGCACCATCAGAGATCAATATCAAGGCTCTGCGTTTTTCCTGGCGTTTGCTGAGTCGTCGAGCGGCCCAATCTAAGGCTTCTCCATCAATACCTTCGCGATAGTGTAATGTGTTCATCAGTGAGGCGATTGAATATTTTGCCCGGCGCCAGGGTGTTTCGGCATCTTTATAAATAATAAACAAGGCTTCATTTAATCTTCCGGGATTAGCAGGTTGGCCGGCTTTACGCCAATCTTGCATGACTCTGCCACCATTCCAGTTATTGGTCGTAAATCCCAATAGTTCAGTTTTTGCGCCTGCCAATTCAAGGGCCCGGCAATAGATATCCACCAATACGGCTACACTTTCATAGCGCTGATTTTTCATGGAGCCGGAATTATCGATCAAAAAGCTGACCACTAAATCACAAGTCGGTGTTTGGTGTTCGCGCTTAAAAATAGAATGATAGGCAGGATTGGCGACTAGTTGAGCCAAACGTCGAGCATCGATACGTCCTTCATCTTGAGCGAAATCCCAACCACTACGCTCAGGTAAGCCGAATAGATACCTTAGCTGCAAAGCCAGACGTGATAAGCTAATTGACTGTTCCGAGATTTGTTTATCTAGCTGCTTGCGCAGTTTTATTCTTTGCTGTGGTGAGTACAATGTCGCCCCGTTTACAATCCGGTCATAGCAAGTGGTGAATACATGGTAGTCGCTTCGAGGCGAATCTTCGATTGTCGAGGTTTTGTTGCCTCTTTTAAGACCACCAGAGACTGTTTTCAGGTCTAATTGGTTCGGTGGCAGTGGAATTTTATAGCGGCTTGCCAGTTCTTCATTGTCAAGATCCACATCAAGATAGTCAGCGATAATTGTGCTGATTTCAAGTGCATGATGAGCATAAAGCGATTGATCGTGAATGTTTTTGCGCAGTTGCGCGAGCGGTATGCTGATCAGCGGTATAACGTGAAACTGGGGTTCCTCAATGATTGGCGTGACCTCACGCGTGGGCATAATGCCCAGCATGTTAGAGCGCACAACTTGTATTAGTGTAAAAATTACTAATCCGGCATGGTTTTCGGTAAGACCCTGGTGAATGTAGTCTCGTTGCCAGTCAGTAAACGCTTGCTCGAGATTGTATTTTAAACCGATTAGATTTTTGTCTGCATGCGCTTCGACCCGGAGTTGCTCCAGTGTGTCAAAAATAATTGCGGCGATATTATGTCTGGGCATTAATGATTGATGCAGCTCAAGATCGGTATGCTTCAATCTAAGCGCAATTGCATCAGCAACACCGCGTGCGTGAGTATATGAATCCTGATTCAAATCAAGTGCCAGATGTGATGTTCTCAGATCTACTGCACCTGCGTTGGTCCACAGGCCTTGATGCCGGTAACTGGCATTTTGATGACCTGAAAGAGCCCGAATTACTGCGGAATTGTGACGTTCAACCAGGCGTTTTGAGTCTAAAAGATTCACTTATATTAAATTTAATGCTGAAGACTCCTCGAGTTCCTCACCAAATACACGTTGATAATATTCCGCAATAATCGTACGTTCGGCTTCATCGCACTTATTTAAAAATGAAAGCCTAAAAGCCAGTGCCACGTCTGTGAAAATATCGAGATTCTCCGCCCAGGAGATGACTGTTCGCGGTGACATAACAGTTGAAATATCGGCTGCAGCAAAGCCGTTACGAGTCAGTTCAGCGACCTTGATCATTGATTCAACAATGCTCCGGTCACGCTGATTATTCATCTGAGGAACTCGCGAGAGCACGATCTTTGCTTCATCTTCGGCCGATAAATAATTCAATGTGGCGACAATATTCCAGCGGTCTATTTGGCCTTGATTCAGCAGTTGTGTACCATAATAAAGCCCGTTTAGATTGCCGAGTCCGACAGTATTTGCTGTTGCGAATAATCGAAAACCGGAATGTGGTCGAATGATTCGATTTTGATCTAGTAAGGTAAATTTTCCGTCGCGCTCAAGGATGCGCTGTATCACAAACATTACATCAGGCCGGCCGGCATCAAATTCATCAAAAATCAGAGCGACAGGGCGTTGCAAGGCCCAAGGGATTATACCTTCCTGAAATTCTGTGACTTGTTTATCGTCTTTAAGGCTGATGACATCACGTCCAACTAAATCCAGGCGGCTGATATGGCCATCAAGGTTAACCCGCACGCATGGCCAGTTAAGGCGAGCTGCAATTTGTTCAATATGTGTAGACTTGCCTGTGCCATGATAACCCTGAACTAAAACCCGCCGGTCATTGGCAAAACCGGCTAATATGGCCAGTGTGACATCGCGATTAAAACAATATGCATCATCAACTTCCGGTACATGTTCATCACGGACTGTAAAAGCGGGTACCTGAAGATCGCTTTCAATCCCAAAAGTCTCGCGTATAGATATTTGTTTATCAGGGACTAGATCCTGCATGATGACTCCACTTTAAAATGATGCGGTTAATTTTAAAGTAAATACCTGGCACCGGTTAAGCCAGTTGTTTATATTAGCAGGGGACAACGAGATAAGTGTAATTGCAAATAGATGAAAATTCGTTCTGCCAATCTTGATGATGTTAGCCGGATTAAACGAATCACCGCTAATGCCTACCAGCATTATATCGCCCGCTTAGGCAAGCCACCCGGACCCATGCTTGACGATTATACTGATATCGTCACGCAACATTTAACTTACGTTGCCGTGGAGCAAGATATTTTGGGTTTTGTGGTGTTAATGGAAACCTACCAGCCGATACTATTAGATAACATTGCCGTTGACCCAGCACAACAGGCAGCTGGAATTGGCTCAAAATTATTAGCCTTTGCAGAACAGGTGGCGCGAGATAAGGGGCATTCATCTATACAGCTGTATACCAATGAATTAATGCATGAAAACATTGAGTACTACAGCAGAAAAGGTTATCACATCACTGCTAAAATCTATGAAAAGGGTTATAACAGAATTTACATGACTAAGCGTTTGATTAAATGATATTTCGCCAGGTTGTGCCACAAGACCTTAGCCAAATTGCAGCATTACATGCATATAGCTGGCAGCAAACATATCGGGGCATATTGAATGATGCTTATCTCAACGACACTGTTATTGTCGAAAAACAAAACGAGTGGCAACAGCGGTTGACAGGCACAGCGGACAGGCAAATGTGGGTATTAGTGGCCGAACAGGATTTAATGTTATGCGGTTTCAGCTGTTTGTTTTTTGACCACGGACCAAATAGCGAAACATACATGGATAACTTGCATGTTGAGCCAAAATTTCAGGCCACCGGGCTGGGCAAGACATTGCTGAAAAAATCGTTCAAGCATGCTTATGATCAGCGTCCTGATTCAGGGTTTTACTTATGGGTCTTTGAAAATAATACTAGAGCGATTAATTTTTATTTAAAACAAGGGGCCGAGTTGGCGGCTAAAGAAACTCAGGATGCACCGGGCGGTGGTGAGGTTAAGGCGTTGAAACTGGTTTGGACGAACCTGAAATTAGCACACGCTAGTATGTCCAGCGCTGAGGCGACCCAATCAACTGAATAATTATGTGCTTTTTTCATATTGCATTAGTTCTACTGGTGCACCATTTACTTCAATGAATGCCACGACCAACCCTTCACTGGGAGAGTTGGGATCAATAATAACTTTTTGTCCTTTAATTGCTTGATAAATATCGTCGACCTCAAATGCTACATGAGGAATTTTCTTAATTAATTCGGGATAAGGGGCATCATTCCAATACCGTTGCCACTGAATACCAAAAGGGTTATTGGTGTGGTCAGATACTGTCATTTTAAGTTTAGGCAAGTCTATTTCACCATCAAATGATTGTGTAGTTGGAATGCCAATGTGATTGAATTTCATATTAAACTTATCGGCCTACTTGCTTAGGTTTGTCAAGTGTTACTTTTATTTTTGCTAAGAAGTTTTAATTCGTTGATTGCATTGCTGTTATAAAATCACCATATTAAGCTTATGCTTGAGGTGATTAGCCAAACGTGTCCTTACTGTAATGAACCCATCGAACTGGTTATTGATTGTTCGGTCTTATCACAGGTATATATAGAGGATTGTCAGGTTTGTTGCAGGCCGATGACTGTACAAGCCGAAGTGTCTGTAGAAGGTGTGCCTCAAGTTCAATTATTACGCGAAGATGATTAAACAAAAGTAACTGAATGAAACACGAGAATATTTTAAGTACTATTGGTAATACCCCGGTTATTAGATTAAACAAGATCGGAGCAGAATTAAGCCAGCAACTTTGGTGCAAGCTGGAAAGTTTCAATCCGGGTGGTTCGGTAAAAGACCGGCCTGCAATTAATATGATCGAAAAAGCCGAAGCGGATGGAAAACTAAAGCCTGGAGATACCATAGTTGAGCCCACTTCAGGCAATACCGGCATTGGATTGGCTATGGTTGCAGCTATCAAGGGCTACAGGGCCGTCTTTGTCATGTCTGAAGACATGAGCGAAGAGCGCAAATCAATCCTCAAGGCTTATGGCGGGGAAGTGATTCTTACTCCGGCGGACAAAGGTACTGTCGGTGCTATTGAAGAAGCCAGACGCTTAGAAAAAGATAAAGGCTACTTTTTTGTTGGGCAACACTATAACCCGGCTAACCCTGAATCTCATTTACACACTGCCAATGAAATTTGGGACGATTTTGGTGCAGATCTGAGTGCTGTTATTTGTACAACCGGAACGGGCGGTACGATATCGGGTGTCGGTAAAAACTTGAAGGCTAAAAATCCTAATATTAAAATTATTGCCACTGAGCCTTATGATTCACCCATTCTTTCTCAAGGTGTTGCTTGTAAACACAAAATCATGGGTACGGCTCCTGGATTCATTCCCGATACGCTGGATACACAAATTTATGATCAAGTCATTCAGATAAAGGCCCAGGATGCCTATGATTGCGCCAGACAGCTTGCTGCTGAGGAGGGCATGTTTGTCGGTATCTCATGTGGTGCAGCCGTGGTTGGAATGCTCGAGTATGCAAAACATTATTCGCAATCAGATGATGTGTTGTTGGCCATATTGGCCGATACCGGAGAGCGTTATTTGAGTACAGATTTGTGGAGCTAATAGCGTCCCACAAAATTTTGCCTGCGCTGCTGGTTTAAATTCTATGGATTCGCCATTTATAAAAATGGTATGCTTTAATCAAGTTTAATTTAAGTACCTTAATGAGCGAAGAACAGATTATTCATCAGGAAACTTTGGCGGTTAATCCAAGTGATGCAGCAGAAAATGAGCTGGAAAAAGCAATTGGCCGTCAAGTCAGGGCGTTTAGAAAGCAGCAACACATGACGGTTGTAGAATTGTCAAAGCAAGCGTCGATGTCACCGGGCATGTTATCCAAAGTAGAGAACGGTCAGGCTTCACCCTCACTGGCAACCTTACATTCGTTATCGAAAGCCTTAAATGTGCCGGTTACCTCCTTTTTCAGGTTATATGAGGAAGAGAAGGAAGCTGCCTTTGTTAAAGCAGGCCAGGGATTGAATATCGAACGTCGCGGAACGCGTTTTGGTCATCACTACCAGCTGTTAGGCCATTCGATTGCTAATCGCTATTTACTGGAACCATATTTGATCCGAATCAACCAGGAGTCGGATGTTTTCCCCTTGTTTCAACATGACGGGGTTGAGTTCATTTATGTGTTGGAAGGCATAATGGAATATCGTCATGGTTCTAAGATTTATGAGATGCATGCAGGTGACTCGTTGTACTTTGATTCTTCAGCTCCGCATGGGCCGGAAAAACTGACAAAAGTACCACTCAAGTTCATAACGGTATTGTTACAGGATTCTCACGAATTTGATTGAGACTTAATGATCTCTACAATGGATAATTCGACCAGTAGTAAATTTACCTACTGGCAATGTCAGATTCGAAAGTTTTCAGTTCGTAATCTAGAGGCCAGGCCAACTTCAGGTATACGTCCAGAGCTTATTTTAAATGGTGATTCAATAGCTGTGATTACCACCTTGCTGGTGCCGGAATCCCCGGATCATGATATCAGCCATTTAAAACACGCTTATCAAAAAACATTTGATCCCAAAAAGCGTAGAGAAGATGCACTTAAGTACTTACAAAGTGAGTTTTACCAGTTTCCCTACCGGTTTAGCGGCGAATTAACTGCATTAGCGGGCAAGGGCAGCAACTGGGTTCAACGTGTTGCAGATGCTGATCAGGTTGAACTGTTTTTTGAGCAGGACTCCAGGCAATGGCAATTAAGTTGTGCAACAGAATTATTGTCTATGGATGATCAGCGTTGGCAATTTACTCTGGCGCATAACCAGTTGTTTAATCACACACTAACAACCAATGTTGATGTGATTTTGTTCAAACCTGTATGGGATCAGACTTAAACCGATTAACGGTGATAGGCCTGTACACGCTCTTTTTCTAGGTCATAAAAACGCAAAGCGAACCACTCTGGCCGGGATTCGTTTGGCATGACTATCCAGTTTGCCGATTTCACTGTGCCTGTTGTCTGCTGCATAGCGCAATATTTTTATTTAATATTGGTAACTTCATCGCGCTGGTAATTTCACCAATCTGAGGCCGGCCAACATGAACACAGTCCCGCTCAGCGACCTCTTCATCTTTGCGCTCCAGTTCGATCAATGTTTATGTGGTGAGGTTTTGCGCGCGATTAATGCTACGTTTATTTCACTATAAGCATAAAATTTTCATAAAATTATAAAAATGCCAAAAGTATTCCTAAAAGGAAAAAATTTGTATTTTGGGTAAAATAATGTCATTATGCTGCTCGCATTATTGTTTTGTATTGATGCAACGAGAGAGAAATTTTTTACACAGAGTATTTAAGAGGTATCAAAGATGGACAATGAACTCACCGCGTTGGGCGTTATATTTACGGAATTTTACTATTGGCTCACCGTCGTTTTAATGTTTTTAATCCACGTTGGATTTTGTATGTATGAGGTTGGTGCATCACGTCACAAGAATCATATTCATACGTTAATGAAAAACACTATGTTAATCCCTTTAGTCACCATTACTTTCTTTTTCTTTGGCTGGTGGATTTATTTTGCTTTTCCTAATGGGCCCGGAATTATCGGCGGATTAAACAGTGCCGACTGGGCTGAACCCTGGAGCCCGCTTATGGGTGCACACTTAGGTGGTGTGGAAGATCCGGACGGTTGGTCCCGAATCAATGGCGTATTTTGGGCAGCATTCTTATTATTTTCTTGGACGGCAGCGTCGATTGTTTCTGGTGCCGTGATTGAACGAATTCGTTCTGGAGCATTCTGGATACTTGCTGTAGCTATTGGTTCGTTCTTCTGGATAATCGATGCGGCCTGGGGATGGAGTGCCGATGGCTGGATGGTACAAAAACTGGGTTATCATGATGCTTATGCGTCTGGTGTTATCCATGCAATCGCTGGTGGATTCGCGTTAGGCGTATTATGTGTTTTGGGCCCAAGAATAGGAAAGTTCGCTGCTGACGGGACACCTCGAAATATTAATCCGCGCAACCCGTGGTTAGTCACAATAGGTTTATTCCTAATTTATACTGGTTTCTGGGGTTTTTATGTGGCTTGTAATATTCCTATGTGGGACATCCAGGCCGGTGATGGAGTGTTTTATTCAGCAACTAATATTTATTTGGCGCCCACAACACTAAGTGCAATTACTTTTAATTTCTTGATGTCGCTTTCCGGAGGCTTAATGGCGGCATACTGGATATCAAAGGGCGATGCCTTCTGGACTTATTCTGGTGGGTTAGCCGGAATTATCGCGGCTTCTTCCGGTAATGACTTATATCATCCAATCCAAGCTATGTTTATTGCTTGTTTAGGTGTAATCGTTGCCTACAAAATGCACTATTGGGTCGAGCGTAAATTCAAAATTGATGATGCGGTAGGTGCGGTCGCCGTGCATGGTTATGCCGGTTTCTTCGGTGTTGTAATTTGCGGTTTTATGCTTTGGGGCTATCCATCTTCACCAAATCCTGAGTATGCTCACATTACACCTTGGGGGCAGTTTATCGGTGCGATAATTATGTTCGGTGTTCTAGGGTTTTTGCCAGGGTATGTTATTTCGAAAATTTTAAATGCGATGGGTGTACTTCGAATTCCGGCAGCTGTCGAAATTGCCGGGCTTGATTCTCATGCCGCTGATGAGATCGAAGCAGATCGACTGGCGGTTATTGAGTCTGAGCGTGCAGAAATTCAATCATTGAACTAGAGGAAATAATCATGTCTACAGGAACATTTGAAAATTGGGCCGGTAACATAGTTGATATCGGTGTTATTTATCCATTTGAAGGCTCCGAGTTTGTCTTGGTAATCGCCGGCCTTGTATTTTGGGTGTGTTGGCATATTCGACAGATGAAAGCTGAGAATGCCGCCCTTGACCAACAAGTCAAAGAGCTTAGTAAAGAAAAGCTCAAGTCTCTCGACCTAGATGATCTAGATGTTTAACGCTTTCTGCGTAGAAAAAACAGTCTGTTGACTGTTCCTCTCGTCTGTAATGACTGGGTGTCACTAAACTGACACCCAGCTCATTTCAAAGGATTGACGCAAATTCCATTATTTTAACTACAGGAAAATATTATTCTTGACATTATATTTTTCGACTCATAATATTGGATTAGAAGCAATTTCAGTCGCTAAACCGATTATTAGCATCACCCAGACCAGGAGAAATACATGGCAAAAAATGACTCAACTGATTTAGAACGCCACGTCAGTGCACGTGGTCGTACTCAACTTATTAAACAAGTACGCGAAAAAATTAATGAACTCGGTATCGAGTATATCTATTACCAGTTTATTTCAGTAACAGGACGAATAGTGGGTAAGGGTATCCCCGCCGATCATTGGGAACGTACCGCCGCTAAGGGATTTCAATTAGTTTACGGTGCAACTGCGAATCTGTTTGTGGATCGTCATGGTGAGTACATTGGCTATGGTCCGGAGGCCGCGGAGTTGGTTGGTATTCCTGATCCCGAAACCTTTGTGCAGTTACCTTGGGATAAACGTATTGGTCGTGTATTTTGCACATGTTTTCGAAATAGAGAAGAAAAAGTCAATCCTGGTGGCCATTTGACCTCTGATTGCCGAGGGAATCTACGCATTATTCATGACGAATTTAAGAAAAAGCACGGCCTGGAATTACGTGCCGGCACAGAACCGGAGATGATGTGGCTCAAGCGTGGTGAAGATGGGCAACCCGATGGTGGTTTTTCAAACCCATATTGTTATCACATCGATCAGTTTGAATCATTAAGGCCGGTTTCCATGCAAGTCATTAAGTATGCCCGAGCGATGGGACTGGATATGATTCAGGGAGATCATGAAGATGCACCCGGTCAGTTAGAGTTAAACTGGCAATTCGATGAAGTGCTGCGAAACGCCGACAGGCTTTCAACTTACCGGCAAATTTGTGCTCAGGTGGCCCGTGAAAATAATCTGATTGCCTGTTTTATGAGCAAACCGTTTATGGGTGTGTCAGCATCAGGTTGTCATCATAATGTTTCACTTTGGAAAGGCGGAAAGGATGTAACCAATAAACTCGGTCACGACAAACTGCCAGGGTTGAAAGATTCGTTTAGTTATCGTGATGGTGGCGATAACAAGTTCATGCCTGACACCAAGGATCAACAAAAACCAGGCAAAGTCGGCCTAATGGCAATAGGCGGTATTATGGCGCACCTGGGTGCGTTGACGGCGATAGGCTGTTCCACGGTTAATTCTTATCGACGTTTATGGGATACAGGTTTTTGGGCACCGGTCTTTGCTGACTGGGGCTATCAGAATCGTACTACCGGCATGCGGGTATCTGCGCCGGGCCGATTCGAGTATCGCGCAGTGGACTCCATGGTTAATCCTTATTTAATGGGATCGGCAATCTTGAAAGCGTTTGATGATGGTCTGCAAAATAAACTCGATCCCGGTGAGCCTGAAGAACGCAATATATATGAAGCAATGGAGGCGGGTAAAGAAGTTAAAAAATTACCCATGTCTCTGGGCGAAGCTCTTGACCGGCTGGCGAATGATGAAGTCATTAAATCTGCCATGCCGGATGAAATGTATAAGGTTTTCCACTGGTACAAAAACGATGAATGGGAGAAGTTCATGTCGACGGTAACGGATTGGGATCAGGAAACGTATCTTGATTGTTTGCCTTAATCAGCTAACGAATTATTACTAAGGAGTTTTATCAATGTGTGGAATAGCTGGACTTATTCATCGCGGAAAGAGTTCGGATATTGGTTCAGAAATGGTTTCCATGTTGCAGTCACTCAAGCACAGGGGGCCTGACTCAACAGGTTTTGCTCTATATGGTGTGCCTGAAGAAAATCGCTGTATTTTGCGATTCAAGGTGGCAGAACAAGAGGACCTGAGTTCTGGATTTGATATTCATGCACAAATCAAAGAGCGTAAAGCGACCGTTGATGAGCGCTTAAAAGAACTCGGAGCCAGTGTGGTTGAAAAAGATGAAGCCACTGAATATGCATTCAGATATGAGTTTGAATACGACGGTGATATGCGGCGATTGGCCGATTATATTGAAGATGGTGATGGTGCAGAAATTTTGTCAATCGGTAGAGGTCTGGAATTAATCAAGGATCTAGGTGATGCTACTGTTGTTTCCGATGCTTATGACTTAAAAGGTTTTCAGGGGACACACGCAATCGGCCATACTCGTATGGCTACCGAGTCGGATGTTGATATTCGTTCCGCCCATCCTTATTGGGCGTATCCGTTTAATGATGTTTCAGTCGTCCACAATGGTCAGCTGACCAATTATTGGACTTCCCGGCGGGAACTGGAACGTCGCGGTCATCGCTTTATGTCCAATTGTGATTCAGAGGTCATTGCAGTTTATATTGCAGATCGAATGAATCAGGGTGATGACCTGGAAGCCGCCATGAAACGATCTATTGATGAGCTTGATGGCGTGTTTACCTATATTGTTGCCACCAGCGATAAATTGGGTATGGCTAAAGATGTAATGGCAGCCAAGCCGATGGTATTGTATGAAAGTGACGATTTCGTGGGCCTGGCATCTGAAGAAGTGGCAATTAGAAGTGTCTTTCCGCATGAGATTGATACTTGGGACCCTTATGAAGGCGAGGTGAAAGTATGGCAGGCGTAGCGCATAAATCCCATGAGATGGGATTGCATTCAGAACAGTTAAGCGGACGTACACAGCAGCGTTTTTTTTCTGCAACAGAGGAAGAAAATTTCGTCTACCCGTGGTCGTACGAAGTTGATTTTGATAAGTCCGCACAGTTTGATGCCGAGGGCATGGATACGCCACAGATCAATGTGAAAATCCGCGAATTAATGCAGCAGGGCCACGGCACGATTACGGTCAAAAACCCAATGGCCAGACATTCTTTGGGTGTGGGTATTCTGAATCGATTAAATCTTAATTTTGAAGGGTCGTTGGGCTACTTTGGTTGTGGATTAATCGATGGCCCGAACGTTCATATCAGTGGACGTGTGGGCTGGTCTTGTGCAGAAAATATGATGGCCGGTACTGTAGTGATTGAAAAAAACGGTGGTTCAACTTTTGGTGCAGCAATGCGTGGTGGAGATTTGGTCTGCAAAGGTGATGTCGGTTCACGAACAGGTATCGATCAGAAAGGCGGCACCATTATTGTTGGTGGTCGTACCGGTGCTTTTTCTGGCTTTATGATGCAACGTGGTCGTATGGTGATTCTTGGGGATGCCGGTAAAAATCTAGGTGACTCCATGTATGACGGAACGATTTATGTGGGCGGCAAGCTCACCGATCTTGGCGTAGATTGCGTGGAAGGGGAAATGACAGATTTGGATGTTAAATGGTTGAATGACAAGCTCGGCAAGTATGGACTTGAAGCGCCAAACGGAGCCGAAAACATGACTAAGCTGGTTTCAGGCAAGCAGCTCTGGAATTATGACAATTTAGAACCGACTGAGAAAAAATTGGTTCTGTAACTTATAGCCAAGGATTTAACTATGACAGGAAGACCAGTAAAAATAGATGCTAAAACCGGACGGCAGGTTCGGGATGTCCATAATCTTGGTAAAAGTTTTATTTTTCCACCGGAAGTCATCGATGACATTCATATCAAATCCGAACTTGGACGCTATCGTATGCGGGGATTTTCTTTGTTCAAGAAAATTCCGACCTGGGACGATTTAACATTTATGCCGGGGACATTAACACGTTTTGTGATAGAGGGTTATCGTGAGAAATGTCTGACTAAAACAATCATCGGGCCTAAAGCCAAGCACCCGCTTGAATTAGATATTCCCGTTTATATTACCGGTATGAGTTTTGGTGCCTTATCCTATGAAGCTAAAACGGCTTTGGCGCGTGGCGCTACTATGGCTGGAACGGCAACCTGTTCAGGTGAGGGCGGTATGATTCCGGATGAGCGCCGTTATTCTTCTAAATGGATGTATCAATGTATCCAATCACGTTATGGTTTCAATCCTAACCATTTGCGTCTGGCCGATTGTGTTGAGTTCTTTATTGGCCAAGGGTGTAAGGTAGGGCTCGGCGGGCACTTGATGGGTCAGAAAGTGACCGACCAGGTGGCAGAAATGCGCTCATTGCCGGCGGGTATTGATCAGCGTTCACCTGCCCGCCATCCCGATTGGCTGGGACCGGATGACTTAGCATTAAAGATTAATGAAATTCGAGAAGCGACTAATGGTGAAATTCCTATTCAGTTAAAACTTGGTGCAGCACGGGTGTATGATGACGTTCGCATGGCTGCAAAAACTGGCCCAGATTCTATTTATATTGATGGTATGGAAGGTGGAACCGGCGCTGGCCCGCACTTGGCCACTGAAGAAACCGGTGTGCCGGGTATTGCGGCAATCAGGCAAGCACGCCATGCCTTGGATGATGTTGGTCAATCCGGAGAAATCTCATTGGTGTATGCCGGAGGGATTCGTAATGGCGGTGATGTGGCCAAAGCGTTGGCCCTTGGAGCCGATGCAGTGGCTATTGGCCATAGCGCTTTAATGGCACTCAATTGTAATAAAGCTATTCCTGAAGCTGACTTCGAAACGGAAATGGGTGTAGAGGCCGGTTATTGTTATCACTGTCATACCGGTCGCTGCCCGGTTGGGGTTGCGACTCAGGATCCGGAGCTGCGAAAGCGTTTGAATCCTGATGATGCGGCCGAGCGAGTATATAACTTCTTGCATACCCTGACTATTGAGGCGCAAATGTTGGCACGTGCTTGCGGTAAAACTAACATTCATTCATTGGAACCTGAAGATTTAGCGGCATTAACAATGGAGGCATCTGCTTTAGCTCAAGTTCCACTGGCCGGTACTCAGCATACCGTTGGCCGGCCGGATATGACCCGTTTCTAGGAGATAAGCATGAGTACAGACAATATCGATCATTTTTTAGAAACAGATGGTGTAGACACTGAGCGTGAAAAAGATATCGGACAACACATTGGTTATCGTTACGATGTTAATCTTGTTCCGGACATGGCTTATTGCACGCCATTTTTAAAAAAATACATGGAAGTCATGGGCTGGACAGATCTGAACTGGCTCGAAGATGTGCATATGGGTTACGAAGAAAATCGAGCAGCAGTATTTGATCGTAATATAAATGGTTGGGTCACTGTCCCAGAAGATATCGAATTGCCTGATAACCAGCAGGAGCGAGACATGATTGCCCGGGAATTATTAATAAAATTCCAAATGTCCAGCAATCATCCAATGGTTGATTTGCGCAAGGCTTACGAGAAATTTAAATAAATATTTATTTTCGAAATACTAGCAGGGACGAAAATAAAAAGAATTTATTAAATCTGTAGCAGCTGATGAGAATCCACTGCTTGGGAAAATAATTTCAATCTATCGCCATATTGAAGCTTCTCTTTAGCACATGTAGCAATATCTGATTTTTTTTGCGGGATGGTTGTTTCTTATTATTTTTTCATATCGAAACCTATCGTATGTGCTGGCTAAGTTAAATGACCCACTGAATCGGCACTTTTGCTATATTTTGCTTTGATGCTTGCAACTATTAATTTAAGGTATGGTTTATGACAAGAGTGGCAATCATCGGAGCCGGTCCATCAGGTACGGCACAACTAAGAGCATTTGCATCAGCATCTGAAAATGGTGCTGAAATCCCGGAGATTGTTTGTTATGAAAAACAGGCTGATTGGGGCGGATTGTGGAATTACACCCAGTACACAGGTATTGATCAGCACGGTGAACCAGTCCATGGGAGTATGTATCGTGACTTATGGTCTAATGGTCCCAAAGAATGCCTTGAATTTGCCGATTATACGTTTGAAGAACATTTTGGCCGTCCAATAGCATCTTATCCACCGAGAGAAGTTTTAGCTGATTATATAAAAGGGCGTGTAAAAAAAGCCGGAGTGAGAAAATACTGCAGATTTAATCATAGTGTCCATCACGTTAGTTATTGTGATCAAACAGAAAAGTTTATGATTCAGGTCAAAAATCTACGTGACAATCAATTTATTACTGATGAGGCTGACTATGTTGTTGTGGCAACAGGACATTTTTCAACACCTAATCTACCGCATTTCAAGGGTCTAGAGACTTTTAATGGGCGTGTGCTTCACGCACATGATTTTCGTGATGCCAGAGAATTTATTGATCAAGATTTATTAATTGTTGGTGCCAGTTATTCTGGTGAGGATATTGCATCTGTATGTTATAAGTTTGGCTCTAAATCAGTAACAATTAGTCATCGAACAGAACCTACCGGTTTTAATTGGCCTGACAATTTTCAAGAAGTGCCTTTATTGGCTCATGTCGATGAAAAGACTGCATATTTTAAAGATGGCAGTAGCAAACAAGTGGATGCGATTATTTTGTGTACAGGCTATTTGCACCATTTTCCATTTATGGAAAACAGTTTGTGTTTACGTACTGATAATCGTATGTGGACGCCGGGGTTATATCAGGGTGTGATCTGGCAGGACAACCCTAAATTGATTTATCTGGGTATGCAAGATCAGTTCTACACCTTTAATATGTTTGATGCGCAGGCTTGGTACGCGCGTGATGTAATTATGGGTCGAATCGAGTTGCCTGCAAAAGCAGATATGCAAAAACATAGTGATGCCTGGGAAGCGCGTGAGCAAACGTTGGTGAGCAATGAGGATATGATCTGGTTTCAAGGTGATTATACTCAAGCTTTAATCGATCTGACTGATTATCCATGTTTTGATGTAGAAGGCGTGAATAAAACATTTATGGAATGGGAGCATCATAAACATAAAGATATTCTGAAGTTTCGTGATAATTCCTATCGTTCATTAATAACCGGAAATATGCAGCCCGTTCACCATACCTCGTGGATGCAAGCGATGGATGATTCAATGCAGGCATATCTAAACCAACCATAAAAAATTCGGCAGTGCGACTAATATGTAAATTTCTTTAATGATAGACATTTACACTGCTTGAAAAGTAAATCATTAATAATAAAATCGCGATGACACTGCCGGAATAGAATTTGGCATTGTATTATGCATTCCTGTCAGCACAATAGTGATGACATGATGTTAATCAATTTACACAGAGTACTATGCATATGACCAATTTGGTTAGCGATAAAGAACTGCGTTCGCTTGTTAGAACGCTTGGCGGCATACTGGGTGATGTCATTAAAGAGAATGCAGGCACTGAGGTTTATGACGTCGTAGAAGTCCTTCGTACCGGCTATATTGAGCTTTACCGCAAGCCTGATGATTCCAAAGCCGTTGAGCTGCGTGAATATATGCAGAACCTGGATATCTCGACTCTAACTGATGTGATACGTGCCTTTAACTCCTATTTCACATTGATCAATATCGCCGAAGAGCTTTATCAGCATATTAATCGCAGACTTAGAGTTAAGCAGGGCGGTCCGCTATGGAAAGGTTCCTTTGATGAGGCTATTCGAGATTTAAGTGATTCAAAAAATATCCAGATCACCGATCTGATTAAGGAACTAGAATACAGGCCGGTTTTCACTGCTCATCCTACCGAAATTAAACGTCGCACTGTGCTTGAATTAAACAGAAAAATTTTTATCGTTACAGAGAATCTGGCAGTAGCAAAAGGTGATGAAGAAAAACAGCAACAGAATCTGAATAAGTTACGCGATTTGATTCAAATTCTGTGGAAAACAGATGAAGTGAGGATTAGTAAATTATCTGTTGAAGGCGAGGTAAAAAATGGGCTGTATTATTGTCGTGAGTCGATTATTCCTGCAATTCCTCAGGTTTATCGTAACTTAGAAAGGGCGATAAAACGCCATGTTGATCAAGATTGGGACTTAAATTCATTAGCACCGGTTGTTCGATTTGGTTCCTGGATTGGTGGTGACAGAGACGGAAATCCTAATGTTACAGCAGAAGTCACCTTGCATTCCGTGCGTTTGATGTCGTCTGTTATTTTGCAGCACTACATCAAAGAAGTTTCGAGTCTCATCAATATATTAACTCACTCATATCAGGCGAGAATCAGTGATCGTCTGGCTCGCTCTATTCATGCAGATCGATTGATTGCCCGTGAATGCTTTAAGCATGAACCGGAATTATATTTACATGAACCTTATCGGCGTAAGTTAGCGATTATATGTTTTCGCTTGCAAGATAATTTAAAAATCACGCGCCAGCGGCTGTGGGGTTATGATGGTGAAACCTACTATAGTTATGCCTCAAGCCTGGATTTACAGAACGATCTGCAAATCATTGAAGAATCCCTGTTGGAAAACGGTGATGCTGGTCTTGCCGATGCCTATGTTAAAGAATTAATCCTATCTGTCAGAACCTTTGGGTTTCACCTGTTAAATCTTGATATTCGCCAAGAATCAACTTTGCATACTACCGCTGTTGGAGAAATTTTAGCTTTGGTTGACACGCAGCTAAATTACGCTGACTTGGCTGAATCAGATCGTATGGCATTGTTAACGGAAATGATTATCAGCAATAAAGTGCCGGGTTTTGATGAATTTGCACTTAGCAGTCAAACGCGTGAAATTCTGGATGTATTACATGTTGTGGGACAGATAAAAAGGGAAATCGGTGAGCAGACTGTTGAGAATTACGTTATTTCAATGACGCATCACGGTAGCCATATTGTTGAAGTCCTGTTTTTGATGTGGGTTGCCGGTTTATTAGTCAAAGAGCAAAATGGCTGGAAAATGCGGCTTAATGTTTCTCCCTTGTTTGAAACTATAGATGACCTAGAGCGCTCACCAGAAATTTTGACCTGTTTATTTGCTAATAAATTTTATCGAACGCTTGTTTCAAACAACCCAATCGGCCAGGAAATCATGCTGGGTTATTCGGACTCGTGCAAAGACGGCGGTATTCTGGCGTCCAGTTGGAACCTTTATCTTGCCCAGCGCAAGTTATACCAGATAGGGATCGACCACGACATTCCGATTCGATTCTTTCACGGGCGAGGTGGAAGTATAGGTCGGGGAGGCGGTCCTACTCACGATGCTATTTTGGCGCAGCCTTCAGGCACAGTGAATGGTTCTATTCGTTTCACTGAGCAAGGCGAAATGATGACCTATCGTTACGGTAATTTTGAAACGGCAGTTTCTGAAATAACAATGGGCATGTCAGCGGTATTTAAGAACTCTGTGGTGGATCAAGGCCGGCCGCAAAGAAATGCCGAACCGCTGTATCAGGTTTTAAAAGAATTAGCACAGGAATCAGAACAGAAATATCGCAGCATGACGGAGTTGACCCAAGGTTTTATGGACTACTTTTATGAAACCACGCCTGTGAACTATATTAGTCAGATGAATATTGGTTCACGTCCGGCTCACCGGAAAAAAGTTGATAGAAGCACCAAATCAATCCGTGCAATACCCTGGGTTTTTGGTTGGGCACAATGCCGGGTGGCTTATCCTGCCTGGTTTGGTATTGGCACAGCCGTGCACCAATGGCGGGTAAAAAACCCGGATCGGGAAAACTTGTTAAAAACCATGTATGAGCGTTGGCCGTTTTTTACAGCACTAATCACTAATGTCGAACAGGCATTGTCTAAAACCGATATCAATATTGCTAAAGAATATGCCACTTTGGCAGCTGATTCCGGCAGGGCGGAAAAAATTTACCTTGAATTAGCGGAAGAATTAAGCAAAACCCTTGAGGCTATACGCTTCATCACCGGTAATGAGAATTTACTGGATGAATATCCTGAAATACAAAAATCAATTAATCGGCGCCGGCCTTATTTAAATGTATTGAATCGTCTGCAGATTCATTTAATGCATAGCCTGCCGGATACCGATGTGCCGGAGCAAGTAGAAAAAGCCTTATACCGTTCAATCAATGCCATAGCAGCAGGTTTACGCAATACAGGCTGAAATAATACGAAAAAAGTAATAAATAAATATTTTTTTGATTAAAACGTAATAAATGCTATACTAATTTTACGAATACGTAAAATTAGTATATAAAATGCCAAAACTAAAAGCCGTCGAATCCAGCTTAGAACACAGCGGGCAAAGCAAATCTTCTCCTGAGGATAAATTGAATCGGGAAATCATTTTAATGCTACAAGACGATGGCCGCCTTTCCTTTAAAGACATTGCCGGTAAACTGGGTGTGTCCGAGGGAACGATACGTAACCGCGTGCAATGGATGAAAGAGGCCAATGTTCTAAAGATTGTGGCATTGGCTGATCCGATGGCGATTAAATACAAAGCTGATGCAATGATCGGTATTAAAGTCTCTAATCACTCCAGCCCCAGGAAGGTTGCCGAACGCTTATCAGAGCAATTGCAGGTTGTATATGTTATTTGGGTATCCGGTCGTTACGATTTGCTTATCGAAGTGGTATGTGAGTCGCAGGAAGATTTTCAGGATTTTCTCGATATGCATTGTTTTGGTCATCAAGATATAGATCAATTTGAAGTAATGACCACCATTGAAATGTTCAAGAACCAATTTTTGCTAAAAAGGCAATCCGTTTAAATCTGAACCACTTTTACACAGAGGAATAAAATGACTGCTTATGTAGAAAACTTTAATGATGCATTGCCATCTTCTGAGAGAATCGCCGAGGTGCGCAAACAGCTGGAAGCAGCCGGTGTTAAATATGTGTTGTCGAGCTGGATAGATTTGTTTGGTATTCCTAAAACTAAACCGGTGCCGATGAGCGATTTTGAATTGCTTTGCATGGGTAAAGGCCCTCAGTTTGCCGTTCATTCTATTTCATATGTGCCGGAGTTGACGCCAGCGGATTCAGATCAAGTGATGGTGCCTGATCTGGACGCCGTTTATATCTGCCCCTGGGATAAATCCATGGCTATTATTTTTGCCGATTTATTTTGGGAGGATAAGCCTTACAACGTTTGTCCACGCCAGGCACTTAAGCGAGTAATCAAAGCTGCTGAAGCTGATGGTTATGTGGGGTATGCCGGAATCGAGCCGGAGTTTATTGCTATGTGCTATGACGACAATGGCCAGCCGGTTAAAGCCATCGATAATGACCCGGCTGAAGGAGTACAACCCCGTCGGCAAGCTTTTGGTTACGACGTTGAGTATTCATTAGACTCTATGCCTTTCTTAAAGGATATGATTGATATTCTTGAGGATCTTGGCTGGAACTTGCATGATGTGGTGGCCGAAGGAGCTTATTCACAGTTTGAACTCGATTTTCACTACACCAACCTCTTGGAAATGGCTGATCGCTTCGTGTTTTTACGCATCATGTTAAAAGAAGTTGCAAAAGAACACGGTATGTTTATTACCTTTATGCCTAAACCAACGATTGGTGACTGGCGTTCTGGAGCACATATAAATTTCTCGCTGCAGTCGACCGATAATTCTGGTGAAAATCTATTTGGTAGCGCCGCAAAGGGGTGGAGCGATGAATCGCGTTATGCTGTCGGTGGCTTAATGGCTAATGCCGAGGCGATAACTGCAATTACCTGTTCTACTGTAAATTCGTATAACGGGTTGGTGCCTCGGGTAGGGGGGTTTGAAGGAGGCACTGTGACTTGGGCGCCAACGAATATTACTTATGGTTATAACAATCGATCTGCACAATTCCGTTTGCCGCAAAGCCGTCACTGTATTGAAAATCGCGCAGCTGATATGTGTATGAATGTTTATTTGGCATTAGGGATGACATTAAAAGGTGCAATCGATGGAATTAAAAATCAAATCGATCCTGGGCCGGCCACCGACCGTGATCTTTATCAGATGACAGACGAAGAATTTAAGGAATTAGGGATTCGCCGGTTGCCGCGTAATCTGATGATGGCAACTGATGCATTGCGTGATAATGAGCTTGCCAAAGAAGTTTTAGGGCCGGTTATGCTTAATTCATACCTTGCCTACAAAGTCGATGAATGGGAGCGTTATCATCAGAGTGTTACCGACTGGGAAGTACAGGAGTACCTGAGACTGTATTAATGTCTGAGTTTGATATTTATAGCTTGGGAGATGTGAAGTTACAGTCAGGTGCGATTTTGCCTGATGCCCGGTTGGCCTATAAAACATATGGAAACCTGAATAGAGATAAAAGCAACGTTGTACTGTTGCCTACTTTTTATACCGGTTCTCATTTGCGCAATGAGGGTTTTTTCGGCCCGGGTCGAGCCATTGATCCACAGCGGCACTTCATTGTTTCTATCAATTTGATCGGCAATGGTTTTTCTTCATCGCCAAGTAACACACCGGCTCCGGCTGATAAGGGAAATTTTCCGCTAGTCACTTTATATGACAATATCTCCATGCAGCATCAATTGCTGACGGAGCATTTTGGAATTGAAAGGGTCTTGTTGGTGACCGGCTGGTCGATGGCGGGTTGTCAGTCTTTTCAGTGGGCCGCTCAATATCCGGATATGGTTGATAATATTTTGCCCTTTTGCGCATCGGCAAAAACATCACCGCATAATATTGTGTTTTTAGAAGGCGTTAAGGCAGCATTATTAGCCGATTCAAGCTTCAACAATGGTTTTTATGATCGACAGCCCCAGGCTGGCTTGAAAGCGTTTGGTCGTGTCTATGCAGGCTGGGCGTTTTCACAAACCTTTTATCGGGAAAAGTTGCATCGTGAACTCGGGTTTGAAACAGCCGAGGATTTATTGGTGGACTGGGAACTTGATCATTTAAACTGGGATGCGAATAATCTTTTAGCGAAACTGGCTACTTGGCAGGCTGGTGATATTAGTGCTAATCAAACTTATAAAGGCGATTTTCAGGCTGCATTGAGAGCGATTAAAGCCAATACTATTGTGATTGCATGTGATAATGATCTTTATTTTCAACCTGCTGATAATGAACTTGAAATTAAGCACATTAAAAACGGTGATTTAAGAATCTACCAATCTGCATGGGGGCATTGTGTTGCCTCACCGGGAAACAGCACGGGGTTTGCGGACTATCTGGATCAGGCTATTAATGAACTAATTGGCTAGTTTTGCCTTTCATAAGCCTCACCTGAAGCGATGATTTGGGTAAAATGGTTCGGCCATAACATATTACTGTGGATCAGCATGAAAAAAGCCAAGAAAAAATCTCCTCCTTCAAGCAAGCCAACTCTTAAGCAAGGAATTAAAAAAAGTAATGAACTTGAACAAGCGATTGGCAGTCAGGTCAGAGTTTTTCGCAATCAGCTTAAACTGACAGTGGCTGAAGCGGCTGAGGCCGCTGAGCTTTCTCCAGGCATGCTCTCGAAAATTGAGAATGGCAATATATCGCCTTCTTTAGCGACACTGAATTCTCTATCACAGGCATTGAATGTACCGGTTACAGCCTTCTTCCGTAAATATGAAGAGCAGAGGGATTGCGCTTATGTGCCGGCTAATCAGGGTTTAATTATTGAGCGGCAGGGGTCCCGGGCCGGACATCAATATCAGCTATTGGGTCATACTATGGGCAAGAAGCTTTCTGTTGAACCTTATTTAATTACCATTAATGAAAAGACGGATGTCTTTCCATTGTTTCAACATGATGGTGTTGAGTTTATTTACTTGCTTAAAGGCAAGGTGGTTTACCGATACACTGATCAGACATTTACACTTTCTCCGGGGGATTCGTTATGTTTTGATTCTGATGGCCCGCATGGTCCTGAGGAATTGATCAAACTTCCTGTTGTTCTGATATCGGTGATTGTTTCCTCTCGTCTTGAAGGCTGATTCTATGATTAAAAGGTTGAATTTTTTATCATCAAAGTAATTTCCTAATAAGAAATATTTTTTCTTATGAGTATTGTTGTCGTTGTATAACTGTGCTAGTCTCAATGGCTAAATGTGGAAAAAATTCTGACTTAAGTAAAAGTAGGTTTTAGCGAAAAACATGTGTGGAATAATCGGTTTATATAGTAAAACGCCAGAGCTTGAGTCCAAACTTGGTCAGTTAGCCTGCGATATGTTAAGGCAAATGACTGATCGCGGACCAGACAGCGCCGGATTTGCGATTTATCGAGATCAGGTTGAGGATAATCAAGTCAAGGTCACTTTGCGACTGCTGGATGACCAGGCTGATATTGAACCGATCAGGTCCAGGTTTGCCGATAAATTCGGTGAGTCAGCTCGAGTCGAGCAAAATGCTAATCATGCAGTTGCGGTCTTGGCGGCCGACAAGCAATCGGTGGCAGATTGGATTAAATCAGAATTGCCTGAATGTGTGATAACCAGTATCGGTAGCGCAATAGAAATCTATAAAGAAAAGGGCTTGCCCGGTGATGTGATAGACCAGTTTGGTTTCGAAGCTATGGCCGCTACTCATGCATTAGGACATACACGTATGGCAACTGAAAGTGCAGTAACCACTGAACATTCTCACCCTTTTTCAACCGGACTGGATTTGTGCCTGGTGCATAATGGCTCATTATCGAATCATAATCAGTTGAGGGAGAAATTACGCAAAGATGGTGTTGAATTTCAAACCGATAACGACAGCGAAGTTGCTGCAGGTTATCTGACCTGGCAACTCGGGCGGGGAGCCACTCTGAAACAAGCGCTCGAAGCGGCACTTGAGGATCTGGATGGTTTTTATACATTTGCAATCGGTACTAAAAAAGGTTTTGCGGTGTTACGTGATCCCATCGCCTGTAAACCGGCTGTTATAGCAGAAACCGATGATTGGGTAGCCATGTCATCAGAATATCGTGCTATCGCTCAGCTACCGGGTAGCGAGGCTGCCAAAATATGGGAACCTGAACCGGCCACAATTTATTCCTGGGGAGATGATTAGTGAATACTTTTGATCTTGCCAATGAGTCTGTCAGGCAACTGAATCAGACTTTACATTCGAATCAATGCAAAGACGCTGAAATAGCTGTTATCAATCCCGGCGGTAAGCATTCCATTGCAGTCGGTGCGATGGTGAACTGCCAGGTCAATATCGATGGACACGTTGGCTATTATTGTGCTGGCATGAATCAACAGGCTGATATTGTCATCAATGGTAATGCCGGCCCGGGATTGGCGGAAAACATGATGTCGGGAACCGTCAGGGTTAAAGGCAATGCATCACAGTATTGTGCAGCCACGGCGCATGGCGGGTTACTGGTTGTTGAAGGTGATGCTGCTGCACGTTGCGGTATTTCGATGAAGGGCATTGATATTGTGGTTCAGGGCTCGATCGGGCATATGAGCGCATTTATGGCCCAGACTGGTCGATTAGTTGTGTTTGGTGATGCCGGTGATGCTTTGGGTGATTCAATTTATGAGGCCAGGATTTATCTTCAGGGCCAACCCAAAAGTTTAGGTTCTGACTGTATCGAAAAACCGATGAATGATGAGCATAAGCAAGAGCTTGGTGAATTACTGGCGAGAGCGAATAGTACCGGTGTGGATATCTCAAATTTCAGACGCTATGGTTCAGCCCGCGAATTGTACAATTTCAAAGTCGATAACCTGTCAGCATATTAGAGGACTAACAGCATGAGCAAAAAAATTGACCAAAGCTGGCTGAACGAATCGGCAACGTTTACTCGGCCGGTTATTCGTGAAATTCAACGTGCGGCCAGCGAAGGGATTTATGATATTCGCGGGTTTGGCGCCAAGCGTTCAATTCCGACATTTGATGATTTGTTATTTTTAGGAGCCAGTGTTTCCCGTTATCCATTAGAGGGCTATAGAGAAAAGTGTGATACCAGAGTGACCTTGGGGACGCGCTTTGCGAAAAAACCGATTGAAATATCGACCCCAATCACTATTGCGGGTATGAGTTTCGGTGCACTATCTGCGCAGGCGAAAGAAGCCCTGGGTCGAGGTGCGACAGAGGTAGGTACCAGTACCACAACCGGCGATGGTGGTATGACGCCGGAGGAGCGTCAACATTCGAAGATTCTGGTTTATCAATATTTACCTTCACGCTACGGTATGAATCCGGATGACTTGCGTAAAGCCGATGCTATTGAAGTAGTGGTCGGGCAGGGAGCCAAGCCTGGTGGTGGCGGCATGTTGCTGGGTCAGAAGATTTCCGAGCGTGTAGCACAAATGCGTGATTTACCGCAGGGTATCGATCAACGTAGTGCCTGTCGCCACCCTGATTGGACCGGGCCTGATGATCTTGAAATTAAAATTCAGGAGCTTAGGGAAATAACGGATTGGCAGGTCCCTATTTATGTCAAAGTCGGCGCCACGCGCACATTTTTTGATGTTCAGCTTGCCGTTAAGGCAGGTGCTGATGTGGTTGTTGTAGATGGTATGCAGGGTGGCACAGCGGCGACACAAGAAGTATTTATCGAGCATGTGGGTATTCCTACTTTACCAGCAACCCGACTGGCAGTTGAGGCATTAAAAGGCATCGACATGCACCGCAAAGTACAGTTGATTGTTTCAGGTGGTATTCGTACTGGTGCTGATGTGGCTAAGGCACTGGCAATGGGCGCTGATGCAGTTTCGATAGGTACCGCTGCACTCATAGCGATGGGTGATAATTCGCCTGAGTTTGAGAATGAGTATAATGAGTTGGGTACAAGTGCAGGTTATTATGACGACTATCAAGATGGTAAAGACCCAAGTGGTATTTCCACCCAGGACCCGGAGTTAGGCAGGCGGCTTGATCCTGAGTTGGCTGGCAGGCGAGTGGCGAATTATTTGCGCTGTTTGACCCTGGAAACCCAAACACTTGCCCGAGCAGCGGGTAAAACCGATGTGCATAATCTTGAGCCTGAAGATATGGTGGCTTTGACTATTGAAGCATCAGCAATGGCCAAAGTGCCGTTAGCAGGAACTGACTGGATACCCGGGGTGACACACAAATTTTAATTTATTCTTAGCACAGAGAGGCAAAAACAATGGCTAAACAACTTGCTACTATTGCCAAGCAAAAAGGCATCAAATATTTTTTAATCAGTTTTGTTGATCTATTCGGTGTACTGCGAGCGAAACTCGTGCCGGCACGAGCTATTGCGGAAATGCAGCAAGAGGGCGCCGGGTTCGCCGGTTTTGCTTCCTGGCTGGATATGACTCCGGCCCATCCCGACATGTTCGCTATACCTGATCCTGACAGTTTAATCCAATTGCCCTGGAAACCGGAAGTTGGCTGGTTGGCTGGAGACTTGTGGATGGATGATAAGCCGGTTGAAGCTTCACCACGAGTAGCTCTCAAGCGCCAGATAGAAAAAGCGGCAAAAAAAGGTTACCAGATGAAAACCGGGGTGGAGTGTGAGTATTTTTTGATTTCACCCGATGGTCAGCAAATAGCCGATGCCAAAGATACTCAGGAAAAGCCTTGTTATGATCAGTCTGCATTAATGCGCCGCTATGATGTTATTAGTGAGATTTGTGACAGCATGATAGAACTGGGTTGGGGGCCCTATCAGAATGATCACGAGGATGCTAATGGTCAGTTCGAGATGAATTGGGATTTTTCTGACTGTTTAAGCACTGCGGACCGTCATGTGTTTTTTAAATATATGACCAAACAAATAGCGGAAAATCATGGATTACGAGCAACCTTTATGCCCAAACCATTTTCGCATTTAACCGGAAATGGTTGTCATGCCCATGTCTCCCTGTGGGATAAAACCGGCAAAAAGAACCTGTTTGCAAATAAATCTGATGAGCTGGGTTTATCTAAAGTGGCTTATCAATTTTTGGGCGGCATTATGCATAATGTTGAAGCACTGGGTTCGATTTTTAATCCTACGGTAAACAGTTATAAACGCATTAACGCGCCGCGAACTTTATCAGGGGCAACCTGGTCTCCAAATGCTGTTAGTTATTCCGGGAATAATCGTACCCATATGATTCGAGTTCCGGGCGCCGGACGATTTGAAATGCGGCTGATGGATGGCGCAGCAAATCCATATTTAATGCAGGCTGGAATTCTGGCAGCTGGATTGGACGGCATTGAGAATAAACGCGATCCGGGCAAACGTCATGATGTGAACATGTATGAAGAAGGTCATAAAATAAAAGGGCTGAAAAAATTGCCTTTGAACCTGCTAGATGCAGTACGCAAAACGCAAGCAAGTAAATCGTTGAAAGCGGCCCTGGGTGAAGATTTGGTCGATAGCTATTGCAAGCTGAAAATGGAGCAATGGAATAGCTATACTAAATCAATCAGCCAGTGGGAATATGATAATACTCTGGATTGTTAGGACCTTTAATTTAATAGATGCTAATCAATAACGGCTGGCTGGATTTTGCTAGAAAAGTAGAATCCCCAAACTTTGATGCCCGACCAATAGCGGTGGAACCGCAGGTTCTGATTATTCATTGCATCTCTTTGCCTCCTGGAAAATTTACAGGGCAAGGGGTTGAGCAATTATTTACTAACAAGTTAAATCCATCAGCTGATCCGTATTATCAGCAAATTCAAGGGCTAAAAGTTTCATGCCATTTTTTTATTCGCCGCAGCGGAGAAATAATCCAATTTGTCGCTACCGATAAACGAGCCTGGCACTGTGGTGAATCAACTTGTCTTGGTCGACCAAGGGTTAATGATTTTTCTATAGGTGTAGAATTAGAAGGTTTGGACAACATTGAATTTGACCAAGCTCAATATGACCAATTGATTGAACTAACTCGTTGTTTGCAGACAACCTATCCACAAATCTTAAATGATCATATTTTTGGTCACCAACATATTGCTCCAGCGCGTAAAACCGACCCAGGCATGAGTTTCGACTGGTATTATTATTTGTCTACTCTGTCTCAAAAATTGAATGTAATTACTCCCTCTGGTTGAAATTGACTATAAATAAATGCCTCTGAAAATATAATCGCAATGCCAGGCACTCAGCTAGTACATCAATAAGAGTTCCATTAAAGTTATAGACACGATTTAATCTTTACTGCTCAGTAGTATTCTGTTTCAATGGATTTTTATAAAAACTTATTGACCAAACATCTATGGACCAAACTAATCACCCGAGCCGCATTCAGTATATTGTCGAGGGTGGGCACAAACTTACTGGTGAAATAGAGCCTAGCGGCAATAAGAATGCTGCTTTGCCGATGATCGCCGCATCACTTATGACAGATCAGCAAGTGCAACTAAGCAATGTTCCACGTATACGCGATGTTGAGGTGTTAGTAAAATTAATACAGTCAGTTGGTGCCGATGTCCGCTGGCTGGAACAAAATACATTGCAAATAGAGGCAAAGAATTTACGTCCTGCAGATTTGGATCCGGAGCTTTGCGCCAGTATTAGGGCTTCAATTTTATTAGTTGGGCCTATGTTGGCACGTTGTGGAGAGCTTGAGCTGCCGCCACCTGGTGGAGATGTGATTGGTAGACGAAGATTGGATTCTCATTTCCTTGCCTTACGACAGCTCGGAGCAACTATCGGTATCGATGACTGTTATCGTTTTAATGCCAATGCGCTTCATAGTGCGGATGTTTTCTTTGATGAACCTTCAGTTACCGCAACAGAAAACGCACTTTGTGTTGCCGTTTCAGCAAAGGGCACGACTATATTGCGTAACTGTGCATCTGAACCGCATGTTCAAGATCTTGCCCATTTCCTTGAAGCCTTAGGTGCTCAAATTGAAGGTGTTGGCACCAACACCATGACTGTCCACGGTGGGCTTGATTTGAATGGTACCCACTATCGGATTGGTCCGGATCACATTGAAGTAGGGTCATTGATCGGGCTGGCAGCTGTGACTGGTTCGGAAATTACTATAAAGAATGCAGGAATCGCACATCTTAGATCTACTTTGATGAATTTCGAACGACTAGGCGTTATGTTGAAAGTCAGTGGTGAGGATTTACAGATTCCATCCCAGCAGACTATGAACATAAGTCCGGATTTTGGTGGTCATATTCCTAAAATTGAAGATCAACCCTGGCCCGCATTTCCGGCTGATATGATGTCAATTGCTATTGTTGTGGCAACTCAATGTCATGGGGTGGTGATGATGTTTGAGAAAATGTTTGAAAGTCGTTTATTTTTTGTCGACAAACTAATCGCTATGGGTGCTCGGATTGTGTTGTGTGATCCACACCGCGTAATCGTTTCAGGTCCATCGCAGCTTCGTGCAGCCAGACTTGAAAGCCCTGATATTCGTGCAGGTATGGCAATACTCATTGCAGCCCTGTGTGCGCAAGGTGTTAGCACTATTAATAATGCCCAGCAAATTGAGCGTGGTTATGAACGTATTGATGAACGTTTAAACGCGCTCGGAGCAAATATTCTACGGACCAATGAGTTATAAATGGCTGACCTGATAATCTGCGACTAGACTGTTTGTATATTTAAAGTTCTGATCTATTGGTAATTTATAACTGGGCTAGAGCTTGGTTATGGTATTGGTTATTGTTCGATAAAAACGAAACCAAATCCAGGCTTCAACTGATATGATTATTGATTTTATTAACACAGGGAACGCTAATAATATGACTGCCACCAGGCTAAGTTTTTCTGTAGAAGAGTATCATTTACGATTGTCCAAAGTTCGCCAGGCGATGGTTGAAAAAGACATTGAGTTATTAGTCGTCACTGATCCATCAAACATGGCTTGGTTGACAGGCTACGATGGCTGGTCATTTTATGTGCATCAATGTGTAGTCTTAACACATGAGGGCGAACCGTTATGGTTTGGGCGAGGTCAGGATGCTCAGGGTGCTGTGCGCACAGTATTTATGGCTGATGAAAGTATAGTCGGGTATCCGGATCACTATGTGCAATCGACACAGCGTCATCCTATGCAGTATCTGGTAGAAATATTGAATCGGAGAAAATTGCCGACAGACAGGGTCGGGTTAGAGATGGATAATTATTATTTCAGTGCGGCCTGTTATACGAATTTAAAGGCAAGTCTGCCTGACTGCACATTTGTTGATGCTACTGGATTAGTCAACTGGCAACGGGCCGTTAAATCTGAGCAAGAGCTTGAGTATATGCAAAATGCGGCCAGGATTGTTGAGAATATGCACAGTTATATCCTTAACAATATTAAACCCGGGATGCTAAAAAACGAACTGGTTGCCGGGATTTACCATGCCGGGATTACAGGTATTGATGGCCTGGGTGGGGATTATCCGGCGATTGTGCCGTTACTGCCTTCAGGGGCAGATGCCGCTGCGCCGCATTTGACCTGGGATGATGAACCGATAAAAAACAATCAGGGTACGTTTTTTGAAATTGCCGGCTGTTACAAACGCTATCATTGCCCTTTGTCCAGAACGATCTATCTGGGTCAGCCACCGAAGCAATTTCTGAATGCGGAAAAGGCTCAGCTTGAAGGCATTGAAGCAGCTTTAGAAACGGCAAAACCCGGTAATACCTGTGCCCAGGTAGAACAGGCATGGCGTGAAGTGATTGCAAGATACGGCATAAAAAAAGAAAGCCGTATTGGTTATCCCATCGGTCTTAGTTATCCGCCGGACTGGGGTGAGCGTACCATGAGTCTGCGACCGGGTGATGAAACTATCTTGCAGGAAAATATGACGTTCCATATGATCCCGGCATTATGGATGGATGACTGGGGGCTTGAAATTACTGAGAGTTTTAGGGTGACTGAAAATGGTGCACAAACATTTTGTAATTATCCACGTCACTTATTCATTATTGATTGAGTCAGTCAGCTCTGCCAGTTTCTCCTGTTGTACCAGGTCGATTAACTCCCGAATCGGAATGCGCCGGTTAGTTCGGTGTTCAGTATAATTTTTCTCATTTGGATCGCGACGTAAATCTGTTTGACGAACTATTCGCCTGTTATTGTCGACATGAAATTTTTCACCGGAGTGAGAATGAATGATGGCGTATTCATCAGGAATCATATAAACCCGTATAAACGATTCAGGGTAGGGCCTGAGCAGGCTGAAGCCATCGAGTTTTTTTGCGGCAGGGATATTGTATAAATCCAGAATAGTCGGAAAAAGATCGACAATAGATACAAAATTATCACCATTAGTACTTAAATTTTCTATTTGTTCAGTACTGAAAAGGTGTTTCAACTGAGGTGGGATATCGATATAAAGCGGTACATGAATACCTTCTTGCCAGAAAACTTTGCCGTGAAAAAATTGCCGATGTTCGTACATTGCTTCAGCATGATCCGCAGTCACTACAATAATTGTATTGTCGTCTAAATTTTGTTGCTCAAGTTCGTTAACAATAATTTCAACTGCGGCGTCGTTATAAAGAATGGCGTTATTGTATTTGTTAATAAGCTCTTGTACTTTTCTCGGTTCGAACCTGTCATCAGCAGGAACCCACTTATGGTAATCAGGGGGTGAAACATAAGGATAATGTGTACCTGCAAAGTGGACTACACCGAAAAAGGGTTGATCTTTTTTAGCGAATTCTGCCAGTGTGGTTTTGAATTTTCTTGCTGTGGTCATATCATAACCGATCAGTGATGCATCTACGGCAAGCGGGGCTTGGATTGAATCAACATCTTTAGATAAAAAAGCGCGGCCAAACCAGCCATTCCACTCCAGCCAGTGTGAACCAATATAAAACAAATTCAGATTAGCTTGCTTTAAATAAGACCATAATAACGACGTGCTATGGATGTTCAGGTTGGTACGATCAATGCCCGTAAAGATTAGTTCAGCCGATGTGTCAGTCGAAGTCGTATTCGAAATTGCATGATTGAAATGAAATGAATGTTTAAAACGTTGTGACTGAAATGGAGTCGTATCACGTTCGTAACCATACAGTGACATATGATCTTGTCGTAACGACTCAAGAATAACAAATAAAATATTGAAATCACCTCGGCGCTTAAAATCAGGAATTTGGTCAACGTCGCGTTGATAAAAATCCAGCTCGGCCCCCGGTTTGACTTTTTTCATAAAACGAGGTCTTTCGAGATTGAAACGCCTCAATTCATGTGTTAATGACATGACAGGTGTAGTCAAATAATGCAATTGCTTTTGTTTGATATAAAACAAACTGCTTAAAGAGGAGATAGCTACAATCAGAAAAATCATGGCCTGCTGGCGGATAATATTGCTAATTGAAATCGGTATACGGGGAGATCGATAAATAAAAGTAAGTAAGAAGATAATTAAATACACCGCAAACCAAGGTAGGTTAATAATCGACAACAGTTTGTTTGCACCTTGCTGCCAGTATTTAAGATTACCGACGATCAGGCCTATATCAACGGCAGTAATAAACTGATAGTAAACAATATAAACTGCACTTTGAATCCAATAAATAATAGAAAAAAGTACAGCCGTTAATACGCCAAGCGACAATCGAATTACTTTGTTCGGAATACTGATACAGACGATGCGGGAAAAATAAATAAATCCAAACAGCAAGATCACTATGACTGAATAGTGACTGATGTTATCTTTGATTAAATCGCCGCGTAAAATAACATCCAAAATCACCAGCACTGTGGTAGTGATAAATGGAATCAGAATGTAGGCCATATGATATCTCGATTGATCGAGAGATTATATGTAATGTTACAGAATTATTACAAATTCTGCATTGCTGTATTTTTGGGATTTATGTCTTAGAAAATTCGTTATTCCACAATACATCTGACACACCACTTGCGTGATTAATATATCTACAAATAACGAACAAGAAATCTGATAATCGGTTTAAAAAGTTTTGAGCAATTTGGTGCGGTGATTCAAGCGTTTTGTTTAGACTTACCATTTGTCGTTCTGCCCGTCGACAAACGCTTCTGCATAGATGAGCATAGGAAGCGGCTTTAGTGCCGCCAGGCAGGATGAATTCTTTTAAAGGCGTTAAGGATTCATTGTAATAATCTAATCTGTTTTCCAGCAATTGAATGTCGTCTTCCTTAACTAACTGATAATCCGGCATGGCTAATTCTCCTCCCAGATTAAACAAGATATGTTGAATCTTAACTAAATCATTTCGTAATTCGTCGGGAACAGGCTCAGTCAGTAATAAACCGATAGCGCAATTAAGCTCATCCACATCACCCATGGATTCAATACGATGATCATCTTTATCAATCCGATTGCCGTCGGCTAGCCCAGTTGTTCCTTTGTCGCCTGTGCGAGTGTATATCTTAGTTAATCGATGCCCCATTTGTGTGAAATCTGCGAATTGCCGGAGTCACGGAGTTTAATTGCTTTTTCCCCAACTGGGTATCCCGAATATCAAATATTTCTGCGGGTGTGCTGCTCAGCATGTGACTGCCGCAAGCAGGGCATTCATACCAGATTTGCACGCATTTATGAGTTGTTTCCGAACGAGTCATGGCCATGTGGCTATGG
Source organism: Arenicellales bacterium (assembly GCA_028284225.1). Classification (GTDB taxonomy): domain Bacteria; phylum Pseudomonadota; class Gammaproteobacteria; order Arenicellales; family JAHEKD01; genus JAHEKD01. The sequence goes on from JANQSD010000001.1 coordinate 174,511, forward strand.
CATTTTTTACATTTCAAGGCGTTATCTCCCAAGTGCCAGTCGGCACCTATGTTACACATCATATAGTGGTTGGTAAAGTTAAAATTACTATATATTGTGTTTTGTTTAGTTTTGGCATAAAAATTTCAAGCTAATTCAATGCATTAATTGGAGGAACTAATAAATCTCTTTAAGTGTGAATAGATATTGATTATGCAGCTTGAAAATATTGCCGGGCAGAAATTTCATTTAGCGGGTTGTTTTCATTATGCGGGCAAAGTACTATCCATAACATTAGTAATTCAAAGCCTAAAAATCAGCGAGAATCTTATGTTTAGTGGCAGTATTGTTGCACTGGTTACGCCAATGCATGATGACGGCAGTGTTGACTATGCTGCATTGGCAAAATTAGTTGAATTTCATATTGAAAATAAGACTCAGGCTATAGTGTCAGTAGGAACTACGGGAGAGTCTGCAACTTTAAGTCACGAAGAGGACTCTGAGGTCACTCGAAAAGTAGTCGAGTATGTAAACGGACGTATCCCAGTTATCGCCGGGACCGGTTCAAATTCTACCAGTGAAGCTATATCACTAACGGCTGAGGCTAAAAGTGCAGGTGCTGATGCATGTTTAATAGTTGCGCCTTATTATAATCGCCCACCACAGGAAGGCATGTACCAACACTTTAAATCTATTGCTGAAGCTGTTGATATTCCAATAATTTTATATAACGTACCGAAGCGAACCTCGAGCGATATAGAAACTGATACAGTGATTCGTCTGGCTCAGATAGATAATATTATCGGTATTAAGGATGCTACGGCTGACATGTCCAGGGTTAAACCAATGAGGCAAGCCTGTGGTGATAATTTTGTTTTACTCTCAGGTGATGATGGAAGCTTTTTTGACTATATGGTTGAAGGCGGGCAAGGTGTTATTTCTGTAGCGGCTAATGTGGCACCTGCGCATACTCAGCAAGTGTGTGAATTAGCGCTGGCAGGAAAGATTAGCGAAGCGAGAGAAAAGAACCAACAGTTACAAGGCTTATATGACGCAATGGGTTGTGATACTAACCCCATCCCGGTTAAATGGGCGTTACATGAAATGGGTTTGATTGATGCGGGAATACGTTTGCCTCTAATCAAATTACCACAAGCAAAACGAGCTGTGGTGCAACAGGCGATTGCTAACCTTTAACAAATGGCTTCAGTCGAACTTAAGCTGGCCTGGATAAACTTTGCGTCAGCTATCAATAATGGAGTCAATCTGATAATGAAAAAGGCTATATCTATGAATGGCAAAATTTTAAGTAATTCTATCTTGGCTATGTTGTTAGCGATAGTTGTTGGCGGCTGTAGTTTCTCAGATAAAGAAGATAAACCCAAGGCTGAATACTATGGTTCATCCCATCGCAGTAGCGGCCTGGAAGTACCACCGGACCTGACTCAGACTGATCCAAACAAAAATATCACCATTCCCGGTGCGGTAAATTCCTCAGGTCAAACTTCAGGTGTGCTTTCAAACAGCAATGTGTTGGCTGAACCGTCCAATGTTAAGATGCTCAGAGATGGTCAGCAACGTTGGTTGGTTGTTGACGATATTCCTGACAATGTCTGGCCGCAGCTGATCTCATTTTGGGAAAAAGATGGAATTAAACTGTTAACTGCTAACCCCCAATCCGGTGTTATTGAAACCGATTGGTTAGTGAACTACGCAGATTTAACATCCGATGTAGGTAAACTGTTCCGAGGTTTATTGAATAAGCTCACTACATCTGGCCAACGGGATAAGTACCGGGTCAGAATCGACAGAGGGGTTGAAGATGGCACCACTGAAGTTTACGTGAGTCATCAGGGGCTTGAAGAAGTACCTGTCAGCCCTTTTAACAAAGATGTCGGTGAATACAAGTGGGTCAAGCGTCCAACTGATCGTGGTTTAGAAGTTGAAGTAATGCGGCAAATAATGGTTTATTTGGGTGTAGAAGAAGATCAGGCAGACCTGGTTGCTGACCAAAACAGACCGGCAAGCAGTGATCGTTCCCGATTGATTATTGAAGATACGGATGAGCCGGTGTTGGTTCTGGATGACGGCTTTCCCAGAGCCTGGCAACGGGTTGGTTTGGCGCTGGATAGATCCGGTGTAACAATTTTTGGCCGTAACCGTCAGCAGGGAGGCTATGTGGTTGAATTAGCTGATCTGGATATCGAGGAAGAAAAGCCCGGCTTTTTCGGTCGCTTGTTTAAGCGCAAGAAAAAAGATGCAGAAGATATTACTTATCGTATGCAAGTCAGATTGTTGCCGCAAGGTGATGAAAAAACAGTTGTGGCAATCGCTACTGAAGAAGGGCTTCATGATAACTCAGAAACCGCAATCAGCTTATTGAGACAACTTCACGAACAGCTTAAATAACATTCAAAAGTAGACACTAGTGCAAATCAATGCTTACCGGGGTGCTCAGGCATTCTCGGAATTTCGTCTAAATAAACTAGCTCAGGGCCTGAGTGATCAATTCAAACAGTTAAAGCGGGTTAATGCCCGCTTTATCCATTTCGCTCAGATTGATGAGGCCAGTCAAAGCTTTAATGAATCCATACTATTGCAATTGCTGGATTATGGAACCACGGGCCAGGATTTAACCGATGCAATAAATTTATGGGTAGTCCCGCGGCTGGGCACGATTTCACCCTGGTCAACCAAGGCCACTGATATTGCTCATCATTGTTCATTAGAAGCGGTTCTGCGATTGGAGCGTGGTATTGAATGGCAGTTACAGTTTGATCAACCCTTTGAGCTAAGCAATTCTGATAAGTCGGTACTTGCGCAGTTATTATCAGACCGCATGACCGAATCTTTGTTATATGCAGAATCACAATTCGAGCAAATTTTTAACCATGAGCAGCCTAAATCTTTAAGGTTTGTAGAGGTGCTTGAAAAAGGCAAATCTGAGTTAGAGCGAGCTAACAAAAAAATGGGGCTTGCACTGGCACAGGACGAAATTGAATATTTGTATCAAAGTGCTGTCAAAGCGAATCGTAATTTAACTGATGTTGAGTTAATGATGTTTTCGCAGGTCAATTCCGAGCATTGCCGGCACAAAATATTTAATGCCAGCTGGACTATTGATGGCGAGGATCAGGATAAATCATTGTTTGCGATGATTCGCAACACTCATCAACTACACAGTGACGGAACCCTGATTGCATACAAAGATAACGCAGCTGTAATTGAAGGATCACAGGCAGGGCGTTTTTTCCCTGACAAACAAACCAATATATATGGTTATAGTCAAGAACCTGTCCACATTCTGGCTAAAGTTGAAACGCATAATCATCCAACCGCGATCTCGCCATTTCCTGGTGCAGCAACGGGTTCCGGTGGTGAGATTCGGGATGAAGGTGCGACAGGTAGAGGCGGTAAGCCCAAAGCCGGTGTGACCGGATTCAGCGTTTCAAATTTGCGCCTTGTCGATGCAATTCAAGCCTGGGAAGGTGAAGAGCATAAACCGTCTCATATCGCGACACCGTTGCAAATTATGCTGGATGGGCCGATCGGTGGGGCATCATTTAATAACGAATTCGGACGACCGAATATTGCAGGTTATTTTCGTACCTTTGAACAATCGCCTGCGCTGGGTTCTTCGAGGTTTGGCTACCACAAACCAATAATGATTGCCGGTGGTCTGGGTAATATCCGTGAGCAGCATATTAATAAAAATCAGATCAATGACGGTGCCAAAATTGTGGTGTTGGGTGGCCCTGCCATGCTGATCGGGCTTGGCGGTGGTGCAGCATCCAGTGTGGCCAGTGGGCATAGTGATGAAGACTTGGATTTTGCTTCGGTCCAGCGGGGTAATCCGGAGATGCAACGGCGCTGTCAGGAAGTCATTGATGTTTGCTGGGCCATGGGTAAAGACAACCCAATTGTATCAATTCACGATGTAGGCGCAGGCGGACTTTCCAATGCTGTACCGGAATTAGTTCATGATGCAGATCTGGGCGGTGAATTCGAACTACGACAGATACTCAATGATGAACCGGGCATGTCGCCTATGGAAATCTGGTGTAACGAAGCACAGGAACGTTATGTATTGGCCATCGACCCGGAACGGCTGGAAGAATTTGAACAAATCTGCCGGCGCGAACGTTGTTTATACTGTGTTATCGGTGAGGGTACACAGGCACAACAGCTTAGCTTAACTGACAGTTTGTTAGACAATCATGGTGGTCATCCAATCGATATTGAAATGGATGTTTTATTCGGTAATCCACCCAAAATGCATCGAGACGTAACTAGCTGTGCCAGTGCAAAATTAGAATTGGATTTGGATTTAATCAGTCTCGATGAAGCAGTTAATCGATTGCTCAACCTGCCTACTATTGCTGACAAAACATTTTTGATTACCATCGGCGACCGCAGTGTCACTGGAATGATCTCGCGTGATCAAATGGTCGGCCCATGGCAGGTGCCTGTTGCGGATGTGGCGGTAACGACGAGCAGTTACGACAGTGTTCATGGCGAAGCAATGGCTATGGGCGAGCGTACACCTGTTGCCATACTCAATCCGGCCGCGAGTGGTCGGATGGCCATTGGAGAAGTGCTTACAAATATTGCCGCAGCACCAATTCAATCTACTAAGAAAATTAAACTTTCGGCGAACTGGATGGCGGCTGCCGGTTATCCGGGGCAAGATGCGGCTTTATATGAGACAGTTAAAGCTGTTGGCATGGAGTTGTGTCCGCAGTTGGGTATATCTATTCCTGTAGGTAAAGATTCAATGTCCATGCGAACAGTATGGCAAGAGAATAACCGGGAACAAACTGTTGCAGCACCTGTGTCCTTAATTGTCACCGGGTTTGCACCCGTTACCGATGTCAGAAAAACCTTAACGCCCGTTTTATCCAATAAAGAAGATACTGAGCTATTGTTAATCGATTTAGGTCAAGGCTTGAATCGCCTGGGCGGCAGCTGTTTGGCACAGGTGTTTAATCAAACCGGTGAATTGGCACCGGATGTAAATGATCCGCAGTTGTTGAGAGGATTTTTTGCTGCAATCCAAGAACTGAATTTACAAGGGTTGCTTTTGGCTTACCATGATCGCTCAGACGGCGGATTATTTGTGACCCTGATGGAAATGGCATTTGCAGGACGCTGTGGCTTGGTCATTAATCTTGATAGCCTTGATGGTAATGAGAAATCTACGCTATTTAACGAAGAATTAGGTGCCGTTATCCAAATCAATAGCCGTGATAAACAACATGTAGAATCGATTTTGGAAAAACACGGCCTGATAGATTGTTGTCACATGATAGGTCAGTCGATTGATTCTCGAAAGATTCAGATCAGTAGAGGGGGAAATCTGATCTTTGAATCCAGCCGCATTGAGTTGCATCGAAAATGGTCACACACGACTTATAAGATGCAATCACTGCGTGATAATCCACAATGTGCACAACAAGAGTATGACCGCCTTTTGGATGAGTCTGATTCGGGTTTGTACAGCAAATTGACCTTTGACGTTAAAGAAGATATTGCTTTGCCCTACATAAATACTGGTGCAAGGCCGAGAGTTGCTATCTTGCGCGAACAAGGCGTCAATAGCCAGACTGAAATGGCGGCAGCGTTTGACCGGGCCGGGTTTACATCGGTCGACGTGCATATGAGTGATTTGGTTGACGGCAGGCAAACACTTACTCATTTCGTCGGTGTTGTAGCCTGTGGTGGTTTTTCCTTCGGTGATGTTTTAGGTGCCGGTCAGGGATGGGCCAAATCCATTTTGTTCAACAATAAATTAGCCGATCAGTTTGCCGAGTTTTTTCATCAGTCAGATAAATTTAGTCTGGGAGTGTGCAATGGTTGTCAAATGATGTCCGGAATTAAATCACTTATCCCGGGAGCAGCCAGCTGGCCGCAGTTTGAACGGAATAAATCGGAGCAATATGAAGCTCGACAAGTCATGGTTAAAATTGAAAACAGCCCTTCGATATTTTTCAACGGGATGACGGGCAGTGAGTTCCCGGTGGTCGTTGCCCATGGAGAAGGGCGTGCTCAATTTGATTCGGATGATCAATTAGTTGCTGTACAGGCAACCAGCCTTGTGGCCGCCAGGTTTATTGATCACAACGGGCAGCCCACACAAATCTATCCCTACAATCCTAATGGATCGACACAGGCAATCACAGCTTTAACCAGTACCGATGGGCGAGCAACTATTTTAATGCCGCACCCTGAGCGTGTTTTTCGTTCTGTTACTAATAGTTGGCGTTCCTCTGAATGGGGCGAGGACAGCCCCTGGATGCGAATTTTTAGAAATGCCCGTGTATGGGTCACAGGCTCTTGATTGTCGGCTAACCTTCAAGGTGCCTTATGGATAATTGCCTCCTGCCTTGGAGCGACCGTAATGAGCCTGGGTTTAAAAGGCCTGGCGGGGGAGATTCATTCGACTCAAATAGTGGTTATAAGGTGCTTGTTTGGCCTTTTATTGATTTTTCCAGCTCTAGCCAAAACAGGTTTTGGCTCACTTAAGAGTTCACAATTAAAACTGCATTTAATCCGTGGCCTGTTTGCGGCAATAGCGATTAATTTAGGCTTTTATAGTTTAACCATTCTGCCCCTGGCTACTGCTACAGTCTTATTTTTTACTGCACCGCTGTTTGTGACTATTTTTGCGATTCCATTGCTAAACGAAAAAGTCGGTTGGCGACGTTTGCTGGCTACCTTGGTTGGGTTTATAGGTACAATCATAGTGATTAATCCGGGTTTGCAAGGATTCGATCAGCGTTTATTAATTCCGGTATTTAGTTCAGTTTTCTTTGCCGTATCGTTAATACTTAACAAACAATTATCAAAAACCGACTCACCGGCAGTATTGATGTTTTATATATTTACAATCGTAACGATAATTAGCTTGCCATTCGCCATTATGAACTGGACTTGGCCAACAACGACTCAGTGGCAAGTTCTGATATTTGTGGTGGCCCTGTTTGCTACCTCGAGAACCTACTTCGACATCAAAGCCTATTCGATCGGTGAGGCCAGTTTCGTGGCGCCGTTTCAATACCTGCGCATCCTCTTCGTTGGTATAGCTGGTTATCTGGTTTTTGCCGAAGTGCCTACATTTAATGTGCTACTAGGCGCTTTAGTCATCATCTCCAGCACATTATACATAGCCCAACGCGAGTATCGCCTAAAACGAAAACTGGGTCGCCAAGCGGAACCTTATGGGTAAAGTTATTAACAATCAGGCCACTTTGAAGCTAAAAACTTTTGAGTGAACTTGTTCAGACTAATCATTATCTTGTAAATATTTTTAGCCTAAGCTATTACAGCGAAAGTTAATGGCCAAACTAGACTAAAGTAATAAAGACACCCTCGACTGCTGTGGATAATATTTAATTAGAAGAAAAGTGGGTATAGAGGCGCTTAATGGCTGATTATGTAGAGATAAATGTTAATGGTGTGAGACATAGATTAGATATACGTCATAAACGCACTCCTCTACTATGGATTTTGAGAGATGAACTTAAGTTAACAGGTACTAAGTACGGCTGTGGAATTGCTCAGTGTGGTGCTTGTACAGTTCATATAAATGGGCTTTCGCGTCGCTCTTGTGTAACCGAAGTTGGGGAGCTTACTGAAGACGATAAAGTTATTACTATTGAGGCGGCTGATTCAACTATTGCAAAAGCAGTCAAGGAAAGCTGGGTTCAACATCAAGTCGCACAATGCGGCTATTGTCAATCTGGCCAAATCATGTCGGCAACGGCTCTGCTTAGCAAGAATAAAAATCCTACCGATGATGATATCGACCGTGTGATGTCGGGAAACCTGTGTCGTTGTGGTACTTATCCATTAATTCGCAAAGCTATTAAAACAGCTGCGAAAAGCTTGACTGAGGCGAACAATGGGTAACCTGGCAGCCATTACCAGGCGTTCATTCCTTATAGGTTCAGTTGCAATCACTGGTGGCATGTTAATTGGCTGTCAATCCAAAGGGTTTTCCCTGCTTCAAAGAAAAAGCAAAGATAAAACCCATTTGACACCTTATATCCGAATTGACCAGACCGGCATAACGATTATTACGCCACGGGCTGACATGGGCCAGGGTGCCTATTCCGTACAAGCCGCCCTGGTGGCCGAGGAGTTGGACGTTGAACTTGATGATGACTCTATTCAGGTTGACCATGGCCCACCAAAACCGGAATATTTTAACGGTAAAGTGTTGTCAGAGCTTTTGCCATTTGCTTCAACGGATAATAGTAAATGGGCTGTACGATTGCGCAATTTTACGGAAGGTTTTAGCGAAAGAATAGGCTTATTCATGACCGGTGGTTCTTCAACTGTGGCAGATGCTCACTATAAATTGCGGCTCACCGGCGCAGTCGCCCGACAGTTGCTAATAATGGCTGCAGCTGAACGTAGCAAAGTGCATAAAAATAAATTAAAAACTGAAAATGGCCATGTGCTGTTGCCTGATGGCACAAAATACAGCTATGTTGAGTTAGCGCCTGAAGCTGCTGACATTAAATTATCTGAAGAGATCAAGATAGACGACCTAAAGCTAAAAAGTAATTGCCGAGTTTTGGGTAAGCCTATGCAGCGTGTGGATATGGTGGATAAATGTACAGGCAAGCAAAAATACGGCATCGATATTAACAAAGATGGAATGTTATATGCTGCAGTGCGTACTAATCCACGATTAGGTGGAAAAATAATCAGTTATGACGCTAAATTCGCTGAAAGTATTGTTGGTAAAGATAAAGTAATACCCATTAGTGGTGGAGTAGGTGTTATAGCTGATAATACTTGGCAAGCATTTGAACTAGTTGACAGTATAGACATTAAGTGGGAGGACGCCTCTTATCCGGAAACTTCATATCAGATGTGGGAGGAATTCGAGAACTCATTTACTCCCTGGCGTAAGAAGAACAGGCTTAAAAACGAAGGAAATGTCAAAACTGCTTTAGAACAAGGTGATGTTGTAGAAGCAAATTATCGTGTGCCTTATCTGGCTCATGCACCTTTAGAACCCATGAATGCAACAGTGCTGCTTGAGGATGGTCGACTCGATATTTGGGTGGGTACTCAAATTCCATTATTCGTCAAATCAGTCGCTGCTAAGCTGACAGGATTATCTGAAGATAATATTCATGTCTATGTTGAAGTGATGGGTGGTAGTTTTGGCCGGCGCCTGGAAGATGACTTTGTCTGTCAGGCAATTGAATTAGCTAAAGCAAGACCAGGTGATCTAATCAAAATGACCTGGTCCAGAGAAGAAGACATGACACATGATTTTCCGCGTACTATGCAATTGGCTAAGGCTCGGGGTGTAGTCAACAACGGTAAAGTGGAGGCGATGGACTTAAAAATTGCTGCATTATCTACAACTGCATCACAGTTTAGTAGAACAACAATATCATTGCCGGGTTTACGTATGCCAATTTCTATACCAGAAGCGATAATTGCAAATGCACTTCGTAAAGACGTGGCTCTGGTATCAGGCGCCTGGGATCAGCCTTTTTCGATACCGAATTATCGGGTAACTGGTTATAAAGTGCCTTCAATGGTGCCGGTTAGTTCCTGGCGTTCGGTGGGAGCATCAGGTAATGGATTCTTTCACGACTGTTTTCTTGATGAGTTGATTCATGCTGCAGGTGCCGATCCGCTAGAGGAACGTATACGACTATGTTCGCATTCAGTGTCAAGCAAGGTATTGGAAAAAGTCGGTGAAATGTCTAATTGGGGCAGTGCTCTTCCTGCGGGTAGTGGGCGTGGAGTCGCGTATACATTATCGTTTGGCGTGCCAGTGGCCGAAGTCGTTGAAGTCACAAACACAGCCAAAGGCATAAAAATAGATAAAGCTTATGTAGTGGCTGATGTGGGTAAGGTATTGGATCCAGTAAATATTGAGAATCAAATGATGGGGGGTGTTATATGGGGACTAGGTCATGCTATGAATGCAGAACTCACTTACAAGGATGGTAAAGCTGAGCAAACCAATTTTCATGCCTATGAATGTATGCGTATGTATCAAACCCCTGAAATTGAAATCTGTGCCCTGGAGAATGCTGATGAAATACGGGGTATCGGTGAACCTACTGTTCCACCAGCCGCCCCGGCATTGGCTAATGCGATATTTGCAGCAACTGGTCAAAGAATACGCGAGCTGCCGCTGAACAAACATATCAAGTTTATATAAGATGAAAGTGATAGAAAAAAAGCTGGTATTTTTAGTTTGCTTTTTCATGTTTGTAATTGAAGGATTTGCGGAAAAATGTGAGCTTTATGATGAAATTCCAGCACAAGGATCGATCAGTGAGAAACAAGGGCATGAATATTGGGCCAAGATTTATGAAGTGTTCTCACACCCGCGTTGCACAAATTGTCATGTTGGTGCGGATAATATACCAATGTGGTCTGGTCCAAGTTACGGCGTTACTCGTCCACATGGGATGAATGTCTCTGCGCCTGTTATTGGTGCGCATGGAACTAGAGGTGGAAGTGATTCATTTGAATGTAGCAGTTGTCATACAACAACAAATAACACCATAGCTCACGGTGCTCCGGGTGTCTATAATGAAGACATGGACGGAGAGAAGGTGTCATGGGTGTTACCACCGGTGGACTTTGAGTGGTTCGGTAAAACCTCCAAAGAGGTTTGTGAGCAAGTGAAGGATAGTAAACGTAATGGTGGAAAAGAAAATGCTAAAGAGATCGCCGACCATCTCTGTCATGATAAGTTTATTGCCTGGAGTTGGAAACCAGGTGCTGGCCGTGAATCTGCACCATATTCCTTAAAGGAAAATATTGCTGATGTTTTGGCATGGGGAGCAGCGGGTATGCCATGCCCGGAATATTAGAATCTAAACTAGTCCAGCATCTTGAATTTAAGTGGTCTTAAAGCTGGAAAGTGCTGTTCCAATTTCTTTAATCAGTCTCGGCCCTTGATAAATCAATCCTGTATAAATCTGTACCAGGTTGGCACCCATTTGGATTTTTTCCACCGCATCTTCAGCGCAGTTGATACCGCCTACACCAATGATCGGGATTTCACCTTGCAGGATGTTTGCCAAAGTCTGGATAACTTGGTTGGATGCTGATTTGACCGGTGGACCGCTTAATCCCCCAGTTTCATGGCTGAGTGGGTGATCAGCCAACATTTCTCGGTGGGTTGTGGTGTTGGTTGCAATAATACAGTCTATTTTATGTGTCATGCATGCTGCTGCAATATCCTGGATTTCTTGCTTGCTTAAATCAGGTGCAATCTTTATTGCCAGCGGAGTGTATTTGCCATGTTGGTCGGCTAACCGTGTTTGTTCACGTTTAAGTATCATTACCAGTTGCTCAAAGCTGTCGCCGCGCTGTAATTCACGCAATTGCTTGGTATTGGGTGATGAAAGATTAATAGTCAAATAATCTGCCAGGGTAAACGTGCGCTGCATGCCCTTAATGTAATCGTTCACAGCATTTGCGAGCGGTGTCACAGCATTTTTACCGAGGTTTATTCCAATAATTGCATCGGTGTTACGCTTTTTATAGTTTTTGATGAATTGGTCCAGCCCGACGCTATTAAAACCCATGCGATTGATAATGGCCTGATGTTCGGGTAATCGGAATAATCTGGGTTTTTCATTGCCGGCTTGGGGCAAAGGCGTCACCGTGCCGGTTTCAATAAAGCCAAAACCCATTGCAGCAAAGGCATTAATGCATTGGGCGTGTTTGTCTAATCCTGCTGCCAGGCCAACACGATTAGGAAAATCCAATCCCATTATGTTGACTGGATTATGTATTGACTCGGGACGACAGCTTTTTGAAATCAGTGAGCATAATGCTGAGTGTTTATTCGCAATACTCAGCGTTTTGATAGCCAAATCATGACTGAGCTCAGCATCAAGTTTGAATAATAATGGCTGTAGTAATTTATACATCAAAAATTTTCACCTGACTTTAGTACCCGCCATTGCCCAAGAGGTAACGAGCCTAACCGGATTCTACCAATACGTACGCGTTGCAATTTTAGAATGTTTAAACCGATTTGTTTACACATACGTCTGATTTGTCGTTTGCGTCCTTCCTTTAGAATAAACTTAAGTTGATCACGATTGATCTGGTTAACCTTGGCCGGTTTTAGTTGCTTGCCGTCTAATGATAGGCCATGGCGAAGTAAATTTAATTTGGCTTGAGATAAATCACCTTTAAAACGAATCAAATATTCCTTTTCAATATCCGAATCTGGATTTATTAATTTTCGGGCTATACGGCCATCCTGTGTTAAAACCAAAAGTCCTTCTGAATCGATATCTAGACGTCCGGCGGGTGCCAGTGAATGTAATGATTTGTTATTAATAAAATTTTTCGGTGGTTTGTGGCTGCAATTAGTTGTTGTGATTAAAGAAGCCGCAGGTTTGTAATCTTTTTCAGGTGTGCCGGATACATAGCCGACCGGTTTGTTAAGAATGACAGTTAATTTTGAATGTTGAGATTGTTTTGCCTGATCAAGCAAAATGATTTCTTGATTTTCATAAACTTTGATACCGAGCTGATCGACGATTTTACCATCGACTTTGACCCATCCTTGACTAATATAAAAATCAGCTTCACGGCGCGAACACAGGCCTTTTTGGGCCATGAGTTTGGAGAGGCGCAGTTGAACTGGGGAAGGCGTCACAATAGGTGCTTAGGTTCTCAGGATTTTTGTAGTTTGATGGCGTCTGAAATTGTTGAGATTTTATTCAATGACGCTCCCTCTAGCAGGGTAGGACAGGAGGGGTAGAAAGTTTTGCAATCTACCAACGACATTCTTCTTGAAGATATGCTCCAGATAATTCAATCAACCTTAGCAAGCTTCGCCGCCAAACCGATATAATTAGCAGGTGTCAAAGCTTTTAAATTGGCTTTTTCATCTTCGGGTAACTCTAACGAATCAATGAAATCAGTTAATACTTCTTGATTGATTTCACTATTCCCGCGAGTTAAAGCCTTTAGTTTTTCATAAGGTTCCGGGATATTGTGTTTACGCATTACGGTTTGAATAGCTTCGGCCAGTACCTCCCAGCTTTGATCAAGATCAGCTAAAAGCGCATCACGATTTAATTCAAGCTTGTTCAAGCCTTTGTTGATTGATTCATAGGCCAGAAAGCTATAACCGAAGCCAACGCCCATATTCCTTAACACTGTAGAGTCCGTTAGATCACGCTGCCAACGGCTTATGGTGAGTTTGCCGGCTAAATGATGCAGCACAGCATTTGCTAACCCCAGGTTGCCTTCAGAGTTTTCAAAATCAATGGGGTTAACTTTATGGGGCATGGTAGATGAACCCACTTCACCTGCAATGACTTTTTGTTTGAAATAACCTAATGAAATATAACCCCAAATGTCACGATTGAGATCGATAAGAATATTATTAAAACGCTCTAGCGCGTGAAATAACTCTGCCATGAAATCATGCGGTTCAATCTGGGTCGTGTGTGAATTCCATTTAAGCCCCAAACCGGTTACAAATTGCTCACTGCTGCTCTCCCAGTCAATTTCCGGGTAAGCTGAAACATGAGCATTATAATTACCAACAGCCCCATTGATTTTACCCAGACACGGCACAGACGAAAATTCGGTTAGCTGTTTGTTTAAGCGACGATAAAAATTACGCAATTCTTTACCCATGGTGGTTGGTGAAGCAGTCTGGCCATGAGTTCGTGATAACATGGATTGATCAGCAAATTCATCGGCTAACTTGTCCAGCTTGCTAATAATTTGCTGCATGGCGGCAATCAACGGTTGTCTGCCATTAAGCAACATTAAGCCATGAGATAGGTTGTTGATGTCTTCAGAGGTACAGGCAAAATGAATAAATTCACTGGCCTGATTTAGTTCCTGGTTTTGAGCGATTTTCTCTTTTAAATAATATTCAACGGCTTTGACATCATGGTTGGTCACGGATTCGGTTTTTTTGATTGTTTCAGCTTCAGTTTCATCAAAGTCAGTGTAGATTTGATCAAGAAAATCGATAGCCTGCTGACTGAAAGCGGGTAGTTCAATAATTTGATCATTGGCCGCAAGCGCCTTGAACCATTCGATTTCGATAAGAAGACGATAGCGGATTAAGGCATATTCACTGAAAGTCTCACCAAGAATGGCAACCTTAGAATAATATCGACCATCTAAAGGGGAAATGGCTGTTAAACTGGATAATCGATTAGTCATGGTATCTTTGCGTTTTACGACAAGCTAAAATTCGGATCGAATATTAACATAGTTATCTATCTTTAATGTCATCAGCCACAACAATTGAATATTCTCGCCTGCGAGAAAATATTGTTGAATATTTTCGCACTGCCAAAGGTACTCGCCCGGACGTCATGCATGTAATTATTGACGGCAGTGATTATGTGGTTAAGGATTACAACCTGACCAGCGGTTGGTTTGGGGCGTTTGCCGGGCCCTTATTAGTAAAGCGAGAAATTAAGGCGCTTAATAAATTGCAGGGTATAGCAGGGATACCTGATTTGTACTTGTGTGACAACAATCGGGTGTTGATTACTTCTTATTGCCAATCACAGGCCGCAGCCAAACTTGAGCGTCCATTGAACTGGCTTAAGTTTGAAGATGAGCTAAATAATTTGATTGGGAAAATACACGCAGCCGGCGTGGCCCATTGTGACTTGCGTGGGCCGGGTAATATTCTCATCGATGAGAACGACTTGCCATATTTGGTCGATTATGTGGGTTGTATATTTAAGGCAAATTCCTGGAATAAACCTTGGAACTATTTGTTCGAACAAGGTTGCAAGGCAGATTATTCAGCTGTGCTTAAACTCAAGCAGAAATTAGCACCCGAGCAACTCACTGTTAGGGAAACTGCTTTAGTTAATCAACATTCATCAAAAGGCTGGTTGTTTCGTAAAACCAGTCGTGGTTTACGCCGCTTCGCACGCTGGTTGTTTGCGGCAGGTAAAAATTAAACATGGCTGGTTATAAACTCAAACATTAAATTGACCGAATGGGCTATTGGTAATTTACAGTTTCTCTAATAATAGGAAATTTAGTCTAATTTAATTAGATTTATTAGAGTAAATATCTAATAAGTTCTCATTAACTAAACAAATAAAAACCCACATCCTAGCCGGATTTAAGTATGATTATCTAAATACGCACACAGGTTCAGCATGTCAAAATCTCCTGCAATCAGTCTTGAACAAAAATACGCTCAAGAACATGGGCGGATATTTTTAAATGGTACTCAAGCGTTAGTAAGATTGCCGATGGTGCAAATTAAACGGGATCGTGCTGCAGGCTTAAATACAGCCGGTTTTATCTCGGGTTATCGTGGGTCGCCACTAGGTAATTATGATTTGCAGCTTCAATCTGCGCAAAAATATCTGGACGAATACGGCATCGTTTTTCAGCCGGGTGTGAATGAAGACCTGGCCGCAACGGCAGTTTGGGGTTCACAGCAATTACACCTGTCTCCTGGAGCCAAATACGATGGTGTGGTGGGTATCTGGTATGGAAAGGGCCCGGGTGTAGATCGTTCTGGAGACGTCCTAAAGCATGCCAATGCTGCGGGTTCTGCCAGGCATGGTGGGGTGCTGTGCCTGGCCGGTGACGATCACGGTGCAAAATCCTCAACATTACCGCATCAATCCGATCACGACTTCATGTCTGCCATTATTCCTATGCTTTATCCTTCCAGTATTCATGAATTCATAGAAATGGGTCTGTTAGGGTTTGCAATGTCTCGCTATTCAGGCTGTTGGGTTGGCATGAAAGTTATTTCCGATACAGTTGAAACGACAGCAGCAATTGACCTGGCAGCTGAAGCACGTCAATTTACCATTCCGGCTGATTTCGAAATACCCGAAGCAGGTTTGAATTTGCGTTGGCCGGATGATCGTTGGCAACAGGATCAGCGGCTGCAAAATTATAAGCCCTACGCTGCCTTAGCCTTTGCCAGGGAGAACCAGGTCGATCAAATTACACTTGATTCACCTAATGCTCGATTGGGTATTGTTGCTTCAGGCAAAGCTTATGAGAATGTGCGTCAGGCATTGCGTGAGTTGGAAATCAATGCGCAAATTGCGCGTGACTTGGGTATTCGGGTGTATAAAGTCAGAATGCCATGGCCGCTGGAACCGGAAGGGATTCGCCGGTTTTCACTGGGTTTGGAGGAAGTGCTGATTGTCGAGGAACGCCGCGAGATTATTGAGAACCAAATCAAGCAGCAATTGTTCAATTGGCGTGCGGATGTTCGGCCCAGGATTATCGGCAAATTCGATCATCATGATCAGCATGTATTGTCGCTTAATGAAGAGTTGACGGTAGGTACGGTTGCCCGCGCTATTGCCGATCGTTTGCTTAACTTTGAAATGGATTTATCACTCAAGGAGAAAATTGAAGCTAAGCTGCACTGGCTTGAGGAACGTAATGAGTTTAAGAAAAACCATATCGCACCATTAGATCGCCTGCCTTATTACTGTTCCGGTTGTCCGCATAATACCTCCACGCGCGTGCCTGAAGGCAGCCGGGCCATGGCAGGAATCGGTTGTCACTTTATGGTGACCTGGATGGATAGGAACACGGAGACTTTCTCGCAAATGGGTGGCGAAGGCATTAGCTGGACAGGCACCGCACCGTTTACGAATGAGAAACACGTATTTGTTAATCTTGGTGATGGGACATATTTTCATTCCGGGCATCTAGCCGTTAGACAGGCGGTCTCATCAGGTGCAAATGTGACTTACAAGATTCTTTATAACGATGCTGTGGCAATGACTGGCGGGCAGGCGGTTGATGGTGTGCTAACCCCGCAGCAAGTGACACATCAGCTATTTTATGAGGGCATCAAACCTATTTATTTGCTGACTGAATCGCCAGAGGGTTATCAGCAAAATGAATTGGCTGAAGGTGTCATCGTTTTGCACAGGGATCATATCGACTCGGTGATGGAGCAATTGCGTGATACACCCGGTTGTTCGGCTATTGTCTATGTGCAAACCTGTGCAGCAGAAAAACGTCGTCGCCGCAAACGTGGATTATTGGAAGACCCAGCTAAGCGCATTCTTATCAATCCACTTGTTTGTGAAGGTTGCGGTGATTGTTCCTTACAATCCAATTGCGTATCAATTGAGCCATTGGAGACGGCTTTTGGCCGTAAACGCCAGATCAATCAATCCAGCTGCAACAAGGATTACTCCTGCGTTAAAGGCTTTTGTCCCTCATTTGTTACCGTCAACGGTGGCCGATTGCGCAGCAAGGCAACCGGTTTTTCAGCACAGTTGGATGACATTCCCGAGCCGCAAACAATAATCTCTCTGGAACACCCTTATAACATTGCAATTACCGGAGTTGGAGGCACAGGTGTTCTGACTATCGGTGCCTTGTTAGGCATGGCTGCCCATATAGAAGGCAAGGCCAGCATGATTCTGGATATGTCCGGGTTAGCACAAAAGGGTGGTTCGGTGATCAGTCATGTTCGAATAAGTCATCACCCGGAAGAGGTCACATCGCCAAGAATTGTCAATGGCAAGGCTGATTTGTTGATAGCAGCGGACAGTGTGGTGGCGTCGTCCAATGACGGTATTTCGTTGTGTGCAGCGGATCACACTAAAGCGGTGGTGAACACACATTTGACACCTGTGGCCGGTTTTATTACTCACCGTGATTTTGATTTTAAACAAAAGCTGGTTGAGTCGTCGATTAAAAAAAATGTGACAAGTGACGACGATTTTAAACATTTTACTGATATTGCTGAACGGGTGATCGGCGATGCCATAGCGACAAATATTCTAATGTTGGGTTATAGCTTTCAAAAAGGTTATTTACCTGTGTCTTCACAGTCTATTATCGATGCAATTGACATTAATGGCGTAGCGACTGAAGCGAATAAAAAGTCATTTAATCTGGGGCGGTTGATTGCTGAGCAGCCTGAGTTAATAAACGACATCCTCAAACCTCAAAGTAGTGAACAAATTCAAGATACTATGACGCTGGATGAGCTCATTGAACATCGAAGCCAGTTTCTAACTCAATATCAAAACCAACGCTTATCGAATAAATATTTAAGTCTGATTAATAAAGTTAAAGTACAGGTAGAAGAGCAAAATCTTGATCAACAGCTGATACGGGCTGTAGCAGAAAATTATGCAAAGTTGTTAGCATATAAGGATGAATACGAAGTTGCACGTCTTTACACAAGTGGTGAATTTGAAAAGCAGCTCAATCAAGAGTTTGAAGGCGATTTTGAAATTAAATTAAATCTTGCTCCGCCATTATTTCCTGGAAAAGCTGCAAATGGCCGGCCTAAAAAACGTGAGTTTGGGCCATGGGTGCTCAAGCTATTTGGGTTATTGGCAAAGCTAAAAGGACTCAGAGGTACACCATTTGATATTTTTGGCTATCATCAAGATCGCAAAGCTGAAAGGCAATTAATTACTAATTACGAAACATTAATTGATGATTTACTGCCCAGAATAAACACCTCGAATCAACATATTGCTGTTGATTTGTTCTCTATTCCTGGAGACATTCGAGGTTTTGGTCCGGTAAAAGCACAAGCCATAACCGAAGCTGAACAATGCCAAAAGCAGCTTTTACAACAATTTGATCATGCAAAATCATCAGATTCCTTAACCGATTTAGCCGCATAGTCACTGAAGCACTTATAACAGCTGTTATTATCAGCAGTTCAATCTTTAAGGTGCTGCAGGTCTAGTTTGAATCCGCGTTCAGGACATTTAACTTTGGCAATAGCCGGTATGGTGGCGTTGGCTGTTGCAATGGGTATCGGCCGTTTCGTTTACACGCCTATTCTGCCGTTTATGGCAGATGATCTAGGCTTTAATCAAAGCACCATGGGATTGATCGCATCGGCAAATTTTGCCGGTTACTTAATTGGCGCAATTCTAGCCAGCAAGCAGAACATCCCAGGTGATGCTAAAACCTGGTTGCTGGTTTCACTGATTGCAAGTGCAATTTCAACTGCTGTGACGGGGTGGTTCTCTTCAGCAACGGGATTGATTTTACTTCGGTTTCTAGCGGGGGTTAGCAGTGCATTTGTAATGGTTTTTGCATCAACAACAGTTTTGAGTACACTGCAATCACAAGGTCAGTCAAACTTATCAGCTTATCACTTCGCCGGTGTTGGTTTAGGTATAACACTGTCAGCCATGATTGTCTGGCTGCAATCACAGGCCGGGGCAGATTGGCGTATGATGTGGTTTTTTAGTGGTTTATTATCCATTTTAGCTGTATTTATTGTTGCTCAGTTAACCAAGGTTTCTTCTCACTCGTCATCAGGCTCTAATAATCAACCCTATCAAGTCGATTCAACCTTGATTAGATTGATATTGGCTTATGGTCTGTTTGGATTTGGTTATGTTATCACTGCAACCTATATCGTCAGTATTGTCAGGGATAGTTACCAGTCAATCAATCTAGAGTCTTTGATCTGGATATGTGTTGGATTATCAGCCATATTCTCTGTAGGTTTATGGTCCAAGTTCGCCGATAAAATCGGAATTCTGCGAGCTTTTTGTTATGCATGCCTGGTTGAAGCAATTGGTGTTATTGCCAGTATTGCAGGTCTTGGTTTATTTGGTCTTGTGCTGGCTGCGCTAATTCTGGGCGGGACATTTATGGGAATTACTGCGCTGGGTTTGATTGGGGCCAGGAAATTATCTCCACGTAATCCAAGACGTGTATTGGCATTAATGACGGCTTCATTCGGGCTGGGACAGATTGTCGGTCCAACATTTGCAGGCATGCTCTATGATTATACCGGCAGTTTTATTGTGCCGTCCTTAATTGCTGCGACGGCGTTAGTGGTTGCAGCATTATTAGTACTGAAAAGAAATGTTGGTCTTTAAGTTTTGTTATTGAGATCACACAAACCAGATAGGAGCTTTGTTTGAGCGAAATCAAATACGTTGTGTTCGATGTAGGCGGGGTGTTGGTTGAACTCGTCGGCGCAAATAAGTTTATTGAATGGACTAAGAATCAATATAAGCACGAGTACGAATTTTATGAAGCCTGGATACGCTCGCCTGCAGTACGGCAGTTTGAACGAGGGCATTGTACAAAAGAGTTCTTTGTTGATACAGTGATAGAGGAAATGCAGTTGCCTGTTTCGGCAGTGCAATTTACCGAAGAATTTCAAAGCTGGCCGAACGGATTACTTGATGGAATAGCTGATTTGTTAAAACAAGTAAAAACCAAGCTGCCTATTGCCTGCCTTTCGAATACGAATGAACTGCATTGGCCGAATCAAAAGGATGCAGATTTCCTCAATACCATTTTTGATCAAATGTTTTTGTCTTATCAAATGGGAATGGTCAAACCGGATCAGGAAATTTACGCCGCGATGATCGAGCAGATTGGGTTGCCTGCAAGCCAGATTTTATTTCTTGATGATAATAAAATTAATGTTGAAGGTGCAGCCAAAGCAGGGCTGGTTGCTCGCCAGGTCAGGGGTTATCAAGAAGTAAAAATGATTCTTGGGCAATTTAATATTTAGAGCTCATAGAGCTGATCAGTCAATTTCATCTATAATTTTCTTTATATTTAATTTATACTGAAAACAATAAAAAATAAGGACGCAAAAAAGAATGAAAAAATTCAAGAATATGTTAACAAAATTAGCTGGGAGGCTTCGAAAAGAATCAGATAAAGTTTCCGCAATTAATAAACATGATTTGATTTTGTCGTTGAATTCAAAGCGCATACCCAGAAAGCCTGGGCAATCAGATGAATCTAAAATAAGAAAAATCCTTTCTAGAATTGCACATGATGCTGAATTTCTCGATATTATCAAACATAAGCCCGAGTCATTGATGGAAAAGTTTGAGTTAAACCGGGACGATATTAAAGCACTACGTGCAGCAGATTTGTTAATCGTCGCACGGATGGCCAATCCACTACTGCAACAAGCGGCAGGTCAGGATGCTATGGTCTCGATCAATTTTCCGAGAGAGCCTAATACTGGTGTCAGTACAATCACGAATACTGGTTTCAGTACTGTCACTTTGGATAGTGGTAGCACATGCACGGTGACCAACAATGTTTTAGCCTCGATGGCCGATACGGTGCAATCACTCAAGGAGATGGATTCAGTTCATCTTGCTGGTCTGATTCAGAGATTGGTTGAAGATGAAGAGTTCTATAACCAAACCAGGAATTATTTTAGACTCTGAAGATTTATCTCAACCAAGAATTGAGTGCAGTTATCCCCTCGCATAATGAAAATGAACGTATTCGAGACTCGCTAAGGCGAACAGATCGCATATGACAGTTGATTTCCAATCGACAAACATTGAACCCCTCAACTCGCTGATGAGGGTGGTTTGGTTGATTTTGCCTGTAATTATTTTCATTATTAACTTATACTAAAATCAACAAAAACAAGGAGACACCAAAGGATGAAACAGTTTAAAAATATGTTGGCGAAATTTGCCGATAAACTTCGAAAAACATCCGATAAAAGTGCTGTAATCAATAAACGTGATTTGGTTTTATCGTTGAACTCAAAGCGCACGCCAAGAAAACCACAAGAATCGGATGAAAGTGAAATCCAAAAAATTCTAGCGCAAATTGCGAAAGATGCTGAATTTCTCAATCTAATAAAGCAAAAGCCCGAGTCATTAATGGAAAGGTTCGACTTAAGTAAGGCTGATATTATAGCCTTGCGCGCAGCTGATTTGTTAATAGCTGCCCGGTTGGTCAATCCATTATTGCAACAATCAGATGGCGGCACTGCAGCAACTATATACTTTCCGGACGGGACCATCACAGGCAATATACCGGATACAGGTGTTAGTACAATTACCACTGATACAGGCAGCACTTGTACTGTTACGAATAATGGTCCGATAGTGTCAATTGCGTCTACGGTCGAATCATTAAAGGACATGGATTCTGTCCATCTTGCTGGTTTGATTCAGAGATTGGTTGAAGATGAAGAGTTCTATAACCAAACCAGGAATTATTTTGGGCTCTGAAAATTCATCTCGACCAAGAATCAGTGTAGTTATTCCCTCACGCAATGAAAATGAACGTATTCGAGACACGCTAGTTTCCATAGATTCAAACAGGTCTTCAAATGCCGATATAGAAATAGTTATCGTGGATGATGCATCAGAATCCCCGGTTGAGGGCTTTTTGGCAAATCTTTCGATTCGTGCAAAAGTTTCTGTTATAAGATCGGAATCTCGTCAAGGGGTACCTGTTTCCCGAAACATAGGTTGTTACTCAGCCCAAGGTGAAACTTTGGTTATTACAGACGCGCATGTTCAGTTTCCTGAAGACTGGGATAAAATGATTTTGCCTCATGTCCAGGATGACAGAATTTTAGTTGGTTCGATTGTCTCAGCACCGAAATTCAAAGCATGCGGATGCCGTTTGGTCGTGCCATATATGGGAACCTGGTGGAACGGCAAATTACCTGAACGACTAGAGCCTGTACAAGTTGCACCTTGTTCTGCAACTGTATTGCCAAATGAATTGTTCAAAAGGCTAGGTGGTTATGACTCCGGCATGAGAATGTACGGCGCTGCTGAGCCGGAATTCAGCGTCCGGGCATGGCTGGCTGGCGCACAAATTCTGGCCTTACCTGAGTTCGAGTTGAAACATGCATTTAAGGATAAAGACCAACGCAATGACTGGGTTAACGACCATAGAACAGACATGGTGCATAATGGCATTCGCTTCGGGCTGTTATATCTTTCCAGAAGAGAAATTTTGCGGATGATTCGCCACTATGCAATGGCCTTTCCTGATCATATGCAGCACGCTTGTAAACTCTTATCGGATAGTGATGTCTGGAACAGGAGGGCAGAGCTTCAAGACAGTCTTAAATACCGTTTTGACTGGTACATAAAAAAGTTTTCATTGCTTGATCAGGTGGGTCGTCCCATATTTGATTAATGTCCTGCTAGTCCTGATAGGGACTGGCAAATGAAACGGGCTTCAAGCAAAAACCCAGTCTAACAACTTCATTCAGCTTCCCGGTTAATACTTACATAGTAAACCCGGTTTGCCTCACTTTGAATAATTTCCCATCCCCCGATAATAATATTCAGGTAGACCTCGATAGCCGCTATTCTCTATGACCAGGGTTTTACCTGAATCTTTGCCTACTGGAATATCATCACCAACTTGGCCGCCTACAGTAGTTACAAATATCAAATCTAAATCAGGTCCGCCGAACATTACGCTGGAAACGATTTGATTGGGGATTGAAATCCTCGTGTCCAGTTTGCCGTGTGGTGAAATACGGATAATACATTGTTCACTCCATTGAGCGCTCCAGATATAGCCTTCAGCATCAACTGTTGCTCCATCAGGATTACAATTATCAATCAGCGTTGTACCGTCTGTAAGTGTTTGTTGCTTGTCGTAATCAAAGACCTCTATTGCTCCATCTTGTCTACCGGTTAAGTAGATTTTTTTATTATCGGGACTAAAACAGGGTCCGTTAAAACATCTGAATCCATCCAGGATTGTTGTGACTTTGAAATCCGTGGATAGTTTGAACATCGAGCAATTCTGGTTTTGTCGGTGGTCAATGTTCATGGCACCGGCAATAAAGTTACCATCAGGGTCAACCTTGCCGTCATTAAACCGCAAGCCATAGGTTTGTCGTAATGGCGCTGCAATTAGCTCTGTTTCACCGTTTTCTGGTGAAAAAGTATAAAAGCCTTTATCCTTGGCCAAGATCAGGCCGCCATTCTCCCGTATCGCAAGACTGCCAATTGTTCGGCCGGGCAATTGCCAAAGACGGGTAGTAGTTGAAACAAAGTCAAATTGATAAAGTGTTGGACCAAGGCTATCCACCCACCATAAAACTTGTTTACGCCAATCCCAAACAGGCCCTTCGCCCAGGTGGCATTGGTAGTTGCTGATTGCTGAAATTTTTAGCAAATGTTAATTGACTCTAGTGTTCCTTAGGCAATCGCCCCATTAAGTAAAATTCATCATTAGCGCGCATATTAATCATATTAGCCATGCGGTTTGAGAGCGCGAAAAAAGCAGCGACAGCACCAATGTCCCAAATATCGTCATCCGAGAATCCATTTGCATGAAGTAATTCGTAGTCTGAGTCGTTGATTTGTTCAGCAGCTTGGGATACCTTGATCGCGAAATCCAGCATGGCCTTTTGTCTATCTGTTATATCCGCTTTTCGATAGTTATTAGCAACCTGGTCAGCAATCACTGAATTTTTTTCGCGAATACGTAAAATCGCGCCGTGTGCGACTACGCAATAGTTACATTGATTAATTCCAGATGTGGCCACCACTATCATTTCACGCTCGCCCTTGCTTAAGCCGGAATCTTTTTCCATCAGTGCATCGTGATAGTCAAAAAATGCACGAAATTCATCAGGACGGTAGGCCAAAGCAAGAAAAACGTTCGGTACAAATCCGGCTTTTTCCTGTACAGCCAAAATTCGATTCTTGATGTCGTCTGGTAGTTCATTAATATCAGGGACAGGGTAGCGGCTTATTGGTTTATCTGACATAAGATGATTAGTTGTGAATAGAGTACAGTAGTTTATCGCTTTTGAATCAAATGTCATCCCATGCAGAGAAACAGTTGAGTAATTCAAACAGCAAACTTGTCACCCTGAGCATGCCGAAGGAGCTTGAATCTTAATCGACTCAGACCACGAAGATTCTTCGACTTTGGTTTTATACCCGCGTGGGTGCGGAATGATAGCGTCATGTCATGCTGAGCTTGTCGAAGGATCTCAAGTTGTTTTCAACTTAGGTAGTAAAATTCCTCGGTTTGGTTTGGAATGTCGTAATAATTTCAGCACAATTCAATCCCCATCGCTGTAGCCTCACCACCGCCAATACAAAGTGCAGCAACACCGCGTTTTAACCCGTGGGTTTCTAGTGCATTGATCAAGGTAACCAGGATACGAGCACCGGATGCACCTATGGGATGTCCTAGTGCACATGCTCCACCATGAATATTCACTTTTTCTGCAGGTAAATTTAATTCATGCATCGCTGCCATAGTTACCACAGCAAAGGCTTCATTGATTTCAAATAAATCGACACTTTCACCAGACCAATTAAGTTGCTGTAAGAGTTTTTGCATGGCTGATACTGGCGCAGTAGTAAACCAGCTGGGTTCATGGGCGTGTGTGCAGTGTCCGTAAATAATGGCTTTGACATTTAAATCCAGTTTTTCTGCGATTGAAGCTTTGGTCAATACTAAAGCTGCAGCACCGTCGGAGATTGAGCTTGAGTTTGCGGCAGTTACCGTGCCTTCGGTTTTAAATGCTGGCCTTAAGTTAGGTATTTTTTCAATGTTAGCTTTAAACGGTTGTTCATCGGTATCGATTGTTTGCTCACCTGACCGATGATTAACGGTTACGGGTGCGATTTCTTTTTTAAATATTCCGTTTTGTGTTGCAGTAATCGCACGTTGCAATGAACGAATGGCGAAATCATCCTGCTGTTGTCTGGAGAAATTATATTTTTCAGCACATTGTTCGGCGAATGTACCCATGAGTTTGCCCTGGTCATAAGCATCTTCTAGCCCGTCAAAAAACATATGATCAAGTACTTGCCCATGACCCATGCGTAATCCATGGCGAACTTTAGGTAAAAGGTAGGGAGCATTACTCATGCTTTCCATCCCGCCTGCCAGCATTACTTTATTAGTGCCGGCAATTAATAAATCATGCGCTAACATGGTCGCTTTCATGCCGGAACCACACATTTTGTTAATGGTCGTACAATTTGTTGACAACGGCAAATCTGCTCCTAAAACTGCCTGTCGTGCTGGTGCCTGGCCCTGACCTGCAGGTAATACGTTTCCTATAATAGCTTCACCAACGAGTTCGGGATCAATGCTTGATTGATCAGTTGCAGCTTTTATTGCTGTTGAACCTAATTTATGGGCGGGTAAAGCAGATAAGCATCCTTGCAAACCACCCATTGGAGTGCGCTTGGCAGAGACGATTACAACAGGATCATTCATGAGTTTTCTAGTGAATATCAGATGAAAAAAGAATATATGACGTTTACGCAAAGGTCAACCTTGACTAGAATCAGGTAAACACAGTGGTGATAACTAACAACTTTGATGAATTTGCAACAAGTCAGGGAATTCTTAGAACATGAATTTCCTCAGAATACGGCAACCGTAGACAGTGTCGGTGATGGTAAAGCTGTTATTCATCAGCAAATTGATTACCAACACTTACGGCCTGGTGATACGGTTTCAGGGCCTACTCTAATGACGGTTGCAGATTGTGCGATTTATGTGGCTATTCAGGGTGTCATCGGTCCTGAGCCGTTAGCTGTCACAACTAGTTTGAATATTAATTTCTTGCGAAAACCGCTGGCAGGTAAAAATATCATCGGCAAGGCAGAACTTATTAAAGTGGGCAAGAGACTAATCATTGGTGAGGTCAGGTTATATTCACAAGGGTTGGATGAGCCAGTTGCATTTGTGACAGCAACTTATTCGGTACCGCCCAAGTAGACGATGATAAAACTTTGCGGAACTGATTTTTAAACTTAATGTTTGTGCAGTAGAATAGCTAAACACAGAAAATTATATTGTTTGTTCACACAGACGATTAATATAAAGGAGTTATTATTTCGGATTTTAATCCAAATGCTTCAGCTAAAGCTGAGCTAAAACTAGATACATTTCCACGATTATTAATGCATCACGCTGAGCACAGGACCGGGCAGGCAGCGATTCGTGAAAAAGATTTGGGCATTTGGCAAAGCTGGACCTGGGGTGAAGTGAAGCAAGAGATTTTTACCCTGGCTAATGGTTTGGCCAGCATGGGGTTTAAGCGTGGTGATAAGCTGGCCATTATAGGTCGTAATCGTCCCAGGCTTTATTGGGGTATGACAGCAGCCCAATGCCTGGGTGGCATCCCAGTACCGGTTTATCAGGATTCAGTGGCCGAGGAGATGGCATATGTGCTTGATCATGCTGAAGTTGGATTTGTTTTGGCGGAGGATCAGGAACAAGTTGATAAAGTTCTGGAAATTCAAAAGCAATGCCCAAGTGTCAGCACAATAATATATGACGATCCACGAGGATTACGAGATTACGATCACGTTCATTTACATGACTTCAACGATGTGCAAGGCAATGGTGGTGAATTTGCCCAGCAAAATCCGGATTATCTGATCAATGAAATAAGTCAATGTAAAGGCAGTGATGTTTCGATTTTTCTATATACCTCCGGGACCACGGGCAAACCCAAAGGTGTGGTATTAACCAACGATAATATTATTGTCACAGCTCGGAACAGCGCCAAGATGGACGGTTTGACTGATCAAGATGAGACTTTGGCTTATCTGCCAATGGCCTGGGTTGGTGATAATATATTTTCATACGGACAGGCTTATGTCATAGGTTTTTGTATCAATTGTCCCGAAAGTGAACACACTGTCGCCACGGATCTGCGCGAAATTGGCCCTACATTTTACTTTGCACCACCAAGAGTGTTTGAAGGATTGCTCACTAATGTCATGATTCGCATGGAGGATGCAGGGAAATTTAAACAGTGGCTATTCAATTATTTTATGCAAGTTGCTAAAAATACCGGCGTTAAAATATTAAATAAAGAGCCGGTTGCTTTTTTTGATCAACTTAAGTATTCCTTGGGTGAGTTACTAGTTTTCGGACCATTAAAAAACACTATGGGTTTTAATCGAATTCGTATTGCCTATACAGCAGGTGAAGCGATTGGCCCAGAGATTTTTGATTTTTTCCGTTCACTGGGAATAAATATCAAGCAGCTTTATGGTCAAACTGAAGCTGCAGTATTCATTACCGCTCAACCTGATGGTGAGGTCTATGCTGATACGGTAGGCAAACCGTCACCAGAGGTTGAAGTAAAAATAACTAAGGAGGGAGAAGTAATTTATCGTGGCCCAGGTGTGTTTCAAAGTTATTATAAAAATGCACAGGCAACCAGTGAAACCAAAGATGAGCAGGGTTGGGTTAAAACCGGTGATGCCGGTTACTTTGATGATAATGGCCATTTGAAAATCATAGACCGGGTTAAAGATGTCGGTAAGCTTAGCAGCGGTAACATGTTTGCGCCTAAGTATATTGAGAATAAGCTTAAGTTTTTTCCGCAAATAAAAGAAGCGGTAACATTTGGTCATCAAAAGGATTATGTGACAGCCATGATCAATATTGATCTGGATGCAGTGGGTAATTGGGCAGAGCGCAACAATGTTCCGTATTCCAGTTATCAGGAATTAGCCGCCCATCCGCAAGTCTTTGAGATGATTTTACAGAACATAGAGCAAGTTAATCAGGATTTGGCCAATGACGAGCAGTTGTCTGCGTCTCAAATCAAACGTTTTTTGATTTTGCATAAAGAATTAGATGCTGATGATGGTGAACTCACCCGCACACGCAAAGTCAGGCGGCGAATCATCTCAGAGAAATATGATGATTTGCTAGATGCCCTGTATTCTAATAAAGATAACTGCCATGTAAAAACAGAGGTCACCTTCGAAGATGGACGTAAAGGCTTTATTGAAGCCGACCTACAAATTAAAAATCTACAAACATTCGAACCGCTGAAAAAGGCCAGCTAGTGGATGCGCAACGCACATTTGGTGAACCTATATTAGAAGTCAAAAATATTTCCCTGGCCTTTGGTGGAGTCAAAGCCTTAACTGATATCAGTTTCGACATACTAAAGGGCGAGGTAAGGGCTATTATCGGACCTAACGGTGCCGGCAAAAGCTCCATGTTGAACGTGATTAATGGGTTTTATCATCCACAACAAGGTGAAATCTGGTTTGACGGTCAAAAACGTCAGAACTTAAAACCGTTTCAAATAGCTAAACAGGGGATTGCGCGAACCTTTCAAAATATAGCCTTATTCAAAGGCATGTCGACGTTGGATAATTTAATGACAGGTCGTTATATTCACATGCACAGTAATATTTTTTCCCAAGCCCTGTGGTGGGGTAAAGCAGAGCGGGAAGAGCTTCAGCACAGGCAGCGGGTTGAAGAAATTATCGACTTTCTGGAAATTCAATCAATTCGCAAGACACCGGTGGGCCGTCTGCCTTATGGGTTACAAAAACGTGTTGAATTAGGACGGGCCCTGGCTGCGGAATCAAAATTACTTTTACTCGACGAGCCTATGGCCGGCATGAATCTGGAAGAAAAGGAAGATATGTGCCGATTTATTCTTGATGCCAATGATCAATTCGACACCACCATTGCCTTGATAGAACATGACATGGGTGTGGTAATGGATTTATCCGACCGGGTGGTAGTTCTGGACTATGGCCGTAAACTGGCCGATGGCTCACCGGACGAAGTGCGCAATAATCAGGCAGTGGTCGATGCTTACCTGGGGGTTAGTCATGCATAGACTCTGGCCTTGTCATTCCGGCCTCCGGGCTGAAACCCATTGGCCAAGAATACCTTATGGAGACGCTGGCTTTTGTCATTATGATCAATCGCCTGAAAAATCTGACAACGTCACTCCTACGCAGGCAGGAATCCAGAGAAGTATTAACTCGATAAGCCATCGGAGCCTCCATGCCTGTTGAACTCCTAAACGTTATCGAAGTCATGCTTAACGGCTTGATGGCCGGTATCATGTATTCGTTGGTGGCGCTGGGTTTTGTGTTGATTTATAAGGCGTCTGGAATATTCAATTATGCGCAGGGGGTTATGGCACTGTTTGCCGCATTGACACTTGTAGGGTTTCAAACCGGTCAAGTCCCATTTGCACACTTGATCAATGTCATCTTCGGTACGCATATCGAATATTGGTCAGATGGTTTGAATACATTTGTAGCCATTATCCTGACCATCATTGTCATGGTTATTTTGGCCTATTTGGTAGAACGGTTTTTGCTACGTCACCTCGTCAATACCGAGCCGATTATTTTGTTTATGGCCACCATCGGTTTGGCCTACTTTATGGAAGGTTTGGGTGATTTGATGTGGGGTGCCAACATCAAGGCCTTGAATGTGGGTATCCCCTCCGGCGGCTCATTCTGGTGGGAGGATGTCACTAAAACCTGGGCGCCGGCCGAGGCTGATTATTACGGCATGTACATCGATGTGCTGGATGTATGGGCTGCGGTGATTGCAATTTTACTTGTGGTTTCATTAACGCTTTTTTCTCAATACACCAAAACCGGGCGTGCCTTGCGAGCGGTCGCGGATGATCATCAGGCTGCGTTAACCCTGGGTATTTCCTTGCGTACAATTTGGGTGATCGTCTGGTCGATAGCCGGCTTTGTTGCCTTAGTTGCGGGCATTATGTGGGGTTCAAAATCGGGTGTGCAGTTTTCACTTTCACTGATTGCCTTAAAAGCATTGCCAGTACTTATCCTTGGTGGATTTACTTCCATTCCGGGAGCCATAATTGGCGGGCTAATAATCGGTGTGGGTGAGAAGTTATTCGAATATTGGATAGGTCCATTGATTGGCGGTGCCACCGAGAACTGGTTTGCCTATGTGCTGGCGTTGGTATTTTTAATGTTCCGACCACAAGGCCTGTTTGGCGAAAAAATAATTGAGAGGGTGTAGATGTTTTACCGGGAATCAGGCGACTTTAAAACATCTTACCGAGCTGACCAGCAGACGTTCCCACTCAAGCTTGACCGCTGGGTAGTCTGGTTATTTATTGCGTTTGCTTTTTTGGTGGTGCCGTTTTTAATTAACGATTATTGGGAAAAATCAGTATTGTTGCCGGTTCTGGTTTGGTCCATGGCCGCACTGGGGTTGAACATATTAACGGGCTATTGTGGTCAGGTTAGCCTGGGAACAGGCGGATTTATGGCAGTGGGTGCATATGCAAGTTATAAATTGACTACAGCCATGCCGGAGTTAAATCTTTTTATTGTCATTATTCTATCAGGCGGCATAACCGCAATGGTGGGTGTGCTATTTGGACTGCCAAGTTTAAGAATCAAAGGCTTCTATCTTGCTGTCGCTACTCTGGCGTCACAATTTTTTCTGGTTTGGTTGTTTAATAAAGTGCCCTGGTTTTACAACTATTCAGCTTCCGGGCAAATAACTGCACCTGAACGAACCATTCTTGGAGTGATTGTCAGTGGCCCCAATGCACCGCCCTGGGCGACATATTTATTTTGCTTAACACTCGTTGTGATTTTAGCTATTGTTGCACGAAACCTGACCCGCGGACGAATAGGGCGTTCATGGATGGCAATTCGGGATATGGATATTGCGGCAGAAATTATTGGCGTACCGCCATTGGCGGCAAAATTATCAGCCTTCGCTGTGAGTTCATTTTATGTTGGTGTCGCCGGAGCGATGTTCTTCATGATTTATCTGGGTGCGGCCGAACCTACTGAAGCGTTTGGTATTGATAAGTCGTTTCTGGTTTTGTTCATGATCATTATTGGTGGACTTGGGTCGATAGTCGGTTCATTTATTGGTGCCACCTTTTTAATACTACTGCCTGTATTATTAAAAAATATTTTGGTTGGCGGTTTTGGTTGGCCGACTGATTTAGTCGCCCACTTGATCTTAATGATCATTGGTGGGCTAATCATGTTTTTCTTAATTGTAGAACCCCATGGCCTCACACAGCTATGGCGGATCACAAAAGAGAAGCTTAGACTGTGGCCGTTTCCACATTGAGCGGCTACACAATTTTTTGTTAAACACGGAGGCTATATGAAATATATAAAACTTCTATTTACTACCGGTGTGACTTTGATTTTTCTGGCGATTTCAACTATGGCATCAGCTGAGTTGGTATTTCCATCATTAAGCTACCGAACGGGCCCTTATGCGCCTAACGGCATACAGTTTGCCGACGGTTATGAGGACTATTTTACCTTGCTTAATGAGCGTGACGGAGGCATCGGTGGTGAACCGATTAAAGTGATTGAATGTGAAACGGGATATAACACTGAGAAAGGTGTTGAATGCTATGAGTCAACTAAAGGTCAGGGGGCGTTAGTTTACCAACCACTATCGACAGGGATTACTTATCAGCTGATTCCCAAAGTGACAGCTGACGATATCCCCATGCATTCAATGGGCTATGGCCGTACTTCTGCCGCTAACGGCAAAGTATTCAGCCATGTGTTCAATTACCCCGGAACTTACTGGGATGCAGCGTCAATTATCATTAAGTACGTAAGTGATCAGGAAGGCGGTGATTTAAACGGTAAAAAAATCGCATTGGTTTATCACAACTCCGCATACGGTAAAGAACCTATCCGCACATTAGAAGAACTGTCGAAAAAACATGGTTATGAACTGGTGTTGCTGGCGGTAGACCATCCAGGACAGGAACAAAAATCCCAATGGCTGCAAATTCGACGTGATCGCCCAGACTATGTATTAATGTGGGGCTGGGGTGTCATGAATCAGGTTGCAATACAAGAGGCGGCTAACATCCGTTATCCAATGGACAAATTTATTGGTGTCTGGTGGTCTGCGTCGGAAAATGATGTGTTACCGGCTGGCGATTCAGCCAATGGCTATAAAGCCATAGCCATGCACGGTGTCGGTGATGATTTTCCGATTTATGAGGATATGCGTAAACATGTTCTTGATGCAGGTAAGGCGGCAGGCGATGGTTCAAATCTTGGAACAGTGCTTTACAATCGTGGTATGTATGCGGCGATGCTGGCGGCTGAAGCTGCTAAAACCGCCCAGGAAATCCATGATACAAGAGCACTGACACCATCGCAAATGCGTGATGGCATGGAAGCCTTGAAAATCGATCAGGCCAGAATGGCGGAACTCGGCTTGCCTAATTTCGGCCCTGAAATTAATGTGACATGTGAAAATCATGGTGGTCCGGGTTTGGGTGCAATCCAGCAATGGGATGCGGGCGCTAAGCAATGGTCGCTGATCACCGACTTCACCGGCGCTGATCGCGAAATTGTTGACGCACTGATCATGGAAGATTCTGACGCATATGCGGCTGAAAACAATATCACTCCACGTGATTGCGGGTAAACTATTTTGGTAGCTGGGCGGTGTTAACATCGCCCAGAATTTTCTAATAGATGGACCAAGCTCAAATTAACGTACTCAGCATAAAAAATATTGAGGTCATTTATGACCATGTCATTCTTGTGCTTAAAGGCGTTTCATTAGAAGTGCCCGAGGGCAGTATTGTTGCGCTCTTGGGTGCGAACGGTGCCGGCAAAACCACAACGATTAAATCAGTGTCTAATTTGCTTGGGACTGAGCGCGGCGAAGTGACTAAGGGTTCAATAGAATTCATGGGTGAGCGGGTTGAAAACCTGTTGCCGTCCGACTTAGTGCATCGCGGTGTGGTTCAGGTCATGGAGGGACGTCATTGCTTTGAGCATTTAACCGTAGAAGAAAATTTACTAACCGGTGCTTATATTCGCAAAGACGGTCGCCAAAAAATCAACGATGATCTTGAGAAAGTTTATAGCTACTTCCCGCGTTTAAAGGAACGTCGTAAAAGCCAGGCTGGTTATACTTCAGGTGGCGAACAACAAATGATTGCCGTTGGCCGTGCGTTAATGGCCAGGCCGAAAGTGATATTGCTGGACGAACCTTCGATGGGTTTAGCCCCACAATTGGTTGAAGAGATTTTTGAAATCGTCAAGCAGCTTAATGAGACAGAGAAGGTGACTTTCCTTTTGGCCGAGCAAAATACATTTGTTGCACTACGCTATGCCAGCTACGGTTATATCCTTGAAAATGGCAGAGTAGTCATGGACGGTGAAGCAAAATCCTTAGCCGAAAACGAAGATGTAAAAGAATTCTACCTGGGACTTAGTGGTGGTGACAAAAAGAACTTTCGCAATGTTAAATCGTACCGTCGTCGTAAACGGTGGCTGGCTTAAACATTAGTGTCTTTCCGAGTGAGTGAGCTTGCGAACGAATCGAGGAATCCTTTAATTCGGATTTTGCTTTGAACAAAATGCAGATTTCATCAAAATCACAAATCATGACAATTAGATCCTCACGCCGCTTTGCGGCTCAGGATGACAGGCGTTAGCTATGACAGATTACTATGACAACCTGGAAACCCTGCCTGCTTCAGAGCGCCAGACTTTGTTGCTGCAGAATTTAAATACCCAAATTAATCACGCTAAAAACAAAGCACCTTACTATCAGCAACATTTGAAGGATTTCGAAAACTTAACAGATTTAGCACATCTTGCAGAACTCCCTTTAACCCGAAAATCGGAGTTGATAGCACTGCAAAATTCACAACCACCTTTTGGTGGATTAGCATCTGTAGAGCAAGGCGCTGTTGGCAATATATTTGCTTCGCCGGGCCCAATATATGAACCTAGCACCGCACGAGAAGATTATTGGCGTTTTGCCAGATCAATGTTTGCAGCTGGATTCAGACAGGGCGATTTAGTCATCAACTGTTTTTCTTATCACCTGAGTCCAGCTGGAGCGATGGGAGAAACGGGTTGTCATGCTTTAGGCTGTGCAGTCATACCCGCTGGTGTCGGGCAGACTGAACTGCAAGTTCAAACTATAAATGACTTACGTCCCCAGGCCTATGTGGGTACACCTTCGTTCTTGAAAATCATTCTGGAAAAGGGTGAGGAACTGGGTAAAGATGTTAGCAGTATTGTTAAGGCCCTGGTCTCTGGGGAAGCATTTCCACCATCAACCAGAGATTTTTTTCATGAACAAGCTATCAACGCCGTTCAATGTTATGCCACGGCTGACCTCGGTTTAATCGCTTATGAATCCTCTGCTGAGTCAGGCCTGATTGTTGATGAAGGTGTATATCTGGAAATTGTCAGGCCGGGTACGGGTGATCCTGTGCCCGATGGTGAAGTGGGCGAAGTGGTGGTGACAAGCTTGAATCCTGATTATCCGCTCATTCGATTTGCCACCGGTGATCTATCCGCTACTTTAGAGGGAGAAAGCCCATGTGGTCGCACCAACAGGCGAATCAAAGGTTGGATGGGTAGGGCTGATCAAACTGCTAAAGTACGCGGTATGTTTGTCAGACCCGAACAAATTAATCAGATTGTTCAGAAGCATTCTGAGATAGAGCGTGCTCGGTTAGTCATTGATTGGATTAATGAGAGTGATCAAATGACGCTTTATTGTGAAAGTCCTCAAACCAGCAGTGATCTCAAAGCCTCAATACAGTCGAGTATTCGAGAGGTATGTAAGCTTAGAGGAGAAGTTGAATTTGTTGAACCAGGATCAATCAAGAACGACGGTGTCGTTATAGAAGACATAAGAAAATACGAGTAGGAATCTATTTTGTTATCTATGATTGTGCGTCATTCCGGACTTGGTCCGGAATCTCCCTAAGCAATAGGGAAATTCAAATGTTGCTAAAAGGTGTCCGTGTCATAGACCTTTCCCAATACATCCCCGGGCCTTATTTAACAAGAATACTGGCCGATTTGGGAGCGGATGTAATTAAAATCGAACCCCCCTTTGGTGATCCGATGCGATATTTTGGTTCGGATAATTCTAGCCTGTCAGAATCTTATTGTTGGTTAAACCGGGGCAAAAAAGTATCGATCTTAGATTTGAAAACTGATGAGGGTTCACAAAAACTAAATGAATTAATAGTACGTGCAGATATTCTAATAGATGGGTTCAGACCGGGAGTGATGCCGAGGTTAGGATTTGATCAGGAACAATTAAAAACCCTTAACTCGAGGTTGATTTATTGTGCGTTGACAGGTTACGGGCAAACCGGCCCAAATGCACAAAGTGCCGGGCATGATCTCGGATATTGCTCAATGGCAGGCGTATTAAGTTCATATGATAATAAGAAACCAATAATTTTTTACCCACCATTAGCTGATCATGTCGGCGCCATTCAAGCGAGCAATAGTATTTTGGCTGCTTTATATGCAAGAGAAAAATCAGGGCAGGGCTGTTTTATTGATGCGAGTTTGTATGAACCCTTATTGAATTGGAATTATCTGGTCAAGTCTGATTATATTTCTCAGGTACTAGGCGGTGAGGTTGCCTACTATAATGTTTATCAAACAGCCGATGGTCGATTTATCACCCTATCGGCCCTGGAGAAAAAATTCTGGAAAATTTTTTGTGAAATGGTTGATAAACCAAATTGGGTTGATCGTCATTCGGATTCAATGCCACAAACTGGACTAGTTGCTGAATTGAGTGATTTGTTTAAAACTAATACACAATCTTACTGGAATGAGTTGTTTGCCAATGCTGATTGCTGTTATGAGCCGGTACCGGTTATGGATGAAATAACACAGCATCTACAAACCCGATCCCGAAACGTAATCGGTCATTATCCGAATTTAATCGATGATCAGCGCTTAACAGCAAAATCCGAGTTGATGGAAATTACCGAATTAAAAGATTTAAACTGGAACTAAAAATGAGCAATAAATTCATTGTCAGTGATCCCAACTATAAGCAAAAAGTCATTAATAGTTTTAACCGCCAAGATGTTATGCATACCATCAATGCAAGTATTGTTGATGTGCAGCCGGGTTATGTGGAAATTACATTTCCTTATTCTAAGTCATTAACCCAACAGCATGATTTTATTCATGCAGGTATTGTCTCAACGGTAGTGGATAGTGCTTGTGGTTACTCGGCATTTTCATTAATGCCTGAAGAGGCGGGTATACTTACAATAGAATTCAAGGTCAATTTATTGTCACCGGCAAAGGGGGAGTGGTTTCAAGCGATTGGAAAGGTCAAAAAACCGGGTCGAACAATAACTGTATCTGAAGGGGAGTTATATGCCCATCAGGGCGACACTCGAAAGTTAGTAGCCACCATGGTCGGTACGTTGATGACTATTAACGACCCCAGTGGTCAAATTAAAGGTTAAGTCTATGAGTTGTCAATATTTTCAACATTGCGAGCACGGCGCCGATACATTCACGGTAATGATGCCCAAACTGACATTTGGGCGTGGTTGTTTGGTTGAGGCAGGTACGCGTGCGTTAACCTGGGGAATGAAGCGAATAGCCTTGTTTGCTGATCCAGCATTAGTTAACGGGGTCTATGTCAATACGGTTGCCAATTCTCTCAAACAAGCCAATATCGACTTCGCCATTTTCAGTGACATCCGTATTGAGCCTGATGATGCAACTGTCATTTCAGCGGCAAAATTTCTGAGCGACGGAAGTTTTAATGGTGTCATCTCAGTAGGCGGTGGTTCAACTATCGATACTGCAAAAGCGGGGATGGCATACTCACTTTATCCAGCTGAATTTCTGGATTATTTTGGCCCGCCAATTGGTGCAGGCCAACCCATTCCCGGCCCACTATTACCTCATTTGGCCTGCCCTACAACTTCGGGTACAGGTTCTGAATGTACTTCTGTCTCTGTGATTCGAATTAACGATTTGAATTGCAAATTCGTTATTGGCAGTCCCTATATGTTGCCTAGTGAAGCTTTAGTCGATCCGGTTTGCACCCAAACTCTGCCGGCTAATATTGTTGCTTCCACGGGTTTTGATCTTTTATGCCATGCTATCGAATGCTATACAGCTCGTGCCTATACACGTTGGGACAGAATAGAGGACCCACGTAAACGGCCATTACTCCAGGGTGCAAATCCATGGAGTGACATGGCCGCTTCAAAAGCGTTGGACATTGTTGGTAAATATATTGTTCGTGGTGTGGCAGATGCCGAGGATTCTGAAGCGATGGATAATTTAATGTGGGGCGCAACCTTGGCGGGAATGGCATTCGGTAATTCCGGTACTCATTTGCCTCATGCTATGTCTTATGGCGTTACCCATTTAATGTCTGATATCACTACTGATGGTTATCAAGTCGAATCACCGTTTGTACCACATGGCTTTAGCGTGGTGGTGAGTGCTCCCTCTATATTCCGTTATATGGCAGAAGGTGCGCCGGAGCGACACCTGCAGGCAGCTAATTATTTAGGCGCGGATATGACCGATGCAACACCGAATGATGCTGGAGAGATAGTCGCTAAGCGAATCATTGAGCTAATGAAAGGAACATCAGCGCCCAATGGACTGAGTGGTGTCGGCTTTGATATTGATGACGTTAAGGCTATGTCCGAGTCTTCGATTCGCCAGGCTCGTGCCATTGCCAATGCGCCTAAAGTTGCTAACCAGGCTGACATTGAAAGTATCTATGCGGATGCGATTAGTTATTGGTGATGATTTGTAATGTAAAAAGTCGTAATACACTTACTCGTCATTCCCGCGAAGGCGGGAATCCAGAGGTACCATTCAAGTTACTATACTAATTGGCTTCTAGATATAAAATGCCTGAAATCCCAGATTGTCACTATAGAGTCAGTGTTAAAGCCTTAATATTAGATGACCAAAGACGATTTCTATTGGTCAAGGACATTACCGGTAAATGGGAACTCCCTGGCGGAGGGCTTGAACAAGGTGAATCTGTACAACAAGGTTTACGACGCGAAATCAAAGAGGAAATGGGACTTGAGTTGAATTATATTGCCGATGCTCCAGAGTATTTTTTCACGGTATTCGATAGTGATACAAATGAATGGATTTGTAATGCAGTCTACAAAACTCAGGTTAAAGATTTTAATGTCACACTAACGGATGAATGCCAGGAATATAGGTTCTTTGATAAATTTATTGCTGCGAAAGAACCGTTATTTGATAATGTGACCAAGTTTCTAGCCTTATATTCATAGAATTTTTATATTGGTTGAAAGAAACGTACCTCTTGACGAACGTACGTAAAAGCGTACAATATAAATATACCAAGTTTAT
Organism: Arenicellales bacterium; assembly: GCA_028284225.1. Lineage (GTDB taxonomy): Bacteria > Pseudomonadota > Gammaproteobacteria > Arenicellales > JAHEKD01 > JAHEKD01. The sequence goes on from JANQSD010000001.1 coordinate 213,168, forward strand.
TTGATTAATGACTTCAATTACAGCTACAGAAGCACGAGCGAATTTATATCGTTTGATTGATGAGGTGAGTGAATCTCATCAACCACTTATGATCTCCGGTAAACGGAATAAAGCCGTACTTATTTCTGATGAAGATTGGTCAGCGATACAGGAAACCTTATTTTTATTGTCTATTCCGGGCATGCGCGAATCTTTACGCGAGGGTATGGAAACCCCGGTTGATGAATGCAGTCGGGAAGTAGAGTGGTGACCTGGAAAATCGTTTTCACAAAACACGCACAAAAAGACGCAAGAAAGTTAGCAACTAGTGGGTTAAAAGCTAAAACCCAAGTCTTGTTGGAATTATTACAAGATGATCCTTTTATAAAGCCACCTCCTTTTGAGAAGCTGGTTGGTGATCTTAAAGGAGCCTATTCACGTCGAATTAATATCCAACATCGATTGGTTTATCAAGTTTTAATTGACCAAAGGACTGTAAAAATATTAAGAATGTGGACGCACTATGAGTGACTCCGTTGCTTGTTGTTCAACGTTTCTAGCCTTTTAATTATCTTTTGTTCAACTTTTTTCATGTCGGCCAGTGTTCGTTTAATGTCTTTTTGCTTTTCCAGCAATTCTTTACGGTGAGTGTTAATAACGTTTAGGACGTATTCAAGCTGGATTTTTTTATCAGGTGTGGAGTCGTAGAGTTTAAGGGTTTCCTTGATTTCTGCCAGGGAAAAGCCCAATCGCTTGCCGCGTAATATTAGTTGTAATCTAACCCGGTCACGGTCGTTGTAAATTCTGACGGTGTTTTTACGTTCAGGAGAGAGTAGCCCCTGATCCTCGTAGAATCGAATAGTTCGTGTAGTTACATCAAAATGCTTGGCAAGATCGGATATGGAATAGGTCACGTTTTTTTTCATTAAAAGATTCCACTCAGCGTCATTGTGGAAAATACGAAGTGTTTATCCGCAATCTCCACGGCAGTTTCATGTATTTTTACTCGTTGGCTAGACATTGACGTTAACGTTAAGGGTAGTTAAAATCAAAGCATAAACCACACAGCTTAATTTGTCGAGTATTACACTAGATTGATATGGACATGCCCGCTCAAGCATCTCAGGATGTTAGTTCAAAAATTCGTTTTGTTACGGCTGCCAGTTTGTTTGACGGACATGACGCAGCGATCAATATTATGCGTCGAATTTTACAGTCTCTTGGTGTTGAGGTCATTCACCTGGGTCATAACCGCTCGGTAGCAGAAATCGTCGATGCTGCGTTGCAGGAAGATGTAAATGGTATCGCTATCAGTTCATATCAGGGTGGTCATGTTGAATATTTAAAATACATGGTTGATATGCTCAAGCAAAATGATGGCGAGCAGATTAAAATTTTTGCTGGTGGTGGCGGCGTCATTATCCCTGAGGAAATTAAACTATTACAAGACTATGGTGTGACCCGTATTTATTCCCCTGAAGATGGTCTGGAAATGGGGCTTAAAGGTATGATTCAGAATACCATCAAACTAAGCCAATTTGATCGTGGATGTGATGGCCAACAGATTATTGATCAGGTCAAAGCCGGAAGCTGGCGGGCATTGGCGAAGTTGATCACTGCGATTGAGAATTACAAAGCATCCAGTCATCAACTCTTAAGCGTTAACGATCAGGTGGCTGATTTAGGCAAACCAATCCCCGTGCTCGGTATTACCGGAACGGGTGGTGCCGGTAAGTCTTCGTTGACAGATGAAGTTATTTTACGCTTCCGCATGGACTCGGGTGATAGTCTGAAAATAGCGATCATTGCGGTTGATCCCACGCGCCGCAAAACCGGTGGTGCGTTGTTAGGGGATCGAATCCGCATGAATGCTATTAATCATCCTAATATTTTTATGCGTTCAGTAGCAACTCGTGATTCGGTTAGCGAAGTCCCCGCTAATGTTCCGGATATGATTAATGCTTGCAAGCTGGCTGGAGCGGATCTGGTCATTCTTGAAACACCCGGCATCGGTCAGGGGGATACGGCTATTTCGTCTATGGTTGATTGCTCCCTGTATGTCATGACACCTGAGTTTGGTGCGCAGACACAGCTGGAGAAAATCGATATGCTTGATTTTGCCGATGTGGTGGCCATCAACAAATTCGACCGCAACGGCGCAGAAGATGCCTATCGTGATGTATGTAAACAGGTACAGCGTAATCGCGAAGCGTTTGCACAAGCAGCAGAGCAAATGCCTGTATTTGGCACTATCGCTTCACGCTTTAATGATGATGGTATTACCGCCTTGTATCAGGAACTAAAGGCTCAATTGAAAACACATGGTCTTATCCTTGATAAGGGTGCTTTAGTACAGGCAGATACTCGATTTTCTACTGAGCAAAATCAAATAATCCCGACCAAGCGCCGCCGTTATTTGGCCGAAATTGCAGAAACTGTAAGATCTTATAAATCCAGAGCTATACACCAGGCAGATATAGCCAGAGAGTGTCAACAGCTTTCCCAGACCAAGCGTATGTTAGCTGAATCGGCGGGTAAACATGTTGCTGAAATCGATGATCTGCTCAAGCTTAAGACCGACGGTTTGGATGACGCTGCTCAAACGTTACTTTCAGATTGGGATGATTTAAAACAACGTTATAGCGGTGAAGAGCAGGTTATAAAAATCCGTGATAAAGAAATCGTTAACAAATTAAAGCGCGAAACCTTGTCAGGTAATTCAATTCCAAGAGTGGCTTTGCCTGATTACAAAGATCATGGTGAGCGGCTTAAGTGGCTAATGTTGGAAAATGTGCCAGGAGAATTTCCCTATACGGCAGGTGTGTTTCCATTTAAGCGAGCCGGTGAAGATCCGACTCGAATGTTTGCCGGAGAAGGCGATGCATTTAGAACAAATAAACGTTTTAAGGCTTTATCTGAACATTCCCAGGCTAAACGTTTATCCACGGCCTTTGATTCGGTCACATTGTACGGCTGCGATCCGGATGAACGACCCGATATATATGGCAAAGTGGGCAATTCAGGCGTATCTATTGCGACCCTGGATGATATGAAAGTGCTCTATGATGGGTTTGATCTATGTGATCCGGCTACCTCTGTGTCAATGACTATAAATGGACCGGCACCGATTATTCTGGCCATGTTTTTGAACACAGCAATTGCTCAGCGTGTCGATAAAGCTAATGCTGACAAGCATGCATCGTTGAGTGCAACCGAACTTGCACAGGTTCAAGCACAGGCGCTGATCGACGTGCGTGGCACCGTGCAGGCGGATATTCTCAAAGAAGATCAGGGACAGAATACCTGTATATTCTCCACCGAGTTTTCATTGAAATTAATGGGTGATATTCAGGAATATTTTGTCGCCAATCAAGTACGGAATTTTTATTCTGTTTCAATATCCGGTTACCACATTGCCGAAGCCGGTGCGAATCCAATCAGTCAGCTTGCTTTCACTTTAGCGAATGGTTTTACTTATGTGGAAGCTTATCTGGCCAGGGGTATGGATATTAATGACTTTGCACCTAATTTATCGTTTTTCTTTAGCAATGGGATGTGTCCTGAATACTCGGTTATTGGTCGGGTAGCTCGTCGAATCTGGGCAGTTACAATGCGAGATAAATACGGTGCTAATTCGCGTTCCCAAAAACTCAAATATCATATCCAGACATCAGGCCGCTCCTTACATGCACAGGAAATGAGTTTTAATGATATTCGCACGACGTTGCAGGCGCTCATAGCAGTTTATGATCACTGCAATAGTCTACACACCAATGCTTATGATGAGGCGATTACAACACCAACCGGAGAGTCTGTTCGCCGGGCGCTTGCCATTCAGCTCATCATCAATAACGAATGGGGATTAGCAATGAACGAGAACCCTAACCAGGGTAGTTTCATTATTGACGAACTTACAGAGCTGGTTGAAGAAGCGGTGTTGTCAGAGTTTGAACGATTGTCAGAGCGTGGTGGTGTTCTGGGTGCAATGGAAACAGGCTACCAGCGTGGCAAGATTCAGGACGAATCCATGCATTATGAACATCGCAAACATGATGGCAGCTTGCCGATTATAGGTGTGAATACATTTTTGAACCCTGAGAGTGATGATGAGCGTATAGAGCTGGAGTTAGCTCGCTCTACCGAACAAGAAAAACAAAATCAGATCAAACGGTTACGCGATTTTCATGACCGTTATCAAGCTGAATCAGCACAAGCCCTTGATAAAGTTAAGCAAGCCGCACTTAACGGTGAAAATATTTTTGCCGAGTTGATGCAAGCAGTAAAAACCTGTTCACTGGGGCAGATCTCTGAAGTGTTGTATCAAGTTGGTGGGCAATACAGACGCAACACATGAGAATAATGTTATGTGTTACTTTGCGTTGTTCAGATTCCGGATCAAATCCGGTGAGCAGATAGAGGAATTTTTGTATTGAAATTAAAATGTGAGATCCTTCGGCTGGCTCAGGATGACAGCTAATATTAAAAAAATTGCTGTAATTGGCGCCGGCACCATGGGCAACGGCATTGCTCAGGTGTTTGCCGCGTCTGGCTTTGATGTGGCGATGCAGGATATATCTGATAATCGTCTTAAATCAGGTGTTGCAGCAATTGAAAGTAGTCTTAATCGGCTTATAAAAAAGGATTTAATCGGGGAGGACGATAAGTCTGCGATTTTGAAAAGAATCAGGACAACAACGCAGATTAAGGATTTAAGCCAGGTTGATCTGGTAGTCGAGGCAGCTACTGAAAACCTGGATATAAAACTTAACATTTTTCAAAGCCTTGATGAGGTTTGTCAGCCTGCTACTGTGCTTGCCTCCAATACTTCCTCGATTTCATTAACAAAAATTGCTGCAGCAACCAATCGCCCTGAAAAGGTGATCGGTATGCATTTCATGAATCCAGTACCTGTGATGCAACTTATAGAAATAATTCGTGCATTGCAAACCAGTGACGAAACCTATGAGGTGATTCACCAAGTGTCACTTGGGCTCGGTAAAACACCCGTTGAAGTGAACGACAGCCCCGGGTTTGTTTCAAATCGAATTTTAGTGCCGATGATTAATGAAGCCATATTTGCATTGTATGAGGGAATAGCCACACCCGAGGCAATCGACGAAGTCATGAAATTGGGTATGAATCATCCTATGGGTCCTCTGACATTAGCTGACCTGATAGGGCTTGATGTATGTTTATCGGTTATGAAAGTCTTGCATGAAGAATTTAGAGATTCCAAATTCAGACCTTGTCCATTACTCGTCAAAATGGTGAATGCAGGTTATTTGGGTCGTAAGACCGGCAAAGGATTTTATGACTATTCTGCAAGTAAAGATGTTGCTTAAGTCTTTAATTCGTCATTCCGGAAATTTCGAAGAAATTATCCGGAATCCAGATTCATTTAGTGTTTTCTGGAAGCTGTATAGTATTTTGGATTTTCGGCATGGCGATATCAGAGTTTTTAATGGATTACAAAGGGACTATTTATGTTTAACGCCGGAATGAATTTTGCTTTGGGCCAAGAGATAGAGGCCTTGCGAGATATGGTGCACCGTTTTTCGCAAGAAAAGATTGCACCGCGCGCTGAGGAGATTGATTCAACCAACACATTTGCTGGTGATCTATGGCCTGAGCTGGGTGCGCTTGGTTTGCTCGGCGTGACGGCCAATCCTGACTATGGTGGTTCCGGAATGGGCTATTTGGCTCATGTGGTTGCCATGGAGGAAATAAGCCGGGCATCGGCGTCCATAGGCTTGTCATATGGTGCGCATTCAAATTTATGTGTGAATCAGTTAAACAGAAATGGGAGTGAGGAACAAAAACAGAAGTATTTGCCTAAGTTATGTTCAGGAGAGCATGTTGGCGCTTTGGCGATGTCAGAGCCAGGTTCCGGCTCAGATGTGGTGTCAATGAAGTTAACTGCAATCAAGACTAACGAAGGTTATGTGTTAAACGGCAATAAAATGTGGATCACTAATGGTCCCGATGCCAATGTTCTAATCGTTTATGCCAAGACCGATCCCGATGCCGGCTCCAAGGGCATTACTGCATTTCTAATCGAAAAAGAATTCGCCGGATTCTCAACCGCACAAAAGCTGGACAAGCTGGGCATGCGCGGCTCAAATACTTGTGAACTGGTTTTTGAAGATTGTCTGGTACCGCAAGAGAATGTACTCGGCTCTGTAGGAAAAGGTGTTAATGTTTTAATGTCGGGGCTTGATTATGAGCGGGTAACGCTTGCAGGCGGGCCATTAGGTATTATGCGGGCATGCATGGATGTGGTGGTGCCATACGTGCATGAGCGCAAGCAGTTTGATAAACCTATAGGTACTTTTCAACTTATGCAAGGTAAGTTAGCGGATATGTACACGACCATGAATGCCTGCCGAGCGTATGTTTATGCTGTAGCTGCAGCGTGTGATCGTGGTGAAACCACTCGTAAAGATGCAGCAGGTTGTATTCTCTATGCCGCTGAAAAAGCGACCCAACTTGCTCTTGAATCGATTCAAGCATTGGGAGGCAGTGGTTATATTAACGAATATCCGACCGGTCGCTTGTTGCGAGATGCCAAGCTTTATGAAATCGGTGCGGGTACAAGCGAGATCAGGCGCATGTTGATTGGCAGGGAATTGTTTGAGGAAACGAAGTGATTTCGTATTTCAATTTTCCATATTTACTTGCCCCGTGCTTGTCACGGGCTCTCCTTAAATTCGCTCATATCCATGTCATTGAGATCCCGGCACAAGGCCGGGACAAAACAGGCCATCAAGCTAGTGACTTAGTAATAGACTCGTCATGCCGGAAGCCTGAAAGGCTGTCCGGTATCCAGGCAGCCTTAAAGGGAACTGGATTGCGGACATCGCTACGCGATTCCAGAATAACGGTGATTACGAGGATAAAAACAAAATGCCAATAATTTCCTCATCTATTTCACCAAACTCAGATGAATTCAAAGCGAATAAAAAAGCACTGCAGGATTCACTGGATCAGATTAAGACTGCAGCAGAGCAGGCTATGGCAGGCGGTGGCGAAAAGGCGATTGAGCGTCATAAGTCTAAAGGCAAAATTTTGCCGCGTGAACGGGTATCCCGATTACTGGACCCGGGCTCACCCTTTTTGGAGGTCGGTCTATTCGCAGCACATGATATGTATGACAATGCCTCACCCGCGGCAGGTATGATTTGCGGAATCGGTCGGGTTAGCGGACAGGAATGTATGATTGTTTGTAATGATGCAACAGTCAAAGGCGGTACCTATTACCCAATGACGGTGAAAAAGCATTTGCGAGCCCAGGAAATAGCGAATGCAAATCGTTTGCCTTGTGTTTATTTAGTCGACTCCGGCGGAGCTAATTTGCCTAACCAGGACGAAGTCTTTCCAGACAGAGATCACTTTGGTCGGATATTTTTTAATCAAGCCAATATGTCAGCCAAGGGTATTCCGCAGATTTCCGTGGTCATGGGTTCGTGTACAGCAGGTGGTGCTTATGTACCGGCAATGTCTGATGAGAGCATAATAGTTAAAGAGCAGGGTACAATTTTTTTAGGCGGTCCACCGCTAGTCAAAGCAGCAACAGGCGAAGTAGTTTCGGCTGAAGATCTTGGTGGAGCTGATGTGCATACACGATTATCGGGTGTTGCAGATCAGATGGCTAACGATGACAGTCATGCGTTAGCTCTGGCCAGGCAAATCGTTGCTAATTTAAATCGACGTAAGCCTGAGGTTGTAACGTTACAAGCTGGCGAGTCACCTGACTATGACCCGGAAGAAATTTTAGGAATTGTTCCGGCTGATCAGCGTATCCCCTATGATGTGCGTGAAATCATAGCCCGGATTGTAGATGGCTCACGCCTGGACGAGTTTAAAAACCGCTACGGTAATACTCTGGTATGTGGTTTTGCCCATGTACATGGCATCCCCATCGGTATCATAGCCAATAATGGTGTGTTGTTTTCAGAATCGGCACTTAAAGGCGCGCACTTTGTTCAGCTTTGTTGTCAACGCAAAATACCACTGGTTTTTTTGCAGAATATCACCGGCTTTATGGTCGGGCAGAAGTATGAGTCCAGCGGTATTGCCAAGGATGGTGCAAAACTGGTTACAGCAGTGGCAACTGCCCAGGTGCCTAAAATAACCCTGTTAATCGGCAACAGTTTTGGCGCGGGTAACTACGGCATGTGTGGTCGTGCTTATGCGCCAAGATTCTTGTGGACCTGGCCGAACAGTCTTATTGCAGTGATGGGGGGTGAACAAGCGGCAGGCGTGTTGGCAACCGTTAAGAAGGATGCAATCGAACGTAAAGGAGGGCAATGGAGCGATCAAGAAGAAAAAGACTTTAAACAGCCAATCATCGATCAATTCGAATTTCAAAGTCATCCACTTTTTGCTTCAGCACGGTTGTGGGATGATGGTGTCATCGATCCACGAAAATCGAGGCAAGTACTAGCACTGTCGCTATCAGCCACACTCAATACACCAATTCCAGACACCCACTTCGGTGTCTTTAGAATGTGACCATGCAATGAATAGGAACTATTCAGAGCATGGTCATCCTAAGTCGCGCAGCGACGCAAGGATCTCCTTAAAGCCCCACCGATCTCAAACATGGCCACGTCATCCTGAGCAAAGCGAAGGATCTCCAAAAACTGACTCCGCTGTTTACCATAAAAGCAATATAAAAGAGTTTCCTCGACAAGCTTATCCTCGAATAGGGACTCGGAATGACTCCGGAGTTGCGAACCATGTTTAACAAAATCCTAATCGCTAATCGTGGAGAAATTGCCTGCCGGGTTATTACAACGGCGAAACGCATGGGAATTAAATGTGTGGCCGTCTATTCTGAAGCAGACAAATCGGCTCTGCATGTAGAGCTGGCGGATGAGGCCTATTGTTTAGGTCCAGCGCCGGTTTCCAAAAGTTATTTACGCATTGACAAAATTATTGAAGCTGTCGGTAAAAGCGGCGCTGAAGCGGTTCATCCAGGATATGGGTTTTTATCGGAAAACCCTGAATTCGTCCAGGTCTGTGAGAATGTAGGACGTGTATTTATCGGGCCACCCGTTGATGCAATCGAGGCTATGGGATTAAAAGATGCCGCCAAAGTTTTAATGGAACAATCGGGGGTGCCGGTTGTGCCTGGCTATCACGGTGATAATCAGGCAGCAGAATTTTTGCAGGATCAGGCTGATATTATTGGTTACCCGGTATTGATTAAAGCCCGCGCAGGTGGTGGCGGCAAAGGTATGCGTTTAGTTCAAACAGCTGCAGAATTTAATCATGCCCTGGAAAGTGCTCAGCGTGAAGCTCAATCCAGTTTTGGTGATGCTCATGTGATTATTGAAAAGTTTGTATCCAGTCCTCGCCACATAGAGGTGCAGGTTTTTGCTGACAAGCAGGGTAATACAGTGCATCTTTTCGAACGTGATTGTTCCATGCAGCGACGTCATCAAAAAGTCATTGAAGAAGCACCAGCTCCTGGAATGAGTGAGGCATTACGCAATACAATGGGAGAGGCCGCTGTGCGGGCGGCAAAGGCTGTGGGTTACGTCGGTGCGGGAACAGTTGAGTTCATTGTTGATTCTTCAGCAGGGTTAAAGCCTGACGGATTTTATTTTATGGAAATGAATACCCGGCTTCAGGTTGAGCATCCGGTCACTGAAGCAATAACCGGATTAGATTTAGTTGAATGGCAACTGCGAGTTGCTGCAGATGAGCCTCTGCCCCGGTCGCAGGCTGAGCTGGTGATTAATGGCCATTCATTTGAAGCACGCATTTATGCTGAAGATGCGCAAAATAATTTTATGCCGTCTATTGGTCGTCTTGATTATTTATCATTGCCGTTTGACCAGGCCAGAGTTGATTCGGGCATACGACAGGGTGATGAAATCACCCCATTTTATGATCCTATGATCAGCAAGATAATAGTTCATGGCGATTCGCGTAAGGCAGCATTGGCTCGATTACAAAATGCCTTAGCAAATGCCCACATAGTCGGTTGCAAAACTAATATTAATTTTTTGGATCGGTTATCAAAACAGTCTGATTTTGTCTCAGGACAGGTAAATACAGGTTTAATTGATCAACATTTCAATATGCTGACGGAACCGTTGTCGCCAGATGAGCAGACTATTGCATTAGCTGCTTTGTCAGCTTTGGGTTATTTTAACGAACCTATAAGTAATGATCCGTGGCAGACACTAATAGGTTGGCGACATTTTAGCGCAGCCAGGCAGTATACCCGGTTGCAGTGGGGAGTAGAGCACCGTGATATTACCTTGATGTCACATGCCGACGGTTGTTTGGAAATAATATTCGATGATGCTGTGGTATTGGCGAAATTATTAAGAAGCGATGACAACAGGGTAACCGTTGATTTTGACGGCCAAATAGTGAAATCCACAATTGTTAAATGTGAATCATCTGTTACTGTGTTTAAAGGTCTTGTTCACTATCAGTTTGAATTGCCTGATTATGCAACCAATTCTGATGCAGTTCAGAGCACGGATAAAAACCTCTTGGCACCTATGCCTGGATTAGTGACATCGGTCAATGTTACTCAAGGACAGCACGTAGAGCAGGGTGAATTGCTGATTGTTATGGAAGCCATGAAAATGGAACATAGTCTGCGTGCATCACTAACGGGTGTTATTGAACAGTTAAGGGTTGCTAATAACGATCAGGTGCAGGAAGGTGCATTGCTATTGACTATCGGTGAGTCTCAAACAGATGGTTGAGAGAGTAAGCATTGTTGAAGTTGGCCCCAGGGATGGTTTGCAAAATGAAAAGCAGATTATCCCTGCAGCAGATAAGATTAAACTGATTAATTTGTTATCAGAATGTGGATTCAGCACTATCGAAGCAACCAGCTTTGTTTCACCGCGCTGGGTGCCGCAATTGGCAGATGCTGGTGAGGTAATGAGCGGAATTTCAAGAAAGCAGGGAATTAGCTATGCGGTATTAACGCCTAACCTCAAAGGTTATAAATTAGCAAAAGCTGCCAAAGCAGATGAAGTAGCGATTTTTGCAGCAGCTTCTGAAACGTTTAGCCAGAAGAATATTAATTGTTCCATTGAACAAAGCATTGAACGATTTGAAGCAATTATCAGGCAAGCTAAAATAGATCAAATGCCGGTTAGAGGATATATTTCTTGTGTCGTTAATTGCCCGTATGAAGGTCAGGTAAGTCCTCGAGCTGTTGTTGACGTGGCCGCCAGGCTTTTTCAGTTGGGCTGCTATGAAGTATCGCTGGGTGACACTACCGGCAAGGGAACACCCGAGTCGATAGCGGCCATGCTTGATGCAGTACTCGATATTGCAGAACCGCCACGTTTTGCTGGTCATTATCACGATACCAATAGCCGTGCGCTAGAGAATATTGAAACCAGCCTTGAAAAAGGTATTCGTCGGTTTGATTCTGCAATCGGCGGTTTGGGCGGTTGTCCCTATGCACCTGGCGCCAGAGGTAATGTGGCAACCACACAGGTTATACAGTTGTTGCACAGGCAGGGTTATAAAACGGGAATAGATGAAGCTAAATTAGACCGAGCTTTGGATTTTGTGAATCTGGTGATGAGGAGGTTAGGGGGTGCTCTTGGAGATCTCGGCACTAGGCCGGGACAGGCTGGGCCGGGGTATGTGTGATGTCTAACTTTGAAACTATCCGATTAACTGCAAAAGATAGCGTTGCAAAAATAATGTTGAATCGGGCAGATAAGCATAATGCAATTAATGCATTAATGATCAGAGAGTTGAGACAAGCGGCAGATCAGGTTGCAAATGATAATAGTGTCAGAGTGGTTGTACTTACGGCTGCGGGTAAAAGTTTTTGTGCAGGTGGTGATCTTAACTGGATGAAGCAACAGGCAAGTAAAGATCGCGCAGGAAAAATCAGTGAGTCGTCAGAGTTGGCCAGGATGTTACGTGATTTAGACGAGTTACCGAAACCTTTAATCGCCTGTGTACAGGGTCCGGCTTATGGTGGCGGTATTGGAATGATTTGTGTCTGTGATATTGCTGTTGCCTCTGCGGCAGCAAAATTTGCTTTAACTGAAACCCGTCTGGGTCTTATTCCGGCTACCATCGGTCCTTATGTAATTAGGCGTTTAGGTGAAGCCAATGCCAGGCAGGTGTTCATGAATAGTAAAGTCTTTGATGCCGAAGCTGCACTAAAACTGGGTTTAGTATCAACTCTGGCCCAACATGACGAACTGGATGAGGTTGTGCAGTCTGAGGTCGATGCATTTTTGAATTGCGCTCCAGGTGCGGTGGCAGATGCAAAATCACTATGCCTGGAATTATCAAGAAACCAGTCGATCAACCAGCTTGACTATACCGCTAATAAACTGGCTGATCGCTGGGAGACACTAGAAGCCCGGCAAGGCATTGATGCGTTTTTTAACCGTGAAAAGCCGCCATGGACAAAATAGATTATAAAATCCTTGAGATTTTGCAAACTGACCCAGAGGCCAATATCACCGAAATTGGCAGGCGGGTAGGATTAAGTCATACACCTTGCTGGCGACGTATTAAGCAAATGCAAGATCAGGGAGTGATTAAACAACGTGCTGTTATATTAAACCCTGAAGCATTACATTTAGATGTTTGTGTGTTTTGCTTTGTTAAGCTTGAAAATCATCACGAGCAGACATTGCTAGACTTTGAGCAAGCCGTGTTGAAATTACCGGATGTGCTGCAATGCTACTTGGTCACCGGTGATTATGATTATTGCCTGCGTGTGGTGACATCAGGAATACGCGATTATGAAAAAGTGCTTAAAAGGGAGCTAACCAATTTACCTCATGTCGCGTTTATTAATACAAGTTTTACCTTGCGAGAAGTTAAAAACACAACCCGATTGCCTTTAACTAAAATTATTTCTTAGCACAAAAATAATTTGCAGCTATTAAAGAAATAAGGTACATCTGCATGCAGACATAATAAAGACGTAATCGGTTCAATGAGCGAAAAACTTCAAATGTTAGGTTGGCGTGAGTGGGTTTCATTGCCAGATTTGGGCATTAGACGAATTAAATGCAAGGTAGACACGGGTGCCAGAACTTCGGCCTTACACACGTACTTTATTGAACCTGATTCACAAACAAATATCGTCCGTTTCGGTATCCACCCCATCCAGAATCGTACCGATATTGAAGTCATTTGTGAGGCTAATATTCTTGATTACAGAGAGGTTAGCGATTCTGGAGGGCATAAGGAGAAGCGCTATGTGATCGAATCGACAATTAAAATCGGAAAATATGAGTGGCCGATAGAGATTAATTTGGCTGGCCGGGATACAATGCGGTTTCGAATGTTGCTGGGGCGTACTGCTATCAATCATCGATTCACAGTTGATCCGGCATGTGCGTATTTAGTGGGCAAGCCAAGACGCAAGAAGACATTAGTGAGATAGGAGACAGACTTGAGAATAGCATTACTGAGTAGAGCTAAAAATCGCCTTTATTCAAATCGGCGCCTGGTTGAAGCTGCCGAACAGCGAGGGCACGAAATTGACTATGTCCATACGCTGAATTGTTATATGGATATTGCCTCACATGAGCCTAGTGTGCATTTGGCGGGTGAGGAGCTGCCTTTTTACGATGCAATTATTCCAAGGATTGGTGCTTCGGTGACATTTTATGGCTGTGCAGTGCTCAGGCAGTTTGAAATGATGGGTAGTTATCCATTAAATGAATCGGTAGCGATTACCCGGTCACGGGATAAATTGCGTTCATTACAGATTTTATCTCGTGCCGGAATCGGCTTGCCGCTGACTGGTTTTGCGCATTCAACCAAGAACACTAAAGATTTGATTGAGCTCGTTGGCAGTACGCCGTTAGTTGTTAAACTACTTGAGGGCACCCATGGCAAGGGTATTGTGCTGGCTGAAACCCGCAAGGCGGCGGAAACGATTATTGAAGCATTTCGTCAGATTAAAGCCAACTTTTTGGTACAGGAATTTATAAAAGAGGCGGGTGGTTCAGATATTAGGGCATTCGTTATCGGCGGCAAAGTTGTTGCAGCGATGATGCGTACCGCAGCTGAAGGTGAGTTTCGTTCTAATCTGCATCGTGGTGGTAGTTCCTCGTTAGTAAAGCTCACCCCCGAAGAGCGTTCTACTGCAATCAGATCTGCACGCAAAATGGGATTAAATGTTGCCGGCGTGGATATTTTACGATCCAACCATGGTCCTGTGGTGATGGAAGTTAATTCTTCGCCAGGGTTGGAAGGTATCGAGGGCGCAACCGGTAAAGATGTGGCCGGAATGATCATCGAGTTTATGGAAAAAAATGCCAAGCACAAAAAAACCAGAACCCGTGGAAAGGGTTAGTGGTAAAAACTAATCAAGCCAAGGCATTTAATTTCGCGGGTAAACAAGTTAAACCGGGAACATCTGTCACGCTGGATCTACCGATCCCTGAGTTATATACACATACCCCCATGGAAATGCCGGTGCATATTTTCCATGGTAAAAAACCGGGTCCATGCTTATTTGTTTGCGCGGCATTGCATGGTGATGAAATCTTGGGGGTTGAAATTATTCGGCGACTCGTTAATCAAAAGAATTTAAACAGAATTCGCGGTACATTGATTGCCATCCCGGTCATTAATGTTTATGGCATGATTCACTTATCCAGGTATTTACCTGACCGACGAGATTTAAACCGCTCTTTCCCGGGTTCAGAGCGCGGATCATTAGCCGGTCGTCTTGCAAATTTATTAATGACAGAAGTGATTTCTAAATCCACTCACGTTATAGACTTGCATACCGGGGCCGTACATCGCTCTAACTTGCCGCAAATACGTGCCAATCTTGAGGACGAGCAGACACTTGAGTTAGCACATGCCTTTTCCGTTCCGGTCATGATTAATTCTAAACTGCGTGAAGGCACTATCCGCGAGTCGGTGGTCAATCAAGGTATTCCAATATTAGTCTATGAAGCAGGTGAAGCCTTGCGTCTGGATGAGTTTGGCGTACGTGTGGGGGTACGTGGTGTTAACAACGTGATGTCTGCCATTGGAATGTTGCCCAAAAAAGGGCAGCGTAAAAAACAACTTAAATCACACATTGCCAAGTCTAGCTCCTGGGTCCGTGCGACCGGCAGTGGTATTTTTTTGAACAATACCAAACTCGGGGTTTCAGTTAAAAAAGGCGATGTTTTGGGTACGATTGCCGATCCATTCGGGCAAAAGCAATCGAAGGTTGAAGCAACTTATTCAGGTGTGGTCGTCGGGCGTACGCATCTGCCTCTTGTAAATGAAGGCGATGCACTAATTCATATCGCTAAAATTGAAGAAGAAATTCCACTGGAAGAATATGTCGATCAAGTCGATAGTGAAGCGAACCAGACTCGCAATAAAGAAAATTCTCCGGAAATAGTTTAAATTTAAGCTGGCTTTTGTATCTTCTAGGTTAGATAGAGCTGGTGTGTCCATTTTTCATAAAAAGCTCCTAAGGGGAGTATTTTTTAAAAGGCTCGATGACCTTTCCCCTTTGTTATTACCACTAACTGGATGAGATAAATGTAAGCGGTGCATTACCACCAGCCTTAGTCACATACAATTATTAATCTTTCCAGATTCAAGAATACAACATCAAATCTCATGAATTTTTATTGTAATACTACCTTTAATATCTGTTTGGGGTACATGCCGCGGTTAGACTGGGATTGTTAAAACTAACAGAATCTAATACATCATGACATATTAATCTAAATGTTGTATTGCCTTGATCGACAGCAAATCCTCTAGTTTGTGAGAATGTTCTACTTTCAGTGTCTTGAAAAAAAACATATCCCAATTTTAAAAGATCATTTGAGAACTCATTATCCAATATTCCACATCTAATTCTATTCGGTCCAGTATCAAAAGGTGGTTGAACGAATCCTGAGGCATTCACAACACAATGTCCTGCAGAAGGCATTGCTACCGAAATACTATCTACAGTGGTTCGACCCAAGCCACCCACTAGGGTGACATCTGAGACTCCATTTGTGTATTCAACCCCGACAGGAACAGTCAATTCGGGTTTTCTAAGATAACCAATGATATCAATGATTACATGTGTTCGAGAACTAGCAAAAATTTGAATCTCATCAGTTTGGCCTAGCCCTGTTGGAACAATTGAACTATTTGCGATGTCACTTGATTGAAAATTTAAAATACTGGCTAAAGGTCTTGATTCTCCAACTTCCCATGCAGTTAGATATCCATTGGATTCACCACCTGTAGAGGTGACATTTAAGATTACGGCCGGTGGTTCGCTTAATCCAACAGGCACACCGCAACTCAAAGCGCCTCCTTGACTGCTGGTATCACCATTAACAGAGTAACTTCTTGTTTGCATTGCGTTGAATTTACCGCCTTGAACCCTTGTATCCACTATTCTGCATGGTGTGAGAGGCGTAAAAACTAAGTCTTCGAATGTATCTCCTAAAAGTTTATTAGAATTGTTTACACTATCTTCAATGTTGTAGGCTTGAGTAAGATAGTTTCTTTCGCCCTGTATTGCATTGACGACTTCCTTGAAATTTCTCGCTTGATAGGCATTGAATAACTTATCAGAGGAAGCATCATTAAGAAATAAGCTCAATTCTTCAACCCAGCCTCTATATTCTTTTGCTTCTGCTTCTGCTTGAATACGACCCAAGATAGTCTGAATAATTGAGTGACGATTATGCTCTACCCAGGTTTCATCAAAATTTGAATCTTGTGAATGCAGCATTGGCGATAGTGCTAATGCAAGAAGAGTAAGTACGTAGAATTTTAATTTGATCATTTTAAAACCATTATAAATATTGAATTTATATTAAGCACTCAGTTTAGTATTTTTACGCCGCCTCGTCCAATTCGATTTGTGGCTTAAACCGCAACAGCGCTTCAATGTCCTCAACGGATTTGGCTTTAGGTAATTCAGTAAAGACATGGGTTAAATAGGCAAAAGGCTCTATTCAATTGGCCTTGGCTGTCTCAACCAGTGTATATATATTCGCACTGGCTTTAGCCCCGGATATCGTGTCTGAGAATAAACTGTTCTTACGACCAATCACAAACGGTCGAATCGCGTTGTTGTCAATAGGCAACCGACCATCGTTGAGATAGGCCTGTAACGTGTCCCATTCATCGTTTAAGTAATGCATGGCTTACGGCTGTTTCGAGAGTGTCCTTATGATTCCCATCGCCTAGTGTCTACCTAGCAAATTAAATAATGCCATGACAGGTTTCCGGCATTCCTGATAATGGTGTTTTTGATGTCATTTTAACCTTCTATTGCTGTTGTGTATTAGAGAAACATATGCTACATATTGCGTAGCAGATTTAGGATGATTGATAATGATTTTATCAGCCATAGCGGCAGTTGGTGCGTCGTTAAGTTGGGCGACAGGAATTGTAATCGCCCAATCACCGGCAACCAAAATTGGAGCATTTGAATTTACCAGGATACAGCTTATTAGTTGTGGTGCATTACTGGGGCTAATTTGTAGTGTTATGCGGTTGTGGTCAGACATTGTCTGGGATTATTGGTTGCTTTTTTTTATAAGCAGTGTAATTGGCATTATCATTGGTAATCTTGCAATGATTGAATGTTTAAGGCAAGGCGGGCCAAGGCAAACGGAATTGCTGCTTTGTCTTAAAGCTCCTGCTATTGCTGTTTTAGCATTCTTCTGGTTGGGAGAAAAGCTCACGATTCTTGATGTTTGTGGCATCACCGTTACCCTAATAGGTGTGGTTATTGCAATTTTATATAATGAGAAAGAAACTGAAGTAGTTAATTCAACAGCAAAAGATAATATCAGTCTTGTCTTATTACTTGGCTTGATTGCAGCTATCTGCCATGGACTAGGTTTTCTGGTGATGAAGCCTGTTCTGCAGGCAGGAATTGATCCTCTTTCGGTTTCTGCAATTCGTTTACTAGGTGCGTCATTTTTAATATCCCTGTTAGCTCTGTGGCCAGCTCAGGGTTTTAGACCTAAAACTAATATGACACCTTGGTTACTATTACGTATAGTATTTCCTGGGGTGATTGGATATGGTATTGCCTCAACATTATTGTTATACGCCATAGCGAATTTAAATGTAGCAATAGCCAGTGTTCTGGGTTCACTTTCACCGGTACTTGTGTTGCCAATACTATGGTTTAGAGATAAGAAAAGACCTCCCGTAATGGCATGGTTAGGTGCGATAATTGCTTTACTAGGTGTATCTATATTAATAGTTTGGTGAGTTGAAGACTACATCGGAAACTTACTTTAGTTTTTCTCGTTCCAAGATACCGGTCAAGCAACCGACATTTCCAGCTGCTTTTGAGAGTTCTTCAGTGGGTGTGGTGATGCACTCAATACCTTGGCTTTCGAAAAAACGTTGTGCTGTCGGTAAGTTTTCTACCATTAATATTTTTCTTGGCCCTAGTGTGACGAAGTTCATGCCGCGATAGCTGTCTTGGTCGTCTGTAAATGGCGGAAACACAACTTGGTAGCTTCGTTCCCGTAATACTTGTACTGTATGGTGAGGTGTTCGACGGGGCCAGCCTATGGCTAGATTGGAATCGACTATTCGTAGCATACCCATAAAGTGCATGGTGCCGAAAGGCATATCGACTGCAATTAAATTTTTGCCGAGTTCATTTAACAGTGATTGAATTTGATCGATGGCTTGTTGGTTGGTTCGGTGCCCACGGCCGATCATTGCAGTTGTTTCATCAATCCACATTAAATCAGCACCTTCGAAAATACCGTTACCGATTAAGGTTTTTAATATTGGAATCCCCAAGTTGACGAGCTTCCTAGCAACCCAACGTTCTTCCCCGGCACGAACGGTAGAAGCGGGCCTGGCCAGGATCGCCCCCTGATCGGTCATCACGAATAGATCGGCGCAAAACATCTGATTCGGTTGGCAGGGTAGTTCCGGCTCTACAAGATGCACATCTATACCAAGGCCGGTATAGGATTCAACCATTCTAGTGTGCTCTTCAGCGGCCTTGGCAATATCTACAGGCGCCAGCATTTGTACTTTATCAGGTTGTTCGTTGGCTAACTCTAATTCTTCGCCAGGGCGATGTACTAACACGGATTTAAGCTCACGCCATTCTGAATCGATGCCACAGGATTGCCAAACTGTGCCAAGTTCTTGTGTATGGTCCTGATCCCTTGGTGACCAACCTTGTCCACCATATGCAGATGAGCTGAAAGTAGTATATTGATTCGGGTTTTGGGGATTCATATGGGCGATTTATCTGATTTAGAGTTAAATTAAAACGTAGTATTAATGATCCCACCGCCCAGGCAAATTTCATTGCTATAAAATACCATCGATTGCCCGGGTGTTACGGCACGTTGAGGTTGGTCAAATAATACTTCTCCAGCATTGCCGTTTTGGAATGTAACTCGACAAGGTTGATCGATTTGACGATAACGGGTTTTAGCCGTGCAATTGATTTCGTTTGCCGTAAGCGAGTTAATGAGATGAATATCTGTAACAGCTACTCGTTGACTGAATAATGCAGGGTGCTCATGTCCCTGAGCAGCATAAAGAATATTATTTTCTATATCTTTCGACGCCACATACCAGGCATCGCCTTCGCCGCCAAGACCCATGCCTTGACGTTGACCGAGGGTGTAATACATCAAGCCATCGTGTTGACCGATTTTCTTTCCTTCAACCGATAGAATGTCCCCGGGGTTGGGTTTCAAATAGTTGCTCAGAAATTCTTTAAACTTACGTTCACCGATAAAGCAGATTCCGGTACTGTCTTTTTTATCATGATTCTCAAGGCCAAGTTTTGAAGCCATATTTCTGACTTGAGTTTTCTCTAACTCACCGATGGGAAACAATGATTGAGCCAGGGCTTGAGGTTCGATGGCATATAAAAAATAAGACTGGTCTTTATTTTTATCCAGTCCGCGCAGAAGTTGATGATGGTCATCAACAATTTGCTGACGTGCATAATGGCCTGTTGCGATGTGATCCGCCCCAAGTTTTCGTGCATACTTTAAAAATTCTTTGAATTTTATTTCCCGGTTGCAAAGAATATCCGGGTTAGGCGTGCGCCCGGCTTTATATTCATCTAAAAATTCTGCAAAGACTCTCTCCCAATATTCATAGGAGAAATTGACTGTATGCAACTCGATGCCGAGTTTTTCACATACTTTTTCAGCGTCTTGTCGATCTTGTTCGGCAGCACAGTAGGAGTCAGTATCATCTTCCTCCCAATTCTTCATGAACAAGCCAACGACATGGTAATCTTGCTCTAGTAGTAAATGGGCAGCTACCGATGAGTCAACACCTCCCGAGAGACCGACGACGACTGTTTTCGCCGCAGAATTCATGATTCCTAGTTAGTTAAACAAGCCCTTGAATGTGTTGCTGACTTTTTGGGTCAAGCTTCTTTCATCACCGCTTGCTTGTTCAGGTTTATTAGCGTTGTTGGTATAGGACGTAAAGATCGATATGTCCAACCATTCTTCAGTGGGCTGAATGACGGGCATTTGACCATTGTCATAAAACCATGTGTCGACTACATAGCGATCCCCGGTTTCATGTTCTTCCAATTGCCCGGTCCAGTGCTGGTCAAAAGCGGCACGACGATAGGCGCGCTTAATGACTTTATGGTGCTTGATTAATTCATAGCGTTCCAGAACATGTAAGAATGTGGTTGTGTTAATAGATTCATCGACACAATCAAGCTGTCCGGGGAAGGTCGCACCTTTACCGAGGTTATAACCGATATCTTTATGAATGGGCGTATAGTTACCGGCAAGTTGCTCCATTCGCGCGATCGCTTTGCCTATGCGAATTCGCTCAACATGGGGAGAGTTGGTTTGCGGCTCAAATAAAATTTCCACGGTCGACCACTCGTCCGGGGTCAACGAAATATATTCCTTAACTCGACAGCCGAAGTTATAGCAAACGGGAATCATTTGTGGGCTGATTTTGACCGGAGCTTGATTCTCTGAGGCTTTACTGGGACTTTCGGAAACAAATAATTTGGGTGCCAGATTTCGGGTTTCTGAGGCGATTGCCTGCGACAGCATCAGTCCGGTTGCCAGAGCCAGTGAAAAAGTTGTTACAGTTTTGATCATGGATTCAGCCTTTTATGTTCCCCAATATGCCTAAATTATACCGTATTCCTTTGCAATAATCGTTAATTCCACGCAAAACCTGTGGGCTGCGCAGTTGATCTTGTAAGGATTCAATCTGTGACCTGGAAAGCCATAATGCCTCAATTATATCGTCATCTTGAGGCTTGAATTTTTGTGTTGAAATCTCGCCGGTAAACAGAAAGCGTAAATAAGTACGATCTTTGTCTGCTTGCCGCCATCGATAGATACCCACTAGTGCTGTTGGCGTGAATTCTGTACCTGTTTCTTCCAACATTTCACGTTTAATGGCGTCTAATAGTGTTTCGTTATCTTCAAGATGGCCGGCCGGCTGGTTGTAAACGATCCGTCCGGAAGACTTTTCCTTGACCAACAGAAATTGGTCACCATTATTTACAATTGCAGCCACGGTTACCCGCGGTGTCCAAACTGACATGTAGTTGCTCGATTTTTTTGCACGATTCTAGCATATCCTGTTGAATTTCAAGGCAGATTAGGAACCTGAATCAATCTGTATTGTCAAAACAGTTAGTTTGCTGTTTCGAGTCAGGCTAAATAGTTGAATTTCAAGGCATTGACCGCACATTAGAAACAGAGAATAATTGTAGATCAAGACCGACGATCAAGTAAAAATGAGCGACGAACAGGAAAATAACCATCAGGACGGGCTTTTGGTTGCACCGGCCAAGCCTAAGCTAGAAAAGCCGCGTCAATATCGAGTGATATTGATTAATGATGATTACACCACCATGGAGTTTGTCGTTATGATATTGGAAAGTATTTTTTACAAAACTCGCGAAGAAGCGGTGCAAATCATGTTGCATGTTCACCAGAAGGGCAAAGGTTTGTGCGGTATCTTCCCTCGAGAAGTTGCTGAATCTAAAGTTCAGCAGGTTTTGGATGTGGCCAAAGATCACGAGCATCCACTTCAATGTACGTTGGAACCTGAATAATGTTATCTAAAGAGTTAGAAAACACTCTCAATCGAGCAATTCAGTTAGCTCATCAGTCCCGGCATGAGTTTGTGACGGTTGAGCATTTGTTAGTCGCCATGATTGACGATGAGCTGGCGCTTGAGATTTTTTCTGCCTGTGATGTCGATTTGGTCTTATTAAAAGAAGATCTGGACGAGTTTTTGTCCGATCAAGTTCCATTGTTGCCGGATGATGATAATCTGGCCACTCAACCCGGAGTAGGTTTTCAGCGAGTATTACAACGTGCTATTTTGCATGTGCAATCGAGTGGCAAAAAAGAAGTTAACAGCGGTAACGTATTAGTCGCTATTTTCGCTGAGCAGGAATCACATGCCGTTTATTTTTTGAATAAACAGAATGTTCAGCGTCTGGATGTGGTGAATTTTATTTCCCATGGCATCAGTAAACAGATGGATGGCGGTTCGGCTGAGCCATTAGTTGAAGGGGACCAGGTTGAGGGCGATGAAAAAAATAAAAATCCGCTGGAGCAATTTGCCCGCAACCTGAACGAAATGGCTGGCGAAGGTAAAATCGACCCGTTGATTGGCCGTGAACTTGAGGTAGAGCGGACTATACAGATTCTATGTCGCAGGCGTAAAAACAATCCACTTTATGTCGGTGAGGCCGGTGTAGGTAAAACCGCCATTGCTGAAGGGCTGGCGAAAAAGATTCATGAGCAACAAGTGCCGGAAATTCTAGCTGCAAGTACTATTTGGGCATTGGACCTGGGTGCTTTGTTAGCAGGTACAAAATACCGGGGTGATTTTGAACAGCGTTTAAAAGGTGTATTAAAAGAGCTTACCAAAGATCCTGAGGCGATTTTATTCATAGATGAAATTCACACTCTGATTGGAGCAGGCGCTGCGTCCGGCGGCGCAATGGATGCTTCAAATATTCTCAAGCCATTATTATCTTCCGGTGAAATAAAATGCATTGGTTCTACAACTTTTCAGGAATATCGTAATATTTTTGAAAAAGATAGAGCTTTGTCGCGCCGTTTTCAAAAAATTGACGTGACTGAACCGAGTATTGCTGAAACTATCGACATTTTGAAAGGGCTAAAATCACGTTTCGAAGCCCATCACAAAGTGACTTACACTAATGATGCGATTCAAACTGCTGCAGAATTAGCCTCACGTTATATTAATGATCGATTTCTACCTGATAAAGCCATTGATGTAATCGATGAAGCCGGCGCGCGTACGCACCTGGCTCCGGAAGGTAATCGTAAAAATGTAGTTGAGGTCGAAGATATAGAAATTGTGGTTGCCAAAATGGCCAGAATTCCGCCCAAGCAAGTTTCTTCATCCGACAAGGATTCTCTGAAAACGCTAGAGCGTGATTTGAAAATGGTTGTGTTTGGTCAGGACAAAGCCATAGAGACATTAGCTTCAGCAGTCAAACTGTCACGTTCGGGTTTGGGTAATCCGGATAAGCCGACGGGTGCTTTTCTGTTTTCCGGGCCAACCGGGGTAGGTAAAACTGAAGTCACCAAACAGCTAGCGCATGTTATGGGTATAGAATTGATTCGCTTTGATATGTCAGAGTATATGGAACGTCATTCTGTCGCCAGGCTGATTGGCGCACCACCAGGCTATGTAGGCTTTGATCAGGGCGGGTTATTAACTGATGCAGTCACTAAAAATCCCCATGCCGTACTTCTGTTAGACGAAATTGAAAAAGCGCATCCTGATGTGTTCAATCTGCTCTTGCAAGTCATGGATCATGGAACATTAACAGACAATAACGGCCGTAAAGCCGATTTTCGCAATGTGATTATTGTGATGACCACTAACGCAGGCGCTGAGGTGGCTGCACGTGCTTCAATTGGTTTCGCCCAGCAGGATCACTCCAGTGATGATATGGAAGTCATCAAAAAAACCTTCAGTCCGGAATTTCGTAACCGCCTGGATGGCATTATCGGTTTTAACGCGCTGGATGAACAAACAATTATGCATATTGTTAACAAGTTTATTATTCAACTGGAAGAGCAGCTGGCCGACAAAAATGTCAGTATTCAGGTTGATAACAAGGCACGGCAATGGCTGGCGACTAATGGTTATGATAAGGCTATGGGGGCAAGACCCATGGAACGACTAATACAGGACAAAGTCAAACGTGCTTTAGCCGACGAATTATTATTCGGCAAGCTAAGTAATGGTGGAGAAGTCAGTGTCAGTGTTAACGATGACGATGATGATTTGAGTTTTCATATTGGCATCGACTTACTGGAACATAACCCTGATCGCCCAGAAACTGTTCATTAACACATTCCTTTTCAATCAGACTGAGAAGATGAGTGCAGGTGCGGGGATGAAAATCAAATTGTTACAGTAAACTGTGATAGCACTCCCGAAAGAATTGCGAGTGCTTAGTGGCAATCTTCAGTTAGATTTTCATAAAATCTACGATATGTTTCGTAATTCTCTCCAAGTCTTAAATTCGAAATTTTTACTAATATGGACTGTAGTCTTGGCAGTATTAGCTAAGAGAAATCGAAATCACTAAGATTATGGGAGTCCTAACATGTCAATTATCCAACCGCATCATACATTAGTCATCAACGACGGATCTTCGGAACTTGCTGTCACTAACCGGGGCTCAGGTGAAGTTAAATACGAAATCGCACAGGGAGATGAACATCCCGCCAGTCAAAAACTTTCTGGGCCAGGTTCAATGCAAGAATATGAAAATGTCGTGTATCCTGTCAAAATACATAATTTCGGACCTGATAGTATTGAAGTGACTTAACTCTAACTTATTTGGAATAGCTAAATCGCCATACTTGGTTTTCGATCAGATGCGATGATGTTGTTTAAGAAACTCTCTGGTTTCTTGCGCAATTGATTCTTCACCGTGTTCGCTGGCGATAATATAGGCTTGGGTCATAAAAAAACAAGCTTCATCGATTTCTTCATGTTGAGAAAATAAAATTCCTGCCTGGTGGTAAATTTCCGCCATTTCGAGCGGATCGTCAGTAACGACTAATTTATCGTCCAATGCCTGAATCAGGCCGTCCAAATCAGACATCAAGATATATACAGGCTAATTTAGCAATTGGCGGGCAACCCATTCATGAAAACAGTGGGTGGCCACGTCCATGGTCGGAGAGAATTTACCACCGTCAAAATCCGGTGCGTAGCGACCTTTTTGCATACCTTCTACAGCGAATACATCTTCCTGAAATACTTCAGTCCACATGTCCTTTTTGACATTCCTTAAATCGGCCCATTCATCGCTGCACATAGCTGGATCGGCATAATAAATTTCTACTCGCTCTTCAGTTTGATCAACACTGAGCGGTGTGACATGAATAACAAAAAGGTGATCTTTATGAACCCCGATCTGAATATTCGGGTAAAAGGAAATATATTCAGCAGCCTGGTTCCATTTTTCTGAAAGGCCCGGAAATGTTGCAAATTTTCGCCCTGATTCATCCAGTTGTGGATTATAGACCATGGTTCCGGTGCCTGAGTATTTGCCTGATTCGACAATATAATAATGATCTTGTAAGCGTGAATAGCTGTTCAGACCAGGATGCACCCAGGGCAGATGGTAATACTCACTGGTATTCTCAATGGGTAACTTCCAGTTGCTATTGACGGTTAGCCTAATCGTTGAATCATCACCGCCATGATAGAGCTTTTGATCCTTGAACTCATGCCAGCGCTCAAACAGTTTTGCTGCATGTTGTTCGAAATCAGGCGCATCACCGGACAGATTGACAAACACCATGTCCAACCATACATGCGAACGCACCTCAAACAGTCCTGTTTTATCGCGCTCAATCGCTGCATGCTTGTTATGGCCTGCGCCACCAACATGTGGCGTGGCATATAAGTCACCATTCAATTTATAGCACCAGGAATGGTAGGGACAGCGGATTACGCCTACTATATTCTGCGGTTCTTCCACCAGTTTCATGCCACGGTGGCGACAAACGTTATTAAACACCCGAATCGTGTTGTCACGATCGCGAGTGATCAAAAGAGGAATGCCGGCAAAATCAATCGGTGCAACATCACCGGGGTTGGGAACATCCTTGCCAAAGCCAAGGCAAAACCAGTTTGGGTAAAAAACCTTTTTAATTTCTTCCTGAAATTTGATCGGATCTATATAGTTTTCATTCGGCAGGCCATTAGCCTTGCTGATGGGTTGAATAACACTTTCAAGGGGTTGTACACGTGCTTGCATGAGTTTTCCTCTTAACTGTCAGACTGATCCTGGTAAAGTTTAAAATTACTCTTCCAGTCACTATTTTGCAAGCGTGAAAAATTCAATCTTTGATTGAGAAAAACTCAATCAAGACTAGGCTGCTCCAATACCCACTCAACAAATAGTTTGGCACCCTTATTCAATTTTTTCTGGTTATGTGAATACAGATAATAAGAACCGGGTGATTTGATTGAAACATCAAGCAATCGACAAAGCTTACCTTGTTCAATCAGCGGCTTCACAAGTCTGTTCCAGCCCAGCAATATACCCTGATTATCCTGTGCAGCCTGTAAGGCAATAATATAATTATTGAATGAGCTGATGTTTTTAAGCGGAACATGAATATTAAAATTTTTAAGCCAGCGTGGCCAGTCGGTCCAGCTTTTGTCTTCGTGATGTAGTTGTAAAAGCGGTAATTCAACTAGCTGATCCGGTTTGCTCAGGTGTTTAAATTTTTTTGCCAGTTCTGGGCTGCAAACGGGATAAATTTCATCAGAAAAAAGAAACTTAGAATCAAGCGTTTTATGCTGGCTCAAGCCGTATCTAATGCTTATATCTATCGCATCATTTAGCGTATCCATGTTGTTGTCAGAGAGGTTGTGATTAATGTGAACATCTGGATACTTTTTCCAGAACCGGTTAAGACGGGGCATTAACCATAACGACGAAAAAGCAGTGGTTGAACCTAGTGTAAAGGTTAATTCGCCCGGCTTATTAGAAAACTCATTAATGGTTTTACTCAAGTTAGAAAAAGATAGTCGAAGTGACTCATATAATGCCTGCCCGTTTGGATTACAGTGAATTTTTTTATGTTGACGAACTAATAATTCAACGCCAATCTCGTTTTCTAATAACTTGATTTGTCGACTGACGGCACCTGCAGTAACCCCAAGCTCAGTTGCGGCCAAAGTTATACTTCCATGGCGGGCAACTGCTTCGAAAGTAGCCAGTGCGTTTAAAGAGGGCAAATTATAAAACTGACGCGACACATTAAAGAACAAACAGCCAGGGAATTTGATCTTAGCACGAAGTGTGCATAAACGAGGCTATGATTGAGTTTTTAGCTGGTCGCTGACTTTAACACCAGGGTTGAAATTTTACCTTTTTTATCCCGTACAATTTTGACCGGATATTGCGATTTATTATCAAGCCAAACGTGGTAAAAGCGATTATTGCGATCTTGACGCTTGAGCGTAATTTTAGTCGTGTTAAATTCGCCGGCAGGTGTTTTTATTTTTTCCTGTGTTGGTTTTAAGACCACATATGCACGATATTTGTCACCGGTATTAATTTGATAAACCTTATTCTCAATGTGCTGCAAGTCCTCCAGCATAAACGCAAACGGAAAGCTGCCCAGATCAAATGTATTATTGCGAAGCTTTTCTGAGGTGCCAGAATTATAGGTAACAGTATTGGTTTTTCGATCAAAAACTGCTTTTCGGTTATAGGGTTTATTGCTTTTTCTAACAGCATGAAAACTTAATGAAATCAACTGGTTACTTTCAATTTTAAAGGTTGATTTCTCATTTATCTCGCCCGGATAAAGCAAAGCAGCAGCAGCATTGGGCTTGATGTTAGAATCTGCAGTGTAAATGCCGTTGTTATAACTCAAGCGCTTCTCCACTTCGCCTAATGGGATTGAAATCAGTTCAAAATCATACTTCAAGTTTAGCTGCTTTGGGAATTGCGATTGTGCCCAGGTTGAGGTGATAAATGCCATACTGGCAATAAATATTCCGAGGATTTTTATGTGTAGGTGATAAGTTAATTTTTTCATGTTGCTATTGTAGTTTTTGTATTTGAAAAAAAGCTGAACTATCGGGTTAATTGCTGAGTATATTCACGGATTGCTTGCGGATAGATGACGTGTTCGATTCGATGAACTTTTTGTTGTAATGATTCAATATCATCATCAGCGTTAACCTTGCAGCGATCCTGAATAATAATCTTGCCACTGTCTAATTCACTGGTGACCACATGAACAGTTGCACCATGCTCCTGATCACCGGCTTCGAGTACCCGTTGGTGGGTGTTTAGCCCTTTGTATTTAGGCAATAGAGAAGGATGAATATTAAGAATTCGGTTAGGGAATTCAGCAACAAAATCGGGACTTAAAATTCGCATGAAACCGGCCAGAATAAGCAAGTCAGGTTGATAGTTATTCAATACAGCCAGAATTTCTTTTTCGAATTCAGCCTTGGATTCAAACTGAGTATGTTCAATGGCATAAGCGGGAATTTTATGTTTGCGGGCGCGCTCTAATCCGTAGGCGTTGGTGTTATTGCTGATAACGCATGCGATTTGTGCAGCAAGTTGGTCACTGGTAATCTGATCGATGATTGATTGTAAATTACTGCCGTTGCCTGAGATTAATACGGCTAATTTAGGGAGTGAGTCAGCCATTGAGTTCAACCAGCGGTTGGCCGTCACTCAGTGGATTTATGATTCCGGCTATCCAGGCTTGTTCGCCGGCGTTGTTTAAGATGTTGACTGCATGTTCAGCGTCATTTGCATTGACGACCAGCATCATACCAATACCGCAGTTAAAGGTTTTGAACATTTCAGTATGATTGATATTGCCGTTCTGAGCCAGCCACTTGAAAACTTCTGGCAATTCCCAGCTGTCAAGCTCCACACTTGCCTTGGTGTCAGGTGGGAGGATGCGGTTCAGGTTGCCGGTTATACCGCCACCAGTGATATGAGCAATGCCTTTTACACCAAGTTGCTGAATCAATTGAAGTACGGGTTTAACATAGATTCTTGTCGGTGCAATCAGTGCTTTACTTAAGGTTGTGCCGGCGATGGGCATATCCAGTGGTGCTGAACTGATTTGCAAAATCTTTCGGATTAACGAAAAACCATTTGAATGAGGGCCTGAGGAGGCTAAAGCAATAATCTTGTCTCCCGGTGCAATAGTATTGCCGCTAATGATCCTGTCTTTTTCAACAATGCCGACGCAAAAGCCGGCCAGATCGTAATCTTCCTCATCATACATTCCGGGCATTTCAGCAGTTTCACCGCCGATCAGCGCCATGGCAGAGATTTCACAACCTTTGGCGATACCTTTGATAACGGTTGCTGCAATATCGGTGTTTAATTTGCCGGTGGCATAATAATCCAGAAAGTATAACGGCTCCGCACCCTGAGCCAATATATCATTCACACACATGGCAACCAGGTCGATACCAATAGTTGAATGATCATCAAGCATTTGTGCTAATTTTAACTTGGTTCCTACACCGTCAGTTCCAGAGACCAGTACCGGTTTTTGATAGCGGTCTAGAGGTACTTCAAACAGGGCGCCGAAGCCACCGATGTTACCCAAGCACTCAGGTCGATGTGTCCGTTTTACATACGGTTTAATGGTTTCAACAAGCATATCACCGGCATCAATATCGACACCAGCATCTTTGTAGCTTAATTCTTGAGTGGGTGACTTCATTAGTAGCTAAAAAAAGTTATCGTTCATGGGTTTGAACTATTTAAAAATAATGCGCCGTATCGTACCATATTTGGAAAATTTGATAAGCAACAAAAAGATTGATTTATATTCCAAATTTATTGACGCTGCTACGCATCGGTCTGGTGCCGGTATTGATTTTATTGCTGCAAAATCAAGCATATACAATGGCGCTGTGGGTGTTTTTTGTCGCCGGTGTTACCGATGGCCTGGACGGGTTTATTGCCAAACGCTTCGGTTATGTGACCCGGCTTGGCTCGGTGCTTGACCCGCTCGCGGATAAGTTGTTAATACTAAGTACGTTTGTAATGTTAACAATTGCCGGTGATTTTCCTTTTTGGCTATTAATTATTGCCGCATTTAGAGATTTGATTATTATCACAGGTGTGGTGATTCTCACTCTTCTTTACGATCATTTTGAGATGAAACCGATTTGGTCGAGTAAAATAAACACCTTTTTACAGATTGTCCTGGTAATTGTGTTACTCATTGAGAAAGCTAACTTGTTTGATTTGCAAATATTGACTCAGTTGCTGATATGGTTGGTGACAATAACAATTTTGGTTAGCGGTTTTCAATATGTTTATGAATGGGGGATCCGTCGTGATTATATTGATAAGCCGACACTCAAGTGAATCAGCAAATCTTATTTAGTTCGGCCGATCAGTCGCAACAGAATTTCGAGAATTTTTACCCGGCTGAAAACCAAAACGTCATTGACGCGATTAAGGTGTTTTTAGCGGCTGAAAGTTTTGGTTGTTTTTATCTTTATGGTCAAAGCGGCAGCGGTAAAACCCACTTGCTGAATTCGATTTGTAGTCATGAGAAGCAGGCCAGTTATTTGGATTTAGCTGATCCGGACCAGGAGCTTGAAGCGCTTAGTTCGGAGCAACAGCTTGATTGTCTGGTGCTTGATAACTTCCAGATGATCGGTGGCGCTGAATCAACTATGCTGCTGATTTACGAAACACTAAAACAGAATCCAGGTAAACTATTTATTGCCTCGACAATGCCGCCTAAAGCGTTGAATTTAAAGCTTCGTGATCTAGAGTCACGTTTGCTGGCAGGACAGGTATTCGAGCTTAAATTGTTGAATGATGAAGATAAGGCAGCTGCCTTAAAGCATCGGGCAGAATTACGCGGTTTTGAGTTAAGTGATGAAGTGTTGAATTACATCATCAACCGATACCCGAGAGATTTTAAAACTTTGTTTGGTTTGCTGGATAAATTTGATGATGCTTCTTTAAGCAGCCAACGAAAGCTGACTGTGCCATTTATTAAACAATTGGAAAGTAAATGCTAATTCGTCCCTATCAAGAAAATGATGAAACTGCGGTAATTGCCTTATGGGAAAAGTCAGGCTTGACCAGACCCTGGAATGATCCACAAAAGGATATAGTTCGTAAACTTAAGGTGCAGGCAGATTGGTTTGTAGTTGCAGAGCAGGATCAGCAAATTGTGGCATCGGTAATGGCCGGTTATGACGGTCACCGAGGTTGGATTAATTATCTCGCCGTCGACCCTTTGCTGCAAGGTCAGGGCGTGGGCCGTAGAATAATGCACTATGTTGAGCAGCAGCTGCTTGAATTTGGTTGCCCAAAAATTAATCTGCAAATTCGTAAAAGCAACGAAGAAGCTATTTCGTTTTATCGAAAAATAGGTTATAGCGAAGATGAAGTGTTGTCATTCGGTAAGCGGCTTATTCCAGATTAATCTTGATTACCCCCTCTAACTCCCCCTGAAAGGGGGAGAATGGATAATTCCTGGGTTTGGTTGAAGTTTACCAAAGACTGCCAGGTCCAGATTCCAACTAATATCGTTCCCTCTAACTCCCCCTGAAAGGGGGGGAATGGATAATTCCTGAGTTTGGTTGAAGTTTACCAAAGACTGCCAGGTCCAGATTCTAACTAATGCCGTTCCCTCTAACTCCCCCTGAAAGGGGGAGAACTTGTTCCTCCCCTGTCAGGGGAGGCTAGGAGGGGTTCTTTGTTTTAATGCCCGTTTCATTTCCCGGTGAATTGGATCAGGGCTTGTTGGAATTGCTGAACTCCGAATCATTGCCGATGGGATCGAAGTTGTTTAGCCGCGAAGGCCAGGCGTTTACCCATCGCCAGGCAAAGTTGTTTTTCATCTTTATCGATATCGCGGCTATTTGTACCATCGACGTGGCTGGGGCCGTAGGGAGTGCCACCGGTTTGGGTGTTATTCAAAGTGGCTTCAGTATAGGGCAGTCCCATCACCAGCATACCATGATGCAACAGCGGAACTAGCATACTCATCAGGGCCATCTCCTGACCACCATGCATACTGCCGGAACTGGTAAACGCACACGCCGGTTTGCCTGAAAGTGTGCCGTTCATCCATAAAGGTGTAGAGTCGTCAATGAAGGCTTTTAACGGTGCCGCCAAGCCTCCATAATAACTGGGACTGCCGATAGCCAGGCCGGCACAATGCTTTAAATCCGCCTGGCTAACGATTGGATGTTCACAGTCTTTATCCGCCTGGCGCTGGTCATCAAGCTCTGCAACACAACGTATAACAGCTTCACAATCCTGGGCCATGTTAATGCCACGCGCCACAAGCTTAGCTATTTTGGCCGTTGCGCCGTGCCGACTATAGTAAATAACCAGTATCGGAGTGCTCACAAGATATCCAATACATTTTCTGGCGGACGGCCGATCACAGCTCTGTTATTGGCGATAACGATGGGTCTTTGTAATAATGCAGGATGAGCAATAATGGCCTCAAGTAATTGATCCTGACTCAAATTCGGCTTATCTAAACCGAGCTCAAGGTAAATGGCATCGCCGGTTCGCATAATTTCCCGCGTATCAACGTTTAACAATCCAAGAATTTTTTGCAGTTCTTTTAGGGTCAACTTAACGTGCAAATATTCAATAATCTGCGGGGATACGCCGGTTTCTTCAATTAAGCCCAAGGTTTGTCTGGACTTCGAACAACGTGGATTATGATAAATAGTAACGGTCATCGTGATATTCTATAACACATGTAAAATCCTTGAAGTAAAAAATGGACAAACCTGTTGAGATTTGGAATTCGTTTCGAGACGGCCTTAAGCAAATATTTACCGAAAACACGATGAACATGGCGGCTTCGCTTTCTTATACATCGTTACTGGCGTTAGTGCCGCTGGCCACGGTGGTACTGTCTATGTTTTCTCTATTTCCAGTATTTTCAAACTGGTCTGAACAATTACAGGAATTTATTTATAACAATCTGGTTCCAGCAGCTGGTGATGTAATTAAGGACAATATTGACAGTTTTGTAGGCAAGGCAGGACGCTTAACCACTTTCGGCCTGGTATTCTTGATGGTGACGGCATTGATGATGTTATCGACCATAGAAAACAGCCTGAATAAAATCTGGCGTGTACATCGTGGGCGTTCTGTCAGTCAACGGATTTTGGTGTATTGGGCAATGATTTCACTGGGACCACTATTGATTGGCTCGGGTTTGTCCATAACCTCCTATTTTGCGGCTTCCAGTGCGTTTAAGGCGATTGATGGAGGTGTTAGCAGTGCTTTTGGCATACAAATGTTGCCTTTTTTATTTGAGTCAGCGGCTTTTGTATTAGCCTATATGTTGGTACCGAACTGCAGAGTTCGGTTTTCCCATGCCGTGATTGGCGGTGTAATTGCATCATTAATATTTCAATTGGCCAAAAAGGGTTTCGCATTTTATGTGACCAAATTTAATACTTACGAAGTGATTTACGGTGCACTTGCAACCTTACCGATTTTTCTAATCTGGATATTTGTCTCCTGGTGTGTGTTTTTACTTGGTGCTCAGGTTGCAGCTGCGATGGGGCGTTTAAGAAAAGATAACACAGCAGAGGATCTGGTTGAGAGTTGAAATCGGTTCGTTACCTGATATTTGGTCGCGTACAGGGTGTAGCTTATCGGGCGTTTGCCAGGGATTTAGCGCAGCAGCTCGGTGTTGCAGGGTGGGTTAGAAATAGGCCAGACGGTTCAGTTGAGTGTGTGGCCGCAGCTGACGGGGAAGTTCTCAGGTTTTTTGAAATTGAATTGAAAAAGGGACCACGTTGGGGCCGAGTGGATAAAATCGAAATTTATGAATGCCGACAAGCCTTTGACTCATCCATATTTAAGATCAGGTATTAATCCTGGATTAGGATGAAGGCTGGACCCAGACCGGCCAGACACGATAGCCGACCCGGGTCCAAACTACACAGGGGGGTTAGCTTCCCAACAGCGCCGCATATTCCTCTAAAGAAATTGCGCCGTCGCTGTCTGTATCTGCAGTTGCGAAATCCAGGCCTTCAATCACAGAAGCTTCATCAACGCTTAACACTCCATCAGCGTTAACATCTACCTCACTGAATTCAGGCATATCACCTGCATAAGCAGCAGTGGTTAATAAAAAAGCGGCTGGAAATAAAATATTTTTCATGGTTTACTCCTTATAAACAAAAAACTTTTAACCCAGAAAATGTAATAAGCTTCTTACATATTTCGGATTTAACACCGCTTGTTTAACAAACCTTAGCAGGATTTTGATATGCCTGGATTTGTTAAAGCCTCCTTTGACATCAAGCTTTTATAAGCGGCAAGAACACTTTAATCTGAGTCAGTGAACAAAAACTTAAGGTTGTGAATACTTAGGAAGTTAAGCTAAAAAATGCCCTCTAACCCGATGAAATTAAAGTGAAAAATAAATATTACCGACGGTCAAGACTCGACACTAAGGTGTTCCAAAAAGTGTTGTTAAATTTTGCTAAGGACAACACTGCAACACAGACAGCACAATTAACCAAAGTGAGTATTCGATCTGTTAACAGCATCTATTTAAAGTTGCGCCAGAGTATGGCTTTAGAACTGGACAAGCAATGGGAACAATTAAAGATTAACCATGGTGAAGAAGTCAAAATGAGTCGACGGCCGATAGTGCGGCCTTGCCAGCAAAATGGCCGAAAGATTTTAGTGCTGGTGCTGAGTCGACATCATGAGCGCGTGCATTTAGAAGTGGTTCCTGATGCCAGGAAAGACGATTCCAGAGTATTGAATGATAAAACCCCGATAGCCATAAATGCGCAAGATAAACTCTCCGAGCAGTTATGGCTTTTTCTCGATGAGCGGCTTTCTACATTTAGAGGAATATCGAGCAACACATTTGCTATGCATGTTAAAGAAACCGCATTTCGATTTAACCATCAAGATGATTTGTATCAGCAATTGATTGCGATGTTGGAGCAGGAGCCGTTGTAAACGGCACCTGATTAAGTTCTTTAATGAGGAACAAATGTATATAGAGATCCCGCGACGGGGCGCGGGACAAGCTTGCTATAAATTTATTGAGTGCTTGTTTTTGATTTAATAAAATTTAGAACTTGATCAGCCTGAACAGCTTCGCCATCCTCAGCGCTGCGATATTTATATTCCATTTGATTCTTTTCCAGGCTTTTTTCGCCAATAGTAATTCGATGTGGAATACCGATTAGCTCCATATCCGAGAATAAAACGCCGGGTCGTTCATTACGATCATCAAGCAGCACTTCAACACCGGTATCGACTAATTGTTGGTAGAGCTGATCGGCGGCTTGCCGCACTTTTTCTGAGCGCTTATAACCAATAGCGACAATGCAAACACTAAATGGCGTAATTGACTCAGGCCAGATGATGCCGGCTTCATCATGATTTTGTTCGATCGCCGCTGCAACGATTCTGGAAACACCGATGCCATAGCAACCCATGTATAAAAGCGTTTTTTCACCATGCTCATTCAAGCAATAGGCATTCATGGAACGGCTATATTTGCGACCGAGTTGGAATACATGACCAACCTCTATGCCTCGACGTATTGATATGGTCTCGCCATTCTGAGCCCCGGGGCAGGGGTCGCCCTGTAGTGCTTGTCGCAAATCGGCGATTTCGGCAAGTGGCAAATCTCGTTCCCAATTAACACCGACCAGATGCTTTTCAGGTTTATTTGCACCGCAGATGAAGTCAGCCATTACGGCGACGCTCTGGTCAATAACTATAGGTAAATTTAAACCTACCGGACCAATTGATCCTGGCTCTGCACCAATTTCCCGGCTAATTTCATCCTGGCTGGCAAATGCAATAGGGCTGATTACATTCTCCAGCGCTTCAGCTTTGACGGCATTTAATTCATGATCACCCCGGATAACTAGAGCGACTAATCCATCCTCACCTTTCACAATTAGTGTTTTAACTGTCTGTGAGGCTGAAACATTAAGCGAAGTTGCAAGTTGCTCAATAGTTTTAACATCCGGAGTATTGACTTCACGCATTGGCTCACTAGCCTCAGGCCGGGAATCAGCTGGAGGCGGTAGTGCAACCGTTTCAACATTGGCTGCAAATTCCAGGGCTTTACAAAATGCTATGTCGTCCTCTCCAGAGTCTGCCAAGACATGAAACTCATGTGATGAACTGCCGCCGATTGCACCGTTATCGGCTTCGACAGCCGAGAATTCTAGCCCTAAGCGGGTAAAAATCTTTTGATAAGCCGCATACATGATGTCATAAGCTTTTTGCAGGCCTTCTTTATCGACATCAAATGAATAAGCATCCTTCATGATGAATTCGCGTCCACGCATAATACCGAACCTAGGCCTGACCTCATCACGGAATTTAGTCTGTATCTGGTATAGATTTAGAGGGAGTTGCCTATAGCTGCGAATTTCATTTTTAACCAATGTAGTGATTACTTCCTCATGGGTAGGGCCCAGGCAAAAATCGCGGTTATGACGATCATTCAGACGCAGTAATTCAGGCCCATAATCCTCCCAACGACCGGATTCACGCCATAATTCGGCAGGCTGTACCCCCGGCATGAGAACTTCCAGCGCACCGGAATTGTTCATTTCCTCACGGACTATTGCCTCGACTTTTTGCAATACTCTCAGACCCAGAGGCAGCCAGTTATAAATGCCTGCCGCGACCTGCCTAACCATGCCTGCTCTGAGCATTAGCTGATGACTGACAACTTCCGCATCTGAAGGTGTTTCTTTTAATGTGGCTAATAAGTAATCCGATGTCCGCATTGTCTATACGCGTTAAATTTAAACCGGCTAAGTATACCTTGATTCTGTAAAATGTAATGGCTAGAAATATCGAGATTTAAACGATGATATACACGCGCAGAAAAATCTTAACATCTACTGCTCTGATGGCGATCTCCCCGGCGCTTTTTGCAGAAGAATTATTTAAAACACCACGAATGACGGCCGGTCCGTTTTATCCGGATAAGTTACCATTGGACAAGGACAATGACTTAATCATCGTTAATGACTCAATTACACCGGCAGTTGGACAGGTTCTACATCTTTCAGGTCAGGTGATGGATACTAAAGGCCGTAAAATTAAAGATGCTCTGGTGGAAATTTGGCAAGTCGATGCAAACGGCCGTTATTTACATAGCCGTGATTACAGAGAAACTGAAAATGATAAGCATTTTCAGGGCTATGGCCTGTTTCAGACCGATGCCAACGGCGCCTATAAATTTCGAACAATACGACCTGTCGAGTACGGTAGTGGATTTGCACGGCGTACGCCTCACATTCATATTGCGATTACGTCCCGGCAGCATAAACCCCTGGTATCACAAATTTTTTTCGCAGATGAAGATAATAGTGATGACGGCTTATGGTCACGATTATCTGAAGCCCAGCGACGAGCATTAAGTGTTCTTCCCCAGGCCGTAGAAGGCTCGCAGATTAATGAACAAACTGCAGTATTTAATATAATCCTGGGTTAAATAGAAAGTACTGCTAGACATGACAACTCGCATACGTACTGCTGACCCTCAAGATGCAGATGAAATTCTGAGTATCTATAGGCCTTATGTTGAGCATACAGCGATCAGTTTTGAGCAAGTGGTGCCAAGCAGTGTTGAAATAGCCGAACGGATCCGGTCCATAACGCAAAATTACGCTTGGTTGCTATACGAATCTGAGGAACAACTGCTTGGTTACGCTTATGCGACGGGTTTTCGGGCACGACCGGCTTATCGCTGGACTGTTGAGACGACAATTTATCTTGCCAAGCAGGCCAGGGGCTCCGCTATCGCTACCCAACTTTATCAAGCTTTGTTTGATAATTTAGCGCATCGCGGATTTTATACGGCAGTTGCTGTGGTGACCGAGCCCAATCCGGCTAGTGAAAAATTTCACCGGAAAATGGGGTTCGAAAAAATCGGTATATTTAGAGCTGTCGGCTATAAGCTAAACCAGTGGCATGATGTTGGCTGGTGGCAAAAACAGTTGCAGGATTATTCAATAGCACCCACTCAGGGGAGAAAATCTTGAAGCTTGCATTCGTGACCGGGGGATCAAAGGGCCTGGGCAGAGAACTTGTTGAACAACTGGCTGAAAATGATTGGCAAGTGGTTGAATTCTCACGTTCAGGGTCGAGTGAGCATAATATCCGTTGTGATCTTGGTGATTCAGAATCGATTGTTGAAATTAGCCAGTCAGTATTTGGTAAGTTTGCCTCGAAACCGTGGAAACGAATTGTCTTTATCAATAATGCGGCAATTTTGCTGCCTATTAAATTCGTTGCTAATCTTAAAGATGAAGAAATTGCTCAAAATATAGCTATAAATCAAGTATCGGCATTTATCTTTATGTCTGAATTTATCAAGGTCTTTACCAGTCATGATGCTAAAAAATTACTGGTCAATGTTTCCTCAGGTGCTGCACGCAAGGGCTATCCCGGCTGGTCGTTGTATTGCGCCTCAAAAGCAGCACTGGAAATGTTTATTCAGACACTGGTTCAAGAACAGCAGAATGAAGAATTTCCAATTACGGCAATTAATTATAATCCGGGAGTTATTGATACTGACATGCAGGGCTCTATCCGAAATACAAATATAAAGGATTTTCCGCTTAAGCAACGATTTATTGACTTTAAAGACAATGGCGATTTAAGTACGCCACAAGTTGTCGCGGCTCATTTGCTAACCGTATTTGACAGGGACCTCATTTCAGGTGAAAGTTATTCGATATTTGAATGAGGCGGCTGGACAACTTAAACAATTACCGGGTATTGATGTCCCGCCTGCGCGGGAATAAGCTTATTTATGCTTGCTTTTTTCTTTTTCTAGTAATTCGTCAATCAATTCATGTAAATACTCAAACTCAAGACGGGTGATATTGTAATCAGATAAATGTATGGCTAATAAATCTATAATCTTGTCAGCGGTGCTTTTCGGGCTGAATTTTTCGGAAATGACTCGTTTAGGCAGAGTTTTACCCGCTGCGATTAATGCCATTTCTTCTTCACTTATAATTTCGTCCAGTACCGGTAAATCACGTTTGGCCAATGAGAAATCAGTCTCAATGGTGGAGAAAGCGAGCTTGCTTTCACTTTCACTTGGCTTAACATTTTCAGCTGCTTTTATTTCATCCTCTTTAGATTGTGTTGCTGCAATCTTGGTTGGCGCTGCAGGACCGATATTTTTTTCGCTGTCAGGTTCTTTTGGGGGTTTTTCTTGCTTCGCTACTGATGAGCGTCTGGTCTTTGGTGCCGGCTCTTGTGGTTGAACAGTTGTGGTAGGTTTGCTTGAGGTGGCAGGTGCTTTGGTGGCTATGCTTGAACTGTTTGCTGAGTGCATGCGTTCGGCTGCTTTTTTTCTAGCGGTTTTTTTTGTTGTTTTCGGCGTTGTCTGTTTATTTTCTACATCGGCGGGGCGCTCGGATTCTGAGTCCGAGTCAATATCAAGCACCGGCAAATCATCTGCTTCAACTTCTGTTGCTGTGTCGAGTAAAGAGTCAATCGACGATAACACATCGTCGATATCTTTTTGTGTGGTGGGCTTACTCTTGTCTGCCATGATTACGCCTGCAGTTTATGCGTTTTAATAGGGTAGTTCTTATCCACATAACTGCGATATTTGTTACGTCCTGCCGTTCGAACAGCGGTATCCTGATTAACGATTTCTACCAGGCGTTGATAATTATCAGTATTTGCCGGATCGGGCTGCAGATTAATCAATACTTCTGCTGTTGAATCCAAAGGCTGGTGATGGATTAATACCGGCTGTTGTGCCTGGTAAGGGTCTGATTCATCAGCCATTGAGTGCGGCAGAAAACTTGATTGTGAAAACGTCCACATAAAATCATCCAGTTTTTTTGACTGAGCAGAATCAGTAGTCAGTATATGAATATTATGTCCCATTCGATGTACTTTATCGGCCAATCGACAAACTGTTCTTAATCTGGATTGCTCATCACTGGATTGAAGCACATAAAAGTCGACTTGCGATGTCATTACAATGGTTTCTGGTTGTGATTAATTAACAATTGGCATAAAAGGGGCACGGGCCGCCCGCTAGCGCCTTTTTTGGCGCCACCGACCCAGGCGGTGCCGGCGATATCGAGGTGTGCCCAGCGATAATCACTGGTAAAACGTGATAAAAAGCATGCTGCTGTAATGGTTCCTGCGGCGCGTCCTCCCACATTAGCTATATCGGCAAAATTGCTATTCAACTGTGATTGATAATCGTCCCAGATTGGTAGCTGCCAGACACGGTCATCACATTGATTGCCGGCTTTACTAATGTTGTTGGCAAGTTTTTGGTCATTGCTCATTAAACCCGTGGCTTTATCACCTAAAGCAATAATCACCGCCCCGGTCAGTGTTGCAATATCGATAACGATTGCCGGGTTATAGCGTTCTATATACGTCAGCGCGTCGCATAGAATCAGTCGGCCTTCGGCGTCGGTATTGAGTACTTCGATGGTTTGCTTGGACATACTGGTGACGACATCGCCAGGCTTATTGGCTTTACCGTTGATCAAGTTTTCGCTGCTGGGTACAACACCCACTACATTAATGGGCAGCTCCATTTCTGCGACCGCCCGCATGGCGCCGAATACACTGGCACCACCACACATGTCATACTTCATTTCATCCATTTTGGCAGCCGGTTTAATTGATATACCACCGGAATCGAAAGTCAGGCCTTTGCCGACCAATACAACCGGCTGGGCATTTTTATTTTTGCTGCCGTTGTATTCCATGATGATCAATTTAGCCGGTTCATCACTGCCTTTGGAAACAGACAATAATGATCCCATACCCAACTCGGCCATTTGTTCTTCGTCAAGTATATTAACGTTGAGGTTCTGTTCCCGGCCCAACTTTTCGGCCTGTTCAGCCAAATAACTTGGTGTGCAAATATTAGCCGGTAAATTGCCCAGTTCTTTGCAAAGGCTTTCACCATGACTGATAGCCAGACCCAGCTTAACAGCGCGTCTGGCCGGCATTAAAAACTTGCTTTGACCCGTATGCAGAATAATTTCTTCGAGTGCGGATTTTTCCTTTTTCGACTTTTTGGTCGTATCGTAATGGTACTGTGTATTTTCACAAACCCGGGTGGCGGCTTGAAAAAAGCCCATTAAATCAATACCCTTGGGTTTGACGCCGGCAAGGCAAACAAGAGCTGACTTAATTGGTTTATCCTTGAGTTGATTGATTAATCCGGTTAATTTGCTGTTGAATTTTGCTGCAGTCAGCTCTGCTTTTTCGCCCAGTTGCACCAGCATGACTTGTTTTGCACAGATTTGATCAGTGTTGTACAGCATGGCCATGCCAGCGGATTTGCTGCTTAAACCTGAATTCGTCAATAAGTCAGAAAGTAAGCCCGATAGTTGTTTATCTAGTTTTTTAGCATCATTGCTAAGTTCATTTTTGTAGGCGAAAGTGACAATACAATCACATTCGATTTTGGCAGGGTCGGCAGATTTTAACGAATAGTCCATTAATAAGTCCTAAATATTTTCTAATGTGTAATAACATTCATTTTTACTAAACGGTCAAAGTATAATATATCGTTGGATAAATTAATAAATAAACCAAAGTGGAATTCTGATCGTTCATGATCATTAACAGACAATTTATCAAAGAGACATTATGGTCAAGTTTGGCGGTGACCTTAGTCATGTTGAGTATTTTCCTGGTGGTGCGACTGGTAGGGTTTCTGCGTGATGCCGCCGACGGTGATGTGCCGGTTGAGAGTATTCTGATTTTGTTACTGCTAAAGCTGGTCACGTACATTGATGTAATCTTGCCACTGATGATGTTCGTGGCGGTGTTAATG
Source organism: Arenicellales bacterium (assembly GCA_028284225.1). Lineage (GTDB taxonomy): Bacteria > Pseudomonadota > Gammaproteobacteria > Arenicellales > JAHEKD01 > JAHEKD01. Next base: position 254,987 of record JANQSD010000001.1, read on the forward strand.
GTCCTCAATCGCTGGAGCCGGGATAATGAAATGGCGGTTATTTCGGCTTCGGGAATAGGGCTGACTAATTTTCTTAAGCCGATAGTGATATTAGTCCTGATTATTGGCGGCCTGGCTGCTGCATTTTCCTTTTATATTTCACCTCTATCGGTACGTTACGCTGAAGAAATTGAAGAAGAGTTTAAAACCCGTAGCGATATTACCGGTATCGTGCCGGGTGTTTTTATGGAGACCCGTAGCGGTAATGGTGTTTATTTTGTTGAAGAGCTGAACCAAAAAACGGAAATTTACGATAATGTCTTTGCTTACAGTACAACTGGGCAAGGAGCCGATGGTGTAGTGGTCGCCCAGGAGGCATTCCAACGCACTGATGCACGTACGCATGACCAATTTCTAGTGCTAAAAAACGGCACTCGATATGAAGGTGTGCCGGGTGAGAAGGAATACAAGATTGTCGAGTTCGAAACTTATGCGATCCGAATTGAATTAGGTATTCCGCCTGCGCCCAGCATTCCGGTAAAAGGTTATAAAACCAAGAATTTGATCAAATCCGATGATCCCAGGTTGAAAACTGAGCTGGTTTGGCGGGTATCAAAGCCATTGGTAGTGCCGGTGCTGATGTTATTTGCGGTGGCGCTAAGTAAAGTTGATGTCAGGCGTAATCGCCTGCCGAATATGTTGACTGCCTTTTTTATTTACTTCTCCTATACCAATCTTGCGAGTTTCGCAGTAGCCTTGATGAAAAAAGGTACGGTGCAAACCAGCTGGTTATTATGGATGATTCACGGTTTATTTTTTCTCGCAGCTGTGTATATGTTTTATCGTAGTTCGCGTAATAAACCGTTTTTTCCGCGATTGTTCCAGCCTAAACCCAAAACTGATTTGTCCTTGCAGCCATCATGAGAACCCTGGATATTTACATCGCGAAAACCATATTGGTCTATACATTAATCGCGTTTGGAGTCTTATTAGGGCTGTTTACGTTTGTTAATTTTATTGATCAATTAGCTGATCTTGGTGTAGGAAGCTATGGCATAACCGATGTGATTCGCTATGTTATTTTGACGATTCCCCGCTCGATTTATGAGCTGTTTCCCATGATGGCGCTACTTGGCGCGATTTTAGGCCTGTCGGTGCTGCAGCAAGACTCAGAATTAATTGTTATGCGGGCTAGTGGAATTTCGGTCTACCAGATTGCTTTTTCTGTGCTGAAGATTGGTTTTGCGCTGGCGCTGGTCGCTTTATTAATTGGGGAGTTTGTTGTTCCCAGAACTGAAACCATGGCCCAGCGTACCCGAACGGATGCCATGCAGAAACAAATCAAACAGCAAACCGCAACGGGTTTATGGGTCAGGGATAGCCGGGCTTTTGTCAATATCGCTGAAGTGTTACCGGATTTAAGTCTGCTTAAAATTAAAGTATTTGAGTTTGACAGTGAAAACCGGCTTCGCTCGCTGGTTTATTCAGATGCCGCCAAATACAGTTCCGGCAATACCTGGAATCTTGAAGGCGTCAAGCAAACATTATTCGATACCAAGCAAATTGCTGAATCCGTCGAATCTAACCTGGCCCAGTGGACCAGTTTATTGACGCCGGAAATTCTATCCGTTTATTTAATTAAACCGGATCAACTCTCAGCCCGGCATTTGCAACAATATATTTCACATCTTGCTTTTAACAGCCAGGACACGCGCAAGTATGAATTGGCATTCTGGAATAAAATATTATTACCCATAACGACCGCGTTAATGATGTTTATTGCTATTCCGTTTGTCTTTCATGGTGTGCGCTCAGCCGGGATTGGACGTAGCTTGTTTATCGGAATTATGCTGGGGCTAGTCTTTTTTGTGGTTGATAAAGGTTTTGGGTCATACGCAATTGTTAAAGATATTCCACCGTTTCTGGGGGCGTCTATTCCGGTTTTTATTTTTCTGATTATCGGGGTTATCCTGTTGCGCCGGGTTTCATGACGGTCTTTTTGCGTTTTTCCAACATAATCATTTTGCTGCCGCAATACAGATCATGCAGGGTCATATTTTGAGGGTGAAATAACGACCAGATCAGCCCAATACCGCATAGGGTCAAACTTGCAATTGCAAAGAAATATCTTTTTAACGCTAATTTCCAAGTCAAATCGGCTCCATGGTCACTGACAACCTTGATACGCCAAGCCCGCATTCCTAATGTTTGACCACCATGCGTCCAAAACCAGCCGAAGAATGCAAACAATATAATCAATATATAAGCTTGCAAGCTTAGTTTGCCAATTGATGATTCTCTGAAAGCCTCAGGTAAGATGGGCACCGGTAAAAAGCAGATAAATATAACTGCAACTAACAAAAAAGAGTCGTAAATCATGGCTGCACAACGCCGGAAAAAGCCCGGATGTACATACTCGACAGGATTTGATTTATTAAGAGTCAATGACTTAGGTGTGTTTGGTTAATAAACTTGGCAGGATTTTACGTCAAATATTGTTTCACAAGAAAGAGTTTTACACAGGCGACATGATTGTAGAATTTTATCGTAAGTTACAGAAATTATTTCAACTTTGTTACAAAAAAGGTTTCGTAACTAATTGTAATTTAAGGAGAAATAGGATTTTGCCTAAAAAATAGGCAATTTCAGAAAGTGTTACACTGTATAGCACCAGGGATCAAGGCCGGGAAGTTATTAACAGAGTTATCCACAGATTTTGTGGATAACAATCATCTAATGTTTTGCAATTGTTAACTTAAACCCGGAATATGCAATAACAATCTGTTGCGATAAAAAACTGCTTCAATCTCAAGCACGTCCTCATGAATTTGATCTCACCATAGGGTGGCTATGGCATCGTCCAAATTCCCTGCGGGAGCGCTTGATCTTATTGCATTTTTTCATCTCACGACAATTCCCATTGCATATTCCGGGTTAAATATCATTGAGATTACGCAAAAATTTAAATCGCAGGTTACAATATGATCCAAGATAAATATATAGAGATTTAAGATTATGCGTTGGCGACAAGGTAGACGTAGTTCTAACATTGAAGACAGACGTGGACGACGGATGTCGCGCGGTGTTAAAACCGGGGGTGGCATTGCAATCGCAGCTGCTCTGGCGGCATTGCTGCTGGGTAATGACATGGGACCACTGATTAATTTAATCGGTGGTAAGTTTTTGGGTGGCGATTCTCAATCGCAACAGCAAACTATTCCTAAATCCCCGGAAGACGATACAGCGGCTGATTTCGTATCAGTGATTCTGGCAGATACGGAAGACGTTTGGGGTCCAATTTTCAAACAAAATGGTGGTCAATATCAGCCACCTAAATTGGTGTTGTTTAATGATATGGTTCAATCTGCCTGCGGTGTAAACTCGGCGCAGGCCGGGCCATTTTACTGCCCTGGAGATCATCAGGCTTATTTGGACCTCAGCTTTCTCAATGAGTTACAGCGCCTTGGTGCCAAAGGTGATTTTGCGGTGGCCTATGTAATTGCCCATGAAATAGGGCATCATGTACAAAACCTTACCGGTACTGCGGCAAAAGTTCGTCAGGTACAGATGCAATCCAGTAAAACCCAGGGTAATCGTTTGCAGGTTATGGCGGAATTACAGGCGGATTGTTATGCAGGTGTCTGGGCTCATCATGCTCATAAGAAGCGCAAGATACTGGAACAGGGTGATATTGAAGAAGGCATTAATGCTGCCGCTGCAATTGGTGATGATGCATTAACTAAGGGGCGCGTGCACCCCGATTCATTTACCCACGGCACGTCGCAGCAGCGCATGGAATGGCTACAACGCGGGTTAAAAACCGGTGATATCAACGCTTGTGATACCTTTACTGCATTAGGCGCCGGTTAGCCCGGTTTCCCGCCATATAGTTTTTAAGACTTCTTTGGGTTCCGCCACAAAGAGGTTTTTTATTCAGCTAACAGCAGGTTTCACTTAATCTTTTATTCATCGCTTGCGTGATTAAATAAACCTGCATTTACTTTGGACTATATAAAGGAGTCTAGTCATGAAAAAATTAGCTGTAATCGCTTTGACATTTATGTTAACAGCTTGTGCCGTCAATGAGCGTGGACAACTTGTACCCGATACCAGAGCATTTAATAAAGGAACGTTTATTCCTCTGGCCAGTGGTTTGCTAGGCTCATTAGCCTGTTATGAATTATTTAAGGATCATGGCAGCAAAGAAGGTTGGACGGCAGCTTGCGGGGTGGGTGGATATTTATTAGCAAGAACCTATACTCATGAATCAAGCCGCGTATTGGAAAATAATCGTGTTGGACAAAGCGGCAGCTGGTCAGATCCTGATGGGCGTCACTACACCATGACACCTACTGATACTTACTATAATGGATCCACACCTTGTCGCACATATCGAAGCACAGTTGAAATCAACGGCCAGACAGAAATTCTGACCGGTCAGGCTTGTCGACAGAACGACGGTACCTGGCGCGCTATTTAATAGTGATAGTTGTATCAAAGCCGGGCTTGAAGTTACTCAAGCCCGGCTTTTTTAATGCCTGGATAATCCTGCGTTGCGTTAATACTTCTATTAAAAGCTCTTGCCCGACTATTTTGAGATGGGTTCTGGGTAAATTCTAGTTATATGTAGCCACTTCTATTAAATTTTCGTCGGGGTCGCGAATATAAAAGGAGGTAATTGGGCCGTTAGCACCGGTCCGTGCTACAGGTCCTAGTTCAATTTCGACATTTTCTGCTTTTAAGTGCCGGGCAATTTCATCAACGCCTGATTCTGTAATCAGGCATAAATCTGCCGAACCAGTCATGGGCTTTGCTGCCTTGGGTTCAAACTCATTACCACGCTGATGTAAGTTGAACTTATATTGACCAAATTGCAGTGCTGTACGATTATCGCCAAATATAATCACTTGTGTACCTAATACACGGCGATAAAACTCACAAGTTTCATCAATCGAGGCTACGGTTAAAACCAGGTGATCAATCTTGGATATGAATATCATTTTTAATTAAGTTTGATGTTTTGACTTTTGATTGTAATATGAATGTGGACACATTATTTTGCTAATTGTAGACATAACAGTTGTTGAGCTTCATTAATTCGAAATCAAACCTCAAGCGACTATCAATACTTGTATTGGTTTTCGCTTTACCCCTGGTTTACGGGCTGGCTTATTTATTCAACAAAAAACAGCTATATGCACAGTCTGCTTATGCGTTGAATAATCTGGTTGATGTTTTTATAAGTAATCTTGTCGGGGAAATCGAAAAATATTCTTTTTTACCAGATGTATTATCTGCCGACCCGAATATCAGCAATTTGCTGGTTGATCAGAACAATCAGAACTTGATTAGGCAAGCTAATCACAAACTCGAACAAATAAACAATGTATCAAAAGCATCCGATATTTATTTAATGAACAAAGACGGCACTACCATAGCGTCGAGTAATTGGCAATTACCGCGTTCATTTGTAGGAAAGAATTTTTCATTCCGCCCCTATTTCAAGCAGGCGATCAGTGGCGATCAGGCACGTTATTTTGCCTATGGAACAACTTCAAAACAAAGAGGATATTATTTTTCATCACCAATATATAAAAATGACTCTGTGATAGAAGGGGTAATGGTTGTTAAAGTCAGTATGAGCAGACTGGAGCAAGCCTGGAAGGATTATGGCAATGATTTATTGATCGCTGATGAGAATGGAGTGGTTTTTTCAACCAATAAAACAGCCTGGCAATTTGTTCAGCTCAACCCATTGTCTGAACAATCCAGAAATAAAATCATTGCAGATAAGCAATATCCTCTGGATTTGCTTGAACCCATAGACATCGATGTAGCTGAAACATTGGCAGCCGGTGAGATTCTCTCAATCAAGGGCAGCAACCTCGATGGTAACTATTTGCGTATTAGTCGTGATGTCAGTGTATTAAACTGGCAAGTGCATGCACTTGAGGAATCAAGCGAGTTGCGAGCAGCTATATTTTATCGTGCTATTGCAGTTGTATTAATCGCACTGATGCTATTAGCCTTATTATATGCTGCAGCATTAAGGCGAATTAATCTTACCGAGCAATTTGAGTTTCGTCAGAAAACTGAAAAAGAACTTATCGAGGCCAGAGATAAATTAGAAATAAGGGTAAAAAAGCGAACTGAGGCACTTACAATCGCTAACCAGGAATTAAAACTGGAAATTGATGAAAGGCAAAAGGCTGAGCAGGAATTAAGATTAGCCCAGGATGGGCTGATTCATGCTGCCCGGTTGGCAGCACTTGGCCGACTTTCAGCTGAATTAACACACGAGTTAACTCAACCACTTTCGGCTATAAATTCATATGCTGAAAACGCGATATCTTTTTTGCAAAATGACAAACCTGAAGCAACCAGTAACAATCTTACTGAAATTTTGCAAGTATGTGAGCGTATGACACAAATCACAACGCAGTTAAAAAGTTATGCAAGGAAGTCTACTGAGCAAATCGAGGTTGTTGATTTGTCCGATTCTATTAATAATGCTCTTGTATTACTACATTCAAGAATCAGAGACAGGCAAGTCAACATTTCCTTAAAGTTGCTGGATGATATTCTGGTTCAGGCGAATAAAGTCAGGCTTGAGCAGGTGTTTGTGAATTTAATTAGTAATGCATTGGATGCAATGCAGGCACAGACTCAGCCTGAATTAGTCATCAATCAAAGGTTGGTTGATGATTTCGTTATAACCACTTTAGTAGATAATGGAACTGGAATTGAACCTGAACATCTGGACCATATTTTTGATCCTTTTTTTACAACCAAGGACACCGGAGTAGGGTTGGGATTAGGGCTTTCCATATCACATGGAATTATTAAGAATTTTGGGGGTGAGTTAACCGCTCAAAATAATTCCCAAGTCGGGGCAAGTTTTTCAGTGTGCTTAACTAAAGCAGAGATGACATGAGCCATATTAAGCTAGTTGACGACGATAATGATTTGCGCAAGGCACTGACTCAGACATTGGAGTTGGCCGGCTTTTCTGTGCAAAGTTTTGCCGATGCTGAAATACTGCTGCAACAGTTGCAACCGGATTACAACGGAATCATTGTTAGTGATTTAAGAATGCCCGGTTTGGATGGGTTGTCATTGCTGGAAAAAGTCACACAGATCGACAAAGACATTCCAGTGGTACTAATCACTGGACATGGCGATGTTTCAGTGGCGGTAAAAGCTATTCAAAAAGGCGCTTATGACTTTATCGAAAAACCATTTCGCAAAGAAACAATCATTGATGTATTGAACAGGGCAGGCGAGAAAAGAAATCTGATTATGGAAAACCGTAATCTGCGCAGCAAGCTGGCCAATCAGACTGATCAGGTCTTGATCGGTGAATCCAATGTGATGATGAATTTAAAAAAACAAATCGCCTCATTAGCACAAGCAGATGTTGATGTATTGATTAATGGCGAAACCGGTACCGGGAAAGAACTTGTGGCCAGAGAGTTACACCGCATGAGCCCGCGCTCAGATGGACCATTCGTTGCTGTGAATTGCGCTGCTATTGCAGACTCGTTGGTTGAATCGGAGTTATTTGGTCATGAGGCGGGCAGTTTTACCGGTGCATTACAAAAACGTATCGGTAAGTTCGAGCATGCCAATAAAGGTACTATCTTTTTGGACGAGATTGAGAGTATCCCCCAATCTCTGGCGGCGAAAATATTACGAGTATTACAGGAAAGAAAACTAGAAAGAGTCGGTTCAAATAAGGAAATTGAACTTGACCTAAGGGTGTTAGCTGCGACTAAGCTTGATTTAAAAACACTTAGTGAACAAGGCAAATTCAGGCAGGATTTGTATTATCGCTTAAATGTTATCGAAGTATTTATTCCTGCCTTAAGAGAAAGACTTGAAGATATTCCGTTATTGTTTGAATATTTTAGTCGGCAGGCAGCAGATAAGTATAAGTGTAGCGCCGTAGTTTTAAATCCCAGATTGACCGAACAGCTATTGAATAGGCAGTGGCCGGGTAATGTTAGGGAATTAAAAAATATCGCCGAGAGATATGTACTGACTAATCAATTTCCACGGCTTGAATTTAATGATCAACATAACTGTGAACAAGAACTAGATGCCACTAGCAGCCTTCAGGATCAGGTCAGGACCTATGAAAAAATGTTAATGGTTGAAGCACTAAGGCAACATAACGGTGACGTTAAACAGGCGTCTAAAGTATTGAAAGTACCTCGCAAAACGTTTTACGACAAGATGAAAAAATACTCAATTAGTCGTACTGACTGTAACTGATCGTTTATAACCTATCTCAAAATGCTCATTTATACTAAGTAAACTGCGCTTTTTCGTCCACTTTTGCTCCGTCTGAACGTCGCTCGACTAGTTTGAGATAGGTCCTAGTTATTAACACATTCACATTTTTCGCAAACAGCGATCAAAATGATTCTGGAATTTCGCACAAAATCTCTATCAATTTAATGACTATATTTAGTTTCGTAAGCTTAAGTCATTGAATAATATAAAAATCATATCAAGAGGCAATAATTGGCATGATTATTGCATTAATAAAATAACTCATGAATTTACTATCTGGTAGTAAAATGTTCGCACAATTTGTTGATAGGCTGTTTTTAACAGACGTTTAACAGAGTTATTTAACATAAATATTTAAGGAGATTTAAATTGATGAAAAAAGCATTACTTGTGATGACTTGTGCAACACTGTTGGTAAATGCAAATTTTGTACAAGCAAATTGCGATGACGGTGAAACGGTCATTAAATTCAGCCATGTCACCAATACGGATAAACACCCAAAAGGCATTGCTGCGTCTTTATTGGAGCAACGGGTTAATGATGAGATGAATGGAACTGCCTGTATGCAGGTATTTCCCAATTCAACGCTCTATGATGATAACAAGGTACTAGAAGCATTGTTAAATAATGACGTCCAGCTTGCAGCGCCGTCTTTGTCGAAATTTGAGGAATACACCAAGAAATATCGTGTATTCGATTTGCCATTCTTATTTAAAGATATAGACGCTGTTGATCGTTTCCAAAATTCCGAAACCGGACAGGCCTTAAAAGATTCAATGGCTCGTCGTGGATTACAGGGCCTTGAGTTCTGGCACAATGGTATGAAGCAGTTATCAGCTAATAAACCACTGATTACGCCTGAAGATGCCAACGGTCTTAAATTTAGAGTTCAGGCCTCAGATGTGTTGGTGGCCCAGTTTGAACAGCTCGGTGCTAATCCCCAGAAAATGTCTTTTAAAGAAGTATACGGGGGTCTGCAGACCAAGGTTATTGATGGTCAGGAAAACACTTGGTCAAATATCTACGGTAAAAAATTCTACGAAGTACAGGACGGCATAACAGAAAGTAACCACGGCATTATTGATTATCTAGTAGTGACATCGACTGAATGGTGGGAAGGGCTAGATGCTGGTGTTAAAGATCAATTCTCAAAAATTCTCAAGGAAGTGACAGCTGAGCGTAATGCTGCATCAACAGCCGTAAACGAAGAGAACAAGCAAAATGTTATTGCTGCCGGATCTGAAGTCAGAACCTTGACTGATGAGCAGCGTGCAGCCTGGGTGGAAGCGTTGAAGCCGGTCTGGGAACAGTTTCAAGATGATATTGGCGCAGATATCATTGAAGCGGCTGTTGCTTCTAATGATGGCTAATTGATTGTTTTGGCCGGTCTGGTGTTTGAAACACCGGCCGGCTTTTCAACTAATACACTGGAGTGAGGAATGTCAGCTAAAAATTCATGGTCTTCTGCCAGCGATAAACTGGAAGAAAATCTCATCGCTTTGTTTATGGGATTAATGACGGTTATTACCTTTGCCAACGTGATAGCGCGATATGTTTTTAATAGCAATATCCTTTGGGCACTTGAGGTGACGGTATTTTTGTTTGCCTGGTTGGTGCTGTTGGGCATATCTTATGGCGTTAAAAAATCGTTGCACTTGGGTGTGGATGTGGTTTTAAACGCTGTTTCCCCAGGATTGCGGCGGCTATTGACCATCATAGCAGTGTTGTGTTGTCTGTTATTCAGTGTTCTTTTGTTGAAAGGCTGTTGGGATTACTGGTCGCCGTTTATCGGTAAACGTGCTTTTCTGGAAACTGAAGATGTACCTATGCCGGGCTTTTTGCAATTTTTAGCTGATTGGCTTAACGAGGGCGAACGTTATGAGAAAATGCCACGATTCATTCCTTACTTTGCCCTGCCTTTGGGTATCGCTCTACTTACTCTACGATATATTCAGCTCACTTGGCGGGTGTTCAAGGGTGAGGTCAACATGTTGATTGCCAGTCATGAAGCCGAGGAAGAGGCGGAAGAGGCGGAAAAGTTGGTGGCTGTGAACAAAAACGGACAGGAGGGTTAGCAGATGGTTGTCTTGGTATTATTCCTGCTTGTTATCGGTTTACTACTGATCGGTGTGCCGATTGCTGTAGCATTAGGATTGTCGAGTATTTTATTTTTGACTGTTCATTCGGATGGTTCGCTGAGTTCGATTGCCCAGACTTTGTTTTCAGCGTTTCATGGCCATTATACGCTTTTAGCTATTCCGTTTTTTATATTGGCCTCTGTGTTTATGTCCACCGGAGGTGTGGCGAACAGGATTATTCGTTTTGCTATTGCTGTGGTTGGGCACCTGAAAGGTGGTCTGGCTATTGCCTCGGTATTCGCCTGCATGATGTTTGCCGCTTTATCCGGCTCGTCACCGGCAACGGTGGTCGCTATTGGTACGATTGTTATTGCCGGAATGAAACAGGTTGGCTATACCAAGGATTTTGCAGCCGGGGTGATTTGTAATGCGGGAACCTTGGGAATTTTAATTCCGCCTTCCATTGTCATGGTGGTCTACGCTGCAGCTGTAGAAGTCTCTGTAGGGCGAATGTTTCTGGCCGGCGTATTACCTGGGCTGATTGCCGGTCTTATGCTGATGATTGGTATTTATATAGCAGCAAGAATTAAGGATTTGCCTGCCCAACCCTGGGCGGGTTGGCGAGAAATATTTGAATCAGGCAGGGATGCTTTTTGGGGATTATTACTAATAGTGATCATTCTGGGCGGGATTTATGGTGGTGTTTTTACGCCGACCGAGGCGGCGGCAGTGGCTTCGGTATACGCTTTTCTGGTGGCCAATTTCATTTATCGTGATATGGGGCCATTCGCTAAACACAACGATAATAGTGGACTGTTGCCTATAAGAATTCTGGCCGTGTTCTGGCACAAAGATACCAGAGAGGCATTATTTCAGGCCGGTAAACTAACTATTATGTTAATGTTTATCATTGCTAATGCGTTAATCTTAAAACATGTTTTAACAGAAGAACGAATCCCCCAGGCTATTACCGAGGCGATGTTATCAGCAGGATTCGGACCGATAATGTTCCTGATAGTTGTCAATGTGATTCTGTTGATCGGAGGACAGTTTATGGAGCCGTCCGGTTTACTGGTGATTGTGGCCCCATTGGTATTTCCGATTGCTATTGCTTTAGGTATTGATCCAATTCACTTAGGCATAATCATGGTGGTAAATATGGAAATCGGCATGATCACACCTCCTGTAGGTTTGAATCTGTTTGTTACTGCCGGGGTAGCGGGGATGTCAGTGCTGAATGTCGTTAAAGCTGCATTACCGTGGTTGGGAATTATGTTTATTTTCCTGATTTTAGTCACATATGTGCCCTGGATTTCGACCTGGTTGCCGACTTTGATGATGGGACCGGAAATTATTAATAATTAAGAACGTCCCCTAGTTAGTATTCGATTATTTAATGAATGGAGAGGTCGAATTGTTATATACTAGATGGGCTTGAGAGAGAGGTGTGTGGTAGTCTAAGTGTTTAATGTTTATAGTTACTTAAAAATAATAACTGCTTAAACATATTATTCATTTGATTCGATCTGGGTAATTCGAATCGAGCTGCCGATTTGATTAAAATTTTAACGGGGGTAGTCGTTAAATTATGAATAGAGCTGATCGGTCTAAAGCCTGTGATCTGCTGCCAAAGGGTGTTTTGTCGGCAAAAATTCTTTCGATCTTTTTAGTCGGTCTGTTAGTAGTTGGAACAGTACCTACAACCCACTCATATCCTAGCGCCAAAGCTGATTTTAATAATATATGGTTAGCGGCAAAAGAATTTTGGGATTCATTACATTTTTTTCGATCTCGACCAGTTGAGCAGGAAACCCAATCAAACACCGAAGACAGTTTAGTTGTTCAGTCAAAGCCGGAAATGGCTGTTGAAAATACTGACTTGGAAAAATTAAAAACACATCCGCAATGCCGGTCGGTGTATGTATCGGAATATCTGCCCACTTTTAATACATCTGCCATAGAGAAGTGTGAACGAATTATCCAGCAACATGAACAACATCAGTTATTCAATGCTTATGTACAGCAACTTTGCCAGAATCCAGGCTCGACGATGCTTAATCGTAAGCAGATCGGTGAAGTACAGCTGCGTTTAAGAAAATATGCCTTGATGTTTCCTCAGTCTGAAATTGTCGTGACGCCATCTGATATCGACGGTATATATGGCAGTAGAACCTGTCAGATGGTCGCTAATTATCAGATTAAATCCAAATCCGATATCATTAACGGTATAGCCGATACAACGGTTTATAGTGATTTAGCGGCGGCTATTCCCTTGACTGATACAGAACTTGCAGGGCTGTATTGGCAGCCTTCGACACAATCTGTTGTAGATACTGGCAACGAAGCCGAGTCCAGTGATGATATTCAAGCTATCGTTTTACCTTCCAATCCGTTTAAACGAATCGTTTTTTGTTTAAAGAATTCTCATTTGGAGCAGTGTCGTTCAGGTCAACAGACCGACTTGGCTAGAGCAGTAACTGATAGTCGTTAAAATCTAGATTTATTTGAGAACGCCGCCTAGGTTAAATCGAAATGGTATCAAGCTAACACTTTTTCCTCTCTAAGCGCGTCTATTTGGTCGTCATTGAGACCAAGCAGTTGTTTAAATATTTCGTTATTGTGACTGCCTATGTCTGGCCCGGGCCAATCAGTTCTACCGGGTGTTCGATCCAGCTTCGGAATAATTGCCGGAATATGCAGGCATTTGCCGTCGATCTGTACCTGCTCAAACATTCCACGCGCTTGGTAGTGTTCATCTGACATCATGTCCTCGACATTATAGATAGGACCGCCAGGTACCCGATTTTCTTCCAGTATAGCGATAATTTCTCTGGATGGTTTCGATAAGCACCAGTCACTTAATGCTTTATCAATAATGGCTTCGTTCTTGACTCGGCCTTCGTTATCAGCCATATCCGGATTAGTTGCCATATCCGGATAGCCTGCTGCATTCATGAGACGCTGAAAAATTGAATCTCCATTACCGCCTATAACAACGAATTTTCCATCCTGACAACGATATGTATTAGTTGGTACTATTCCGGTTAAGGTGGTACCAGAAGGTTCTCGTACCACCCCGGCACCGTCGTATTCCGGAATCACAGCCTCCATCAGGTTATACATGGCTTCATAGATAGCGACATCGACAACTTGCCCTTGCTGGTTTTTATTTCGTTCCAGCAAGGCCAGTGTAATTCCCAAAGCCGCGTGAATCCCGGCCAATGTATCACCAATGCTTAAATTCGGCCTGACAGGCGCTTGATCGGGAAAGCCATTAATTGCTCTGAAACCGCTAAACCCTTCACAAACCGAGGCAAAACCGGGTTTCTGGGCTAGCGGACCGTTTTGGCCGTAACCTGAAATTCGTGCATAAATGAGCTTAGGGTTAAGTTGCTTGATTTCATCCGGCCCCAAACCCCAATTTTCCATCACACCCGGCCGGAAATTCTCAATTAGAACATCTGCATCAGTCAGCAGTTGTTTGACCAAATCACGGGCTTTATCTTTCTTAAGATCTAAAGTGATTGACTTTTTATTACGTCCAATACTTCGCCACCAAAGTGAAGTGCCATTCTCGACTACTCGCCAGTTACGGATCGGATCACCTGATTGCGGTGGCTCAACTTTAATCACTTCGGCTCCAAAATACGCCAGGATAGAACCGGCGAAGGGTCCGGCAATAAGTTGACCTAATTCAATTACTCTAATACCGTCTAGGGGTCTTGCCTTACTGTGATTATCAGGGATGGTTCGGTTGTTCATGTTGGCGACCAGCTTCTCGAATATACTTGAGTGTAATTTATTCAGAATTACTAATACTATGCAAGTCGCAATTATTTCAGACATTCATGATCATATTTCAAATCTGCACAAAGCATTGGAATCGGCCCGACACTGCGATGTTATGCTTTGTTGTGGTGACTTGTGCTCACCTTTTATTATTCGTCAACTTGGACAGGGCTTTAGTAACGATATTCATATCGTATTTGGTAATAACGATGCCGATTTATTCAGAATAACGAATGTAGCTGCTAAATATTCCAACATTTATTTGCACGGTGAACTTGGTGAAATTGAACTCGACAGTCAATTATTTGCGATAAATCACTTTGATAATATTAGTCGTGTGCTGGCTATGAGTGATAAGTATGATGTGGTCTGTTTTGGCCATAATCATCAGTTCGAAATTTCCACAGTGAATAAAACAATTCTCATTAATCCTGGTGAAATCATGGGTGAATTGACAGGTCAGGCCGGCTTTGTGATTTACCATACTGACACTAAACAGCCGACCAGAATTGCGTTATAAACTGATTGCAGGGGTTTAGATTCGATCGTGGTGAGCTTTGTTGGTCATGCATTAGTCGCTGTAGTACTTTATTTGGCAACTTGTTTGAATTTATTTGCAGATGTTAAAAGCTCACCAAATTTGCATTGTCTGGCAGATAAATTTCATGGTCAATCAGGCCAAGTAAGACGGCACGATATTCCGCTTAAATTTACCGGGAGGATTAGTTTTGGCGATTTAAATGCTGATGGGCAGGTTGAATTCGTGGTGGCCGGGCCAGGTCGATTGGTTGCATATGATTTGTGTGGTGGGGTTCTATGGGATCAGCAAGCGAGTACAAACTGGAAGTATAGTAAGCATAAATATTGGTACCTGACTAGCTATGGTTATGTCGGTGACCTGGATTTGGATGGTATCGGGGAGTTTGTTCACATTGGTGAGGATTGGAAAACGCTATATGTCAGGAATGGCCGCACTGGTGAAATAAAACATGAGCTGAAATTGCCGAATCAAAAGTGGATGTATGTATTGTTAGGGAGACGTGATGGAGAAACTGGTGGACAAGCTTCAAGGCTTTTTGTGGTCACACCAGCGTTTAACCAAGATATTCATATCAGCGCCTATGATTTTCGAAGTGGTCAGCCAGAACGAGAATGGACATTTCATGTGCCTCATAGTATGGCCGGCAATTATGCTTATGTGACACCGCAAGCAGCAGACATTGATGATCAAGGTGGTGATGAGTTGCTATTCGCTGGTTTAGCATTGGATCAATCGGGGCAGCCGTTATGGCTTTACAACACATCAGCATTATCAGCAGGCGGTATGCACATGTTATCCGTCAGGGATATAAATCCAGAATTAACGGGGCTGGAAACAGTCATCAGTATTTATGGACCACACAGAGGTAAGCCGTCATTAGTTAGCTTTGCCTATGAAAATCGCGACCAGGAAAACTGGCGAAGCTACTCGCCGCATAAAGAACGCCACCCTCATCAACATACAATAGGTGATTTTGACCCCGATATTCCCGGGCTGGAAACTTTGGCTAGAAACAACAATGGTTTTAATCATTGGATGGTGGATCGGCGTGGTAATCTTATCCGCAAAAACTGGCGCGTAAACCCGGGCTGGAATTGGCGTGGAGAGTATGTTCAGGCAATCGACTGGGATGCTGAACCGGGGTCTGAAGTGCTTTATGTAGAACGTCATGTTGGCGGTTATTCACAACCGAGATTACGCATCATATCGCCTATTACTGATTCGGCGGTCACGCCGATTTTTACCGCCAGGTCTAATGAAAAATCAACCTTTCTGGGTAAGCAATGGCTTGGATTTAACCCCTTTGAAGCGGCTGTTCATGTAGTGGACTTAATTGGCGATGGCAGAGAGGAAGTGCTGGCCTGGGGTAATAATAAAATCACCTTGTTTTTTAACTCCGGTGACACAGGAATCGGTAAAAAATGGGGCGCGGCTGATTATATGCAAACCAAAAAACTGTTTTGTCCTCTTTATAACCCACGTTAAGTCAGTTAACTTCTGGATCATTGCTATTGTGAATTAGTTAATAGTATTTACCCTGTTTTTTCTACATAATTAACTAATAACCACAGGAGCAACAGCATAAGTAAGACTGTTGCCGGTTAAGATTTGGAGGAAATGTTGGAAAAAACCGGCCATAAAGTTGCCGTAATCGCCGTCCACGGGGTGGCTGACCAAGCGGCTGACAAAACAGCGCGTCAAACTACTGCATTATTATTAGGGCAGCATCTTGACGTCGATTATGAATTCTTTGACGAACAAAAAGTTCATATTAGCTTAGATTCAATTGAGCTGGATAAACAACTGCTGGTTAAACCCGACAGTTTATGGCAGTTTCCACCGATACAATCCAGCCAGGTCAGCGATGACATTTATCGGCATCAACAAATAAATTATTCGAATGCAGACAGTATTCATGCAAATGAATTAGATTGTGAACGCTATGAACATGAATCCATGCGTGAACAACTTCAGACTTATGTGCCGGAAGCTGAAGATTCAGTTCACGAAACTATCGTTCTAAAGGGTGCGCGGACCGGAGGAAAAGCAGCATCAGAACCCGTCGAAGTGGATGTTTACGAGGCTTATTGGGCGGATTTATCGCGCTTGAAGTCAGGTTATTTCACGGTCTTTTTTGAGTTTTATTTGTTCTTATTTTTCTTCTCACGCATTGGCGGTATTGCCGTTGAACGGGCAACTGCCTATTTTCGCGACTCTAAATCCTGGAGGCTTTTGCTGCAGTTACATTGGCTTAGCGAAATAGCGCTAGTGATAGCTATACCATTGACTTACCTATGCCTGTTAAGTCTTGCAGTCAGCGGCGCACCTTATCTGCTTCAATCAATGCTGCCGAATATAGCCTTATCAACCATACTGTTGTGGTTGGCTGCAGGTTCAATCATCATCCTGGGAATACTAATAGCCTGCAAAATCGCTCATCACAAAAGTTATTATTGCTGGCCGTTATTATTTTTGTTAATAGGTCTTATTACAGTAGTTGGTATATGGGTCTTAAAACCTTTTGCAGAAGATGTGCGACTGCTTGTCTTCTTATTATGGTGCTATATTGCCGCCGGTTTTCTAGCACTATGTTATATCTATAATAAGCGGCGTCCAGGTGCGTTTTTATTAGGGGTTGTTTTTTTCGCAATTACCGGAGTGGTTTTTTCCGGCTTTTTACTTTCAGGTAGTGACCATTCCTTAAGTGCTGTTTTTAGTCGTGGGGTTGATGCAACACGTTGGGTTATTAATCTTAATACTTTCAGTTGGGTGGTTTTTGTGTTTTCGACCTTGTTCTCCACGCTATTGGGATTTTTTATAATCCATAGAACCCAGGGAAAGAATCGACAGATTGCCCAAAAAACCGTATGGACACAGGCGTTGAGCTTGATTCTTCCCGGTACACTTATTATGTTGATCTCTTTCAGCTTGTTACAAGCCATTTATCACCTTTCGACAAAATTGATACCTGGGAAAGAGATTGAACCATTACAGTTATTAATTGATGAGTTCATTTTTCCTCACCTTTCTCACGGTCTGATCATCCTTTGTGTGGGAGTATTTTTTGCATTTTGGATGGTTAGTCCGGCATTATTTTTTGATGGTTTAAAACCAGACAAGAAAAAACGCAAAGTGGCCAGCAGCTGGATAGGCGAAAACCTTTCTAATGCTTACAAGAAAATGCGCTGGGTGGGGGAGTTATTTCGTTTTATGTTGTTAGTAGCCTTGCCTGTCGAGTGGTTCATACACATGGTTCCCAGTGGTGTTGAGCATCACAATATAGAATTGCATCGGCAAATTATTCTTTATGGTGGTTTGTTAATCGTCTTTATCATGTTTGGTTCCAAGGGGCCACTGTCGTTTTTGGGTTTTGGTTTTCGTGCGGGTTTGGATGTGGGTTTGGATGTGGCCAACTGGCTCAGATACCGGCCACGGGAAACCAATACCAGAGCTGCTATATTTCGCCGCTATATTTCGATTCTTAGCCATATTGCCCAGTGGCGTGATCCGCTTACCAACAAGGGTTATGATCAACTGGTTATCATCGCCCATAGTCAGGGAACCGTCATTACTGCAGATATTCTCAGATTCTTAACCATCGAGTTTAAAAACTCGAACATGAGCAAATGTTCGTCACAGTTATCACGGTTTTTTAATTCTGGAGAAGATCATATTCCGATAAAACTGCTTACTATCGGTAGCCCTTTACGTCAGCTTTATAGTCAGCGTTTTCCTTTGCAATACCATTGGGCCGGCTGTAATACAGGTGAATCCGAAACTGCCAGGCACGGACCTGATCCTGATTCATTATCACTCACTAACTGGACAAACTTATACTGTAGTGGTGATTATGTCGGCCGGCATTTATGGTATGAAGATAACGATGAAAATATCTGGGCACAGAATTGGGGCAATCACAACAGCACAGGATTTTATCTTAATGCCAAGGAAAAATGCCTGGGAGCGGGCGGGCATACGAATTATTGGTCGGGAGAATTACCAGAAGTTGCCATTGAGCTGGACAGGCTCATCTATAGTCAATCAGGATTAAATCAAGAAATAGTCTGACTGGTTCAAATCAATTAGTGATAAAGTCTCGCGCTGAGACTTAGCATGATCACGTAATGACGATATTTCAAAGCCTGCAACATGGGTTCAAATCTTCTACCGGGTATTTTATTTCAACATTCTTGTTCGGAGTGATGTTTGGTATTACAGCAGGGGCAATCGATCTGGATGCTCTGCAGGCACTATTAATGAGCGCATCGGTGTTTAGTGCTTCAGCACAATTTGCATCATTGGAATATTGGTCGCAGCCATTGCCGTTTGGGACAATCGCAATTTCTGTGGCTTTGGTCAGTACTAGAAATGTCCTGCTCGGTATGTCAATGGCGCATTATTTTGATGGTCACAGTATGATCAGGCGAATCACATGGTTATTTTTGTTAAATGATCCGGGGGTAGTGACTTCGTTTCGTCAGGATCAACAAGTTGACCGATTAGGTTATGTGTTTGGTTATGGCATAGCGCTAATGCTTAGCTGGTTAATCTCAACCGCACTTGGCTTGGCAATTTCCGACTTGTTTGCCAAAACAGATTTGGGATCGTTAGATTTCGCCGGTCCGTTAGTGATAGCGACCATGATGATTTTATTTGCTAAAGGCTCAAATGCCAGACCGCTGCCCTGGCTGGCTTCTGGTTTAGCCGCATTAATTCTGTTTGAATTAGATCAGCCTGATTATTTGATTCTTACAGGTAGTGTTTTAATTGGAATCATCGTCGCTACCTTCATGCAGAGAGGGGCAGTTGATGCCTGAATTGAACCCGGTACTGATGGTTATCGCCTTAATGGCGTTTATTGTTTACTTGACCAGGGTAGGGGGTTATTTGATCGGTCTGCAAATCAGAAATATACCCGGTATAAAACCTGTTCTGCAAACTTTGCCGGGTTGTGCGTTTATGGCCATTTTAGTACCGGCAGTACGCCAAGGCAGTCTGACAGAAATACTGGCTATGGCCTGTGTGGTAGTGGTGATGTGGAAGACCGATAACGTGGTGATAGCAACTGTCCTGGGAATTTGCATTTTGCTTTTCCTGGAACCTTATTTGCCGACCTTAAATAATTAGGGTCTTGCATATAGGCGCCTTAGGTTTTGAATTTGCTCAAAACCGATTTCAGCGAGATGGTTCTTGTAATTAGCAACAAACTCTAATGTGCTTTGCTCGATCTCACGTATTCCAGTTGTCCCAGATTCTGGTTAAATTTTAATTCGTGAATATCCCACTTCTGACTCAGTTTTGTTGGCGCTTCTATTTTTTGTGCCAGGATAACTTTTTCGCCGTCAGTTCGTAGTGTAATCATGCCGTAGACGACAACATTACGATCTTTGGCTTGTTCCATTTGTTTTTTAATCTTGTTTTTCGCTGTTGTTGAGGTAGCATCTTCTATTTGCTGTTCAAAGTCTTTAAGGCGTTCAAAGTAGGCAAACACATCAGTGAATTCTTTAGTGCTGCGCGCAAGTTCAGTGCTGAAGATCAATGGTCTGATTCCACGACCGAATTTCCCAAAAGCACCTAATGCATCCGGTCTTGGATGAGAATATGCTTCACCATCACCACTGGATATGATGGTCGCGATTGGATTCAGGGTTTGAAGAAACGTTTCAGAGAAATGATGACTGCCATGATGGCAGGCCTTAGTTACATCAACTTTAAAAGTGCCACGAGCTTTTGTAATTATTGCGTTAATCTGTGCCTCTAGTTCTGCTAACTCTTGATCTTCGTCTGTTGTCAGGTTGCTACCCTTTGCCTTTAACTCAAACATACGTTCTTCTAGTTTGGAAACGTCATCAGTAGTTTCACCATAATGCTTGAGTAAATAGTCCTCTGACTGTGTATTCAAGTCGCCGCCTAGCATAACTTTAAGCTTGCCGAGCTGCAGCTGTAACACAACTGAATGACCGTTTTTAGTGACGCCCTCAGCGCCAAGCCGTATTAGTCCACGCCTAGTTTGCCTCTGGAAACTAACATTTTCTGTTATTGGGCCTAAGATTTTTAATCGAAGCTCTTTGCTTTCTTCGAAGCCAGGCATATAACCAATATCTTTATGTAGTGAGCTAAATTTGACGTTGCGATTATTTTTTCGCGCTTCCCTTAGAGTGCTGAGATAACGCTTGGTTGTACGGTCGTGTTTGACAATTAAACTGTGCATTTCTGAACTACTGTGTACTACATCCCAAATATGATGTTTACCGTTATGTTTAATATAACCGCCAAGGTCATCCTTGCTGAAATACTTGAGGCTTGGATTTTTGTCTGAAGCCTTTATGGGACGTTCAACGATTGCATTATGATAAATCTTCAGTGGCCGCATTTTTCGATCTTCAAATATATTTCTGAAGCCATAGTAGTGATCTTGGTCAGGGTGGGTAATGACTACATGCTCAATATCAACAGGTCCTCTAGCCCCATTATCGGAGGCAGTAATGCCATCAACACCAATTACTTTAAGATTTCTTAAGTTGTATCGCCAGCTTAAAAACCGATACATGTTGTCGCCTTCACCCGCATCAATAAGCATAATCTCATCATCAGGTGTTACGATGTGACAGCCATCGCCCTGGCCGATATCAACGAAATTAATTTCAAGCAAGCGTTTATCACTGAAATGATTTTTCGGTAGCCAGCCGGTAGATCCACGGCAGCGTACTTTAGCCCAGTTTGCAGTATCTTCATCAAGATAGCGTAACCAGTCACCCATCAGCAAATGATTTTCAGCAGTGGCTGAGCTTGAGTGAGATTTTCGTAATACAGTATCGGAAACAGATACAAAATAATCAGTGTTTTTATCAAGAGTCATTAATCTTCTCCTGGCTGTTTTATTTAATTTTGTTCGTAGTTATTAGGAATCTAACCCAAAGGTTATATTTGTAATTATACTAAAGTTAAATTTATCACAATATATGTCTAAAGTAATATGATATAGTAGCTAAATCATGCTAATCTAAAGATATAAAATTTATGATTATGGAGGTAATAATAAAACAATAAATAATACTGCTGAATAGGTCCAAGGGGTTCTGGCTCAAGAAGAAGGAGTGCCTTATCAATATATCAAAGATGTTTAACAACCTCTAGATAAGTGCTTTTCTATCATTATAACCGAATATATTCGGATTAAGACCAGTGATGGATAGTTCAGAAAATCAATAAAAGATAGATCCCCGATGGTGCTGGAGTGGCCTTAATCAGAGATTATTTGAGAAATGATTATCAAAATAATAAAGGGGTTAATAAAAATTATAATGACTGAGAATACAAAAATGTGTTCAAGTTTTTACCAAAAAAGCGAGGGTTAAAACAATGCTAGATAAATTGAAACGCTTATATTTTAGTATCGGGAAGTACATTCTTAAGGTTATTGGATATATAAAAATAGCTCTCAAGAAAATCGTCTATTGGGCATTTTTGCTTCTGGTGCCGCTATTTATTGTTTGGATTGTTACCGGGAAGATTTATGACAAGTGGGATTTTAGAGACAAGGATGCTTTTCGAGGTGCTGCATCGATAGTCGATGATCCTTTTGATGCAGATGTCTTAAAAGAAAACATAACTTATTTGAATCAAAACTGGAAGCCGGAAGATAGCCTTTGGTTTTACCGAACCAGCCAGGGCTCAAATTTATTGCCGTACGACTTTTTTCTCTACTTAGAGCAAGCAGATAGTACTGACAAATTTAGTAACGATAGCAACCTTAATAATAAGTATCGTTACTTGCCGCAAGATGTAACCACAACTAACCCTGACGGACTGCCGGTAGGTATGGCAAAAGATACATACTTAGGTAAAGAGTACATGGGATTTACCTGTGCAGCTTGCCATACCAGTCAAATCAATTATCAGGGTAGTGATGGCGAGATGAGAGCCTTTCGAATAGATGGTGGACCGGCTGCTGCCGATATGCAGAACTTTCTGGTAGATATGGCCGCAGCATTACAAGCAACGATTGATGACCAAGCAAAGCGCGACAGGTTTTATGAGGCTGTCCTCGAAGAAGGTAATTATAAAGATCGTCAAGCAATTGATAAGGACCTTGAAAAATTTGCTCTGCAAATAAGAGCCTATACAGAAGTTAATTCACCTGTATTTATTGATAAAAATGGTGAAGAAAAATTCACTCATTATGGATTTGCAAGGTTGGATGCGTTCGGGCGTATCTATAACAGGGTTTTGCAATATTTGATGGACAAGAATCAGCTTGGTGAAATTCTGGAGCAAGAATTGCCAGAAAAATTATGGCGTGACTCAAAACCCGACATCGATGTTATTTTTAATGATAAAGATCAAACAGATCTGGTTTTAAAAGTACTAAAGGTTATTACTTCGAAAGCCGATTACCTTGATCCAGACGAATTCAGGCAAGTTCTCAAAAACTTACGTTCACGAATTTATAATTCTGCTAACGCACCTGCCAGCTATCCCTATCTTTGGGATATAGCTCAGCATGATTATGTACAGTGGACAGGGCTTGTTTCAAATGGGGGAATAGGGCCGCTAGGGCGGAATGTCGGCCAGGTAATCGGAGTTTTTGGGACACTGGATTGGCAGAAAAAACAGGGCTTTTCAATTAGCTCGATAATTGGTGGACAAGGTTTCGAAAAAGAATATATCGATTTTAAGTCTTCCATAGATAAGCGAAATTTAGGTCGGGTCGAGAACCACTTAAGAAAATTACAGTCACCTGAGTGGCCGGATGTGTGGCCGATTGATTCTGATAAAGCTGCTCGAGGAGAAAAAGTATTTGCCAGAAACTGTGCATCTTGTCATGCCAATATAAATCGTGCTGATCCAGATCGTCGTGTTATCGCCAATATGACTAAGCTCAGTGCGATTAAAACTGATCCTGTGCTTGCTAAGAACTCGACGACTTATATCGGACATAGCGGATTGATTCAAAGCGAATATGTTGATTCAGGGCTAGGAAAACTTGTCATTGAGAAAACAAACCCGGTAGCATCATTGGTCAAATTTTCAACCCAAAATGTTGTTACAAGTTGGGACCCGGATAAATGGCCTATCAGGCGGGTAGCAGAGTGGGTATGGGATTTTTTCAAGACCTTAAAGAACAATAAAATTAAAACAACACTTAGGCGTGGAGATTACCAACCTGCAACAACTGTCAATCCATTCAAACCCTTGCAATCTTACAAAGCGAGGGCTTTAAATGGTGTCTGGGCCACTGCTCCATATTTGCATAATGGTTCTGTCCCAAATCTATATGAACTCTTACTGCCCCAACGCCGCTCTGGCGATCCGGATTTTGATGAGGACGGTAATGCGCTCGAATATCGGAGCGATACATTTAAAGTAGGGTCAAGGGAGTTTGATCCCGAGAGAGTTGGTTTTCGTATGCATGGCTACAACGGCTTTCATTTTGATACCAGCATACAGGGAAATTCGAATTCCGGACATGAATATGGAGCGCGGGATATTACTCTAAGTAATGGTGACAGACTTAAGAGGATGGGTAAACAACAACGAGAGGATTTACTCGAATATTTAAAAACATTGTGATTTTAATTTTAAATCGATAACGAAATTTAAATCGGAGAGCACCAATGATCAATAATCAAAAAATGAATATCTTTAAAAGTATCAATTTTATTGCAATGCTATTTGTTGCTGGTCAATTAAGCGCAATGGGTACTATTACTTCAGAGCAAAAAAAGGAAAACAGTTCAGAGGATGGCGAAACTATTACTGTGGCACAAAACTCAGACAATACTGCTTCGGATGATGAGCAACAAGGTTTGTCAATTGCAGATTTGGGTGTCAACGATGTTTCGATATTATTTCCGCTACCTCAAAATGAAGAAGATCTGGCAAAGTTGATTTCCATTAAAGATCTCGGCGATGGTGCAGGAAATTCAGTATTACCTGAATCTGATTTCAACAGCATAGTGACTGTGGCTGAAAATTCTTCATCGATCGGAAATCGATCTATACTTTTGCGCAATCAAATTAAAGATTTTTCGGTCTGGAAAATCGCAGGAATTCGGTTTGATCCTTCAGCCCCAGGCTCATCTGAAAAAGTCATTGAGGCATTTGGAAGTTTGCCGCAAATACGATTAATTATTCAGCCGGTTACTCTGAATGGAACAAGAATCAATGTACACGATGTGGCCATGCATATTATCTACGACTACCACTCATCCCGTGAGCAGGGCGCTCCCGGTACCATCCCAAAATCGATACCGGATGAGGCTAAAGTCAAGTCTATTCTTGACGATTTGGTGGCCCTGAAATCAGTAAGCTTAGCAGCAGGTGTTGATACTAATAAGCCACTGGGCATCCATCCTGCTTTGGCTGAAAATGTCGAAAACTTTGAACAAAATGTAGCTGATTTTCTGTCAACTCACTTAAGCGCATCCAGATTTAATTCCGGGGCAATTATGGGGTTAGATAACGGTGGGCCTGAACCCTGGTTGTTTCTGTCAATGACTCGTTCACCAGAGAATCCCGCTCAATTTAGACCGGTGCCAAGTCCGGGATTAGGATCGTTTGCAGTATCTAGCCCCGAGTTATCACAAATGGTTAGTTTTATAGATACCCCAAGAGTACAGCCGGCTCCATCTACTACAAATCTGATGGACATTAGTAACAGCGTAGTTACGCCTGAAGATCAGCGACGAGGTGTATCAACAGCGGTTTTATTTACATCAGAAGCCTTAAATGAAAAAGCAAGTATTGGTGTTGACAGTAATGGTGTACAGGTCAGGCACGAGTCTATCACCAATGCCGATGTAGTAGACATTGTTGCCAACCCGGAGATCAGCCACTTTTTTAATACCGATTGCATCAGTTGTCATACTGAAACCACTCGCAAAAACAGTTTAAGTATTCCCTTTGGGGAACAGGCGTTTACCCCGGCAGAAGGAGTCCAGGGCCTCAGCGAAGATGTGTCACCAGGAACCCAGCGGTGGAACGTACGAAATTTCGGCTGGTTCAGGAGTCAAAACACAATTACGCTACGCACCGCAAATGAAACCGCAGAAGTAGTTGAATTTATTCGAACTGAATTAGCTAACGAGTGAGTGTAAAAAAGTTATAGGAGTATATCGTCAATACAATTTTTCTTGTTGATACATCGTTAAACACTCACTCAACATGCTCATTTTTTGAATGAATGTGTTTTAGCAATAAAGCATCTACCGTACACTTGTTTTATATCAACTAAAAGCCACGCTATATATGTTTAAATTAATGGATGGAAGAATTTGTCGGCAGTCAATGGCATCAATGGATAACCCGCAAAGCCAGGCTGGATTATCCCGAGTATGGTGTAGAGCTAACACAGATCAAAGATGAATTAGCGTTAATTCACAGGGCCTTTGGCGGGGATGCCGGTAAGCGCATCAGCAATACGTTTGTGCGCCAGCATAAAAATTCCAGAAACTGGGTACAAAAGCTGGCCGGGACCGGACATGCCTGGGCACTGTCACATATTGACCATGAATTCATTCGATTGCCGGAAAACTTGGCCGTTTTTGCGAATGCTGATTTGAATCGCCGTTTATATCGCTGGTTAGCCGCACTGGCGGTTTTTATAGAATCACCTGTGGAAAACACTTTCATGGCTAATCAACTTGCGGCTAAAAAATTACTAACCGTCTATCCTGGATTTGCACGTGATTATCAAAAGCTGGTCAATGAAATGATTCAACTGCGGCCGCAACAAAAATTATCTGACAAGAAAATATTTGAAGACAAGATTTCAGCAGCACTGATACAACCAGGCTCAGTAACAGATGCACTTGATCTGAGTGCCGTTTATCCTGTCTGGATGTGGTTTTATCCATCCCCGGCGCAGGCGGTAAAACAAATCCACCATAGTCAAGATGCTGACTCAACTCTACAAAACGCAGCAAAGGCTACTGATCAGCAACACAAATCTTATCAGGCTGAACAAGTCGATGATCCAGATAGTCGTAGTGGCCTGATGGCGTTCAGAATGGAAAGTTTATTTAGCTGGATCGACTTTGTTCCGGTTGATCGAACAGAAGATGACCAAAGTGACGTTAACCCGGATGTGGCGGACGACCTTGATAAACTCAGTATTTCGCCAAGTTCTACCTCTGCAAAACGCGTGCGTATGGATTTGGATATTGCAATAGCGGATGAGCAGGATGTAACTATTGAACCTGCCGAGATTATGCTGCCTGAGTGGGATTATCGGATAAAAACACTCAAGCAATACCATTGTTGCCTGAAGAATATCGACACTGCTGTGAGTTCAGCTGTGAGTTTGCCGGATCACCTTTATAGTGCGGCCCGCAAACTGCGGCGCCAATTTGAGAGTTTAGTGCCACAAAAAAGACGCTTGAAACGCCAGGCAGATGGCAGTGAAATCGACCTGGACGCCTGGCTGAATTTTGTCAGTGACCCGGCACAACCTGATCAAAAAGGGTTATATGAACAGTATAGGCGCTCGCATCGGGACATTTCTTGCCTTTTGCTTGCTGATTTGTCGTTATCTACCGATTCCTGGGTCAGCGATGCCGGCAGGGTTATAGATATTATTCGAGACAGTTTATTCTTGTTTGCCGAAGCCTTGTCCAGTAGCGGTGATCGTTTTGCTTTATACGGGTTTTCTTCTAAAAAACGAACCTCAGTAAACTGGCACGAGATCAAAGCATTTATACAGCCATATGATGATCCGGTTCGCGGTCGCATCGTTGAGATAGAACCTGGATTTTATACCCGTATGGGTGCAGCGATACGTTACTCAACCTGCTTGCTTGAGCGTGAGCCAAGTACCAGTAAGATTCTGTTGCTACTGACGGATGGCAAACCCAATGACCTTGATCGATACGAAGGAAGATATGGCATTGAAGACACCCGCCACGCCTTGCTGGAAGCACGGCAAAAGGGGATCATTCCATATTGTGTAACCATTGATCAGTATGCGCGTGAATATCTGCCTTATATCTTCGGTAAGGGGGCCTATACATTGGTTCAGAATCCGGCCCAGCTACCGTCCCGGCTGCCAGGGTTATATGCACAACTCACTCAAATGTGATTGTTATGTGCCCGGGCCTTTAATTTATCGATGTCGGGGATATGTATAGTGTTGCGTTTTATCCTTAATATCTTTTCATCTTCGAGCTGTTTCAGTGTTCGAGAAAAGGTTTCAGGTGTAACGGATATAAATGAAGCAATGGTCTGCTTGGGCGCTTCCAGTTCAATACTGACTTCCCGGCCATTTAATTCCGGTAATTGAGCATTTAAGTAGTTGACCACTCGCAGATAGGCATTTTGCAGGGCCAGGCTGTCAATTTCATTAACAAAATTGTGCAGCCGATGACTTAAGCGTCCTAGTAATTTCAATGACAGATCAGGGTTATCGTGTAACAGCTTGAGAAATTGCTGATTACTGAAGCTGATCACATTGCTTTTTGTAAGTGCAGTGCAGTTTGCCGGATATCTGGGCTCAGGCAAAAACATGACGGCTTCGGCAAATAAATGCCCCGGCCGGACAATTTCCAGTATTTTTTCCATCCCGTTAATAGAATTACGGGAGATCTTAACCTGACCTTTAGTTAACAGGTAAAAACTCTGCGCCTCATCTCCCATTTTAAACAGCGTCTGATGCTTGGTTAATTTTAGATTACGACTGCTTATTAATAATCTATGAATTTGCTCTTCCGATAAAACACTGAAAATCGGTTGAGCGGCAATATCTTGAATAGGTTGAGTGGTGATCATCAGCTTGATTTATATCAATTACATTCGTTTAGTTAAGCAATATTATTTTACACCTATTCTGTAGGCTCAAGTGAGTGAATTATGCCCGAATCATTTACCAAGTCCATGGCACGCAACATCTATATTGGCGGCAGCGTGTTTTTTATATTGTTTTTCCTGGGACTAACTTATCATACTGAAAAAGTGCTTCCAGAACGCGACAACCGGGTCAATATTAACGAGCAGGTTGCATTAGGCAAGCATATATGGGAAGTGAATAATTGCATTGGTTGCCATACTTTGCTCGGTGAAGGGGCGTATTATGCCCCGGAATTGGGTAATGTTTATCAACGCCGTGGCGGTGAATTCATCAAGGCCTGGATGAAAGCAATGCCTACTAACGCACCGGGACGCAGGCAAATGCCCAACTTTAATCTGGATGAGAATCAGCTTGATGCTTTAGTTGAGTTTTTGAAATGGACCGGTGAAATCAACACCTCCAACTGGCCGCCAAACATAGAGGGTTAATCATGAATGCATTGTATAAATTTCAATCGCAACGTGTCGCCAAACCTTATTTTATAGCTGCGATTGGATTGTTCGTCGGGCAAATACTGTTTGGGGTGATTCTTGGTTTGCAATATGTCATCGGCGATTTTCTGTTTCCTTATATTCCGTTTAATGTTGCACGGATGGTGCATACAAATTTATTAATCGTGTGGCTGTTATTCGGCTTTATGGGGGCAGCTTATTATATTGTGCCGGAGGAAAGCCAGCGCGACTTGCCCAGTCCAAAATTTGCCTTACTGCTGTTTTGGGTTTTTCTCATTGCCGGTGCGTTAACGATTTTGGGCTACTTGTTTGTGCCTTATTCGCGTCTGGCGGAGTTAACGGGGAATAACCTGTTGCCCACTATGGGGCGTGAATTTCTTGAGCAGCCATTGTGGACAAAACTGGGCATTGTCATCGTGGCATTAGGTTTTCTTTATAATATTGGACTCACTGTCTTGGCGGGTCGGAAAACGGTTGTTAATGTGGTTTTGCTTACCGGTTTGATCGGGCTGGCAGTGATGTTTTTATTTGCTTTTTATAATCCAGATAACCTGGTTAAAGATAAATTTTATTGGTGGTGGGTAGTGCATTTGTGGGTAGAAGGGGTGTGGGAATTGATTCTGGGGTCGATTCTGGCGTATGTAATGATTAAAACCACCGGCATTGACCGGGAAATTATTGATAAATGGTTATATTTGATAATTGCCATGGCCCTGATTACCGGCATTATCGGTACCGGACACCATTATTACTGGATCGGTGCACCGGGATATTGGCTATGGTTGGGCAGTATTTTTTCTGCACTTGAGCCTTTGCCGTTTTTCTTTATGACCATGTTTGCATTGACTATGGTTAACCAGCGTCGGCGCGATCACCCCAACAAAGCCACCGTATTATGGGCGTGCGGCAGTGCCGTCATGGCGTTTTTAGGTGCCGGGGTTTGGGGATTTATGCACACGCTGGCACCTGTTAACTATTACACTCATGGCACCCAGATCACGGCAGCCCATGGACATATGGCTTTTTATGGCGCATATGTAATGATTGTATTAGCTATTATTTCTTATGCCATGCCGATATTGCGTGGTCGTGGTGAGGCCAATAGCCCGGCCGCACAAAAAGTGGAAATGACCTCGTTCTGGCTGATGACAATCTCAATGGTTGTAATCACATTATTTCTGACCGCAGCAGGTGTACGCCAGGTCTGGCTACAACGTGTCTCAGAAACACCGATGGCCTTTATGGCGGTCCAGGAAAAATTGCAAATGATTTATTGGGGACGAGAGGTGTTTGGAATCGTGTTTATGATCGGTCTGATACTTTATGTAGGCAGCTTTTTCGTTGCCGATAAACGTAATCAAGTTTAAATCAATGTTAACCAGGAGTCTGCCTTATTATTGTGCTGCTGCCGATGAGGTGGAGATTTTTGAAATGGCGTGGCGTGAAAAAATGCCGGTTGCGTTAAAAGGTCCGACTGGTTGCGGTAAAACCCGGTTTGTTCATCATATGGCAGCGCAATTGCAACGTCCTGTTTATACCGTGGCCTGCCATGACGACCTGACAGCGGCTGACTTGATCGGTCGTCATTTGATCGGTGCTGAAGGAACTTACTGGCAGGATGGACCGTTAACACGGGCTGTGCGCGAGGGCGCTATTTGCTATCTGGATGAAATTACAGAAGCCAGACGCGACACAACAGTGGTTATTCATACTCTGACTGATGATCGTCGGATGTTGCCTCTGGACCGTTTGAATAGCCAGATTGAGGCTGCCGAAGACTTCATGTTGGTGATTTCCTACAATCCTGGATATCAAAATTTACTTAAAGGCTTGAAACCCAGCACCCGTCAAAGGTTTGTCACTTTGAGTTTTGATTACCCTGAAGCAGACCATGAAGTTGAAATTGTTGTGCATGAATCTTCGATTGATAAACAAACAGCCAGTTTACTGGTTGAGGCGGCTAAAGCACTGAGGCGCCTGCAGGATTACGATATTGAACAGGCGCCTTCAACACGTTTGTTGATCAATACTGCAAATTTAGTTAAACAGGGGTTGCCCATCAGTGCTGCCTGTCGGGTGGGCCTGCTGGAGCCTTTAACTGATGATCCGGCAATTCTAAATACATTACAGGAGGTCACTGATGTCTGTATTCGAGCATGACCAGACACGTATCCGTCTGGCTTCAAAAGCCCAATTACTAAATCTATTGAATATCACTGTGTTCCCAGTGATTGCATTCTTGATTTTATTGCAGCATAGAAAAGAAGCGGTAAATCAGGGTTCGTTTGTAAAGCAACATATTACTAGCTCCGTCAATGCCAGTATCTGGGCCGGTATTTTGCTAATAGCTCCTGTTGTGTTTGCAATTGTAGCCTGGCCGGGTGGCGATGAATCAAAACTGATGTTCATTATTTTGTACTTTGTCAGCGTGCATAGCGCATTTATTATCCTGGCTGTATTAGCCTACGCAAGGGCGCTTGGTGGAAAATCCTATCAATTTTTCTTGCCCAAGATTCTAAAGAGCGCCTAAACGATGTTCTCTTGATCTATATCAAAGCAAACTGTCGGTTTCTTCAATATTATCAATGTGCCACAAAAGAGATTCAAAGGTGCCTTGATGATGAAGTTGCTAAGCAGGATTTTTACTTATGTTGTGTTAATGATAACCGGTCTGACTTTTTTAACCAGCATTAATGCTCAGGAAAACCAGGACACACCAGAAAAACATCCTGAAATAACCACGGGAGAAGCCTATCACGGTGCTGCCGGCTCACCCATTGATCCTTCCGACTCTAAAATTGTCCGTACCCCGGGAGCACCTGATCTGACCGAAGATGAATTTAATATGGCCAGACAGATTTATTTTGAGCGCTGTGCCGGATGCCACGGCGTGTTGCGTAAGGGCGCCACCGGAAAGGCCCTGACAACCGACGAAACGCAGTCCAAAGGGCTTGAATACCTTAAAGTATTTATTACTTACGGTTCTCCCACGGGCATGCCGAATTGGGGTACATCGGGTGAATTAACTGAACAACAAATCGATATTATGGCCAAGTACCTGTTGCATGAACCTCCTATACCGCCGGAGTGGGGCATGCAACAGATGAAGGAGTACTGGGAGGTGGTCGTGCCGGTAGATCAGCGCCCGACAGAGCAGATGAATGGCTATAACCTGGAAAACGTTTTTTCAGTAACATTGCGCGACTCGGGCCAGGTTGCTGTCATAGATGGTGATAGCAAGGAAATTATCAATATCGTGGATACCGGTTATGCTGTTCATATCTCAAGACTCTCGGCTTCCGGCCGCTATCTTTATGTCATTGGTCGAGATGCACTGATTAATTTAATCGATCTATGGATGGAAGTGCCCGATACCGTTGCTAAAATCAAGGTGGGGCTTGAAGCGCGTTCGGTGGAGACATCTAAATACAAGGGTTTTGAAGATAAATATGCGATTGCCGGTTCTTATTGGCCACCACAATATGTGATTATGGATGGTGACTCACTGGAACCGTTAAAAATCGTTTCTACTCGTGGCATGACTGTAGATACCCAGGAATATCATCCTGAACCGCGAGTGGCAGCAATTGTTGCCTCGCATGAGCATCCGGAGTTTATTGTCAATATTAAAGAGACCGGCAAGGTGATGATGGTCAATTATGAAGACATCAGTAACCTTAAGGTGACCACGATTGATACAGCACGCTTTCTGCACGACGGTGGCTGGGATTCAAGCAAACGTTATTTCCTTACAGCGGCCAATAAATCCAATATTATCGTTGTAATTGACTCCAAGGAAGATAAACTGGTGAAGCTGGTTGAGGTGGGAACTACTCCTCATCCTGGCCGTGGTGCCAATTTTGTTGACAAGGAATTCGGCCCGGTCTGGGCGACCAGTCATCTGGGCGATGACAGTATTGTACTGATTGGAACAGATCCTGAAGGACACCCTGATCAGGCCTGGAATGTAGTCAGAACCCTGAAAGGCCAGGGCGGTGGTTCATTGTTTATTAAAACTCACCCTGAATCGAACAATCTGTACGTTGATACTCCATTGAATCCGGATGAAAAAATCAGCCAGTCCGTGGCCGTGTTTAATCTTGATGATTTGGATGCCGAGCCTCAGGTACTGGATATCGCAGCAATGGCTGACCTTGGAGAAGGGCCCAAGCGGGTAGTACAGCCTGAATATAACCGCGCCGGAGATGAGGTCTGGTTTTCAGTCTGGAATGGCAAGGAGCAACGATCAGCATTGGTAGTGATAGACGATAAAACATTAGAACTGAAAAGTGTGATTGACGACGAAAGACTCATAACGCCGACAGGCAAGTTCAACGTTTATAACACTCAGCATGATGTTTATTAAATACGACTAATTATCTGTGTAAAAGGAAAGTTAGGGGATTTTTATCCCCTGGCTTTTCATTATTATGATCTTACTGATAAATGGAGCAACAAATGAAAACCCCTGTTATCACTCTGACCCTGATTTGTTTTGCTTTGCCGTTATGGTCTCAGGCAAGTGAAGAACTGGCCACGGCAAGTAATTGCCTGGCCTGCCATAAAGCTGATGCACCACTGGTAGGGCCGTCTTATCAGGACATCGCCGCCAAATATAAAGATCAGGACAGGGCAGGTGAGGTGCTGTTTGAAAGTATCAAAAATGGCTCTTCCGGTACCTGGGGAGCCATACCCATGCCGGCTAATGCTGCGGTAAGCGACGAGGATATTAAGACTCTGGTGGACTGGATTCTAGCGATGTGACTGTATCGCCCTTGCGTCATTAAATCAGAAAACCCTCTGACGCTATAATTAGCTGATGTGAGTTATAGTATCCGATCATGAACAAAGATTATGTTGATCCAATAGATTATTTCAGTGTGTGGTATGAACAGGCGCAACAGAATCCTCATATTGAAGAAGCGAATGCTGTAAATTTAGCCACCGCATCGCCAGAAGGTTTGCCGACCAGTCGTATGGTGCTACTTAAAGATTTTGATGAAAATGGATTCGTGTTCTATACTAATCTTGAAAGCCGTAAGGGGCAGCAGTTAAAGGCTAATCCACAGGCTGCTATGAATTTTTATTGGGAACCCCTCGCCCGGCAAATGCGAATAGAAGGGCAAATCGTCCCGGTAACGCAGGCCCAGGCTGATGAGTATTTTGCTTCACGTGCATTTAAAAGCAAGATTGGTGCCTGGGCGTCCAAGCAGTCACAACCATTGCAGAATCAAGCGACTTTATTAAAGGCGGTTACCAAACTGGCCGTCAAATATGCGAGCGGGAGTGTGCCTCGTCCTCCATTCTGGTCAGGATTCCGGCTGATGCCAAGCCGAATGGAATTCTGGCAAAGAGGGGAGTATCGTCTGCACAGACGGCAATGTTATACCCTTGATGCACAGGGACAGTGGCAAATGCAACTGCTGTACCCTTAGGTGTGACTAATCAGAGTGACACATTCACCTGTGACGACTGATTTAATTAAAAAGTATAATATTCCGGGGCCTCGTTATACTTCTTACCCGACCGTACCGTACTGGGACCCTGAAACGTTTTCGATTCCCATATGGCAAAAAAAACTCAATGATTCTCTTCAGCAAATGCCGGCTGATACAGCTATTAGTTTATATATCCATTTGCCGTTTTGTGAATCGCTGTGTACTTTTTGTGCCTGCAACAAGCATATCACTCGCAATCATGATGTTGAGCAAACCTATATCGAATACTTACTCAAGGAATGGCGTCTGCTTCGTTCTCAAATGGCTTCAGCGCCTGTAATCAAGGAATTGCATCTTGGAGGCGGGACACCGACATTCTTTAGTCCACAGAATATCAGCTATCTAATAGACAGCATTATGGAGTCGGCGGTCAAACCCGATCAGCATGAATACAGCATTGAAGGTCACCCTAACAGTACAACAACGGCTCACCTGAAGAGCTTGTTTGAACTGGGGTTCGACAGAATCAGTTTTGGGGTGCAGGATTATAGTGCTCAGGTACAACAGGCGATTAATCGTATTCAACCGTTCAGGCAGGTTCAAAAGGTGACTCAGCTTGCCCGTGAAACTGGTTTTGCGTCAGTAACACATGATCTGATTTTTGGCCTGCCATTCCAAACACAAAGCAGTATAAGAGCAACTATTGATAAAACACTGACTCTTAAGCCAGACAGAATTGCATTTTACAGTTATGCCCATGTGCCCTGGATAAAGGGTAGTGGTCAAAGAGCGTATGATGAACGCGATCTGCCTGATGAGCACAGCAAACGCAGGCTTTACGAAATTGGCAGGCAACAATTTCTACAGGCCGGATATATTGAAATCGGCATGGATCATTTCGCTTTGCCACAAGATCGTTTATATCAAGCTTATAGGGAGCAGCGTTTGCATCGCAATTTCATGGGCTATACAGAAAGCCGGACAGATAAATTAATTGGACTGGGGGTATCGGCCATTAGTGATTACTGGCAAGCATTTTCTCAAAATGTGAAGACTGTGCGGGATTACTATGCCAGATTAGATAAAGAAAATTCACCGATACTACGTGGGCATTTGCTCAGCGATGAGGATTTAGTCATACGTCAGCATATTTTAAACCTGATGTGTTGTTTTAAAACTCGCTGGCAGGCACAGGATAAACATTGTCGTAACAGAATTGTAGGTAATCTTGACGAGTTTGAAAAAGATGGCTTGATTCGACTTTTACCTGACGGTGTTGATGTGACTAAAGCAGGGAGAATGTTTATTCGCAATATCTGCATGGCGTTTGATCTAAAACTGTTAAACGATAATTCCAATTTCAAACTTTTCTCAATGACGATATGAGCTGGAGTTGCCCCCTTGTTTACAGAGTTATTTGTGTTGAAATCCGCTCAGTTTATACAGCGGCTTTTGCAGATAATAGTCAGCATTGAACTTTGCCTGACCATTTTACCGATTGCTTATGCGGGTTCTTTGACTAATGAATCCATTATCGATACCGATAACTCAGAGTCAATTGTAAACGAACGCATTCCTGTTAAGGCCGGGGAACTGGAGTCACACTGGCAAGTTAATTGCAAGCTTGTTTATGACCAGGCCCTGGATTATTTACAAAACAAAACCTATCTGGCTGAAATTCATCAGCAATTATCCGCTGACTTAAGAAAGTGCGGGTATATTTATAATATCAGTGGCTCACAGCATTACCAGGTCGAGCCTGATTATCTGTTATTGCATCAAAAAATTGAAAACCTGTATCGTCAGAATTAACCTGTTTAAATTCTCATCCCGGTTTTTTTTAACATGCGTTTACTATACAAAACTTCATGGCCGCGATTATCATCGCCCACTAGCTCTGCTATTGTTCCGACGTGTTTTTCGACTTGATTACGATCAAGAGCATGGATCATGGCAAACAGGTTATATTTCCAAACTCCGGGGTGTCTTGGTCGTTGATAGCAATGGCTGACAAAAGGCAGTTGCCCGATACGCTTACCATATCCAAGAATCTTTTCGTCGGCAATATTCCATACGCTCATACCATTGGCGACATAGCCCAGTTTATAATGGTTGGGCACCGCAGCAATACGTCGAATAATACCTTTATCCAACATCTGTTGCATTCGTTTCATAACTTCAGCTGCGCTGACCTCTAGTTGTTCAGCAATATTAAGATAAGGCTGTGTCGCTAAAGGCAAACCATCCTGAGTCAGGCGAATGATTTTCTTGTCAATATTATCGAGCATGATCAGGCTGGCAAATAGAGATTGACAAAAAATGAGTGTTCCTTGGGCATATTGTAAACCGGTAGCCTGGTTTGATTCTCAATCTGATGAATCACTTTTTCAATGTCGCCTTGCTGTTCTGTAGCGAGTACAAACCACATGTTTAACCGATGCTCACGTTCATAATTGTGAGCGACTTGTTTGATTGAGTTAAGATAGGCGCTGACGGATTCAAACTGGTTTTCAGGCACACTCATGGCGGCTAGTGTCAAGCCGCCGCCAAGCTCAGCAGCATCATACATGGGACCAAAACGGGTCAGGAATTTCTGCTTCAACAAGCGTTGAATGCGATCAATGAGTTCTTGCTCACTTAATCCCAGATCTGTAGCTGCTTCAAGATAAGGTCGGGCACTGATCGGGAAACCTTTTTGCAACGCGTTAATGATTTTCTTGTCAATATCATCGAGCTGGTAACTGTCGGTCTCAGACATATTTCGCTCCTCTTTGTTTATACGCTTTCTCGCTGAATAAAACTGCATATTGATAACTGTCTATTTGCAATTCAGATTGAATGATCTTAAGGGTCTCATAAACAAAACCCCGGCTTTTCGCATGAATCATACAAAAAAGGTTGTAAGGCCAATCCGGTGGTACACGGGGACGTCGATAACAAAGATTGACACAATCATAATTGGCCATTTCTCCAGCTATCTGATCAACAAGATTGTCTGGAATATCCCATACAACCATGGCGTTGTGCTCATAACCCAGAGTTCGGTGCATGATGATCAGGCCAAAGCGGGAAATAATATTCTCGGTCTGTTTGGCTTCGATAAACTGCAATACGTCTGTTTCTTTACAGCCAACTGCCTCAGCAATCGCCAGATACGGCCGGGTTTCCAGGGGTAGGCCCTTCTGTAGTTCACAGAGAATCCTTTTTTCAAGTTCAGTCAAATCCTGAATCCCAGGTTCAGATAGTAGGCCGTTTCCAGTGGCAAATTGACAATTGTGTATCCCGTTCGGGCTGTAATTGAATCCAGAATCTTAGATAAATGCGCCTGATTTTGTGCGGTGACGACAAACCACAAGTTGAATTGATGACTGCGCTGGTAGTTATGGTTAACTTCATCATAGTCATTAATAATCTGTGCCACATTATCAAGTTCATTCTGTTCGACTGTCATGGCACAAAGTGTGCTGACGCCAATGGTATTGGGCGTGATAATGGCGCCGATGCGCGAAATAATTTTATTGTTCTGTAAACGATTCAAACGCTCTAATACTTCTTGTTCAGGAATGGCAAACTGTTCAGCAATTTTTTTATAAGGTCGGCTTGTCAGTGGAAAACCATTTTGAAAGGCATTAATAATTGATCGGTCCAGTCTGTCAAGTTGATCTATGTTTTCCGGGTTCATAGTCCAATCCTGTGGGCGCGATAAGTCATGAAAATGCCGCTGGGTTTATGTGCCGGCAGTGATTTGATTACACAGTTGCACTGAGTGTCGTAAATATCAACACGGTTCTCATCACGTATGGATACCCATACGGCTTCCCCGCGTGGTGTAAATTCCATATGCAGCACGCCTTTGCCTGCATCAAGCGTTTTGCTGATCTGATGGGTGTTTGCGTCAATAATCTGAATTTTGTCATTATTGGGTGGCGCAAAGTTAACCCATATTTCACGTTCAGTGGGACTGGCCATGACAAAAACCGGCTGGCCATAAGTTTTAATGCGCCTGGAAACCAGAAAATCTTGTTTGTTGACTAACAAGACTTCATGATGGCCTATGCCCGGCAGATAAAAATAGTTTTCGGTGCTGGCCCAGCCTTCCAGGTGCGGCATTTTGTAAACCGGCATCTTAGGGTCATCTTTCGCATAATCAGGCAAGATGTGTGATACGCCTTGCTCAGGGTGCCACAAATCCAGCTTAACTAACCCATCCTCACCGAATAGGCCCGCCAAGTAATAGCGCCCATTTGCGGTGATCAATCCATCATAAGGGTTGATGCCCACATGGGAGTATTTAGTCAGTTGGTCGTGATCTATTAAATGCCAGATTTCACCGCTATCCCAAAGACTAAACACGAACCCGTTACCTGGCGCATCCACCAGTCCGACTACTTTACTGTTTTTCCCAGCAATTGGTGTGGCAGCAATATCAGCGATAATCTCCAGTTTTTGGGCATCAAACAATTTAACGCCACCGGGATCATAATTGGATACAGCGATGGTTTTACCATCCTGGGAGATGGCACCGCCGATACTGTTGCCCGCCTGAATGATACGCTTGTCGATACGCTGGGTAAGCAGGTCAACCTTGCTCAGGCCGCCATCGCGCCCGAAAATATAGGCATAGCGCTGATCGCGACTAAAAACAACAGAAGCATGGGATAAATCGCCAAATCCGTTGATGCGTTTAATAATTGACTGTCTGCTTGTATCGGCAATTAGAATGCTGGCCTGTTCACGTTCAATAATCACGGCCAGATCACCTGTTCCACGTAGCGGTTGCTTGTAAACAGCACAGGAAGACAGGGTGATGATTAACATGCCTATGACAGTGATGACTCTGGTCATTGTTTAATCCTGTGTTGATTTAAGCCGGTTGGCCAGATAACGCGCTTCTTCGGCACTGATCAGGTCGCTCCAGGGCGGCATAGCTGTACCCGGCAAGCCGTTGAGGATCACGGCAGCCAGCGATTCTAATGAGTATTTTTCCATGTCACTTACCAGTAGTGACGGACCCAGGCCGCCATTACGATTTATTCCATGGCAGGAGCCACAATCGTGCTTTAACAGATTATCCAGTTGTTGTTGCTTTGATTCAGTTAATTGCGCCTGGGGTTGCAGACTGATACTGAATAGTATCGCCATACAGTAGACATTTACTTTTCGCTTGTTCATGGAATTGCGATCAATGGCTGGTGCCTTCAGCGAAGGTGATTTTGTTATAAATATTGTATTTCCCAGACGGTTTTTTCATCTCAATACGCTTAACTTCCTCCAGGGTATTCATGTCGTAAACCACCAGCGCTCCGTCATCTTCCCAGATGCTGACCAGTGCATAATTACCATGGCGATCAAATTCAATGTGGGCACTGGTTTTTCTGGGCTGTGGTATAAGCGTCTTGACGATTTTCAGTGTGCGCTTATCGATAACTATAATCTGATCTTTGTTCTCTCCGAAAAACACATCGGACATCGCATAGTTCGAGTTTTTGTGG
Source organism: Arenicellales bacterium (assembly GCA_028284225.1). GTDB lineage: Bacteria > Pseudomonadota > Gammaproteobacteria > Arenicellales > JAHEKD01 > JAHEKD01. Next base: position 294,895 of record JANQSD010000001.1, read on the forward strand.
CTACGCATAAAAAAACCGGGGCCGGGTGTTTGTAGCTGTTTGATGATTTGCCAGTTGGTCATGTTGATAAAGCTGATTTCATTCTTGCGCAAGTTTTGACTGACCAGCACTGGCGCACCGTTGTAGTCAAAACTGAACCCGGAACCAAGATGCGGTAGCCCTTCGATGGCAATTTCGGCCACTGTTTGGTGATTATCCAAATCAATCACAACAGCCTGTTCGCCATCACGGGCACTGCCAATCAAATAACGATAATCATCGGAAAAAAAGAAATCATCAATTATCTGTTCGGTCGGGATTCGAATCGGTTTGGGCTGGGCTGATTGTGCTGATTTATAGGTGATTTCCCAGACTTGTGGAATATCCTTTAAGGCAGCAATAAAGCTGTTGCGTTTCGGTGCACTGTAAACAGCGCTGACACGTGAAGTCAGTTCGTTACTTTCGACTTGAATTTCAGACATAAATGATAAATCGGTTGCATTCAATATCACCAGGTTATGAGGCAGATAATTGGCCACCAGTACTGTTTCACCATCGGCGGATAATGCAATATTACGAGTGTTAATACCGGCCCGAACTTCATAAAGTGTTTTCAGATTGTAGATATCGAATTTGGATATCCAGCCGTCCCGTGAGGCAAAATAAACATAGCGTCCATCGGCAGAAAATTTCGGACCACCATGCAGGGCCGGGCGGGTTTTAAATCGGTGAATGACTTGTAGTTTGTCGCCATCAAGCAAGCTAGCGCTGTGATCGGCCAATTCCACCACAATAAACATATTAAGTTTGTCGGCAACAGGATAAACAGGCTCTGATGACAAATCTTTATGCTGATAATCGATCTGGCTGGCCTGTATTTGTGATTGACCCCATATCGGGATTTGCGCCAGTGGTGTGTAGATATAATCCACTAATTGATCAATTTCGGTTTCCGCAAGCTTATCGGCAAAACCCGGCATCTGGGTCAAAGCCCGTCCTGCCGAGATGACCTCTTTAGCCTTGGTTCTTTTCAAACGTTTGAGGTTTTCCGGCAGTAATGCTGAACCAAGTGCGCCTAAGCGATTTTCACCGTGGCAAGTCGAGCAATATTCCTGATAAAGTAGCCTCGACTCTGCTTGATGACTGTCAGCCAGCGCCAGAGGAGATAAGGCAAACCCTAATAACATGAAGCTAAACCACTTCATAGTGTAATATTTTCTCGTTGATTCTGTCAGCCAGAAACCAGGACAAATCATCAGCCAGATTGACGACCTGACCAAGAATGATCAACACCGGAGGTTTTAGTTGCCCAGTTTTGTCCGGCAGGTGTTCCAGCGTTGATTTGATAACGGTCTGACTGTTTGTTGTGCCATTGTAAATGGCGGCTGCCGGCGTGGATTTGTTCATGCCATGCCTGATTAACTCTCGGGATAATTCTGTGAAATTAGCCAGAGCCATATAAAAAACAATAGTATGGTCGGATTTGGCTAAATATTCGAAATCCAGATTCAGTTTGTTCTCCTTATTGTGTCCGGTTACAAAGGTCACGCTCTGAGTGAAGTCCCGATGGGTCAGGGGGATGCCGCTATAGGCGCCACAGCCATTTGCTGCACTGACTCCCGGAACTACTTCATAAGCAATATCAGCCTTCGCCAGTGCCTGCAATTCCTCACCGCCACGTCCAAAAATAAAGGGATCACCGCCTTTAAGCCTGACCACAGATTTGTTGGTTTGAGCAAGTTTGATTAACAATTGGTTGATATCTTGTTGAGGTAAATTATGATTAGATGTCTGCTTGCCGACATTAATCACCTCGCAGGTTTTGGAAATTAAATCCAGAATCTCGTTTGAAATCAGGCGATCATGGATAACCACATCGGCTTTTTGAATCAGTTCCAGGGCCTTGACGGTAAGTAATCCGGGATCACCCGGCCCGGCACCGACTAGATAAACCTTGCCGTTAACAGGTTTGTGTGTCGCCAGCTCTAACTTTGCAGGTCTTTTTCTGAACTTTTCAGGGTCAAACCGAACGGTTTTGGGCATTGACCATTGTTTTAAGGCGGGTGTGGGTTTATCTGTTAATTCAATTTCCTTGTCGCTGAGATAACAACCCGGGTCTTCACCCATGGGATCACCGCTTGACACATAGGCTCTGACCCGGGTATTACCGTTACAGATCTGGCTATAGGAACAATTTCCACAACGTCCTTTTAATGCACGAGGTGACTCACGAAATTTTTGCATCAAAGTGTCGTCGGTGTGTTGCCAGATTTGGGAAAATGGCTGATCCTTGACATTACCGATAGAATAATTCCACCAGAAGGTATCGGGGTGAACATTGCCGACATTGTCGATGTTGGCAATAAACTTGCCGGTTGAATTGCCGCCCCAAGCTGTTAATCGTTGCTTTATATGTTCAGCTTGCTGTGGAAATCGTTGTTTTACCCAATGATAAAAATACACACCATCTGCATCATTATTGCCCGTTACATATTCACGATTAATGCCGGCTTCAAGATCTATAAGACAGTTTTCAAACAACATATCAACAGCAGCACGAGTCATTCTATGATGGGCATCATCTCGGCGGTTGGTTCTGCCGCGGCCGGAATAATTCAGATGTGACAGATAGAATTTATCAACCTTAAATTCGCGCAGTGTATCAATGATATCGGGCAGATCGGGGAAGTTGTCCTTGGTAAGCGTAAATCGTAGTCCAACTTTAATCCCATTCTGGCTGCATAGCGACAGGCCGCGCATCGCCTCATCGAAACCACCTTCACGGCGGCGGAAATAATCATGGTTTGGTCGATTACCGTCGATGCTGATTCCTACATAGTCATACCCTGCAGCTTTAATTCGGTTGATATTTTCCCTGGTGATCAGCGTGCCATTGCTGGAAAGCCCGACATAAAGGCGCTTTTGCTTGGCATATTGGGTCAATTCAAAAATATCATGCCGAAGTAGAGGTTCGCCACCTGACAAAATCAGTGCGGGAACACCGTAGTCGGCCAGGTCATCGATGACTGCCTTGGCCTGGCTGGTCGTTAATTCACCTGGGAAATCAATATCGGCGGAGGTAGAGTAACAATGGCGACAGGTCAGATTACAGCGTCGGATCAGATTCCAGATCACCACCGGTGCTTTGGGTGTGCGAATAGGCCGCATAGAGCCTGGTGATAACACTTCGTGCATCATTTGGCTGATTCTGAACATGAGGCTCCTCAGCGTGCGGTGATCAAATAATAATTCTATTTAATTTGGTCAGCGAGGTACTTGATTTAAATCAAGGTTTAAAGTTTATGGGACTTGCACTCCAGATAAATGCTGTATATGCCTTACGAACTGCCGAGCAAAAATGATAACTGGTTGAACTATTAATACAAAAATATAGCCTACATCGTGCAGCTATATATAAACCCAAACCAGGCCATCTTCAATTTTGTGTTTAACACGGTTTAAGGGTCGGTTGCCATTTTCGATGCAATGCCCATTGGTAGTATCAAACTTCCAGGCATGCTTAGGGCAGGTGAGGGTATTTCCCTGCAATGATTCAGAGGTGATTTGAGTCGACTGATGTGGACAGCGGTGATCATAAGCGATGATTGAATTCTCAGTGTCTTTATAGAGAAATACTCCTCGACCATTCAATTCAAAATAATGGGTTTGATCGGGTATGACGTCATCCACCTCGACAACCTGATGCCAATTTGCTTCAGCGGTAAGATTTTCTGCTTTGAACTCGGGTAAATCCATTTCAATCAAAATATCCATGGCCCAGACAATTTTTGTCAACCCCAGTGTTGGAAAGGCCACCAATAGTGCATCAATAATTTCATCGGCACTTACTCCTTCGTTCAGAGCCCGCTTTAAGTATTGTTTAAAGCCTTTTTTCGTCTGTTTATCGACTTTGGTGATTACTGAAATAATAGCGATAGTTTTTTTATCCAGTGAGCCACCGGATTTTTTAACAAAACTGAAATATGCCTGCATCGCTTCGGGGCGGATTTTAAGTAAGTAATTCAGTGCTTCACTCATTAGTTTATTGACTCAATTCGTTTATCAGTAGAACCGATGGCTTCCCAGCCGCGCCGGATAGACACACCTGGCTTGATATATCTAGAAATACATAATAGCTCCCTGTATGAACTGCGAAACATCACACACAAGGGGCAACCATGGAACAAGTCAATAGTCTAAACTACACTTGCTGGGAACGTAAGCATCACATGGTATTTATCCCTAAATATCGGCTCGAATCATTATTTAGGCGAATTCATGATGACGTCGCTTCTGCGAAGGTCTCAGAATGGGCCCCTTACTAATTGGTGCCCCGGAGACGATTCGAACGTCCGACCTGCCGCTTAGGAGGCGGCTGCTCTATCCTGCTGAGCTACCGGGGCGTTTTTGATTTTTACTACTTGTTACATATAAATAGCCGAGCGGAGTTTATCATGGTGAAGGGGTTGAAATAATCGCTTTATCTGTGTTTGGATCGTAATTTTGGGTAAAGTAGACACCTAAATTATGGATTGAAGCCTCCATCTTGTTTGCTTTCAGCGGTCGGATTTTGTTCATAGTGGTGTTTTTGCTTAGTTTCAGCGGCATATAAGTGATTATTACAGCATATGAAACTGTTTTTTAAGGGATTTTTTCTAAGTTTTGTTTCATTCTGATCAATATCAGTTGTTAAAAATATTTAATGTTGCTATACTCTTAATTCTTACCCCCTTACGTCTTTTACCCCGCTCCCAGCGGGGTTGTTTTTTGGGGCTTCATAAATAGTAATTTTGTTAGCAAATTTTCTTTGGCTGAGTGATTACGCTTCTGGTAGTTAACCACTATAGTAACCTAGAATTTCTAGTTAAGATGTGTTTGTTGAATTCAGTCTATTTTACTCTTTAAAACCCGACCAAATATAATGCAAATCGAATTGCGTGTTTTTGCAATTTGACAAATAAAGTTGTAAATAGTTGATTTATATAATAATTTATTGCAAATCTTGTAGTTTGTGGTAGTAATAATAGGTTCGATCGCTTGTTGAGAATACATCAAGCTTAAATCATAAGGAATCTAACTATGCCGACAAACGCCAGGGGACTTTATAGCCCTGATTTTGAGAAAGAAAACTGTGGATTTGGCCTCATCGTACAGATGGATGGGGTATCGAGTAATGATATTGTTAAAAAATCCATCAGCGCACTTTCCAGATTATCTCACCGCGGGGCGGTTTCTGCGGATGGTCTTTCGGGCGATGGTTGTGGTTTATTACTTAAACAATCCAAATCTTTTTTCAGGAAACAAGCGCAACAACAGGGTATCGAATTAACTGATAATTATGCCATAGGCATGGTCTTCTTGAATTCTAATCAAGAGCTGGCGGACCATGCGAAAAATCTGATCGAGCGACACATCAATGCCCTGCAGCTGGAAATTGCCGGTTGGCGTAAAGTGCCAACGAATACAGCTTGTCTAGGTGAAATAGCACTCAAGACGTTGCCAGCTGTTGAGCAGCTGTATATTAATGCTCCTGACATCTTAGACGAAGCTGAGTTAGAGCGAAAGCTATTAGTAGCTCGCAAAATGGTCGAACCTGAGCTTCAACAAGACGATATGTTTTATATCGTCTCTTTGTCTGCGAGAGTGATTTGTTACAAAGGCTTGATGATGCCCAAATATTTACCGGACTTTTATACAGATTTGGCTGATCCGGCGCTTGAAACATCACTTGCTATTTTTCATCAACGTTTCTCGACAAATACATGGCCTTCCTGGAAGTTAGCGCAACCGTTTCGATTTTTGGCGCACAATGGTGAAATAAATACAATTCGCGGTAATCGCTCCTGGGCGAGGGCCAGACAGTACAAGTTGAAATCGACTTTGTTGCCGGAATTGCAGCAATTTGAATCTATGATCTCTCAGCAAGGTTCGGATTCTGAAAGTCTGGACAACATGCTGGAGATTCTTGTTGCCGGCGGTATGGATATATTTCAGGCAATGAAAATATTAATTCCACCGGCCTGGCAAAATGTTGAAACTATGGATCAGAACCTAAGGGCTTTCTATCGCTTTTATTCCATGAATATGGAGCCCTGGGACGGGCCAGCCGGGATTGTGTTGACGGATGGGCGCCATGCAGCATGCGTAATGGATCGTAATGGATTACGCCCGGCACGCTATGTGATTACTCAATCGCGTGAAATCGTTCTGGCTTCTGAAGCCGGTGTGGTTGAGATTGCCCCTGATCAGGTTGCCGGGAAGGGGCGTCTTGGACCGGGAGAGATGCTGGCGGTGGACACTCAGGCCGGTGAATTACTTTTGCCGGAGAAAATAGAGCAAAAATTAATGCGCGCCAGGCCCTACAAGGATTGGCTCAAGGCAAATCGTATTCGACTTGAGTCGGCACTTGATGAAGAACAAGCACGCAGTGTACCACTGAATCCCGCATCGCTGAAGATTTATCAAAAGGCATTTAACGTATCCCTGGAAGAGCGTGAGCAGGTGATTAAAGTTATGGCTAACGGCGGTGCTGAAGCCGTTGGTTCCATGGGTGATGATACGCCGATGGCGGTGTTATCAAAGAAAAATCGCTCCTTATATGATTATTTTCGCCAGCAATTTGCTCAGGTAACCAATCCTCCCATCGACCCACTGCGTGAGCATATAGTGATGGGTCTGGAAACCAGTTTTGGTGGTGAGAGTAATTTATTTGAGCCTAGTGCTGAGCACGCAGCACGGGTAGTGGTTGATTCTCCGGTGTTGTCTAATGACAAGTATCAGCAGATATTATCAATGGATGATGAAAAATATAGCTGGGCTAGAATCAGTCTAAACTATGATCCGGCAGAAGGCATTAGAGCAGCAATAGATCGAATTTGCACTGAATCCATTGAAGCGATCAGTAACGGCAAAGCGATACTGATATTGACTGATCGTGACATCAGTAAAGAAAAAATTCCATTACATGCTTTGTTGGCTACCGGCGCAGTACACCATCGCTTGATTAACGAGAGTTTACGCTGTGAAGTGAACATTGTTGTTGAAACAGCAACTGCACGTGACGCACATCAAATCGCCGCTTTGATTGGTAACGGTGCTACGGCAGTTTTTCCTTATTTAGCCTTTGAGATTGTGGTTGAAATGGTTCGTGAAAATGAACTTAAAGGCAAAAGCCTGACTCTCGGGCTTCGAAGTTATCGCAAAGCTATAAATAAGGGTTTATACAAGATTATGTCTAAAATGGGTATTTCAACAGTTGCAAGTTATTGTGGTTGTCAGCTGTTTGAAATAATCGGTTTAAATGAGGAAATCGTGGTGCGTTGTTTTCCAGGTACGCCCAGCCGTATCGAAGGAGCCAGCTTTGACGATCTGGAAAAAGATCAGCAGGCATTAGCCAAACTGGCCTGGAGTGCACGCAAGCCGGTATCAGCAGGCGGTTTGTTGAAATACGTACATGACGGTGAATACCATGCGTATAACCCGGATGTTATCAAAACAATTCATCATGCAGTTGAATACAACGATTATGATAGTTACCAGGAGTTTTCCCGTTTAGTTAATCGCAGGCCCGTCGCAACTTTGCGGGATTTGTTTCGTATCAAGCCCCTGGATAATCCGATTCCGATTGAGGAAGTTGAGCCTGTCGAATCAATTTTACCGCGCTTTGATACTGCCGCCATGTCATTAGGCGCATTATCACCCGAAGCACATGAAGCATTGGCTATAGCGATGAATAGACTGGGCGGGCGCTCGAATTCTGGTGAAGGTGGTGAGGACCCGGCCCGGTATAACAGCGAAAAAGTATCAAAAATTAAGCAAATTGCATCCGGTCGATTTGGCGTTACACCGGAATATTTGCTTAGTGCCGAAGTGCTGCAAATCAAGATTGCTCAAGGAGCTAAGCCCGGTGAAGGCGGGCAGTTGCCGGGTCATAAGGTTAATGAACTGATTGCCCGCTTACGCTACTCCAGCCCCGGGGTGGCGTTGATTTCACCGCCGCCGCATCATGATATTTACTCTATTGAGGATTTAGCACAATTAATTTTTGACCTTAAGCAGATCAATCCTGATGCGCTGGTTTCGGTCAAGCTGGTGGCGAGTGCTGGAGTAGGCACGATCGCTGCCGGTGTGGCCAAGGCCTATGCCGATTTGATCACTATTTCCGGTTATGATGGGGGTACGGGTGCCAGCCCATTAACATCAGTAAAATATGCCGGAACACCTTGGGAAATGGGTCTGGCTGAGACACATCAAACATTATCCATGAATAATTTGCGCGGCCGTATTCGCTTGCAAGCGGATGGTGGCATGAAAACGGGTCTGGACATCATAAAAGCCGGTATTTTGGGCGCTGAAAGTTTTGGTTTCGGCACTATGCCGATGGTTGCGCTTGGCTGCAAATATTTGCGTATCTGTCATTTGAATAATTGTGCAACCGGTGTGGCGACTCAAGACCTTAATTTGCGCGAACGGTATTTTTCCGGTTCGCCCGAACGTGTGATTAATTACTTTCATTTTGTGGCACAAGAAGTCAGGCAGTTTATGGCCTCACTGGGTGCCAGGAAGTTTGAACAGTTAATCGGTAATACAGGTTTAATTGAGTTAAAGCAAGGCGAAACGGACAAGCATGCCAGACTCGATATGTCACGGATTATTCATAATCCCGGTTTTGAACGAGGTGAAGATCAATTTTGTCAGGTTAAGCGTAATAAACCTGCTGATAAAGCCGAACTTGCAGAACTAATGGTGGCAGACATACTACCGACGATAAAATCGGCTACCGGCGGAGAGTTTCATTATCGGATTAAAAATGTAAATCGCTCTATCGGTGCCAGGGTTTCCGGCGAAATAGCCAAAATCCATGGTAATACAGCGATGGAGTCTTCACCGATTAAAGTCGATTTAACGGGTACGGCCGGGCAAAGTTTTGCTGCCTTTAATGCCGGTGGCTTGCACATGCATTTAGCAGGTGAAGCCAATGATTATGTCGGCAAGGGCATGGCAGGGGGCAAAATCGTCATTACTCCGCCTACAGGGCAGAAAATACGAACCCGGGAAACACCGATTATTGGTAATACCTGCCTATATGGTGCAACGGGCGGTAAGTTGTTTGCCGCAGGCACAGCGGGTGAGCGCTTTGCAGTGCGCAATTCCGGTGCCACTGCTGTGGTAGAAGGCGTGGGTGACCATTGCTGTGAATACATGACCGGTGGTGTAGTGGTATCACTGGGTAAAACCGGAATGAATTTTGGTGCTGGCATGACTGGCGGTTTGGCCTTTGTGCTGGATCTGGATCGCAGTTTTGTTGATTGTTATAACCACGAATTAATTGACATTCATCGATTAACGCCAGAGCATGTAGAGAATTATCTCGATTATATGCGCGGCTTGATTCGCGAATACGTGGCTGAAACGCAAAGCGGTTGGGGCAAATTTGTATTGGAAGAATTTCTGGATTTAGTTGGGCGTTTTTGGTTAATTAAACCCAAAGCCTCTGATCTTGATTCTCTGCTCGATACATTGTTAGAAGCGGCATAAACTGGAGTTCGACACATGAATAAAAACTTTCAATTTGTCGAATTACCACGACAAAATCCCGACAAAGTCACAGCCCGGCGCAGAGTGCGCGATTGGGGTGAGATTTACGGTCATTACGAAAACAAAACCGCGGCACAACAAGCAGGACGTTGTATTGATTGTGGCAACCCTTACTGTGAATGGAAGTGCCCGGTTCATAATTATATTCCTAATTGGCTCAAGCTGATTAACGAAGGCAGGCTGTTCGAAGCTGCAGAGCTGTCACACCAAACCAATTCTTTGCCGGAAATCTGCGGACGAATTTGTCCACAGGACAGGCTTTGTGAAGGGGCTTGTACGCTGAATGATGATTTTGGTGCGGTGACAATTGGTTCAATAGAGAAATACATTACAGATGAAGCCTTTAAGCTAGGCTGGAAACCTGATTTATCTAATGTCGTGGATACGGATAAGCGGGTCGCGATAGTCGGTGCAGGGCCCGCAGGCTTGGCCTGTGCAGATATTCTGGCCAGAAACGGCGTGAAACCGATCGTTTATGATCGCCATCAGCGTATTGGTGGTTTGCTGACTTACGGTATTCCGTCTTTTAAGCTGGAAAAAGAGGTTGTTGAGAAGCGTCGTGAGATTCTTGAGGGAATGGGTGTTGAATTTAAACTTGGAATCGAGATAGGTAAAGACATCAGCTTTGCGAATCTGGAATCTGAACATGATGCCGTGTTCTTGGGTATGGGGACGTATACTTATATGAACGGTGGTTTTGAAGGTGAGGATATGCCCGGTGTATACGAAGCGCTGCCTTATTTAATTTCTAATATTAATAAGCTGTTTAGTGAAAATCTTGATGCTCCCTATATCGATATGCAGGGGCAACGCGTGGTTGTACTGGGCGGGGGCGATACCGCTATGGATTGTGTACGTACAGCAGTGCGCCAGGATGCTAGTTCAGTTACCTGTGTTTATCGCCGTGATCAAGCCAATATGCCCGGTTCAATGCGTGAAGTTGAGAATGCCAAGGAAGAAGGTGTTAAATTTTTGTGGAACCGTCAACCCTTGAAAATTATCGGTGATAGATTGGTGTCAGGAGTGAAATTGGTTGAGACTCAACTTGGCAAACCTGATACCAGTGGACGCAGACAACCTGAAATCATCGAAGGCAGTGAAGAAATAGTCTCGGCAGACCGTGTCATTATTGCTTTTGGATTTAAGCCCAGCCCTGCAGACTGGTTCAATGACCATGATATACAGATCGATGATAGCGGCAAGGTTGTTGTCGGTGGTAAAGTTAATCGACTACCTTACCAGACCGTTAATCCGAAAGTGTTTGCCGGGGGAGATATGGTTCGTGGTTCGGATTTGGTGGTCACAGCGGTATTTGAAGGACGAACTGCCGCGATGAGTATTTTGGACTTGCTTGACGTATAATTTCACCTTTTCAACCAGATAAGGCGCAAGATGGATGACGTTGTTTGTCCAGGTGAACTTCTCGAATTAATCAAAAAGTCAGACCGGATATTTATTGAAAAAACCCCTTTCAATAAACATGTGGGGATGAGAGTTGAAGGTTATGGCGAGGAGCCGTTGAAACTGCGGATTGATTTTCGTGATGAACTCGTTGGCAACTACTCCCGCAATATGTTGCATGGTGGTGTCAGTATGAGTGTGCTTGATGCCGTAGGCGGGATGCAGGTTTTTCGGGCAGTGATAAAGCGGCTGCAAAATGAGCCTCAGGATTTAGTGACAGCTGTTTTGAGCAAAATCAGCACCATCAACCTCAGCGTTCAGTTTGTTAAGCCCGGTATTGGACGATCATTCTATGCCACTGCGCAAATCGTTCGACTAGGCCGCAAGGTCGCTTTTGTGGATATGCAGTTACTCAATCAAGACGATGAATTAATTGCAACCGCACATGGGGTTTATAATGTTGGATGAAACGGATAAAAATCAATTAGAACAACTGCTTAAACATGAATTAAAAGAATTAACATTAAGTATTTATGAACTGAAAAGATTATTAGAGCCGGTTTCACCTGATAATGCCATAGGTAGACTTTCCCGAATGGACGCCTTGGAAATGCAGAGTGTTAATACAACAAAACTGCAAAATCAGCAAAATCGAGTTAATCAACTTCAAAAGGCACTGTTGCGACTTGAAAAAAATTATGATTTTGGTCTATGCTTTGAGTGCGGTGAAACTATAAGTCTAGAAAGACTAAAGCTCAAACCGGAGAGCGAATATTGTGTTAGTTGCCAACAAATATTGGATGCGCGCTGATTTTCAATTAATATCGCGCTCTAGTGTGGATCATTGAAAAACTGGGATATTTGTGGGAACAGCTGATGACATAAAGCCAAAAGAGAAACCGTCCTTAGGTCAGTTACTCTCTGCGACCAGAATTAAAAGGAAATTGTCTCAGCAAGATATTGCCGAGCAGCTTAACTTGAGCAGGGCAATTATCAATGCGTTAGAGAATGATGAATCAATGGCAAATGTTTCATCGACATATGTACGTGGATATCAACGTGCTTATATTCGTTTTTTGGAACTGGACGAAGATGAGTTGCTTGGCCAAATTAGCTCAGTACCTCAATACACGCCTACTCATGAAAATTTACATGTTCTGGACAGCAATATGTCTATTGATGGACGAGGCTCCGGCTTTCGTTTTCCATTCAGGCTGGTATTGCCGCTGTTGTTAGTAGGAGCAGGAATTGTTTATTGGCCACAAATAGTTTTGTTTTTTGCACCGGAAAATATTGAGCAGACGACTCAAGCGACAACGGTTGAAAGTGAAACTGATGAACATGTCACTCAGTCACTTGTGATTCAACCGTCCACAACAGACAACACAGCAACGATTGTGGATGTAGATAATGCCCAAGCAGATAGCGAACAAAACTTCGAGCAAGAAGAATCAGTCGAAATAGAATTGGTTGAAAACGATTTGTTAACTGTAGAAAAAATTGTTGAGCCAACGATATTAAGCATCGATGAGGAAGAAAATCCTCTAGATGAAGAAAAGACTATCGAAGAAACTGAAATTGCTTCAGCTGATTCTCAGCAAATTCATTCTAAAATCACATTCATTGCCAATGGTGAATCCTGGCTTGAGGTTACAGATGCTGAGGATACACGTTTATTTCGTAATATCCTGAAACTTGACCAGATTACGGTATCGGGTATTTTGCCTTTGACGATTCGAACTGGAAATCTGCAAGCTTTGAGTATTAAGGCCGATCAAGGAGAACAACGTAAAGTCGATGTATTTGATGACGCAACAACTGTTGCTAATTTTCTAGTTGAAAAAGATGAGGCTGGCCGCTTGAAATTTACTGCATTGTAATCAAATAGTAGTAATCAAGTCTGATCAACATATTTTAATTACGGAGTAAAGGTGTCTGTTAATAATACTGCCGAGATGAAGAGAAAACCGAGGTTATGGTTGCGGTTACTTATTCTGATCTTATTACTGGCAGTAATTGCGGCAAGTCTGGGTTATAAAAAGTTCCTGCAAATACAGGAACAGATTGCGTTCGGTAGTGCTGCGCCGCCGCCCACCGCTGTGACCGTTGCCCAGGCCCAGTCGGATCAATGGCAAAATCGGCTTAAAGCGATTGGTTCATTAGTCGCTTCGCAGGGTATTGATATTACCAGTGAAGTCGATGGCATTGTCAAAACCTTGAACTTCAAGTCCGGTCAGGAAATAAACGAGGGGCAACTATTACTGTCACTAAATAACGAGATTGAATTAGCAGCGCTGACAACGGCTGAAGCACAATATGCATCGGCAAACAATCAATATCAACGGTCTCTAAAGTTAAAAAACAATAAATTTGTGACCGAAAATGATCTTGATCAACAGCGTTGGGCCGCTAATTCAGCTAAATCACAAGTTGAATCGGCTCAGGCGGCGCTTGATAAGAAAAACATTCACGCACCTTTTTCAGGCAAATTGGGCATTCGTAGTGTTGATATAGGTGATTATATTTCACCGGGAACCAAGTTGGTTACCTTGCAGGCAGTTGATACTTTGTATCTTGACTTTACTCTACCGGAACGGAACTTCCGGCAATTAGCGGTCGGCCAACCTATGGAATTTAAAGTTCGGTCTTACCCTGATCGATCTTTTAAAGGTGTGGTGCAAGCCTGGGATCCTAACCTGGATGTCAGTACCCGCAATGTTAACGTGCGTGCAGTGGTAGATAATTCAGATCGCTTGTTAGCGCCCGGTATGTTTGCCGAAATTGAAGTTGAAAGCACGGATGCCAGCAATGTAATTACTGTCCCTGAAACCGCTATTTTTTACAATATATACGGCGAAGCCGTTTATGTATTGGAAACTTCTGAGCAAGAGTCCGACGAAATTGAACCGGAACAGCCAGAAAGTTATATCCTGGCAGCGCGTCAGGTAAAAGTGTTATATCGTGAAAATGGTTTGGCTGGTGTTGTCCAAGGCCTAGAGCCGGGCGATGAAGTAGTCACCTCAGGCCAGCTAAAATTGTTTCCCAGTATGAAAGTGGTTATTACTGATGATGTGCCTGAGCCAGGAGAACAAGCGAGCGACACTACAGCTGAGCAGGACAATGCAAGTGGATAACACTTTCTCAGATGCTTTTTTTACCAACTCTCGTTATTGCCGTGCAGGTGTGAATTCAGAATTGAAATATCCCCCAAAGCACACTCAATCGTGTCATTCCCGCGTAGGCGGGAATCCAGTTTATTCTGTGGTCTCTGTCAGATGGAAATGAGCCAATTTAAAGAGATCCCGGAACAAGTCCGGGACAAATGATGTTCACTGACTACTTTATCAAACGCCCGGTTTTCTCATTTGTTATCAGCGCGATAATTATCCTGCTGGGCGTACAGGCGTTTTTCAATACTCAGGTTAGGCAATACCCTGAACTCGAAACATCTGTTATCACTGTAACAACAGCTTATCCCGGTGCCAGCTCTGAATTGATCCAGGGCTTTATTACTACACCGATTCAACAAGTTGTATCTAGCACTCAGGGTGTAGACTTTGTTCGCTCCAGCAGTTCGAACAGTATATCTACAGTCGAAGTTCACATGAAATTGGGTTATGACGCTGATGTGGCGTTGACAGAAGTCAGCACAAAAGTTTCATCTATACGTGGTGAATTGCCAGTCGAGTCGGAGGATCCGGTTATCGCCAAAACCGCTGCTGAAGGTTTTGCGCTGGCCTATTACAGCTTTTATAGCGACACCTTATCTGATGTTGAAATCACGGATTACTTGCTGCGGACCGTTCAGCCGGCTTTATCAACCGTAAGAGGTGTTGCCGAGGCACAAATACTGGGCGGTAAAACCTATTCAATGCGGATCTGGATGGACCCGGTACGGATGGCTGCTCTCAGAGTGTCCGGTGCTGATATCATCACCGCGATTTCTGCGGAAAATTATCAATCTGCTGCCGGGCAAACCAAAGGGCAGTTTGTTCAAACCAATGTCAATGCCGTCACTGATACTGGCGATCCTGAGGTTTTTAAACGTTTTGTCATTCGTGAAGAAGGTACTAATACGGTTCGATTAGGTGATGTGGCCGATATTGAACTGGGTGCGGAAAATTATGATTCGCTGGTGATGTTTGACGGAGTGCCGTCAATTTATATTGGTATTCTCGGCACTACAGACGGTAATCCATTGACCACAATTCAACTGGTTAATGAAGAAATTAAAAAGCTGGAAAAATCTTTTCCACCTGGTTTGAAAACAGCAGTTGCCTACGACTCAACCCGCTTTATTCAGTCTTCAATTAATGAAGTGATCACTACATTGGTTCAGGCAGCTTTGATTGTGATTGCGGTCATCTTTTTATTTCTTGGTTCGTTTCGTTCGACCATTGTCCCGGCGATCACTATTCCACTTTCAATAGTCGGTGTGCTGTTCTACATGCAAGTGATGGGTTACTCAATTAATTTGTTAACCTTATTGGCAATGGTTATGGCAATCGGCCTGTTAGTTGACGATGCGATTCTGGTGGTTGAAAACATATATCGGCACATCGGTGATGGTGAAAAGCCTTATCAGGCTGCATTGGCCGGAGCACGCGAGATCGCCAAACCTGTTGTGGCCACAACGATAGTACTGGCAGTTGTTTATGCACCGATTGGATTGCTTGGCGGTTTAACCGGTGTACTGTTTAAAGAATTTGCCTTTACACTAGTGGGGACAATTATAATTTCCACTATCATTGCCTTGACATTGTCACCTATGCTGTGTTCCAAGGTATTAAAACCCACAGTGGCTAATAACCGCTATGCACAGTGGGTAACTGCATTGTTTGATAAGTTACAGGCTGCTTATGAACGAACGCTTGCGGGTTCGTTGAAAACTCGCTCAGTCACTATTGTTTTTAGTTTTCTGGTGTTGGTTATGCTGGTTGCGATGATCCAGTTCGTACAAAATGAATTGGCCCCGGAAGAGGACCAGGGAGTTATTTTTACGTTTTCGCAGGCCCCTGACCACACCAATCTTGATTATCTGAATAAATATACCCAGCCCTATATTGATATCTATCGTCAATACGAAGACGCTTACCAATCCTCATTCTTGGCCAACGGTTTTGCCGGTCCGACCGTTTCATTTGCCGGTATGTTATTGAAACCATGGGCCGAACGCGAATTGACGGCGCAAGAACTGGTGCCGCTATTGCAACAACAGTTTGATCAACAACCCGGTTTACAGACTTTCGCTTTTAATCCGCCATCGTTACCGGGCGCCAGCGGTAATACTCCGATTGAATTCATTATTAAAACTCAGGAGAGTTACGACAAGTTGTACGGTGTTGTGCAACAGATATTATCCAAGGCCAGGGAAAGCGGTAAGTTTTATTTTATAAAAAGCGATTTTAATTTCAGCAAACCCGAAATTAAAATTAATATTGACCGTGAGCGTGCGGAAGCCATGGGCGTTTCCATGCGTGATATAGGTCAAAGTTTGGGTGCAATTTTGGCTGAAGGTTACGTCAGCCGATTTAATCTGGCTGGCCGCAGTTACAAAATTATTCCACAGGCCAGGCAGGAAGACCGGCAAAACGCCGAAATATTAAGTCAATATTATGTTTATTCAGATCAAGGTGACCAAATCGAGCTCTCTACGCTGGTTGATATTGAATACACCTCTGTGCCGCCGGAATTAGTCCAATTTCAACAACTTAATGCCGCGAAAATCGATGCTGTACCGGGTCTTCCCATGGGAGAGGCATTGCAACTGCTCAGGGATATTACCGATGAGATAGCACCGGCTGGTTTTTCCTATGACTATCAAGGGCAATCACGCCAATTTGTGCAGGAGGGTTCGAGTTTATTTGTTACTTTCGGTTTTGCTTTGATTATTGTATTTCTGGTATTGGCAGCCCAGTACGAGAGTTTCAGGGATCCGTTCGTGATTTTAACTACCGTGCCGTTGGCAATGTTCGGTGCGTTGATACCTATGTTCCTGTGGCAAGTCACCATGAATATATATAGCCAGGTGGGATTGATTACCTTGATTGGCTTGATCAGCAAGCACGGAATTTTGATTGTAGAGTTTGCTAACCAGATTCAGCTGAATGAAAAACTGGATAAGGCCAGTGCTGTGATCAAGGCATCCTCAATACGCCTGCGCCCAATTTTGATGACTTCATTTTCAACAATTATCGGTATTATGCCGTTAGTGATTGCCAGCGGTGCAGGGGCAGCAAGCCGTCAAGCCATCGGCATTACTATTGTTGCTGGTTTCTCTATTGGGACCTTATTTACGCTGTTCGTTGTGCCGGTGATGTACACTTATTTCGCCAAAGATAAGCGTGAGTTGACGGATCAGGCCCTAAAGTTAAATCCTGCCAATACTTGAAATACAGTTAGTCGGTCACTATCTTAAAAGTTAAATCTATATAGGTAACAGCAATGGACTTCATTCGTAAATATACAATTACCTGCGCTGCACTAGCGTTATGGCTGATTACAGGAATTATTTTTGATGCCAGTGAATTGTTGTTTGGACTGGCAGTGGGTGCGTTTTTGTTTGAGCAAAATCTGGCGCCGATGATTTCAGATCAAATTAAAAAGTTGATCAAACTGGATTAACGGGTTGTTAACTTATTAGCAACTAAATACAGACCCAGTCCGGCCATCGCTAACAGAAACGATACTTTTATCACTAAATCATAACCGCCCTGATTCCAGATGAGGGCACCTAAATATGGGGCAATGGCTGAGCCGGTTAAAAACAGTAGCGCTAGAACACCGGATTTAGCCCCAAAATTCTGTTCACCTAATAAGTCCCGGGTGATAACCGGTCGAATGACACTGACCATGCCATAGCCTGCACCGAACATGATTACAAAGCACACTAATAATGTCGGTGTCGTTCCAGCCAGGAATAAAAATATAATCGAAATACCGGTCACGATAAAACAGGCGATAGTGACACCATGATTAGAGCTATGCCTCTCCAAGGCCATCATCGCCAGCCGACCCATAACTTGCATTGGGCCAATAAATGATGCGGCAACAACGGCTATTTCGGCCTGAATTCCCCGATCATGTAACAACGGCAGCAAATGGTGAATAGTAATACCATGCAAAATAGCAACCGTAGCAAATCCGACTGCCAGTAACCAGAAGCTAGGCCGGCTCAAGAATCGATAACGATCCGGGTTATTAATCGACGCATCTAAATGATGTTTGTTAGAAATGGATTGCTCTAACAATTGTGCGCCTCTTAATGTTAACGGTGCAGCAATAAAAATTATGACCAGGGCAAAAAATTTTACAGCCGTACTCCAGTTGCTACTCTCGGCCAGGGCGTGTGCAGTAGGAAAACTTACCGTGCCTGCAAACCCGGCTATCAGAGTCACAATAATAATACCTCGTTTGGCCCGTTCGCCTCTTGCTCGAGTAATCATGGCAAAACAGGGCTCATATAAGCACCCTGCCATAGTGATGCCTATTGCTGCCCAGATAAAATAAAACCATTGCAGATCTGAAACCAAAGACAAAAAGTACAGACATATACCACCCACAACGGCACAGCTGAACATCAGTTCTGCACCTTTGCCTTTGTCAATAATACGTCCCGTCAGTGGAGAGAAAAGCGCAGATATCAAAATTGCCAGGGTGATAGCACCGGTAATCTGTGGTTTAGTCCAGCCAAAGGCCTGTTCCCATTGCACAAACAAAGCCGGAAAAATATAAAATAATCCTGCCCACTGCAAAGTCTGACCCACCGCCAGAAAAATAATAGCCCGATCCCAAAACATTGCCCAAGTGTATGTCTATGAGATGATGCCTGCAATAAAAGCCGGATTCCGAATTGTCCAAAACTACTCTAAGGCTACCCCAAAAAGAATTTAGACCTTATCATTAATAGTGATGCAGTCCTATCGACGATGTTTCATGCGATTAGTAAATTAACACAATACAAATTTTTCCACTGGATTTTTATGCTAATAACATAATTGTTATTGTGTTGATTTTTACGAATGATAACCTGGGGAGAAATCAAATTTTCTCTTTAAGTCATATCCTCTCGAATCATATCTGAAAAGGTAGAATCGATAATTGACATTATCCAATCACTATAGTCTTGTGCTATATTTATACATAAATAATCATAAGCTTTTATAAATTATTATTCAGTTTAGAAGCAATATCAGAGACCTGTCTTACATACCATTTTCACGTTAATGTTTTATTAATCTCTCGTTTAAATCACTTTCATGACACATCACTCACCTTGGTGTTATTGTCTTGTTCAATAAGATAAACCAATGAGTGAGAGAAAAATGAAACACAACAATAGCGGTTCCCATACGCCTGTTCGAGATGCCGTCATTCTTGCAGCTGGGCGAGGTAGCAGGCTCAAGGAATATACAGATGATGGCCCCAAATGTTTGGTGGAAATAGATGGTCAATCATTGCTCGAAAACCAAATTGAGATGTTGAAAGCATCGGGGATTGAGCGCTTGTGTGTAGTCGCCGGGTACCAAGCTCAGGCGGTTGAGAATGCCGTTGGTTCGGTTGCAGATATCATCTACAACGATAAGTGGGCAAGTACTAACAGCCTGTACTCGCTATGGCTATGTCATAAGTGGATTCAGGACCAGGTGATGATATTAAATTGTGATGTATTAGTTCATCCCGAGGCTATTCGTCGGCTGACGCTTCAATCAGGTAATGCATTTCTCTATGATTCGAAGTCGGGTGACGACGACGAAGAGATGAAGGTTGAATTGAAGAACGGTTGCCTTCAGGCTATGAGTAAGTCTTTGCCGGCTGAACGTGTGAGCGGAGAAAACGTCGGAATTTTGCTGTTCGATACCAATACGGTGCGTTTTTTATTTCAGGAAGCTGAAGCTGCCTTGAGGCTGATTGGGCCCAATCACTGGCAAGCGGCTGCTGTTGAACGTGTCAGCGAGTTTTTAACCCTTTGTGGTGTTGATATCTGCGATTTACCCTGGATTGAGATTGATTTTCCTCCAGATCTGGAAAAGGCACGGCGAGAAACCTGGCCGGCGATTCAAGCCTTGAGTATTTTTAAGGGCCAACCTCGGCATTCTATCAATCAAGTTGAGATGCAGCGTGTCTCAGGATAACGAATAATCATGAGCTATAAAGAAGATCCAATTTTTGACATTCTGCAAAAGCTCCATCACGGTGATGAGTTGCAGTATTTCCTTGCGACCACATGGGAAGCCTGGGGCGAAGAGACACCCAGGTTTATCCAAACAACGCCCATTATAATCGAGTACCAACCCTTTGAAAGCGCCTGGGTATTAATCGAGGCAGCAGTGGGTTTATCAAGTGGCATAGTAGATCTTGATATGATCGTGCAAGTATTTACATCGCCGGAATCTGCCGAACAAATTGCTAATGCCAGTCGGCTTCATCCTGTTACATTGTGTGGTGGTCCGCCGATGTTTACTCATCCTCAGTGGGGGCTTGTGGGCTGGACCTTGCCAAATTGCCCCGATCAACAAAAGATTCGACAATTGCTGCAACCGAATGCGCTCTCACGTTTGATGGAAGGCGAGAGTGGCCTTTCTCTCACCGCAGAACAATTTCATGAGCCCACACTACATCGCTATGTTCCATTTAAAGGAACAGTGATAAGTTGGCAACCCATCGATGATGGGGTGCCATTATTTGCCAGGATCGGTGATGACGAGACGTCCATGGCAGCTTATTCGAACCTGGCGAAGATTCATGCGGCAACCCAGCGTTGTCAACCCGAGTTTCAAACGCCAGTTCCAATTCATTACTGTAAGGGTCTGCATGCATCTATCTTTACAGGTATACCGGGTATCGCGCTGAGTCAAATTATGCGCGATGGTCCGATTAGTGCTTTTTTTGAAGCTGGCCGTGCGTTGGCAAGTCTGCATCGGTCACCTGTCGCAGCCTTGAGCTTAAGAACTATCGAACAGGAAATCGCAGAGTTAATGTACCACATGAATTGTCTGCGCTATGCACTGCCCGAATTTACCCCACGTCTGGCAGCAGTGATTAATCGGTTATCAGAAACCGGGATTACGGTGACTAAGGATACGGCTGTGCCAATTCATGGTAACCCAAGTTGTGACGAGATACTCTATGATGATGGCAGGGTTGGTAGCATCAATTGGGAGTCGCTTGCGCTTGGCGACCCGTTGCACGATATTGGCAGGCTGGCTGCTGATATTATTTATCTTGCGAGCAGGAAAAAGATTAGAAAAGCACGAGCGCTCGATTGTCTGGAAGCTTTGGCATATGGCTATCGCGAAGTCTCGGGTGAACCGCTTGATAGCGAGTTACTAGCCTGGCATCTAACCAGTTCGTTGCTCGTTCAGGCTAAGTTTCAGTGTTTGCGTCAGCTGCGAAAAGATTGGGAGCATCACATCCATTTTATTATCGAAGAAGCGGAGCGAACACTGGAGAAAAAAAGTATCTATGTCAATGCTATGGCAAGTCAACACGAATCCACATTAACAGTGAGTCTAGCATCATGAAACAAATCTTCTTTTTACATACCACTGAGGCGGATCATACACTGGCATCTATCATGGTGCGGCAGCTAGCTTTGTTCTGTCCGATAGAATTAGTGCTAACAGGAGCATACCAATGAGTTATCAGGATGATTCAGCCTATCAGGTACTCCAACAGCTACGAAGTGAAGATGCTGGTGCAATAATTGCCGATGCCTGGCAACGCTGGGCAGGTTTAAGGCCGGAAAAAGTTTACACCAAATCGATGTGGACGACTTATCGTCCACATCGCAAGGCGCGAGTAGTGTTGAATGTAGTGATCACAGCGGTCGGCGGGCAGCAATTCGAGATGGATATGCTTTTCTGCGCGTTCTCTGATGATGCCAGTTTTAAGGCGCAGTTGCTAGATTGTGCTGTTCAGACACCTGCTGACGTATTTCCCCCTATGCAGATATCTGAATGGCGAACCTTGGGCTGGGTACTGCCCTACGTGCCTAAGCCCAAGGATTTACCGCAGCTTATGGATTCGCACTTCATCGCATCGCTAGTGCCTGAATCAAGTTGTAATCAAGTCGAATCTCTTGAGCTGGTTCGTTATGTCCCTATGCGCCGAGGATTGGTACGATTTAAAATTAACGATAAGGAATACTATGCCAAGACCTTCGCTCGTCATCAGCATTATTTGAACAGTTCAAGAGCTTTAGGTGTTGTCGCCGGTATCCAGATTCGGGTGCCGCAATTGGTTGCCTTAGCGCCTGAAAAAAATACTCTGGTTATGAATAGTCTCAGCGGTGTTGTGCTGAGTCAGTATTTGGTCAAAGGGCCCCTAGAGCCACTTATTGAGGCTGGTCGCGCTTTGGCCTCAATTCATCATTTGGATCTGGGGTCTGCCAAAACACGTTTACCTGAAGTGGAACTCGCGGACATCGAACAGTTACTGGTCGACGAACTTGCACCGGCTAAGCCCGATTTAGCTCAACGCTGTACAGGCTTGGTTAACAAACTGCATCAAGAGCTTAAAGACATTGACGAAATTCATCCGGTGCTTATTCACGGTAAACTCTTTGGTGATCAAATTCTCTACGATTCGACTGCCATTTGTCCGATCGCCATTGTAGACTGGGATGACCTGACAAAGGGTGATCCACACTTTGATCTTGGACGACTGATTGCTCATTTACTGTTTGATGCTGCACTCAGACCAGACAGTGATCCGGGTATACGCATCAAAGCGTTACTCGATGGTTATCAATATGGCGGCGGTGTACTCAGTTTCATGCGATTGAAGTGGTATGTAGCAGCTTCGCTGTTGTTGCGTGGTAAGATTTCCTTGCTACGTTGCCTGGCTCCCGACTGGGAAGCCAGACTGGAGCGGATCATCGTTCAGGCTGAAAACGTCCTCGAAGATGGAATAGCTATTCCCGAGACGCCTCTGGCCAAGGTTGTTGCATCATGAACACAAAACCCATATCAGTAGTATTCTCAGGCTATGCGCCGGTGCATGTGCTCTCATTTCTTCCGCTATACGAACGCCTTAAGGCAGACCCAGCAGTCGAGTTCTGGTTTTCCGGCGGTTTACGAGTCGGACCTAAAGGTGACTATAGCTACGACAGCAAAGCTCTGTATGACAAAGTGGGGATTCCCCGGAATCAGGTGATTTCGGTTGAAAATGCCTGTGTGCGTGAGTTTGATGTATTGTTTTCCGCCTCAACAAGTGAAATTGTGCCGTTTGCTAATGTAGGGTCCTCTGTGCAGATATTCCATGGCGTGTCGATGCGTAATCGAGGTGTCCGCCCCGAAAATCTTCGCTACGATCACCTTTGCTTAGTGGGACCTTTTATGCAGCGGCTGTTTTCAAAACTCAATATTCTAAAAGAGAATGACCCACGAGGTATCCCGATTGGTTTTGCCAAGACAGACCCGCTGCTGGACAATTCATTGAATCGTGATCAAATTCTTAGACAATATGGTTTTGACGGTACCCGGCCGGTGTTGCTCTATGCCCCGACCGGTGCAGAGGGTAACTCCATGGAGCTGTTCGGTCCTGAACTCATACGGGCGATCACCAACTCTAAAAAATTCGACCTTTTGGTCAAGCCACACGATCACCCGCGAAATCGACTCGACCAACTAACCGGACTGACCTCTCTTGAGAGTGCCCATTGCCATATGGTGACTGATCTTGACGTTATTCCATTATTGTATGCGGCGGATTTATTGATTACCGACGCTTCATCGGTAGCTAATGAATATACACTGCTGGACCGTCCACTTGTTTTTGTCGATGTGCCGGAAGTGTTTTCGGTAACCAAGGAAAAAGGTGCCTTTGTCGACTATGATTCCCGCAACACCGGTGTCGTGGTTGACGGTCCAGTTGATATCGTTGATGCAATCACAGCCGAACTTGCCAATCCCGGTCGGCATTCGGCCGAGCGTCAGCAACAGGCTAGTGATCTATTTTTTAACCCCGGGAAGGCTACTAAGACCATGGCAGATTGGTTTTATAAGGAATTCTTGGGAAAACCGGCACCAACTGAAATATCATGAGCAAGCGAATTGCCTGGTATTTACGGGACGCCCATAACCTGCATTATTTTGCGACAATGCGACCCTATCTGCAGCGCTATATGGAATGCGTGCCGGCGCACAGCAACCATCTTGTTCTGTCCTCGCATTCGGCCGAGATGAAACACAATGAGTACCGGGGTTTCTCGCATCTGTTTAGCGTGGGTGAAGCTCTTGATGATTTCGACTTGGTCGTTACGCCAAGTTGGTTACGTCCCGATGAACATCCATTGTCCACACCGACAATACAGATTTTTCATGGTATCTCCGACAAGCCATTTACCATTGAGCGAGATTTTAGCCGTTACAACCTGGTACTGTGCATCGGCCAACGGCAGCTTGATCGATTACGTGCTACCCCGTGCAATCAGAGCCTGAATTTTGAACTCGTGGGTTATGCCAAGTTCGATGAACTCATCAAACCGGTGTGTGTATTTCCTGACAGCAAACGTCCAGTTCTCATCTATGCACCGACCTGGACAAAAGGTGGATTCAGCTCCATCCAACGTTTCCTCGAACCCGGCATAGTTGAATCTCTGGTTGAACACTTCGATTTACTGATCAAGCCTCACCCCAATATATTTAACCCTGATCGACCATATTACAACCGCAATATTGTCAATCGACTTGCACAACTTGATACACACGAAGCTATCTCGATTATTCAGGCTGGCAATATCCTGCCGTATTTTGCCAGCGCTGATGCCTGCATCGCTGATGTCTCATCGGCAGGCTATGAGTGGCTCTGGTTTGATCGGCCAACTGTGTTTTTAAATCCTAACCCGCAACGCTTCATCGTCGATGATGATAACCCATCACCGGTTCATTTGTGGCAGGCAGGTGAAATTTGTAATGACCCACAATCTCTGGTTGATACAGTGACCAAGTTGTTGAACTGCGATTGTTACTCGGCAACCCGAAAAAAACTCCTGAATGATAGTATCTATTTACCGTACAGCTGTAATGCCGCTGTGCGTGGTGTCGATGCCATACGGACTGTCCTCAATGACTGAACACCAGCACATCAATAGACGGGCGATGTCAGCTCTGGTCTTTGAAGGTTTTCTTACCCGTTTCGGATCTGGTATCGCGGCTTTTGCTTTACCGCTGTATGCCTACTCGCTTGACATGAGCCTAGCTGCTATCGGACTGTTGATGTCGCTCAATATCGGTGTCGCTGCGGTGACTAAGCCCGTGTTTGCTGGTTTTGTTGACCGGATAGGTTACCGACGTTCTGCCGTGATCGCAACATCCCTGCGTGTTGTAATCCTGGCGTTACTGCTGGTGTCGGCAACCCCTCTTGCGCTTTATGCAGTTCAGGTATTACGCGGGCTGGCTAAAAGCTTTCGTGACCCCGCACTTCAGGTGCTGGTCGCCTCTCATGGTGGTAAAAAAACACTGGCGAGTGCCTTTGCCTGGTACGGGACTGCCAAAAGCGTTGCGGTTTCATTAGGCAAATCAGTGGCAGGTGTGATGCTTGGATATTGGGCTGGCCTGTACAGTTTGCCTTTTGCACTTGCGTTGATTCCAACAGCGGTGCCGGTTTTTCTTTTGCTGTTTATGGTCAATGAAATTGAGCTGGTGGCCCCAGCTAAAATCCAAAAACCTCGCCCAAAGCGCAGCCAGACTATGGATATTGTAAAGGACCTGTGGCCGGTCATGGGATTCGGTTTTATGGTCAGCGCTACAGGGCGTATGCTTCGGGGCTTGTTGCCAATTCTGGCAGTAGAATATGCAGGCTTAAATGAGGCGGTTGCAGGCAGTCTTTATCTTGTCGGTGCTGTAATCACGCTGATCAGTGCACCGGTGTTCGGGTGGGTGAGCGACAACATGAGTCGCCGGTTTGTGCTGGCGGTACGCGGTTTCGCGAATGCCACCTCATCACTGTTATATGCTTTCATGCCTGGCCTGACGGGTTTCTACGTTGCAAAAGCTGTGGACAGTGTCGGCGCAGCAGCTTTCAAACCGGCCTGGGGAGTATTGATGGCGGAGGCAGCATTACCCCGGGTAGCACATAAAGGGCGCGTGATGGGTGTCCTGGGAGCCAGCCGCGATGCAGGAACATTGGTTGGTCCGGTTATCGGTGGCACGCTGTGGACTTTATTTGGACCTGTGCCGATGCTCTTGACCCGTGCCGTATTGGCACTAGGTACTGAGGTTTATGCACACTTTTTTCTTCACAGAATGATCGCCTCATCCGACTTAGAGAAGCCTAAAGATACCTGCAGTCTGGTTAAGTGTTCAATTGGGTATCGAGATACTGCTCAGGCAGATACGGGCCAAACCTCTGTCCGACAACAATCATGAACTCAATATTAACACCATGCAGATCATAGGACACAGGGGCGTTTCGCATGTTGCGCCGGAAAACACTTGGCCCGGATTTGATGCTGCACTTGAGATGGGTGTCGATGCGATTGAAATGGATGTGCGTGCGAGTTGTGACGGACAATTGATTTTGATGCATGATAAACGCCTTGAACGAACTACGGACGGAGCTGGAATTGTTAAACACACACCGTGGGCTGTGATAAAACATCTGGATGCGGGGAGTTGGTTCGACTCGAAGTATGCGGGAGCCCGTGTACCGACGTTAAGCGCAACCTTACAACGCTATGGTCAGCTTACACCTATGGTGCTCGAAATAAAAAAAAGAGGGATCGAATCAGCTATCGTTGATATCGTACGACGGTCATCGATGGCAGAACGTATCACCGTGACATCGTTTCATTTCGATTCACTGTTGCTGATCAAAAAAACACTTCCAGAATGTGAACTTGGATTTATTAGCCGCGATGTAAGTGATGCTAATGTGATCCGAACTTTGCAGGAAGGTATATCCCAGTTCTGTCCGCCGGCGTACGAGCTTACTGCAGCGTGGGTACGAGAAATAAAACAGATGGGCCTCAAAGTAAGAGCCTGGGGTGTGGCAAACCAAAAATTGGCGCTTGCAGCACGCGAGGCCGGTGTAGATGGTATGACAGTGGGCCAACCAAAATGGCTATGGTAATCATTTCCGGTGAGACATACCTGGCTGACTGGTAAAATAATCGTAAAGGGAGCATAAACATGTTTAGACAAGATGTAGATCCTTACAAAAAAGGGAGAAGCTGAATATGAAATTGCGACTTAAATCAGAGCTTCTTATTTCGGTCGGAATACTCCTCAGTATTGCTGTTGGCAGTGCGGGGTTAACGATTTGGAGTATAAAACAATCCACCGAGCACTTTGAACGTGCAAGTATTGCACACCAGCAGTATGAAGGATATCTGCTGCTCTCGAGCCACACTTACAGGCTATTCAAGAGATTTGGGGATATCATGTTGATCGGTGATGAGGATAATGGGGAAGAGGTATCGGAGCTGATCTCGAAGATTCGCGCGGACATTAGAAATCTCCGTAATTTAATCGCATTTGAGATTGAGATTGTTGGTGAGGAAGAGACAGATGAAGAAATCGAAGAACTGCACCGTCTCGCTACGCTTGAACGCATGATTAATTCCCTTTTAAAAGAGTTTCAAATAATTATTAAAAAAAAGGAAGATATTTCCTACATTGAAAATTGGGGAAGGTTGTCCTATATCCTCAAAGAAGCGGTTGATAATGATTTCAATAAGCAGATTTTAGCGGCACTTGAAGACGAATCTGGGGAAGTTCTCGAAACTCAGGACAAGGCAATTGCAATGGCTAATTATCACCATAACCTTGCTCTGGTGTTTGCGCTGGTTGCGGTAGTTATAGCTATATTCAGTTTATGGAGGCTAATGCGTGATATACGAAAGCCCCTCGATCAACTTCTTAGCAGTGCGCTTGCAATCGAGCAGGGAAAGCATGACTACCGGATAAAAATAGACAATGGGCCAATCGAGATGGATGAACTTGGGCAGGCGTTCAATAATATGGCAGAACGAATTTCCAGCCGGGAGCGGGCCTTGATCGAAGCACAATCGGATTTACAAAACAAGGTTGCGGCCAAGACAGCGGACCTGACTCAGGCGTTGGAAACATTGAAGCATACTGAAGCGACTCGCAAGCGCCTTCTTAGTGATGTCAGCCATGAGCTGCGTACGCCCTTGACTATCATCCGCGGCGAAGCGGACATTGCCTTACGGGGTGCATCGAAGTCAAGCGAAGAATATCGCAATGCCCTGGTTAAATGTCGTGAGTCTGCAGAGCACACAGCGCGAATTGTTGATGATCTGCTAACTGTTGCCAGGGGTGAAGCAGGAGAAATACGGCTTGCGTCCAAACAAGTCGATCTTAACCTGGTATTACCGCAAATTATCGATGAGTGTAAAAGTATTGCCACTCAGCATGGTGGTATCGTCATGTTCGCGAGTGAACTTAGTGAAGCAGTCGTCCCTGCCGATGAACAACGCCTGCAACAAGTGATTCTGATCCTGTTAGAAAATTCAGCGCGCTACGGCGGCACTAAAATCGAAGTGCGCCTCGAAAGAGCGCCGTCAGGTTATGCCATTATAGTGATGGATGATGGTCCTGGTATGACCCCGGAGGAAATATCGTCTGCTTTCAGTCGATTTTTTCGAGGTTCAAATGCTGCGATGCGTTACGGAGACGGTGCCGGTTTAGGATTGCCGATCGCAAAAGCGATCGTGGAGGCACATTCGGGTACCATCACGCTGTATAGTAAGCCGGGCGAAGGATTGACTGTTTCAGTGATTTTGCCCAAAATCCCCAAACTGAAGGTTATTTAATGAATATATTATTAGTCGAAGACGAAAAACGTGTCGCGGATTTTATCCAACGAGGGCTTAATTCGGAAGGTTGGAACGTAACCGTTGCCGATGATGGAGAGACCGGGTTAGATCTAGCCGAGCACGGCGAGTTCAGTATTGTTATCCTAGACCTGATGTTACCAGGTATTAGTGGTCAGGAAGTCTGTCAACGGCTTAGGGCACGTGACAATTGGACGCCTATACTAATGCTAACAGCACTAGACAAGACCGACGAAAAAGTGGCGGGATTACGAATGGGGGCGGATGACTACTTGCCCAAACCGTTTGATTTTGAGGAGCTGATTGCCCGTATTGATTCTCTTGTGCGCCGTGAAAAGAAAACTGGAGAACGACATGGTGATATACATCTTCTTAGCGTCGGCGCATTGAGTTTGGATACTAAATCACTGGAGGTTAAATGTGGAGATCGGCAAATCCAGTTAAGCGCAAAGGAACGCGATCTACTCAGGCTATTGCTCTCAGATCCAAACGCAGTCTATTCACGCGAGCGCATTTTGAACACCGTTTGGGGTGCTAGCGAGGACCCCTTGACCAATATCGTTGATGTCTATATTAGTCGCTTACGCAAAAAACTTGGTGAAGCAGTCACCATTGAAACAATACGCGGTGCTGGCTATAAATTATCTACTAAAAACACTTAGCATAGCTCCAACACTCTTTATTATTCATCAATACTATTTTATTTAAGGTGGCTATATGAAACTTATGGTTTTACCTGTTCATTTACTGTCACACAGTTGATGTACTAAAAGCCTCAGGGCTTAACAGTACGGGCCCTAGAGCGTCCGGTAGAAATAAATCCTAGTCATTGTGTAAGAGGAAGAAAATTGATTTTCTGCAAGAATTATTATCGTTTGCAATTGGAGAAGATATTATGTTCAAAAAGACATTTTTTATCTACAGTTGTTGTTGCTTTAATTTCCTTTTCGATACCAGTGCTAGTTGATCAAACAGGTAACGTAAAATATTTTTCGCACAATTGAGGCGCTGGTTCTCAAGTTGGTAAGATTTAAGTACGAAATTAGATCAACCAACTTATAGGAAGAACCACCATGAATAATGATACCAAAGCGTTGAATAAAGTCATTCACATTGATGAGAGTCAAATCAAAGATTACTTAGGCGAGTTGGTCCGTGGCCGTGTAGAAGATACGTTAAATGCATTGCTGGATGCCGAAGCTGACCGGATATGTAATGCCCAGCGTTATGAACGATCACCGGATCGAGTAGACACTCGTGCTGGGGACTATAAGCGCGGTTTTCATAGCAAAGCTGGTGAGGTCAAAAGCAGACCTTTGAAAGTACGATTATTGAGTGACATCGCCGCCGCGAAGCGTCGATTGAAGAATCACTAATTGAGATGTGCCTGGCCGATGCATCGGTACGCCGAGTGGAAGACATTACCCAGGCCGTGTGGGGCCACCCGTGTGTCATCCGACTCAGTGAGCAAACTAAATAAGAAGGTGTATAAGCACATTGAGACATGGCGCAATCAGACTATTGTGGGTGAGCATCCGTATGTGTATTTGGATGGGATTGTCTTAAAACGCAGTTGGTCGGATGAGATTAGGAACGTGAATATGTTAGTAGCGATTGGTGTAGATCACCAGGGTTATCGTCGTATTCTGGGTGTGATGGAAGGTCACAAGGAAGATAAATCGGACTGGCTGGAATTTCTCAAGCATTTAAAACAACGTGGACTTAAAGGTGTGTAGCTAATTATTTCCGATACGTGTTTGGGGCTGGTTGAGGCTAGTGGTGAGGTGTATCCACAGGCTAACTGGCAGCGTTGCGTGGTGCATTTTTATCGCAATGTCTTGTCTTATGTGCCCAATGGTAAAGTCAAACACGTGGCGATGATGCTCAAAGCCATTCACGCCCAGGAATTACTCAAGGCGGTCCAGGCGAAGGCTCGGGATGTGATTGAACAATTGAAATAGATGAAATTACGCGAAGCAGCCGAGTGGGTTGAAGATTGTATTCAAAGAGACATTGACGTACTATCAATATCCACCGACGCATTGGGTGCAAATCAGAACCAATAATCCATCGGAGCGAATCATGTGAGAAATCCGGCGCTGAACCAAAGTAGAGGGTGCCTTTCCCGGTGGTAACTCGGCCTTGATGTTGGTCAGTGCCCGACTCAGACACATTGCCGGAACCAAATGGGGCAGTAAGCGATATTTGAAAATGGACGAAATTTACAAACAACAGATTGAAAATCAGCTATCAGCTTGAGATCACCGCCAGGAAATGCGCACAAGATATTTGATGTCACCAATTTTGAAGATTTTGGCTAAATCTAGCCTCCTTGCCTTGATATGGTGACCTAAAGTATTTATCTGTTTTGGATATGCTTTAGATTTATGTAAGCTATTGAAAACACTAGCTTTGCAACATAGCAACACAAGGATGCATTAATATAGAGATAAAGAACCTAATAATTTCCTGTAGTGTTCATTCCGAACCAGTTATAAGTAAAACTAATATTTAATTAAGTTTAAAATCTAAATTACCAAATGATAACCATAGTACAAAATTTTCCCACTAAGGAGACAGTTTTAAATAACTATTTGATTTATCTAGGACTATCATCAGTGATTATCTGTGGAGAAATCTTATGGTTGTTCGCAAATAAATTTAGTATGGAGAAAACTATTATGAAAACAAAGTTATTTTATAGATCGTTGCTAGCATGTCAGATTTGTATCGGCAAAGCATTCGTAACTAGCAAATGAAATTGATTTAGTTTTTGAAACTAAACTAGAACTAAAAACCTATATGTTTTCTTAAAGAGCGTCTTGATTATAGTATTAATTAGTTTTCAGTTCGGTTATGTGCAGTGAGTGATTTTTAACAGTATCTCATATAATGAGTCGCTACTCACCTAGCATTGTTAGATTCGACCCAAAATAATCAAAAATTTACTAATTGTATTTTGATCGTAATTAGATTACGCTATAATTAATTATAATAAAAAGTACTGTATGTGAAAAAGAAATGTCTGAAAGATTAATTTGTAGTTGGTTCAATCGATCCTTGCGATCATGAAGAAGATAAAAGGAACTGGCAATGATTTGTACGGATCAAGCCGATTAAAACTGGCGTTGGTCGTAAAAGACATTCTCAATATCTACAAGATAGACTGGTTTATTGAAAACGGTACTCTTTTAGGAGCATATAGAGATGGCTTATTCCTTATGCAAGATGATGACTTTGATATTGGTGTTATTTTTGAGGATGATTACTTGGCCAAAATCAAAGCGTTACAATCATTCATCAATATAAATTTACCCGAAAAGTATCAATGTAGGGAAGTCGCAACATACACTAATAAATTAGAAATTTTTGATCCTTCTGAAGGGGTATATACCCTTCCTACATATTATAATGGTGCTGATTTCCATTATGTTACTGTTGACATTCAAGTATATACAAGGAATAAAAACAATGACCTTTATTCCTTGCATAAGTTTTTTTCTAATGATTTTTTCTCCACAGAAAATATACTTCCAACGAAAACGATTACGCTAGAAGGAGAAGTTTTCAACTGCCCAAATCAAACACAAATATTTCTAGAAAAGAAATACGGATTTATTGGGTGCAACGCTCAATTTGACGATAAAACTCAAAAATATATCGAAAAAGCATAGATGAATGAATTCGCTGCATAGTTTACTTTAAAATGAGAGTGTGAGTTGCAATCGCAGGTAAAACTCAATTTCATACAAAAGGCATATCTTAATAACGAAGTTAGTGCTTTTGATAATAAATCCCAAAAAACTAAAATACGGAATGGTAAAGACCGAGAGAGGAAAGTAGTATAATGTTTTTAACTTGCCTATTAATTGCCAAAAAGCGATTTAAGGTGCAGTAACTAAAATTGTTTTTGTTGCCTATAACATTCTAAATTATAAAATATCTATAGGCGAAGCCTTCCGTCAACCTCGAGATTTTTCACACTTTAAATGAATATAATTAATAAAAATATTAAGTTGCTTTATCTAATGGAGTTTTTTGCGGGTCTAGCTAGAGGCTCTTATCTTGGATGTATTGGATGGACGGCTTTGGTTATTAGTAATAGTGTAGCAACTGTTGGGCATATTTTTATTGTGCAAAGTATTACCGTCATGCTTATTGGACCTGTTGTTGGAATCTGGATTGATAGATATCAACATAAAAGCTCAATTCTAATAGCGCAAACTATTATCGTTGCTGCAATGCTATGGGTAGCCATACTATTGTTTTATGCGCCCGTTTTTCAAATGCGATGGTTATTTATTGCAGTTTCTATAATTAGTTTAGCACGTGTTATGTATAGAGGAACTTTTGATTGTGTTATTAAAACACATGTTTTCGGAGAGAATTTACTTTCTATAATTGCAAGGAGTAATTCAATACATCTGATATCTACAGCAATGGGTATGGCTGGTATAGGATTAATAATCCGGGCTTTTGGAGTAGGTAGTGCGTTTGCTTTTTCCGCTTTGGCTTCAACTACTGTATTATTAATTTCCTTATTTCTCGAAAAGAGCACATCTAAATCTAATGCAAAAGGATTAAAAGGCTACTTGAGTGATTTTAAAAACGGACTCATCATTTTTCAGTCAAACGCTGAGGTTAGGCTACTTGCGATTTTATCTGCCATAACTCTACCAATAGGACAACTTACTAATGCAATTCTATCTTCATTCATACGCGATGATTTAGGTGGAGATAGTGTTACATTTGGTATAGTTGATGCGGGCTGGGCGATTGGGGGGATGCTTGCCGCAGCGTTACTAAGTAAGAAAATTAAAAAATTTAATTATAAGTATAGCGAATATGTTGTTGCAATTTTTGCTGGGATTTCCACTCTGTTATTTTCATTTAGTACTTCCACCAGTACCCTTGTTATTGTTCATGGACTTATGGGGTTTTTTATATGGACTTGCCGAATTCTTATCGCAGAAAAAGTTATACGTCAATGTAATCATGAATCTATAGGCAGAGTAAGGGTTTATATAGAGTCTATAGTTGGAATGTCAGCAATGGTTATGTGTTTTTCTCCATCGGTAATTGCGTTTGAGGCTACGGCTGTTTATTTCAGATGGTGGGGTGGGTTTTTAATACTGGTTACTATAATATTATTATGTAAAAAAAGAAAAATGTTCTAGATTTACTAATACGACTGACATTTAAGCAAGGTGGTCGAGCCTGTCCATGTAATCCCCCACAAATTAATAGGATTTAGAAGTAGGAAATTAACTAAACTATGTTTTTAGGAATTTTCTATGAAGAAGTCGAGATTTAGCGAGGAGGAGATATTGTTTATTCTTAAACAGAACGAATCGGGGATATCGGTCAGTGATTTGTGCCGTGAGCATGGTATGAGCCAGGCCGCCTTTTATCAATGGCGCAGCAAATACGGCGGTATGGATGCATCGTTGATAAAACGTCTTAAAGCCCTTGAGGACGAAAATCGGCGATTAAAGAAGATGTATGCCGAGGAACGAATAAAAGCTGAGATACGTAAGAAAGCCTTAGAGGGAAAGTTGTAAGGCCATCTCAGCGCAAAGATGATGGCCATTGCGGCAGTGAATAAATACGCGATCAGCATTCGGTTAGCCTGTGTTTGTTTGGGCATCAGTGAGACCTGTTACCGTTATCAATCCAAGTGTAATGATGAGAATGAGCGAATAGCCGATTGGTTGCTGCGTTTAACGCAAACGCATAAGCGTTGGGGATTTGGATTATGCTTTGATTTTCTGCATAACATGAAAGGTTATATGGTTGGAATCATAAACGTGTTTATCGAATTTACCGGGAATTGGAGTTAAATATACGGATCAAGCCGAAACGTCGTATTAAACGAGATAAGCCAGATGCCTTGAGTGTGCCGGATGTGATCAATCAGGTCTGGTCGATGGATTTCATGGGTGATGCCTTAACCGATGGACGGACATTGCGAATCATAAACATCATTGATGATTACAATCGTGAGGCCTTAGCGATTGATGTTGATGTGTCTATTCCCAGTACCCGGGTTATTCGAGTATTAAATCAGGTGATTGAATGGCGTGGTAAACCCAAGATGATTCGAGTAGATAATGGCCCGGAAAATATCAGTGCCAAAGTTATTCACTGGGCCAATCAACAACAGATTACGCTGGTATATACTCAGCCAGGTAACCCGACCCAAGATGCGTACATTGAACGATTTAATCGAACGGTAAGACAAGAATGGTTAGATTTACATTATTTTGAAAGTGTGGAACAGGCTCAGTTATTGGCAACACAATGGTTGTGGACGTACAATAACGATCGGCCCCATTCAGCCATTGGACGAATACCGCCCAGACAATTACTGAGTAACAATTTGAATTCTATTTCTAAAAACCGTTAATAATGGGGGGATTACAGTACCAGATACCGACCCTCCCAATTCACTTTATAAAAAACGAAAAAAAACTGGTAATAATGTAAAAAAAAGAATATATTACAAATAATTAATAATTATTAAATGTAAATTATCATCGTTGCGTCATCAAATTAAATGCCGCAAGAGATTATAAAAATTTTATACAAATGCCTGATGGTATTTGCTGCCAAATGGAGAAATATAAGTGAAAAAAACAGTATATGTAGGAATGGTTGGTGATATGCTGCATGCAGGCCATATTAATATTATTAAAACTGCAAAACAACTAGGAAAAGTCGTTGTAGGTGTGTTAACCGATGGGGCCGTTGTTGAATATAAACGATTACCATTTCTTGATTTTGAAGAAAGAGTTAATGTTGTAAAGAATATAATGGGTGTTTCTGAGGTTGTACCCCAAAATACACTTAGTTACTCTGAAAATCTTAGAAAATATCGACCAGATTATGTAGTGCATGGGGACGATTGGAAGTATGGTGATCAGGTATCACGCACTAGGTCAGAGACTATAGAGGTGCTTGCAGAATGGGGAGGAGAGCTAGTTGAGGTGCCGTATACAAAAGGTATTTCGTCTACACTTTTACACAAACAAAATGAAAAAGAGGGGATAATATCTCGAAGTAGGCAAGGGCGATTAAGAAGGCTTTTATCTGCTAAAAAAACAATAAGAGTAATTGAAGCACATAGTGCTCTCTCAGCCAAGCTGGTCAGTAATGCTAAGTGTGAAAAACGCGGTATAACATTTGATGCGTTATGGCAAAGCAGTTTGACTGACTCTGCAATGAGGGGTAAACCTGATAGTGAAGTAGTAGGAAAAGAAGCTCGTGTCAGGACAATAGATGAGATTTTTGATTGTACTTCGATGCCCTTAATCTATGATGGTGATACTGGAGGTACAGTAGACCATCTTTTTGAGCTAACAAAAACTCTGGACAAAATAGGTGTGTCTGCATTATGCATAGAAGACAAAGTGGGTGCAAAAAGAAACTCTTTATATGGAATCAATGTAAAGCAACAGCAAGCAACGATCGATGAGTTTGTAGAAAAAATAACAGCATTTAAGAATGCTAGAAAAAATAGTGAGCTAATGCTGGTATCTAGGATTGAGAGTTTCATCCTTAACCAAGGATTAAAAGATGCGTTACAACGTGCATGCTCATATGTAGAAGCGGGTACGGATGCTATTTTAATTCATAGTATATCTAATGAACCTGATGAGGTTTTTCAGTTTTCGAAAGAATTTAGAAAAGAATGGTCCAATATTCCAATATTTGTTGTTCCGACCAAATATTGGAATACAACAGTATCTCAGTTTTCAGATAATGAAATAAATGCTGTTATTTATGCAAATCAAATTCTTCGATCAATTATAAAACCTATTAAAATTGTATCAGAGAGAATTCTTACTATGGATTTATGTCATGAAGTTGAATTGTCAAATTCCCTAGCTTCAACATCAGAAATTCTAAAAGACATTCCAGAATATATTTAAAGAATGCTATGTCCATCCTAAGTGCGCTCAAAGAATCGGGTGTGGAGTTTATATCGGGAGTTCCTGACTCCACTCTCAAAGATCTACTTATAGAAATCTCACAGACAACGGGTATGCAACATCAAGCTGCAGCCTGTGAAGGAAGTGCTGTCTCAATTGCTGCTGGGTACTCGTTGATAACGAATAATTACTCTTGTGTATATATGCAAAATTCAGGACTTACAAATGCATTAAGTCCATTCTTAAGTATGACAGCTAATCGAATTTTTAACATTCCATTAATATTTGTTATAGGTTGGCGTGGTGAACCCGGTACTGTCGATGAGCCACAACATTGTATGGTCGGAGAAATAACACTTCAAATTCTAAGTTGGATGAATATTAAGCCATTGCTATATACTAAAAGCACTTTAGATATTGAAGTAAAAAGTTATCTAAATAAAAAAATGAGTGCGGGAACTAATATGGCAATATTAGTAAAAAAAGGCACGCTTAATACGAAAATAAAAAACCAAACAGAAATACAACAAAAAGGCGGCATAACTGCAAAGGAAATACCTCGGAAACAGTCGTTATTGACAATACTAAATTCCATTCCAAAAGGTAGCTTAGTATTTACAGGTATAGGGTATACGAGTAGAGAAATTATGAAACTAAAAGAAGAGGGAATTGGATCTGATATACGCCCTTTTCCTTGTATTGGAGGAATGGGGTTTTCTTCTCATTTTGCAATTGGTTCGTCAATTGGAAACAAGGAAAAGAAAGTATATTGTATTGATGGGGATGGTTCATTTTTAATGCAAGGAATGGGGAATACAGTAGTTTCGAATATTTCTGTAAATTTGGTTCATATTGTACTGAATAACCGAGTACATAATTCAGTTGGTGGTTTTCCTACTTGTTCACCAAATTTATGTTTGTCCCAGATTGCTAAATCACTAAGATACACTAAGTCGGTTACTGTATCTGAATTAAACGAGCTTGAAATCGTTTTGTTAGAAGCAGCTCAAACGAAGGGGTCATATTTTATAGAAATCCTGTGCGGAACACAAATAATGGATGATCTTCCTAGACCCAAAGAATCACTGTCAATAATAAAAGAAAAATTTATATCGAGCAGTGAATTATGTTAGTGCAAATATATGGTGGTAAGAAATTGTGGAGCAAAGATTTGGTTAAACGGGATCTTTGCACGGCTATTGTAGTTGGTGGCCGTTCTTCAACAATGATTCCGATATCGAAATATATAGATGAACTAAAGTGTGAACTTAAGGATTACACTATCATTTCGGTGAAAGATAGTTTGCCTCAGATTAATTGCCTGCCGGAAAAAATGCAATATCAGCAAGTTATCTGTATAGGGGGAGGTAAGGTAATTGATATAGGGAAAACAATTTCATTAGGATTGTCTAAGAAAATCATTGAGTCGATGTTGTTAGGACAAATCATTGCTAAATATCGTAGAATATCTCGATTAATTTGTGTGCCGACAACTGCTGGTTCAGGCAGTGAAGCAACACATTTTGCCGTGTGCTATTTAAATGGTAAGAAATATTCTATATCAGATCAAAGTATTCTTCCTGATATTAGTATCCTTGATCCATCTTTATTAGAATCCCAATCAGAGAATATGCTGAAAGTAACGGCACTAGATGCTGTATGTCAATGTATAGAAAGCATGTTCTCAAAAAATGCAAATATAGAATCAACGTCTTATGCAAAATGTGGGCTTGAGCTTGGTTTGAATGCCATAAATAGCATGTTGTTTAGTGCGCCAAAAACTCAGGAATTAAATCTTCTCCAAACCAGTGCTAACTTTTCAGGCAAAGCAATAAATATAACGAAAACAAATCTCCCTCATGCTTTATCCTATTATTTGACTAGTCAATTTAATGTAAGTCATGGTTTATCTGTTTCATTATTTATGGAGGTATATTTACGCACTTTAAATAAAAAAGTTCGTGAATTAAGTAAAGAACAAAGAAAAAACTTCGAATTCCTCTGTCATAAATTATGTGGCTCGGAATATTACATTCATGATACTTGGAGTTCATTGCTTTATAAACTCTCATTACCAAAAAGCATAATGGACCTAGATAGAAAGATAGATAGAAAAGGTTTGTTGAATTCGGTAAATATCGAACGATTAAGTAACTTCAGTATTCAAATAGATTTAAGCAACTTTATAGACGAAGTATTCAATGTTACTGAACCTGAATTTGAGAAACTAATTTGTAATTACTAATGTGGTGTAAAAGATGAGAAATGATCATAAAAAGGCTATTGAATTGTGTAAAAAAAAAGGGCACTCAATAATTCATGGATTTTGTGATGAAGCTGAAGTGGTTAAGCTTAGAAACGAAGTTGAACTTATCCAGAATAATTGGGATGAATATAAGTCAGTTATGCATTTCATTGAAGAAAAACCATCTGGAGAAAAAAATCTTATCAGAGCAGAAAGAATATGGGAATCTATACCTTCTCTATGTGAAGGAGACGTGGGCAAGCGACTTTTCAATATCGCAAGAGGATATATAGGCGAAGAAGCAGTGCTATTCAAAGATAAGGTGAATATCCGCCTCGCAGGGAGCAAAGGATTTGCACCACATCAGGATTCTGCCTCGGATTGGTATTCGTATGGAAATAATTTTCTTTCAATCGGTATATTTTTGAATCAGTCTACACCATACAAGGGTGGCTTTGAGGTGGTTGATAATAAACATCTTATTGGTCCAATTGATAACATAGAAGGACGAATAGAGTTAGAAGAATTTAGAAAGTTAGAGCCATATGGTATTTCAGCAGAAGCTGGAGATGTTATTTTGTTAGATGGTGATGCTCCTCATAGGACATTAGATAATAATTCTAAAGAAGATACATCACATCTAATCTTGTCATATTTTAATGCGGAAAAATGTTCTGCCAGGGAAGATTATTATTCTAAAAAGACCATTGACTTTGATGGTGATACACATCGAAATATATATATATTTAGGTCTGTACATCTGGACTTAAATAATTGAATATGAAATTTTCTTTTTGTTTATATAACATAAGATTTTTTCCTATGGGTTTAGAGTTGATTCAAAGCGAAATAGATGAAGAAAGAGTACTAGGAACTTTTAGTTTAAATGATCATATTGATATGGATATTAAAAATGAGCACATAGCATGGTGATTGTTAAATTTTAATATAAACAAGGAATAATTAAATGACTAAATCATTGACTCCGCATAAAGATAAAACCTTATTTACCCCAGGTCCTTTAACAACTAGTTCTTCCGTAAAAGAAGCTATGTTAACTGATTGTTCCTCACGAGGAGTTTTTTTTATCGACTTGATCAAAAATATACGTCAGGAACTACTCTCACTTAGTGATGTGCAATCATCGAATTATACGGCCATTTTAATGCAAGGCAGTGGGACATTTGGACTTGAATCGGTTATTACATCAACGATTGCAGAGGAAGGACATCTGTTAATAATCATAAATGGAGTCTATGGTAGAAGAGCACACAAAATTGCCCAAACTTTGAAAATAGAAAATTCTGTTTTAGAATATAATGATGATCAAGTCCCCGATCTAGAGCAAATAGAGTATATTCTAAAAGAAACGCCAGAAATTACTGATGTTATGGTCGTTCACTCTGAGACGACCGCAGGGATACTCAATCCAGTTAACAAGATCGGGAAGCTGGTTAATAAGTATCAAAAAAACTTTATCGTTGATGCTGTCAGTAGCTTCGGTGCAGTTCCAATTGATATTGAAAATTGGCATATTGATTTTTTGGTGTCTTCCTCAAATAAATGTATTGAGGGTGTTCCAGGGTTTTCATTTGTCATAGCTAAAAAAGAAGCCCTTGAAAAAACTGCTGGAAGATCTCGTAGTTTAAGTTTGGATCTTTATTCACAGTGGAAGGGGTTAGAAGATAACGGTCAATTTAGGTTCACACCGCCAACTCATACACTAATTGCGTTTAACCAAGCTCTTAAAGAATTAAATCAAGAAGGAGGTATAGAACAACGAATGAAGCGTTACCAAAACAATTCTAAGATCCTTATTGCTGCAATGAAAAGGCTTGGTTTCAAGCCTGTTCTTCCTTCAGAAACTCAAGGTTGGATTATCACTTCTTTCTACTATCCAGACGATCCTAATTTTGATTTTGATATTCTCTATCAGAAACTCAGTGAGCTCGACTTTATTATATATCCTGGAAGCATGAGTAACTTACAATGTTTTCGAATTGGAAGTATTGGACGAATTTTCGAACAAGACATTGTTAAATTAGTTTGGGCTATTGAGCATAGTTGTCAGGAGATGGGGTTAGACTTATCGTAAGTATATGTCTTCAAAGGATTCTATGATGACCAATTATTCAACATAATAACGGAAAATGATTCAGACATGGACTCATTGTAGAGATGTCCAATGTTTTTAGGCTGATTACGAATGCAGTTGTTTTTGGTTAAAACAACTTGATTTGAAATTTCCTGTAAAGCAAAAAGTTCTAGAATTTTCTAGACACGCTTCTCGTAGATTATGATTACTAGCATATCAAATATTAATAGGTAATTTAGCGATTTCAGTTGTAAGCGGTTAGTTAAGACCGTCCTTAAATTAGCGCTTAGTTAGACCTATTAGTAAATATACGAACAAACGTAACCAACCGCTATATTAGATGCGTTAATAATCAAGCAGTTAATTTGCAAACTCTTGGCCTGCTTAGCAATGACACCTTTATTTCAAACTGAGTATTACTCGAATGAAAATTTAACTACTGCACAATATAACTTTTGTAAGTAACATTTTGCAATGTAGGCCAACCATTTCCATGATAAGAATAGCCGGTGACAATCGCTTTAATTCCAAGATAATTGTCTGAGTTATTCAGATAACCATTGCTTAACACAACATTGGTACCATTTAAAGAGGTAACAGCTCCGCCATATGGTGAAGGATAGATTTGACCACTATATGTAGCTTGAGTATCAGTACTAATACATTGTTTTTGTGGATGTGTCGGCAAATTCCCGCGTCCTGCTAAGAATCCACGACCTGAGTTTTCGAAACCAAAGTTATCAACTTCCACGACCTGTGCAATAGGTGCACCGATATTAGTAGTCACATTTATGTCATTG
The DNA here is from genome assembly GCA_028284225.1 of Arenicellales bacterium. GTDB lineage: Bacteria > Pseudomonadota > Gammaproteobacteria > Arenicellales > JAHEKD01 > JAHEKD01. The sequence continues at coordinate 336,743 of JANQSD010000001.1, forward strand.
TAAACATTTACTGGTATATCAACATTCTTCATGCGGATTCCACTCACACGCACTTGGGATGTAAGCCCCGGACCAAAAAGGTTGTGTATTTCTTCATAACTTTTGATGGCATTCGAATTGATACCTATATCAGAATCAATTATTGTTATCCCCCTGATATCAAGTCCTCGGCAACCTGCCTCACACTGAATGGCTTTACCACCATCAGCAGCGATAACCCCTGTTGTTGTTGGGGCACCGGATTCATCGGTCAATCTATAGGTATTTATTTTTACATTTTTAATAATACCCCCATAGACTTTTAATGGTCCTGTGCTACCGACAAAGTCCCCTCCTACTCCACTTGTAAATGAAATACCGTTTTCTCCTAAGACACTATTTGCATCAATATGCGGGTAACGCAAATCAATGTTTTTAATTATCCCCGCATTGTACGGTTTTGTTGGAGGCTGATCAGTATCCATCAATCTATTGGCTTCCCGCAAATTATTAGCGTAACCAGAATATGGAATTAAGCTATAGCGAATTCCACTACCAAAAGGGTAACTATTTGTCTCTCCAATTATAAAAACTGTGCCCAGAGAAAAACCAGTCTGCCTAGGCTGATCAAAATTAATAGGTTCATCTTGTGGAACAAATTTGATAAAAGAGGCATTTGGACGAGTCCACACTTTTCCATCCCATTCGTAGGGAGGGTTGCCAGTACCTAACCAGATAACTTGAATCCCTTCGGGCAAAACCAAACTTTGGTTAACATAAAACTCCCTATTTGCAGGAATGTACACTTTCCTATCTGGAAACCCTGCTGACGGGGACTCCCAATTCAAAAAAGCTCCCTGCAATGCAACCCAGTCAAGCGTATCATCTAAATCAAGACAATAATCCAGATAGATTTTTTCCTTTTGGAACGCATTACAATTCGCAAGTTCTTCGGTTTCATTACCCTCTGTCTGCCAGTCCCCAGGCTCACAAAAATAATTCAGAGCTTGTTTTTTTAACTCAGTATTAAGCGGAAAATCACGTTGTTGTTTATGACGTTTCTCACAGCTCATTACCATGTACGGGTCTATTTTGAAATCTTCGTAAATATTGGCAAAATTGATAGTATCATCAGGATCTGTGTAAAAATCTCTTAATCGATTATAGTAACCGCGGCCTATGGCAGACACTAACTTTGATTTCTCAACTGCACCACTTGTCGCAGGAAAATCAAATATATCAATAAAACTATTGTTATCTGGATGCTGCCATGGGTCTGAAAAAGCAAACTGAGCTAACAATAAACTAACACCTAGGATACTAAGCTTAGATAATTTAGGAACATTCATGATTTATTTCTCAAGTAAATTTTAGAATTGATTATAAAGGGATAATATATATGATGAAAAGCGAGTGCTCACTTTAGCAATATTTAAGCCGCTTCGTCCAATTCGATATTAGGCTTAAACGGCAGTAACGATTCAATATCTTCAACGCAACTTGCCTTGGGTAATTCTGTAAACATCATTTTTAGGTATTGATGCGGCTCAAGGCCATTAGCCTTGGCTGTTTCAATCAAACTATACAGGTTAGCACTAGCTTTGGCTCCTGAGACAGTATCTGAGAACAAATGATTCTTTCGACCAACCACAAAGGGCGAATTGCATTCTCACAGTGATTATTATCGATGTTTAGTCGGCTATCGGTGGTATAGATGATTAATTTATCCCACTGCTTATCCATATAATGCATGGCTTTGCCTAACGCCAATTGTTTGACCACCACCGACAGATACTGATCTAACCATTTTCTTAGATCGTTAAGAACCGGCACTGATCGGGATTGGCGAAGGGCTAATCGTTGCTCAACATCTAAGTCTTTGGTTTGCTTCTCGATTCGATACAGCAATTGGATGTGTTGCAAAGCTTGTTTCGCTAGCGGCAGTTTCTTCGTCTTGAGCTTGCCCTGGGCTTTAATTGCCTGATCGAACTTACGCCTGACATGTGCCCAGCAGCCGATTTGTGTAATCTCGTTGTCAGCACACACTTTGTTGTAACCTTCATAGCCATCGGTTTGCAGAAAACCCGAATAGTCACCTAAAAGATTAGTCGGAACTTGTTGTGATCGACTCGGCGCATAGTCGTAAAGGATAACTCTCTGGCCCGGCGGTCCGCCTCGTTGTACCCACATATAAGATTGACTCTGTGGCGACCTGCCCGACTCTTTCAAGACCTGACACCGTGTCTCGTCCATCTGCAGTATGTCATAGTTCAACATCGATTCACGCATCAAATTGATCAGTGGCTGAATCAATAATCCGGCTTTGATAATCCAATTTGCTAAAGTAGAGCGATTGAGCGGAATACTGAGTCGTTTAAATTCCTGCTCTTGACGGTATAACGGCATACCATTGATGTATTTACCGACCACGACATGGGCAAGTGTGCCGGGACTGGCAATACTACCTGGAATCGGCTGCGGTGGTAGCTTGGCCGCTTTGATCGTTTGTTTGCAGTTAGGACAGCTATAGGTCTTCTTGGTGTGTTTGATGACCTTGACCGTCATCGGAATCAGCTCAATCTGCTCAGAGGTCTTCTCGCCCATCTCAACAAGCTGGGCTCTGACAACGTTCACAGGCACATTCAGATTGTTCCAGCTCATACACTATCTCAATATGGGGAAAATGATCCGGTAACTTCTTTCGACCACCTTTACCCTTACGACGAGCGTGAGCAGCAACTAAGTTTTTGTTTTCACCATCAGCGCCAGCATTCTCTTTAGCATTGTCATTATCATAATCAGATAAGGTTTCCGCTTCATTGAATAACAGGGAAAGCTGATCACTATTGAACTTCTCACTGCGTGAACCAAAGTGCTGCTGCCTTGCCAAGGCAATCGCTTCAATCAACTGGTTAATATAGACCGATTGGTGTTTGGTTTTTATCTGTTCAGCACATAACTCTGTTTCAAGATGAGTACATTTATCTTGAAGTCGAATCACTAATTCCTTGAGTTGATCGGGGTCATTCGGTAGTGATTCAATGGGTTGATTCATGGACTTTATTTTACCATGCCAACAACTTTAAAACCCTTAAAGAACAGTGTGATGCGGCAATGTTGCATGGCCCTGTAACAAGGTTAAATCATAGCCATCCAGCAACCGGTTAATCTGCTTGGCGTTAAGTTCAACCTGATCTACTGGCAAATTTACCGGCCAGCGAAACCGGGCTTTCTCAATGCGTTTCATCCACAAGATAAATCCATTACCTTCCCAGCTAACCATTTTAATAATCGTTCTGGCCGCGTTACAAAATATAAACAACTTTGAAGAAAACGGATCAAGATTCATCTGGCCTTCGACAATCGACACTAACCCGTTTATTGACTTACGCATATCAACTGGATGACGGTACAAATAAATGACCGACTCCATAGAAGGACGAATCAACGCTTCATTACCGAACTGGTGATAATAGATCGAACCATCTTGGCATCCAGCTCACCGGCAAACTCAATCACTGTACCATTGGTCAACTTGACCTTACAGCTTGGTTTTGATGAAACAGATTGAATAGGTGCGACCGGAACAAAAGGTGATTTACTCGTCTTGGTAGTGGGTTTGTATAACTCCAGCTTGACTAACTTTGATTTCCATTGATACAGCGTCTTTAAACGCAACTCGTGTGCTTCAGCGTAATCGGCAATACTCCCTTTGCTTTCATCAGCCGATTTAAAATGACTCAGCCATAAGCGCTGTCTCGCTGTTATAACCTTTGCCAGCATTCTATTCTCCAATTTAAAAACTGTACTCTGGCAGATAACTCATCAACTGAAAATCCCGTCCTTAATTTGACGCTTACTTTCAGTTTTAATAAAGTTCGTTTTCAAATGTTAGTCAGAATCTGTTGCAAGATACTGTTTTCTTTTAAGAGTTAACGATATTTATGATTTTTTCGTAGTTGTTATCATTAGGAGCTTTAACATTTTTTTGCCAAGAAAGATTAAGTACTTATAGACACACCCAATACTTTAGCAACTTGCCTAGCAGATAGTTTTTTTCCTTCCCTGGCTTGTTTAAGTTGTGAGCCAATTCTTCTAGGAGGCTCATTTGGAAGATGGCCGCCCTTGATCTTCGCTGAAGGGTTGAAAACTTCATCTTCATAAAGGGAATTTCAAAACCCACGGCACCAACTAGCTTCCAATACGAGTTTATATGCATCAATTTATTACCTTGCTCCCATCGTTGAATAGAGGTAACAAAAAATCACAAGTGTTTTTTGGAGGTTTTGAAGTCGAAAAGCTCTGTAAGTGATTGATTTTTAATGAATAGTAAAAGTAACCAGTATCACTCATAATGCTAGGTTCGTTAGCACTGATTCAACATACTTTTCAAGGCCGTACCAACGTCGGATGGTGAATCAAGTACATTTACGCCGGCAGCTTCTAGTGCTTTTCTTTTAGATTCATAAGTGCCTTTGTTGCCCATGACTATTGCGCCGGCGTGGCCCATTTTTTTGCCGGGAGGTGAGCTGCGGCCTGCGATGAATGAAACGATGGGTTTGGTCATGTTTTGTGCGTATTCAGCGGCTTGTTCTTCCATACTGCCGCCGATTTCGCCTACTAAAACGATTGCTTTGGTTTTTTCATCGGTATCAAGAGCTTTAAGTGCGTCCAGGGTTGTGGTTCCGATGACAGGGTCGCCGCCGATGCCAATAAAAGCCGATTCACCATAGCCTGCTTGCACTACATTCAGGCAGATCAAAGTGCCGAGACTGCCGCTGCGGGAAATAACACCAATATGTCCGGGTTTAAAAATGCTGGCCTCAAATGCGGGCATAAAACCGATAAAACATTCGCCTGGCGTAACTTGTCCCGCTGTATTTGGACCAAGAATCTGAGCATCGTTGGCTTTCGCTGCAGCCATAATGTACATGACATCATGAACGGGAATATGCTCGGTCAGAATAGCCACTTTTTTACATCCGGCTTCAATCGCATCCAGCGCAGCGGCTTTGCAAGCCAAAGGTGGAATAAACAGCACGGAAACATCAAAGGGGACTTCTGCCATGGTGTCTTTAGCGCTTGCGAAAACAGGCACCTCACAATGGGTAATACCCGGCTTTTTGGGATTTACTCCGGCGACTATCTGGGTGCCGTAATCCTGCATTTTTTGGGTCCAGAAAGTGCCTTGCTTGCCAGTGATGCCCTGTATGATGACACGATCTGTGTTGCGAACAATCATAGTCTTTATCCTCGAGATTTAACGGCGATGGCGGCTTGAACGGCTTCGTCCATGGTCGGATAGCTATGCATGTTTAAGCGCTTTTGCAGCATTACCTTGGCTTCGGTAGCACCCGTGCCATGAATGGAAAAGAACACCGGCAAATCAGGTTTGAGTTCTTCCCAGGCATTGATAATACCGTCAGTCATTACATCAGTGCGGGCAAAAGCACCACAAAAATTGATGACTAAACTTTTTAAGCCCGGTTTGCCGAGAAGTAATTTAAGTGCCTCGGTCGCCTTAGTGTAGGCTTCACCACCGATTTCAAGAAAATTGGCAGGGTTACCGCCGTAGTAGGTGATCACATCCATGGTGGTCATGGTCAAACCTGCACCATTAGCGATAACACCTATATCACCATCCAGTTCGACCAGCTTTAAATCATGGTCCTTGGCCTGGGATTCGAGCCAGGTCAGCTTATCCGGGGTGCCTTGCTGGGCGATTTGTTGTTGCCGACTTATCGACGAATCATCAAGTACAAATTTACAGTCCAGTGCTATGACCCCACCGTCCTCAAGTAACACTAGTGGATTAATTTCAACCAGCTCCGCGTCATTGCTCAAATACAGCTGATAAAGTTGACTCAATACTGCAGCTAGCTTTTTAGAATCGGCTTCAAAATCCAGACCTTCGATCAACTCAAGTGCAGTAGATTCATCGAAGCCTTTGTTAATGTTGATATGAGTTTTACGAAGTTGCTCAGGATGGGTTTCAGCGATTTCTTCAATATCCATGCCGCCGGCTGCAGAAAACATGATCATTGGGCACTTGCTGTTTGAGTCATTCATCAGTGCAGCATAGTATTCTTGCTGGATACGACCTTGCTGCTCGATTAATACTGTTTCCACTTTGTAACCCCCGATTTCCATATCCAGAATTTTTCCTGCCTGTTGACTGGCTTGTTGTGGGCTTGCGGCGAGCTGAATACCACCTGCTTTACCGCGTTTGCCGGTGGGTACTTGTGCCTTAATGACACAGGGTCCAATATCGGCGGCTATTTTTTCTGCTTGCTCCTGCGTACTCGCCAACATTCCTGCAGGGGTTTTAATGCCTGCCTGACGTAGCAGGGCTTTGCCCGCATGCTCTTCAAAATTCATGTTGTTCCTTGATTATTTGCCGTAGTGTTGCCAAAAATCACCAAACATTTGTTCTTCGCTGGGTTTATCCTCAGCAATAGTAGTGACCAGATGGGTAATATTTAAAAAATGCTTGTAATTAAGATTCTCGCTGATGCTGTTGCCGCCCCAGGTGCCGCAGCCCATACTGAGCGTGAACGGCAGGCCGGTGTTAAAGCCACCGCCATTGCCGAAAGTATGGGCTTGATTGACCAGCACCCTGACCACATCCAACTCTTCTGCCAGCTCCCGGGCATGATCCAGGTTGTGGGTATGTATACCGCAGGAATGACCGCGGCCTTTATAGTCGAGAATATCACTAACGAGTTGCTTGGCGTGGGAGAAATCTTTGGCACGATAAACGGTTAACACCAGGGCCAGTTTTTCATCAGAAAACTTATAATTATCACCGACTCCGGTTTCTTCAACCATAAAGAATCGTTTAGACTGACTTTCGCCACCTAAACCTACGTGAGTAGCAAATATATTTGCATCCTTGGCGATCAAATGACGATTCAGTTTGCCGTCTTGCCACAAACTGTTTTCAATTAATTGTTTTTCCTCATGGTTTGCCAAATAGCCGCCGGCCCGCTTAAGTGCAGCGATTGCATCGTCATAAACATCATCAAGAATGACTAGTGAGTTTTCTGATGAACATGAAGTTGAATTATCAAATGTTTTGGATTGACAAATTTTAACTGCGGCATCATCAAGATCTGCGCTGGAATCAATAATCACTGAAACGTTGCCAACCCCAACACCTATGGCAGGTTTTCCGCTCGAATAGGCGCTTTTGACGTTATTCTGTGACCCGGTAACGACGGATAAATCACAGCTACGCACCAAGGCATTGGTCGCAGCTTTGTTAACGGGAGCAGGCAGAACCTGCACCAGATTTTCCGGGGCTCCAACTTTTGCAAGTTGTTGGCGCATCAATTCAACAGCTCGGGTGGTGGTGCGCAGTCCGGCAGGAGAAGGAGCAATAATAATAGCATTACGGCCCTTGATAGCCATCATGGCCTTGTTCACCGGTGTTGCAGCAGGGTTGGTTGATGGTGTGACGGCTGCAACGACGCCAACAGGTTTGGCATATTTGACTAAACCGAGTTCTGGTAGTTTTTCAATAATTCCGACTGATTTAACTCTGGATAAGTCCCGCAATGTGCCAAAGGTCTTACGTGTATTTTTAGTGATTTTGTCTTGTACATTACCCAGGCCGGTGTCTTCGACGGCTAATTCTGCCAATGCCTTTGCGTTCTCTGGTTTATACAATGACCAGGCCAAAGCAGTGACAGCCGTATCGGTTTGCTCCTGGCTGGCGTTGCTGAACTGCGCTTGTGCAGCTCTGGCCTTGCTTAATAGACCTTCAATAATAGCTTGTTGTTCCGATTGCTGAGCAGTTGGGTCAAGATTTAAAGCTGTATCATCCACGTATTAGTAATCCTTTAAACTAGTAGTTTTTCCCCACGACTGCCGGTCATGGGGGAGTAGATAGGCTGGTTATTACGAGTTATTCTTTTTTGAGATCCTTAAGCAGCTCGGTCAAATAAGCCTGGCGTTCTTGCCACATAGTAACGACTTCGTCGCGGCTCATGATATGCATAGGTGAACCACCTTCATTCATTTTCTTTGCCACTTTACCATCTTCAAACATTTTCACTGTTCCTGCTGCCAGTTTATCGATTACCTCTGGTGGTGTATCTTTTTTAGCCATAATCCCCCTGAAATTTACACTGGAATTGTCAACTTCAATGCCTAATTCTTTAAAAGTTGGCACATCGGGCAAGAATTCAGTGTTTCGCTCAAGGTCAGCGATAGCCAGAATTTTTAATTTGTCTTTGCTGCGAAAAGAATCGGACAGATTGTTAAATCCGGCAGTGACATTGCCACCCAGAACACGCTGCATCGCTTTAACGCCACCTTTGGTGGGAATATATTGAAATTCTGCACCGGTTGCCTGAGCCAGCTGTAGCAAAGCAATGTGGTGGCCGGTAAATTGTCCTGCTCCGGAGACAGTCACTTTTCCGGGATTATTCTTGGCAAATTCAACCAACTCTTCGGCACTATTGTATTCACTGTCCGCATTTACAATTAATACCGCCGGATCGGCACCCCAATTGGCAATGGGTTCAAGATTATCAATGCTGTATTTCGTGTCAAATACAATCGATTGGGCAATGAAATGGGGCACGTTGTAAGCGGCCAGCTGGTAACCGTCGGCATCCGCTTTTTCGGCAAACCAATTCCAGCCAACCTGTCCACCCGCTCCGGGTTTGTTAACAATGACAATAGGTTGGGTAAGGTAATCCTCCTGGGCGGCCATCATGGTCACCAGCCTGGCCTGAAAGTCGGTAGCACCACCTGGCGAATAAGCAACGGTGACGGCAATCGGGCGATCCGGGTAGTCGTCGGCTAGCGCATACGGCAATAAGCCTAATCCCAATAAACTTAAAATTAAACAGGAAAAGTATTTACGTAAGTAACTGAGTGTTTTCATCGATAGTCCTCTGTGACATATACAAGTTAAAAGAATAATCCGCGCGGTAGCTGGACTTTTAGTAACAGCGTAAACAAGCTATATAGGGCTGCCATAAATAATAAACCGACCAGGGCTATTTTCAGGCTGCGGCTGATCTCAAATCTTCCCGGCATATAGATCATCACGATTGCTGTAAAAGCGATAAATGATGAAACGTAGAATCCGATCAGTTCAGCAAACGTTAAATACAGGATAAAAATCAACAGGGCGGGCAGAATAACCAGCCAGGGAATGGGTTTGCTTTTTTCAGTTGAGTTGTTTTTAAAGTAATTAACAACGGTCAACACCGCAATCACGACCATGATAGCGGCTACTACATTAGGAAATAAAAACGCTTCCTGATTGGAACCGGATAAGCCGGCGAATAACAGCAGCAGCGCCAGTGCGAACATGCCGGCAGGTATTAATAGTTTACTCATATCGTATTTTCTCGACTTTTCTTGACCCGGATTAACTCTGTCACCAGGCTGTAGCCTATTGACAATAAACATAATGCGATCAAGGTCAAATTGATACCGCCGCTCATGAAATAAGCAACAAAACCATCACCACTTTGAGCAATAAGTTTGCCTTCTATCAAGTTGCTTTCTGCTATAGGGCCCAGAATCAAGCCCAGCACAACCGGCGCTGGACTAAAACCGATTTTGCTGGCTAAGTACATCAAGGTGCCAATAGTCATCATGACAAAGACATCTGACATGCTGTTTTGTACGCTATAGGTGCCGAATACTGCCAGCACTGTCACTGCAGCAGCCATGTAGTATTGAGGGATACGGGTCACAAAGCGACAATACCTGCTTATTGTTAAGCCGAAAATCAACATGACGACCTGGGCCACAATCAATGAGTCGATAAATGTCCAGGTCACCTGGGCATGTATGGTGAATAAATCAGGTCCGGGGAACAGCCCGTTGATCAATAATCCGCCTAGTAATACTGCTGCTGTTGGACTGCCTGGTATTGAAAGCGTTAATAACGGTACTAAAGATGGGCCAACCATTGCATTGTTGGCACTTTCTGCTGTGATGACTCCGTCTGGGTTGCCTTTGCCAAAACTGTCTTTTTCTTTGCTGAATTTTTTGGTCTGGTCGTATGCAACAATGCCTGCCACCTGACCACCGGCTCCGGGAATAATGCCGACTACCATGCCGATAATTGAACCAATGGTCAGTGCCTTAATCCGGGAAAAATTATATTTGATCGATTGCCAAATGCTCTGGCTTTCGAGTGCTAACATTTTGGCTTGCTGATGTTCGGTTACTTCGAGCATACCCAGCACTTGGGGAATTGCGAACAAGCCAATCAATGCCGGGATAATGGTTATGCCGCCCGCTAAATGATCGGTGACGACAAAACGTTCCTCGCCCAGAATCGGATCGTAGCCAATGGTTGATAACCATAGGCCGACAGCTCCGGCAAACAATCCTTTGAGCACTGAGCCGCTACCTAAAGAGCCGATAACAGTTACGCCCAAAATCGCGACCCAGAACAGTTCAGAAGGGCCAAACTTAAGGGCGACGTTTGATAATACAGGTGTAAAAAATACCAACAGCAATACACCCAACATGCCGCCAATAAAGGAGCTGATAAAGCAATAGTGCAAGGCTTGCATGGCTTTGCCCCCGCGAGCCATTGGAAATCCATCCAGCATGGTTGCTATATTGGCCGGTGCACCTGGAATGCTGACTAAAATTGCACTGACGGCGCCGCCGGCAACGGTTGCAGTATAGACTGCACCAAGTAGAATAAGCGCCGGAGCAGGTTGCATATGAAAAGTGAATGGGATCAACAGGGCAACGGCCATGGTAGGACTCAGGCCGGGTGTAGCACCTAACAGCAATCCTCCCATCGTTCCTAAAATGAGAATGGTTAAGTTAGAGAAAGTAAAAACTTCTGGGAAATATTGAATAAACTCCAAATCTTTAAGTCCTGTGTGAAATTCATATATATGAGTTATATTTGATATATGAGTATCATGAGTTTACTATATATGTCAAGCAGTAATTAAAATAGATGGTGTGTTAAAAGGAAATATCAGTGATTGAATTAGCCGGACAAGTACGCAAAACGGAGCCTTTATATCAGGTAGTTGAAAATCATCTGCGTGATTTAATTAATACGGGAACTTTAGTCCCTGGCGATCTTATTCCGGCCGAACCCAAGTTGGCCAGCCAGCTAAACGTAAGTCAGGGCACTGTAAAAAAGGCCATCGATAACCTTGTCTGGCAGGGCCTTTTGTATCGACATCAAGGTAAAGGTACGTTCGTTTCGCGGATAGATTTTAATAACAGCCTGTTTAAGTTTTTTTCTTATGGTGATCAGATGGGGCATGATGTGCGTGTACGTAAGCAGACTACTGATCGTCATCTTGAACAGGGTTCTGGTGATGTGCGCAAATTGTTAGGTGTGGAAAAAGACCAGGAACTACTCTATATAGAACGTATTGGCACTGTAGATGGCGTGCCTGGATTTGTCGAATATTCCTGGTGGGATGCAAACCTGGTGCCGGGGCTGGAAAATGAACGCGTGCACATTCCGGATTTATTTTACGCCCTAATAGAAGAAAAATTTAATATTCCTGTTATCAGGGCAGAAGAAACCTTAACCGCTGAAGCTTGTGATGCCTATACGGCCGAAAAATTGCAAGTGAAAAAGGATGCACCTGTTGTAGTGCTGAATCGCATCACTTACTCAACAGATAATAAAATCATCGAAGTACGAACCAGCAAAGGCCGAGCAGATATATTCAGTTACAAGCGTGAAATCCGTTAGTGTTGAAATTTACTTTAGTGCTCCAGCATGATGAGCAATATGATCGCCCATAAACGTCGCGATAAAGTAATAACTGTGATCATAGCCTTCATGGATGCGCAGCTTTAAAGCTTGATCATTTTCATCACAAGCCTGTTGCAATAGTTCTGGTTTTAACTGTTCAGCCAGAAAGTTATCAGCACCGCCCTGATCGACCAACATCTCGCCAGAAACTTTGTTGCCGGCTTTGATGAGTTCAACCGCATCATATTCGAGCCAGTTGTTTTGACCAGCGCCCAAATAGCCGCCCAGTGCTTTGTGCCCCCAGGGGCATTGGGTTGGTGAGCAAATGGGTGCGAAGGCCGAAACCGATTTATAGATGCCTGGGTTTTTGAGAGCAATGGTGAGGGCACCATGACCGCCCATGGAATGTCCGGTGATACCTTGCCGGTTGGCGTCGGTATTAAATTCATTAAACACTAGTTCCGGCAGTTCTTTTGTGATGTAACTGTACATACGATAATTCGCAGCCCAGGGTGATTCAGTCGCATCGACATAAAAGCCGGCACCGCTGCCGAAATCATAACTCTCGTCTTCACCCTCTATGTTTGCGCCGCGAGGGCTGGTGTCAGGTGCAATCACGCAAAGACCATGCTCAGCTGCATAGCGTTGAGCCCCTGCTTTAACGGTGAAATTTTCTTCAGTGCAGGTCAGACCTGACAAATACCACAAGACAGGTAAATCTTGGCCTGATTCATGACCCGGTGTAAATATTGAAAACTGCATTGGCGTTTTTGTTTCAGCCGAGTTATGGGAATAAACAGCCTGAATACCGCCGAAGCAGCGGTTTTGACTTACTAGTTCCATTATTGCTCCTGATCAATCTTCATAGTAAATAGCCGTCATCCTGAGAAGTCCTCCAGTAAGGATAAACTACACGACCTGAGGATCTTTGTCTTTTTTGCAATACCAAGTTTGCACTTGTCACAAGTTCAGCCAGATTCCTCGCTGTGCTCGGAATGACAGGGAAATTAAAATTCGACCACTGCGCGGATAGATTCACCAGCATGCATCAAATCAAAACCTTGATTAATGTCGTCCAGGGCTAATTTGTGAGTGATCAAGTCATCGATATTAATTTTGCCGTCCATGTACCAGTCGACAATTTTGGGAACATCCGTTCGGCCTTTGGCGCCGCCGAATGCTGTGCCACGCCAAACTCGACCGGTTACTAATTGAAAAGGTCGGGTACTGATTTCCTGGCCGGCACCAGCTACACCGATAATTACCGATTCACCCCAGCCTTTGTGGCAGCATTCCAGTGCCTGACGCATGACTTCGACATTACCTATGCATTCAAAGCTAAAATCGGCACCGCCTTTGGTTAAGTCAACGATATAAGGGACCAGGTCACCTTCGACTTCACTAGGATTGACAAAATGAGTCATGCCAAACTGCTCGCCCAGTGCTTCACGCGCCGGATTCAGGTCAACCCCGACAATCATATTGGCACCTGCCAAGCGTGCACCTTGAATAACATTAAGACCAATACCGCCTAAACCAAACACCACCACATTATCGCCGGGTTTAACTTTGGCCGTATTGATGACAGCACCAATTCCGGTAGTTACCCCGCAGCCGATATAACAAATCTTGTCGAACGGCGCATCTTCCCGAACTTTCGCCAGGGCAATTTCAGGCACTACAGTGTGATTGGAAAAGGTCGACGTGCCCATATAATGAAAAATTTTATCATTACCAATTGAAAACCTACTGGAACCATCCGGCATCACACCTTGGCCTTGTGTTTCGCGAATTTTTTGGCATAGGTTTGTTTTGCCGCTGGTGCAGTATTCGCATTCACGACATTCTGGTGTGTACAAAGGGATAACATGATCGCCTTTTTTCAGGCTGGTAACACCTGGTCCAACATCAACCACAATGCCGGCACCTTCATGACCTAATATTGCGGGAAACAAGCCTTCCGGGTCAGCGCCTGAGCGGGTAAATTCGTCGGTATGGCAGATACCAGTTGCCTTGATTTCAACCACGACTTCGCCTTCTTTGGGGCCGTCAAGATTTACTGTCTCAATGACTAAAGGTTCACCCGCTTTGTATGCAACTGCTGCGCGTGTTTCCATGAAATGCCTCCTGTGAGTTGATCAAAATTTTATTCTGACTTTATACCGGATTATTTTTATTTGTACAAATGTTTAGCGGACTTATCACAATTAGCTTTAACACTAAGAACGATCGTAAAAATGTTTGTTTAGGCAAGCAAACTATTTAGAGGGTTTCATCATATCTCAGTTAATTGTCTGAAGCTTACCGATTAAAATCCCATCTATAATTAATTGGATGGTGTGATAGGCGATAATCGGGAAACTGATAATCGCTAAGTTAGGGTTGTTGGCAAATAATACCGCGACGATGGGTAAGCCCAGTGCCAGGGTTTTTTGAGTTGCTGTAATGGTCAGACACTTGCGATCAGCCATATTAAAGCGGGAGGAATTTAGCGCACTGCTGTACCAAGTCAGTGCAGTAATAACTAATTTTAATAATAAACTAAGCAACAAAATATAAACGAAATCAATAAAGCTAAGATTGATGCCTTTCTCAAAAGCATTAATAAAAGCAATCAGCATAATGGTCAAGATCATCCAGTTACTGCCAGACTTGGCCAGAGTCGGATTGACTTTGATCGAAAAAAAATTACGCCCTAATTGACCCACTAAAAACGGCAAGATAACCAAAAGAATGAGTTTTTTAATGGCTGCAATCGGATCAAGCTCAATGCTTTGGCCGATTAAAAAATAGATCAATAAAGGGGTAAGAAATATTCCCAGAATATTGCCTAGTGTGGCATTAAATAGTGAGGCTTCCTCATTACCCCCGGCATTGCGCGTAAACACCACGCAGCTGGTTATTGTGGTTGGAATACAGGCCAGAACAATAAAACCGACATAAACCAGATTGCTTAGGTTATTTGAATTCAGCAAAATTGCCGTTGCGATAACAAGCAACGGAAAAATTACAAAAGAAATAGTTTGTACCCAAAGGTGTAGTTGCCAGTTTTTAATTGAATCTAATAACTTTAAAGAATCAATGGTTAACCCGCTTAATAGAAAAATGCCAACAATGAGTGAGAACTTGAATAAACTGGAATGAGCCGTAGATAAGGAAAAATCACTCAGTGAGATCAAATATGCCGCCAAAATGACGGCAAATATGGCCAAGGTAAACCATTGTCTTTTTAACGCGCTCATTGAGTCAAATATCTTTGAAGCAACCCTAATTTCATAACGGATAATAGTTTGCTTGCCTCATCATTGAGGTTGGTCATCATGGTTAAATAAGGCCTGTGAAGCAAAAGATTGAAATTGGTTTAGTGATTCGAGTGTCATGTCGCAAAAGCTGAATTTACTTATCTGACGCGGATAGTCCTCTGGAACAGCAATGACTTTCATTCTGGCCGCTTTAGCTGCAATTGCACCCGTTAAAGAATCTTCAAAGACCAGGCATTTCTCAGGGTCGGTATTTAATTCTTTTGCACAGGTCAAGTATGCAGCCGGGTGAGGTTTCCCGTGTTCTTCGCGTTCGGCTGAATGTAGTAGTTGGAAAAACTGATCGATATTCAGTTTTTTAGTGACTGCAGCAATGATTGTGGCTGGCGAAGAACTGCAAATAGCCATTGGTAGATGTTTACTATGGAAATTCTGAATTAATGCTGTCGCGCCTTGTTTCTCAGTCGCCATTTGGTCGACTAATTGTTCAACCTCACTAATAATTTGTGCGGCAACTGTTTCAACATTAGGGTTGCGCCATTGATAGCGCTGATGCCAATAAGCCACCGCATCAAGATTTCTCATCCCCGTAGTTTGCTGTGACATTGCTTCAGTAAACGTTATACCTAGGCGATTATAAACTTCGATTTCCGCTTTTCGCCACAGAGGCTCGGAATCAATTAAAAGTCCATCCAAATCGAAAATAACTGCTTCGATCACGAGATATTACAATTCATACTATGCGGTGATTCTTACGTTAACAATGATGGCTCATTCATTAAAGCTTGGTAAATTTATCGCCTAAACTGACCGTACCATCCCGAATGACTTTGGCATAAATTCCTCTTAACCGGTTTTGTCTGCCGCGTTTATCGTTAACAAACCTGGATGCGTCTCGACCAAATCTGTTGGCAAACTTCAAACAGGCATTATGGGCTTCGGCCGTGATCTCAAGAATACTTTCTCCCAGATTTAATCGGTCACCTGGCGCTAAATTTTCAATGCTTAAATTCATGTCGATAAATAAATTATCGCCGGCCAGCGCCCAGCGTTCAGAATCGCTATCAATAGACGCAATACAGCGCCAATTCATAATGCAAACCTGAACATCAGGGTGGGGGCTACCATCATCAAGCGTTAACCAGCATTCTGTTGCCCACTTATCACCCTCAACACCGTTGGCTGCACTGAGTCGAATGGTTTGGTGAACGACACGTTCATCGGTAACCGGTCGAGTTACAATCAGTTTGACTTCTCCCTGATCTTTGGGTGCATCTAATATATAGGATAGCTTTTGTTCTAATTGCTCATATGAAAGGTGGTTTAACATGAGTTGTTACGGCATTATTTCTGGTTTGCGATGAAGGTTATTCTAATGGCTGATAAGATTTTAAAAAAGCAAATTAGCCAATAGTCTTAAACTGATCCCGGTGCAGTTAATGATGGGGATTCGCCAAATTGCCGTTTATATTCACGGCTGAATTGAGCAGGGCTGTTATAGCCGACCAGATAGCCCGCCTCGCTGACAGTTTTGCCCTCCATGATGTAGCTTTTAGCTTTGTTTAATCTAATCAGCTTAATGTATTGAAGCGGGGCGAGATGCATAACCTGTTTGAATTTTTTATGAAAGCCTGAGTTACTCATGTTGACCAATTCAGCTAGAACGTCGACGGATATATTTTTTTCCAGATTCTCATGCAGGTATTCTACAGCTTTAGAGATTTGTTGTATCTGCCCTTGCTGCCTGAGCAAAGATTGAAGTGCGCCGCCTTGCCCATCTCTTAATATACGAAAATAGATTTCATCGATAATTGATTCACCGACAATAGCAGCTTCGGTGACATCATCCAGAGTTTTAAGTAAGCGAATAGCGGCATCTAGAAGCTGATCGTTTATGCCGGCTGAAAATATTCCCGATGTGTCGAAATTTTCCGGCTTTTTTCTTGCCTGATCGATGTTGTCCATCTTCAAGAGCAGTTTTGTCAAACGGTATCGATCAAGTCGAATACATAAGCCAAGCATAGGGTTATCTTCGCTAATATCAATCAATTCACATTCTACGGCCATGGGAACGAACAGAGCCAGGAAGTTTCCGGCATTATATTCATACCGTTTGCCTTCAAGATAAATGTATTTTTTTCCTTGAGCGGCAATAATCAGACCCGGCTCATAGATTAATGAGACCCGGCCATGAGATTGTGATTCCCGGAAAAATTTCAGTGGCTCAAGAGGGCTTTGGAAAATACCATTTCCCGGCGCCTGCTTTTTTATTAATTGCCCTAATTCTTCAAGTCTTGAATTTGTGCTGCCCATTATCAATATCTGTAACATTTAGCCTGAGAATATCAAAAATATTGCCAGAAAAATCTGAATCTCTTTTAAATTAGAGTTTTATGCAAGATTTCTGTGGTTTTGTGTATTCAGAAGTCCAAATCAAGTATCTATTATGAATTCTCATTTCCTAATCGTTAACCGTTAGTCCAGAGAGTATTCATGGCTAAGACAATTTTTATTACAGGTGCCTCCAGTGGCATCGGCAAGGAAACAGCAAAATTTTTTCATGATAAAGGCTGGAATGTCATCGCAACCATGCGTTCACCGGATAAAGAAACAGAGTTAGTTGAGTTAGAAAATGTCAGCGTTATTTACCTGGATGTAACCGACGAAACCTCCATCAAATCGGCAATAAGTCAAAGTATCGCCAAATTTAATAATATTGATGTTTTACTCAATAATGCGGGTTATGGTGCTTATGGGCCGCTAGAAGCCTTTTCCATGGAAAATGTGCGTCGCCAGTTTGATACCAATGTCATTGGATTACTGGCTACAACTAAAGCAGTATTACCGCATATGCGGGAGCATAAATCTGGCGTTATAGTTAATATATCTTCTATTGGCGGCAGGATGACTTTCCCGCTTGGCACGCTTTACCATGGCACTAAGTTTGCTGTTGAAGGCTTATCTGAAGCGCTGCACTATGAATTAGAACCGATGGGCATCAAAGTTAAGATTATAGAACCTGGGATGATCAATACTGATTTCGGAGGGCGCTCATTTGATTTTGCTAATGATGAGTCAATAGCAGAATACCAGCAGACTGTACAAAAGCTTTTTGCTGTCTGGGGTAGCCCAGAGCTAGCTCAGACACGTTCAGAACCAATTGTTGTAGCAGAAGTAATTTGGAATGCGGTGACTGATGGAAGTGACAATCTCCGCTATACGGCAGGAGATGATGCAAAAACCCTAATGTCTAATCGTGATAATCAGGACGATCAGATATTTATTGGTAGTGTGAAGAGTCAGTTCGGACTTATCTGACAGCTTTGAAATATATAACTTTATTAAGTCCAGTGATTAGTTGGAAACAATTTAACTTAAAAGTGTCCATTCGAGGAGCATATAATGAGCATAAATTTTAAATTGAACGGTGTCGACCAATCTGTTGATGCGACTGAAGATACGCCACTATTATGGGTTATTCGAGACCACCTGAAACTGACCGGAACAAAATTCGGTTGCGGGATGGCGTTATGTGGAGCTTGTACTGTTCACTTGGATGGCCAAGCAATACGGTCATGTGTGACGCCTGTAGCCGCAGCCAAGGATAAGACGGTAACGACCATAGAAGGTTTAAACTCCAAACAAGGTCAGGCAGTAAAACAAGCTTGGGAGGATTTAGCTGTGGTGCAATGCGGCTATTGTCAATCCGGGCAGATCATGTCGGCTGCTGCATTGCTTAGCAATAATGCGAGTCCGTCTGATGACGATATTAATACAGCCATGTCAGGTAATATCTGTCGTTGTTCGACGTATGTGCGAATTCGAAAAGCAGTTAAACAAGCTGCTGAAAGTCTAGCTTAAGGAGGAAACCATGGTTAAAGCAATGAAATTCGATCAAAGTAGACGCTATTTCCTTAAATCAACTGCTGTCGTTGGGGCAGGTTTAACAGTTGGTGTTTATTATCCTGATGTACTGGCCGGGCAGGTTGAAGCTAATGCCTTTGAGCCCAATGCATTCGTGCGGGTTTCACCGGATAACATCGTTACAGTGATGATTAAACATTTGGAAATGGGTCAGGGCACTTACACCGGATTAGCGACATTAGTTGCCGATGAGATGGACGCTAGCTGGGATCAAATTGTTTGTGAAGGTGCACCCGCTGATGCCTCTAAATACAATAACTTATTCTTTGGCCCTTTTCAGGGTACTGGAGGCAGCACAGGTTTGGCCAATTCATTTGAACAATTGCGCAATGCCGGTGCGGCAGCGAAATCCATGTTGGTTTCCGCCGCCGCAGAAACCTGGCAGGTGCCGGTGGAAGAAATCAGCGTTGAATCAGGCATGCTCAAGCATAATGGCTCGGGTAAGACAGCCACATTCGGTGAAATGGCAGATGCGGCTTCAAAACAACCGGTACCGCAGAATGTCACTCTAAAATCGCCTGAAGAATTTATTTATATCGGTAAAACCATACCTCGTAAAGATATTGGCAAAACCGATGGCACGGCGGTTTATACTCAGGATATCAATTTGCCGAATATGCTGACGGCCTTAGTCGCGCATGCGCCCCGTTTCGGTGCAACGGTTAAAAGCTTTTCAGAACAATCAGCTAAAGCAATTCCCGGCGTTGAGCATGTTTTACAAATACCAACCGGTGTGGCGGTATTGGCCAAGGATTATTGGACAGCTAAAAAGGGCCGCGATGCCTTACAGGTTGAGTGGGATGAAGACAGTGCAGAAACAGCCGGTTCAGCTCAATTGATGCAGCAATATCGTGAATTAGCGAACCAACCCGGTACACCTGCCCGCAATGATGGTGATACTCAAGCTTCAATGGCCCAGGCCGCTCAAGTTTTAGAAGCCAGTTATGAGTTTCCTTATCTTGCCCATGCCACCATGGAACCCATGAACTGCGTCGTTCAGATTAATGAAGACGGCGTTGAAGTATGGAACGGTGCGCAATTACAGACCGGTGATCAGTATGCGGTTTCAGCTGTAGTTGGTGTCAATCCTGAGCAGGTAAAAATTAATACCTTGTTTGCTGGCAGCAGCTTTGGCAGGCGGGCTAATTCGCATTCAGATTATGTGGTTGAGGCGGCTCAGGTAGCAAAGGCTTTGGGAACGGGGCAGCCCGTAAAAATGGTTTGGTCACGTGAGGACGACATGAAGGCAGGCTATTTCAGGCCCATGTATTTTCACAAAATCAAAGCAGGTTTAGACGACAAGGGCAAAGTGATTGCCTGGCAGCATCGGGTGGTTGGCCAGTCCATCTTAAAGGGAACAGCATTTGAAGAAATGATGGTGCAGAATGGTATTGATGCAACATCAGTAGAAGGTGCCACGAATTTACCTTATGCGATTCCTAACTTATCTGTTGATCTGCACACCACTGTTAATCAAGTGCCGGTATTATGGTGGCGAGCAGTAGGTTCAACACATACCGGTTTTTCCACAGAAACGTTTATTGATGAGTTGGCCGTTGCCGCTAACAAAGATCCAGTCGAATTTAGAATGGAGTTGCTGGAAGGGCATCCGCGCCATCAGGGTGTATTAAAACTGGCGGCCGAAAAGGCAGGTTGGGGTAGCAGTATTCCTGAAGGTAAAGGCCGCGGTGTCGCAGTACATGAATCATTTGGTAGTTTTGTGGCCCAGGTTGCTGAAGTAACTGTGACAGAAGCTGGCAAATATACGGTTGATAAGGTTGTTTGTGCTGTCGACTGTGGTGTTCCTGTTAACCCGGATATTATCAAGGCGCAAATGGAAGGCGGTATCGGCTTTGGTTTATCACCAACCATGGTCAGCGAGATTACACTGGAAAATGGTGCAGTCAGTCAGTCAAATTTTCATGACTATCAAGTCATTCGATTGAATCAAATGCCCGAGATAGAGGTGCATATAGTGCCCTCAACTGAAATCCCAACCGGAGTAGGTGAACCCGGCGTACCTGTTATCGCACCTGCGGTGGCTAATGCGATTTTTAATGCTACCGGTGAACGATTGTACAAGCTGCCGTTGCAATTAAGCGCTTAAACTGCCATTAAGTTCTAAAGACGTTCACTCAGGTATTTACTTGAGTGAATGTTTTATTGAAGTGATTGATATGGCAAAAAGTAGGTGTCGCGATTAAACTATTGGTTATAAAACAAACGACCAAGTAACGAGTGACAGCACCCATCAATCCAGACGCCTTTACATTGTCTGTTGTAATTCCTTGCTTCAATGAGCTGGAAACAATCGATGAAATCATTAATCGGGTTAGGCATTCCGGAATAAAAAATATAGAGCTGATCGTGGTTGATGATTGTTCAACAGATGGTACCAGGGAGCGCTTAAAAACTGATTTAAATCAAAGGATTGATCAATTGATACTCCATGATACTAATTTGGGTAAAGGGGCAGCTCTTAGCTCGGGGTTCAAAGTTGCCACAGGGGATATTGTGATTATTCAGGATGCGGATCTGGAATATGATCCGCAAGAATACAAAATCATGCTGGAACCGTTTTTTGTTGCCAATGCTGATGTGGTTTATGGTTCACGGTTTATTGGGGGCAATATACATCGGGTTGTTTATTTTTGGCATATGGTTGCTAACAGGATGCTGACATTAATCTCAAACGCATTTTGTAATCTGAATCTCAGTGATATGGAAACCTGCTATAAAGCGTTCCGCCGTGAGGTTATTCAAAGCATCAAATTAGAAGAAAAGCGTTTTGGTTGTGAACCGGAGATGACAATCAAACTAGCCAAGAAAAAGCTTGTGTTCTACGAGGTCGGAATTTCTTACTATGGCAGAACCTATGAACAAGGCAAGAAAATCGGTTTTAAAGACGCCATAAGAGCCGTTTATGCAATTGTCAAATATTCGATAAAGCCATGAATTCAAAAAGAATCGGGATAATAATTTTAATTCTTTTAGCACTGCAAGTAGTTCATACAAATACAAGATTACTCGGCAAATCCTATACAAATTTTACTCAATCAGAAACTGATTTTGTTTCCAAAGTAGAGGCGGCTTTTGCGCAAAATCAAGATTTATTTGCACCATACTCAATGTTTTATATGAAGCACAAAAATAACCCAGAATTGATAAAACATTATTTTGCTTCCCAATATAGTCTGGTACCCAGATTAGTATCAGATAAAGCACGAGATGCATCATTACCAGAGTTAGTGTTAGAGCAATCTGAGTATGATGGCAGGTTGATACTATCTGTGATTATCCCTGATTGATGTTGATCATTGCGAACTTAGCAATACTGTTGCTACTTAGCTGGTTTTTGTATAAGCATTGTTTTAATTATTGGTCCGGTATTAGGCGGTTTCTGCTTGCGCTAACCGTGAGTGTACACATCTATTTTCTATTCTCATCCGTTAGTTATTTTCTTTGCTTGAATTTTTCCGTATCAACAGTTTCCAGGGAGAATACTGAGCTGATTATATTAGCGCTGATTAGTGCCTTATCGGCAGCACTGATATTGACCGGCAGCCAAGGTTCACACAGCGGTTCTGATTATTCGCCTTTATCTTCTGACACTGACTGGATTGGGTCATTGCCTATACAAATCAGTCCGAAAGTGATTGTTGGGGTCAAGTTTCTGACTGGATTATCTGTATTAATCGTTCTTATTTACGCTGTTTCAAAATTGTATTCAGATCCGCATGGTGAATGGGATGCCTGGGCGATCTGGAACTTGAAAGCCAGATTCCTGTATCGCTCACCGTATGAATGGTCAACAGGTTTCAGTCAAGTTATTGCCTGGTCACACCCGGATTATCCATTACTGATTCCTATACTGATAGCAAAACACTGGGGGCTATTTGGACAAGAAAGTGTGGTTGTTCCGCACATAATTGCTGCCTTTTACCTGATCAGCGGTGCATATGTAATGTATTGTGTAATCAGTAAGTTTGTTGACTCTAATGTTGCTTGCTTGACATTATTGTTGCTTTTTTCAAGTTACGCCTATATCAGAAATAGTGTTTTTTTAACTGCAGATATACCGTTAGCTAACCTATTATTACTGTCAGTTTGTTTTTTTTGTAGTTATTTGGTTTTAAAACAAACTTTCATGCTGATGTTGGCTTATTTGTTCTTGGGGGCGGTGATATGGGCAAAAAATGAAGGACAGCTGATTTATATAATATTTGCAGTTTTTTATCTGGTCCAGTCATATAAATCAGCCGGTTTGCAAAGATCCTTGATGCTTGCCGTATTGACCTTGTTGCCATTTATATTGTGTTATTTAATATTTAAGCAACAAATTTCCTCAGCCAACGATTTGTTTGCCAATAATTCAGTCCAGGCGGTACTGGATAGGAGTTTGGATTTATCTCGTTATAAATTAGTCGCAAGCAGTTTTTTGGGCGCCATAGTTGATCTATTTAAAATCAATCTGCTGTTTGTTATCGCTTTATTGATCTGTTTTCGAAAACAAATCATTTATTCTGACGTAAGCTATTTATTGATTGCGATTCTGGCCAGCGTCTTCGGCTATTTGGCCATATACCTATTTATCACACCGCATGACTTGGCTTGGCATTTGCAAACATCTATGCAAAGAATCATGTTGCATTTTTATCCAAGTTTCGTGTTTTTATTGTTTTTTGCAACAAAGAAGGTGAGTTAAATAATCAATAGCTGGCTATTGCGGTTTTACACTCACGCGGCCTTTGTTAGTAATGTTGATCTTATAGCGTTTGCCATCAGCGCAACTAGCGGTTATGGTTTTATTACCGTTACTATCAACAGTTTCTTTTATGTTGCTGGCTTTGCTGCCGCACGCATAACCATTAAGATTAATTGTTGCTGCAACATCCTGCGCGGGTGTGACCGCAAAAGCATTCAGGCTTATGAACAAGCCGCTTAAAATTGCTAATAGTCGTTTCATGCTTTGTTCTCCATGATTGATTCCCATAATTGTTCCTTGGCCAAATATATATCCTCGGCCAGGTTGTAGTCCTCACCTTTATTTAAAAGTGTGACCGTCTTCAATATTAATCCTTCAAAATCCTCACGCAATTTCGACTTTTTGTCTGTTGCATCATCATTATCCTGCTTTATCTTCTCAGCCTTCTCAAGCAGGTCATCCACTTGGTTTTTGAGTGACAGTTTGGTGATTACACCGATTGCGTCAGTCTGTTTCATTCGTACAACTAATTCATCGACATCAAATTTGGCTTCTTCCTCAACTACTGTGTTTTCAGCAGTAGTACTATCAGCGTCAGAATCAGTAGTTGTCTCATCTTGCGTATCTGAAACTTGATTATCAGATTCAGATGTTTGCTCAACGGTAGCTTCGGTTTCAGTTTCTTGCGCGAGTACTTGAGCCGAATAAAAACTCATCAAGTAAAGGCACAGTACCAATGCATATACTAGGTTTAAGTCAGTTTTTGTCATGGTAGTTCAAGCTTAGGCACTTATCAGAAGTATATTCAACAACTCTGAACAACAGGTAAACACGGGCTGAATTATGACTGAATCAAATGATCGATTGAGTCGCGTTGTGTATGGTCTGTGTTAAAAATTGTCTGCAGGATTGTAGCTGTGAAATTTCAATATATTCATCCGGTTTGTGGGCCTGGTCGATGTTTCCTGGTCCACAGACAATGGCTTGCATACCCAGGTTTTGAAATAAACCCGCCTCAGTGCCAAAGCTGATTTTTCCCGCTTTATCGTAAGGTGATAGACTCAAACACAGTTGTGTTAAAGGCAGGTCGGTTGCTGAGCTAAAAGCAGGAATTTCAGAGAGTTCTTCAAATCTAATTGCTGCTTTGAGATTTTTCTTTTTCATACGCGGTAACAAGGATTTTTCAGCATAATCTTTAACTTCTTGCAGGAGCTTATTGCCATCATGCTCGGGGATATTGCGAAACTCAAAATCAAAAGTGCAATATTCCGGTACGATGTTCAAAACACTGCCGCCCTGAACAGGCCCTGTATGCACGCTCGTGTAGGCAGGTGTAAATTCTTCATCAAAAGGACCGTCTTGTTCTATCCGCAGACTTAATTCATGCAGATAAGTAATAATCTGTGCTGCATATTCTACTGCGTTTAAACCCTCGTCAATACGGCTGGAGTGGCAAGCGTGACCGTGAACGTGACAGCGTTGACTTATTTTTCCTTTGTGCGCGCGTATGGTCTGCATTAGGGTCGGTTCTCCGACAATACATGCAGCAGGGATAACCTCACGATGTTTCAGTTCCTCTAATAATGTCCTGACACCCAGGCAGCCAACTTCTTCATCATATGAAAATGCAAAGTGAATAGGCTGTTTTAAGTCTGCTTGCTGTATATCTTCAGTTAATGCCAGACAAACGGCAATAAAGCCTTTCATGTCAGTGCTGCCGCGGCCGTATAATTTATTGTCTTCAATAGTTGTGTTGAAAGGTGCTTTAGTCCAATCTTGATCCGTCACCGGGACTACGTCAGTATGACCGGATAAAACAATACCGGGAACATTTTCCGGTCCAGAGATGGTTGCAAAGAGGTTGGCCTTTTGTCTGGTTTCATCAAAAGCCAACTCGGATTTGATGCCGCGTTGTTGCAAATAACTTTGCGTGAAATCAATTAAGTTAAGGTTTGAATTACAACTGGTGGTGTCAAATTCAATCAACCGGGATAACAAATTTACAATTGCAGCGTCATCGGCCATAAACATATAGTGAGTTGGTTGGTGAAACTCTACTTTACAGTATTTCTAGTCTTAACGTAACGTTAGTGCCAATGTTATTAAGCCAACGACCCACACATACCAGGCGAATAAATAAAAGCGTTGATTCTTTAATAACCAAACAAACAACCATAAGGCAATTAAACCGCTTATGAGCGCCGCTGCACCACCAAACAAAATAGCATTTAGTGCTTCACCCGAAACCGTGGTCAATTCCGGTAATAACAGTATGCCGGCGCCGGCCATCGCGATGACACCAAGCAGAAAGGAAAATTCAGCTGCGGCCAGCGGCGCTAAACCAAGTGCGAGTGCAATAGCGACGGTTGAACCGCTCCTGGAAATACCGGGAAGAATGGCAAAAGCTTGAACACAACCGATTATTAATGCGGCTAACCAGCTAGGCTCGACCATGCGCCCCAGGTCGAGGGTATAACGTGTGCTCCAAACAATGAAGCCAGTAATGATCAAACAAATTGCAACAACTAAAATGGACTCGAATTGTTGCTCAACCCAATCGCGTGCTAACAATGCAACCAGCACCGCAGGTACAGTGGCTAAACAGAGCTTAAAAATATAGCGCCAGGCATCGTTATCCAGGGTTAGAGCCCCCATGGTCAAAGCGGCTACTCGCTTTCGGTAAAACAATAAAATTGCAATCAAAGTAGCGATGTGAACGGCAACTTCAAACAAGATGCCGCCGCCCGGTTTGGTGCCTAATAGCTCCTGGGCTAAGACCAAATGACCAGAACTCGAAACGGGTAAAAACTCGGTCAGGCCCTGAACGATACCCAGAATAATAGATTGAATGGTTTCCATTATTTAAGATTTAATTTTGAAGGCGGGATTATACCGTTTTACCACACACATGTAGGACCAAAAAACTATTAACAAGCGGATGACTTTGAGCTGCTAAAGGCGCATAATTTGCACAACAACTATGGAGCTAGATCGGTGGCATTGATCTCTAATATTTCTTCAACGTCTGAGATTTTAACTATCAACTGGTCAGATGGCCGCAGTAGTAAATTGTTGGCGGTCTGGTTGCGTGATCATTGCCAGATGCCGCAAAGTCGTAATCCAGCTAACGGACAGCGACTGATGAATATCACAGACTTTCCTGAAGATGTATCGATTGTATCAGCGGATCAAGCTGACGATAATATTGAGATTAGATTCAATCCTGACCATTATTCGAAATTTCCAGCCGTTTGGCTGCTGAATAATGCTTATGATCTTAAGCCTGCATTTGATAATCGTAGTGCTGTAAACAAGACTATATGGGATGGCCGCAGTATTAATAGTGATGATGTCTTTCACTCATATCCGGATTATCTTGCGCATTCAAGTGCAAAGACGCAGGCCTTGTCGGCGTTTAATGATTATGGTTTTATTGTTCTGACAGACGTGCCCACCAAGTCCGGAACAATTTTAGATGTTATCGATAGCTTTGGTTATGTGCGAGAGACGAATTATGGTAAGACTTTTGATGTCAAAACAATCGTTGACCCTAATAATCTGGCGTTTACTAACCTTGGATTAGGTTTACATGCCGATAATCCTTATCGTGACCCTGTGCCCACCATTCAATTGCTACATTGTTTAGAGAATACAGTCGACGGTGGTGAGTCGCTGCTGGCTGATGGTTTTAAAGCGGCGCAACTGTTGCGACAGGAATCACCTGAGTCGTTCAAAATGTTAACCACTACTTGGATTAACTTCAGATTCCAGGATATCCAGACTGATTTGCATTCACGCGCACCGTTCATTGAGGTTAATGATAACAATGAAGTGATTAAAGTGCGGTTTAATAACCGTTCGATTGCACCGATAAAGACCGAACCTGAAAAAATAAAATCCTTCTACAAGGCTTATCGTCACTATGCCGAAATCCTTGAACGTGAAACATTAACGTTTGAATTTAAAACCAAGCCCGGTGATTTAATCCTGTTCGACAATGCCAGAATTTTTCATGCACGCAAGGCATTTTCCGATAGTGGTTCGCGCTGGTTGCAGGGTGCTTATGCCGATTTGGACAGTTTATATAGTTCGTTATCCGTATTACAACGTAATCAGGAGGCCGCATGAGCCAGCAAGTTTCAATTAACAAAGACAACATTGTCGACTTTATTCAAGGTTTATTTGAACGTCGAGGTGATGATTGGTATATGGGTGAGCCGGTCACTATGGCTCAGCATATGTTGCAGTCCGCATATTTTGCCGAAAAAGCCGGTGCTGATGACGAATTAGTGGTCTCGGCTTTATTACACGACATTGGCCACTACACCAGTGAGTTCCCCGAAGATTGTTTACAGAATGGAGTAGATAATGATCATGAAAATGCCGGTGCTGATTTTCTTGCGCCTTATTTTTCAGCTCGAGTAATTGACCCAATTCGCATGCATGTGGCCACCAAACGTTATTTATGTGCGACTAATCCTAGCTACTATAAAGTTCTGTCAGACGCATCCAAGCAATCATTGGAAGTGCAGGGTGGTCCAATGGATGAAGCCGAAGTAGCAGAGTTTGAACAAGAACCTAACTATAAAGACGCAGTTCGCGTCAGGCATTGGGATGAAGCCGGCAAAGACCCGGAACTGAATGTTCCAAGCCTTGATCATTATGTCCCCAAAATCAGGCAGCTAGTCGAACAGCATTCACGAGAGTCATCCTGAGGCGAGTTAGCGCCGCAAGGATCTCCCTAAGACTGTTCGGGCTTCAAACCTCTCTACTCTCCCTGCAAGGGAGAGGACTTTAATGCTGAAACTTCGGTTCCTGCAAAAAGAACTTTTGGATTATGGGTTTGAAAAATTCCAGCGGCAGGGAATCATAGTCTGGATCAAAACAGTTTTGATCGTAACGTTCGCAGAAATCGACTGACGGTTGATAATAAGGATGATCTTTAAACATGTCCCTGGTATTTCTATCACCACCCATATGATGAGCATAATAATACATCTGGAAAATGCCATGATGCTTGATAATCCAATATGTTTTTTCACTCACAAACGGCCTTAATACTGCAGCGGCCATTTCGCTGTGTGAATAAGGCGCTAAATCATCACCAATATCATGCAGTAAAGCAGCCATTATCATTTCTTCGTCCTCGTCATTTCTGTAGGCTCGCGTCGCAGATTGTAATGAGTGCTCTAACCGTGACACTTTATAACCGCTGAGTGAGTTTTCCAGCTTTTCCAGAGATTCGATTAATCTATCCGGCAATGTCTTGTTAAATTCTTTTTCAAGCTCCTCTAAAAATTCATAGTCTTCTTTGGTGCCGTCGGCCATATTGATAAAACTCACTTGTTCCATCTTTTTTCCTCATAAATAATCTCTAATAATCCTATCTTAAAGCTAAAATAAATCATGGCAAACAAAAAATCTTGGCGTTAAACTTTAGAAATACTAATGACTGGGGATTTAGAGTCTGTAGATATGACAACACAGAGCAGAATACCTCCTCCAAATTGGTTGCGTGCCTTTGAAGTAGCAGCTCGTCATTTGAGTTTTACTCAGGCGGCACAAGAACTGCACGTTACCCAGTCTGCGATTAGTCAACAAGTGCGGCTATTAGAAAATCATTTGCAAGAGCAATTATTTCAACGTCATCGCCGGGGGTTGGATTTGACCGATGCCGGGCGTGCTTATTTAGAAATTATTCATAAATCGTTTGAGCAAATTCGTCGCGGCACGGATGAAATTTTTGGCCCCAAGAGCCCGGCGCGTATTACACTTAAGTGTAATATTTCTTTTTCCACTCTGTGGTTGTCCAGTCGCTTTTTTGATTTTTCCAAGCAATATCCAGATATAGATTTGCGAGTTACTAATGCCGTATGGTGGGATCGCAGTGACTTGGAGGGTGTCGATTTGGAGATTCGTTATGGCAATGGCCACTGGCCGGGATTATCGACAAAAGGTTTACTTAAGGAGACTTTAACACCGGTTACAACCGTTGAATACCTGAAAAAACATAAAGTCAAAAAACCGGAAGATTTAGCTGACTGTAAACTATTGCATACTTTGGGTCATGAAAAAGGCTGGCCTGACTGGCTTATTTATGCCGGTATGGATAAAAACAAGGTTGCAGCCGGGCTTCAATTTGACACGTCAACGTTGACTTTTGAAATGGCCAGATACGGTTTAGGTGTTGCCTTGGGTTTAAAATCATTACGTACCGGTTTGCTTAAACGCGGCGACCTGGTTCAACCTTTTGATATAGAACTGCCTATTAAAGAGAGCTTTTTTCTGGTTTTGCCGGAACATTCGTCGGCTAAACCCCACGTCAAGGTTTTTGTTGAATGGTTACTGGAGCAAATGAATGACTTTCAATAAATAAGTATAAATCTACTTAGGTATATTGGCGATTTTTTTAAGCTTGTATTGTCTCTTTAAGAACTGAAATCATCAGTAATTATTAATCTGATTTTCAATTTACAAATTGTTTCGTTAGTTACTATATTTGAGCGGTTGATAATAACTCTGCAAAATGCCTGTATTTATTGAAATTGAAAGTAGTTTTCAACTTTGCTTACGAAGCGTTCAAAAGGCTCTTTTTGGTTGACAATAGGCAGGATGGTGATAAAGTTTTCGGTTATGTTTGCTTAATTTCAAGCAAAATTCATGTTCACACTATGCAGAAAATAGCATTTTAGGAGTTTTAGTAGTATGCGAAATACACGTAACCGAGAGTTTTTTGACAAAATACTCGAAGCAGGTAGGAAAAAAGAATTAACCAGAAGGCAGTTCATGACCCACGCTATGGCAGCGGGTTTAACCATGACAGCAGCATCCGCACTATGGACCGAAAAAGTTTCAGCTCAGACACCTGAAAAAGGTGGCACGATAAGAATGGGCCTACATGATGGTAATACTTCTGATTCATATGATCCCGGTATATATGCCAGTACACAGGATATTCAGCTAGCTCACACGTATCGAAGTTATTTAACTCAGATTACGTCTGAAAACGGCTTAGGTCCGGATATGGCAACATCATGGACAGCGTCACCTGATGCAAAGAAGTGGACGTTTGAATTAAATAAGGAAGCAACTTTTCACAGCGGCAAACCGTTCACGGCAAAAGATGCTGTCGCTTCGTTAAATTTTCACCGGGGTGAAGCATCGACTTCTGCAGCTAAGCCATTGCTGGCAGACGTAACGGATATCAAGGCCGACGGTGATAATGTGGTCACAATTGAACTATCACAAGGTTTTGCTGATCTGCCCTGGATCATGACGGATTATCATCTTACTATGCTGCCGGCAAAAGACGATGGCGGTATCGATTGGGAGAGCGGTGATGGTGCTGGACCTTATAAGTTGGATAACTATCAACCGGGTGTGCGTGCTGATTTATCCCGCCACGACGGTTGGCATGGAGAAGGTGCTTATGTTGATGGCGTAACACTAACAGTGCTCAATGATCCTAATGCCAGGCAGACAGCGTTGATTACCGGAGATGTTGATGCTGTGACATCGGTTGATCGTAAGACCATGGCCTTGTTACAACGTAACCCTGATATTGCGGTAGAAAATCTTCCTTCAGCTTCGGCGATTACCTTACCCATGTTTTGTGATGTAGCGCCTTATGACAATGTAGATGTTCGTTTGGCATTAAAACATGCCATTAATCGAGAAGATATTGTTGAGAAAATTCTGTTTGGAACAGGAACTGTTGGTAATGATTTTCACGTGGCGCCCAATATGCCCTACCATCCTGATATTGAGCAACGAGCATATGATCCCGATAAGGCAAAATTTCATCTGAAACAGGCGGGCCTGGATTCATTATCCGTTGATCTTTCAGCTACTGATAGCGTAATGCCTGGTGCTGTAGATATGTGCGTGTTGTATAGTGAGCATGCTAAAGCAGCAGGTATAAACGTTAATGTTGTTCGTGAACCGGCCGATGGTTATTGGTCTGATGTATGGTTGGTTAAGCCTTTTGTATTTGTAACATGGGGTGCACGTCCAACTCCTGACAACATGTTTACATTGGCATATAAACACGACGCAGCCTGGAATGAGTCCCATTGGAAAAACGAGCGTTTCAATGAACTGTTGCTACAGGCCAAAGCAGAGCTTGATGATAACCTGCGTGCAGAAATGTATAAAGAGATGTGTGAACTTGCCCGCGATGACGGCGGCACCATTATTCCATTTTTCCGTAACTATGTTTATGCACGTCGTAGTAACTTACAACGTGGCGAAAGTGCAGCGACAAGTTGGGAGGCTGACGGCGCCAGATTTGCCAGCCGTTGGTGGTTTACATCATAATAGTTTGATTTGATAAAACAGGGTTTCATAAGAAACCCTGTTTTGTATTAAACTGTAGCTGTTAGACACTTAACATAAGGTTTTAATTTACACTTAACTATTCACATCCACAACTTTACGAGACGGGAGAAGATTAATGAATGATGTGCTACAAATCATCGTCAAGCGATTAGGCTTAGGCCTGATCACCTTGCTGGTGATTTCCATAATTATATTCGGGGCAGTTGAACTGTTGCCGGGTGATTTGGCGCAAGCCATACTTGGGCAGGCAGCCACCGAGGAGACAGTTGCGGCAATGCGTGAAGAGCTTGGTCTTGATCGTCCCGCGCCGGTTCGCTATTTCGCTTGGTTAAAAGGAGCAGTAGTTGGTGACTTCGGTAATTCACTGGCTAGTGGTATTCCAGTTACAGAGCTGATTGGACCTCGCTTTAAAAACACACTATTTTTAGCTGTATATGCGGCTATTATTGCTGTGCCAATTGCAATTATGTTAGGTGTATTAGCTGCTCTGTACAGAAACTCTGTTTTTGATCGAGTTGCTAATGTATTAACTCTAACCTCAATTTCATCACCAGAATTTTTTCTAGGATACATATTGGTGTTATTTCTGGCGGTCAAAAATTCACTTTTTCCAGCGATATCGAGTTTATCTGATGATATGAGTTTAGCCGATAAGCTGCATAGAGTATTTCTACCGGCACTTACACTCGTTTTAGTCGTTGTAGCACATATGATGCGGATGACCAGAGCAGCAATCATTAACTTGCTGGCGTCTCCCTATATCGAAATGGCACGATTAAAAGGCACGCCTCAGCGTAAAGTTATTACTCACCATGCACTACCTAATGCCTGGGCACCGGTTATAAACGTGGTTGCATTAAACCTGGCATACTTGATTACAGGTGTGGTACTGGTCGAAGTGGTTTTTGTTTATCCTGGAATTGGACAGCTTCTGGTTGACAGCGTGACCAAGCGGGATTTCCCAGTGGTACAGGCTTGTTGTTTAGTCTTTGCAGCAACCTATATTCTTTTAAACCTTGCAGCGGACGTTGGTTCAATTTTGACCAACCCACGTTTGCGTCACCCAAAATAAGGAGTAGATTATGAGTCCTTTCATTGTTGGCTATTACGCCTTATTAATTGGCGCAACTTGTGTTGCGGCTTATTTCAAAAACCGTACCGCTTTTTTATTGCTCTTCTCATTAATGCTGGCTTCATTTGTTGTCGGTCTGGTAGGCGGTGAAAGAGCATTGTGGACGATAACAGTAGTTGCTGCACTAATCGCAGCAGCTGCCGGAATAGCATTTACATTTAGAGAGTTTTTAACCATTTCGCTTAAGGGTGAAGCTCAAAAGGCAATCAAGTCTGCGCCTTTAACCGCAACGTTTGGTCTGTTTATGATTATGATCTATATCATCGCTGCAGTTTTTGCCCCTATTATCGCACCATTTGGTGAGGCGGAAGTTGTAGGGTCATCGTTTGCTCCCGCTGACGAAGTCATGCTGCTTGGCGGTGACCAGTTAGGTCGAGATATGTTTAGTCGTCTGGTCTATGGTGCCCGAAACACTGTTGGAATTGCATTATTGACAACATGCCTGGCATTTCTGATGGGTACAACTCTCGGTTTACTGGCGGCCGTTAAAGGCGGTTGGTTCGATCAAATACTAGCGCGTTCTGTAGATGTATTGATGTCTATACCTACATTAGTTTTTTCATTGCTGTTGCTTAGTATTTTTGGAACGAATACATCGACACTGGTCATCGTTATTGCGATTATATATGTTCCGCCTGTGTTTCGATTAGCTCGAGCGGTGGCAGGAAATATAGTCGTCATGGATTACATTGAAGCGGCAAGATTACGAGGTGAACACTCTTGGCACCTTATTGTTAGAGAAATTCTACCCAATGCCTCGGCCCCGTTAATTGCTGAATTTGGATTGCGATTTTGTTTTGTTTTTCTATTGATCTCAGGTTTGTCTTTCTTGGGCCTAGGTTTGCAACCACCAACAGCTGACTGGGGTTCAATGGTGAAAGAAAATGCAACACTGATATCATTCGGTGAAGTTACACCACTAATTCCAGCAGGTGCAATTGCCCTGTTAACTGTATCAATTAACTTCGTTGTCGACTGGATGCTGTATCGCTCATCCGGTTTAAAAACGTAATTCAGAGGAATAGATCATGACTAGAGAAAAAGATGTTTTATTGAAAGTCAGAGACTTACGTATTGAGGCTTTTGCTGACGACAAGTGGTTTGAAATTGTCCATGGCGTAGATATGACTCTACATCGTGGTGAGGTTTTAGGCTTGATCGGTGAATCAGGAGCAGGAAAATCAACAATTGGATTGGCAGCAATGGGTTTTGCCCGTGATGGTTGCCGCATTTCTGGTGGTAGTGTCGAATTTGATGGCATCGAGTTAACCACATCACCCAGGGCTGATTTGCGTGCCTTACGTGGAGCCCGAATTGCCTATGTTGCTCAATCTGCTGCGGCTTCTTTCAATCCGTCACATAAGCTAATCGATCAGCATACTGAAGCACCTGTTCATTACAGAATTAAAAAGAGACTGGAGAGCCAGGAAGATGCAATGGAGCTTTATGCCAAATTGCGGTTACCTAATCCTGAAGAAATTGGTTTTCGTTATCCCCACCAGGTTTCTGGCGGACAGCTGCAACGTGCAATGACAGCCATGGCGATGAGTTGTCGCCCGGATTTGATCATATTCGACGAGCCAACGACAGCTTTAGATGTGACGACTCAGATTGAGGTATTAGCGTCGATCAGAGATATTGTTGATCAGTTCAATACAGCGGCGATTTATATTACTCACGATTTGGCTGTAGTTGCGCAAATGGCTGATACCATCAAGGTTTTATTGCGTGGTGATGAAGTTGAAGAATCGGATACCAGAACAATGCTGGATAGTCCGAAAGAAGATTATACTAAATCACTTTGGGCCGTTCGTAGTTTTGAGCGTGCACAAAAACCACTACCTGCTAAAGATGAAGTGCCGGTTGTGTCGGTTAAAGATGTTGATGCGGCCTATGATGGTGTCAACAAAATACTTTACGACGTAAGCTTCGATATTTACGCTGGACGCACGGTCGCGGTGGTGGGCGAGTCCGGCTCAGGTAAATCGACGACTGCGCGTGTTATCACCGGACTATTGCCGCAAATGAAAGGTGAGGTCGCCTTTAAAGGTGAAGTACTTCCTCCGCGTTATCAAGATCGGACTAAGGATCAATTGCGTCAGGCGCAAATGATTTATCAAATGGCTGATACCGCGCTCAATCCAAAATCTCGTATCTGTGATTTGATCGGACGTCCTGCTGCTTTTTATGGTGACCTGAAAGGTACGGAGCTTAAAAAGCGAGTTGACGAGTTATTGGACTTAATCGAACTTGAGCCTAAGAAATATTATTTTCGCTATCCAAGTGAGCTTTCCGGAGGTCAAAAGCAGCGCATCGGGATTGCCAGAGCTTTGGCAGCTGATCCGACATTTATTGTCTGTGATGAGGTTACCAGTGCGCTCGATCAATTAGTTGCAGAAGGAATTTTACGCTTACTGGATAATTTGCAAAAAGAGCTGGATCTGGCTTACATGTTTATTACTCATGACTTGGCGACAGTAAGATCAATTGCTGATCATGTGGTTGTTATGAAGCAGGGCCGGGTTGTTGAACAAGGACCGAAGGATGAAATGTTCACACCTCCTCATGATCCATATACTGATTTGTTACTGTCTTCAGTACCAGAGATGGATCCTGATTGGTTGACAACGTTACTTGAGGAACGTGGCGTTGACAATGTTGGTGAGGCTGCTCATAAGCATATGTAATAATTGTAATACTTGATTCAGCATTCTCAATTTACAATCAAAAGCATCAAAGCATCAGCTTTGATGCTTTTGTTATTTTATTTTCTAGCAAGTTATAAATAATTTTCTATCAGGAGTATATATATGAATGAAAAAGTAGCACAGGGGATCGTTTCGGGCTTATTGAAACAAGGTCGTTCTAATCGAATTTCCCGGCGTGAATTTATGCAAGGCATGATTGCTACAGGTATGACCGTGGCATCAGCATCATCATTATGGTCTACACAGGTTATGGCTCAGTCCCCTAAAAAAGGTGGACATTTTCGAGTTGCAAAAGGTCATGGTGGTACCACGGATACTCTAGATCCGGGCCATCACGAAAATGGTTTTACCATTGCCATGGTGCAAGGTGTCAACAACTATTTGACTGAAGTGGACGCCGCCGGTGGTGTTGTTCCAGAAATAGCAGAAAGCTGGGAAGCTTCAGAAGACGCATCAACCTGGACATTTAAAATCAGAGAAGGTGTGACATTCCATAATGGCAAAGATTTGACAGCTGAAGACGTTATTGCGTCGATCAACCATCACCGTGGTGAAGCGACTCAATCAGCGGCCAAACCAATTCTTGCCGATATCAGCGAAATCAAGGCGGATGGCAGCCATACAGTAGTTGTGAGTCTCAACGGCGGTAACGCTGATTTCCCATTCATCGTATCTGATTATCATATCCCAATTAAACCTGCCAATGCTGACGGAACAATGGACTGGGAGTCTGGTGTAGGGTGTGGTGCCTATGTGATGAAGAAATTTGATCCAGGTGTGCGTTTGGATTTGGAAAAAAATCCTGACTACTGGAAATCAGACCGGGGTCATTTTGATTCTATTGAGCAAATTGCGATTACGGACCCTGCCTCCAGAACCAATGCATTGGTATCAGGTGAAGCCGATGCGATCGATCGCGTCGATTTAAAGACCGTTGGCTTGTTGTCACGTAATTCAGCTATCAAAATACATCAGGTACAAGGTACCTTGCACTATACCTTCCCGATGAATATGGGAGTTGCGCCATTTGATAACGTTGATGTCAGACGTGCTCTCAAGCATGCAATTAATCGTCAGGAAATAGTAGATAAGGTGCTTCAGGGTTATGGTTCAATTGGTAATGATCATCCAATTGGTCCCGGTCAGCAGTTTTATGCTAAAGATCTGCCCCAAACGCCTTATGATCCAGACAAGGCCAAGGCTTTCCTGAAAAGCGCAGGTATGGATTCATTGACGGTTGATTTTAATGTGGCTGATGCGGCCTTTGCCGGTGCTGTAGATGCAGCGGTATTGTATGCAGAGCATGCTAAACCCGCCGGTATTAACATCAATGTTGTACGGGAACCTAATGACGGTTACTGGGGCAATGTTTGGATGAAAAAACCGTTTGTGGCCAGTTATTGGAGTGGTCGCCCGACAGTTGACTGGATGTTTGCAACTGCTTATGCCTCAGGTGTGCCGTGGAATGAGTCATTCTTTGAACACGAGCGTTTTAATGAGCTGTTAGTTCTTGGCCGTGCTGAATTAGATGAAGCTAAGCGTGGCGAAATCTATTACGAAGCTCAAAAAATCATGAATGATGAAGGTGCTTCTGTAGTGCCAATGTTTGCCGCTTATGTATTCGCTACATCAGATAAAGTAGGGTATGCTGAGCCGTTTTCATCAGTTTGGGATATGGATGGTGAGCGTGCGTTTGAGCGTTGGTGGTTAAACTCATAACATAGTCAAACTTAAACTTGACGAAAGCCGGCATTTTTATGCCGGCTTTCTTATTTGATCCGAACATGATTAATGCTGCCCGCGTTATCGATCAGCCAATTATCCATCCAGGCTCGGATAAGGGCATAGGCACTAATATTAATGGTCCTTCGGTGATTGCCGTGCCGAGCTGGGTAGCGAATCCACTTGGGCGGTTTTATCTGTATTTCGCCCATCATCAAGGAAAGCATATTCGCATGGCTTATGCTGATCGAATTGAAGGTCCATGGCAAATCTATACCCCGGGAGTTCTAAACCTCGAAGATTCGCTTTTTGAAAGCACTGATATACCCAGTTGGTCAAAAGAGTTAATGGGGACGGATTTATATGCACATATCGCATCGCCGGATGTACACATAGATCATGAAAACCAGCGTATACGCATGTACTATCATGGCATGTTGGCAGATGCAGACCAGCAGACACGGGTAGCTTACTCACAGGATGGTCTGCATTTTATTCCAAACCCGCTATTGCTTGGAGCACCTTATTTCCGGGCGTTTAAACATAACAAGTGGGTCTATGTATTCAGTTGGGGCGGTCAATTACTTCGCGCGGAAACATGGGATGGACCTTTCCAGCAAGGTCCAATATTAAAAGGTATTGCTACGGATACTCAGCCAAACAGGATTTTCAGGCACTGTGCAATTCTTGTTAGAGATAATGTTGCTCATGTCTTTTTTTCCTGTATAGGTGATTGTCCAGAGCAGATTTTGCATACAAAAATTAACTTGCAAGAAAATTGGGAAAACTGGTCGGCAAGTTCAGCACGGCGTATCTTAAAACCAGAATTGCTATGGGAAGGAGCACAGTTACCGAAGATTGCGTCAAAAGTCGGTGCAGCCCATGAACCCTGTCATGAACTTCGTGATCCATGTATTTTTGAATATGGTCAAACCGTTTACCTGCTATATTGTGGTGCAGGAGAGAGTGGCGGCATAGGTGTAGCCAAACTAACGGATATAGAATAACCACACACTGGTGACTCAGCCGTGGGCATTTTCCATTTGCCAGGTTTGTAGCAATTTGGGTAAAGCAATATCCCAGTTAAGTACACCGGTCTTATCTGCCTAATCTTGAAATTACTTTACTGACCCGGTGATGCCCAAGTCAGTCAAATCCATATCGTCGACCAGTATTAAGATGATATTGAGCTGACAGCGACTTGTTAGTTTGCTTAACCTGTTCTTTCATCCGTTGATTATTATGAGTATTTATACGATCGAACACTCAAAAAAGGTTTAGCGCGTATATTTCATTATTCGCTGGTGCTCGCGCTCCCACTCTCGTTGCTTAATGGTTTCACGTTTGTCGAATAATTTTTTTCCTTTACCCAGGGCTATCTCCAGCTTTACTCGTCCGGCTTTCCAATACAGTTTTAATGGAATCAGCGCATAGCCTTTGCGTTCGGCTGAACCGATGAGTCCGGAAATTTCTTTACGATGCAGCAATAATTTTCGATTACGCAGTGGCTCTGCACGATAATGCGTTGATGTCGTTGATAGTGGAGAAATATGAGCGCCGAATAAAAATAATTCACCGTTTTTAACTAAGATGTAACTCTCCTTCAATTGCACGCGTCCTGCACGGATGCTTTTAACTTCCCAGCCTTGTAATGCAATACCTGCTTCAAAAGTATCTTCAATAAAATAATCATGACGAGCCTTACGGTTATCGGCAATAAGCGAGTTGTTTTTCTGTTTGGCCATGACTATTAAATCCGATCTGTTGAAATGCTAAATCAAAACCGCTTATTATAACGATTAGCAGGTATAATCCGGCAAATATTCATACATCCCATCGTTAAGTTGAATAAAATCAATCGTTCTGCCATTGTTCCTTACTCGCAGGAGCAGATGTATAAATTAGTCGTCGACATAGCTGCCTATCCACAGTTTTTGCCCTGGTGTAGTCAGGCAGATATCATCGCTGCTGATGAGCATACAACCACGGCAAAATTAGGGATTTATTTTAAAGGTGTTAAGCAGAGTTTTACTACACGAAATCTTAATTCAGCCTGTGATACTGTAAAAATGGAATTAATTGATGGTCCGTTTAGCCATCTAGCAGGACAATGGTCATTCGTACCGCTGTCTGAATCGGCATCAAAAATAGTACTTGAACTCGAATTTGCCTTTGACAGCAAGTGGCTGGAGAAACTGGTAGGACCAGTATTCGGTATGATTGGCAATACTATGGTGGATTCTTTTCAAACACGCGCAAAAGAATTATATGGATAATGCCTGGATAGAAGTTGCCTATGCATCACCGAGAAGGCAGCGATTGATCCGTATTGATTACAAATCAATGACAGCTGAGCAAGCCATTGAGCGCTCCGGTATTTTGAGCGAATTTACAGAAATTGATTTAGCACGCAATAAAATCGGGATATTCGGTCAGCAAGTACGATTAAGCCATCGTTTAGAGCCCGGTGACCGGGTAGAAATTTATCGGCCATTATTGATCGACCCTAAAGAAGCCAGGCGACTACGAGCAGCAACGAAGTAACTGCCGTTGAATTGCGGCATTGCCACAATGACGATTCGATTACTGGCCCAGTACCTTGGCTTTAACTCTCTGCCACAGGCTTGCTGACGGTTCGGTTTCCGTGGCCACAGTGTTTAAATCACCACTATCCGGTAAGGTAATTTCCGTCGCCTCAGTAATGACTACCTCGGTGTTTCCTCTGATATCTTCCAGTCTATTGCTACTATCAAACCACAGTGTAATAACTCGTTGTTCGCGTTCATCATCACGCCCTTGCTTGAAGGTATAGAAATAGTCCCATCGATTTTCATGGAAAGGGTCTTCGATTAAAGGAGTGCCCAAGTAATATTGAGCTTCAGCCTTGCTCATGCCTAATTCAAGATTATCCAGCATTTCATCAGTCACTACATTTCCCTGCTGTATATCTTGCTCATAAATAACAGCACAGCCTTGCAGAGCTGCAAGTAATGCTGATATGACAATTAATTTGAATCGATTGATATTTTTCATGGTGCATACTCTATCAACAAATTTCACATATGGCTAAGAATTTTTAAGTTTCAAAAACGTCTGTCATGCAGATTCACGTAGCATGACTGCGGCGTTTGCCAGGCTTTCTTTGGTGATTTTTTTACCGGATAAAAACCTGGCCAGCTCTTTAATTCTGTCATCGCTATCAAGATAATTAAGTTCGATTGCCGGATGTGAATCACTTTTACTGACTTTAAGCTGATGCCTGGCTTTACTGGCGACCTGGGGCAAGTGAGTAATACATAGTACCTGGCAGTTTTCGCCTAATGATTTTAGTTTATTGCCGACTATATCGGCTGTTTCACCGCTTATTCCGGCGTCGACCTCATCAAAAATCAATACACTGCTACTAAGCAAATTATTGATTTCGAGCTGAATGGCCAGACTAATTCTTGACAATTCGCCTCCTGAGGCAATTTTTTCAATAGGTCCGGGCGGCTCATCTTTGTTAGTAGAAACTAAATATTGAATCGTATCTTGTCCATTTACACTCACTTTAGTTTTATCAATCTCACAATTGATCTTAAACATGGCATTAGGCAGATTTAATTGTTTAAGATGTTTACTGATCGACTTTGATAGCACTGATGACGACTTAATCCGTTTTTGGCTAAGTTTAGCTGCAAGCTTATGATATTGATTTAGATGGATTTTTTCATCTTCTTTTAGTGCAGCAAGTTTTTTATCGCGGTTTAGAATCAGATCAAGACGATCATGTAAACTGGCCAATTTGGTTTCCAGCTCATCGGGTTCGCAGCGGTGCTTGCGAGCCAAATCATGATAAACAGTTAGTTTTTGTTCAATCTCATTAAGTCGTGCCGGGTCGAACTCAAGCTTATCCGCGATAGAGGTGAGTTCGGAAACGGCTTCCTCACAGGCTATAGTTGCTTCAGTCAGCATCGTAGTAATCCCAGATAATCGCTGTTCATATTTACCGGCATTATCCAGCAAGCTGATTGAGTGATTGAGCGCGTCAATAACGTTATAG
Organism: Arenicellales bacterium; assembly: GCA_028284225.1. Classification (GTDB taxonomy): domain Bacteria; phylum Pseudomonadota; class Gammaproteobacteria; order Arenicellales; family JAHEKD01; genus JAHEKD01. The sequence continues at coordinate 378,262 of JANQSD010000001.1, forward strand.
CTATCTGTTTCTTTGAGTTGTTGCAATGCAGTGCTAACTGCTGTCGCTATGTCTGTAGCGTGGGCAAGACGTGTTTGTTCCTGGTCAAGTTGTTGATAGTTTTCGTTGTTGTAATCGTCCTGCTCAAGTTCGTCGATCAGGAATTTCAGCATATCAATCTGATCCTGTTCACCTGAGTCGGTATTCTGTAATTCACTGATTTGGACTTTGATTTGATCCAACTCTTTATAGATTTTAGCCAATTTGGATAATAGTTCTTTATTGTCAGCGTGCGCGTCAACAATTTCGACTCGTTTTTTCGGCTGTATTAAATTCAGGTGTTCTTGTTGTCCACAAATATTGACTAATAAGTCGCCGAAACTTTTTAATCGTTGTGCGGTAACTGGCTGATCATTGATGAACGACTTGCTGGGTTTGTCTACAAACAATTGGCGTCTAACAACACATTGCGGCTCTTCAAGTTCAAATTCATGCTCTCGTAACCAATCGCAGGCCTGGGTGTGTTGGCTGATATCAAATTCTGCAATAACTTCGGCTTTAGTTTGACCGTGTCTGAGCAGATTTTGGTCAGCACGACTGCCAAGCGCCAATGCCAGGGCATCAATGATGATTGACTTTCCAGCTCCAGTTTCGCCTGTAATTGACGTCATCCCCTCAAGTAACTCAAGGCTAAGTTTAGGGATAATCGCAATATTGTTTATATAGACAGAACGCAACATGGCGGTGGTCAGGACATTGGGTTGCTCCAACCCAGTTTAGAGCGCAGCGCGTCATAGTAATTATAGTCGGTTAAATGCACCAATCTGACTTTTGTATCGCTACGAGAGATTTTGATTTTTTCCTCATTTTTAATCGTGTATTCCATGTATCCGTCGACCGAGACAATGACTTCAGTATCTTCTGGGTTGATTAAACGAATTTCAATGTTACTGCTGCCGTTAATAACAATAGGCCGATGACTTAATGTGTGAGGCGAGATTGGCACCAAAGCGATGACGTCCAATCCGGGATGGATAATCGGGCCATCTGCTGCAAGCGCATAGGCTGTTGATCCAGTTGGTGTGGAGATGATAAGCCCATCACCGCGTGTTTGATTAACACGTTGACCGTCAACGATGATTTCAAACTCAATTAAACGGCCAATCCTTCCACGCCCTATGACTACATCATTCAATGCATTGGCCTGATCCACAACTTTATCGTTGTCTTCGATTTGGCAAGATAACATGGTTCTATGTTGAATAAAGTAATTACCATCCAACACCCGTTGAATGTCTGTTAGCATGTTGGTTGCTGAAATTTCGGTCAAAAACCCCAAACGACCACGATTGATACCTACCACAGGTGTGCCATATGGTGCTAACAGCCGACTGACCCTGAGCATGGTTCCATCACCACCGATGACTATAGCCAGATCTATGGGGTCGCTGATGCTGAGTTTGGCAGAATCAGATTCCGGTTCCAAAAAATGTATGGTGCTGATAGCTTTAGCGGCTAGATAACTGTCCAGCTCCAGCAGACAGTTACTGGCACGCTGGTCATCTGATTTTGTAAAAATTCCTATGGTTTTGAACATTTTAGTGGTGGAAATACCGAATAATTGAATCTTATCAGGTTTAATAAAGCATGGTAAAAAAACTGTAGGCACACTATCATATTGATCTATGACGTTAACACCCAGGGCAGAAATATTATTACGCACGCTGATAGATAAATATATCAGTGAAGGTGCGCCTGTGGGTTCAAAAGCTCTGGCCAAGGAATCAGGGTTGGATGTGAGTCCGGCCACGATTCGCAATGTTATGGTTGATCTTGAAAATATGGGGCTGATCCAGGCGCCACATACGTCTGCAGGCAGGGTGCCGACCCATAAAGGCTACCGCATGTTTGTTGACTCAATGGTTAAGGCCAAACCCATGGATAAACAGCTCTTTCACCTGGTTGAGCAAAAATTCGGCACGGACCATGATCCGGTGCATGTGCTAAGTAAAGCTTCAGAAATACTGTCACAAATTACTAACTTTGCCGGCGTGGTTATGGTGCCGGGGCAATCGCAGTCTCATTTTCGGCAAATCGAGTTTTTGCAATTATCCGGTAATCGGATTCTGGCTATTCTGGTGACAGGTGACGGGCGGGTGCAAAATCGGGTAATCAGTGTCGAGCGTGAATTCAAACCGCACGAATTAGTTGAGGCGGCTAATTATTTCAATCAAACTTATTCCGGCGCATCACTGCATAAATTAAGAAAGAAATTATTAACAGAAATGCAGCAGCATAGTGAAGAAATGAATCGTATTATGAATACGGCTTTGACCATGGCAAATCGTTTTTTTGAAGCTGAAGAACAAGATCAACAAGAAGATGTAGTGCTGTCAGGTGAGGCAAATTTGTTTGAAGTACCCGAGTTTGCTGAAATTGAGAAAATGCGTGAGCTGTTTGAGACATTTAAAACCAAACATGACTTGCTTGAATTGCTTGATAAAAGCCTGAAAGGCAGCGGCGTGCAGATTTTTATCGGCGAGGAATCAGGTTATGCACCGCTGAATAATTGCAGTGTGGTGACAGCACCGTATGAGCTTGATGATCAATGTATAGGTGTGTTAGGTGTTATTGGTCCCACACGTATGGATTATGCTGATGTAATTACTATTGTTGATGTGACCTCGCGCCTGGTTAGCGGAGCACTTTCCGGCAACACATCGTTTAACGAAAATTAGGCCCCGATTTTCTATTATTCCCTTGAATTAAAACCGTTATGACCGTATTTATTACGGTTAGTAAGTACTAGGACGACTAGAATATGAATGAACCAAAAGCAACAGATGCTCCATTGAATGAGGATCAAGAAATCGAACCCACTAAAAATGAGGAACCAGCAGAGGAAGCACAGCCGGCGGAGCAGCAGGAAGATGATATATCCGCGGCAATTTCCATAGATCAGTTGCAGGCCGAAATTGAACGTCTGACAGAAGAATTAGCACATGCCAAAGATCAATCTTTGCGAGCTGCGGCAGAGATGGAAAATATTCGTCGACGTTCGTCTAATGAGCAGACTAATATTCGCAAGTTTGCTATTGAAGGCTTTGCATCAGAATTACTGGCGGTTAAGGACAGTTTGGATCTGGCCGAGCAAGTGGAACTATCTGTAGATAACAAAGATGTGATTGACAAAATGCACGAAGGTTTAACATTGACGTTAAAGCAGCTTGATCGTGTTTTTGAAAAATTCTCAATTCAAGTTATTGCACCTGAAAAGGGCGATAAACTTGATCCACAGTTGCATCAGGCAATGACTGTTCAGCAGACTGATGAAGTTGATAATAACTGTGTGCTGACAACTATCCAAAAGGGTTACCAGTTGCATGATCGCCTTCTCAGGCCAGCCATGGTGGTAATCGCACGTAAGCCTGAGCAAAAAAATCCACAATCTGAGCAAGAAAATGCTTGAATTTACAAGGCTTAACCCTATTTAAAGAACAAGTGAACGAACAAATTATTTGAGGAATTAATAATGGGCAAAATTATCGGCATTGACCTCGGTACGACCAATTCGTGCGTTGCAGTAATGGAAGGTGGGCAACCCAAGGTAATTGAAAACAGTGAAGGTGACCGTACAACACCATCAATAGTCGCTTATACAGATGGCGATGAAATTCTAGTTGGCCAATCGGCTAAACGCCAAGCTGTTACTAACCCGGAAAATACAGTTTTTGCGGTCAAACGTTTGATCGGGCGTCGCTTCGATGAAGATGTGGTTCAGCGTGATATCGAACTTATGCCGTATAAAATCGTGAAAGCTAAAAACGGTGACGCCTGGGTTGAGGTTAACAGTAAACAAATGGCGCCGCCTGAAATTTCAGCACGTGTATTGCAAAAGATGAAAAAGACGGCTGAAGACTATCTGGGCGAAGAGGTTACGGAAGCCGTGATTACGGTGCCGGCTTATTTTAACGACTCTCAGCGTCAAGCGACCAAGGATGCTGGCAAGATTGCAGGCCTTGAGGTTAAGCGTATTATTAATGAGCCAACAGCTGCAGCGTTAGCTTATGGTATGGACAAGAAAACAGGTGACCGCAAAATTGCAGTGTATGATCTGGGTGGCGGTACCTTTGATATTTCAATTATCGAGATTTCCGAGATTGATGGTGAGCATCAATTTGAAGTGCTTTCTACAAACGGTGATACTTTCCTGGGCGGTGAAGATTTTGATCGCGCCATCATTGAATACCTGGCGGATGAATTTCAGAAGGATCAGGGCATGGATTTGCGTGGAGATCCGCTGGCAATACAGCGTTTGAAAGAAGCTGCAGAAAAAGCCAAGATTGAATTGTCATCCAGCTCACAGACAGAAATCAATCTGCCTTATGTGACCGCAGATGCGTCAGGTCCCAAACACTTAAACATGAAGTTAACCCGCGCCAAACTTGAAGCGCTGGTTGAAGATTTAATTCAGCGTTCGATTGCACCATGTAAAACGGCACTTCAGGATGCTGAGTTAAAGGCTGCCGATATTGATGATGTGATTCTGGTCGGTGGTCAGACCCGTATGCCTAAAGTTCAGGAAGTGGTGAAAGACTTTTTCGGTCAGGAAGCCCGGCGCGATGTAAATCCTGATGAGGCTGTCGCTGTTGGTGCTGCAATTCAAGGTGGTGTATTAGGCGGTGATGTTAAAGATGTATTGTTGTTAGATGTAACGCCACTGTCATTGGGTATCGAAACCCTGGGCGGCGTGATGACCAAGTTAATTGACAAAAACACAACCATTCCGACCAAGGCGTCACAGGTGTTTTCAACGGCCGAAGACAATCAAACAGCAGTAACCGTACACGTATTGCAAGGTGAGCGGGAGATGGCCAAGGACAACAAATCACTGGGCCGGTTTGATTTGGCGGATATTCCGCCAGCACCGCGTGGTGTGCCGCAGGTTGAAGTAACCTTTGATATTGATGCCAACGGTATTATGCACGTATCCGCTAAGGACAAGGCAACAGGCAAGGAGAATAATATAGTCATCAAATCCAGCTCCGGTCTGGCTGATGATGAGATTGAACGCATGGTTCGCGAAGCGGAAGAAAACGCGGATGAAGACCGCAAAGCTCGTGAGCGTGTCGAAGCTAGGAATCAGGCTGAGGCGATGATTCACAGTGTACAGAAATCTGTTGCTGAAATGGGCGATAAGCTTGACGCTGGCGAAAAAGATAAGATTGAGACATCAGTTAAAGATTTACAAGGTGTTCTTGAAGGTGATGATGTCGATGCGATCAAGGAAAAAACGACAGCACTGGCCGAAGCAAGCCATAAATTGGCTGAGCAAATGTATCAACAGGCAAGTGCTGATGCAGAAGGCACTGAAAATACTGAAGCTGGCGATACCAATGCTGAATCAACAGATGATAATGTTGTTGATGCTGAATTTGAAGAAGTTAAGGATGATGACAAAAAAGCCTCTTAAGGGTCTTTGTTGATATGATTAAGGCGTGGATAAGTCCACGCCTTGCTATGTAAACGGTAAGTAAAATGTCAAAACGGGATTATTACGATGTTCTGGGCGTAGAAAAAAACGCTACGGAAGCTGATCTAAAAAAGGCTTATCGCCGTAAGGCGATGAAATATCATCCTGATCGTAACCCCGGTGACAAAGAAGCCGAAGCGAGTTTCAAAGAAGCCAAGGAGGCTTATGAAGTGCTGGCAGATCAAAATAAGCGCGCAGCTTATGATCAATTTGGTCATGCCGGTGTAGATCCATCTATGGGCGGTGGCGGTTTTAGTGGTGATGCCAGCGGATTCGGTGATATTTTTGGCGATATCTTTAGTGATATTTTTGGCTCAGGCGGTGCGACCGGACGTGGAGGGCGGCGGCAGCAAGCCAGAGGTGCCGATATCGGTTATAAACTGGATTTAAGCCTGGAAGATGCCGTCAAGGGCAAGCAGGTGGAAATCAAAGTGCCAACGTCTAAAACCTGCGATATTTGCCACGGTAGCGGTGCCAAAGAAGGTACTAAACCGACCAGTTGTCAGACTTGTGACGGACGTGGACAGGTTCGGATGCAGCAGGGCTTTTTCTCAATTCAACAAACCTGCCCTAATTGTCATGGTAGTGGTGAAGTGATTAGTGACCCTTGTAATGCCTGTCGAGGTGAAGGGCGTGTTAAACACACCAAGACACTTTCCGTGAAGGTTCCAGCCGGTGTAGATAGCGGCGATCAGATTCGCTTGTCCGGTGAGGGGGATGTCGGCCAACGTGGTGCCGCGCCGGGTGACTTATACGTTCAAGTACAAGTTAAGCCGCATCCGATATTTAAACGTGAAGCAGATGATCTGTATTGCGAAATGCCCATCAGTTTTGCCAGTGCCGTACTGGGAGGAGACATTGAGATACCCACACTAGATGGTAGATTAAGTCTAAAAATTCCACCAGAAACTCAGTCTGGGAAGTTATTTCGCATGCGGGGTAAAGGTGTACAAAACGTCCGGACCCGTAATACCGGCGATTTATACTGTAAAATCATGATTGAAACCCCGATTAATTTAACCAGCGAACAAAAAGATATTCTTAAAAACTTTGATGAATCTATTCATGCCGGTGGTGCCAAGCATAATCCCCAAGAGGGCAGCTGGAAAAACAAAATAAAATCGTTTTTTGATGATTTGGTGACCTAGGGTCTGTTGCCATGCGGAAAATCGAGAAAACCCATCGGCGTGTTGCAAATATAAACACTTCAAGCTTTACACCCTGGTTTCAAAGTGATGGGTCTGCCTGCGGTGATAGCTTTTTGCAACTCAACAATAAACCGGATGGAGTAGGTTTTCACATTTACAAGATGGAACCAGGGACTACAACCGAGGCCCATGAACATACCGGTGATGAGGAGTTTTTCGTGATTAATGGTGAACTGATCGATAATGACGGCACTGTATATAGGGAGGGTGATCTGGTCTGGCTTAAAAAAGGTACACAGCATTATTCTTACACCAAAACAGGTTGTGTTTTAGCCGTATACATTGAAACAGAAGAGAAAAATATCGAGCCGGATGCAGAGTAAATTTTGTCGGCTTTTGAATGATCAAGCATTACTAAAAAAAGTATTACCAAGCCTACTCTGGCTACAACTAACGCGTTAAAATCATCGCACGATGATTAAACCCGAAATATACAATAGCAATCTGTTGTGATGAAAAACTGCTTCAGTCTCAAGCACTTCCTCGGAATCTGTCCTCAGCATAGGGTGACTATAGCTGCGTCCAAATTCCTTGCGAGAGCACTTGATCTTCGCATTTTTTCTCTCACGACGAATCTTATTATATATTCCGGGTTAAAGTGGAGTGTTCTATATGCAGATTGAGCAGACTGATTTAGAGGGTGTGCTGGTTGTTAAACCTACTGTTCATGGTGATGACAGGGGCTTTTTTATGGAAACTTATCATGCTGAAAAGTTTGCGGAACTGGGTTTGCCGACTGAATTCGTGCAGGATAATCATTCTCGTTCATCCAGGGGTATTTTAAGAGGCTTGCATTTTCAGTTTCCGGGTTGGCAAGGTAAGCTGGTGAGAGTGATTCAGGGTGAAGTATTTGATGTGGCTGTTGATGTGCGCCGCGAATCGGCTAACTTTGGCCGCTGGTTTGGTGTTTTTTTGTCCGAAGAAAATAAACATCAGCTCTACGTGCCGGAGGGTTTTGCACATGGATTCTGTGTGACCAGTGATACGGCTGATGTGGTCTATAAATGTACATCAGTGTATAACCCCAGTGAAGATTTTTCGTTGAGCTGGAATGATCCAGATATCGGTATCGACTGGCCTATTGCAGACCCCGTGCTTTCGGCTAAAGATAAAAATGCAATGTCGCTGGCTGATCTGGATTTTTAAATGAAAATCTTAATATTAGGCAGTAATGGACAGGTAGGTTTTGAGTTAACTCAAATTGTTGATAGCGCTATCGCCCTGACTCGTGACCAGGTTGATTTTTCGGTGCCTGGTCAGATAAGCGAGATTATTGATCAATATAAGCCCGATATAGTCGTAAACGCTGTCGCATATACCGCCGTTGATAAAGCTGAATCCGAACCTTCACTGGCAATGCTGATTAATGCTGTAGCGGTACAGGAGTTAGCCAGAGTTTGTGCTAAACATGATGCCTGGTGTATTCATTACTCAACCGATTATGTATTTGACGGCAGTGCTGATACGCCCTACAAGGAAACTGACCCGGTTAATCCTCTGGGCATATATGGGCAGACGAAATTAGCAGGCGAGCGATACATACAAGCGGAAACAGATAAGCATATTATTTTAAGAACCAGTTGGGTTTATTCCTGGCGTGGAGCCAACTTCGTCAAAACGATGCTGAGATTGGCTGATGAAAGGGAATCACTGAATGTCGTCAATGACCAGCATGGTTGTCCAACTTATGCCGGTGACATTGCGTTAGTGACAAAGCACATAATCGAACAGCTAAATAAAAATCCGCAATTGAACGGCATCTATCATTTGACCGGTTCAGACAGTACCACCTGGTTTGAGTTTGCAAAAGCGATTTTCGAATGTAGCGGAAAAACCATCAGCCTTAATCCGATTGCTACAACTGAATTTCCCACTCCCGCAAAACGTCCAAAATATTCTATTCTTGATAATGCCAAACTCGAAAGCCGTTTTGGATTAGTGTTGCCGGGTTATAAACAATCACTCAATTCTTGTCTGGACCGAATTGCGTTTGCCTGACAGTGCACATTTTTTAGGCCCTGACGGGCCGTTTGCGGCTAAATTAGATCATTTTCGCCCGCGTCAACAGCAGCAGGAAATGGCTGATTGTATTGAATCACTAATCACAAGGGGTGAGGGTGCATTTATCGCTGAATCGCCGACTGGGACAGGAAAAACACTGGCTTATTTAACCCCCAGCATTAGTGCTAATCAAACGGTTATCGTATCCACTGCAACACGGCATTTACAAGATCAAATTTTTTATAAAGACCTGCCATTGGTCTTAGATACACTTAACCTTAGAAAAAAAGTTTGCTTGCTTAAAGGTAGAAGCAATTATCTATGTCTGCACCGCTTGCACACACATGCAGCACTCGAAGTGAATAAAAATAACAAGCTAGATGAAATTTATTCACAAATTTGCGATTGGAGTAACACTACTGTATCAGGTGATATTAACGAAATAGAGCAACTCGAGGAAACCTCGCGGCTCAGACCCTTGCTGACATCCACCAGTGATAATTGCCTGGGCTCGGAATGTGGTCACTTTGACACTTGCTTTGTACGCAAAGCAAGGCAAAAGGCATTAGAAGCGGATGTTCTTGTTGTTAATCACCATTTGTATTTCGCAAATTTGTTGTTAAAAGAAGATGGTTTCGGACAACTGCTGCCCGAGAGTGAAATCCTGATCTTTGATGAAGCTCATGCACTACCGGAAATAGCTTCAAATCAATTGAGCCGAAGGCTGTCCTCCCGCCAGATTGCTCAGCTCATCAGCGACTTGAATACAAAATTAGTGCTTGAAACAAATTCTGTCGATGAATTATTCGAATCAATGCAGAAGCTGGACAAGCAATTAATGGCTGTCGTGAGATTGTTTTCAAAGTCAGAAAAACTGGATATAGAACAGTTGTTTGAAAACCAGCAGATCAAACACGGCTTTGAACAATTACTGCAAATCGTTGAAGAACTGACATTACAGTTGAAAGCTCTGGATGATGATAGAGAGTATAGTTTGTTTTATCAAAGATCACTGTATATAGCCGAGTTGCTGGGGGAATGTGTGTTCCTGGAACACGAAAAGGATAAATATTTTTGCTGGATTGACGCGGCTGATATGCGTTTTATTTTACAGCAAACACCAATTCAGCTGGATGAATTCGGTGATCGATTAAGTGATCCAATGGGACCGGTCACGGTTTTAGTGTCCGCAACCTTGTCCTCAGCAGGGGATTTCAGTTACTTCCATAATCAGCTTGCTTTGAGTACGGTTGATTCTAAATCTTGGTCTTCACCATTTGATTTTGCACGCCAGTGCAGGCTGTACTTGCCACAGCGTTTTCCCGACCCCAGGTCGGCAGAATTTGGAGAAATACTATTAGCTGAGGCGATAAAGCTGATTCAAGTCTGTAATGGACGTACATTTTTCTTGTTTACTTCTCATCTTGCTATGGAGAGGGCTTATCCTGAGTTATCAGCACAGATTGCGTATCCGATTCTAAAACAAGGCCAACGGCCTAAGCATGAATTAATTGAGCAGTTTAATCAATTGGGTAATGCGGTGTTGCTGGGAACCAGCAGCTTTTGGGAAGGCGTGGATGTTAAAGGGCCAAATCTATCCTGTGTCATTATAGACAAGCTGCCTTTTGCCAGTCCGGATGACCCGGTGTTAAAAGCAAAACTAAAACGCATGGAACAAAATCAGCAAAATCCATTTATGCATTATCAGTTGCCGCAGATGATTATTGCGTTGAAACAAGGTATAGGGCGCTTAATTCGCGATGAAAATGATAAAGGTATTATCATGATTGCGGACGCCAGGTTAAGAACTAAAGCCTATGGCAAACGAGTATTGGCTTCTTTGCCTTCGATTCCGATAACATCTGACTGGCAACAGATTGAATCCTTTGCGCAAACGCTTTAGCTTAGATTATGAATATATTAGCGATTGAAACGTCCAGTCAGGCTTGCTCGGTAGCATTGTCTATTGATGCTGTGATCGCTGAAAGGCATGAGATACTTGATAACCGCCATTCAGACTATTTGCTGGCTTATATTGATGCCTTGATTTTGGATTCCTGTATCGCTAAATCTGACCTTGATGCCATTGTCATAGGTACTGGTCCGGGGTCGTTTACAGGCTTAAGGTTGGGGATGGGCGTTGCGCATGGCCTGGCTTATGGATTAACCATTCCTTTAGTGCCAGTGCCCAGCTTATTGGCAATCGCGGCTCAATCTGTTCATGATTATCTATTGGTTGCAGTAGACGCGCGTATGGGCGAGATATATTGGCAGTGCTTTGAAAGGATTGGTGCAATGCAGTTTACGCCTTTGACACAAGCTAATCTGGATAAGCCCAGTGAATTGGTATTACCGCAGATTGAAGGGCATTGGTTTGGTTTAGGCAGCGGCTGGGATCAGTACCTTCAAACTCTTGAGCCGCTGTTAAGCAACAAAAGCGATTGGCTTGCAAATGTACTACCTAGAGCAAGCACGGTGGCAAAACTTGGGCAATCAATGCTTGAGAACCAAGCCGTTGATTTGCAGCAACAGGTTTTACCTAGCTATATCAGAAATAAGGTAACCAACTAAGGGCAATAGACCCTAACACAAAACGTTAAAGTTGCCGCTGGCGACTTTCCGGTTATCTATGTGTAATTCAATATGCCAATCGCCAATGAAATCATCCATGCCAATGGAATCATCAACAAAGCTCAGCAAGGCCGCACCTGTAGCTTTGTGTAACTTTAACCAGGCCCAGCCAAATGCATTACCCTCAACCGGAAACAGGTTTACCGGTGTTTGTTCCTGAATTTGACCTGCGGGATTACGCCAGATAATGTTTGCTTGAACAGGTTCATCGGACAGATTCGAGGCACTAATAATCGAGTAAATTTGATCGGAACAGTTAAAGCTTTGTTGATCTGTATTGACCGGTATACCGTTAGTATGTTCGGCCGAAAAACTTAGTAAATACTCGGGTTTTGCAGTAGCCGCTCCAGCAGATGTCAGGTATATAATGAAAAAGATGCAGGCAAAAACTTTTTGGAGCATGTGCTTATGACTAGGTTTTATGCCCGGTTAAATTCGAAACCGCCTGAAACGGCACCACAACGGCTGTCTGTGGCACTGAATGTGCCTCTGTAGGTATCATCTGTTACACGGCCAGTCATTGTAATAACCCCACCAGTACCGTCGTCAATCGTTAAATTCATTTGATTGCCATTAACTGCACCAGCTGAAATCGGTCCACCAACAAAACATCTACCAATTGAAGGGATATTTGTGCCGGTGATGGCGAGATTACCGGTAGGAGTGCCGATGACTCCTGCATCTATAGGAACATTAACAGATAACTGAGCACGGTCAGCGGTCGTAATGCGAGCAGCCGTTTGGCCATTGAATACTCCTGTATATATTCCCGTAGGAATCTGGCCACTATTACCACTACTACTGGTCGAGCTACTGCAAGAAGCCAATAGCAATGCAGAAGCAAAAAACATTAACAAAGAAAAGAATTTGGACCTAACTGACATTGTATTTCCTCGATTTTGGCTGATTTTATCTAACTAAGCCGATCAATGCTAATTAAAAAATGTGAATAATTAGGGGGCGTTCTCAATTATCTAGTCATTGCTGCCAACCCCCATTTTACACTGAGCAAGGCAGAATGAGTGCGGTGTAGTTGTTCTACATAAGCGAATGATAACGCAGTTCAGTGGAAAATGGGCCTTGGCCCTGTGGGTTAGGCTTGAAAAAACGCCATACAGCGTTATACCGCAGCGGCACCGAGGTTCGTTGCTCATTTGGAATGACCCAACCACGCTCCTCATGCCTTGTCTGACGATTTTTCAAGCATAACAGTAACGACTAGATAATTGAGAACGCCCCCTAAATGACTAAGTTAAAATACGCACTACTACTACTGCTGTCTCCTGAGCCTGCAGGATTTGCATTTTTAAACCTTCCAGCTCAAAGACGGTACCTGTTGCGGGTATGCTTTCGATTTCTTCCAGTATTAAACCGTTTAAGGTTTTTGGACCATCCGTGGGCAAATCCCAATTCATTTTGCGATTGAGTTCACGAATATTAGCGTTTCCGGGGACAATTAAATTACCATCATCTTCGACGTGAATTTCCATATCCTGACCGGGTATCAGTTCGGTAAATTCGCCCACAATTTCCTCTAATATTTCCTCGACGGTAATTAAACCGGTAATTTCACCATATTCGTCCACTACCAGACCGGTTTGGCGTCGATTGGACTGTAAACCTAACAGTTGTTCACTCAGTTTGGAGCCTTCGGGAATGTAAAATGGCAGGCGCAATACCTCGCGAAAGCTTTCCTTGTCCAGTTTTTCAGTATGAATCAAATAGAGTAACTTACGCACGTGAATCAGCCCGACAATATTATCCAGCGTGCCCTCATAGACCGGTATACGAGTATGTGGACTGTTGGAAAGTTGAATGACTATGTCGTCCCAATCATCTTCTAAATCAATGGCCTCAATTTGAGAGCGGGGCACCATCACATCTTCAACCGTAATATTTTCAAGTTCCAGAATACGTAGCAGCATCTCTCGGTGGGGCTTAGGGATTAAATTGCCCGATTCTATAACGACGGTTCTTAATTCTTCAGGCGACAAGTGCTCATCCTTGGTTTCCAGGCTGACACCAATTAATTTCAGTAAACCATTGCCTGCGATGTTAATAGCCTTGACCACAGGGCTAAGACTGGTAACCAGAAAATTCAATATGTGGATAGCCGGAAAAGCAATTTTTTCCGGATTCAGCGCCGCATAAGTTTTGGGTGGTACTTCAGCAAATACTAAAATGATAATGGTGATTAAAAAGGTGGCCACTGCAATAGCTGCGTCACCAAAGGTTTTGAGTGCGATGACCGTCGTAACTGACGCTGCAGCCATATTGACCAGATTGTTGCCAAGCAGAATTGTTCCCAGTAAACGATCTGGTTTTTCCAGTAACTCAAGTGCAATTCGGGCGCGCTTGTCACCGGCTTGCGACAGGGTTTTAAGACGGTAACGATTTAACGATACCATCGCCGTTTCAGATCCAGAGAAAAAAGCGGACAGGAAAATAAGCAAAACCAGCAGCCCCAGAAGTGCCAGTAGTGTCAATGTGTCCAAAGTAAAGAGAGCCCTCTTTGTATAATATGAGTATGAGTTTAGCTTGCTTTTGGAGTAAAGCCAATCCTAGTGAGGTGATTCTAGCAATCGCTAACAGACCCTAGTCAAATAACTTATAATTACCTTTTTAGTCAACTAATAGCCAGCATGTTTGAACAATTATCTGATCGATTAAATCTGACCCTGAAAAAGTTGAAGGGGCAGGCACGTGTAACTGAGGAAAATATTGCCACGCCACTGCGTGAAATTCGCATGGCCTTATTAGAAGCGGATGTGGCATTACCGGTGGTCAGAGCATTAATCGATAGCATTAAACAGAAGGCCATTGGCGAAGAAGTCAGAAAAAGCTTAACGCCGGGACAAGTACTGGTTCGGGTTGTTAACGATGAGTTGACCCGGTTAATGGGAGAGAAAAATGTTGATCTGGACTTGTCGACTCAACCACCGGCCGTCATTTTGCTGGCAGGGCTACAGGGGGCCGGTAAAACCACTACAGCAGCTAAGCTAGCCAAGTTACTCAAAGAGCGTAAACAAAAAAAGGTTCTATTAGTCAGTGCCGACGTTTATCGTCCTGCCGCGATTGAACAATTAAAAAAGCTTGCTTCTGATTTGCAAATTGATTTTTATCCTAGTTCAAGCAGCGATAAAGCGGTCGATATAGCTAAATCGGCGCTTAATGAGGCCAAAAACCGATCATATGATGTGTTGATTGTTGATACGGCAGGGCGTTTGCATGTTGACAGTGAAATGATGACGGAAATTCAAGCCATTCATCAGATGGTCAAACCGATAGAAACATTGTTTGTGGTGGACAGCATGACGGGTCAGGATGCCGTCAATAGCGCCCGTGCCTTTGACGAGGCCTTGCCGTTAAGCGGTGTTGTGCTAACTAAAATGGACGGTGACGCCCGTGGTGGCGCGGCCCTATCGATCCGGCAAATTACCGGAAAACCCTTAAAGTTTATCGGTATGGGCGAATCATTGGATGCTTTGGAGCCTTTTCATCCTGATCGAATTACCTCGCGAATCCTGGGGATGGGGGATGTAGTCAGTCTGGTTGAGGATGTTGAACGAAAGGTTGACCAGGAAAAAGCCCAGAAAATGGCGCGTAAACTCAAAAGGGGTAGGGTATTTAACCTGGAAGATTTTCGTGACCAGATCCAGCAAATGGAGAATATGGGGGGAATCGGCAGTATGCTGGAAAAATTGCCTGGGGCCAATGCTGCCCAGGCACAACTGATGCAGCAGCAGGGTGGGAGGCAGTTTTCGCAAATTACCGCCATTATTAATTCAATGACCCCGCTGGAAAGGCGCAAACCGGATGTAATCAACGGTTCACGCAAACGTCGTATAGCTAAAGGCTCAGGCACTCAGATACAAGATGTAAACCGTTTGCTCAAGCAATTTGCACAAATGCAAAAAATGATGAAAAAAATGAAAAATAAAGGTGCTATGAAACGCATGATGCAGGGCCTTGGAGGTCGTCGGGGAATGCCGGGCGGTATGCCATTTTAGGTTTGCAATAATATAAAAAAGCGTTAAAATTCAGCCCCTTTGGTGTGGGCGCATGCCCCGGAAACAATTTTGAGGTGTTTAATAAATGGTTAGAATCCGACTCGCTCGCGGCGGTTCTAAAAAGCGGCCTTTTTACTCAATCGTTGTCGCTGATCAACGACGTGCTACCACAAGTCGTTTTATTGAAAGATTAGGTTTTTTTAATCCTGTTGCCAGAGGCAACGAGGAAAAATTGCGTATCGATTTAGATCGCGTACAACATTGGGTTGAGCAGGGTGCTCAACCGTCAGATCGCGTTAATCATTTAATCAAGCAAGCTCAGGCACAAGCTACAGCTTAACTAAATGAACGGTCCTGATAACAGTGACCGCTTGCTTGAAATAGGTGAGATTAAAGCTGCGTTTGGTGTAAAGGGCTGGGTAAAAGTTTTTTCTCACTGCCGGCCCAGCGAACAGATTTTCAGCTATCCGATCTGGCACATAGGCAGTGCCGGCCAGTGGCGAAAAATTGAGCTGCAAGCACATCAGCAGCGCCCAAATGGCGGGTTGATTGCGAAACTGAGTAATATAGATGATCGTGATGCGGCTTTATTCTTAGCAGGCCAGAAAGTTGCAATTGAGAAAGCTGAACTGGCCGAGCTGAAGGATGGAGAATATTATTGGTCACAGTTGATTGGGCTTGAGGTTATCACTCAAAAGTCTGAAAAACTGGGCACAGTAATAGATTTGATGGAAACCGGTGCTAATGACGTACTGGTGGTAAAAAATCAACTGACAGAACAGTTAATACCTTATGCTGGATCGGTTGTACTGGAGGTTGATATTGAAGCAGGCCGGATGCTTGTTGACTGGGAAGCGGATTATTAGACGATGAAAATAGATGTCATCACATTGTTTCCGCAATTGATTGAACAAATCCGCCATTTTGGCGTTCTCGGTCGGGCTTTGGAAAAGGATATTTGTTCGATTCGATGCTGGAATCCAAGAGATTACACAACGGATCAACATAGAACGGTTGATGATAGGCCCTACGGCGGTGGACCGGGTATGGTGATGATGGTCGAACCTCTAGCTAAAGCTATAGAAGCGGCTAAATCAAGTCATGAATCGACACCGAAAGTGGTTTGCCTTAGCCCCCAGGGTGAGAGGTTAACACAGGCGAAACTGGAACAATCCAGTAAGCAAACAGGATTGATTCTAGTTTGTGGCCGTTATGAAGGCATCGATGAACGGCTATTAGAGACGCAAATCGATGAGCAGTGGTCTATTGGCGATTATGTGCTGGCCGGAGGCGAATTGCCGGCAATGGTGGTGATTGAAGGTCTGATCAGACTTTTGCCTGGTGCGCTGGGTAATTCGCAGTCTGCTGATCAGGACTCATTTAAAGACGGACTGCTGGATTGTGGACACTATACAAGGCCTGAAGAATATCAGGGTATGCAGGTGCCCAAGGTATTATTAAGTGGTAATCATGCTGAAATTGCCAGATGGCGGTTAAAGCAATCGTTAGGACGAACCCTAAGACTTCGTCCTGATTTGTTGGCGTCAAAAACGTTGACCCAAGAAGAAATTACATTGTTGGATGAATATAGAAAGGAAACTGGAGAACAGTAACATGAACGTGATTAAAGAAATTGAGCAGCAACAGCTTAAAGACGACATTCCTGAGTTCGGGCCTGGTGATACCGTGGCTGTACAAGTTCGGGTTCGAGAAGGTCAACGTGAGCGTTTACAAACTTATGAAGGCGTTGTCATTGCCAAGAAAAACCGTGGCTTAAACTCATCTTTTACTGTCAGAAAAATTTCTTATGGTGAAGGTGTAGAACGTGTATTTCAGACTCACAGCCCGTTAATTGCATCGATCAATGTAAAACGACGTGGTGATGTTCGACGTGCCAAGCTCTACTATCTGCGTGAGCGTAGCGGTAAATCGGCCCGTATTAAAGAAAAAATCTAAAGGGTTCATATCTCGTCACTCCTGCGTAGGCGGGAGTCCAGGGGTCATTGAGAATGTCCCCTGGCAAACGCAATAGCATCACTATTTGTTAAAATAGCGCCATTATGTTTTTATTGCTATCAATTGCCTGGTTGTAATGTTCGCAATTATCATCTGGTTTCTCACGTGAGTGAAAATAACAATGACCTAGCTCTAATTGACCAATTTCTCGATTGGATCTGGCTCGAATCTGGTTTGTCACCTCATACTATTAATGCTTACCGTACAGATCTAAAACAATTTTCCCTGTGGCTAAAGACCCGGCATTCAGATTTAGCTAATAGTAGCCGCGAAGATTTACTTGCTTATTTATCACATCGTATGGAACAGGGGGCTCAATCACGAAGCGTCGCTCGTTTCCTTTCTACTATGAAGCGATACTATCAGTTCGCGATTCAGCAAAAATGGATAGAAATAAACCCGGTAAAAGATATCGTGATGCCGAAAACCATGCGTCATTTGCCCAAAGTGATTACTGAGCAAGAAGTTGAGAAGTTACTTACAGCTCCTGATATAAAAACAAACTACGGTCTGCGGGATCGCGCCATGCTGGAAACGTTATACGCAACAGGACTGCGAGTTTCTGAGCTGGTCAATTTAACATTGCCACAACTTAATCTGCAGGCAGGTGTGGTCAGAGTTACAGGCAAGGGCAATAAACAGCGTCTTGTGCCCATGGGCGAAGAAGCAATTAACTGGCTAGAGAAATACAGCCAGAAGGCACGCCCTGAATTGATCAAGAAACGGCTTACTGATGCCGTATTTCTATCCAGTCGTGGTACAGCGATGACCCGGCAAGCATTTTGGCAATTGATCAAAAAATATGCCGCTCAAGCAGAAATAAAATCAGCGCTTTCACCGCATACCTTACGCCATGCTTTTGCAACCCATTTGTTAAATCACGGTGCTGATCTGCGCACTACACAGATGCTACTGGGGCATGCAGATTTATCGACAACCCAAATATATACCCATGTCGCCAAAGAACGGCTTAAATCGCTACACGCCAAACATCATCCAAGAGGTTGACTTTGGGGTTGTATGCTAAAACTTACGACCATGTTTCAAACAGTTTACAAAATCCTCATTGAAAGACTCAGCGATAAAATCTGAACTAGGGCTTGACCTTAAGTTAAGACAAATGTAGCATTGCTGCTCCTTCCAGTTCCCCGGTAGCTCAGTCGGTAGAGCAAGTGGCTGTTAACCACTGGGTCGGCGGTTCGAGCCCGTCCCGGGGAGCCAATTAAATCAATAGTTTATCTCCGACTTCTATAATTTACCCTAAGTATAATGTGTCATATTTGTGCCAATTTTGTGTCAAATCTGTGGTACAAATATAATCTTGAATTAAATCAGAACGCAAATGTGTTTGATTTCCCTAAGTTTTATCTTTGCCGACCCGGTGGTATTTAACCACTGGGTCGTTTCATTAAGTATTAACAGAACAGTACCTTAAATTGGCATAAAGTATTGAGTGAATCGTCCCGAGTTTTTCGGAGACAGTTTAGTTAGAGCCATGCGGCTTTGTATGACTTGGTTTGTTGATCATACATTAATTCATATTCAACCGGTGGAATATGTCCAATTGGTTCCGGCAGGCGCTGATTGTTAATCCAATCTACCCAACTTAATGTCGCCTGTTCAACTTGATCTAATCCACGCCATGAGTCGTCTTTATAAATGACTTCCGTTTTATATAATCCATGAATTGTTTCAGCCATGGCATTGTCATACGAGTTCCCAACACTGTCGACAGAGGCATTGAAGCCCGCTTCAGTTAATCTCTCAGAATATCGGATGGATAAATAGCCACGACAGATCGTCGTTACCTTCCACAACTGACGCTTGAGTATGTGCAGCTTGTAAACAAATAATGTATTAACTATTGCGATAGAAAATAGGACCCAAGTTATTTCCTAAAGGAAACCATCGGCTTACGGGCGATCCCTACTGTTCTCTTACTGAATTATTAGGTGCCAAAAATCCCTCTCCGGACTGGAAAAGGTTTACTATTTCCGCCGTAGATAATTGTTCTTTATCAATTTTTTGTAACCAATTAAGATCGATCAAATAAAGACGCCCATCTTCATATTGAACTAACATTTTGTCTCGTTTCGGCAAATAAACGACTTCCTTTACAATCAAACCCAAATCGACTAGCTTTTTTGCGCTAGTTTGATCAAAACTCCAGACCTCGCTAAGACCATTGGCATAAGTAGCAAGGAATAAGTTAGTTCCCTGTGGAGCAAAATCGATCTTAGTAACCATATTAGTAAGAGTTCCTATTTGAGAGCCATTCGATAGCGAACGAACTGATCCACCTTCCCTACCATAAGCGACTACAAACACCGAGGCTTTAGGATTTTCGTCGAAGTATATCGCATTAATTTGCTGCTCCGAGCCTACCCAAATAAGCGTGCGCTTTTCGTTGTTCAACACTGCGCGAAAATCCGCTCTCTCATTATCTTGACCCACCAATTCGGTGAATTTCCCCGCAACTACTTTACGTACCGATGTCACCTCAAATCCTAATGAAGCAACGCTTGCCGACGTTCTAAGATCAAATACTGTTGTATTGTGATAATAGCGATTTTGGAACGGTGGATCCCCAGAATCTTCTCTAATAAACTCTGTAACGATCCCGAGTTCGTCGGTATGTTTAAATCTAAAACGCCATTCTCCATACTCTGGAACCGGTTCGCTCTCCCATATAACATCGTGCGGTTTATCGAGTTTTCGAACCGCTAGAGACTCAATGACTGTCTTGTCGTTATAAGAATAATCTGCATGTTTATACGTAACAAATAAGTCGGCATCAGTGCTCTCAACTAGTTCGCCCGAGTCTGCAGTAACAACTTGTCCAGTGACCAAGTTACGAAATGACCATGGTTCACCTTGTTTAACTACCATCTGTAAGCGGTGATCAACCACATCAAACTGGTCGTAAATTGTATCTTTAGTCAAAAATATGGTTTTCATTTGGCCATCTGCATTGACGATTTTCCAGGCGGAAGAAGAATTTCTTATTGCTTCAATTGATCTATTATCAGCGGATATATTGATTGAGTTCCCTTTTGTTTCAAAAGAGTGAGTTTCTAAAATCTCGACCTTCTTTGGGGTCGCGATTAACAAATGAGTATCATCCGCTGAGAACTTGACTACCACGCCATTCTCTTTTGATATTGAATATTTGCGTTCTCCTGATGTACATGAATAAATAGCTAGCTCAGAATCGAGTTCTACAATTACGAAAGTGCCTAGAGACGAAAAATAACTATCCTTGACGGAATACTTATCACCGAGATTCACGTTATTGTGAGGCGTACTCAAAAAATAACCACCATTTTCGCGAGTTACTTGACATGGAAAATTTAGGTTGTGGCCACCATAAAGTTCGTATATTTCGTTGGAATGGGGTCTACTAACGTCGCCTGAGCTTAAATTCAAATTGACTGTCCAACTGTCGACGGCAGCCCATTCTGCGTGATCATCTATTGATTGCACCCAGCACATCGAAAAGGCTACACTGCAAAACGCCGAGGGGTGATTGTATGGTGCGAAAATACTCCAATGATCAATTGTAGAAGGTTCTTTAAACTGTGAAATCTGCGAAATTGGCGGAAACGCTTTACCAATGTACTCACCATAGTCTCGGTCTAGAATCTGGTGACCTTGTCGCTTATCTAAAAGAATTAATCCATTATTGGTTTCCAACGTATGCCAATGGAAATTAGGTCCCCATGCCTCTGAAACACTATAAACATTGGGGATTTGTAAAATTGGTGTAGTAGTGTCCAAGTCAAAAAATTCAACCACCTCATTTTCATGCAGCACTACTACGCGCGAACCGTCGTCTGTTGCAAAAAATTCTTGAACATTCTCTCCAAATCGATCAAGGCGACCCGACTTCAATAATTTATCTATGCGGGAAAGTGTTTCTGTAATGCTTTCTGGGCTTCTTTGTTCGATTACAGCGAGCGCTTCAAGTGAAGCATAAATCGATTCAGCCGGCTCTTCATCGAATTCAGCAATAGCTAAATCAAGTGTCCTCTCAGCATCTCTTAATTCCGCGGCAGATTGCAGCTGGAACCACTGAAAGACGACTGCAGCTAGAGATAATACAATGATGATTAGTAAACTACCTACCGCTGTAAGCCAACGACGCAGCTTTACTGTTCGTTGGCGTTCAAGCTCCAACTGATAGACTTTGTCCCTTTTTCGGAGGTCATCTAGGCCAACGCCGAGGATACCTGCTATTAATTGCAGTAATGAATCGTGTAATTGTGCCTGATATTCACTAACTAGATTAGCTAATTCTTTGCTATCTATCTCGGGAGTATTTAGTTTCAGCGAGTCCCTGTGAAAACTTGGGATCGTCCATCCACGTTTCCCGTCCAGGCGAAAATCAGCTGCTAGTAGTTCTACTGGTTTGGTTTTATCTACCTCCCCATCTATAAGGTCGTACTTTAAAACCTCTGGAAAACATGCGTCCGTAGATCCATCATTAGCGTTTGGATCTCCTTCGAGTAACGCAGGGTGAATAAGATCACTATGGTCTGTTGGATGTAACTGCTTAAAATATTTGATTTCATCCGAAACATGGGTTGACTCGATTACGTCCGGCGAACAGAGCACAACTAATGTTTTAGCACTATCCAAAGCGTCACAAATGCCCGTGGTCAGATTTCCAGTTGGTAGTTCTTCCTCATCTCGAAATACTGGAAATATCCGCTCAGGAATTAACTCTCCCCGTTCGTTTTCCGTGCCGACTAAATCCTTAGGGACTTCATAAGTTTCTATTGCTTGGTGAAGCCATGTAGCCCATCCACCTTTCTCCTCGGTGTTATCGACGTGCCGATAGGATATGAAACACCAGTATTGTTGTTGCGGCATTACTGCTTTAGCTTTTCTCTTGTTGCTCAATGAATCGGACTACAAACATATTTTAGCAGGAAGAGATTTTATGTCGCTTCTTTAATCTCTAACCTTTCTGTTAAGTCTAATCTACTTTAGCAGATCCGCGGACGTGAGTCCGTGGAGGTTTAGCTAATGAAGTGTACGCACATTTAAAGTGGTTTAGAAACTAATTTCTTCAAAAGGCTCAGAATATTCACCTGATGCAATAAATGAAATCGAAGCAAGGGCCAGCCAGTCTGTAGGATTATTTGAATAATAAACTTATTTTGAGAATCAAGAAAATACTTAGTAATATCTGGATCCTGATTTCAGGATTATTGAGACCAAAGAGTGGAAGTTAAAAGATTATGTTGGTACTGGCGTGCTTGGTTTGTCAAATATAGGTGTTGAGATTACATTATGGGCCATAAATAATGTTTTAAAACAGTAAATACATTTGCTTTTTATCTTTGTTTCAGCTGGAGTCACATCGGAAACCATTCTAGAACTTTAATATGATAAGACTAAACGTGTGCCAAATTTGTGCCAAAGTTACTGTTACTGATCGTTATTTACTGGTATTTACGGGCATATTTAAGTTTAGCAAGCGCCACAAGTGATTGATTTTTAAAGAAAGTAAGAATTGATAATTGTGCCTGTTAACCACTGGGTCGGCGGTTCGAGCCCGTCCCGGGGAGCCAATAAAAACAAAGACTTATTAAGCATGCCTCATTAAGATTATCAACTATCCTCTTAGGCTTTTTACCCCAAATAAACCCCAGTCGAGTTAGACAAAGATATAAGCTTTTGAATTATATTGGAATTTGCTTATCAGCCCAGTGGTTAGTCCACAGGTGGTCGAAGAATATCCTAAACTGACATGGTGCCAGATTCTAATTTCAAAACGTTAAATATAATTTAGAAATTGTCCTGTAACTGATATATTCTCGCTAGCAATCAAAGACAAGGAATAAAAATGGACATAACTAGGCGTAAATTACTCAAAGCTAAAGCTGCTTTAGCTACGGCAGCTGCTACTGGAATATCTATTAATGAAAGTGATCAAGCCTTTGCACAAACAAATGAAGAGCCTTTAAAACCTATTTCTTTAAACGGTATTCATGGTTATGCTCAAAAAAGCATCACCGCTGGTGAACCATTGGAGTTACGTGTTAGTAGTAATGTCCCATATGGGTTGTCGGTATATCGGCTACAGCATCTTGATGCACCAGGCCCAAAGGATGAGCAAATTTATCCATTACTACAGCCAGGACCACCCGTACAAGTTAGTCCAACAGTTGAAGAGCAAGTCATTGCACCTATACAGCAAGACATACGGCCTGGTTCCTATATTCATGTTGAGAATAACCTGCCTAATGTTTCCATGGACGCAATCACTTTGGAGTGTTGGGTACGTCCATGGGATACTTCAAGGTGGCAGGGATTGATTTCACAATATACATGGCAGGGTTATTGCGGCGTGGGTCTTTTTCTAAGACCAGGGGGTAATTTAGTTTTTTATGTTGGTGGCGGGGGACAATACTCACCGAATTATTCACTTACAGCCGCGACTAGTTTGAATGAAAAACAATGGTACCATATTGTTGGTACATGGAATAAAAGTACTGGCTTACAACAGTTGTTTTTAAATGGTGCTGAGGTTGCAAACAAGCCAAATACTGTTGATCTATTTCCAGGGAACGCGCCTTTACGAATAGCGGCATATGGTGTAACAGATAATGGTGTTAACTACACTGCCGACACTTTCCATGGTGATATGGCAATGCCCGTTATTTATAGTCGCACACTTAGTCAAAACGAAATACAGGCACGTGCTAATCAGACAGCTCCTACAATACCATCAACGGGTGTATTGGCTGTATGGCCTTTTAATGAAGAACAAGGCGAAACAGTCACAGATGCCAGCGGACAACTAAGATCTGGAAAAATTGTTAATCGAGCCACTTGGATGATAGGTGGCCCTGGTTTTGATGCTGCAAATGATGCACCGAGATACGGTGATTATGATTTAAAAACGGCATTTGATAATCAATACGGCCATGGAATTCGGTTTGCTATTGATGATTTGTATGATTGTGGCTGGCAAGTGAATCATAGTGTTCCAATTCCAATAAATGCTAAAAATGGAATCTATGCAGCACGGTTGTCATCGTTGTCAGGTGGGTCAATTTACCACATTACTTTTGTCATTAAACGTCCACAGAATCAACCCAAAGCGCCAGTTCTCATTTTGGCATCAACTAATACCTGGCTTGCTTACAATAGAGGTCCGTTTACCAACGCAAGCTCTGACCCTCGACTACCAAGATTTTCAATGTATGACGATCATCATGGTGGCTTTGCGGCTTATCAGGTTGGTCTAAATATGCCTTGGCCTCATTCTTCCCCTTACGCTGTGTATTATCCTGGCGGCAATTATTCGCACCTGACCCGAGCTGAACATTATATGCATCAATGGCTTGAAGGTCGTGGCTATGAGTTTGATGTGGCAACTGATTTTGATATGGACTCTGATCCAAATCTATTAAATGATTATGAAGTAGTGATGATTTTGGGCCATAGTGAATATTGGAGTGTAGTGGCCCGTCAAAGATTGGATGCCTATCTCAGTACAGGTGGCAATGCACTTGTCATGAGCGGTAATACTATGATGTGGCGAGTGAGTTTAGATATCACGCAAGGTATTTTGGAGTGCAGGAAATATGGTTTTGGATCTTCGGTTGATTTATCACCAGGTGCTCAACACCATGGTGAGGTTTGGCATAGTACGGATCATAAAAGAGGAAGTATGCTTCGTGATTCCGAGCTTCCTTGTTGGTCGGTTTTAGGACTAGAGTCTGCTGGGCATAGTAAATATTTCGTTGGAGATTTAAGTAGATCTTTTACTCCTTATACAGTGACCAATCCGAACCATCAATTATTTACTACACCAAATGATAGTGGTTTAGGGCTCTCTGATGTGTTTGGTCAGGCTGAAGGAGGCGGGCTTCCCCGTGCTGTGGGTCATGAATTTGATGCGCGTGTTAGTGAGTTACAAAATCACGGATCGATAAACGATCCCATTAGTTCACAGTTTGTGCTTGCAGAGTCAAAAATTTCTGATGGCTTTAGAGCCTTTCCCTATTTCGATCCAGATAATCCACCCCCTAATTCTTCAGCAGAGGATGTCGCAAGTCAAATCATATATTGGCCCAGACCTCAAGGGGGCAAGGTTTTTTATGCAGGATCTATCGCTTGCGGTTGGACTCTTCCAAGTGATTCAAAATTCAGTGTAATTATTGACAACGTGTTAGAAAATTTTGGAGTCAAACCTCAAACAACAAATGGTCAAAAACTACTTGTATCCGCTGAATTGAATGATAATGAGATTCATACTATGTCGCTAGATTTGGTGACAAATCGCGTTAAAGCTAAGAAAAAATCAAGTCCGACTTGGTTGCCTGGCTTGCTTGTTTCTGATGATCTTGGTGGCGAAAGTGATTTTCCACCTTCTTTAGTCTCTCACTCAGGTGCTATGTATGCATATATCGTAAGACCCGATGGGACATTGGGTACTAAATGGTCCTTTGGTTCTCATTGGATACCTGGTGGTGATGCTTGGTATAACCTGGGTGGGAATTTATCGGGCGCACCATTTGCATTAAGTGCTGGCAACATATTGGATATATTTGCTCCGGGCATACAAGGAGATATCCAGATAAAATGGTGGAATGGATCAAATTGGAGTGGTTGGGTAAGCCTGGGAGGGCAGGCTCATAATTTAGGCGGTCCTGTGGCAGCGCTCAAATGGGGGGGTAATTTAATCAGTATTGCCACAACTGGTTCTGATGGGAATATATATTATAAATGGTCCAATGGTTCCCAGTGGGTACCTAGCTTGAATGGTAATTGGATAAATTTGGGTGGCGGTATTTTAAAAGGGAGTGTTGCCATGGTTTCAGTATCTGGATCAGAGCTTCATATATTCGCACATGGAACAGACAACTACTATTATCACAAATGGTGGAATGCCTCAGGTTGGAAGCCTTGGACCTCATTGGGTACGCAGGATTTTCAGGATTCTCCTTTTGCAACGGTTAACAATACTGGACAGATCAACGTATTTGGAATTGGTCAAGACGGCCATGTTTATAATAAGTGGACCCTTAATGGGCAATGGATTTCAAATTGGGTAGATATGGGTGACCAATTCGAAGGCAAGGTCACTGCAATATCTCGATCAGGAAACCGTTTTGATATGTTTGCCATAGGTACCGACAAAATTGTAAAAACCAAGTATTTTGACGGCAGTGAATGGATACCTTCCTTAACCGAATGGACTAATTTGTCAACTTGATTTAGGTGCGAATTGGATGCGTGTCTTCGTGGAAAATCTTGATAAAATCTGGTTTTAAAGTATTTACTAACTGGGGTATATTTGGGGTATATCTTATGGCCTTAATAGAGATAAATGCAGTAAACGCCCCAAATTAATTATTGTAAGCAACTGATTTTAAATGAATTAAAATTCAAAATTCCGGTTGTTAACCACTGGGTCGGCGGTTCAAGCCCGTTCCGGGGAGCCAATAAAGTAGCTTGGATAAAATATCATTTTTGAAGATCGTCGTATGGCCAATGCAGAGAGGTGGTTCGAACTTATGATCTTACGATGATTATTATGAAGAACACAAACTTTGATATATGTAATATAAGAGCCAAAATTTCCAACAATATAAAATATATAAATCGAGGAAAATTTCAAACTACTAGGATGTAATTAATTGCATACCACTAAATATTAACGGCAAAATGAATGTGGCAATAAAACCAAAAAATAAAATAATCACATAGCTTATAAAGTCTAGTACAAAATTCCGGGGAAGACATCATTGTCTTGTCGAAAATCAATCGAGATAGAAACATGGATTGTTAATGTATAAATTTTCGAGTAAAGATTATTATTCATAAAGATCTGACTAATAGATTACAATCAATGTTATTGTTTGATTTTGTGTTTTCAAAGACACTAGTGGAGGAAATCGAGAATTAATGTTTAAGCGGCAATGGATTAAAAATTTAATATTTATATTTATTCCCATCATGATTTTGATCGGCGACTTTATTCGTAGTCCTGATTTTTTTAAGTCAAAGTTGAATGACATAGTGCCGAGTGTACAGGAGGGATTTAGTAACTATCCTGTGCACTTAGGTCGATGGCAGGGGCACGAAATGTACGTTTCTGCAGATGAAATTTCAGATCATGACTTTCTTACAGGGCTTAAGGGGATGACGAACGGGCTTGTAGTTAGTCATTTTTTAACAAATGATGGAAGAGACTCTCGCCTTGGTCTTTTGACTAGAAAGGTTAGGCAACGCCTTCATCAAGATAATCCAGAATTCGAGCAGCGTTTTATCCAATTATTGGAAGCTAGCACTGGTCATAAGCCCGGTCATGCATTTAGCCTTAACCTTAAAGACAGTGATAGTGCCTTTCCAATTTCGGCTTTGTATATTGTAATTCTTTCTGAAAATAATGCAGATAGAGCTAGGGCAATAGCACTGGAAAATGGGTTAAAGGAAACATATAAACTGGCATCTATGGATAAAATAGATAACCTGATAATTCCAGCAATTGGAATAGACGAACAAGCTTCAAATTTACCGTTTGCCCAATTTTTTGATGCGGTATTCGATACTTTGCCGCCAGCCCATTATCCAACTAACATTTTTCTAAGTTGGTATCCTGGTTGGTTGCCTGGCACAATTGTTGCAGCAACGCGTGCATTAAAAGCTAAGCAAAATATGATATTTTCGAATCAATGGGATCTAGCGCAACGACTTCAGAATCCAGCATTTCGAATTGCGTGTATTGCATTGGCTTTGTGCTTGTTATCTTCGTCATTAACAATCAAATTGGATTTAATCAAATTTTTGATTATTTCATCATCATTTCTTGGTTTTTTTTACGGACTTTGGAGTTTGATTGGATTTTTCAGTTCTAGTTTAAATCCGATTGTGACATTTTGGATTAGAGTGGTTTTGGTCTTAATTACTTCAATCTGTTATAGATGGATAGTGAAATGGAATATCAAGTCACTTTTTGAACAGGTGAAATAATGATGAGTTTAGAGCAGCTTCCAATTCGACGAGCGATTCTACACTTCATTAATTCAGTATCTTTCAGTAATCCACTTCCTCATTGGCATGATTATCGCGATATAAAATATGATTTACTCGTGTCCATTCTTCTCGAACGTATGAATTTGTATTTCAAGGGCGAAACAACGCCTAATAACGTCTATAACATTGATATACCGGATGTAAGTGAAAAAGTACGAAAGTGGGTCGTGCCGTCCGTTCATGATCAAATGATTCTAGAAACTTTGGTTATGGAAATGGCTCAAGATATTTCTCCAGCTGAGCAAAGTCCTTCATATAGTTTCCGTTATTCGTCGGATCAAAATCAACTGGGTTACTATGAGGATAATTTCTCTGCTTGGGAAAGGTTTCAAATCGATAGTTTTACCAAAGCTGAACAAGCTGGAGGGTATCTTGTTGTCATTGATCTAAAGGAGGCTTTTTCCAATTTTGATCGCGATCGTCTTTTCGATTTTATACTTCGCCGTTCGAGAAACAAAGCTGCTGGCAACTTATTTAAGCTTCTAATACAAGCCTTTGAGCAAGATGGGACGGGGCTTCCAAATATTAACGATTCCACATTTTTTGTTGGTAATGCTTATTTGAGCAATGCAGATAAGCTCGTTGCTAAAATTACCGATAATTTCATCCGTTATATGGATAACTATCATTTGTTCGCCGCTTCTGAGGCTAAAGCTATGGAACTTATAAAGGATGTTGCTGATATTTTCACAGCAACAGAATTTCAAATTAACGATTCTAAAACTCAAATTATTAAGCTTGAGAACTATTTTTGGGGAGTCAGCGATATACCAGGTGGGGAACATACTCAATTACATTATCTTTCAGCTCCAATTGGAGGAAAAATGGATGCTGTGACTCTGTATAGTTATGTTCACTTGGCTATCTCTTCTCCGGATAGTTATATGACAAAGAGTTTTGGTCGACTAGTATTGGGAAGTTTGAGGAAAGCACGGATGACGGCCGATGAAAATTATCAAGATTATCTCAACTATTTATTAGTCGAAAAGCCATTAGATAACCAGCGAAATTCCCTGTTACCTAGTGCTTTGATATTACTAGAGGAATATTGGTATCAAGGAAGAGCTCAGGAATGGAGAGTGCTTTGGCTATTATATATCTTGTTTGATTTCCGTACTAAAGCTGAAGTAAAACAAAAATTAACAGATCTTGCTACTATAGACGAAGGAGATAAGTTAATTAGCGCAAAACTCTGGATTAAACGCCTCTATTCACCTATGATTTTTAGAAAAGCAAGTGACTTAATTCATCAACAAAATTATCTTGAGGAGGGTAGAATTTTATATGGTGAGTAATAATATAACTCGTCGTGAATCTTTGTTTTTTTTAAGTGGTGCTATTGCAACATTGCAAGTCCCTGCAATTTGGAAATTTAACGCCAACAGTTTTCCACCAAAAAGACTTGAGTTTTGGCTCGCAGGTGCAAGGTTTCATGCCCCGATTGGATATTCCCCTGCAGTTGGTAGCCCACTTCAAATCCAACTCTCAAGCTTTGCGGGAAAACCTTGTTTTGAAATTCACGATCATAAGATTGGTCGAGTTGGTTATGTGCCAGCAAACTTGGTCAACCAACTATTGTCCGGAATGCAATTAAGGGCAAAAGTAAAGCAGGCGTTATCCATGCAGCCTATTCACAGGCGCTTTCAAGTTCAAATAGATTATTTACAAGGATGAAATTTATAACCGCGGTTTTAGGCAGCGCGTTGCTTTTTACTGCAATAAGTAGTTACGCCACGGAAATTGGAGTGAGAGCAAGTGTTCTTAAAGTTATAGATGGAGATACTTTTATTGTACGCATTAATGATCGTAATGAGCGCGTTCGATTAGCAAGTGTAGATGCACCTGAAATTCGGCGAAATAATAGGTCCAGTCAACCTCACGCTGAAGTATCCCGTCAATATCTCAAAAACATTCTGTTAGGACAAGATGTTACTTTGATGGAAGATCCAATACAGGGTCCCAGAGATGACTTTAACCGTTTATTGGCCTATGTTTACCTTGTTGACAATGGTGTATTTATTAATGCCGATATGATTAGACAGGGACATGCGAAGGTTTACCGCAATGCAAATCTGACAAAAAGACCGTATCTGGAGTCACTTGAATTACAAGCATGTCAGTCTGGACTAGGGATGTGGAAATTCCAACAATGTTTTGTAACGGGCAGTGACAAATAATAATCATTCATAAATTATTTCAGTCAGCACGACAGGTATTAGCATTTATCCACTTGATCTATATAATATTGTTGATCAACTACTTTGGTGAGGCCTGACTACTATTAGTTCTTCGTCAATGAACTGGAATTGGAGACAAGATGCATAGGATTTCTGCACAACGTCATAAAATTCACCGGGCTGTAAACTATGTGACACAAAATATTGCGCAGCGACTTGATGCGAATGTGCTGGCGGATGTTGCCTGTCTGTCGAAATTCCATTTTTCTCGGGTGTTTCACGATCACTGTGGCGAAACACCTCACGAATACTTATCCAGGATCCGGCTCGAACTGGCCGCCAGAAGTCTTAACTATATTGAAGATAAATCAATTACTGATATCACGCTTGATTGTGGGTTTTCCAATCCTCAAAATTTCTGCAGATCATTCAGCCAGAAATTCGGAACCTCTCCGCGTAGTTTTCGCAACAATCGTTTAATCAACCCGCGAGAATTCGCTCATTCTCCTGGATCTCGATCAGTTCTACTGGATGATCTGGATGTTCAGATAGTCGTACAGCCCGATTACCGAGTCGCTTATATTCGTCATCACGGTCCTTACGGTAAAAATGACGGTCGCATTCCAGCTAAATATTCAGCCATTCAGGCATGGGCCCGGAGAATTGGAGTCTGGAACGATACCTCGGCCCTTATCGGGCTGTGTCCAGATAATCCGATTCTTACGCCACCTGATCGCTGTCGATATGATATCTGCATTCCGGTTGAATCCGGTATGGTGGAAGATGACATTGTCAGTATTCAAACGATTCCGGGAGGAAGCTACGCTAGGTTACGAATAAGCTGCGAAGCTGACGAGATGCTTGGTTACTGGAAGCTGTTAACAAGGCATTGTATTGAGGACAATAATGTTACCCATGCCTTAACCTATAGTTACGAATACTATCCATGCTCCCAACGAGATCCCTCAGATACGAGAATGGATGTCGAACTCTACCTCAAAATATATACCGGTTTAATCTGAACATATTTATTTAGTCCGGATAAAACAGCAAGTATTGATAAGAATCCATAATTCCCCGGTGGTACGCTCAACCGAGAATGATTGACGGAGCAAGACAATGCTTGCTGATATTAAAGTGCTTATATCAAACCGGAAGCGGTCCAGGTATTTTTGCCTGATCCTGATTTTTGGTCTCAACATGGCAGGTCTGAATTCTGCCATTGCCGAGTTCAAACCTCATCCTGCTAATCCGGTATTCGATATCGGTCCGACGGGCACCTGGGACTCAAGGTACGTTGAAGCAGGTCCAATTACCTACCAAGATGGGAAATATCATATGTTTTATACCGGTCTACCAAAGTGGCCGGATAATATCGCTATCGGTTATGCCTGGTCGGTCGATGGCATTGAATGGAAACGCAACGCAGCACCTGTTTTAACCATTGACGATACCCCCTATGAAGACCAGTCGATTACTTCGGACAGCATCGTCGTAACCGAAGATGGAAAGTGGCTGTTGTATTTCGGAATAGGCAAGCGCATGCAGGATTTTGACGGCAGTATCGGGCTTGCCACATCGACCTCGCCAACCGGTCCCTGGACAGTCCACCCCGAACCGGTATTATTACCCGGCCCGAAGGGCAGCTGGGATGCTAACAAAATCGGGCACCCTGATGTCTTCAAGACTGATGACGGATTAATCATGTATTACACCGGTTACGGCAATGAAAAAGTTGGTGGTGTCCAGGAGGAACATGGTCATATTGGCCTTGCGACGTCCACCGATGGGATCAATTGGACCAAATATGATGATCTAGCAACGACTGACCTGTTTTACAGCGTAAGTGACCCGGTATTTTCACGTTCTACCCAGGATAACTGGGACAATTGGCATGTTAAAGATGCCAATGTTCGCAGGGTAAACGGACGATGGAAAATGCTCTATCACGGCGTTACCTTTAGTAGCTCCGGTAATTTCGGTTTCGCCACCAGCGATGATGGAATCAACTGGAAACGGTCCCAGGGTAACCCTGTGATCGAAGCAAAAAAAACAGGGATGAAATTATTTTTCGCAACCTGGTTAAGGCATAAAGACGAAGATCGAGTTTATATCGAAGGTGGCTCAAATAGCGCTACTAAAGTCTATCTATATTTAAATTAAAAGGGCTGTCGAGCAAATCACAATACCCTGTAGATTTTACATCTCATTAGTGCTCGGAGAACAACATTGGCAAATAACACACTATCAGCAATAGTAAAAAATCCCCATGACACTGAATGGACTTATTTTAATGGGCAAGAATGTAGAGAAGATCGACTACGATGGAAAACCCTCATAGGTGATGAAGAATCTAATACTCAGGGACTGACATACGGAATAATGGAAATGCCCCCAGGCACTTTTGTGGATGCACATTATCATGCAGATAACGAGATATTCCATATTCTTCAAGGGGAAGGGGTTGTCCTAATCAATAAAGATGTTACAGAAGTTGGGCCAGGATCCATTCTTTACGTTCCGGGTAACACTGTCCATGGCATCAGAAATAGAGGCAAAGAAATGCTGAAAGTGATCTGGGTTTTTCCCTGCAACAAATTTAGTGAAATTGAATATCATTTAGTGGATCAATCCTTTTGAGTCAACCTTTACCTGAAAGACTGCATGATGAATAATTTGTTTAAAAAGTACATCTTGTTATTAGTTCTGTTGTTAACATTACTAACTATTAGCTCCTGGACTGTTGCGCAGGAAGATGATTTAGTCCGTGAGAATTTTGCACCGCCGTTGTTAGATGATGGCTGGCAAGTGGCCGATGTGGGCTTCGCTGGTTTAAATCAAAAATTGATGGAACAGCTGACCAGAGAAATAATTGCTGGTGAATTCAGACGTATTCAGGCGGTATTAGTCGCTCATAAAGAATACTTAGTATATGAATATTATTGGACACGTCCCAAGCATGAAATGGAAGAATCTATTAAGCTGGGTAGACAATCACCTCATCGAATTCGTTCGATCACCAAGAGTATTACTTCCTTACTTTTAGGTTTGGCTCTAAGAAGCGATTTTGAACAAGCTGTCCAACGGCCAGTTTTAGACTATTTGCCGGATCAACAATCTAGAGATCCAAAAATCAAAAGTATCAGTCTGGAAAATGTGCTGACCATGACAGCAGGATTGCTGTGGAATGAGATGGATGTACCTTATACTGATTCCCGTAATGACAGTAATCTGCAGGAACAATCTAGTGACCCGATTAGTTACTTGTTGGCGCGTCGTCCTGTCCGTGATGAACCTGGGAGTAGATGGTATTACAACAGTGGTTTGACTATGCTCACAGGGGCGGTGATTAATTCTCTGATTGACAAACCATTTTTCGATTTTGCCAAGGAAAAATTATTCGATCCGCTGAAGATAAAAAACTTTGCCTGGTCGGGTGAATGGCCCGATAGTGGTTTAGTCGATGCGGCCGGCGGCCTTAGAATGAATGCACGGGATTTATTAAAAATTGGTTCGCTGGTGCTTAATAAGGGTCAATGGCAAGGCCAACAAATTATCCCAAGTAAATGGGTAGAACTTTCTACCCGCCGCTTGCGTGATGATCTTAGAACTTGGGGCGCGGATGGTTTGTATGGTTATGGTTATCAATGGTGGCATGGTAGACATGATAAATTCGATGCTATTACGGCTCTGGGTTATGGCGGCCAGCGAATCTTTATTCTGCCTGAACATGATTTGGCTGTCGTTGTCTTTGCCGCTAATTATGAAGGCGATTGGCTAAAGCCAGAAGCAATTCTTAATCGAATAGTTTCTGCACAAAACCTGTAACCCATTGTTAAGTTGGCTTTTCAATAATTAATAAATTTACGGCTGTTGTGAACCAATGGCTAAATGCATAAAGTTCACAAAAGCGCTTGAAGTTTCTTTTTGTTCACGGTTTCTGGCCCAGGCTAAGCCAACGTCCATCGTAGGTATGGCATCTGCTAGTGCAGTTATTTCTACGCGATGTCCTTCTAAGGACCAGGGCCGATAGACCATATCGGACAATATGGTTACACCGGTTCCATTGGCGACCATGCTGCGTACCGCTTCGACCAATGAGGTTCGAAAAATTGTTTTGGGGCGGTATGGGGTACGATTCCAATAGCGCTGGGCTGTATTACTGGCCTCATCAAGCGTCAGCATAATATACGGTTGTTTGGATACATCTTGTAAGGTAATGGAAGGCTGGTCCAGCAATTGATGATTAGAGCTCAGCCATAACCGTCTTTTAGATTGAATTAATGTTTCGTAGGCCAAATCTTCCTGGTTAGCTAAGTTTGATGTTAGCATTACTGCTAAATCATATTCACCTGAAATCACACCTTCCTCAAGGCTCGCCCTGTTTGCCTCATGCAGTTGTATTTCTACACCAGGGAAACTGCGGGAAAATCGGCTTAAGTATTTAGGCAAGAAATAGGCCGCCACAGTAGGCGTGACGACTAAATTTAAAGAGCCTGAAATGGTTGAATTTGATCGGCTAGGAAGTCTTAATGCTTCATCTACGGAGGACATAATATGTTTGGCTTGTTGCAGAAACTGATGTCCTTCATGCGTCATTTCCACACCGTTAGAGCTACGTACGAATAGTTTGGTACCTAATAATTCCTCCAGTCCTTTAATCGCCGTAGTGATGGCGGATTGTGATACATGTAAATTCATTGCCGCCTGTGAAATCTGACCGGTTTCTGCACTTGCGATAAAGTACCTGATTTGCTTTAAAGATATCTCCATCGATTAAATTTAATATTAATATAAAAAAAATAGATAATTGTACTCTTCTATTTCTAGTTATTTTTTCATTTTAAAAAAGTATTTAACTTATTGAAAATAATAAATTATATATCTAAACGCTGAATATAGCATCAATAATTAAAAATAATTTTTCAATCTATTTTATCAAATTAATTGATATTAGTATTAAAAAAATAGAATTATTAATAACCTAGCTAATTCTATAACATAGTCACCACTAAAACCGGTGATATTTGAAGCTTGAGTTTAGTGACTTTGGCATCAAAAACTGGTTTCTATTCTCAAAATAGATATGGAGAGCAAATGATGTTGAATTCAAAATTCTTTTCAAAATTGTTACCGGCAGTACTATTGGCCGGATCTACCGCATTAGTCGGAGCTGATGACTGGTTTCCTTACAATGTAGAGGTTTGGAATCCAGCTTTCGATATGAATAGCCCACGCACTGATTTTTCTTACCAGCCACTTGAAGCTGCATCTGAACAGTGGGATATATGCGTATCCTTTCCACATATGAAAGACGCTTACTGGAGTGCGGTTAATTACGGCGTTACAGCAGAAGCGGGGCGACTGGGTGTCAAAATGCAGTTGGTGGAAGCAGGTGGTTACACTAATCTGAATACACAAATCTCACAGATAGAAGATTGTGTGTCAGCAGGCGCCAATGCTGTCATTATAGGAGCCATTTCATTTGATGGCTTAAACAATCTTGTTACTGAGATTCGTAAAAAAGATATACCAGTAATAGATGTTATTAATGGCATGTCGTCACCTGAGTTGTCGGCAAAATCTTTGGTGTCATTCGGTGAGATGGGATACAAGGCAGGCGAATATATTGCCCAGCAACATCCGGCTGGCTCAGACAAGGTCAAAGTCGCCTGGTTTCCCGGCCCTCCTGGAGCAGGTTGGGTTGAAGCAGGTAACCAAGGCTTCCAGGACGCAGTTAAAGATAGTGCAATAGAAGTGGTTGAAACCAAATATGGTGATACCGGTAAAGAAGTACAGCTTAAATTAGTCGAAGATACCTTAGAGGCTCATCCTGACATAAATTATGTAGTCGGCACCGCAGTGACAGCTGAAGCGGCTGTAGGATTATTGCGTTCGCGTGAGCTGCTGGATCAAATCAAAATAATGTCATATTACTTCACCCCGGGTGTTTATCAAGGAATACAGCGTGGTCAGATTCTGGCTGCTCCCACAGATTCAGCTGTGATTCAAGGGCGTATTGCGATTGACCAGGCGGTTCGCATCCTGGAAGGACAAGACTACGAAAAACATGTCGGACCCAAGCTTTATGTCATTGATGATTCAAATGTGGATTCATTTGATCGAGATTCATCGTTAGCACCGGATTCGTTTAAACCAACATTTTCTGTTAATTGATAAATATCTTGGCGAAAAAAGTGTATTGAACAGTGCAACACTCAACTCAAAAAAGCTTACCTCCTGAAAAAACCGGGGAAGCAATCCCCTTGCTGGAATTTGAATCAGTCAGCAAACGCTTCCCCGGTGTGCTCGCTCTTGACCAGGTTGATTTTGAAATTGTTCCTGGTGAGGTTCACATTTTGTTTGGTGAAAATGGTGCGGGTAAATCTACATTAATTTCAATTATGGCTGGTGTTCATCAACCGACATCCGGCGTAATAAAAAAATCGGGGTCACCGATCACTCTGAATTCGGTACATCATGCACGTTCATTGGGTATTAGCGCTGTATTTCAAGAATTTTCATTGGTTGATCAATTGACAGTCGAGCAAAACTTATTTCTGGGTGCTGAACATCAACAAAGCCTGTTTTTAAATAAATCTACACAGAGATCAGAAGCGAAACGTATATTAAGTGAACTAGGCTTTTCCTTAAATCCAAAGCAAAAAGTCAGCTTTTTATCTCGGGCAGAGCAGCAGATGGTGGAGATAGCTAAAGCATTTCGATCAAAATTGTCTGTTTTAATTCTTGATGAACCTACAGCTTCATTGACAGATAAAGAAACCAATCAGTTGTTCAGTCTTATCGAGCAGGTCAAACGTAATGGGGTTGGGGTGGTGTATATCACCCATCGTATGGCAGAGATAAAAAAGATAGGCGATCGAATAACTGTGCTACGTGATGGAAAGTATATCAAGACTGTTAAGGCAAAAACGACTAGCGAGAAAGAGTTGGTTGAATTAATGACAGGTAGAGTTATTGATCAAGTCTATCCCAAAATAAAGTTCAACCCTCAACAGACATTGCTTAATGTCAAAAACATCACCACAACGAATCACAGAGTATCAGACCTGAGTTTTTATGTGCGAAAAGGTGAGGTTGTCGGTTTTGCAGGTTTAGTGGGTTCTGGGAAATCAGCGGCATTAAGGGCTTGTTTTGGTATAGAGAAAATTCAATCTGGCGATATTTATTTTAATGATGAAAACGTAACAGGACATTCTGTTAGACAAATGTTGGATAAAGGTTTCTTTTATAACGTACCAGATCGGCATAAAGAGGGTTTAGTCATGATAAGAAACTGTCGAGAAAATATTGTGTTGCCGTCATTGGATCAAAATGAAAATTTAAATTTGGGGGTTTTAATTAATAAGACTAAAGAGAAACGGACCGTTATATCGTTAGCCGAAAAATTTGAACTTCATCCGATGAAAGTTAATCGTCAAGTAGAGCATTTCAGTGGTGGCAATCAACAAAAAGTGTTGTTGGCTAAATGCTTGACTCGTGATGTCAAGCTCTATGTATTCGACGAGCCTACAGTCGGCGTGGACGTGGGTACCCGGGTGGAAATTTATAAATTTATTGCAAACTTATGTGAACAGGGTGCCGCTGTTGTGATTGTGTCCTCTGATCTTGCTGAAATTATTCATCTGACTAACAGGGTCTATGTAATGCATCGAGGGAAATTACAAGGTGAATTTAAGGATGATGAAATTAATGAAAATACGATTCTTAGCCAGTTTTTTGATAGAGAAGCAGCCTAATTATGTCAGCTATTGAACAAGACTCAAACCAAACTGCTTCCAAGCCAGCGTTTACGCAGAATAAGGATCAAAGGCGTCATGCTGTTTTGAAAAGACTCTTTGTCCAGTTAGGAGTATTGCCGTTTTTATTACTAATAGCAGTTGCAGTTTTTAGTTTGATTTCTGAAAATTTTTTATCACTGCGTAATTTAATGAATGTGGTCCGACAATCTTCCTATTTGATTCTGGTTTCAGTCGCACAAATGTTTGCACTACTTACAGGTGGATTCGATTTATCTGTAGGTACGATTATCGCATTGACTTCTGTTGTTGGGGCTACAGCGATGGCGGCAAGTTTTAACGCTATGCCAGAAATGGTTTGGTTGGCTATCCTGATTGGAGCATTTGCAGGCATTCTAGCTGGTACCGCAATTGGCGCAGTGAATGGGCTGGGTGTTTCGCTGTTTGGTGTTTCACCGTTCATGATGACTTTAGGCATGGCCTCGGTTGGATTCGGTATTGCACTCTATATGACTGGTGGAACGCCGGTATATGGTATGCCTGTTGAATTTGGCAATATTTTTGGCTTTGGTCAAATATTGGGCATCCCATCACCTGTATTCATATCGATTTTACTCATTGTGATTTTATATATTCTTGTTAACTCCACACCACTGGGACGTTATTTTTATGCTGTTGGGGGTAATCAAAAAGCGGCAGAGTTGTCCGGTATCAATACTAAAAGAATATTGTTCATTGCCTATACCTTATGTGGGCTAATTGCAGCTGTTGCTGGCATGTTACTCACAGCCAGGCTCGATACAGGAGAAGCGAATATTGGAGCATCAATGCCGCTTGAGTCAATTGCCGCTTGTGTGATCGCAGGTGTCAGTTTACGTGGCGGGGTTGGACGAATAGAAAATGTGGTATTGGGAGCGCTATTTATCGGTCTAGTTCAAAACGGAATGAATCTGGCTCGGATTGAGTCATATCTTCAAACGGTAGTGATAGGTGTCCTGCTGATTATTGCTGTCATTGCAGACCAGGTTAGATTGAAAGTTATGGCCAGTATTAATGATTAATCTAGATTTTTAAGCTTATGAATATAAATATAAATTGCGACATGGGTGAAAGCTTCGGCTTATATCAAATGGGAAACGATCAGGCCATCATGCCTTACATTACCCAGGCAAATGTAGCATGCGGTTTTCATGCGTCCGATCCTAATCATATGAAATCCACGGTCAATCTGGCCAAACAATATGATGTAAAAGTAGGGGCGCACTTTTCGTTGCCGGACTTACCTGGCTTTGGTCGTCGTGAGATGAAAATTGATCGCGAAGAAATGGCTAACATCATTACTTATCAAATTGGGGCATTGAATGCATTTCTGGAGTTGGCGACAGTTAAACTGAATCATCTTAAGCCGCATGGCGCATTATATGGTATGGCGGCGAAAGAAGAACAGACAGCTCATGCAATAGCCGATGTGGCAGAACATTTTAATGTGCCTGTATTCGGCCTTGCTGGTACATTGCACGAGGAAATCTATACACAACGCGGAATAGAGTTTCAATCTGAATTTTTTGCCGACCTTGAATACGATAACCAGGGTAACTTAATCATAACCCGTACTCATGATGCTGTCGTACCTGATGAAACAGCAAAACGCTGCGTGCGTGCTGTAAAAGATGGATTAGTTCGATCTATCGAGGGCAGTGACATTGCCGTTCAGGCACAAACCATTTGCGTGCATTCTGACACCCCTAATGCTGTAGACGTTGCCAAAGCAGTAAAACAGGCTTTGCAGCAAGCTTTTAGATGATTATTAAATCGTTAATAGAAACATGAGGATACGAACATGACCAAGCAAACAATTATCTCGCCTTTGCCAGGTGTGTTTTATCACCGCCCCTCGCCAGATCAGGCAGCATTTAAATCTGTCGGCGACTCAGTGAGTGAAGGTGACACGGTTGGGCTGGTTGAGGTAATGAAATCATTTCATGAAATTAAATCAACCACGGCTGGGGTTTTTGCCAGTTACCTGGTTGACAACGAAGGCACAGTTCAAGCCGGACAACCTTTACTGGAAATATTGGATCACAATAGTAATGAATAAACTTTTAATTGCCAATCGCAGCGAGATTGCGGTCAGAATTATACGTGCAGCAAGAGAATTGGGTATTACGACTGTACAGGTCTATAGTGAGGCAGATGCAGATTCACTTGCAGTAAAGATGGCTGATGAATCTGTCATGATTGGTCCTGCCAAGGCATCGGATTCCTATTTGAACATCGAAAAAATTATCTCTGCTGCCCAGCAGTCCGGTGCAGATGCTATTCATCCAGGCTATGGGTTTTTGGCCGAAAATCCAGAATTTGCCGAACGTATTACAACTGAGGGGCTGATATTTGTTGGGCCAGATGCACATGTATTGCGTTCTATGGGCGACAAAATTTCTGCACGAAATACAGCTGAACAAGCGGGCGTTATTACTGTGCCCGGTTCGCAGGGAGCAATAGATGATTTAGACCAAGCTTATGATTTGGCCACTCGAATCGGGTTTCCAGTAATGATTAAAGCAGCTGGTGGTGGCGGAGGACGAGGTATACGAGTGGCTGAAAACCCGGATGAATTTAAAACATTGGCACCACAAGCCAGTGCTGAGTCCAAAGCCGCATTTAATGATGATCGGCTTTATATCGAAAAATTCATTCATAACGCCAGACATATTGAAGTGCAAATCTTGGGTGACGGCAATGATGTGATTCATTGCTTTGAGCGGGAATGTTCACTACAACGACGACGTCAGAAAATTTGGGAAGAAGCGCCTGCTACGTGTATCGATGATCATACCCGTAAACAGATGTGCGCGGCAGCGGTTAAGTTAGCTAAAGCAGTCAAATATTGCGGTGCCGGAACGATTGAATTTTTATACGATGAGGATAATAAGGAATTTTATTTTATTGAAATGAATACCCGGATCCAGGTTGAGCATCCGATCACGGAAATGATAACAGGCATCGACTTGGTGAAAGAAATGATTAAAGTCGCGTCTGGAAAACCGTTGTCTTATAGCCAAAATGATGTAAAACGATCTGGACACGCTATTGAGGTGAGATTAAATGCAGAGGATCCGGCTCAAAACTTTTTTCCCTCACCTGGCATCATCGAATCGATGACATTACCAACTGGCCCAGGGGTCAGGTTCGACGGTTCAATCTACTCTGGGTACACAATTCCGCCTTTTTATGATTCTTTGATAGGAAAATTGATTGTCTGGGATCATACAAGAGATGATGCAATTAGCCGATTAAACCGAAGTTTAAACGAATTTGATATTGAGGGCATATCAACCACGATGCCTTTATTTCAAGCTTTGCTAGATGATGATGATATTGAGAATGGAGATTTCAATATTCACTGGCTTGAAAAATGGTTGATAAACAATGCAGATAATTTAGTGGCAAATGAGGGACTATCGTAATGAAGACAAGATATGCATTTGGTGGTGATGAACACATTTTTGTGGAAGTTGATGAACATATGTCATTGGGAGCTTTTTTCAAAAGCTTGTCGATGACCACTACAGTGAAAAAAGCAAGTATTAAAGGTGTAACCGAAATCTGTCCGGCAAATGCTTCTTTTCAAATTAAATTTGATCCTGACATGATTAAACCGGCAGATATGTTAGCTGTGTTAAAGGAAATTGAAGCTGACGCTGAGGATATAGAAAGTAAAATCGATACCAGAATCATTGAAATCCCGGTGTTTTATCAAGATCCCTGGACACACGAGACGCTAATGCGATTTCGTGAGCGCCATCAAGATCCTGATGGAACCGATCTTGAATATGCAGCCAGAATCAACGGTTACGATTCAGTGGAAGCATTTATCAAGGCGCATTCAGATTCACCCTGGTTTGTATCAATGGTGGGTTTCGTTGCCGGATTACCGTTTATGTACCAGATGGTGGATCGTGATCGGCAAATTGAAGTGCCGAAATATCTGCGACCACGAACGGATACACCAAAATTGACAGTAGGCTATGGAGGCTGCTTTTCCTGTATCTATTCAGTTAGAGGTGCTGGTGGTTATCAAATGTTTGGTATTACGCCCATGCCAATCTACGATCTGGGTCAATCGATCAGCTACCTATCTGATTTCATGGTTTTCTTTAAACCAGGAGATATTGTCAAATTCAAGCCAATAGACCGTGATCTTTACGATGAACTTGTCGAACAAGTAGAACAAGGAGAATATATTCCAGTGATAAAGAATGTAACTTTCTCCCTGGAAGAATTCCAAAAAGATAATGATGGTTATAACAAACAATTACTGGAGGTGCTTTATGCCAATTGAGGTGCTTTCGCCAGGATTGGCGACAACTGTACAGGATCTGGGCAGGCCGGGCTATTATCACCTGGGAATACCGCTATCCGGGGCTATGGATCGTTACTCTTTGCGTGCAGCTAATCTGTTGGTAGGCAATGATGAAAATGCGGCTGCTCTTGAGGTTGTGTTTATGGGCCCCGAATTGAAATTTAGCGAAGATGCCGTAGTGGCCATTACCGGTGCTGAGTTACCCCCAAAAGTAGATGGTGTTGAGCAGGTAACCTGGTCGTCATTTCAGGTGAAGTCAGGACAGGTATTATCATTTGATTTTCTTAAATCAGGTGCTCGTGCATACATAGCTGTTGCAGGTGGAATTGATGTGCCTGTCGTATTGGGTAGCCGGTCAACGTATGCGCTAGGCGCACTGGGCGGCTATGAAGGCCGAACACTAAGCCAATCAGATGTATTAAATATCGGTAGTCGAGTTAACTCTGATTATGATCACCAGGTGCCAGACAATCTTAAACAAACTGTGACTGAAACGGCTGAATTACGAGTGTTGCCTGGGATTTATTGGCATCGAATTACGGAGCAGTCAGGGCAGGGCTTCTTTTCTGATATTTGGACTGTTGCCCCTGAAGCAGATCGAATTGGCT
The DNA here is from genome assembly GCA_028284225.1 of Arenicellales bacterium. Lineage (GTDB taxonomy): Bacteria > Pseudomonadota > Gammaproteobacteria > Arenicellales > JAHEKD01 > JAHEKD01. Next base: position 421,603 of record JANQSD010000001.1, read on the forward strand.
ACCGTTTTCGAGGCGGCAATGCATTGCAGTTTAATCAGCGTGAACAACCATTCGGTGCTGGATCGGACCCTTCTAACATCGTTGATGGCTGCTATCCATATGGTTCAATACAAGTTCCCGGAGGAACTGAACCGATTGTTTTACATCGCGATGCGGTATCAGGTGGCGGCTATTTCATGCTTGGTGCTGTTATCTCAGCTGACATGGATATCATCGGGCAATTACAACCTAATACAGAAACGAAATTTATTGAAGTGGATATGAACCAAGCACTTGCAGCCCGTCGCGATAGACAATATCGATTAACTCAGTTAAGAGAAAATTTAGTTAACTAATTCAGCCAGGAGTAAAATATGTACGCAACACTTACATTTTCAATATGGCCACAAGCACAGTTCAGTTTGCTGTATAAGTTATTATTGGCTGTGTTTGGGACAATTTTATTAACTATATCAGCCAAAATCCAAATTCCATTTTATCCCGTACCTATGACCATACAGACCTTTGTTGTTCTATGCTTGGGAATGGCCTTTGGTTGGAAATTGGCCGGCGCTACAATATTGCTCTATTTATTAGAAGGTGCACTGGGATTACCTGTGTTTGCCGGCACACCGGAAAAAGGCATCGGCTTGGCTTACATGATGGGCGGTACTGGAGGATATTTACTAGGCTTTTTGTTAGCGGCAATGCTTTGTGGATACCTTGCGCAAAGAGGTTGGGACAGAAAACCTTCAACCACCGCGGCAGCTATGTTACTTGGAAATGTCGTTATTTATTTGCCTGGGTTAATTTGGCTTGGGGCTTTGTTCGGTTGGGACAAACCTATTTTGCAATGGGGGTTAACACCATTTATTCTTGGCGACATTACCAAATTAGCATTAGCTTGCCTAACTATGCCTTTTCTATGGAAATTGATTGATGAAAATGATGAATATATGAAACGTACAATAGAATAAAAATTGAAATGATATTATCGTCACGAAAAATCGAGAATATCTGAGCTTCGCACTGGAGTTAAATTGGAATTTATCCTATAGCTAATAGAAATGAATATAGAAGGCTTACTTGATCTAAATCAATAAATAAACGCTGTTCTCTAATACACTAGGTATTCAGTGAGTGAAATATTAGATTGTTTAATTATTGGGTTGATGGTTTTCAAAGGAGGCATGCGAATCAATGGATTACGTGCTCTGGATTGAGTTAGCACTATTCGTCATTTTATTGTGTTTTTCAGGTTTTTTTTCTAGTTCTGAAACAGCCTTGTTCTCACTGAATCCTATTCAATTTGAACAAATGCGGCATGATGAAAATGAGAATCTGGAGCTGGTACAACGGTTACTAAGCGAACCCCGGCGCTTGATTGTAACAATATTAATTGGTAACGAATTCGTCAATGTTGCGGCTTCAGTGATATCGGCTTCTATTATTATTCAAATGTTGGGTGCGGAAAATAAATTCCTTAATTTATTTATCATGGTGCCGATTCTTCTGTTGTTTGGTGAGATAACCCCGAAAACACTTGCATTAGGGCACAATGTTGCTTTTGCTAGTTTCCAAAGTAAACCCATAGACTTGTTCTCAAAACTGATTTTTCCACTGCGCTGGATAGTTAGGTTAATTGCGGACTGGATTACGACAATGATTGTTGGCAGTGAGCTGACCAGGGGCAATATTGTCACCGAAGATATGATCAGCACTTTGGCACATGAAGCTGAAATCGAGGGTGTTTTAGACCATCAGGAGGCTAAATTTATTGATCAGATATTTAAGTTTGGTCACAAAACAGTCAACGAGGTGATGACGCCAAGATCGGCAATTTTTTATCTTTCTGCTGATTTGCCACTTACAGAGATAGTTAAGCAAGTGCGCCAAACAAAGCATACAACTATACCGATATACAGAGATAACAGAGATACTGTAGTTGGCATATTGTTTGCTCGTGATCTATTACAGGTAGACTTGACCAAAGCTATGCAGGAAAACAGGCAGGTCCAGGAGTTTGTCAGAAAACCTTATCTCGTTTCAGGCAGTAAGTCAGCTGCAGAACTTTTTCATACGTTTAAACATGACCGACGCAGTTTTGCATTAGTCGTTGATGAATATGGCGGTGTGACAGGGTTGGTCACCATGAAATCGTTACTGGAACAGATTTTTGGCCAAATTCGTTCGCTGTCGAGTGCAGCTCCAATGCAAGGTCTTCAATATCTGGAAGAACAAGACGTTTACCACCTCGATGCTGAACTGCGAATTCATGACTTCAACCGTGAAATAGGTGCGAAATTATCGGATAAACATGCGCGGTCGCTGGCAGGACTGATTTTGCATCATTGCGGTGAACTACCTTCAGTCAATACAGTTGTCGATATTCGGGGCGAGTATTTTTGTGTCGCTGAAATCGATAACAATCGAATCACCAAGCTGCTTTATAGCCGTGACCCTAGCAACCGGCTTTCCGCTGACATTGTCGCGACAATGAGTCAAAACGCTATTGCTGATGAACAGCTAATTGAAACTGGGCAAGATGGCAACGGTGAATAACTGATATGCAGGAAATTATATTTACTTTATTAGCCATGCTGTTGTGCTTAATAGCTGAGGGTTTTTTCTCGGGCTCGGAGATCGGCGTAGTCAGTGCAGATCGCTTCAGACTCCGTCATGAAGCGGCTAAAGGTTCAAAAGGTGCCAAACTGGCCTTGAAAATGCTTGAGAAACCTGAGTGGTTACTTTCCACCACATTGGTGGGTACTAACATATCAGTAGTTACGAACACAACTTTAGCAACAGCACTGGTGGTTAGCTTGCTGGGCAGCAGCTATAGCTGGCTGGCGGTGGTATTTGTTGCACCATTGATTTGGCTGTTTGGTGAAATTATTCCCAAAAGTGTGTTTCAGCAAAAAGCGAATGAGATAACACCCAGAGCAATTTTCATCCTTAAGTTTTGTTCATATCTGTTTTTTCCAATACTGGTTGTATTTAGTTTTATCACCAAACTTTTAACTAGAATAGTTGGTGGAAGCAAGGATGCAAGTATTTTTACGTTAAGAGAACAAATTATTTCAATGCTGCATCTATCTGAACCCGACGGAAATGTTTCCCCCGAGCAAAGCAAAATGATTCGCCAGATGTTTCAATTTTCAGAATCCACGGCTGTTCAGACAATGGTTCCTCTGGTCAATGTAGTGGGTGTTGATAAATCAGCAAGTTGTGCTGAGGCAAGGCAACTGGCTTCAACCTCTGGTTTCAGAAATCTGGTGGTTTATGATCAAAGAGTAGACAACATTACTGGTATGATTCACTCGCTCGAATTGCTGGGCCTTGATGCCGATATACCAATATCAGATTATATAAAACCAGTTCGTTATGTGGGTGGTGCCAAGGTTGCACGTGAGTTATTAGATGATTTACGTCATTGCGATGATTTAATGGCAGTAGTAGTCAATGAGTTTGGCAGCGCGCGTGGTATTATTACTGTTGCCGATCTAATGCAACTCATTGTATTTGAATTTCACGATGAGTTTAATCGTACTGAAGATGCAGCTGATTTAATCAAGAAGATGGCTGAGAAAGAGTATATCGTCAGCGGGAATATTGAGCTGGATTACTTGAATGATCAGCTGGGTATAGAGATTACTAAGGGAGACTATTCAACTCTAGCGGGATATTTATTAGAAAAATCTCCTGATATACCAGCACGAGGCAGTCAAATTCAATCACACGGTATAACTTATAGTATTGAGCATCAAACTGAACGAAAAATAGAAACTATACGTATAAAACTACCGTGAATCACAAACGAATCAGTGCCCCAATCAACTTGGTGACCGGTCAATTTCATTTGTGACATTAACTTTGAATTGTAAACTTAATTAAGATGACTCAGTCAGACTGATCTTAAGTTAGAACTCGAGTTGGCAGCATGGTCATATTTACTTTTTGCCTTTTTCACTTCGATTTCGATAAGGCGTGTTACCCAGTTGGATAATGACCGCCCATCTTCAACGGCAATCCTTTTGGCAGCTCTTTTCAATTCTCCATCAATACGAATGTTAAGAAGTTTGCTTTTAGCGGGCATTTGCTATTCGTTTCTCCTGAATTGTTACAATGTTAACATGTTTTATAAGTCGTCGGAAAGTTGTTGCGTGCGACTTGGGCAAATTATTGTCTAAGCCTTTCAAGGTTATAGGCGACAGACTTAATTTAATTTCTGTAAAGCTTAAACTATGCTTCTCTGTGTTGAAAAGGGTGTTAAATCTGTCACTGAATAGCCTAATATAGCTTAAGCAATCGGACGGCATAGTTAGATTAAATTGCATAGATCGCTATATAAACTCATTTCACCTTTTTTTGTTTGCCTTTGTTATTCTTCGACTTATTCTTCTGGGGCTTACCTTTTTTCTTTGATTTATCTTTTTTGGATTTAGTTTTTTGGGGTTTGTCTTTTTTCTTCGACTTATTCCTTTTAGATTTGATTTTTTGGGATTTGTCCTTTTTCTTTGACTTATCTTTTTTGGGTTTGTCTTTTTTCTTTGATTTATCTTTTTTGGATTTGGTTTTTTCGGATTTGTCCTTTTTCTTCGACTTATCCTTTTTAGATTTGGTTTTTTGGGGTTTGTCTTTTTTCTTCGATTTATCCTTTTTGGATTTGGCTTTTTGGGGTTTGTTATTTTTCTTTGGTTCCTTGCTTTTTTCAGAGGTATCCTTTTTTGATGTTGTTGAGGTTATATCAGCATCGGGTTTTGCAATTTCATCCGAACTGGAAGGAATAACAGCCGCATTGGACTCTAGCTCTTGTTGTAGTGGAAACATTGCTATCCTAAGCTTACGGAATCGATGCAGGCAGTATCTAACTTGTCCAATCGTTAAACCTGTTAGTTCAGCTGTTTTAGCATAAGTTAAACCTTGATCAATAACGAGTAGTATTGCCTTTGCACGGCGGTTGTGGGGTGATAAATCTGTCAAACTTAATTTTTCACAGACTTGCTTTTCTTTTTGGGTCAGATTCCGGGCTAATGTCATGTTATCCTCCGTAGTTGAGATGCGAAGTTTGGTTATAAAAGCAACCAATATACCTTGTTTAATCTGATTTACATTTTACATGATTAAATATTACCTCCATTGCTAATCTAATTTGTTTATGCAAGCTTGGCATTTTCTTGCTGGTAATAGTTGCATAACGAATATGAACTTATACATTCTTTTAGCGGATAAATTTGCCATATTTTCCTCGGTCTTTTTTCATCAGTTTTAGTTCCCTTTCGGCAGGAATAACCGTCTTGGGGTCAATCTTGTAGTTTAGCTTTTTATTGCGATATTTATAACGCACTGAATTTAAAATCAACTTGATAGTTTGCCTGCGTGCCTGATGTTTATCATCGGATCGAATGATATGCCAGGGTGCATGCCTGGTACTGGTCTTTAATAACATCCTGTATTTTTTTTCTGTAAACTCATCCCAGAATTCTTGAGCCTGTAAATCTACTTCACTGAGTTTCCATTGACGTAAAGGGTCATTTTTGCGCCGTTCAAACCGTTTTTGCTGCTCTTCTTTAGATACTGAAAAATAAAATTTCAATAATATTGTTTTACCGTCTTGCAGGAAGTTTTCCTCATAACTGTTGACCTGGTTGAGAAATTTAAGATATTGGGAATGGGTACAGAAACCGAACACGGGCTCTACCATGGCCCGATTGTACCAGGACCGGTCAAACAGGATGATCTCGCCGGCATGCGGAAATTGTTCAATATAACGCTTCATGTGCAACTCGGTTTTTTGGAAGTCTGAGGGTTTACCAAGTGCCACAATTCGATAATGTTTTTCATTCATATATCTTGTTATTCTTCTTATTGTGCCTCCTTTGCCGGATGCATCGCGCCCATCAAATAGAATAATCATCTTTCTCTTATATTTCTCAAGATGTTCTTGTAATTTGATTAATTCAGCCTGATAGGGCATTAACTCCACTTTTTCAATATAACGCTTGGCGCTGAACTCAACTATCTTTTTGTTGAATTCTTCGTTGGTTTTATAGTCCTTCGGCAGTTTTTTTAGATCAATGTAAAAAGTCATACAAATCGTTTACATCCAGATACATTGAACTAATATCTGAAATGCACCTTCAAAACATTGACATTGATCAATTCGGTTGAAAGCCCGAGGGTCAGCCACAGGTACACACTGTTTCCAGATTTAACTATCAATACCAGGTCATGAAAATGTTAGCGCAGGGAAAATCTTCTAACATTGATTAATGTCAATGTTTTCAGCTCGCTGATGAGTAGTATGAAGTAAAAGAGACTGTAATCATGGCCCAAATTATTAAACTGGATTTGTCCTTGCCGATCTGGCAGCGGTTTTTCAGTGTGGCTCCGTTAGTATTAATTGGCACTCGGGATGAACGTGGACAGCTGGATTTTGCACCAAAGCATATGGCGATGCCGATGGGTTGGGAAAATTACTTTGGATTTGTTTGTACGCCAAGTCACAAGACCTATCAGAATATTATAGATACAGAGGTGTTTACGGTTACTTATGTGCGACCGACGCAACTGCTATTAAGCTCGCTGGCCGCATCGCCTCGATGTGAAAACGATGAGAATAAAACTATTCTGGAACGTTTTGATACTTTTTCAGCGAGCGAGATTGAGGCAGAGTTTCTCCAGGACGGATATGTATTTTTGGAATGTCAGAGCTATCAGATAATTGATAACTTTGGCGAAAATTCACTCATCACAGGTAAGATCATCGCGGCTCATGTTGATGAAGATGCATTGCGAACATCCGAGCAGGACGATGCCGAATTGATTAATCGGTCACCCTTGCTGGCTTATTTGCATCCATATCGTTTCAGTACGATTCATCAGTCTAATCTGTTTCCTTTGCCAGCAAACATGAAAAAGTAGTTTTATGTCTCAAACTGATCCTGCCCGAGTGCTGGCTGCAGCACAACGTCATTGCCCGGCAATGAAATCATTGCTCAAACAATTAGTAGAAATAGAAAGTCCTTCCTCAAATTTGGCTGCACAGCAAGGCATTAAAGAGTTGCTAGATCAGCAATTCAATCAGCTCGATTTTATGACCATACCGCTTGCTGGCACAAAACATGGCGGGAATTTCTATGCGAGACCACGAAAAAAACTAAAACAGTCTCCAGTTCAATTATTAATTGGACATATTGATACTGTGTGGCCGCTAGGAACTCTGGAAAGCATGCCTTATCTTGACGATGGTGAAAAGATTAAAGGTCCCGGCGTTTTTGATATGAAGGGCGGTATAGCACAGATCGTCACTGCCCTGAAGGTATTACAAGAACTTGATTATTGTCCGTCAGTGACACCTGTTATTTTTGTTAATTCAGATGAAGAGGTTGGAAGTAAAGAGTCGACTCATCATATACGTCGATTGGCTCAAATTGCCAGCCGTGCCTACATTATGGAGCCCGCATTAGGCGAAGCAGGCGCCTTAAAAACCCGACGCAAGGGAGTGGGCAGGTTTAATGTGAAAGTAAGGGGTAAAGCGGCACATGCCGGACTTGATCCGACAGCTGGGGCCAGCGCCATTCTAGAGCTTTCACATGTGATTCAGAAGCTTTTTGATTTGAATGATTTGGACAGAGGAATAACCGTCAACGTCGGGATAATTGATGGCGGCATTAGGCCAAATGTAGTTGCACCTGTAAGCACAGCCAGTGTGGATGTCAGAATATTGAACAGTTCAGACATTCCCAATGTTGAAAAGGCAATACAGTCGATTTGCTCTTCAACCGAAGGTGTGGACGTTAAAATTAATGGTCGCATTGGTCGACCGCCGCTGGAAAAAAATAAACGAAATAATCGCTTGTGGCAGTATGCGCAAAACTTGGCAGAAAGTTTAGGCATGCAACTGACGCAAGCTACAGCTGGTGGTGGTTCAGACGGCTGTACCACCAGTCAGTATACGGCCACGCTAGATGGTCTGGGAGCGGTAGGCGATGGTGCTCATGCAGAGCATGAATTTCTTTATATCGATAAAACCATAGAGCGGGTAGCACTATTAGCTATGCTGATTATGGCCCCGCAAATAGAGGAGGGCGATCATGATTTCAGGTAAAGATAAAAGTAAAGAGTATTTTTTAACATCATTGACCAGAATCACTGATTTTGCTGAGCAAGAGTTAAAGCTTGCGAAACTTGAGCGAGAACAGTGGCTAAATGGCGATTATATTGCTTGCGAAGTTAAAGGTTCACCCAACGCTTTATATGCCATCGAGCTATGTAACGGCAGGATGGTGCCGATGTTGGAAGGTGACAAGTTGGTCGGTGCTTTGGGTAAACGTGCCGCTACACTTGAAGGTGTTGGAGACTGGCAGGCCGTTAAACAGGACGGTCAGATGCACGCGCTTACTGGAGCAGGTTTGTTTGGTATGGCAACATCAGTATCAATGTTTTTACCACGATTGATGGATTTGTCCTACCTGGGTCATGTTGCCGCCCAGGATAAAAAATTATCCATGCAGGATTTTATTGCCCCGGTAAAGGCAGGATCTTTCTCTGTCCCCGTTATTATGCTGGTCGGTACTTCAATGTCCGCCGGTAAGACAACGACGGGCAGAATGATTATTCACGAGTTAAAAAACCTGGGTATGAAAGTTGTTGGTGCAAAACTGACGGGTGCCGGACGTTATCGCGATATTTTGGCTTATGCCGACGCCGGCGCAGATCACATACTTGACTTTGTCGACGCCGGGTTACCTTCCACCGTGGTAGAGAAAGATTCATTCAAACAGAGTCTGGCGTACATGTTGGCACGAATCCAATCATTACAACCTGATGTTGCTGTGATTGAAGCAGGTGCATCGCCGCTTGAACCTTACAATAGCGATCAAGTGGTTGAGGCCGTTAAAGATAACATTGCGCTGATGATATTATCTGCTTCAGACCCATATGCTGTGTTAGGCGTACAAGCCGCATTTGGAATCAAACCGAACTTAATTACCGGACCAGCCACTAATACTACTGCAGCGATTGATTTGGTAGAGGAGTTGACCGGAATTAAGGCATTGAATTTACTTGACTCTGCTTCTTTGCCGGCACTGCGAAAGTTAATTGAAGATTATCTTTAATTTAAACTAAAGTGTGATTAATCAATTTATTAAGGAATAAGTATGAGTGTAAAAATCAATGATTTGATGACGGAGTCAGTTATAACGGCCCAGCCGCATCAGTCTGTCGAGCATGTTCGTAATATGATGGAGAATAATAAAATCAGTTCAATACCTGTGGTTGATAGCGAAGGTCATCCGGTCGGAATTGTCTCGGCAACGGATTTGGCACATGATTTGAAACCGGGTTCGCCAGTGAGCAACATTATGACTGAAAGGGTCTACACTATTCCTCAATATAATAATGCCAGTGCCGCAGCGCGGTTAATGCGAAACCATCATATCCACCATGTTGTCGTGACTCATGAAAAGATGATAGTGGGAATGATCAGTGCTTTCGATTTGCTCGCACTGGTTGAAAAACATCGTTATGTGTCCAAAAACTCAGCGGAATATAAAGGTAAAAACCAGAATTAGTATGTAGTTTTGACTTTGTATTGATTGTGAAGCTACTTTTATTTGTTGCACCTGTAAACCCGCAACCGCCAGAAGATATTTTGTATATCGGTGTTGGGTATCCGATGGTCTAATTAGTGCATATTTTTATAGATTTCGGTAGGGGTGCCTAAAATGTTGTAATCTGGCGCAATGGCGATGTCACTGTCTTTGTGAAGATACGGTAAGTCATGAAGCACATATCGAATACAGTCGAGCCTGGCTCGTTTTTTATCGTCTGATCGAATTACCGTCCACGGCGCAAAACTAGTGTGTGTTCGGTTGAACATTTCTATTCTGGCAGCGGTTACCTCATCCCATTTGCCTAGCACTTCACGATCAACCGGGCTCAATTTCCATTGTTTTAATGGATCAATTTCGCGTGACTTAAATCGACGATACTGTTCCTCTCTGCTCACTGAAAACCAGAACTTATACAAAATAATTCCGCTGTCAACTAATGTACGCTCAACGCCGGACACTTGATCTAGAAATTGCTGATATTGTGCGTTGCTACAAAAACCCATCACGGGTTCTATCACAGCTCGGTTGTACCAAGACCGATCAAACAATACTATTTCCCCCTGGGTAGGCAGGCGTTGAATATAACGTTGAAAATACCATTGTCCCCGCTCAATCTTCGTAGGCACGCTCAGTGCCACGACTTTTGCTCCGCGCGGGTTAATGTGTTCCATGAATCGTTTTATAGTACCGCCTTTACCAGCCGCATCACGGCCCTCAAAAATCAACACTAGTTTCTTTCCTGATTCATTCACCCATTTTTGTAACTTGAGCAACTCAATCTGTAACATTTGTTTTTCAGATTCGTATTGTTTACGCTTCATTTTTTTAGGGTAGGGATAGTCAGGCCCAATAATTTCTTTCTTTTTGGCGTTTGTTACAAGACGTTGAATTTGCTTTGGTACGTTGTCTCCCAATGATGATTTTTGCAAGAGTATTAGCCTCCAGATCGTGATAACTCACAGCAGGTTATCTGAGTGCTAGCAATATTACAACCGGGACTATCATGGTAAAGCCAGGGTTGTTCAGATAAGCCTCTATTTCAAATCTTATTTGACTTAAATCAATGTGATACTGGTTATGCTCGATTAAAGTTTGACATGGTTAATGGTTTAAGAGATCGATTATGACCATAATTCACAGGCAGCACACTCGAGCTAAATACAGTTCTCAAGCTGGCCTTCCAAAAGCATTATCCTCGCTGAAAAATGCTGAAATCAGCCGGGTATTTATTCCCGCCATGAACATAATCGAGAGCAAAACCGCTTATAACATTGAAATTGAGTTACCGGGATTGAAGCAAAACGAAATAGAACTTCAGATTGATAGCCATTATTTCGTTTTAAAAGGTGAGCGTAAACAACTCACAGCAGAATCAGTTGAAAACATCCTAGTTAATGAATCAAGTTATGGGTATTTTTATCGTTCGTTTCCATTGCCAGAGGATGTCGATGTTGAGCAGGACTGGAAAGCAAAACTTTGTGATGGAATTCTATCCATTATTTTACCTAAACTTAAAAATGAAAAATCCATGTTCAGATCAATACCTATTGAAGGAGCTTGATTTTCAATACCTTAAGTAAGCTGAATCCGGTATTATGGTGATTCATTTATTCTAGTAAATTCTCGCCCCATCATGATTATGTTGGCATGGGTATTGCAGCGAGCAGTTGTGGCAGACATATGATTTAAGTTTATTGATATCCTTGATCTTTAATTTAGAACCAATGACTTCAGTTCCTGTCGCGTGTTTGATGATTTGCAACGCACGTGAAAAAGTTTCCTGTCGAATGCCTAGTTTTGCCGCTATTAGCTTTTTGTTGTAGGGAATGCTGACTGTCACTGGCGATTGATTGACAGCCGGACAATGAACCAGCAAAAAACAGGCAATACGTTGCGGTGCGTTTAAAATAGTTCGATGTTCTATTTCAAGATCTTGGAGAAGGCGGGTATGTAATTCCAGGTGTAGTAGATTTTCGGTAAAATCATCTTCCTGTTTCATTAGATTGCGTATTATATTGAGAGAAATACGCCAGATAATCGTGGGCTTAATGGTTGTGGCCAAAACTTGTGAATATAAACTATCTTCCAGGATAGTGGTGATGCCGAATATGCAACCTCTGTCTATTACATCAATTACGTAGCTATCACCATCATTGGTGACGCGCGAAAGCATTATTTCACCTTGTTCAATAATATGGCAATACTGGGATTCATCACAGTAAATTTTAATGAATCTATTTTTTTCACATCGGATTCGATGTGCTTGTCGAAGTATGGGTTCAAGTGCTTTATTATTCAAATGCGAGAATAATTCTGATGAACGCAATAACTCTAACAGCGCTAATTGCTGACCACTTTTTACCATCTATCATTTTCCTCACTATGGTAACACTCGAAACCGGCTTTTTTGTTTGACCAGTAACAACAATATTAATTAAAAATTATAACTTATTAAGTTTAATACGGTAGGCGTAATTACTTTTAACAATCTTAAGCTCTAAGTCAAATGCATTTGACCTAAGTCAATTTATACTTGAATCGAATACTTTATAGTCACAGCCGCTATAGATTCAAATTTCAAAGAACAAATGCATTGAATTTGATAAAAGGCCCAGCCAAAACACTGACTTAGGTAACTGGAGCATGACTTTAGGGGGCATTCAAAAAATACCCATAAGTATAATCCTACTATTGGTTTTTTCCTCAGCTCAACAAGTTAATTCAGTAGCATTTGGTGAATTTTAATAGTCGTTGGATTATAAGAAGTTTGTAATTTCGGAGTTAGTTTATGTACCAAGAATATCGGCATCAATTAGAAGAACTTAAACAAGAGTTGGAATTACGTGTGGCTAAGGCACGAACAAGTTTATCAAACAAACACAGTGCTGATTGGAGTGAACAGGCTATTGAACGGGAAAACGAAGAAGTGTTGGTAGAACTTATTCGAGAAGGAGAACAAGAACTTGAACAAATCAAAAAATCACTGGCACGAATGAATTCAGGTGAATATGGACTGTGCTCAGATTGTGGAGATGCTATTAACCCGGAACGACTTCAGGCGATGCCAATGGCCACCAACTGCATTCAATGTGCAAAAAAATCCTAAATCACTTCGGTACATTAGTATCAAAGTAAGTGGCGTTACAGCTCTGAGTACAATGGTGCAGCAATGGGGTGAAATTGCTTAATTTCAGAGTTAAGCTGCAAAAATTATCAATTCAGTAAATATACTCAACTCGGTCATTCTGAAATAAACTAGCTTTATAAATCATTATTATTACCGTCGTAGTCGTATACAGTTTGGTTAAGAAAAAACTTCAGATCGGCTCTCTGTCTGGTCTTTTAGATATAATGACGATATTCAGTCACTAATAAGTGGTTGATTTATAAAGATTTTCATTGAATTTATATTGTTAAAATTATTTAATATTGGTATATTTTATCTGTACATCATACTTACCCCCCAAACCCTATATATGTACATCCTTTAACCCCGCATCCTGCGGGGTTATTTTTTATCTGCCAAGCATAGTGATGGAGCTGTTCTGGGATATGTGATGGTGGCCGGATAACTTTAAGTAAATATCTGTCTGAAAACTGATTCGATATCCAGTGATCCGTAGCCTATGTCTTTACTCCACTCACCATCGAACCCACTAGAAAATTGTGTAAGCAATGTTTGAAGCTGTATTGAATTAAACTGAGGTAAATTTTTCTTTTTACAATGTGAGAAAATTAAACCAATTGCACCTGATACGTGAGGGGCCGCAAAACTTGTCCCACTTTTGAGAACAATGCCATGTCGTGAATGTGCATGGGCAACAGCTATTTTAGAGCCGGGAGCGGCCAGATCCGGTTTGGCTCGTCCATCCCGGGTAGGTCCTCTGGAAGAGGGTGGCCATACTGAAATAGTATCGGCATTTTTGAGTGTTGCCGCTACCGAAATAACTGATCGGCCCGTTCCAGGTATAGTGAGTGACGGTGCGCTGTTATCATGGCCTTTAAATCTGATAGCGCGTCGTCTGTCATCTCTTTCCACCCAGGCATGAATATGACCACCGGATGGAAGTTCATCGCCGGCATTGATTTCCAGTTTCCAATCACCTCCTTGTATTTCATCACTTGCTCCTGGTTCTATAATAATACTCAGATTGCTGTCGCCGTTTTGTGCTGTAAAACGTTGATAGGTTATTTGATATGAGTTGTTGTTTTCTAATTGACCGCTGACTTCGGGATTATCCAGCGAAATTAATTCTGATACTCCACTGGCCGGGCTTTCAGGTTGGTGTAATCTGAATGTGAATACATCAGCTGATTTGAACCAAAGTTCTATCACATCTTTTTCTCTGGAGACCGTTCTTGAATTCCAGGTTAAAAATGATTGTCGGTTAGGACTAAGATCCAAAGCAGCACTGGCGGACTTATCATGTTCGTTTCCAGCTGATTTAACCACAGCTCGTCCGGGGATGGTTCCGTTGCCCATTAACGTTTCTAGGTAATTTTCGAGCATAGTACTGCCATCATGGGCACCAACGTTAGTGCCGAAACTTAAATTGATAACAAATGGCAGTTGCTGATCCTGTGCGATACGGCGTATAAAGTCTATCGCCTGTATGTGCGAAAAAGACGACCCTAAAGCCATTTCATCGTTTTGATCGATGGTTATTTTGGGTTTGACTACGATTATTTTTGATTCTGGCGCAACACCTCCATGAAATTTAGGTTCTGCACTTGCTATTGGCGGAGCTGGTTTGCCTGCGGCTATACTTGCTACGCCAGTCCCATGAGCCGCTGACAAGCCACTGGGAACCGAATTATTAGAAATAAAAGTATTGATCTGTTCTTGGGTAAATAATCGGCCGAATGGTACTAATTCAGGTGGAGGTGAAACATCAGTCGTCTGGTCCCACAGCATTAATATCCTAGTGTTACCCGTCTCATCAAGAAAGGCACTGTGTGTGACATCTATTCCATCATCGACAATACCTATTATAACTTGATCACCTTTTTCAGAAAAAGGCGGGCGATGTACAGCGTCGGCACCGATAATAGCTAATGATTCAACCGTCATCTTGTTATCTTCATACGCTGTGATTGATTACCTGAGACGGCCTGAGCTACGATCCGTCTCATGGCTGATTACTTCCGGATTCTTGATTAAGTTTTTCAACGCATCAGAATCGCATTTGCCACTTACAAATTCTCCGATTCTTGACAGCATGTGAAAGTCATCTGGTTGTTGCCAGTTGTTGCTCACCCGTAAAAGGACCGTCAATTGTTTTTCCTTTGTTTCAGGCTTAGCGGCTGAGTTTGAATTTTCTGTTTCTGTCATGAGACTAGGTCTTCCAGTTTGACTAGAGAGTTATTGGCCAGTTGATAGTACATGTTGTCGTAGTTAAGGATATTAGTAGCAGTATTGCTTTCTAGAAATTGTCTTGTTGACGATAACTCCTGTTGCCAATTTCTATTATGTGCAAAACATTTATAGTAGTCGTTGATGTGTTGCAAGTGAAGTACAAACGATAGCTGTTGGCGTTTGTGATAATGATCAATTGCTGTATTGAATTCAGTGGAATCTTTTTTCTCAAGGGTAGCTGCTGCTAAGATTGCGCTATGTATCGCTGCGCCAATACCATTGCCGCAAATTGGATCAACAGTAAAAGCAGCATGGCCGACTGCGAGCCAGCGATTTGATCCGAGGCTTGACAGTATTTTGGGTGAGGCAGGGAAGCAGGCAATGCGTTCAATATTTCTACTATGAGTATAAAAATTAATTAAACTGGACTGTTGAATTGCATTTTCTAAAATAGATTTATGATTGGCTTCAGCATTGGTTACTGGACACATCATTTGCACTATGGCGCGATTTGTAGAGACAGGGAACATAAATAGCCAGCCATTTTCGACCGTTTCAGTTATGCAATGGTCCAGGCTAGCCTCGACCTGGGTTGTAATCATTTCTCTGCTGCCAAAAAAAGTATTCGTTGCCCCGGCTAATTTATATGCTATTTGGCTCCTGCGCCCAGTTGCGTCAATATGGCATTCGATCGATTCATCGTCATTGTTTTCTTTGCAAAATAAAATGTCACTGAGTGATCTTTCCAAGCTTGAATTTAATTGATTCAACTTTATTGCTTTGGCATGTGCATTAACAACTTTGGGCGCATCATCACCCCATTTGACGATTCGGTGTTGAATCGGGTATCCAAGTTCGACGATATTTTTATCTTCAAATATTTGGGCTAGTAACTGTAAGGTACTTAGGTCAATTAAAACACTTAATTCACTGGAGAATGGTTTCCCGTTAATTTTTACATTGAATCCCTTTTGCAAAAGCAAGTTTGCACAAGAAAGTGCAGTTACACCACGACCATGAATCAGAATCATGCTGATTTAGGTCGGGCGATTAATGGGTGTGAATCTGGTGTCTGCCGGCGCAATAAAAGTGACTCTTATATTATCTGCCGCAAGTGCTTCACACAGGCCTCTTAGCCCGTCAGGTCTGGCTAACATATCCGCACGGGATTGCGCGATTAGATCGGCTCCGGAGGGCAAGCCGATCAAATATGCCTGATGCAGTAATTCAAGCAGATCCTTATAGGTATTTTGCAGTTGAACATGGGAATTAATACTGTTATCTGGTTCATCAAGTTGCAACAGATAAGCAGATTCAGGGTGCCGTCCTAGCCACTCCTTAATAAAACTAAACGTGTCAAAATGGTCAGTGCCGTCAGCCATAATGGACTCGACTACTGCTTCCAATGGCCCCGGTGCTAATTGCTTAACAGTTTCGAGGATACGTCCATAGAGCCCATCTACTGAGAATGAAGGGCGCTCGATATCAATAAACGAGTCAAGTGTTGCCATGGTCAATGAACGAAATTGCAAGGGCCTGGTGGTGTTGCCGCCGGTGGGTAGCTCACTGGCAACTTGCAATGCGGGTGTGAATTCAGGAATAAGACCCCGTTCAAAAAATGCGCGCAACATGTCGTTGGCTGCACGGATGTGCCGCATTTCACCAATTGCAATACGCATAATTTCAGCAAATGAGGCATTCACATCATCTGCTAAAGTGCCGCCGGCAGCTGCCCGGTCAAGAGAATAGGCAGCGGATAAATATTCAAGTGTGACAGCAAGTTCAACACCGGCAGCATAGCGCACGTGAGCAACTAAATCAGCAATCGTTAAAAAAGGATCTGCTGTAAACATGAGAGGAGTGTATGTTGCGCCTTGTTCCCGTCCATCGAGTACTACTCCCAGTTCTTGCCAGCGATGATTAATTTCATAATGACGCATTTCATCAGCTCTAGTCATGCTTGCTGCGGGTGGCGGGCTTGCTATTGTGCCTTTGTCTGAACGCTGCCAGGCAACTGGTCGGTCTAGGGCCAAATCAGGACCCATATCAGCAGGTTTTTGAGGCATGGCAATATCCGGGTGATTGGAGGCCCAATAAAAGCAGCCGCAATCTCTAAAATCATGCGTCCAGGGTGAACATAGTGATTGTGATAATTCCCCTGGAGAAAAAACTTCATTGATTGCGCCTTCTTGATCAAGATATGAAATACGTTTGCCACTCAATGTACGCGTTACAGGGACTGCACCGGCCGGTAGGCGTGTCAGCGTAATAGTTACATCAGAATCTTCAGGTAACAGACGCACAGCCGTCCAGGCGTCTGCAGGAATATCATTTCTTGTTCCAAAATCGTCACTGCTTAGATCCAGCTGACCAAACGGTCCAAAATTGCCAGATATTTGATTGACTATCCAGAATTCATCCGGATTTGGGCTGGCGGTATCTTCGGCAATCATTTGATAAGTATCAACCATTTGTTGCGAAAGCCCTGCCGTTTGTGCTGCCAGAAGATTTACCCCAGCCACCAGCATATTACCACCGATGAAATCAACAGCCAGGTGTGGAAAAAACCGACGCTCCAGGTTGCGAATATCGCATTCAAGGCCGGGAAAACAATTACCAACACCTGACTCAAGCCGAGAGGTGGCCGTATTTCCCGATACTAATTCTGTTTGCCAGGCAGTTACATTGCGTGGATGAAATTTGATTTCGTCGCTCATTTTGATCCTCCAATAAAAATCTTGTTCTGTTGTTCCGCGGTCAGGCCGGAATAACTGCTAAGACAAAACTCCAGCCAGCGACGGATAAAGTTACAACTGTCTGGGTTTCTTGACTTGGCTTCCTGGTGACAGGAGCCTGAACATAAATACTTTGCCCAGCATGTTTGGCAATCAGTTTGGTTGTGCACATGACGATGGTTTAAAAATTCTTTTCTTTTACCCTGATCAATGCTGCTGTTATTTCCCATTAAGAATTGACGATTGCCTATGGCCCGATGGCAGGCATACCAGTCACCATTAGCTGCAACGGAGAAATATCCGCCGCCCGCACCACATGGATAAGGCGAGCAGGCTCCGCGATGAATCTGTTTTAATGCAATAACTAAATTACTAAATGCGCTATGACCTTCATTTTTCAAACGTTCAAGCTCACGAGAGCCTAATTTAATAAAAGCATCAAAATACTTGTTCCAGTCTTGCCCGTGTAATGCTTGCGAGAGAGAACCTACCCGCACCGGGGCAAAACCAATGTCCCTAAATCCAAGCTCACGGATAGCATCGAAGCGCTCAAGCAGAGAAAAATCATTGCGCGTCACCGTTGCCCTGGCGTTAATCTGAGCTTGCCCGGGGTTTTTAAGAAGCGGGGTTATCTTGTGCTTTAAACGGGAGAAGTCGGCGCCTTTTCGCTGTTGTTCATGTAATACCTTGCCACCGTCAATACTTATTGTGACAGCAAAGCGGTGTGAACGCATAAGCTGCCGATCTGACTTGTTTAAGATCGTTCCATTGGTGGTGACAGAGAAACGAACATCCTGATTTAACGCCTGTCCTCTGTTAATGGAATAGTGTGTCGCTTTATGTATCAAGCTGCGGTTGATAAAAGGCTCTCCACCTAAATAACCTATGGTGACCGGGGCATTGCGATCACTTGAACTAAGCAGTTTATCAATGGCATTTCGAGCGGTTGCCCAGGACATTTTTTCTTGTTGTGCACCATTAAAACTACCCTTGCTCGCATAACAATATGCGCATCCCAAATTGCAGCTGGAACTCACGTTCAGAGATATGCTTTGTGGTGGCAGTGGCTCTGGAACCTGCATAGACTGCAATGGTTTGTGTTTTAAAATTGAAGATAGTTGCTTCAGTGTCACACTGTCATTGCAGTCTAATTTTTGCTTTACATCATTAGTAATATCATAAACACGGCTATCTCCGACAACGAATAGGTGACTGGACCCATCGGATGTAAATGTTTTCCAAGCAGGTGAGGATGAATTTGATAGCTGTGACATTAGATCGGATCAGTAGCTGAATTTAACTGCTCTAATACTCGTGCGCGTCGCTGTTCTGCAGCCGGGCTTAATGTTTGAGGCATAAGGGCCTCTTCCTCAACTAAAACCGGGCCGGTCAGAACCCGGCGTTGCCATTCCATTAACAATTCATATTGCCACTGAGTCAATGTCAATGGCTGAGCATTACTGTTTCTCATGAAAGGGGGCATTTGCATTGTCGTTGCGCCGGGGTTTTCGTTATCCGCTACAAAGAAAGCAGGACGGATTAATTCTTCAAACCGATTGGGGTTTTCTCGAATAAAACGTTTCAACGCTACAATGTCAGAAAGATTGCGATGGCGCTCACGAGCACGTTGGCTTACTGGAAGTGGCTGGTTAGTTGAAGGGGCACTCAGAGAAATATTTCCATCTCGTAGTGCGTCAAAACCACCCATGGCCCGGGTGGGGGCTACGGTTTGATCATTAGGAATTTGCGAGGCACGTTGCTGGCTTGCAGAAAGGCTGGTTGCAAAACTGGCTCGCCACAAATCCACATTGAATAAGGAGACTGTTTCATAGGTTCTTTCAAATAAATCTTCAACCCAGCGATCAAGCTCATCATCAGTAATTGATAAATTACGTTGATCCTTTGTTCCAGAGCGGTCATTAAAACTATCAGCCAACGATACAAAAGGCCGCCTGTCAGGTGAATAATCGGGAGGGCCACAAAAGACTGTTGCTGTTGAAGTAAGAGCGGGTCTGCCGATCGAATTTTGGTCAATACTAACACTTAATGAAATTTCGCAAGTATCATCGATAATGCCGAGCGAGGGATCATTGCCACCGCTTTGCTCTGCGCCGTCATAAGTATCACCAGGAGAAACAAGCCCGCTGGGAGGCTCGCCTAATCGAACTGTAACACGTTCAGTGGTTGCACCAGCCCAGCCGGCCGCTGCATTGAGAAAACTATTACCGGCTTTAACGGCTGAAAATCCACGAGACCTGGAAGTGGGTAACACTGTTTGTTCTGATCCAGGTGGTCCGTAAAATTCGCCGGTAGCGGGTGTTATCCTGATTCTGATTGTTTCGATATTGACATCATCAGCCCAGGTTACTCCGGCATTGTCCGGAGGTTGAATTCCGGGTCGGATTACTTGAACACGACCCAAAGCAATTGAACGGTCAACAGGGATCATTGGAATCGCTGCTGCGTTAGTGATTAAGCTGCCTGCATGAATTGTGAAGGGAGTATGTTGATCACCTCGTATTTGCATCGGGCTAATCGTTCCATAACGATGATTTGGGTCACCGGTACGTCGAGCCACTTTTAAATTCATAGCTGAAATCTCAAATGTGATGTTTGCGTTGTTGAGACCATGTGCAGTAAGAACAGAAGTTGTTAATGGCTGGCGCTGCCAATTGTCTTCATCACCATCGTTACCAACATCACACCAAAGTTCAATGAAGGGGGCCACCGGACGTAGTTGGCCGCTATCCTTCAATACAATTCGGTCAGGCATTCTTGGAATAACACTGCCATCATCTTGTATATCTAAAGTCCATTGTGGCTTTATTTGAGTTTCACCGATAACATGGGGGTCTTCAGACGCGATCCATGAAAATGCATCTAATGGTACTGAGCTTTCCCCAAGCCTGGCGATAGAAATTGGCGGGTTACAGATAATTCTTTGAATAGGCATTACTTATCCTCCGATTAGCCAAGTAATTAGTTGAACCTATCTCAAAATGCTCTTTTACATTGAGTAAACTACGCTTTTTCGCTCACTTTGCCTCGCCTAAACGTCGCTCGGCCATTTTGGTATAGGTTTTAAATATTTTCTTTTATTCATTTTTTATCTTTAACACTAATTCAATACCATTATTTTTTTAAATAGTAAAGAGGTTTGTAGTGATTTAGACTAATTTCATGGTTTTTATGATTATTAAGATTCAAGGTAAATACCGAATAGAGTCGTCAACACATCACATTTATTTTTGAGTTGTTAGATTTGGTAACTTAAACGTTTTTGTTATCTGGTATTCTTAAAGCTCTCAATATATATCATTATGACTAAAGTCATATAGATAATATTTGAAAAAATCATAATATTTAATGTATTAATTTTCTAAGCCTGGACACAAGTTAAACTTGCAACTTTTATAGTTGGGTTAAGCAGCCAATAGCTAAGGGCTGAGCATGAAGTTAGAAAAGTTAACAAATTCTAAAAAAATTTAGATCAAAAAGGGGAGGAGTTGGAAAAGTCATATTTCACAACTACTGAATGCATCTAAGATTTTATTAGAAAAGACTGGCTTTTATCATACGAGGGATAATAATGAGGCACATAATTTATTTGCTCATAAACAACAAACTATTGAGCAATAAAAAAACTAGTGATCATATACACAAATTTAGAATTGACTTTTATTTGCTTTTTTTAATTGCACTGTCAATCCAGTTGCTAGCGAATAATTCATACGCATTTGAGAAACTGGAAGGTTGTTTTATTGCAGAACAACCCTGTGAAGGGTTTCGTTCTATACGTAAACAGAATAACCCGGAAAATGTAACACTTGAGGTTGGAAAATCGTATGAATTGTTAGGTCAGAACAAAGCTAATAGTCCGAGCCATTATCAGATTTATATCCCGGATTTAACTTCACCGGCCCGTTGGGTTGAATTATCATGTGGCCAGATTCAGCATGACTGTGAACTAGAGGCAGATGAGACTGATGATGACTCGAAGGATAATTATGTCCTGGCTTTCAGTTGGCAACCTGCTTTTTGTGAATCACATCAATCTAAGCCGGAATGTGCGTCAATGACACAAGGCCGATTTGATGCAACTCAGTTTACTTTGCACGGGCTTTGGCCACAACCACGTAATAACACTTACTGTGGAGTTGACAGCACACAAAAAGCAATTGATCGAAGAAAGCGATGGGACCTGCTTGATGAGTTGGATTTGACGGATGAAACAAGACAACGTTTGAATATCATTATGCCCGGAACTCAATCTTTTTTACAGCGACATGAGTGGATCAAGCACGGCGTATGTTATAGCGATACCGCTGAAGAATATTACACTGAATCGATCTCACTCATCGATCAAATAAATGCATCAGAACTCCAGGATCTTTTCGAAATGAATATCGGTCGAGATGTCAGCCTTGTCGAAGTCAAGAAATCACTTGAAGACTCGTTCGGCGATGATGCCGGTGATCGTATTAGTATGAAGTGTCAGCGTCACGCCGGAGACCAGCTTATCGTTGAGTTTTTCCTGCAACTTAAGGGAGAGATCACCTTAGAAACGAAAATTGCTGATCTTATACATGCCGCACCTGTGACAAATTCAAACTGTCACGAAGGTATAGTGGATATGGTCGGTTTTCAATAAATACGGAGGACTACAAAATGAAGCAAAAACCAATTTTCGGAACGCATACCCGAAAAGTACAGCCCAGGTTACGAATGGTGGCTAACGGTAGTTCTAAAGTAAACGGTGTACGTTCACAAACAGCAAGTAATCTTAAAATTACCAACAAACATGACTTAATAAAAAAAGGTCCTGTCGAGCCAACTATTGAATCATCTCTTAGAGCAGCAAGTGTGAAATTAAAGAGGGGCAGTATCAGTACACCGGTGCAGGATGTGGAATCTAGCATATTTGTTCATTTTACTCATACAAAAGATGGTGCCAAACAAGAAGCGGATATTTGCCACCGATCTGCCGGTGCTGTTGTCAGCCGGTCACGGGAAAACATGAGCACTGCCAGTGTGCCGCTAAGCGAGTTAGAGGATTTAGTGAATGACAATTGCATAGCCTATATTGAGCAGGGAGAATCTCTCAAATCACCTGTTACTTTAAACAATGGTGACACCGCAGCGCCGACGATAAGCGAAAGACAAATCAGAACAACAGGCGGTCATAATGTTCTCATTGGCGTGATCGATGCAGAAGGATTTGATTTTGCCCATGAAGACTTTCTTGATGACAATGGTAAAACACGCTTTGTCAGTATTTGGGATCAAGGTAGTGAATCAGGACCTCATCCAGCAGATGTTGGTAAATCGTTTGATTATGGTAGAGAAATTTCTCAAAAAAATATGAATACTGCTATTGATAAATCAGCAGCTTTTGGTCTGCCTGCAGTAAAACTGGAACCACAATCACAAATGGTACTCGACTCACATGCTACCCATGTAGCCAGCATTGCTGCCGGGAATCGAGGGGTATGTCGAAATGCTCGAATTGTCGGTGTGCTGATTGATATTCCTAAAAATTCCGACAAGAAAGAAGAAAGACGAAAGTCTTTCTATGATTCAACACGAATAGTTCATGCTATAGATTACATTATAGAAACAGCAGAAAAAATAAAAAGAGAAGAAGGTCTGGATGAACTGCCGGTTTCAATCAACATTAGTTTGGGGACTAATAGTAATGCGCATGATGGTAGCAGCGCGCTTTGTCGCTGGGTAGATGCAGTATTAACCGAGCCGGGAATAAGCATAAGTGTGGCGGCGGGGAATGCCGGTCAATCTCTGCTTGATGCGCCAGACGATTCAGGTTTTATTATGGGACAGATACATTCAAGTGGAAAACTTGATGCACAAGGATTGAATGTTGATCTTGAATGGCAGGTTGTTGGTAATACCTATACTGATGTTTCTGAGAATGAGATGGAAATTTGGTATAGCCCTGCTGATCGTTTTAGTGTTTCGGTGAAACCACCTGGGGAAGATTGGTTAGAAATTGTAGATCCGGGCAGGTTTATTGAAAACAAAATGATTGCAAATGGGTCAATGGTGAGTATCTATAATGAGTTATATCACCCGATCAATGGGGCAAATTATATTTCAATTTATCTCACCCCCTTTTTATCAGAAACGGATGTAATTGGAGTAAAACCAGGCACATGGAAAGTACGACTGCACGGCACACAGGTAAGGGATGGGTATTTCCATGCATGGATTGAACGTGATGATCCGGGTGATGTTACACCTGACGGTAGCCCATATAGCTATTGGCGATTCCCGTCGTTTTTCTCTGAAACCAGTAATGTAGATAATTCATCAGTCAGTTCACTTGCTTGTGCTAACAACGTAATTTCGGTTGCAAATTTAGACGCTGAAAATAATCTAATTAATATCTCCAGTAGTCAAGGGCCGACGCGGGACAATCGCAATAAGCCTGAAATTGCTGCACCGGGTACAAATATTGTAGCTGCAAAAGGCTTTAACTTCGATAGCGATGAGTTGTGGACCAGTATGACTGGAACCAGTATGGCCAGTCCTTATGTCGCTGGGGTTGCAGGATTAATGCTTCACTATAACCCCCACTTAACTTCCGCACAAATTCGGGGAATTCTGCAACGAACAGCAAAACCCTTGCCCGGTGCAACTTATGAGTGGAACGATCAGGCAGGCTACGGTGTCATCGACCCTGAAGCCTGTCTCGATGAAGTCAATGATGTATACACAAGGAGGGATTTAGAATGAAATTACGAGTTTTTCAATCTGATAAGGGAGACTGCTTGTTGTTAACAAGTTCCGATAAAAAAAATATGCTGATTGATGGAGGCATGAGCAGCTCATTTCGTGATCATGTGGCCGGTTACCTGGCTAAGTATGTTAAAAAATTAGACACCATTTGTGTAACACATATCGATCAAGATCATATAAGCGGCGTGATTGAGTTGTTTGATAATGAAATTGACTGGCGGGTGTACAAGTATCAGCAATCAAATGGTAACTCTAAATTTAAAAAACCAAAGTCTCCTAAACCTCCAAAAGTTGATTCGGTCTGGCATAACTCTTTTGATGCACAGCTTGGTGAACTTGCTTCAGGTGTCGCCAATAGCGCTGCAAGACTATCTTCAATTTTGTCATTCAAAAACCAGAAATCTTTTTTGGATGCTTCTGAAAGATTTTCTGGATACGCGACTAGTAAAAGGGAGGCCTATGAACTTGCTCAAAAATTGAGCCCAAAATTATTAAATATTCCGGTTAATGAGGAATTTAATGGTGAGCTGATGGTGTATGAAAATGGGAAAAATGATTTTACATTCGGGAATACAAAAATTCGATTAATTGCACCGTTTAAGGAAGATATTAAAAAACTTAAAAGTGATTGGGAGAAATGGCTTGATACGGCAAAGGGTCAACAAGCAATTAAAAAGGTCGATAAAGAAATCGAAGATTCCGGTGCGAATTTGAGTCCAAACTCTGCTGATCAAATTCAAGATATTATGAACCTGGGTCTTTCTGAACTTGGTGATATTAGGAAGGTCACTGTGCCGAATTTAGCTTCTTTGATGTTTGTTGCTGAAGAAAACGGCAAGACTATGCTTTTTACTGGAGATGGCCATGGAGATCATGTTGAAAGAGGGTTGATTGCTGATGGTACTTATAATCTCGATGATGGACTACATTTTAATGTGATCAAAGTGCCACACCACGGATCAGAGCATAATAGCGATATTGATTTTTGGCGAAAGTTTACAGCCGATCATTATGTGATTTGTGGAAATGGTGGCCATGAAAATCCGGATTTACGTGTCCTGAAAAAAATCATTCAATCCAGAACGGAAAAGTCCGCACTCAAAAAATCACAGGGTAAGAGAAAATTTAAATTATGGTTCAACTCTTCGTCCAAGGTTACCAAACCCAAATACAAACGCCATATGAAAGCCGTAGAACGATTACTAAGAAATGAATCTAAAAAATATAGTGGCCGATTGTCATATAAGTTTCTCGAAAAGAGCTCGATGGCAATTAGCTAATTAGAGAAAACATAAAAATTTATGCTCAGAGTAACAAAATTCATGATTTTGAAATAGAGGAGGTTTGAGATGAATGAATCCGGTGAGGTTCTGGTCAAAGTCGTAGTTCCAATTCTTGTTGTAATATTAACCGCCTATTTGGGCTATTTTAAATACATCCAGGAGAACAAATCCAAGCAGGAAGAAAGTACGAGGTTACTCATCGATTCGTTAAGAGGCGAAATTAAAGGGGTGAGAGAACAATTAAAACTAGTACGCTTGTCTGTAAATCATATTCGAGATCGAGGGAAATTTCATATCAATGATCAAGACTTAACGGAGTTCAAACAATTACTAGATACTATTCCAACACCTGTAATGTCAGTAAAAATAGAAGAGATTGGATTTTTAAAATGGAGTTTGGCTAGACATGTTTTACAACTTTATGCCGATTTTAATTCGCTTAAACTGCAACTCATCAGATTAACCTATTCTGCTGAAGAAAATCGTGAACTTGAATACAATCACTTTGCTTATGATGTAAAAAGATGGATTCAGGAGGCGACAGACTTAAATCGGATGCTGGAATGGTGGATCACAGAAAAGACGTATCCGCCCTGGAAACCAATGCGAGAACGTGGTGAAAAGTTTAGGCGACCAGATAAGCAAATGCCAACTGACTTTGATCAAGTAGATGTAAACTATTTGAGTTATCTAGAAAATGAACACCCGAAATCATATGATGTAATTAAAACTTTATATGCGGATCTAATTTCTGTGAAGAACTGAGATTTTGATAACTCGATGCTCAGTACAAGCATTTACTACTTATAATCAGTGATGCATTCTAATTATGGTGCTTTTGCCACATCCACCCAATGTCATTAATGCGTGAGTGAGTTGAGTCACTATTGGGGATCAACTTTTGTGGCAATCCATTCTAGATTGCTTCGCTCCTGTCCCTGCGAAGGCGGGGATCTGCTCATAATAACTCACTGTTGTGAATAAATTTGGGGTATTTCAAGAATTCTTGAATGGATTGAGTTTTTTGATAAATATTGCTCACATGGACATTTTTAATAAACTGTTACATTATAATTACAGCATCAGCTGTGCATAAAACTTTGGGGTAGAACAACAAGTTATTCAATCTGATTTATAAAGCTTAACTGCTAAAAGCAGGCTTTAGATAAATTGTGTCGTCAACATTTCATTAGTGTTAAATATGGAAAGTTTAATAAAAAAATACATTAATTTTTGGTTCGTAATCGTAACTGTTCTTATCTCGGGATGTGCCACTGGACCAAATATTGAGACAATTCGAAATTGGAATATTCCTGAAAACTCAAATCTTGTTAATGGTGAGTTAGAGAACGGATTTAAATACTCTGTATATAGTTCTGATAAATTATCTAAAGATTTTATAGACTTACGACTAATTATTAATGTAGGTTCAAGTAGTGAAACAGAAACTGAATTTGGTTATGCACATTTAGTTGAACACATGGTTTTTAGAAATACGGAGTCATATCCTGCTGGGAAAATAAACACCATATTTAACCAAATGGGAGCAAGCTTAGGGCATGACTACAACGCGTTTACTTCATCAGACTACACATTTTATAAATTACGTATTCCGGCGAACGACAGTGAAAATTTAGAAAAAGCAATCGATGTTCTTGTAGAACTATCATCAAAAGCACAGTTCCAGGAAAAAGAT
This sequence comes from Arenicellales bacterium, assembly GCA_028284225.1. GTDB lineage: Bacteria > Pseudomonadota > Gammaproteobacteria > Arenicellales > JAHEKD01 > JAHEKD01. The sequence goes on from JANQSD010000001.1 coordinate 449,028, forward strand.
CTGCAAATAGAAAAAAGAATTGTCCTAGAAGAAAAGTTAATAAGATTAGGAGAGGAAAATTCAGTTGACAAAAAAGTAAAACGAAAAATCACGCAAATAGTAGATAAAAATTATCATTTCCCAATTGGTCAAACAGATTCGATTTTAAGAGCATCAGTAGATAGCCTTCAGTCCTTTTATGACAGATGGTATCAGCCTGAGAATATGCATCTTGTTATTGCCGGTAATCTGCAAACTGACCGGATAACGAAAACTATTTCGGCCAGATTTTCACAGAAACCAAAATCTGGCAACAATGCTCCTAAAATCAACCCTGTAAATCTGTCTAATCTTAAACAAAAAACGTTCTATATTTCGTCAGCCGGTGAAGACAGACATAAAGATTTTGTTAATGTGTTATACCTTAATTCCAGATATAACGTTAATAAATTCTCCGAACTGGAACCGCTTTTCGCAGAGAGCATTGCCCTGGATATCTTTTTGGCGAAACTTAATTTATTGGCGAAGAAGAAAAATCTCCCGCTGAGTTTTTCAGTTGATAGTCCTATTTACTTCACTGACCTTGACGTTACCCGATTACTTGGTTTTGTCAGAAATGGAAACTATTTGGATTTATTAGAAATTTATAACACTGTTACTAGCAATATCTTGCAAAATGGTATTTCAGAAGATGAATTCCTCGGATATAGGCAAGGCTTTTCGGAAAGGATTGGCAATCAATGGTATGAATTTCATACTTTGAAATCTGACCGGATTGCCGACATTATGACATCCAATGTGATCGAAGGGGTCAAACCGGTTCTGTTTTCAGGTTCATACTACAATGTGGCGATTAAGCTGATACGGCAGATTTCATTAGAGCAAGTCGACAGTGCTTTTAGGCGTCTTAATAGTCAGCCGAAGGTTGTTTCGATTGAAGCAAATAACCAACGTTTGGACAGGCTTCCAGACATGGCTGAAAGCAAAATTATATTTGAAAATTCGAATCCTGTTACAGACCAGTTGAACCTCAACGTAACAGATAATATTAAAAACCGTGATTCAATTTATGACCGAATAAACAGCATTAGCCCGAAACCCAAGAAAATAAAATCAGTTGATAAAGATGAAGTGCTGGGACTGAATAAGTTTGTTCTTGCTAATGGGTATCAGGTTTTTCATAGGCAAACCAAAATCGATGAAGGTCAGTTTTATATTCAACTTATATCACCAACGGGTACCTTACATTCCATTGATATAAAATCACTTGAAAATGCCTATATCACTGCACAACTAATCAATGCTCATAGATTAGGTGTTTTTCTGGGCAGTGAATTTAGTCAAAAACTAAACGCAAGCGGTGAAGCGCCACTGTTACTTAGTTACCTTAATAATTATCAACATGGCCTGAATTTGAAAGCTAAAAGGTCATTTATTGAATTTTATTTTAGGCTGATAAAATATTTATGGTCTGAACCATTGAATATTTCACAAACCTGGTTTAACCAAATGCTATCGACTTTAAAACAGGAAATGGTTGATTACAGGTTAACAAAAGCTAATGACTATTACTCACAAATCTATAGCCATATGTATAGTAATCAGCCTGGCGTTTGGCTTCCGGATGCTTCGGCATACGAATCGTTTCAGATTAGTGATCTGCAAAAATCTTTGGATAGCATTTTCCTGACTAATGATTTTTACTTAATGATTGTCGGTGATATTTCAGACAACGAAGTAAAAGATCTTGCTGAAAAATATTTGTCAGATTTGCCGCAATACCAATATAAGTCCAGTGAACAGATTACAGTAAAAATGACTAGACCTGTCCAGTCTGCACGGATCAATGTCGCAGGTAGCAATGAATCTAAATCATTTTTGGAAATGACTTATATTAATCACAGCCATTATTCTAAAGATCAGCGTCCTTCCGTATTAATTGCCAGAGGTATCTTATATAACAGATTGCAAGAAAAAATTAGAGAAGATAGGGGATTGATCTACAGTTTAAATGTAAATAGTGACCGCATCCATTACCATGATTCCAGTGATATTACTAAAATTTCCTTCACTACCAGTCTGCCTAATAAACAAAAGGTTGAGGTCCTAGTTGACAAAGAACTAGAAAAATTGATGAATGGCGATTTTACTTTAGATGAATTAAATCAAGCTAAACTTATATTGAAGCAGAACATACTGGAGGGATTGAGCAGTAATGAGGGCTGGGCTCAAGCTTTTTCATCATCGATGCTGAGAGAAGGTCAATTAGCTAAATCCGAATATTATATTAATCCGGATATCTGGCTTGATCTGGTTACTCTTGAAGATGTTAAAAGCGCATTTAATTTATTGTTCAATGGATCTATAAAAATTGCTGCTGCGTATGATCCGAAGTAATTTTTAAATTGCCTTGGATACGAATGCCATCGTCGATAGAGAATAAAATTATCTAAAGCGCTCATTTTCATCATGATTGGTTCTATTTCTCAAAATCACCGGTTTTGTTGCATGAGAGCCGCTTATATTCCCTGGGGTTCAACCCCACTAAGCGACGAAATGTGCGCTCAAAATGACTCAAATCCCTAAATCCGACATCCAAAGAGATTTCAGTAATGGCAGTTTTAGTCCCTGCTGACAATAATTGTTTGGCTTGCTCTATTCGAATAGAGCCCAACAGAGATTTAAATGTGGTGTCTAACTCGGTACGAAATAGAAAGCATAGATGTGATGGGCTGACACAGGCATGATTAGCAAGTATGGGTAAGGTAGTATGCTCTTGGAAGTTATTTTTGATATAGACCAGTGCCTTACGCAGGCATGGATGTAGTGGCTTCAGAAAAGAATTATCATCTGCAAGTAACCTTTGTGCCATTATCTGGTTGCTGAATTCAGAATCTTGCGACGAAATCTGAACACTTCTAGTGGTTTCTTTTCTACCTGGAGTTCCTTGTTCCGACCTGCCGTTTACTAAACAATGGGGTGCAAATTGTTCTATATGTGATGAACATATTTTGCTATCCTGGATCATGGTGCACAGATGTGCAACAACTTGCTGAAGTTCTATGTAATTACCTGGCCAATCGTAATTTGTCAGTGTAGTTAACACCTTTGGTGACATGGTGTATTTTTTATGCCCTTTATTCGTTGAAAGTAGATAGTTAATCTGAGTAATAATGTCACTACTTCGATAACGTAACGGCGGCACCTGAATTCTGAGAAAATTTAGCTCGGCATAAAGACTATATGTAAACTTCCCTAACTTAACAAGTTCAGTTAGATCCTGAGTCGTACTGGCAATAATTCGTATGTTTGACAGATATGAACTGGACGTGGCTCCGAGTCGTTGTAGACAACGAGGCTCGATTAAAACAGACAACTGTTCCTGTATAGCCTGATCAAGCAAGTCAATTTGATTTAAAAATAATGTTCCCCCTTCAGCCTGTTTGATCCATTTTTCAGGATTAGCGCTGTCAGAATAAACACTTTGTAAGGCGCAATTAATTTCGACAAAAGGTTGATTTTCGCGCTTACTTGAGAAATGTATCGCACAGGCAACCTGCACAAATTCGCAACCAATCTCTCCATTTATTACTACTGGCAATATAGAGTTTGATGCACTTTCTATCATTGATTCCAGATTGCATAGTTGTTTGCTGTTGCCAATTAGCATTATCTCTTTGTTGAATCGACGCAAGGTCAGGCGCCGAACGTGATCGCGAATGATTATAGTTTTTAAGCGATTTGCAAGTCGGTTAATAAATTTGCTGCAATCACCATTGAGTTTACTGCGTACAATTTGCACGATCAGCCAGCCCAATTTTTTCCCGGCATATGACATTTGAGTGATCTTTAGCTCACTAGATACTTTTTTTGCTTTTGCAGTTATGCTTGGTTTTCTTTCGTTTAAGAAAGTCTCGGCATTGGAATTTGTTACAGGAGGTAGAAAATTAAAGTTTTTGGATATGTCACTAACCTCGAGCATGCCAATATTATTAATACTTATACTGGCATAAGGTTCATTTAAATGAACCAAAGCTGAAACAAGCAATTCACCGATTTGGTGTTCCAGTGGCAAATTTGGTTGATATTGTTTTTCTGTCCAAGCTATAGATGTCTCACTTACTGAATTTGACATTTAAATCCTCCTGGTGCGTCAAATTAAGATATAGCGACACTCTTCCTCCCTTTTTAAGCTAGGTTAGCGCTAGCTTTTTGCCACCAGGATTTGTGAGGCCTTATTATTTTCGCTTTAGAATCTATTCACGTTTTAAATGATTAATTTGGGTATGGTAAATTTTGATCATGCTGTTCTGGTTTCCTTTAGCAACCGTACGTATGCAAAATGGTTCTCAATTCGTAGAGGTTTGGTCATTGTCATTAATTATGTGTTATCAGTAGCAGCAACTAGTTTTTCACTGACATCCATAGCAGTGACGCTCTGCGCATAACTTGAATCTGTGTCGTTTAAGATGTCATTCAGCGTAGCGGCAAGATTTTCCTCAGTAGCAATAATTGAACCATCCTGCTCAGTGTCAGAATCACTGAGTTGAGATATTTGTTGCGAGATGAGCACCACCGCATCGGCTACTTTTTCTTCAAAGTTTGCAATGTCTGCAGCAATCTGTTGGCTTGTGGATGAAACCAGTTTCATGGCTTTTTCAGTTTCAAGTTTATTTCTTTCGATTGTCTTTGCCACAATAATTTCGGTGTTGCCGACCTCTAATTGTGCATACTCCTCGGCAACGGATTGATCAAGTAATTCTGTTGAAAGCTTTTTATTCATGGCAGACGAGGGATTCTTGGATTTGGGTTTTCTTTGTTGAGTCATAATATTCTCCCTTCATTTGGGTATAGGGTTTTCATTGATACTATTTTTTTGTTTATGATGTGCTTTAGGGCTATAAGAATTTAATGTTATATAGCCATTGGCATCTAAATCAATACTTGCTGATGCAGCACTATAACGCCACATCAGTCCGTCCTGTGATGGCATAATATGCTCACACCGGTAATTATTAATATAGTCTTGGGCAGCATCAAAGTATTCAGATGCTGTGGTAAATGCTTCATCAATTCTAATCACAATCGAATCAGAACTTTCGCGAATTACTTCGCTGGCCGCGAGTGACAGGCGAGTAAATCCCAGTTTGCCACCTGCAGTAATATAATTATGTAATAGTTGTTTAAGTTCTTGCGCACTCGGTTGAACTTCCACTTGTAGACAATTTTGATATGGATAAAGTGCATCAAAAATTTGTTGTAACAGAGATGTGGCTAATTGCTGACGTTGATTGTAGTTCAGGTTGGTTTTTTTTCTGAACTTTCCTAAAAATAGTGCGTAAAACATAAATAAATCAATAAACTCACTAGCTGATTGCGATTGCAATAGTGCAAACTCAACAGCCTCCTTTTTTTTAGGGAGAGTTAAATATGTTAACGAAGAGGATGTTTTTTCAAGGTCATAGAGATTGGCTAACTGCCGGATATTCATTGCTTGAAATAAGCCTTTATCGGCAATTCCTGTCTGTTGTAAAAAGTTTCGTCCGGAATTTAAATAAAGTTGTGGGTACAGTTTATTTTTCGTTAATATGCGGCCGATTTCACTTTCCGGATTTAAAATATCTGATGTACTCGGATCAGCAACCATCAACCGGTTAATATCTTTTTCATCTAACTCAGCAATTCTGCCAGGTGTGGCCAGAAGCTCCAGAGGGCTTATTAATAATAAATCAGTGCCGTGCAGGCCAATCTGCAATGCGTTAAGTAAATTCAACTCACTATTAAATTGGAATGTGTGATTAGGAAGTTGTATGGCCCATCTCAACCATTGCAGTCCTCCCTTAATCTTATCAATAACAAGTTGATGTTTTTGGTTAATATCATGTTCGGATGAAATTTGAATGCCATCGATCTCAATATAAGTTTGCGGGCAGGAGTATGAACTAATTCTGGGGGTAAGCTTAAAAGGAAGCTGCTCATGTCCTTCGATGAACTTTTGTGCGGCTAACTGAGCTTGCGTTTCGAGAGTATCTTCTAATTGATCGATTGATTGGCCATGATCAACTTTTTTTGTTTCGATATTTGCACTGTGATCTTGTGGTTGTTGCTGTTGTATGTGTGCTAATTCATGAATAAATATTTTATCACGCTCTAAAAGAGGTAGTGATAATACATCGGGGGTAATGTAGATCTGATTTCCCAGCGCAAAAGCGCAAGTGTTGAACTTTCTGGGAGATTCGTCAACATGACAGGTAGTTGTATGAAAATCTGCTGAGTAAAATTTCTGTGCTCGAGTTAATATATCATTAGGCAGAGAATTGTTGACAATGTCCATTTATATACTAAAGCCTACTCACAGGGTTGCTATGAATATAAATTAATAATAGCAAGTTAGTTAATGGAGCAATATGAATCATGTTAGCTTGATGGGAACTTGTTCATCAAATCCGTTACATTATCACCGATTGTCTTGAAATTTTCCGCAGCTTCAGTAACCAGAAGATTAGCCTGGGTCAAAGCAGTTGTCGCATTTTTACTATCACCGCCTGCGAGCAATTGTGCCAGTGCTGCGCCGGCTGCAGTTGTGCTGATTAAGCTGGTATTGCGTAAATAATCGGATGCATCCTGTATTGAGATAGCGGCAGATTGTGCTACAGACTGGTAAGCCTTGCCCGCGCCGCTAGCTTTGATGACTTCTGGCATCATTACAGCTTGCTGTCCGACATTAATGGAGTCAACCAATTGTTGATTTACCTTATCTGTACTCATTTAGTTCTCCTTGTGTGTGTGCGTGAAATTTTAAGTTGTCCATTCTGTATAAGTGTTCGTCATGATTCAGAATCTTTTTTGCCTTGATCAGATTTTTCCTGTTGGGGTTCCATGTTTTTGTCTTTAGCTAATTGCTCAAGGGCAGCTTTTGCCTTTTCCACATTTTTTTCAGCTTTATCGACACTGGCGTTAAGCATTTCAATAGCTTGCTGTGCTTCTGCCTGGGCTTGGGCAATAATGACTGCTAGTTCCTTTTGGGTTAACGGTGACACAGGAGCATTCGGTTCGGCGTTAACATTAATGACGGGTTGTTTATTACCGTTAATGATTCTCGCGCAGGTGGCCGTGACTGCTGCTGCCCCTGTCATTTGTGAACTGTGTTGGGTATTCACCGCATTATGCATTCCCATACTGATAGTTTCTGCCATAACCAGATCAGTAATGGAAATAGAACTGGCCGGTGCATTAGAACTGGTTGCCTGCCAGTTGCTTGTCACTGAATCAATAATCTGATCATTAACACTGGAATCGTTTGCCATTTGTTGTTTCTCCATACATGACTTTATCAAGGTTTTGTTGCACCAGCAGCTGCACAAGAAATAATTAATGCACAGACTTGAGTAGTTGCTGTAGTGCCAATTATCTGAGCATTATGTTGTGAGTTAACTGCATTATGCATCGCAATTCCGATTGAATCGGCCATGGATAAATAAGTTAAATCCATTGATAGCGCTGGGCCCTGAGCTATTGTCGAAGTGTTTGCTACACTGATTGCATCAATGACCTTTGCATTTACAGTGGGCATGGATGATGGGAGATATAATTAAAATGTTGAAAACTCGTTATCATTTATATAGTCCCACCATAATGCTTTAACCACGTTTTTCAGGCAAATATTTTATGGGTTGCTATGCCCGTAGCTGCCGTATCTACGGAGTAAAGCGTACTTACGCCTTGTGTAGTTGCTGCCTGCGTTGTCACCCAACTCTGTTGTTGTGCGTTGGTTGCATTATGCGCCGCATTTGATAATGCCTGGCTGGTCGCAATAAATAGATTGCCCATGCCCATTGACGGACTGTCACCAAGTACTTTGGTGTTGGCCTGAGTAACTGAATCGGTAATTTGACTGTTAACTGATGTTGGAAATGCCATTTTAAGACTCCTGATTGTCTATAAGTTATTAATTAAATGTTGTGCAATAAAATCACAATATATTCATTGTTACGAATTTAGTATTTTTTCGGTTGCAATACCTGTAGATGCAGTGTCAAGCGAATACAATAAAGCTACGCCCATGGTCGTTGCAGCCTGTGCTGTAATGTTTGTTTGTTGTTGAGCTGTAGTTGCATTATGTGCTGCATTTGCTAGTGCTTGTGCAGTTGCCTGATACAAGTTTCCCATTGCTATTGCAGGACTATCGCCTAATACTTTGACATTAGCCTGTGTGACTGAATCGGTGATCTGACTATTTACTGAAGTTGGGTAAGCCATTATTTATCTCCTTAGAAATTTTATAAAATGCTTTGCTTTAATTGCCCAATCCTTTTACCGGCTGGTTTGCAGCTAGGATCGCCTTAGTTGCCATGCCGGCAGAGGCCGTATCAAGCGAGTAAAGCACGGCTACCCCCATGGTCGTAGCCGCCTGAGCAGTGACACCGGTTTGTTGCTGTGCAGTTGTGCAGTTATGGGCTGCGTTACCTAGAGCCTGGCCGGTTGCCTGATATAGGTTTCCCATTGCCATGGCAGGTGCATCGCCCAGCACTTTGACATTGGCCTGTGTTACAGAATCAGTGATTTGGTCATTTACGGAAGTTGGGAATGCCATTATTTATCTCCTTTAAATATTTATGTAAAACTTATGCATCTTTAAATCATTTAGGGTTTTCATCGTTTATTTGGCAGACAGAATTGCCTTGGTCGCTATACCGGTAGAAGCGGTATCAAGTGAATAAAGTACAGCTACACCCATCGTAGTAGTTGCCTGAGCAGTAACACCGGTTTGTTGCTGTGCACTTGTGCTGTTGTGAGCAGCGTTTCCGAGAGCTTGTCCTGTTGCTTGATATAGGTTTCCCATTGCCATGGCAGGAGCCAGGCAAAGTACTTCTACATTGCTCTGTGTGACTGAGTCTGTGATTTGACTGTTTACTGAAGTCGGGAATGCCATTGTGTTTCTCCTTTGTTAAAGACTAATCTTTGTATTTGTTATTGCAGGTTTTAAAGTTTAGTCATATAGCGTTTTCTTGAGATTCATTAAACTAATTTTGTCACTGAAATAATTGGACTGAATTATGCAATTATCAGACTAAATTACGATCTATTAAATTTTATTTTTTCTTACTGAGAAATTCAGAGGATATGACACAGAAAATCAAATTAACTGAATCAACGCCATAAACATATTGAAATTACATGTCAAACTTTTCTTTAGACACTAAACGTGTTTTGCTGATACAAAATTTATAGAGTTTCTAAAACAAAAGTCAGTTCGTAATTTATACTGTATTCACCATTTATTTCTCCAATACTTTTGGTGAATGGCTCTTTATTATTAACTAATGAAAAATCAACCTGAAGAGCATACAGTGATTAGTGAATCAGTTAAGGATGCTGAGTATTTTATTGAAATAGAAAAACGAATGACGGAGCAAAAACTCGATGCTATTTCAAGCCAGATGGATTGTGTTCATGCGGCTATCGCTGATATCCAAACTAAATTTAATGACTATTACAATTCTATGTATGCCAAATCGGAGCAAGCATATTACGATGTGGAGAATAGCGTTTCGTTGTCGCAAACTGATCAGCAGAGTCTTTTTCATGCTGCTGGTGTCAATGACGCACAACAGCCAACCACGAGTCAAACATCCGTAACTTTAGATCCCTTGTTGTCAGTCAATACAACACAACAGATTGATGAAAATAACCATGAAATCGATACAATGATTAAATCGGTTAATAATTCTCTTGTTAATATTGAAAAATTCCTTGCTGATAAAAAATTTACCACTGCTTTTACCAAGGAGTTAGAATCGGCCATGAATATTTTTAATGACAGTATTGAATCCATCCAGCCAAAATTTCAAACGGAACAGATAGATAAACCGGTAGATTAACTGTAACCGTATAGGGTGCATAAAGTATTAATCTGAAGTTATCTGTTTTTTTATGCCGCTATATAGTGTATCCATTTGGTCAACTAATGCATCATGGCTGTCGGCAAAAGCTATGCCTGCTTGTTCAAGGACCTTTTCAATAGTAAATTTGTTGAACTCAGATCGGTATTTTGAAGAAACTTTCCAATAGCTGTAATTATTCATAATAGTTCCGCCAAGTAGAGATATTTGGTTTTCTTTGCTGTCAGTCCAAGCTCCTGTGTCCGGTTTGAATAAATAATAAATATCCTGGGATTCTTCTTCAAGTTTTTCTATTATGTCTTTTGCGATGTCGTGTGTGGTGGGGTCCTGGAATGCGTCTTTAATCGTATTGTACTGACCGGGTATGTATGGAATATTACAGTCATCGTAAAGTTTGGCTCCATAATATATTGCAATTGCACACTCGAGAAACGTGTGATGACCATTTTTCACCATCGCGAATACTGGCCCTAAATACCAGGGTACACCTTGTGTCATAAAGTCTATTTCATCTTTGGGTAAATAGCTGGAAAAAAGATTACACAGACTTATAATTTCAGCAGTAGTGCCGGAAGTATCGGCTCCGCCAGGCAGACCATATATCCACTCAATGACACCCAGCATGCTATCAGGTTTTATTGAATGGATATTGGTACCCCCGGAACTATATGCAAGTAAGCGCGTAAACCGTCGTTTGCTATCTACATCTTCATTATTTAATTCAGTTATCCTTTTAACGATATCATTTCTTGAAGCACGGCTTCTGGGATGTTCAGGATCAACCGAGCCGCTAGACTCTCTTTTCTTTTGAAATATGTTAATACCATTATCCTTGGTTTTCTTAACGGCACTCATAGCTTGTTCTATTTTTTTGAGTGATATTTTCTTTTCAATTTCGTAAGTAGATTTAAATCGGGGAGGGTCACTTGAAACGAATTGATAGTTACTTGATTTGCCTTGAATCATTGAAACAGTCATGTCTTTATCCCATTTATGCAAAACTTCAACGATTGAAACAAAAACACGAAATAATTCACTGCATTCGTCGATTTTCCAGCGCCGACCTCGTACTAGCCAGGTTTCGACCGTTTTTACACTGGGTGTGGAATCGTTCCATATTGCAAGCCCGTTCTCATTTTTAAGAGCCACATCAATAAGTGCTTCAATAACACTGCTTGTTTGGGACCAAAGAATAACTGTGCAACAAATATAGTTAGACAAAATATTTATGGCCGTCCTGTAATCGACATTGTTTTCCATAATATTTATGGCGTTTGTACAGGCTTGTCGTTCTGATTGCCAAAGGACAGTTCTTTGTGCAAGCATTCTATTGCGCTCCACAGTGGGTAGATCTATAAGCATTTTCTTTCCTTTAAGATAAATGTAGATTTTGCTTTGAGTGTAAATTTTTGATGGTTTTAATAATTGGTTTAAATTACTGATAAACTGGTTTAATCGATGATTTTTGATTTCAATGTACTATGGGAGAGAATTTCGTGGATTAATATGCAGGGTCTGCCCAACTCGTTTGTTAATGAAGTTTGATAAAGCTGCAAAAGCGACTCTAACAATAGCTGCGATGGCCTATAATTATTATCTCCAAATTTTGTGATTATTAGATGAGCATATTAGTTCTAGGCGGTGCGCGTTCGGGTAAGAGTCGTTTTGCGGAGACAATTGCTAATGAACATTCGCAGGTGACTTATGTGGCAACTGCAGTTGCTGTTGATGATGAGATAAAAGCTCGAATAGAAAAGCACCGGTCGGATCGCCCAAAACATTGGCAATTAATTGAATCGCCAACAAATTTATCTCACGCTATAACAGATATTAACTCGAATTCCACATGTGTTCTGATCGATTGCCTTAGTTTTTGGGTGAATAATTGTTTGTATGATTCGGAAAAGCTTTGGACGCAGCAAAGAGAATTATTCTTGCAGACTTTAATGAAGGCTCCCAATCCAATAATCATGGTTTCCAATGAAGTAGGGATGGGAATTACGCCTATGGGTGCTGAAACACGGTTATATGTCGATGAGCTTGGCAGATTGCATCAAGAACTGGCCAGACATGTTGATGTTGTAGTATTGATAGTGGCTGGTATTCCACAAATTATAAAAGGGGAATTACCTCGATAATCAAATCGATTTTTTCGTTCTGAGTGCGCGCGAAGTTTATTTAAATTATTGCAAATAAATAGCAATTTCGTTACTCTACACGCACATTTGGTTCGCAAGATTAATAGGGAATACGGTGTAATTCCGTGACTGTCCCCGCAACTGTAACCGATTGTGCGGCTTTGTATACCACTGGGAAACTGGGAAGGTTAAGTCACACCAAAATCGTAAGTCAGGAGACCTGCCAGATGCCTCGCCGCTCAGGTTTGTACGGAGTGATATCAAACCAGGGTAGTCTCCTTAGATGGCGGCGCGGAAAGTGCCATGCCATTATGTCGAACATATATGCGTGGGTTTGTTTATACGACTTTGGGAGATTGTTAGTCATGCGCAAGTTTATCGCGTTTTCTTCTTTATTGTTATTAATGCCGGTTATTCAGGCACAGGATTCCGAGCCACTGGAAATTGTAATCACCGGTGGGCTGGTGCCGGTTAGCCGTGATAATGTCGGCACTAGTGTTACAGTCATCGACAGTGAGCAAATTGAGCGGCAAGGGTATGAATTTGTTGCTGATATTTTGCAGGACGTACCGGGCCTCAATCTGGCTCGTAATGGTGGCCCTGGCACCTTGAGTGAAATTAGATTGCGAGGTGCTGAAGCCGATCAAACTTTAATTTTAATTGATGGTATCGAAGCCAATGATCCCTCGCAAAGTTCCGGGTTTGATTTTGCCCATCTGCTTGCTGACAGTGTTGAGCGTATCGAAATACTGCGGGGTGCTCAAAGCGCACTATGGGGCAGTGATGCAATAGGCGGGGTTATCAACATTATCACTAAATCTGGAAATGGCCTGGTTGATCCGGAATATTCAGTAAGTGCTGAATATGGCAGCCATAGTACTAAGAATGCAGCGGTCGGTACGCGCGGCGACACCGGACTGTTTGATTATGCTTTTTCAGTACAACGTTTCGATACTGACGGTATTTCATCAGCAGATGATACAGTGTTCAATTACACATTGCCTGACAGCAGTTCCCTAGTGACAGGTGGGAACAGCGAAGACGATGCCTATGAAAACACTACGGCACATTTTAAATTTGGTTTTGACCCAACGGCGAACTTGCGTATTGATGGGGTGGTTCGATATACCAGTTTTGAAAGTGATTTTGATAACTTCACGACAATTCCAATTGACAGTACCGATGACCGTTCTGACGGTGATCAACAATATTATTTGCTCCAGGGACGTTATGCACAGTTAGGCGGTGCGTTGAATCATTCACTTAAGTTTTTTAGAAATGAAAGTGACACTGACTTTTTTAGTTCGTTCGGCAAGACTGATTCCAAGGGTGAAAAAAATCATTACGGCTATCAGCTTGACTATGGATGGAACAGCGGTTCTTCTGAGCAAGGTGTTTCATTAGTACTGGAAACCGAAGAAGATAAATTAAACTCAACGTTCAGCGGCAATCGCGAAATCGAAAATGACAGCATAGTTGGGGAATATCGATTCAATAATTCAGATTTCGCTGCAGCTGCAAACATCCGCTATGATGATAACGATTTTTTTGATAGCAAAACCACCTGGCGTGTGGCGGGGTCCTGGAAATTCGCACCTAATCTACGGCTCCACTCCAGCTACGGTGCTGGGATTAAGAACCCAACATTGGTGGAACTATTCGGTTTCACACCTGATTTTACCGGCAATGAAAGCTTGAGTCCGGAACGGAGTAGCGGTGGTGATATTGGTGTTGAATACCTGAGTGATGATGGACGCCAATTTTTTGACATTACATATTTTCACCGTGATATTGAAGATCTGATTACCGGTAGCGGCGATACGGCAATCAATATTGACGGAGAGAGTTCAAGTACAGGTGTAGAAATAGTTTATCAGAACGATTTAACCGATAACTTTGGTTTTAATACCAGTTATACGTATAACGACACTGAGGATGACCAGGGCAATCAATTGGTCAGGCGTCCTGAGCATCAGTTTTCAGCAGGTATTGATTATTCAATGCTTGAGCAGGCTTTGAAGCTGGCAGTCGATATTCGCCATATTAAGGATCGAGTTGATACAGCATTTAATGAAGATTTCAGCACCAGCCTGGTTGAATTGGATAATTATACCGTTGTCGATTTAGCCGCCCGCTATCGTATTAATGAATCGCTATCCCTAAGAGCGCGTGTCGACAATCTATTTGATGAGGAATATCAGGAAGTGTTAGGCTATAACACACCGGAACGTGCTTATTTTGTTGGCTTAAGCGGTGAGTTTTAAATCGTTTTTTTTATTAAAATTATAGGGCTATGGCTGGTTTTATTTTTTAGTGCTGTTCAAGCTGATGATAAACCCACTGTAGCCTCAATGAATCTGTGTACTGATCGGCTGGTGCTGGCGCTGGCCGATCCAGATCAGATTCGTTCCCTGAGTTTTGTTGCGGTTGATCCGAATTCAATGGTCAAAGTAGCAGCTAAAGATATTCCGCTTAATCACGGTCGACTTGAAGAAATGCTGGCCGTCGACGCTGACTATATTTTTGCCAGTGAGTTTGATGATCCCAGAACTATTGAGCGGCTGCGCTTATTTGGTAAAGATGTAAGACAGTTCCCAGCTGCCAGAACGATTAATGATGCCAAAGTTAATATTCAAGCGATGGCTGAGCTAATGGATCAGACCGAGTTAGCAGAGCACCTAATACAACAATTGTCTAAACTTGTTGGATTCGCAAAGCCAAGGGAAAAAAATAGAACGATTATCCTGGGTGCCAATAATTATATTAGCGGCAAAAATTCACTGGCCAGCCATCTGGTTGAAACATTAGGTTTTAAAAATATCGCAGCAGAAGCCAAAATCAGTGACTATGGCCAAATTTCGATGGAGCAGGCAATAGACTTACGACCGGATGTAATTATAGTGAACAAATATTCAGAGGATTATTCTCGTGCTCAGGCTGTGTTGCAGCATCCGGTACTCAAGCATCTGAATCAACAGGTGGACATTTACTATGTGCCGACCAAGGAATGGATTTGTGGCGATACAGCGTTGCTGCAAGCTGCTAATCGATTGATGTAGTCCTCATGAGGCTAGGAAAATGAAATCGATACAACAATCTAGCTTGATTCTAATCTTAGCGGCTATTCTGAGTGGTGTTTTTTTTGTTTCGTTGTGGATTGGTCCGATTGATCTTGAGGTGACTCAGATTTTTTCTGGCAGGGGCGAAGCTACACCGCATTCAGTTATATTTTGGGAAATAAGATTGCCTCGATCTTTATTAGCGGTTTTGGCCGGTGCAACTCTAGGTCTAGCCGGCGCCGTTATGCAGGGCTATATGCGTAATCCTCTTGCCAGCCCTGGTTTACTTGGTAATGCAAGCGGAGCAGCGCTATTCTCAGTAATATTATTGTATTTCGGTATTCGGTCTGCATTCATGTTGCCGTTGGCAGGAATGTTAGGCTCGTTCACCGCCTTAATACTGGTTTTATTAATGGTTGGCAGTAATGCCAGTATTACGGTTTTGATCCTGGCAGGTGTGGCAGTTAACACTGTCTGTGCAGCAATGATGGCGCTGTTATTGAATCTTGCTCCCAGTCCATGGGCGGTGCGTGACTTATATCTATGGATGCAAGGTTCGCTCTCGAATGCATCGCTCACGGATTTAATGATCATGGCGGTCCCATTAGTTATCGGCTGGTATTTATTATTGAAAAATGATCAGGCCTTAGATGTTTTGACGTTTGGTGAAGATACAGCGAGTTCACTGGGTGTTGATGTGGAAAAATTAAGGATCTATATTGTGATTGGTTTATCTTTAGCAATAGGCGCTGTCATTCCAGTTACAGGAATTATTGGTTTTATTGGCCTGGTTGTGCCACATATTCTACGTCCGTTTACTGGCAACTTGCCTTCCAGATTGTTGATTCCAAGCGCACTGGCCGGTGCGATTTTATTAGTGATTGCGGATATTTTTGTCAGAATTATTGCTACCGGACAAGAGTTACGTATCGGCATATTGACATCAATTGTTGGCGGGCCGTTTTTTATTGCTTTGATCATAAAACATCGCAAGGAGTTGTTTTAATGATTGAGGCAACGTCGATCTGCAGCGCTGAGCCTGATTTATTTGGTGTCGATATCAATTTAGAACCTGGAAAATTGACCGGTATTGTCGGTCCTAATGGTGCCGGTAAAACCACTTTGTTAAAAATTTTAGCTGGCTTGACGAAACCTGTTTCCGGCGAGTTAAACTTGAATGAACAGCCGTTTGAATTATTCCAGTCTTTAGAGCGAGCAAGACACATCGCATATCTGGAACAATATTCATTTGTACATTGGCCGCTGGATGTATGGCAATTGGTTAAACTGGGCCGTTATCCACATCGTGATCGACCTGGCAATTCGCCCCAAATCGACACTCAGGTAGTCAACGATGTGATGCAGCAAGTTGGTATCCAGGATTTGTCGACGCGGACATTCCACTCCTTGTCAGGCGGGGAGCGTGCACGGGTTTTGTTGGCAAGAGCGTTAGCCGTGCAAGCAGATCATTTATTGGTCGATGAGCCTATTGCCTCATTGGATTTGAAATACCAGTTTGAAATAATGCAATTGTTGGTCGATCAAACAAACAACAATATTTGTGTTGGTGTTATTCTGCATGATTTGAACCTTGCACTAAAATATTGTAATTTCATATATTTAATGGATAAAGGTAAAGTTGTTTCTAGAGGTTTGCCAACACAAGTATTAACGCAGGAAAACATTAAACAGACCTTTGATATCGATGTCAAAGTTCATGATACGGGGATTGAAATTTACTCGTTAAGATGAGGCAGGGGTGGTTAGTAAACAACGTTCTATTGGTTGTCTTTCTGAGGCGATAGCCGAAGAATCTCCTTTAAATCGGTTACACACTTAGATAATAATATTATTAGAAACAGATTCTTTCACGTTATCCTCATCAGGATAACAGTAGAGTCTTCTTTTATTGATATATCTCTGAACTCAAGTTAACTAAAAAGTCACCAACGCTTTTCGACTAATTTTTGCTCCCAGCAATTGGGTTGGGATTAAGTAATTCTCTTCATTTTGTTTGATATTGACTGTAAATATTGCACCTGTAGTTGTGAAAAAACCTATGGATAGTTAACGATAAGCCAGTCATAATCTTAATCATAATTACTATTTAAAGATTGCCGTGAAACTAAAAAAGGACATGATGAGAGAATTTAGACCAATTCATCGAATATTTGCGGTATTACATAATAAACTAAGTTGTCTGAAACCGAATTTTAGTCGACTACTTATTTTCTTATTCAGCTTTTTATTTCTTCAGCAGGTCAGTGCATGTGAAATTGATATTTACAGTTATGTCGAACCGGATAATATTCGCAAAGTCTATCATTATAAAAGTATTACGGAAGCAGCTCTGCCAGAGATGAATTTTGAAGATGTTGCTGGAAAATATATTTATACACCAATACATAGTGAAACTAATGACACTATAAAAACACTTACTGTTAACGTAATGCAAGAACAACTGCCTGATTATTATCCGACTGACTATACGATACAGTACAGACGAATACCGGGTGATGGATATTTCAGCCTTGAGTTCGACGCCACCGGGAATTCAACAGAACACCTGATATTGCCAGAGTGCATAAAAGTAGGTTCGAACTGGGAAACAAGTTCTTTTTGGGATAAAGAAGAATTAGTCTCACAAGGGCAGATTAACTTGCCGATAGGGCATTTTGATAATTGTCTAACTATAAGACGTATTGCAACTGAACGAACCGATGCCAGTAAAAAGGTGGGCGAGAGGCAAATTAGTCAATCTATTCGTTGTGAAGGCATCGGCCTTGTCAGTTCAACAATTACTAACAAAATCAATGCGGTTAATTTCCAAACTGTAACAACAATGGTACTCGAATCTCATCAGTCTCTAAATTGACAATGACTAATAACTTATCCCAGATGCCCTCGGATTTAGGCTAATCAAACCATTTTAGTTGCTGACGTAAATTTACGTTATCGCCTACTACAATTAAACAAGGTTTTGCAATAGTTGATGGATCAATTGATTTGCATTCAGCTAATGTGGTTTCAACAACTGTTTGTAAACGAGTAGTGGCATTGCTGATTAATGCAACCGGTGTCGATCGTTTTGCTCCGCTTTCCAATAATTGCCTGGCAACCAGATTTAAGCGGTTAAGTGTCATATAAAATACGATTACGCCACCCGTTTGTGCCAATGCGTGCCAGTTGACACGGCTGTCATGTGAATCAACGGCATGGTGACCGGTAACAAAACTAACCACTGAATTATATTCACGATGAGTGATAGGAATGCCGGCATAAGCGGGGCCGGCTACACCACTGGTGACACTGGGAACAATTTTAAACGGGATATTATTCTCATACAGCGCCAGGGCTTCTTCACCACCTCGACCAAATACAAACGGATCGCCGCCTTTTAGCCGTACAACCTTGTAATTTTCCCTGGCCAGCTCGACAAGTTTTAAAGATATATCAACTTGATTGGCTGACGGTTTTCCACCTCGTTTGCCGGCGTAAATAAGTTGGCAGTTTTCACTGGCAAGTGTGAGAATGTCCGGATTAATAAGTTCATCATGCACTAGATAATCTGCTGCTTGTATTGCGTTGACGGCATGCAAGGTCAATAATCCCGGATCTCCGGGTCCGGCGCCGACCAACCAAACCTCACCGCTGTCAATTTTGTCTATTTTCACTAGCTTTCAAGGATATGCTTAAAGGCTTAATGATAACTCTACCAGCAGATATAAGAGATGAGTTTTTTTGAGTAATTTAACGTTTACCGTAATATAGGCCGACTACATGTTCGGCTTCGGCAAAGAATAACCAGCGAGAAATAAAGGTGCCGCCAAGGTGCAATAGGGCAGCGATAGCGATGAAGAATAAATTGCTGGGTAACAGCAGTAGGATTACCGCCGGCACAATGCACATCAATACAAATGAAATCCTCCGGAGTTTCTGTGCATGCTTGCGGCCAACTTGATACACCATTTCTTTGAGCAAATAGTTAGTGCCGGTATGGGGTGATTCAAATAGCCTGACTTTGCCTATATGTCCAAGCTGAGTTGCTGTTTCAATTGTGGAACCACGTTCAGTGAAACGCTCATCACCTTTAGTCCAGACGATAATCTGAGCAATACCGGTCAATATCAGCAACACAAGTCCTGCTAAAGATTGGCCGGCCAGGATGGCACCGCCGGCTAAGGATAACAACAAGAACAAGGCGCAAGTCGTCCAGTGATTCCAGCGGGGTACAGATTTCATTTGTGCATAAATCATTGACGTTGCAAATACTGTGATTAGGCACAGAATTGAACCGATAAATCCCAATACATTCATTCTATTTTCAAAAAATATTATAAATAGAGCATACAAACCAATAAACATTAAAGCCAGTACCGCAAACCAACCTTCGCGACTTAGCCAGCTACTGCGCCATTGGGTAAATGCCCGCCAGGCGCGTTGTGGATTGCCGAGGTGAAACGTTGATGCAACCAGACCAACTACTGAACAGATGAATCCGACTGCATAAATCGCAAAGGCATCCCAGCCCTTTGTATCTGGAATACCTAAACCTAACCAGAACAGCAGACCAAAACCTAATCCGGATAAAACAGTAAAAATGATGATGGAAGGTGCTGGGTGCATTATAGAGAGTCCAGGGTTCTATCTAGCCAGGCCAAAAAACCTTTAGGTTCTTGCGCAACTGGTGTGGAAGTGGTTGCAGTAGAATCTACATCCGTCCAAGTGTCTTTAGGTCGAGGTGGCAGGTATTGGTTCACCGGTTTGGTGTTTTGTTCCGGCATTAAGTTGAGACTGCCACGCTCAGCAATTAATTGACTGACATTGCTTTGCGGATCACTGAAATCGCCGAAGTGTCTGGCGCCGGCAGGGCAGGTGCGAACACATGCCGGTACGCGATCTTCTTCAGGCAAGTTCTGGTTGTAAATCCGGTCAACACAGAGTGTGCATTTTTTCATGACACCGGCTGTTTGATCCATTTCTCTGGCGCCATAAGGGCACGCCCAGGCGCACAACCCGCAACCAATACAATGGTCCTCATTCACCAATACTATACCGTCTTCAACACGCTTATAGCTGGCGCCAGTCGGACAGACTGTGACACATGGCGCATCATCACAATGAAGGCAAGATTTAGGGAAATGGATTGTCTGCGCACAACCTTGCTCAGGCTGGACTTCATAGCTGTGTATTCGATTCAGAAAAGTCCCAACCGGGTCGGCACCATAAGCATCTTTGTCGGAAAGCGGAGCGCCATAATTTTCGGTGTTCCAACCCTTACAGGCAGTTACACAGGCATGGCATCCAACACAGGTGTCCAGATCAATGACTAATCCTAATTTACGTTGCGTCTGTTTAGGTAAATCTGTCATTTTTTGCTTAGCCTACTTGCCAACTTAAGTCTTTAGGGCCTTGTCCAACCGGTGATTTAATCGGTGCAAATCCGGGCTGGGTTTGCAGTTGTGCATCGACCTTTTCGATTTTTACTTTAAGATCAAACCAGGCAGCCTGCCCGGTAATTGGATCAGAATTAGACCAGCGTAAACCATCACCATTAGCAGGTAGCAGTTCATGAATCAAATGATTGAGTAAAAAACCTTTCGTGGCTTCCGGTGCATTTTCATCTAATGCCCAGGCTCCTTTACGCTTACCAATCGCGTTCCAAGTCCAAACTGTGTTTTCGTTTAGTGCTGCCATATGCGCAACAGGCACAGTAATCTCACCGTGGACTGAGCTGACCCTGGCCCAGTCACCGTCTTCAAAACCTTTGTCATTCCAGATTTTAGTCGGAATATATAATGGATTGCGACCATGAATTTGTCTGAGCCAGGCGTTTTGTGTGCCCCAGCTATGGTACATGGCCATGGGCCGTTGGGTTAAAGCATGGATGGGATATTCATTCTCATCAACTTGCTCTTGCTCAAAGGGTTTATACCAGATGGGTAACGGATCATGTGTTTGTTTAATCCGTTCGCGCAAGTGATCGGGGGGCTGACGTTCACCAAAACCTTCAGCAGCAAGCTGGAATTTTCGCAAGGTTTCGCAATAAATATCAAACACATAAGGTTGTGGTGAATCATAAATACCCAGTTCAACAGCCCAATCCTGATAAGCGGTATTCCAGGGTTTATAAAAAGTTGCTTCATCCGGAATGTGGTTAATAAAAAAACCGCCGTTATCAATATATTGTTGTAATTGGTCCGGGTTTACCTCACCACGACCAATATTTTGGCCGTCTTTGCCGCGAAAGCCGGCCAAGGGGCCAATCCCGGGTCTGCGTTCATGGTTAACAATATAATCCGCATAGTCTTTGTATTTTGCCGAGCCATCGTCGTTGACGAATCCATTTAGACTTAAACGGGCGCCTAAATCACATAAAACAGACTGAAAGCCTCGAACTTCACGATCTGGCTCAATCACCGGCCAACGAATCGCATCTGCTGCACCATCAGCTTCACATATAGGACGATCTAACAGGCTAATGCAGTCGTGGCGCTCCAGATAGGTGGTATCGGGCAGAATCAGATCTGAATACGCCACCATTTCTGAGGAATAAGCATCCGAGTAAATAATTTTAGGAATAATATATTCGCCATCTTCATTTTTATCGGTGAGCATGTCGATGACGCCACGGGTGTTCATGGAACTGTTCCAGGACATATTCGCCATATACATGAATAAAACGTCTATGGGATAAGGATCACCTGCATGAGCGTTTGATATCACCATATGCATCAATCCATGAGCAGACATAGGGTTTTCCCATGTGAATGCCTTGTCTATTCGAGCCGGCGTACCATCATCTTTCAAGATTAAATCTTCTGGTCCGCGTACAAACCCCAGATGTGGGCCATTAAGTGGGCTTCCAGGTGTGGATTTGCAATGCGGTTTAGGATGAGCTTCAATCGGTTTAGGGTAAGGCGGTTTAAACCTAAAGCCTCCAGGAACTTCAACCGAACCTAATAAAATCTGCAATAAATGCAATGCACGGCATGTTTGAAAGCCATTCGAATGGGCCGAAACACCACGCATGGAATGAAAAGAAACAGGTCGGCCAATCATTTTTTCGTGTTTATTGCCGCGAAAATCTGTCCATGCTTGATTGATCTCGAATGATTCGTCAAAGGCAACCCGGGCAAGTTCTGCTGCCAGGCGTTTTATTCTTGATGCAGGAATGCCACAGCGCTCAGCGACATTTTCAGGTGCGTAATCGCTGCTAAGATAACGTTCACTTAAGTGCTGTAATACCGTTCGATGTGTGACGCCTGCTTGTTGCAATTTTCCAGCCAGATCCGGTTTGACATCTGGATGATCGAATGCAGCAGGCTGGCCGGTATCACGATCAATGACCAACATTTTGCCGTTTTCATCACGTAATAACAGGCCGCTGTTTTCTGTATTTTGTTCGCCATTAACTAATACTGCAGCATTAGTGAAATTGGCCAGATAATTGAGATCAATTTTCCCTGCTTTTAATAATTCGTGAACCAGCGAAAGGATGAATAAGCCGTCTGTTCCCGGAGTTATACCGATCCATTCATCAGCGACCGCGTTATAACCCGAACGTATTGGATTGACACCGATCACCTTGGCACCACGTTTTTTAATTTTACCAATGCCCATTTTTATAGGATTGGAATCGTGATCTTCAGCAACACCGAAGATCATAAATAACTTGGTACGGTCCCAGTCAGGTTGACCGAATTCCCAAAAAGCACCGCCCATCGTGTAAATGCCGCCAGCTGCCATATTGACTGAACAAAAGCCGCCATGGGCAGCATAATTAGGCGTGCCGTAAGCTTGCGCCCAAAAACTGGTGAAACTTTGGGATTGATCTCTGCCGGTAAAAAAGGCTAACTTTTCGGGATTGGTTTCACGCACAGGTTTTAGCCAGCTGGTTGCCAACTCTAATGCCTCGTCCCAGCTGATTTGTTCGAATTCCCCCGAGCCTCTTGGACCAATTCGTTTTAGCGGGGTACGAAGGCGGGAGGGGGCATTGACCTGCATAATGCCGGATGAACCTTTGGCACAAAGTACGCCACGGTTGACCGGGTGGTCCCGATTTCCTTCTATATAAGTAACTTTGCCGTTTTTCATATGTACATTTATGCCGCAACGGCAAGCACACATATAACACGTTGTCTTGCGTATTTCATCGCTGACGTGCGGTGACAAGTTGATGTCTGGTTGTTTGTGCTTAATCATGGGTCCGGTAATTATAAGATCCGTACCTGAAGATGTAACGGGTCCAAAACATAAAATTATTAGGTGACAGTCTTGGGATTGTGCATGCCAAGCATAGCAAATCCCAAGACAAAGTGTTCACCAAAATAGTTTATGCGTTAAGCTGAGGTTGCATGTCATCAGGATTGATCCCCGCCACTGCAACCGGAGCTTTCATGGCGTCTCGCCTGAATGGTTCACCAAGTTCCTGATTTAATATAGCTTCGACAAATGTTGTTTGACCTTTATTCATCTGTAAATCAATAGCTTCATTCAGTTTTGCGGTAAGTTCATCCATAGTGGACGCTTGAACACCTCTGACTCCACAAGCCTCGGCAATTTTCGCGTAACTCACATCTGCATCAAGTTCTGTGCCGACAAAGTTATCTTCATACCACAGGGTGGTATTACGTTTTTCAGCACCCCATTGATAATTACGGAAAATAACCATGGTAATTGCCGGCCATTCTTGTCGACCACATGCTGTCATTTCATTCATGGAAATGCCGAAAGCGCCGTCACCGGCAAAACCGACAACAGGCACGTCCGGACAACCGATTTTTGCGCCTAAAATTGCTGGAAAACCATAACCACAGGGGCCGAATAATCCGGGTGCGAGGTATTTGCGCCCCTGGTCAAAGCTTGGGTAAGCATTACCTATGGCGCAATTATTGCCGATGTCGGTCGAGATGATGGCATCTGTAGGCAAAGCGGCCATGATTGCACGCCAGGCTTGTCGCGGTGATAATCGGTCCGGATGACGTTCTCGTGAGCGTTGATTCCAGGTGATTCCTTCGTCATTGTCATCTTCATGATCCATAGATGCTAATTCTTGTTCCCAGTCAGCTTTGGTTTTTGCAATAAGTTGTTTTCTTGCATCGCGATCCGCATCACCAGCGCTATCACTGAGTTGCTCGAGAATTTGCATGGCCACCTGTTTGGCATCACCCTGGATAGCCACATCTACCTTTTTGGTTAAACCAATTCGACTGGCATTGATATCGACCTGGATAATTCTCGCATCCTTAGGCCAGTAATCGATGCCGTAACCCGGTAATGTCGAAAATGGATTAAGCCGATTGCCCAAGGCAAGAATTACATCTGCCTTGGAGATTAATTCCATTCCAGCCTTAGAACCGTTGTAACCTAACGGACCGGCATACAGAGGATGTGAGCCTGGAAAAGCGTCGTTGTGCTGATAATTACAGCATACCGGTGCATCCAATCGCTCTGCAAGTTGTCTAGACGCGTCAATCGCATTGCCCAGAATCACTCCCGCTCCGTTTAAAATGACAGGAAATTTAGCCTCGGATAACAGCTCTGCAGCCTGCTTTATTGCAGCCGTTCCACCTGGGGAGCGCTCAAGCCGAACAATTTGAGGCAATTCAATATCAATGACTTGGGTCCAATAATCACGTGGTACATTGATTTGAGCAGGTGCTGAACCACGCCAGGCGTTTTCGATAACCCGATTAAGAACTTCAGCAATACGAGTAGGATCACGAACTTCCTCCTGATAGCAGACCATATCCTCAAAGGCTGCCATTTGCTTGATTTCCTGGAATCCGCCTTGTTCGATAGTTTTGTTGGCAGCCTGGGGAGTGACTAATAGTAATGGTGTATGGTTCCAGTAAGCCGTTTTGATAGGGGTAACGAAGTTAGTAATACCCGGACCATTTTGGGCGATGGCCATACTCATTTTACCGGTTGCCCTGGAATAGCCGTCAGCACTCATGCCGGCATTACACTCATGGGCGCAATCCCAGAAAGTGATTCCGGCTTCAGGAAACAAATCTGAAATGGGCATCATGGCTGAACCGATTATTCCAAAAGCATGTTCGATGCCGTGCATTTGCAAAACCTTGATAAAGGCCTCTTCGGTAGTCATTTTCATAGTCAATTTATCCTTAGATTGGTTGGTTCTTAACGTGTAACTCGTTTATACGCCGCCAAATTTAAGCATGAAGGTTGAGAAGGGCTCATAAAAAGCCACAGCCAACCAAACGATAGTTAAGGCAAGCAGATAGGGTAATGCATGTTTAACAAGCCTGAAATAGGGTATTCCGGTTATTCCGCTTGCAACATATAAATTTAACCCATAGGGCGGTGTAATAAACCCAATGGCATCACCGATCAAAAATATTACAGCAAAATGAATCGGATCAATTCCAATTGAGTAAGCAATGGGTGCGAGAATCGGGGCCAATATGATTGTGTTGGGTAGACTCTCTAAAACCGTGCCAGCAAGTAGCACCATAGCCATACAGGTTAGCAATATAATGTATTTGCCACCTAAAGATTCGATAAATGCTGTAATCGCCTCGCCTGCACCCAGCAAAGATAAAATCTGTTGCATGACTACTGAAATTGCGATCAATGGCACCAACATACCTGTAATTTGGCCTGAGCGCATCAATATTGTAGGTAGCTCTCTAACTTTAAATTCCTCAGTGAATAAGATACCTGCTAATAAACAGAACCCAACGGTTACACCAGCCGCTTCCGTGGGTGAGAATTTACCTGAGTAAATACCGTAGATGACTATTCCAATAGCAATAAAACCAAGATAGGCACGTAAGGCGCTTTTGGCGATATTTTTTGCATCCCACTTAAGGATGATGCCCATATTTTTTCGCTTGGATAAGATATAGCAGGTCAACATCATGCCAACTACCATCATGATGCCTGGAATCATACCGCCGATAAATAAATCACTGATCGGCAAATTCAACAAAAACCCGTATACGATAAATATAATACTCGGCGGGATAATTATTCCGACTGTGCCACCGGCCGCAATAGTTGCTGCTGCAAATTCCGGCTCATACTTTCCTTTGGTCATCTCCGGGTGCATGATCGAACCAATGGTTGCGGTTGTACCGGCGTTGGAACCGGAAATAGCCGCAAACATGCCACAAGCTCCGATAGCTGCCATGCCTAACCCACCGCGGACAAAGCCAAGTGCTGAGTAGGCGAAGTCTGACATCCTCTTGGCGATACCGGCAGCATTGATTAAGTCACCGGTGAGTATAAATAAGGGTAAGGCAAGCAAACCAAAAAAGCTCAGGCCTTCAAAAAGCGTAGAGCCAACGTTGGCCAAGGTGAAGTCGATGACTAGACTGATGCCAACTACCCAAAGGCCAATGACCAGAAAAATCGGAACACCGATAATAAATAATACCGTTACGCCGAGTGAAATTAGTGTGATAAGTGTACTGTTATCCATGATGCTCCTCCTTTACTCAACCAACGACGCTTGTAATTCAAACGGTTGCTTGTTTCTGAATAGCTGAAAATCTTTATAAAGATTTTGCAGCACTCTGTATATAATCAAGGACCAGGCTAGCGGGGTTGCAGTATAAAACCACCACTGCATCACATTATCTGTTCCTTCTACAATGGCAAAGTTGTCATAAGCGAGATAGGTTTGTTCATAAGTATAGTAGATGACAATCACGGCAAACGCGATCCAGGCAATAGCATCAATGATTTGACATAAAAACTGCATGTTGTACGGCATTCTTTCCCGTACTTCTGACATTTTCAAATGGGTACGTTGCTTGACGTTATATGATGCACCAAACCAGGTTACCCATAAGAATAGTAATACTGGAATACTGGTGCTCCACGGAACCTGCTGGTTCATTACAAAGCGGCGGACAACTTCAACGCAGATAATCATCGCCATGATCGGATACGAGGTCATGATGATGGCTTTCTCCAGATTATCATCAAGCCACTTGAAGATCTTTCCTAACATAATGTGTTCTCCTGTGTTTGGTGCTCTTGTGCAAATAATTACATGAGATTGATGGGGTGGCAGTAGTCACTTTTAGATTAAAGTGACTACTGTGAATTAAGCTCGTCAGATTAAGTTCTCCACCAGCGTTGTGGTTTTACATTTACAACAGCTGTATCTTTAGGAATCTCGCGTGCAATATCATAGATTTCCTGATATGTGTCATGACCGCCGGACCATTTATCCAGACGCTCACGCCATTGTGCCCAAGGTTCGGGATTGTATTCAGGCGAACACATTTTCTCGGCCTTAAGTAGCTCTTCATCAGATAAGGTTGCAACACGAACATTATTTTCAGCGAATACCGTGCCTGGTTTTTGCGGGTTAGTACCGCCGACAATGTCGTACAGGGCGGCTTCATGCATGCCTTGTACTGCAATTTGAGCTGTGTAGGCAGACTCCATGACATCGTCTTGTAAGTCTGATCCAAGTTTGTCGAACACAGGTAAGCTCATAGCTGTGAATTCAGTGCCGCAGAAGAAACGTAGATCGACAGCCTGTGATACAACAGGAGCCATGCCTGCATAGGCTACCGCACCCATCCAGGTTTCCGCGCCATCAATCAGACCCTGTTTCAACCCGTCTAGTGTTTCTTCCCAGGCAATAGGTACCGGTCCTAAGCCCATTAATTCCATAGCAATTCTGCCCAATTGAGTGCCGGTAACGCGGTTCTTTGTGCCCGCAAGTTGTTCAATTGAAGTAACTGTTTCCTTATCCTCCCATTTAAGTCCCAACATGATGCCGCGTTGCTCACAATGAGTGAACAGAAATTGAACTTTATGTCGATCTCTTAGTGGTTGACGTAACAAGGCTTCACTTTTAGGTGAGTAGAAAAAATGGTATTGCGATGCGCGTGATGGAAACATATAAGCATAATCCAGTACATTTAAATAAGGGGCACCGCCGGCGGAGTTTTGAGTTGATGCAGAAAAAATATCAACAATTCCTTGCTGGGTTTTTTTAATACAGTTTAGCTGACCGCATAATTGATTACTGCCGACAAACTCAACGCGGATTTTACCGTCAGTCCGTTCTTCCAGATCGTTTGCAAAAAATAGTTGCCCGGATTTTTGAATATCAAGGTTACTTTCATTAAAACCCGATGCGCCGAATGTTAATTCGAATTCCGGTTCATTGGCATAGCGCTTTTCCTGTGTATCTTCAGCAGCCTTTGCTAATTCGGAAAATGTTGCGCCAGCGCCTAATGCACCTGCAGCCATAAGAGTAGATGTTAGACCGAATTGCCCGGAGATTTGCATAAAGTCTCTGCGTGACAAGTTGTTATTTATGTCCTCTGACATGGTTTTTACCTCAGTGTTAGTTAAAATATCGAAAAACGATAATATTAATATCAAAATATAATTATTAAGTCAACTAATATTGAAAAATAATCATATATATAATATATTACTATCATTTAATGATATTTAAATTTATCTAATATTCATATTGAAAGAGCAGGAGTTGACGATATGCAAGATAATGAATCCTTTGATTACATCGTGGTAGGAGCCGGTTCTGCAGGTTGTGTACTGGCAAACCGTTTAACTGAAGACCCAAATAATAAAGTATTGTTATTAGAGGCTGGCGGACGTGACTGGAATCCCTGGATTCATATACCTGTCGGTTATTTCAAAACCATGCATAACCCTAAAACAGACTGGTGTTTTGTAACTGAAAAGGACCCGGGAATTGCTAATCGTCAATTACAATGGCCGCGGGGCAAGGTATTAGGCGGCACCAGTTCGTTGAACGGTCTATTATATGTTCGGGGTCAAGCTGAAGATTATGATCGCTGGAAAGATCTCGGTAATCACGGCTGGGGTTATGATGATGTATTGCCCTATTTTAAAAAATCAGAAGATCAGCAGCGTGGTGCAAATGATTATCATGGCGTTGGCGGGCCCCTAAAAGTTTCAGATTTACGCGTACGACGTCCGATTGCAGATAAATTCATCGAGGCAGCCGAGCAGATTGGTATTCCCAGAAATACAGACTACAACGGTGAGACGCAAGAGGGCGTAGGTTATTATCAACAAACTGCACATAAAGGGTTCAGGTGGAGTACGGCCAAGGGCTTTCTAAAGCCAGCAATGCAAAGAGATAATCTTGAAGTTTTCACCAAAGCACATGTCAACAAGCTTTTGTTTAACGGCAAGAGAGTAACCGGTGTGGAGTTTGAAGTGGCCGGTCAGCGTTGTCAGGCTCATTGTAACAATGAGCTGATTTTGTCTGCAGGTGCAATAGGTTCGCCTCATATATTACAGTGTTCCGGGATTGGCGATGGTGATTTATTGCGGAAACTAGGCATTCCTGTGGTCCATCATGCGCCTGCAGTGGGTCAGAATCTCCAGGATCATTTGCAGATCAGACTGGTACACAAGACTCACGAAAAAACATTAAATGATGAAGTGAACAATTACTTTAATCAGCTTCTTATCGGCCTTGAATATATGTTGTTCCGAACAGGTCCCCTGTGCTTGGCAGCCAGCCAGGTGGCTGTGTTCACTAAAACAGACCCAAACTTACCAAGACCAGATATTCAGTTCCATATGCAACCTTTAAGTGCCGATAAGCCGGGCGATGGTGCGCACAAATTTTCTGCATTTACTTCTTCAGTTTGTCAGCTCAGGCCGGAAAGTCGTGGTTATATCGAGGCCGTCAGCCCAGATAGTAAAATTCACCCTAAAATTCATCCAAATTATCTTTCCACTGAACTCGATCGTAAAGTAGTGGTTGAATCTATCAAAATTGCCCGGCGAATTGCGCAAGCACCTGCGCTAGCCAGTGCTATACATGAGGAGTTTGTTCCCGGTGAGAAATTTCAGACCGATGATGAATTATTAGAGGCTGCACGGTTGCATAGTCAGACTATCTATCATCCTACCAGCACCTGTAAAATGGGTGTTAATGATAATTGTGTCGTCGATCCGCAGCTTAAAGTTTACGGTATTGAGAATTTAAGGGTTATTGATGCCTCAATTATGCCGGAGATCGTTTCGGGAAATACCAATGCCCCGACAATTATGATTGCTGAAAAAGGTGCAGATATGATTAAAAATAATGTTTGAAGTCGCACGGCTTGCAATTAATGTTATGAAGTTAAACCCGGATCATGC
Source organism: Arenicellales bacterium (assembly GCA_028284225.1). GTDB lineage: Bacteria > Pseudomonadota > Gammaproteobacteria > Arenicellales > JAHEKD01 > JAHEKD01. The sequence goes on from JANQSD010000001.1 coordinate 479,247, forward strand.
AATGAATTTCTATTACGATAAAAAACTACTTCAATCTCAAGCCTTTCCTCAACAATTTCCCCTCACTATAGAGTGGCTGTGGCTACGTCTAAATTCCTTACAGGAGCGCTTGATCTTATCGCGGTTTTTCTTCTCACGACGAATTCCATTGCATAATCCGGGTTAAATTCATATAGTAGTGCTCAATTATCAGTAGCCCATAATGAGTACAGAAAAAAATTCAATATTATCCAGGTCATTGGCTATTTTAGCCCGTGTTTCAGAGTCGTCGCATCGGTTGACATCCGCCGAATTGGCTGAGGAATTGAATCTTCCTAAGCCTACGGTCTATAGATTAGTTAGTCAATTAAATGAAGCGGGATTACTAAAAAGAGACCCTTACAGCAAGGGTCAAATACCCGGAGATAAATTGCAACAACTAGCAATGAACATTTTATCGCAGCGTATTACCAATGCCCCGCAAAGAGCCATCTTGCAAAAGCTATCAGAGGAAGTAGGTGAAACTTGTAACATGACTTTTCTTGATGGTAAGGACCTGATTTATTTTGATCGCGTGGAAACAGATTGGCCTATCAAGGTGCAGCTTCCGTTGGGATCGAGAGTGCCGTTGCATTGCACTGCAAGTGGAAAATTGTTTTTAGCAAACATGCCAAGCCGCAAGCGTAAGCTTTTGATTGACAACCTAAACCTTGAGCGCCACACAGCGCAGACAATAACTGACATCAATGATCTTAATGAAGAACTTGATGATATAAAAAAAACCGGCGTTGGAACCGATGAAGAAGAGTTTATAACAGGAATGGTTGCCATTGCTGTGCCAGTGATAAATCGGCAAAACGAAATTGTATTCACTATTGCAATTCACGCACCGACATTGCGTAAATCAATTGATGAATTGCGTCAGTACCTACCTGTGTTGCGGCGTTCTGCTGCCGATATAAGTTTAACGTTCTGAGTGCTGACACTAGCCATTATCCATCGTGAATATATGATGATAATTATTCTTTAACTTTATTTGTGAAATCTAACTATGTGGTTATCAGATACACCGTTTGAATGTCCGCAATATTTGCTGGATAAAACTAGAAATTTACCCAAATCCAGGGTGGCTGTGGTTAATGCCCAGTCAACTCCGGTTTTAGAGAGTGTCGCTCAGGCTATCGAGGAAGATTTGATTGTCCCAACTTTAGTTGGCGATAGAGAAAAAATTGAACAAAAAGCAACGGCGATTGGGATGGATATTCGCCATTTAAGCTGTGTTTCAGCAGATAATGATCCGCAAGCAGTCGCACTGGCAACGACTATGATTAATCGCGGTGAAGCTGATTGTATTATGAAAGGGCATATTCACACGGACGATTTTCTAAGAGGTTTGTTGAATAAGGAGAACGGAATCAGAGGAGAGGGGTTTATGACTCACGTCTTTCACATGACAGTTCCGGGTTCAAACAAACCCTTGCTGATTACTGATGCGGCCATTCATGTAGAACCAAATGAGAAAGCATTAAAATCAATTGTGACCAACGCTGTCGAATTGGCTCATAAACTGGGCTTAGATAGACCCAAAGTGGCTTTGTTATCAGCCTCGGAGACGGTAAATGAAGCTGTTCCCAGTACCTTGCTTGGTCAGGAAATAGCTGTTTGGGCTAAGCAAAACCTATTCAACCTGGATATATGTGGGCCATTAGCTCTTGATGTGGCCATATCAGAAAAAGCAGCTAAAATCAAAAGTTTAACAGACCCTGTGGCAGGTCAAGCAGATGTTTTAGTCGTTCCGCAGATTGAAACCGGGAATGCTTTATTTAAAGCGCTGGTTTATTTTAAAAGTGCTTGTGCAGCGGGAATAGTCATGGGTGCGAAAGTGCCTGTCATTTTGACCAGCAGAGCCGATCCCCCCGAGGCCAGGTTGGCCTCTATAGCTATAGCCGCTATTTTAAGTCGTAACTAAAATAGTTGTTAACGCAACAAAATCGCCTTAAAAATATTTAATCATCATTGTTAGCAAAATTTAGTAATCTTAAATCTCAAGGCTAGGGTTTGAAAAAGTATTAAATATTTTAGAGTATAGAAATGCCACGCTTAAGTATTAAAGAACAACGGGCGAAAGAGATTGTTAATGCGTTTGAACGCTGTATAGCGCGTAACGGTATTAACGGCGCGCAGCTTGAAAAAATTGCAGATGAATCTGGAATTCAGCGGCCAGCTTTACGACATTTCGTCGGGAATCGCGACCAATTAATCTATTCATTGACAAAATCAATTACTGCTGAATATCAGCAAATGTTGACTAATGCGGGTAAGTTGCTCGACAAAATGGGGCAAAAGCCTGAGGATTTGTTGGTTGTTATTTTTATGCAGACTAGACTGACTACTCCAGAGCGAATAATCGTGTTGACCAATTTATATTCAATTGCTCCTCGGTATCCAAAAGTTAAAAAGGAACTTAATAATTGGTATATGAATTTTGTCCGATGGGTGGCCAACCGATTAGCAGAATATAAACCTAAAGCTTCAAAACATGATTTGGAGCATGTGGCCATTGCACTGGTAAGTATGAGTTTTAATTTTGCTTCTCTTGCTCCCTTGGGCATAAGAGATAATGACTACAATGATATTTTTGAGGCTGCAACCAGGTTGATAAAAAAATTATAGTGGTATGAAGGGTGTACTTTTCGGGGTTAGCAAAACTTAAGAAAGTAGCAGCAATAAAAAACGGGGCGGTTTACCGCCCCTTTTTATATTGAGCTAAATTAAACGTAATCCTTATATTTATCAAGATAGCGTACAGGTTTTGACAGCGCATCACGACGGAAGGGGTCGCCCAGTTCACGAGTACACATGACTTCGATGACAGTCGTTTTGCCATCATTCATCTGTGCATCGATTGCTTTTTTCAGAGTCGCACCAACGTCATCAAGCTGATCGACTGTGATACCTTCAGCTCCCATTGAGCGAGCCATCTCTGCAAAGTTCTCATTGCCTTTTTGATTAAGCTCACCGGCAACAAAACGACGGCCATAAAAATCGACCTGGTTTTTCTTTTCTGCACCCCATTGGCGATTATGAAACACAACTGCCGTAACCGGAATATCATGACGAACTGCAGTTAAAACCTCGACCATGCTCATTGCCCAGGCTCCATCACCAGCATAGGCCACACCTGGACGGTCCGGAGCAGCAGCTTTAGCCCCAATCATGGTCGGTAACGCATAACCACAATTACCAAAGCTCATGGGTGCAAAAAAACTACGCGGTCGCTCAAAACGAAGGTAACTGTGCGCAACTGAATTAATGTTACCAATATCAGTTGAAACCATAACGTCTTTGGGCATCGCATTCTCAAGTTCACACAACACCTGGCGCGGATGTAACCAATTTCCTTGTTCGTCGGCTTGCTCGGCAATCATATCGAGAGAATACTGGTCTTTTTCGTGCATCCATTCGTTCAGTTCAGCTTCCCAAGTGGCTTTTTCGTCTGCAATCTCGTTAGCACGCTGTTCTTTATTTGCATCACAAGCCAGCTCCCGATTCGCAAGGCGAGATGTTAATGATGTTGCTGCTGCTTTTGCATCACCACAAATACCAACTGAAATTTTTTTCACCAGACCCAGCATTTTATGATCAGCATCGATTTGAATGATTTTGGCATCTTTGGGCCAATAATCCATGCCATGTTGAGGTAAGGTACCAAAGGGCCCTAATCGTGTTCCCAATGCCAGCACAACATCGGCCTTGCTTATTAATTTCATGCCTGCTTTTGACCCCTGGTAACCTAACGAGCCACACCACAGCGGGTGACTGGCAGGGAACGAATCGTTATGCTGATATGAATTAACCACAGGTGCCCCGAGTCGCTCAGCCAGGGCAATACATTCTTGTACACCATCAGCCATAATTACTCCACCACCTGAAACAATAACGGGGAATTTAGCTTGTGCCAACAGATCAGCGGCTTCTGATAAACTTTGTTCGCCGCCAGGCCCTCGATCCAGCCGCTGTGGCTGTGGAATTTCCACATCAACTTCACCATAAAAATAATCACGTGGAATATTCAATTGAGTAGGACCGATTTCGCTCATGGCTCGGTCAAAACATCGAGCAGTGTATTCCGCCATACGCTTAGGGTTGTTAACGTGACCTTGATATTTAACAAACTCCTGGAACATCGGCAGCTGATTAGCTTCCTGGAAACCACCCATACCCATTGTCATGGTGCCGGTTTCAGGTGTAATCATGACTACAGGTGAATGAGCCCAATAAGCGGCAGCTATTGCTGTCACGCAATTTGAAATACCGGGGCCATTCTGACCAATCACTACCCCATGACGGCCACTTGCTCTTGAATAACCATCGGCCATATGCGCAGCGCCTTGCTCATGTACGACAGGAATTAATCGAATACCTGCAGGGGCAAATATATCCATCGCATCCATAAAAGCCGAGCCCATAATGCCGAAAATATCAGTCACACCATTGGCAACTAGGGTTTCGACAAATGCTTCACTTGGAGTCATTTTCATGTTTGTAATCCTCAAAAATTGATCTGATTAGGCTGCAAGAGCGTCTTCAGCAGATTGATAGTCGTAGCCGAGTGTTTCTGCAACTTCTCGGTAGGTTATTTTTCCTTTGTGCACATTGAGTCCATTTCTTAAATGCGGATCGTTCCCAAGTGCCTGTTTATAACCCTTGTCGGCCAGAGCAAGGGCATGTGGCAAGGTGGCATTGTTAAGTGCATAGGTTGAAGTTCTGGGCACACCGCCGGGCATGTTTGCAACACAGTAATGAACAACATCATCGACGACGTAAGTAGGTTCAGCATGCGTGGTTGGACGTGCTGTTTCACAACAGCCGCCCTGGTCAATCGCAACGTCTACAATCACTGATCCGGGCTTCATCTTTTTCACCATATCAGCAGTAACCAGTTTTGGTGCCGCAGCGCCTGGAATCAGCACTCCACCGATAACCAAATCAGCTTCAAGTACATGCTTTTCAACAGCATCTTTGGTCGAATAAACAGTATTAGTATTGCGGCCAAAATGTTTCCAATGTGCTTCGAGTACATCAACGTTTCTGTCAATAACCCAGACATCTGCGCCCATACCTACAGCAATATGGGTGGCATGCGTACCGACCATACCGGCGCCAAGAACAACCACTTTAGCTGGATCAACGCCCGGTACACCACCCAGTAACATGCCTAGGCCACCATGTGGGTGCTCTAAACAATAAGCTCCTGCTTGGATAGACATACGGCCAGCCACCTTGGACATAGGTGCTAACAGCGGCAAACCACCATGAGGTGAAGTAACTGTCTCATAAGCGATAGCGATACAGCCACTGTCAACCAGGCCTTTGGTTTGCTCAGGATCCGGTGCAAGGTGAAGATATGTGTAGAGGATTTGATCAGGTCTCAACATATCACATTCGACTGCTTGCGGTTCTTTTACTTTGACAATCATTTGTGCATTGTCAAAAATTTCTTTCGCTGTTGAGAGAATTTCTGCACCGGCAGCCTGGTACTCCCCATCATCCGCACCAATACCTTCGCCGGCATTGGCTTGCACTATAACTTGATGACCGTGTGCAACCATTTCCCGGACACTGGTGGGCGTCAAGCCGACACGATACTCGTGGTTTTTAATTTCTTTAGGTACTCCTACCAACATTTTTACGCTCCTGAATTAAACGTACATCAAAGCAGTCCTTGACTGTGGGCTGCCAACAAACGCGGTAATTTTAATACAGATTAATTAGGCAGTGGTGAATTGCGACTGGGGCCAGCAGAATTTATAAATACACAGGCTAATCCGTTGTTGTCTGACTTTTTTATAAAATCAAGTCGAATTAGGCCTGCCAGAAATTCAGAGCCTGTCAGGCCCAATTATGATTTAACGAAGAATCTCAATGCAGCAATTGGCGCACGAGAGAAGTTATCTCATCTTAACAGTAACCCAAAGCCTGTCAGGCCTAATATATGATTAAACGAAGAATCTGAATACAGTAGTTTGTGTAAGAGAGAGTTGCCACATCTATTTCGGAAAGTAAGCTAATGTATATCCTTTATTATTTCAGCCAGTTGTTTAATTCCAGGTTCAATTTTGCTTTGTGCGATGGATGAAAATCCGAGGCGAAAATAGTTGCAGATTTTAGGTTTTTGCATAAAAAATACGGAGCCGCTTTCGATTAATATGCCATGTTGTGCTGCTTTTCTTTGTAATTTTTCCGTATCTAGCCAGGATGGTCCCTTGACCCAAAAAGACGTACCGCCTGAACTGTAATAATCAGCACATTTTCCTAAATGGTTTGCCAGGGCGGTATTCATGATTTCCCAGCGTGTCTTGAATTCATTGTGCATGCGGTGAATCAGTGAGTCATAATGGCCGAGCTTGATAAACAGAGCAATTATTTGCTGATTATTTGCCGGCATATGCCGCATCATCAAGCGCCTCAGAGCCCGCGCCTCCTGGATGAATTCGCTGGGACCGACCAGGTACCCCAATCTCAACCCAGGTGCAAGCGTCTTGGATAGGCTACCCATGTATAAGACACGGTTATATTTATCCAGGCTTTTTAATGTTGGAAGCGGCTTAGCTGAAAAAAAGTTATTTTCTGTTTCGTAGTCATCTTCGATAATGGTAAAACCATATTCATTAGCATATTTAAGTAATTGACGACGTCGGCTCAGTGGCATTGTTGCCGTGGTAGGGAAATGGTGGCTGGGTGTAGAATAAATCAGATCACACTGACATAGCTTTGGTGTGATCTTAATGCCGCCTTTGTTAACGGCAAGCGGCTCAAATTGAGGCTTAGCTAATCCCAGCACGTTGCGGGCATCGTAATAACCGGGTTCTTCCATTCCGACAACAGTAGTTTGGTCAATTAGCAGTTGTGAAATGATATACAGTGCTTGTTGAGTACCGCTGGTGATTAATATTTCTCCGTCATTTGCCCAGATGCCGCGACGCGGTAATAGTCGAGTTCTAATCTGGTGAGTCAGCTGTTGATCATCCCGATCAAAACGATCTCCGGCCCATTCATGAATAGCCGAAATAGCAACCGATTCGCGCACACACTCACGCCAGTCTGCAATAGGGAACAGGCTGGGATCAAATTGACCATAAATAAAAGGATAGGGCGACTCTCGCCAGTTCTTGGGCTTATAAATATGCGGAAGTTCAGAAGCGGTAATTTTAATGTTATCCAGCCACTGGACCTCTTCAGAGCTTGTGGTTTGCTTTCTTTTGGCTAGAGATGTATTGCTGATTTCAGTATTAACGTAGTGACCGCTACGTTCCTTCGATAACAGAAAACCTTCATCAACAAGGGTCTGATACGCTATCACTACTGTATTTCGACCTACACCTAATTGTTTGGCCAGTGTTCGGCAAGATGGTAGTGCACTATCACCTGGCAGATGACCATCCAGGATCGCTTGCACTAGCAATTCACGAATTTGACTTTGTAAACTGCCTTTTGCCTTGGGGTCCAGATGAAATAATGAATGTCGACTCATGTGTCAAATAGATTGATACTGTTTAGCCATATACTTGAATGATAGAGCATTTTTCATTGCTAATGTAGTAGAACCAGCCTTTCAACTTAATCTTGAACTGATTCAGCGATCATGCAAATCATTTCAAACATGATTGACATAGCGACCATAGCAGTTATTTTACTGGGTTGATCTTTGGTGGGCATCAGGCATACCACATCACCACCGATAATATTCAACCCCCTAACGCTGTGCAAAAGCTGTATTGCCTGATTAACAGTAAAACCGTTGCAGCCCGGTTCTAGGTTGGAAACAGCCGGTGCAATAGTGGGATCAAGGCAATCCAGGTCGAAGGTGATATAAACCGGGCGACCTTGAAGGCGTTCTTTAATAATACTGGTGCAGGCCTGTGTGCCGATTTCACTGTAACGCTTCATGGTAATAACTTCGTAACCTAAATCGTAGCTGGGCTCTAACCAGTCAAGGGTACGTGTGTTTCCTCGAATTCCGATCTGAACACTGTGCTCGGCATCTACATGGCCTTGCTCAACCAGATAATGTCCCCAGTGTGCCGCTGATTTCTTTGCCCCGAGAAAGTGCGGCATATTAGAAAAAACATCTGTGTGAGCATCCAGATGCAGTAAAACCGCTTTTTCTCCATTTGTCAGCCGTGAACTTTTGCCTCCCAGTGCCTGTACGATTCCGCCAGTAATAGAATGATCTCCGCCTATGGAAACTGGCCGAGCCCGGGCTTGATCTATCCGCATGAAATAATCAGTAATATCCTGGATGGATTGTTCGTTATTATTACCTTGAGGTAATGGCACATCGCCAAGATCATTAATCCTGCAACTGTTCCAGGGATCAAGCTGAAAATCCAGATGCACACGCCGGCCAATAGCTGAAACATCTCTAACTGCTCTGGGCCCCAAATGCTGGTCTCTCTCCGTGGTGCCATTGCCGGTGCTGTGAGGGACACCGACCAAAGCAATATCGCAATCATGCGGGTCTGGATTATGCTCAGCCCTGAATAAAGTTGGAACACCCCACCAATATAGAGAGTTCATAAATACACTCTCTATATTGTGCTTTTCATTTTCCTCGGTCATTTGATATGCCTCAATCAAGTTCTGGTGTTTTTAAATATAGTAATTAATGCGGGTTTGCGCTATAAGTCTGTAATCTATTTCGCACAACTTTGTTAATGAAAATCCAAAAACTAGAAACTTTTTGCACCCCGGATGTTGGTCTGGTTCGCTTAACTACAGATGATGGGTGTCAAGGTTGGGGTCAAGTATCAACTTATCATTCAGATATTTCTGCTTTGGTATTTCACCGCCAGGTCGCAATACATGCATTAGGTGAAGATGTTTCTGATTTGTCTACGTTAGGTAACTTATTGGATCGAATTTATGCCAAGGAACACAAATTTCCTGGTTCTTATATGTGCAGGGCATTAGGTGGTCTGGATACAGCGATTTGGGATTTGCATGGCAAAATGCAACAACAAACCGTTTGTGAACTGTTGGGCGGGACTCCTAGGCCCTTACGTGTGTACGCGTCAAGTATGAAACGCGATATTACACCTGAGGACGAAGCTGATCGATTTATGAAGCTGCAAGATATACACGGCTATAATGCATTTAAATTCAGGGTTGGCGCTGAATGCGGTTGGGATCAGGATGAATGGCCCGGACGAACCGAGGAAATTATCCCTGCGATTCGAAAAGCGCTGGGAGATAAGGTGGATTTATTAGTCGATGCTAACAGTTGCTATTCACCACAGCGTGCCATCGAAGTGGGTAAGATACTTGAAGACAATGGTATTAATCACTTCGAAGAACCATGTCCATACTGGCAGCTTGATTGGACCAAGCAGGTTACTGATACACTAGACCTGGATGTTACAGGTGGTGAGCAGGATAATAATCTTAGCTTGTGGCAGCACATGATTAATAGTCATGTTATGGATGTAGCGCAACCTGATATTTGTTATATGGGCGGTATTGAACGCACTTTAAGAGTAGCGAAAATGGCACAGCATGCAGGAATGGTTTGTACGCCGCATGCGGCAAATCTGTCATTGGTTACAATATTCACCTTACATTTGGTGGGAGCATTGGAAAATGCCGGTCCATATGTTGAGTTTTCGATTGAACAGGATGATTATTATCCATGGCAGTATGATGTCTATTCTGACTTGCCGATTGCGGTTGATGGAAAGGTTGCAATACCGACAAACCCGGGTTGGGGCATAGAGATTAATCCGAATTGGTTGGAAAAAGCCAGTTATCAATTAAGTGAACTTTAGCTAAAGCCTTGAAGATCAAAATGCTTTTATTGATGATCATGTTATAAGCGTAACTTATTAAATTAAAAAATTTTAACTCTAATTCCCTAGTTGCACGATTGATCTCATCTACTGTAATATTATCCGGCGATTTTTAAAGGGATGTAATTTTACTGTCATATTTTTAATATATAGTCCGAATTCGCTCAATTGAATTAACAAAAGAGGAGTACATATGTTAATTAAACATGCATGCAAATTGCTAGTTGCGGCTAGTTTTTTGCTTTTCCAAACACTTGCCTTTGCTGATTGTCCGCCTGCTACTGTTGCAGGTAATGCCGACTTGGCTGGCAAGTATCCACAACAATTTGAACTATCCGAATTTCAGGAACTTGCCGGTTGCGAGTTAACCTTTAAGGAAAATCCGGATATTGCTGAATTGAATTCAAAAATTCGCGGCAACCCGGAATTGCCGCCCCTGGCGGAACGTTTGCCGGAAGAACCATTAGTGATAGCACCTTATGATTCGATTGGCACCTATGGCGGTACATTAGATGTACTTTCAAATGCAACAGAGGCCGGAACCTCTGATTTCCTTTCAGTTCGTCACGTTAATCTGGTTCGTTATTCTGACGACTTGCAAACAATCGTTCCAAACGTTGCTAAAGATTGGGAATGGAACGATGACTACACTCAGTTAACCTTTTATTTGCGCAAAGGTCACAAGTGGTCTGATGGGGCGCCGTTTACTGCAGAAGATGTGAAATTCTGGTATGACAATCTGGCGTTAGATTCAAAAGTTATTGAGAAGCCCAAAGATTATGTATTAGTTGCGGGAGAAAGAATGACTGTTGATGTGGTTGATCCACAAACTGTTGTGTTCAACCTTCCTTCGCCTAAACCTGGCTTGTTGGCGCATTTTGCAACATCTTTTGCCCAGGGTTTTCAACCCAAGCATTTCCTGGGTCAATATCATCCTGACATTAACCCTGATGCTGACAAACTTGCTCAGGAAGCGGGATTTGAAACAGGTCTGGAAGTTGTTGCAGCATATTTCGGTAATTCAGACTGGACTGATACACCAACGCCTATGCTAAATAGTCCAGATAAAGTTGCGAATTTGCCTGCTGATACTATGCCGACGCTTGAGAGTCATATTTACACCAAAGATACTACTGACGGTAGGCACTTAGTTGCAAATCCATATTTTCATATTGTTGATACGGCAGGTAATCAGCTGCCTTATATCAGTGAACAGGATGAAGTCTATATTAATGACGATGAAGTCAGAATTTTGAAGTTGGTCAATGGTGAAGTCGATTACAAATCTCAATCTCTACAACTGTCGAATGGTCCAATTCTCCTGGAAAATCAAGAGAAAAGTGACTATACGATTCAACTAAAACCTACTATTGCTATTGATGCTTTCTCATTTAATGTAACATCGGCAGATGAAGAAAAACGAAAAGTGTTTGGTGATTTGCGGTTTAGACAGGCTATGTCTGTAGCGATGAACCGTGATGAAGTTAATGAAGTAGCTTACTTAGGCCTAGGTAAACCGCTGCAATATATTGGATTTTCTCCTGCGCCATCTTTTGTTGATCCTAAGTGGGAACAGCACTATGCACAATATGATCCCGAGTTAGCGAAGAGTCTGTTAGATGAACTAGGTATGGTAGATACTGATGGCGATGGATTTCGTGAGTTACCCAGTGGAGAGAAGATAGTGCTGAATCTGCAATTTGCTGTTCAGGGGGCTAATGCAAAAGAAGTTGAAATAGTGGGACAAAATTGGTCAGATGTTGGTGTGCAAACAACTGTAAAAGAAGTAACACCAGATGAATATCGATCAGCGCAATCATCTAATCAATTGGATGTTGGTATCTGGTATAAAGGCCAACCGTTAGCAATTGTCCTGGGTAATAATGAACTTTGGGTTCCACCTTTTAATAATTATTTTGACCATCGCACAGGCATGCTCTGGGCTGAATGGGTGGACTCTAATGGTGAGAGTGGTGTGGAACCACCGGATTATGTGAAACAACTTATTGATGATATTAATATTTTCCAATCAACTCCAGTCGGGACAGAAGAGTCAAATGAAATTGGTGCTAGGATGGTAGAAAATATGGTTAGTAATTTATTGTTTTTTGGAACAGTTTTAGCTCCGGCTCCCATTTATCATCGTAATGCATTGAAGAACTTTACCGAGTTCAAAACTTCATCTTATGAATATTATCGAACATATCCGTATCGAGCTTTTCAGTGGTATTTGGATGAGTAATTAATAATCAATATTATGCTGGGCCGTATGGCCCAGCAACTGTATACAGGGGAATAAACAATAAGTTTCACATAGAAAGGGCATGGCGCAATTTATACAATTTGCTTTGACGCGCGCGGGAATGGCGATTGTAACCTTGCTAATGGTCTCATTGATCGTCTTCAGCTTAATGGAAATGGTGCCTGGTAACTGTGCTGAACGTTATCTAGCGTTCAAAAATACACAAGGTTCACAAATCACCGTCGCTGATATTGAAGCAGAGGAAAAGCGATTAGGATTAGATAGACCCTTTTTAGTTCGCTGGGGTAGCTGGGTAGGGAATGTATTCTTTAAAGGTGATTTTGGCGACAGCTGCATTCTTCGATTAAACATCAATCAATTATTAGGCGATAAATTCTTACTCAGTCTGGGGATATGCTTAACGTCTTTGCTGTTTGCATATCTGATCGCTATACCGGTGGGCATCATTTCTGCGGCATCGAAAAGTGCCTGGCTTAACGGATCATTGCGTTTTATTTCTTATTTGGGTTTGGCCATGCCGAACTTTTTGTTAGCGTTGATGATTATGTTGTTTTCAACAGTAATGTTCGGTGATTCGATGACAGGGTTGTTTTCGAAAGAATATCGCGATGCCGAATGGTCATTTGACAGAGTGAAAGATTTCTTGTCACATGCCTGGTTACCCGTTTTTATCCTGGGGTGGTCCGCAACTGCTTTTGCATTGCAAACAGTGCGGGCGTTAATGCTTGATGAAACAGGAAAGTTATATATTACGGCTGCTAAAGCACGTGGTTTATTCGGTAGAAAATTATTATGGCGTTATCCTGCACGTCATGCGCTAGGACCGATTATTAACTCACTAGGGTTTGATCTGAACCGAGTGTTTAATGAGCTGCCAATTGTGGCGGTTATATTGACGTTGACTGAGGCTGGCGCATTGTTACTGGAGTCTTTGGCACGGTCAAATGACCAACAACTCGCTGGGGCCATTATTTTCTTATTAACGGCTTCGATTGTGACTTTAAATTTTGTCACCGATATCGCTTTAGCGATTATTGACCCACGAGTACGAAAATCGGTAATGGGGGGGTAGTGTTGGCTTTTTGGGGTAAAAAACAGGATAAAGCGGTCGATCAAAAGTCCAAAGAAGCCTATTTTACAGCCTCTCAATCACAACTTATCTGGACGCGTTTCAAAAGTAACAAAACTGCAATGTTTGCAGCTTACGTGTTGATGTTCTTGGTTTTGATCGGTTTGTTTGCTCCTTTTTTATCGCCTTATGACCCCACAATAGCGGGCCGCGATCCCGATTATCAAAATGGTGCTCCACAGATTCCCAAATTTTGTGATGAAAATGGGTGTTCGGTACGGCCGTTTTTATATACCTTAGAACGTTCTCGTTCAATCGAAACAAATTTCCGGTGGGTCACAACTGAGAACAGAGAAAAACGCCGTCATCTACAACTATTCGTTGAAGGTTGGGAATATAAGTTATTCGGTATGAAGTTTAATACTCATTTATTCGGAGCCGATGAAGGTGGCATTCATATTTTCGGAACTGATGCAGCAGGCAAAGATATTTTTTCTCGTACGCTGCATGCGATTAATACTTCATTAGCTGTTGGGACCTTGGGTGTTTTTATTAGTTTTGTTCTGGCGCTGATCATTGGTGGTGTTTCTGGCTACTTTGGTGGTGTGTTTGATGGTGTGATGCAAATGATCACTGATGCAGTCAGAACTGTTCCGAGCATTCCGTTATTCATGGCGCTTGCCGCTTTTGTCCCAGATACTTGGTCTGCGGAAATGCGATTTTTCTTTATATCGATAATATTAGGGCTTATCGGTTGGCCAACATTGGCCAGGCGTGTGCGCACACATTTGTTGGTTGAGCGAAATCAAGATTATGTTTTAGCGGCCCAGTTATCAGGTGCAAGCTCTTCACATGTCATCAGGAAGCATTTATTACCATCCTTTACCTCTTATATCATCGTTGATCTGGTTATTTCTTTTCCCTACATGGTGCTATCAGAAACAGCATTGTCTTTTATCGGCCTGGGATTAAAAGACCCGGTTAATTCTCTGGGCGTAATGCTGCAAAACGTCACCAGCGCCGATGTATTGTTAAATTATCAATGGTATTTCATTCCGGTTATCTTTTTTATTACGCTGGTGCTGGCGTTTGTGTTCGTGGGCGATGGGCTGAGAGATGCAGCAGATCCATATGGTGGGCATAAATGATAGAAACGCTTATTTCGGTTAAAGACCTCACTGTTCGCTTTAAGACCGACGAGGGTTTAATCACCGCTGTTGACGGCGTAACGTTTGACGTCAAGCCGGGTGAGATTCTGGGTTTGGTGGGTGAAAGTGGTTCAGGTAAATCAGTCACTGCAAAATCGCTAATGCTGCTGAATGCTGATAACACTGTTTATGACCCCAAAAGCTCCATGAAACTAAATCTTCATGACCAAAGTATTGATATTTTGTCGTTAAAAAAGCCCCAGGATCAAATGATCATTCGTGGCGGTGCAATTTCCATGATTTTTCAGGAGCCGATGGCAAGCTTTGCACCGGCCATTACCATCGGCGATCAAATGGTGGAGCAGTTAAAACTTCATTCGAATATGCCTGACGAGAAGGCCAAAGAAATTTCTATTGAAATGCTCGAGCGGGTTGGCATTCCCGAAGCAGGCAAGCGTTTTAATCAATATGCCTTTGAATTTTCCGGCGGCATGCGTCAACGGGCCATGATCGCTATGGCATTATCGACCAAGCCCAAACTACTTATCGCTGATGAACCGACTACAGCTTTGGATGTAACCATCCAAGCTCAAGTTATTGAGCTAATGAAAGAATTGGTTGATGAATTTCATATGGCCATTATATTCATCACTCACGATCTTGGTGTTATCGCCCAGACGGCTGATCGTGTTGCCGTGATGTATTTAGGTAATCTGGTTGAAACCGGTACTGTCCATCAAGTTATCCAACAGCCTGCTCATCCTTATACACAGGGTTTGATTAATGCATTACCAAACCTTGAAGACCTGGATTCGCCACTAACACCGGTACCGGGTGATATTCCGTCGCCACTGGAAAGACCTACAGGGTGTGTCTTTAACACACGCTGCTCGTTGTCTTTAGGTGAGCGTTGTGAAGCTGAGGTGCCGCATAACTTTAATGTTGCACCGGGCCATAATGTCTCCTGTCATTTAATGGAACAGAGGATGGCTGCCAATGAGTGAAGTGCTGATTCGCTCAGATGATCTGTCGGTTTATTATCCGATAGGAGGCGGCTTTCTAAAGCCGAAGTCCTATGTTCATGCCGTTGACGGGATTAACGTAAGTATAGAAAAAGGTAGTTTTTTTGGTCTGGTCGGCGAGTCGGGTTCGGGTAAAACAACTCTCGGTCGGGCTTTGCTCAAGGCTGCGCCTATATCCAGGGGTGAGGTATCCTATCAGGACGGCGAAGTGAGCTATGATCTGGGTTCATTGAATGGACAAGATTTAAAAGAGTACCGCAAACGTGCACAACTGATATTTCAGGACCCTTATGCTGCGCTTAGTCCACGTATGACGGTCAGGGACATTATTGCCGAACCACTGGAAGTCATGAGGTTGACATCATCTAGAGATGAGACTGATGAGAAAGTCAGACAAATCGCGGCTAAATGCCGTTTGAATCTTGAACATTTGCGTCGCTTCCCTCATGCCTTTTCCGGCGGTCAACGCCAGCGTATTTCAATTGCCAGAGCACTGGTGTCTGATCCTAAATTTATTGTTGCTGATGAAAGTGTGGCTGCTCTGGATGTTTCGATTCAGGCTGATGTGCTAAATCTGCTCAAGTCAATTCAAAAAGAATCAGGCATTACCTTTATGTTTATCAGCCATGACCTCAGTGTGGTTGCACATGTCTGTGATCATGTGGCGGTTATGTATTTAGGGCGGTTGATTGAAACAGCTCCTTCGCGGCAGCTGTTCAGTATGCCTAAACATCCTTATACCAAAGCATTATTGTCAGCTATTCCGTCATTAGATCCGGATGAACGCGGTAAGGCTGAAAAGCTAGAAGGTGAAATTCCCTCGCCAACGAATCCGCCGCCAGGTTGTAAATTTCAAACACGTTGTAGATTTGCGGTAGATAAGTGCAGGAGAGAAGAACCGCGGCTGGAAGATAGCGGTGGTGGCCATAATGTTGCTTGTCATCGCTGGCAGGAATTATTGGCCTAAATTTTTTATCAGGCCAACAATAATAACGACGAAACAACAATTATAGAACTAACTTCAATTATCGGTTTGTTTAAGGTAGCATGCTCAGTTTTTTTAATTAGTCTTAAGCAAAACAACATGCCAATAAACGAAATAATCAAGACAAATATTGCTGTATAAATATTTATTATTGTTTTCATTTTATACCACCTTTTTATTATTCTCAGGTTACTACTAATGCTGCTATTAAACAACGTGAATAGTACACATACTATTGCATAGTTGTTAGGGAAAGTCTGTATAACTTTAGTCTTGTGGCCGATTTAATCCTTGCTCAAAAGTACCAAACTATTTCTAATTGCAAATGACTGTCCTGGCGTAAATCGAATAATACGTTTTCACTATCAACCTGGCTGAAATATTGAGTTTCAATTAGTGAAAACTCAGTTTAATATCCATATTTTTTTAATTAATGAATTATGAATAAATGCAAATGTTGAATATAGTAAAAAGAATTATTCCCTCGCCGATTAAACTGAAAATTAGAGCTTATCGTGAAGCAAAATTGAAAGAAAAACTATTCGGTGATTATGCGTCGCTTGTCCCTGCAGTTGAAGATATGTTCGACGGCCCTCCGAGTTTGCAACACTTTAAGTCAAACGGGGAAAGCTTTCTTGAAATTTACCAAGAAATATGTGGGCTTGAGCAGGATGAGGTCATGCTTGATGTAGGTTCTGGAATTGGAAGAAAGACTCTACCTCTAACTCGATACTTTAATGATAACGCAATTTATTGGGGTATTGACTTAACAAAAGTGGGAGTGGATTGGTGTAGTGAAAAAATTACGCCAAGATTTCCAAACTTTCAGTTCCAACATATTGATGTCTATAATAAATTTTATAATCCACTTGGAAGCCATCAACCTGAAAAGTATAGATTTCCTTTCGATGATGAAACATTTAGTTTCGTTATGCTCGGATCAGTGTTTACTCATATGCTCCCGGCTGAAGTTGAGAACTATTTGTCTGAGATACATCGTGTATTAAAACAAGATGGGCGCTGTTTAATTACTTATTTTCTTCTTGATGAAGAATCATTAGCATTAGTAGATGCTGGTAATAGCGATTTTGATTTCAAATATAAGTTTGATGGATATCGTACTGTCAGTCGCGAGGTTCCAGAAAAGGTTATCGGTCTTGAAGAAGATTTGATCTGGAATCTGTATGCACAGTTAGGTTTTGAAATAAAGCGTGTCGATTATGGTTCATGGTGTAAGCGTAAGGTTTATCTCAATTATCAAGATATGATTCTAGCCTACAAAAGATAAGAATCAGGTCTGTGCGATACAAAAAAATTTACTATAAGCTAAAAGTACCAAACTATTTCTAATTGCAAGTGACTGTCCTGACGTAAATCGAATAATACGTTTTCACTATCAACCTGGCTGAAATATTGAGCTTCAAGATTAACCTTTACGCTGTCACCGAATCTGCGGCTGGTTTCAAGTCGAAATGAACGGCTTTGATCGTCCAGATCATAGCCAAAGCCGGCTAATAATTCAGTGCTTTGTACGTCGTTCATTGCCAGGCGAGTGCCGAAGAATAAATCATTTTGTAAAGCCGCTTGGTTTTTGTCGCGTTGGTCATATTGATATTCCATTAACACACCCAGATCAGCGTCACTTTCATTAATACCGACAAAAGTATATTCAAAACCAGCGCCGGCGGCCCAGAAATTTTCATTTAACCCATCTCTATGAATGGCCTCCAGCTTCCATAGCCATTCTTCGCCAGTGTATTGTAAATCTAGGCCGGTTTGTTCAATTTGCTGATAAAAAGGGACTAAACTCGATTGATCTTCAGAGAGTTGAAAAATCGGTTCCCGGCTAGTGCCGTCAAACCAGGATATGCCTATGTCGAAGTTACCGAAATAATGAGACCAGCGCAGCGCATAATCAATATGATTTTCTTCGTCGGAAGATTGATAGGTGACATTGTCGGTATCAACAACTAGACCGGAACGTAAACGACCCTCTTCACCTGCAAAAGTACGTTCACGAAAATAGGGCAAAACAAAGAATTCCACTAGACCGAAATCCTTGTTTAACCCCAGGTGCAACATAGGCTGTCCGAGTTTGTCTTCCCCGTCGATGTTCTCAACTGTATCGGTTTGATTAACAATATCCACTAAATGTTGAAACTCAAGCACTCCCCAGAATATTTTGTTAATGCCTATTCGCCATTCCCAATCACCGTTAACATCGAGGAAGTAAAGCTCTCTGATGTCTGCATGTGTGCGTTCATCATCTTCACTATCAACTCGAGCAAATGGAATAAAAGTAATACCATTATCACCGTTGTTCCATTGATGACGAAATTCAGGTTGAATGCTGATCGAACCTGTAAAGCCCTCACTTTGTTCAGCAAATAAAGGGTCTTCAATAAAATAACGTCCCTCAATGCCGATGTTGCCGGAAAATTCAGCTCTGCTTAGCGTTGATGCTGTTAAGCAGAGTATTAGCAACGCTGTTCGTAATATCCACTTGTATCCCATAATCGTCATGCCGGAAACGCCGAAGGCGTTATCCGGTGTCTCCATGTTCGAACACTGATTGGTAAACAGAGATTCTGGATACGTGCTTCGCACATTCCAGAATGACAAGCGGAAAATATAGAAGTCATTAGCGCAAACGTTTTAATCCGTTTTTGTCAAAATCGTTTTCAGTTAAACCTGTTTTAAAGGCGTAATTCTCCCAACTCAGTGTTGTCGATTTCCCGGTTTGGTGATTGATCATTTCCATGCTCTCAGGGCGCCAATGTTTGCCGGCATACTGGTTGTATCCGCTAGAAGTTAACGTCTTTAACAATGTGTTCTTACGGTCATAATATTCAACTTTAACAACTCTATACGCTTCCTTATCGATCCAGCCAATTTGGCGGGTATATCCTGAGTATTCATAAGCGGGAAATCGTTCAATGACATAACATTCATATTCACCGCAGGCTTCGTCACGTAAAAACTTATAAGTATATTTTTCGACTTCTTGAGAACCTAAATCTTCAAAAGCAAACTCACTGCCCATGAAGGGGCCGGACTTGTTCTTGGATGAAATTCTTTTGACTCGTTTGAGCGCAGGTAGATACAACCATTGGTCGTCAGGTTCAAGTCCATGTGAATAAGTCAGAGAAGCTGTACCTTTTACATCAGCAGGTTCCAGAAATAATGACAAGCTCTTGTCACCATCGCCTTCGACTTCAAGTGTTTTACTCTTGATTTGCCGAATACTTTCCTGGCCTTTGCGATTTTTCAGTGTCATCACCATATCAGCAGTGAAATCGACAAAACCGGCATCAAATGCATCAGCCTCCTGGGCAATTCGTAATCCTTTTTCTTCATCGGTTTCAGCAGTCGCAACAATACTGAATAGTGAAGTGACCAGGAGTGTTGCAAATAATTGTTTTTTCATCGTAGTTTAGCCTGTAATTGGAATTGCTTGTTCGAGCCTATTATCGCGACTTTTGTTTGAAATTAAGATTAACAACGGTGGCAATAATAAGAAATCAATTAATAATGCCAATGCCATAGTGAGCGATGTCATCAGGCCCATATCAGCATTTAGCTTAAAGGATGATGTGCCGAGTACAAAAAAACCGGCAACTAATGCCAGTGAAGTAATCCATAGAGCGATTCCGACACCAGAAAAAGCCGATTTTACTGCTGCCTCTGCACTTAACCCCTGCTCACGAATGGCACGCAGATATTTACTCATAAAGTGAATAGTGTCATCTACAACAATGCCCAGGGTCATTGCGGTGACAAAGGCTAAACTCATGCCTATTTCGGAGACGAAAATTCCCCACAGCCCAAAGGCCACGGCAACAGGCAGCAGATTAGGAATCAAACTCAGTAAACCGTATTTTAAAGAACGAAATACCAGGATCAAAAGCAACGAGATCACAACTAACGCAATACTTGTTCCGAGTAGCATGCTTTTAATGTTAGTAATACCGATATGGGAGAACATGACTGTTGGGCTGCCACCATACGTTGCAATTGCAGGCGTATTTTCATTCATCCAGTTAATGATTCTTTGCTCCAGTGCAAGGACTTGTTGAGTAGTCAGAATTTCTAACGTCACCGACACGCGTGTTGAGGATTTGGAAATATCAATTTGATTGTTTAAATCCAAACCGTAGGGTAGGGACATCTCATAGAGCAATAAGTATTGTGCAGCCAAGTCACGTTGCTGCGGTAATTGGTACCAACTTTGATCGTCACCATGTAAATTCTTGTTTAAGCGCTTCATGGTATCGGTGATACTGTTGACATGAACGACTTCTGGTTGTGTTTCCATCCAGCGCACAAATTTGTCCACCTGAGACTGAAATTCTGGTATTGATACACCACCTTCTTGTTTGGAATCCAATGAGAAATCAACAAAATAAATTCCACCTAGATGTTCAGCTACATATTCAGAATCGGTTCTAAACGGGATGCGTTCGTCAAAATACTTAACGAAATTGTCATTTAAATAGTTTTTGCTAATGAACGCAGCAACGCCAAAGGTTAGCAGCAGGCAACTCCACAGAAGTACTTTTTGGTTGTTAATCACGAAGTCGGCAAATTTGTCCATTACTACAGTAAATCGTGTCGACTCGGTCTGTTTTATGTTGCAGGGCAAAATCGCCAACATCGCCGGTAGCAGGGTGATTGCATAAATGAACGCAAACATTACGCCTACAGCGGAAAAATTACCTAAATGTCGAAATGGTGGGGCATCACTAAAGTTAAGTGCCATGAATCCGATCGCAGTTGTGACTGAAGTAAAAAATATAGGCATAAAGTTGACGCGTATGGATTCACGGATGGCATCGTATTTGTCTTTGCCTTTTCTGACTTCCTGCACCCAGGTCACGAGTAGGTGCACGCAATCGGCGACAGCTAAAGTCATGATAATAGTTGGCAGTGACATTAGCGGTGTTGTGAGTTCAGTGCCGGACCAGCCGATTGTGCCCATAGTGGTCATGACAGTGAAAAGAATCACTAAAAAGACGGTTAAGACTCTAAAAAAGCCACGAATAAACAAAAAGATAATAATTAGAATCGATGCTAATGAAATCGGAATAAGATGCGTCATGTCATACAATGATGCCTGTGCGAACGCATTATTCATCATCACAATACCACTTAAATGAAAATCGTGATCAGGATAGGCTTGTTCCGCATAATCAACGATTTGTTGAACGAATCCAGCGACTTCAGGGACTTCCACATTAGGGTTAATACCGGGTAGTTCAACCGTAATATTTACCGCTGTTATGTCGGCATCCTCCGAGACCAGGCGGTGCACTAATGTGGGTTCATTTAAGACGGTGGACTTAATTTTATCGAGATCAATTTGACTTAATGCACCGGGTTCTTCCACCAAGTCTTCAACAATTAAATCATCTTCTATTGAGTACGTGTGTTGATAATTGCTTAGTGAATCTACTCGAATTGAGTAGGGTGTTTGCCAGGCTCGATCTGTTAAATCAACAACAATTTCTAATGTCTCAGTAGTAAAAACATTGCCGTTCTTCGGTGTGATCGTAATTAAAGCATTATCGTTTTTAGTGTAAGTGTCTTGTAAATTCTCAAAGGCGATCAATTGAGGGTTGTCACCATCAAAAAACACTCGATAATCATTATTGAACTCTAAAAATCGCCCACCTGAAGCAGCCAGCATAACCATAGCGATAGCGCCTAAAACAACCAGATACTTGAAGCGAATAATAAAGTTTGCATACTGTTTTAGCATACTATTGTTCCTTAGGATGATTCTGTTCAATTTCGATGGTAAGTCGTTCAACCAGCTTTTTAAGTGTCTTTTTAGTTGTTTTATTATCAGATTTTTTTATGTCACAAAATAAACATGTAAAAGCTTTATCATCTCTTTTGCGAATTTCCTTATAAAGTTTCAATCCAGATGATGATAATGAAATCAGTGGAGAACGTTTGTGTTTGGGGTTTTCGTGTAGCTCAACAATTTGTCGTTCTAATAACGAGTTAACAATCGATTGAATATGTTGACGCGAAACATCGTACAGGTCGGCAATTTGCGGCACCGACAGCTTCTGGTCAGGATATAAATAATCCATAACCGAACGATCACAGGCTGAAATATCTAAATCCTTTAAATATTGATCTACTCGAGTTCCCATCAGCCTGAATGCGCGGCGGATTAACCAAGTAACCTGATATATTTCCTTTGAATTAATTTCAGACATGATTGAGTGCGATTAATTGACAAGCGAATTGTCAATTATGACAAGTCACTTGTCAAGCTCTGTCCTGACGAATGTCAGGGTCTTCATGAATAGATTGATTTATCAGAGGGCTGGTATTGAAAAAGAGTAGAAGGCTTTATAAACAGATCCTTCGCGTTGCTGAGGATGACAGAATAAGGATTAATTTACTTTTTCTGTCGTTCCGAGCTTGCCGAGGATCCCCCTAAATACTTCATCTAAAACGTAGATAGATTTTAGCTCCTCAATCTCTCCGCCTTTGGATCATACATTGCCGTTAAACTGGCTTGTGCCGGAATACGTTCACCAGCCACTTCTATTTCAAAGTTGCCAGAATCAATATAATCCTTACTAACGCCGTCCATGCATTTAACATAACCTAAACCAACCGAACCCCCTAATGTATGGCCGTAATTACCTGATGTTAAATAACCAACGGTTTCGCCATCACGAATAATGGGTTCGTGATGATAAAACATCGCTTCCGGATCTTTGAGCAAAAACTGAACCAAGCGTTTGTTTAATGGACCGTCTTTCTCTTTTTGTCTGGCAATTGCGTCATGGCCGATAAAAGGGATGGACTTATTCATGTCACAAACAAAACTTACGCCTGCTTCAAGTGGTGTATCTTCATCGGCCACATCATGACCGAAGTGAAGGAATTTTTTCTCTAACCTGCCAGTATCCAGGCAATGCAGGCCAGCCAGTTTAAGATCAAACGAATCGCCGGCAGCCATTACAACATCAAAGGCATGTCGGGCCTGCTCTACCGGAATATAAAGCTCCCAGCCAAGCTCGCCTACAAATGAAACACGAAAAGCATAACCTACAGCACAGCCGATCTCGACGGGTTTAAATGTGCCAAAAGGGAAGGCATCGGTTGAAAAGTCTTCATCAATAAAGCTGGATAGCATGGCTCGGCTATTAGGCCCCATAATACCGAATACTGCCCAGGTATTGGTTACGTCAGTAACGAAACAGTGAGAATCCGGGTCGATATTACGATTTAGCCAGTTTAAATCTTTATGGGTTACTGCAGCTGCACTGACGACTATATATTTATTTTCTTCAATGCGGTTCACGGTTAAATCAGCTTCGATGCCGCCTCGATCATTCAGCCAGTGGGTATATACCATTTTTCCGGCAGCAACGTCTACATTGGCTGAACTGATGCGCTGCAATGCTGCACAAGCATCTTTACCCTGAACCAGGTATTTTGAAAAACTACTCTGGTCAAACATGGCTACGTTTTCGCGAAAGGCGCGATGTTCCTGAGCGGAATAATCGAACCAGTTTTGCTTGCCGAAGCTGTATTCATATTCTGGTTTTACCCCGTCAGGTGCGAACCAGTTTGGCCTTTCCCAACCAGACACTTCACCAAAGCAGGCATTGTGCTGAAGCAGTTTTTCATGAATAGGAGAATGACGGACATTACGTGAGGTAGCAAATTGTCTAAACGGATAATGGTTGTCATAAAGCAAACCCAAAGTCTCAGTTACCCGCTCTTTCAAATAAGCAGTTGTATTTTGCACCGGATGCATACGGCGAATATCGTTGCCCCACAAATCTATCGGTGCATGGCCTTTATCCATCCATTCAGCTAGTGCCTTGCCCAGGCCACCGGAGCTTTGAATGCCAACAGAATTTAGCCCCGCGCCGATATACAGATTTCTAACTTCTGGTGACTCACCAATATGGAATTGATCGTCGGGTGTGAAACTCTCTGGACCACAAAAGAATTTGCGCCAGCCTACATTTTGCAAAAAGGGTACACGTTCCATCGCATCTTCGAGCACGGGTAGAAGCTGCTCCTCAACATGACCTTCTATTTCATCAAATGAAAAATCTTGCGGAAGTTTGTTAATGTCGTAAGCGATTGCTTTTTTCTCAAAGGCACCGACTAGTAAGCTGCCGGCATCTTCTTTGTAATAAGCACATTTATCATGATCACGTAGTACCGGCAGGGTGGGGGGTATGTCCTCTTGTTTTTCTGTAAGCGCATAGTAATGTTCACAAGCATAAAGTGGGATGTTGACGCCGATTGATTTACCCAGGTCACGTGACCACATGCCGCCACAAACCACAACGAAGTCTGCCTTGATTTCGCCCTTGTCGGTTTTTACACCAGCCACTTTCCCGTTATTGATTAAGATTTCATTTACAGTCGTTCCTTCCAGGCATTTGGCTCCGTGTAACCGGGCACCTTTAACAAAAGCCATGGTCACATCTATTGGGCTGGCGAAACCATCATGTTCGACCCAACTGCCACCAAGTAAGTCATCTGTTTTGACAAAAGGGTGTAAAGCCTTGATCTCTTCGGGAGTAATAATATCCACCCGGGTGACACCAAAGGCATTATTCATTGATGCAACCCGTTTTAGCTCTTCAAACCGGGCTTCACTATGAGCAATAGATAATGATCCAACTTGCCTAAAGCCAGTTGCTTGTTCAGTTTCTTTTTCTAGTTCATCTAGCAAGGCCATGGAGTATTCACATAAACGTGCATGGCTTTCATTGGCTCGCATGGTGCCGATCAAACCGGCAGCATGCCAGGTTGTGCCGCAAGAGAATTGCTGCCGCTCAAGTAATACCACATCTTGCCACCCCTGTTTGGCTAAATGGTAGGCGACACTGGCACCGGAAACACCACCGCCGATAACAACGGCACTGGCTTGTGAAGGGATGGGTTTGTTCATTATCGAGCTCCTTAATAAATAGCCGGGGTCAAATACCAAATGACTTGGCAATTTTCTTTGCCAACATTTTCAAAGTCATGTAAAACATTTCTGGGTAATACAAAGCTGTCACCCTGATTCAATATAAAATTACTTTTTTCCAGGATTAGTTTTAAAGAGCCTGAAAGAATATATCCTGACATCTCAACGTCGCGCTTAATCAAACCGCCGCTGCTGGAGCCGGGTTGAGATTCATTTAGTATCATCAGGCTTTCTCCACTTAAATTTGGAGATAGCAATGATTCATCCATTCCTGCACCAATAAAATTTAGTTGCCTGCGATTATCGGATCGGACAATATAAGCACTTTCTTCATTATGTTGCTTTTGCTGTTGATCGAAAAAAAAACTCAAATCTACTTGAAGCGCATCAGCGATCTGATTCAAGCTGGCAATTGTGACTTCGGATTTATCCCGTTCAACCTGGCTGATATAACCGACTGAGCGATTAATTTTGTCAGCAACATCCATCAACGTCATGCCACGTGCTTTACGCAATTCTCGAATCTGCTTTCCAATTGTTAAAGTTGTCTGTGTGCGCACAATATCTTGTATGAAATATTTTCGTGAATATATCATTAAAATGAAAAATAACATAAAAAATTTCACTTTTTGTGTAAGAATTTTTGTTACTTTTTTCTACAGAGTATAGGTAAAATCATTTGCAAATACGATAAACACTAGACTTGCGAGGAATTCAGATGACCATTACCACTACAGTGATTGGCGCTTATCCAAAACCAGAATTCGTTAACCTTCCGGACTGGTTTGATCCGGAGTTTGACGGGCCGGATAATGCCAATCCTACTGGAAGTTGGTTAAGAGCACTGGAGGCGATGGGTCCGGATGCTGAACAAACATTGCAGCGAGGTGTCAGGCAGGTTATAGAGGATCAAGTATCGTTCGGTATTGATATCCCAACAGATGGTGAAGTCAGACGCGAAAATTATATTCATTATCATTGTCGCCACTTGGATGGGTTTGACTTTAACAATTTGACGGCCAAAGTGTTGCGCAATGGTTCGTATACGGCAAAGTTGCCCACGATTACTGCTACGGTTAAAGCACGCGAGTATTTTCTGGCTGAAGAATGGAAAATTGCTCAGTCATTTACCGACAAAGACGTAAAAGTGACTATGCCTGGTCCCATGACGATTACTGATACCAATGCAGATGTTTTTTACAATGATGATGCCAAATTGGGTGCAGATCTGGCTGATGCGTTAAATAAAGAGGTTTTATCCTTAGCTGAGGCCGGTTGCAGGCATATCCAGATTGACGAACCGCTATTTGCGCGTAAACCAGTGCAGGCACTTGACTACGGATTTGAAAACCTGGAACGGGCGTTTCATGGTTGTCCTGATCATGTACAGCGCACGGTTCATATGTGTTGTGGTTATCCTGACCGAATTGACCGAGATGATTATCCCAAAGCTGATCCTCATGCGTATTTTGATCTGTCCGAGGCTATGGATCGATCAAGTATCAATGCAGTTTCTATCGAAGACGCGCACAGGAATAATGATCTATCCTTGCTTGAAAAATTTCAAAACACCAAGGTAATTTTTGGTGTGGTGGCTATTGCCAAGAGTCGAATTGAAACTGTAGAAGAAATTCAAGCAAGGTTGACCCAGGCTTTAGGTCACATTGATGCGGATAGATTATTAGCTGCACCCGACTGCGGTTTAGGCTTTTTGTCACGCCAACAGTGCAAGCAAAAGCTGACTAATCTGTGTGAAGCAGCCAGACAAGTAAGTTAAGCCGCTATGGATGATGTATGACTATTGGTTAATGTGGCTATTTATGGGGATTCTGAATATATTTCGGAATTCTCAGAATGACTAACTTGAGTCATACTGGCACAGGCCAGTATCTCCTGCTACCCAGTATAGTTTTCATTATTAACACCGACAATGATTAACTCAAATCTATTAGTCAAACTCGCTCCATGGATTTTCGTCTTTTTATGGAGCACCGGCTTTGTTGGTGCCAAATACAGTTTGCCGTACGCTGAACCTTTCACACTGCTTTGGATACGAATGTCCATTACTGTGGTTGTATTTCTTGGCCTGATTGTGATTTTCAAATCCCGGCGTCTGTCTCCGATTCAGGCGTTTCATCAAATGCTGGTAGGGGCGTTTGTTCACGTTGGATATTTAGGCGGCGTATTTGCGGCGATAAAATTGGATATGCCGGCCGGAGTAAGTGCAATTATTGTCGGTTTACAACCAATAATAACAGCGGTATTTGCGCTGCTGTGGTTTAAGGAACAGCTGATATTGCGCCAGTGGCTTGGCTTAATCGCCGGTTTCGTGGGTGTGTTCATAGTTTTAATCAGTGGGCAGGAGTTTGGTGACTTTGAAATTAAGCGAGCGGCGCTAATCTTTTCGATTATTTCGGTATTTTCTATTTCTATTGGCACTTTATATCAAAAGCGTTTTGGTCAGGGGGTGGATTTAATCACCGGTTCGTTTTACCAATATTTAATGACTGCTATTCTGCTGGCGATCATAGCGTTTGGATTTGAAACTCGTGAAGTTCAATGGACCACCCAATTTATTCTGGCGCTGGTTTGGTTAATATTTGGCTTGTCTGTGACTGCAGTACTATTATTGATGTATCTAATAAGAATCGGAGAAGCTGCCGAAGTGGCCAGTTATTTTTATCTGGTACCGGTTTTTGCCGCAACCGAGGCCTGGATCCTGTTCGATGAAAAATTATCACTGCTTGCAATAATGGGCATGCTGTTAACTGTGGTTGGAATTTATCTAGTCATCAAAACCAAACAGTCTGTGCCAATTACTCGAAGAAGCTAAACCCGGAATATGCAATAGTAATCTATTGCATATTCCGGGTTAAACTGTTGACAGTATATCGATGCTTTTTTATGGTAATGTTCGAGGGGTCTGCGAATACCCCGTGAGGTGACAGCTGAATTTCGCATCCCGTAAACTTTTACTAGAACTTATCTCAAACCAGTCGAGTGATGTTCAGACGGGGCAAACGTGAGCGAAAAAGCGCAGTTTACAGATCGTAAATGAGCATTTTGAGTGAACTTTTAACGATGTATTAACAAGTGCAGGTATTTTGAGATAGGTTCCATGAGGATGTTATGCCATCGCCAACACAGATAACCGATTCCCAATTAGCGTTTCTTATCGGTACACTTGAGTGCCCAACTATTATCGATGTATGCATCGATGAAGATTTTAAACTTGATCCTGGATTGATCCCGGCAGGCAAAATTCCACCCAAACAAAGAGCTGAATCAACATGAGTAGTAAGGCTCATTTAGATAAGAAACAGATTCCATTCATTCAGGCATTAAAATTTTGGTTGAAGCTGGGTTTTATCAGCTTTGGAGGGCCGGCCGGACAAATCAGTATTATGCACGAAGAGTTGGTCGAGCGGCGTCGCTGGATTTCTGATAAGCGTTTTTTACACGCCTT
Source organism: Arenicellales bacterium (assembly GCA_028284225.1). Taxonomy (GTDB): domain Bacteria; phylum Pseudomonadota; class Gammaproteobacteria; order Arenicellales; family JAHEKD01; genus JAHEKD01. The sequence continues at coordinate 507,986 of JANQSD010000001.1, forward strand.
GAATTACACCATGTTACTACCCGGGCCAGAGGCTCAGCAACTAGCTACATATATAGGCTGGCTGATGCACGGAGTACGTGGAGGTATAATTGCAGGATTATTATTTGTTTTGCCCTCGTTTTTTATTCTTTCAATTCTGGCCTGGTTATATTTAACCTATGGTGATTTGCCGCTGGTTCAGGGAATATTGTACGGTGTTAAACCGGCTGTTGTGGCTATAGTTTTGTTCGCAGCATTTCGAATCGGAAAAAATGTATTAAAAAATCCGGTTTTATGGTTGTTAGCTGGCTTAGCGTTTATATCAATAGCGATACTCAAGGTGCCGTTTCCATATATCGTTCTCGGAGCCGGATTGATGGGATGGATTTTAAGACATGTCAAAAGTGAATGGTTTATAGCTGCCCAACAACATCATTCTTCTGGTGAGTTAATTGCAGATGCGATTATCGGTGATCAAAGTCCACCGCCGCCGCATGCCGAGTTTACTTGGGCTCGCTTTCTAATTCATGGATTGATGGGTTTGCTGCTGATCATCTTTCTATTTGTTGGTTTATCAATGGCATTTGGTTGGCAATCAGTTTTTAGCCAAATGGCCTTGTTTTTCACCAAGGCTGCATTGGTAACTTTTGGTGGAGCCTATGCAGTATTACCTTATGTGCATCAGGGTGGTGTAGAGGTATACGGATGGTTAACATCACCGCAGATGATTGATGGATTAGCCTTGGGTGAAACAACACCTGGGCCGCTTATCATGATTGTCGCATTCGTGGGGTTTGTGGGGGGGTGGACGGCTGAGCTTACTAATGCCGTTTCGGCGGCATGGTTGGCCGCTGCAGTGGCAACAGTGTTTACATTTTTACCCTCGTTTTTATTTATTCTGGTTGGGGGCCCTTTGGTTGAAAAAACACGTGATGATATAAAATTCACCGCACCATTGACGGCCATAACGGCTGCAGTTGTTGGTGTGATCTTGAATTTAGCGTTATTCTTTTCAATTCATACGTTTTGGCCGGTTGGGTTTGATGGAAATTTAGAGTGGGCTGCGGTTGTATTAGCTGTGATAGCTTTTTTTGCTTTGTATCGACTTAAAATGGATGTCATTATCTTAATTGTCTTGTCCGGTCTGATGGGGTTGATGCATCAATTAATAATTTAACTCATCAATGCTTACAAGTTAAAAATAGTTGTTATATGATTGTCTTAAGGAATTATCTGGTACAAACAACATAAATGTCGTTCGAAAGTAAATATGAGTTAGTGGTCGGTGAGAATGACCCGGCAGCGGTAACTGTTGAGAATTTGACTGGCCGTGCGCCGGTGCTTGTAACTTGTGATCATGCTAGTAATTTGATCCCGCCGCGATTGCAGAGCCTGGGTCTGGACGCAAGTCAGTTGGAAAGACACATTGCTTATGATATCGGGGCTCTGAATTTATCCAAATTAATAGCTGATAAATTAGATGCTCCCTTAATTTATTCAGGCTACTCACGTTTAATTGTTGATTTAAATCGTCACTTGAGTGATCCGAGTTCAATCCCGATCGTTAGTGAGGGCACTGAAATCCCCGGCAACCATCCGCTTGATGACTCCCAACGTCAAGCACGCATTGATGAGCTATTTTGGCCATACCACAATAAATTTGCTGAAGTTTTGGACGGATTTCAAAGTAGGGGTGTTCATCCGGTGATTTTAGCTATACATACATTTACACCCACTTACCATGGAATTGAACGGCCCTGGCATACAGGTGTAATGTGGGATACGGATGACCGAATGGCCTTGCCGTTTATGGATAATCTTAATAAACGCGGCGATCTGATTGTAGGGGATAACCAGCCTTATACAGCCATTGATCCGCTGGGTTATGCATTTGATGTGCATGCCCGTGGGCGAGGGTTACCACATCTTTTTATTGAAGTAAGGCAGGATCTTGTTTCTGACGAAGTTGGCGTAATGCGCTGGGCGACTATTATTAATCAAGCTTTAGAACCGTTGCTTGATAATCAACATCTTTATTCAACTCTGGAGCAGGCATGATTAGTACCGAACCTGATTATAGTGTCGGCATTGAAGAAGAATATTACCTGGTTGATTTACAGACCAGGAATTTAATTGAAACAGTACCGGCAGGTGTATGGCCGAAGTTGGAAAAGGCCCTGGGGGATCATGTCACACGTGAATTTTTACAATGCCAGGTTGAAATCGGCACACCGGTTTGTAAAACCATATCACAGGCAAGAGAAGAGCTCGGGCATTTTCGTGCTACGGTAGCAGAAATTGTTAGCGAATTTGATTTGGGATTGATTGCAAGTTCAACCCACCCTTTTGCTACAAGTGGTGAACAACAGCTAACCGACAAGGATCGCTACTATGATCTGGCAAAAGATTTACAGCAGGTAGTCAGGCGGTTACTTATCAGTGGTATGCACATCCATGTGGGTTTGCCAGACGATGATTTACGGGTAGATTTAATGAGTCAGGCGGCATATATATTACCGCATTTGCTAGCCTTAAGTACTTCGTCGCCATTTTGGCGAGGGCAGGATACCGGGCTTAAATCCTATCGAATTTGCGTTTGGAATGAGATGCCACGTACCGGCTTGCCAACTTATTTTGACAGTTACACTGAATACAAACGCCATGTAGAAGTGCTGGTGACGGCTGGCATTATTGAAGATTCCAGTAAAATTTGGTGGGATATTCGACCCAGTCACAAATTCCCGACCTTGGAAGTGCGCATTGCTGATATTTGCACAGATGTAGACGACGGAGTTTGTATAGCTGCAATTTATGCTTGTTGGATGCGTATGTTGTATCGTTTACGGCGCAGTAATCAACGTTGGCGTACTTATGCAAATTTTTTAATCGAAGAAAATCGATGGCGTGCACATCGCTATGGCATTGACGAAGGTTTGATCGATTTTGGTGTGGGTGAAATTAAATCATACAAGACCTTGCTTGATGAAATGATGGACCTTATTGATGAAGATGCACAGGCATTGAATTGTGTTGATCAAGTTCGTCATGCCTATAAAATTATTGATAGAGGCGCTAGCGCACACAACCAATTAAATATCTATAACCAATCGATTAAAGCAGGTAAGTCTGAGGAAGATGCACTTAAAGATGTAGTCGATGGACTTATTGCAAAAACAGTTCAGGGTTGTTCTAAAAAGGTTTAACCATGGTAAATCGAGACTTAGCCGATATGCGCAAAGATTATGCTTTACGCAAGTTAATGCGGTCAGATCTTAACGCAAACCCAATTGAGCAGTTTAAAAGTTGGTTTGATGAAGCACGCCAGTCCGAGGTTTATGAACCCAATGCCATGGCATTGGCAACTGTTGGTGAAGATCATAAGCCCAGCTGCCGAATCGTGTTGCTAAAAGGCATTGACCAGGGATTTATTTTTTACACCAATTACCAATCACGAAAGGGCCAGCAACTTGCAAATTTTGCTTTCGCTGCAGCCACTTTTTGGTGGGATAAACTAGAACGCCAGGTGCGTATAGAGGGTCAGATCGAAAAAATTGATCCCCAAACATCCGATCAATACTTTTTATCCCGTCCCCAAGGAAGCCAGATCGGTGCTTGTGCTTCACCCCAAAGTCAGGTGATCGAGTCTTATCAAAAGCTAGTCGATTTGAAAGAAAAAATTGATGCCGAGAACTTAACTAGGCCAAACTTCTGGGGAGGTTATCGACTTATACCTAATAGAGTTGAATTTTGGCAGGGACGTCAAAATCGACTCCATGACCGTTTTGCTTACGAACACAGTAGTGAAACCGGGGTCTGGTCTATTAATCGGCTTGCCCCTTGAAATTAATATTTATTTATAATATTAATAATAAATTTAAATCGATTAATTATGCTTATAGTTAAATTGCAACTATTAATATTTTTCAAGTTTATTTTCTGCATAAAAACAGGTAATCTACGCGAGCACAGTTAAGTCTGTGTTTTTTTATTTCAAATTTAAAAGGAGAGTAACTATGTCAAAAAGTTACGTTGTCGGTATAGATGGCAGTGAAGGTAGTATTCGCACCGCCCAATATGCCCTGGCGCAGGCTGATAAAGCTGGTGCGTCATTGAAGGTTATCCATGTATTAGAGTGGTCACCTTATAGCTTTTTAACCCCCGAAGAGTTAGAGGAACGTCACAAGCGACGTCAGGAAGAGCTGGAACGCGCTAAAACAGCAGTGATTGGGCCAATGTTAGAGAAGTTAGGTTCTGATAGTGCTGAAGGCGAAGTTCGCTATGGTCAAATTGCTGAGGTGATCAGCAATTATTGTGATGAGATTGGTGCAGACCAGGCATTTGTAGGCCGTCATGGAGGCGGCGGTTTAACGTCTCGCTTATTCGGTTCGGTACCAGGTATTTTGGTACAGATTTCAAATATTCCAGTAACCGTTGTTCCATAACAAACAGGAGAAGACGAGATGAGGAAACTTTCTAAAATTTTTATTTCAATACTGACGTTGGTAGCGTCATTTTCGGCATTTGCTTCAATTGAGGAAACATTAACATCATTTGTCGAGCCATGGGCCGGCCCTTTTGTTAGCTTTATTTTTGCACCGTTATACGGTTCAGAGGCGATATTTGGCACCGGATTTCCCTGGATTGTAATGTGGCTGGTGATTGCCGCTACGATTTTTACGTTTTATTTCGGATTTATCCAGTTTAGAGGTTTTAAACACTCCATAGAACTAGTCAGAGGTGACTACTTCGATCCGAAAGACGCCGGTCAGGTGACACCCTTTCAGGCACTATGTACGGCGCTTTCGGGTACCGTTGGCCTGGGTAATATCGCCGGTGTTGGTGTTGCGGTTGCGATCGGTGGTCCCGGAGCGACATTCTGGATGATACTGGCCGGTCTGATGGGCATGGCCTCAAAATTTACCGAATGTATCTTAGGTGTACATTATCGAAATGAATATGCAGACGGCCACGTCTCGGGAGGCCCGATGTACTACCTTTCAAAGGGATTGGCTGAGCGTGGAATGGGTGGTTTGGGCCGAGCCCTGGCTGTACTATTTGCCATTGCCTGTATTGGTGGTTCACTGGGAGGCGGTAATGCATTCCAGGCTAACCAGTCGGCTCAGCAAATTGGCAGCCTGATTCCGTTTTTTGGTGAAAACCCGGCTATTTTTGGCATGATCATGGCTGTGTTGGTGTTTATTGTGATTGTCGGCGGGATCAAATCCATCGCCAAGGTCACGGACAAAATCGTGCCGTTCATGGCTGTGGTTTATATCACTTCGGCATTGATTATAATCCTGATGAATATCGGTTCAGTTGGTGCGGCATTTGGTGCAATCTTTGAGGGTGCATTTACCGGCCCAGGTGTTGTTGGTGGTGCGATAGGTGCTTTGATTCAAGGTTTTAAACGAGCAGCTTTCTCTAATGAGGCCGGTGTAGGTTCAGCTGCGATTGCCCACTCAGCAGTGCAAACCAAGCATCCGGCGACTGAGGGTTATGTGGCTTTATTAGAGCCGTTTATTGATACCGTTGTTATTTGTACAATGACTTCTTTGGTTATTACTATCACCGGTTCCTGGGTTCCTGTAGGTGAAGAAGGTCACTTGGCGGGTATCGCGTTAACATCGAAAGCCTTTGAAAGCCAGTGGTCGGGATTTGGGCCGGTTTTGGCTGTTGCTGCAGTATTGTTTGCTTTTTCTACCATGATTGCCTGGTCTTACTATGGCATTAAGGCATGGACCTATTTGTTTGGTGAAAACGCAGTTGGACAGTTGATTTTCAAACTGATCTTTTGTGCGGTAGTAGTTATCGGAGCTTCAATTCCGCTCGGTATTGTCATTGATTTGTCTGATGCGATGATTTTCGCTATGGCCGTCTTTAACATTGCTGGTGTATATCTGCTTATGCCTAAAGTTAAAGAGCTGTTGCATGACTATCAAGGTCGACTTGCTGCCGGTGAGTTCCCTAAGGTGAAATAACACCTAATCATGTTACTGAAAAGGCCGGGTTTAGCCCGGCCTTTTTTGTGGTAATTGTAGACCCCCTCTAACTCCCCCTGGAAGGGAGAGAAAAATCACTTTCCCGGGAGTTTATAAGCCTCCCGTCAAACTTAATAGTACTGACTTTGTTCAATGCCGTTCCCTCTAATTCTCCCTGGAAGGGGGAGAAAAATCACTTTCCCGGGAGTTTATAAGTCTCCCGTCAAACTTAATAGCACTGACTTTGTTCAAAGCCGTTCCCTCTAACTCCCCCAGGAAAAGGAGAATCTCATTCCTCCCCTGTAGTGGCAAGCGCTAGCAAGGGTAAAATATTAAAGTTCGACTCCGGCCTGCCATTCTTTAAATTTCAGTACTGATTTAGCACCCATCGACATGAATGGTTCAGGCACGAGCTTTTGAGGAGGTTTTTGTTTAAGGTAAAATTCCAATAGGTTGGATTTGCAATCCGCAGCAAGTTCGGCCGCCAGCATTCCAGAAAGGGTGCCTTTGGTTGTGCCAAGCCCGTTTTGACAAGCTGCGGAATAAATGTTTTCGTCAACTTCACCAAATGCCGGGACATTATTTCGAGACAGGCAAAGACGGCCGCCCCAACAGTATTCCATTTCTACATGCTTTAACATTGGGAAGCGTGCGTTAAAGCTTTTGCGGTGGCTGTTGGCGATTTCTTTCAGTCGATTTTGATCAATCTGCATTGATGGATCATAGGTGAACCGATTACGCACAACTATTCGGTCTCCACCAAATAATTTACCGGTGATACGTCTTACTGTCGTTCCCATCGGGTCAGCGGGAATGATGTTCCAGATGTTTTCTCCACCAAGCTTAAACATTTCATCCTCAGTTAGTCGGCGTGTGGTGGAAGCGTAAGTAAAAACATGCATAAGCTGCTGTTTGAAAAAACCAAACGATTGCACATGGCCGTTTACGGCTAAAATTATTTTTGCTGTTTGAATGCTGCCTTTGGGTGTTTTAACCAGATAACTATTTGCAGATTTTTCCACAGCTACTGCGGGTGTGTTTTCATAAAAATCGATTTTGCTAGACAGATGACTCGCAATTCCACGCACATAGGCAGCCGGTTGTATGATGGCTGTACCCGGAGTGACTAGTCCTGAGTTATAAAAACTCGTTCCTGTCAATGCACGCATCTGTCGTTCATCAAGTGTTGAACAATCTTCATCTAAAGCGGTTAAATGTTTTTGATAGTCTTGTAAATGCTTGTTGCCTTTGGCTGTGGCCGCTGCATTTACTTTCCCACAGGGATTAAAAATACCTTGTTCAAGCTCAGCATCTTCAGCGGCCTGTTGAGCGAATAAAATTGCCGTGCGGTTAAGAAAAATTTCATCCCTGTCTGCTTGATCAGCTCCAGAATAGTTGTCGGATGATAAGTCATGAGGCAGATCAATCATGAAGCCGGAATTACGGCCTGCCGGCCCCTGGCCAACACGGCAGGCATCAATTAAAACAATTTTATCGCCGTGTTGTAACTGTGTCAGCCTTCTCGTTGCGGCCAGCCCGGCAAAACCCGCGCCAATAACCAACCAATCAGCCTTAATGTTTTGTTCAAGGATTCTGGCCGGTGGAAGTAAGGGCAGAACTTCATTCCAGCTACTCAAGCCGGTATCAATGGGTAGTTTGGTGATTTTCACTGGGTAGCATCATTCTGAAATCGCAAAGCCATATTCAGAATCTCCATATAGGGCTACGGATCTTAAGGAGATTCTGGCCTTCACCAGAATGACGTTCAGGTATTCTCACTACACTTTGGTTCAGTCTAAATAATCCATATCATCATCCGATAAATCCACCCAGATGGTTTTCATTTCAGTGTATTGATCGTGCGCATGAATTGAATTATCGCGGCCGCCAAATCCCGATTTTTTATACCCGCCAAAAGGAGTAGTAATATCGCCCTCACCATAGCAGTTTACCGTTACTGTGCCGGCACGAATTGCCCGGGCAGCTCTCAATGCCTGTTTGGTATTCGCAGTAAATACAGATGCTGCCAGGCCGTACTCAGTGTTATTGGCCAGCTGAATTGCTTCATCGTAATTGCGCACAGTGGTGATAGACATTACCGGTCCGAAGATTTCTTCCTTAGCGATGGTCTGGTTATGGCTTACGCCATCAAAAATCGTGGGTTTAACAAACGCATCATTAAAACTGTCCCCACCCAGGATTGCAGTAGCACCTTCTTGTTTGCCTTTTTCCAGATATGAACAAACTTTGTTGAAATGCTCTTTATCTACCAGGGCGCCAAGCTGATTGACCGGATCGAGGGGATCACCGGTGCGCCATTCATTAGCGTTTTGCAAGACTTTCTCGACCAACTTATCTTTAATATTTTCATGCACGATTAACCGCGAGTTGGCCGAGCAGTTTTCTCCCATATTCCAGAAGGCAGCATTAACGACATGAGCGGCTACGCGGTCCAGATTTTCCGCGTCTTCGAGTACTACACATGGGTTTTTACCGCCGCATTCCAAAACAATTTTCTTAAGATTAGAATCTGCTGCATAGCGTAAGAATCGTGCCCCGGTCTCGGTTGAGCCAGTGAAGCTAATCATGTCGACGCTATTGTGCAAGCCCAGAGGTTGGCCAACATCAGGCCCCATGCCGGTTATAACATTCAACACACCAGCTGGAAGGCCGGCTTCCATAGCCAGTTCGGCGATCCGAAGGGTGGTTAAAGACGTTTGCTCGGCTGGTTTTACTATGACGGAATTACCTGCAGCTAATGCCGGGCCGATTTTCCAGGCCATCATCAACATAGGAAAATTCCAGGGCAATACAGCACCGACTACACCGATAGGTTCCCGGATAATCATTGCCATCGCATCGTCACCGACCGGCGCGGTTTGATCGTAGATTTTATCGATTGCCTCGGCATGCCATTTGATTGTATGAATGGTTTCTGGAATATCGATTTCCACACAGTCCTTGATAGGCTTGCCTGAATCCAGGCTTTCCATTACTGCAAGTTCCTTGCGGTTGCGGGTGATCAATTTGCATAATCGAATCAATATGCCTTTGCGATCAGCAGGATGCATGCAACGCCAGCGACCATCGTCGAACGCTTGCTTAGCTTTAGCAACAGTAAAATCAACGTCATTGGCATCACAAGCAGCAATTTGCGCAAGTTCTTCGCCAGTTGCCGGATTAACACTTGCAAAGCTGTTGCCGGATTTCGATGCTCTGAACGAACCATCAATAAAGCTGGTTGCAGGCAGCGTTAAACTATCGGCGATAGCCTGATACTCTTCTCGGGTTTGTAATTCGCTCATAGTATTAATCCTGTTTTTTTTCGCTCAAAATATTAGCGATGGTGGTTTTCAGCGTGTTAACAACTTGTTCAAGTGCGCGTTTGTCATCCTTGTTCAGATTTTTTAACGGCTTTCTCGGCTCACCCGCTGTTAAGCCGTTCAGGGTAACGCCATGCTTGACACATTGGATAAATTTGCCACCTTGTTCAAGTACACGCATTAACGGCATCATGGCTGACATAATGCGTCGACCTTTATCAAAATCACCGTCCACAGCACATGCCTGATACATGGTGATATGTTCTTTAGGCAAGAAATTCGAACCGGCACAAACCCAGCTACGAGCACCCCAGGCAAAGAATTCCAGCGCCTGGTCATCCATCCCGCAGGATAGTTGAATATGCGGATAATCGCGGGCTAGCAAATGAACCCGGTTTATGTCGCCCGAACTCTCTTTGATAGCACAAAAGTTCGGTGAGCGCCCAACACGATCCAGGTATTCCTCTCCCATCATTGCCCCCATCCGGCCCGGATAGTTATAGAGCATGATGGAAAGATTAGCGGCTCTGTCAATTGCAAGTGCATGCAGTGCATTTTCACGTTCGGTAGGAATTGAATAGGGTGGTGTAGCGACCAGTAAACAACTGGCGCCGTTTTCTTTGGCCGCCTGTGCATACATGATTGATTCTTCGGTACGCAAGGCCCCGGTTCCGACGATAAGCGGCACTCTATCCTTGATGACAGTGTTTGCCAATCCCATTAATTCGACACGCTCTTCATAACTATGAGCGTAATATTCACCGGTTGTACCGGCTACTATTATTCCGTGCACACCCGACTCGATTAAATATTCGATCATCTCGGCAAAGGCATCTTTATCGATGCTTTGATCACTGAAATAAGGTGTAATAACCGGAGTATAGATGCCTTCAAAGCGCATTTTTTTCCTCGCAGGGTTTAATGGTTATCCGTTTACCGCCAAATCTGACTCAAACGGTAATGCATCGGGAATTACAAACATTTCCATGCGTTTACGCGATAATTCCCAATGTTCCAATGAGATCGTAGCAGCCCGGTCTTCATCGCCATTTTCAATTGCTTTGATGATTTGGTCATGTTGCCTGGCTGCCTGGTTCAAGTACTTTTTCATCTGCTCATCTTTAGGGCGATAAAAGGTTTGAGCAATACGAGCATGATCAATCAATAGTCGCTGTAAGCTGGGCTGAATATATTTGTTGTCGGCCATTTCGCCAGTAATAGAATGAAAACAGTCATTATAGAAGGCCATTTTGTCTGGATTATTAGCTTTGACGGCTTGTTTAAATTTTGTTTGAGCTGCTTTTAAATCCTTAATTTGATTTGCGGTTGCATTTTTTACTGCTAAACGGCCGATGGTTGAATAAATCAACGGGGCCACAAGATAAAAATCACGCAATGTTTTATGGTTCATAGATGAGACTGATGCACCACGATTATTGATGATTTCAATATAGCCTTCACCAGCCAGGCGACGAAATACTTCGCGCACAGGTGTTCTCGACAGTCCATATTCGCTGCTGATTTTGACCTCATCAAGGTCTATTCCCGGTTCTAAATCCAGAGTTAGAATTCGCTTCTTTAAATCCAGGTAAAGAGTATCTTTACTGTTGTTTGACATCTGCTTATAGCTAAAAATTGTATACAATAAGTATTATAATAGTCTAAAATCGAGAAGTCATTAATAAATTTATTGTTTCAGGTAAACACAGGCAATGGAGCGGTTTAAAGGTCAAGTTGCGTTAATAACAGGCGCTTGTGGAGGTATAGGTCAGGCTATAGCTCGAAAACTAGGTTCAGAAGGTGCATATTTAATACTTGCTGATCAATCTGCCGATAGTTTGGCCTCGCTAGTGTCAGAGTTACAACAATCTGAAGTGCAAGTAGAAACAATTGTCGGGAATTTACTGAACAACGATTATTGTGACCAGTTACCGAACAAAGCTTTTGCGATGGCCGGACGCTTGGATATTATTGCTAACAATGCCGGGTTAATGCGCCGAGGAGCCATTACCGATAGCAGCGATGATGATTACGCTTTGTCGTTTGCTATTAATGTAGAAGCACCATTTCGGATTTGCCGGGCAGCAATACCAATCATGGCACAAGCAGGTGGAGGCTGTATTGTAAATACAGCATCTTGCTGGGGGCTTTATCCGGGGCCGGATCACGTTATTTATTGCATGACTAAAAGTGCGCTGGCAACGATGACAAAATGCCTGGGCCGGGATCATGCCCATCAGAATATTCGTGTTAATGCCGTATGCCCAAATGAAGTAGATACTCCGATGCTGCGCACAGGCTTTAAAATCCGCGGTCTTGATCCAGATAAAGCCATTGATACGTTGAACAGATCAGTTCCGATCGGCCGAATAGCACAGCCACAGGAAATAGCAGATGTTGTTGCTTTTCTGGCCTCAGATGAATCGAGCTATATGTGTGGAGCATGTGTAGAAGTAAATGGTGCCAAACCGGTATATTAACCAAACACGTCGTCCCGGGAAGCCCAAAGAGCTTGTCCGGGACCTTCATGAGAAGTAACTAACAACCTTATAAATTTTTGGTCATGAATGATTTCAAAAACAAAACAATACTAATCACCGGTGCCTCAAGAGGTATCGGTCTGGCCTGTGCAAAGGAATTTGCTGAACGAGGAGCTACTGTAATCACGGCACAGCGTGGTAAAGCTGATGAATTCACGGTTATTCAGGCCGATTTTGCAGATACTGATTGCCCTGAAAAAGTAGTTGCTGAAGTTGTCAATCAAACAGTTCACCTCGATGTATTAATCAACAACGCCGGAGTCATGTTTGAGGCCACAGCCGAACAAATGCACATTGATGACTGGCAAAAAACCCTGACCATCAACTTGACCATTCCTTTTTTGTTAATAAAACATGCATTGCCTCATCTGCGCCAGTCACAGGGCAGCATCGTCAACATCGGTTCTATAGAGGGTTTAGGTTCAAACCCCAGGCATGCTGCTTATTGTGCCTCAAAATCGGGATTGCACGGCTTAACCAAAGCAATTGCTGTTGATTGTGGTGCAGACGGCGTGCGCTGTAATGCAGTTGCGCCGGGCTGGATTGATACAGAGCTTAATGAAGCCTTTATTGAATCCATGGAAGATCCACAGATTTTTCGTAAGTCGATTGGCAAAATTCATCCTTTGAACCGCACCGGAACACCTGAAGAAGTTGCCAAATTAGTTTGCTTTTTAGCAAGTGATGAGGCAAGTTTTATCACTGGCCAAATTTATACCGTTGATGGCGGCCGCACTTCAAAACTATCATTACCCTGAAAGTAAATCATGAAAATAGCTGAAATTCATGTTTATCAACATGACCTGCCGGTCACCAATGGCCCTTATAAGATGGCGAACGCCAGTGTTGATTTTCTGGATACAACTATAGTGGAAATCATTACCTCTGCCGGGGTGGTCGGCTATGGTGAAACCTGCCCGGTCGGACCCACTTATCAACCTCAGCACGCTCTGGGGGCCAGAGCGGCACTGGAACAACTGGTCCCGGCACTTATTGGTGAAAATCCGTTACTGGTATCCAATTTACACCAACTAATGGATTTAAATCTAAATGGACATAATTATGCTAAAGCGGCTGTCGATATAGCGCTGTGGGATCTGATGGGTAAACATTTTAATTTACCTGTTTGTGATTTATTAGGCGGTGCACAGCTTGAAAAAGTCCCTTCATATTATGCAACAAGCGTGGCTGAGCCTGATGAAGTTGCACGAATCGCCAAAGAAAAAGTATCTGAGGGTTTTCCAAGGTTACAGATAAAAGTTGGCGGCAGACCCATTGAACTGGATATTGAGACGGTAAAAAAAGTTTGGGAAACGATCGGCCATAAGGCACGCTTGGTTGCTGATGCTAATCGTGGTTGGACCAGTAAAGATGCTGTTATTTTTTCAAATGCCTGTAGAGACATTCCGGTTATCCTGGAGCAACCGTGCAATAGTATTACTGAAATTGAATCAGTAAGATCACGGCTTAATCATCCAGTATATCTTGATGAAAATACTGAAAACCTGAGTGTGATTCTCGATGTGACTGGACGCGGAATTTGTGATGGCTTTGGATTGAAGGTCACACGGCTAGGCGGCTTGAGTATAATGAGAACAGTGCGAGAAATATGTCTGGCCAAATCAATGCCGCATACCTGTGATGACTCCTGGGGCGGTGATATTATTGCAGCTGCTTGCACACATATCGGTGCTACCGTTGAACCGCGATTAAATGAAGGTGTCTGGATAGCCGCGCCATATATTGATCATCATTACGACCAGGAACATCCCATCAGGATAGAGCAGGGTTACATCAAAGTGTCTAATGGGCCAGGCTTAGGTGTTGTTCCTAATACAACATTATTTGGTGAGCCGGTTTTGTCTTTTAACTAAACCAAACGTCATCCAAAAATAACTTGTTGCGTGTCTTATAGGCAGTCATTCTGAGACAGTAGTCGAAGAATCTCCATTAAACCAGCAACACGCTTAGATCACCACGCCATCTGTAACAGATCCTTCCTCGTTCCACTCATCAGGATCACAGTAACGAGTTCGAGGATAAAAAAATATTTTCTTTGCGAGGTACTGGATGTACAATAATATGTATACAAATTGTATTCAATGGTGAATCGATGGAAGAAAATATACGTCGTGGTGGACGGGGAGCACGCCGTCAATTAAGACAAAATAAGGTTGAAAGTATGCTGCCGCAGTTAACCCGGGGTATACCTTATGTTGAGCTGGCTTCTGAAGAACAGGTTGAGCGTATTCACAACGCCTCGATGGATATTCTTGAAAATGTCGGTGTTGATTTCCGTGATCCGACGGCATTAAAAGACTGGCAAGGGATTGGGGCTAAAGTCGATGGTGAGCGGGTTTACCTTGACCGTGGCCTAATTATGGACTTGGTTAAATCTATTCCGGCAGAAATTACACTTCACGCTCGTGACCCGCAAAAAACTGTGTCGCTGGGCAAGGGTAAATCGATTTTCGTGCCTATGACAGGTGCTCCATTTATCCGGGATTTAAATGATGACCGGCGTTGGGGAACGCTGAAGGATTTAAATGATTTCCACAAGCTTTCGCACATTCTTCCGGCACTTCATTCTACAGCACATGTTATTTGTGAACCGATGGACATCGCCGTCGGTCATCGTCACCTCTGGATTACATATTCGTCCATGAAGCATTCTGACAAAACCTTTATGGGAATGACCACTTCGGGTAAGCGTGCGGAAGACGTGATCGATATGTGTAAAATCATGTTCGGCCAGGATTATCTAGAAACTCATGCGGTCACTACCGGTAACGTTAATGGCAATTCACCATTAGTGTGGGATGAAACCATGCTTGGTGCCTTGCGAGCATTTAGTCGAAATATGCAACCGGTTTTATGTTCGCCATTTGTATTAGGGGGTGCCAATACACCGGCTTCAACGGCTGCGACAGTCGCACAGTTGAACGCAGAAGCACTTTCCGCATTAGCTTATACGCAGGTTGTAAGAAAAGGTGCACCTGCAATTTACGGTCATTATCTGTCGACAGTTTCTATGCAATCCGGTGCACCTATGGCTGGCACGCCCGAAATCAGTTTGATGAATTATTTGATCGGGCAAATGGCACGTTATTATGATGTGCCATGGCGAACTTCAAATACACTTGGCGGTGCAAAAACCTTTGATGCCCAGGCAGGTTATGAGAGTGCAACAACTTTGATGGCTGTTTGTCATGCGGGTGCTAATTACATCTGGCATTCGGCAGGCTGGAATGAAGCCGGTATGCATGTATCTATGGCTAAATTTGTTGTCGATGCAGAACAATGTGCCATGGCTTATCGTATGACCGAAGGCGTTAAGTGGGACGATTTTGATCAAGCTTTGGCTGCTGTGCCGGATATTGGCCCAGGAGGGCATTATTTGGGTCATCCATATACGCAATCCAATTTTGAAACCGCATTTTTTATGCCTAAATTGTTTGATAACAATTCCTTTGAACAATGGCAGGCAGAAGGTCAAAAAGAAATTACAGAAAGGGCACTTGGCTATGCTGATAAGCAATTGAAAAGCTATCAACAACCGGATTTAGACCCGGCTATAGATGAAGCCTTGCTTGAATACATTGCCAAGCGCGAAAAAGAAACTCCGGGAGATGTGACTTAAACATCTTCCGCGTTTGTTTTGAAATATCATAAATTAGATTTCTATTATTCCGTTGAAAATTTTGAAATAAGCTCGGAGTGAATTTTCATTAATCCAGCTCGTTATTGGACTTTAAACTTGATTTCACTATTTTGACGGATCTTGCCCAGCGTAAATTGTTGGTCAATTAACCCGTAAGATTAGTAATTTGACCCAATTTATTGATCTATTAAAAGCTTACACTGTAAATATCTGAAAGTGTTTGATGTCTTTCAGGAAACATAGCAGATCTATACGGTGAAGTTATAGAGTTAATAATAAGTAGGATTAAAAGGAGATTTTATGGCTGTAGTCAATATTACACCTCAAGATGGTATTCGTCACTTTGCCGTTAATACTGTGCCTGGGAAAATGCATGTGTATTGCATAGGTCCTGGTGAAACCGGTTATGTGATTCAGATCGGCGAAGGTGAGCCAACTGAACATTATATCAACGCTGGGCATACGGACACGTATGATATCAACGGTCAAGCTTTTATGTTCCGTAACTACGGGCCGAGTACACTACAACTTCTTTGGACCACTGCTGTGGCTCTGGATGAAGTTTCTAATCCAGCAGGATCTGATGATGAGGCACGTTTCCAATCGATAAGAAAAAATTAAGATAATAGTGTTTACGGAATGAATGCATGGCAAAGCGCTAAAAAGAAACCCCAGTAGATGTAACTTAGTTTCTACTGGACAAAAGATTTATTTTGAAAGTAAACCAAGAGCTAGAAGAACTTTTGCTTCGCTGAATAGATTTTAGTAGTAGTGCATTATTTTCCTAATAGTCATCTCTACAAGTAAGGGATCTTGTAAAATTTACCCTCACTTAAATAGTAAAAGTAATGCAAGTGCGTAGCAAACTTCAATTAAAGGGCAAACGAATCACGGTTGCTATTGACGAGGTTATTAAGCTTGTTACGGGAATATTCTGTCATGCTGGTTGTTCAGAAAAAGTTGCTAGAGAAGTGTCAGAACATTTAGCTGATTCCGATCTTTGTGGGGTAGAGTCACATGGTTTAATGCGTACTTTACAATACGTGGATCAATTTGAAAGTGACTACATGAAAGCGGGTGCTGAGCCAGAAATTGTTATTAATAAGTTTGGTGCTGTAGAAGTAGATGGAAATGGGGGTATCGGTATTCCGGCTATGAATATCGCTACCGAACATGTATGTCAAAGGGCAAAAGAAAACGGTACTGCAGCGATCGCAATACGTAATGTCGGACATACTGGTCGCATTGGGGCTTTTTCTGAGCAAGCTGCTGACAACGGAATGTTAGCTATTATTATCGGTTGTGGTGGTCGGGTAAATTGGCGTCAGGTCGCACCATATGGAGGGTGCAAAGCGATTTTACCCACTAACCCTTATAGTATTGGTATACCCGGAGGTGACCGTGGACCGGTAGTATTAGACTTTGCAACATCTAAAATTGCCGGTGGCTGGATTTATGCAGCACGCAGTGCTGACGCTTTATTGCCCGATAACGTATTGATGAACTCACAAGGTGAAATCAGCCGCGACCCTGAAGATTACTTCCGTGGTGGTGCGATTTTACCTGCCGGCGGCGCAAAAGGTTACGCGTTATCAGTGGTCGCTGAAGTTATTGCTGATGCCATGTTGGGACCTGTTACAACGGAAGGTTCCTGGCTAATGATTGCCCTGGATACCACTCGCTATCGCGATCCACGCACCATGCAAATCATCGCTGAAGAAATTCTTGCCGAGCTACGTGATTGTCCCCCAGCACCGGGTTTTGACAAGGTCGAAGTTCCCGGCGAACGTGAACGTGACTATCGAGAGAAAATGAAAAGTAAGGGTATATGCTTGCCTGAGCAGACTTGGCAGCAGATTCTTGCTTTGTCTGATCAGTTCAATTAATTACGTTATTCTGACTTAAAAGTTCAATACCCACGCCCCGGATCAACGACATTCAAAAGCCGCTCGCTATTTCTCCATCGAGTCAGGTTAGCCGCAAACATCTCGGCGGAACGTTTTTCCCAGCCTTCGTAAACGCTTGAGCAGTGAGGCGAAATAAGTACATTAGAGTAATCCCATAATGGGTTATCGCCAGGTAAGGGTTCGGTTTCAAATACATCTAGACCTGCACCACCTAACAAGCCGTTATCCAAAGCATTGATCAAAGCTTTTTGCTGGACTATTCCACCGCGTGATACATCAATTAATATTGCTCCTGGTTTCATACTGGCAAATTCATCAACACCGATCATGCCTTCAGTTGATTTCAGCAGGGGCATACAGACCAAAGTGAAATCGGCCTGGGCAAAAGCACTATGTAATTGGTCGGTCGAATAAATTTCATCGACATGTTCAGTGGCTTTGACTCGGGCACGAACACCGATAACAGTCATGTCTAATGCCTTGGCTTTTTTAGCCATGGCCTGACCTGTTTTACCGAGGCCGAGTATTAACAAGGTTTTGCCATAGACAGGATTGACGGTTCGATACCGCCAGCGGTGATTGTGCTGGTCTTGTTGCAAACCCGGAATATCAAGAGAAAAGTACAGCATAACCCCCAATGCATATTCGGCCATCATATCGGCTGCGACGCCGGCTGTATTGGTAACAGTAATCTTACTTTTATCCCAGGGTAGTAAATGATTAACGCCGGAACCGGCATTAGAGACCCACTTGACCGACTCATGCTCAATCAAAATTGCTCGTGGAAATTCATCACTTGAAAACCGGCAGGTAAAGACTACTTCAGGGTTGAAATGATTAACACAGGTTTGCAGACTTGAGTAATCTGTACACACCTCCGGCGATAAATCCGGGTGAGTGGTTTTAAGCACGCCCAATGCGAGTTCGGGTTGATCTGAGTGAATCAATACTTTTGGCTCAAGCATTGCTAACCTCCATTTTTAAATAAGATTCCACAATTAACTTCATCCGCTTTTACATTAATGTATTCTAGGGCGTTAAACAGCATAGCTTGATTGGAAGTGATAACAGGCTTATTTAGCTCGGCTTCGAGTTGAGTAACCACTTCCACTGCCCGCATGTCGGTGCAGGACAATACAATGGCCTGGACCTGTTCGTTGTCTGCCTGCAGTGCAAGTTCACGGACATTATCAGGCGTTAAATCACCTTGGCCATAATTATCAAGTCGTTCATCAACATGGGCACTGGAAACTGTCTCAAACCCACTTTTCTCCAGGAAGTCGATAGCGTCCTTATTAATGTTTTCAACATAGGGGGAAGCAAAACCGATTTTTTTAATGTTTAGTGTGTTTAATGCATGTACCAGTGATCCAGCTGCGGTTACCGTAGGAATATTCCATTTATTCAATATGTTGCGTGATAAACCTAAATCAAAATCTGGCCCGTGAGTTAAGGTCGCTGAGGTGCAGCCATACATGATGACGTCAGGTTTGACACCTGCTAATAGTGTTAGTGGTTCGGTCAAGTCAGTCGCCCCCAACCCGGCCATTTGATTCTCATCAGGAATTTCATCCAAATCATAACCGCCTAATCTTGCGTAATGCATGGTTACGCCCGCCGGGCACAGCATAGCCATGTCGGCTTCAAGATTGGTGTTGGTAAAGGGCACCAGTATTCCGATTCGGGCCCTGCCGCGCGATGACCAGTTCATGATTATATCTTATCCAAAGTTTGTCTCAGGTATCGTATCGCCAAGTCCATATGCTCCTGGCTTGATATAGTGGCACGCAGGCAATGATTTAAACCATATGCACCCATAGGGCGCATCATGATGCCTTGTTCCCGTAAATGATTAAAACAGGTTTGGGCTTTTTGCCTAGTCTTGAAATTGATAAGCACAAAATTACTATGGCTTTGCGGTACTTCAAGACCTAGTGCTTTTAAGTCGCAGCAGAGCTTCGATTTAATAGTAGTAATTTGTTGTTTCCGTTGTTGAACTACATCCTGCTGTTGCATGGCAGTCGCGGCTGCAGCTTGAGAGGGTGCCGAAATATTATTTGGGTTTAACACTTTACGCATGGCCGTGTAAATGTCGGGAGGAAAATAACCCCATCCGACTCGCATGCCGGCCAGCCCATAAATTTTTGAAAAAGTACGTAACACAATAGTATTGCCTAGATCGACTAAATCAAATAACGGCGGATAATCTTGCCGCTCAGTGAATTCGGCATAAGCTTCATCGAGAATAAGTAGAATATTTTCATTCAATTCGCTTCTAAGGCGTCTAACTTCTTCGGCTGCAACCAGAGTGCCGGTTGGGTTGCCCGGATTGGCAATAAACACAATTTTAGTAGTGGGTTTAACCTGTGCCAATAACTGATCAATATCGATAGTAAAGTTTATCTCTTTGGCGGTATCAATTGCTGATCCATACATTTGTGCGACGGTTTTGAAAAATGAATAGCCATATTCGCTCATCACGACCTGATCTTTGGGCGATAAATAAACCCGGCCCAATACTTCCAACAACTCCATTGAACCGGCACCACATAAGATCTGTCCGCGATTCAGGTCGTGCACCTGTGCGATTGAAGTTGTTAATTCAGACCAGTCAGCATCTGGATAGAGCTGAGCAGTTGCCATCGCTTCAGAGGCAGCTTTTAACACTGGTTCTGTTGGTGTGAAGCACAGCTCATTTTGTGCCAGAGAAATCAGCATTTTGTCTTCAGGCACTGATAGATCAGCCAGTACATAAGGTGCCAAGGATTCTATGGCAGGGTTCTGGATTAACGTCATGGTTTAAACCGAATAATCATAAATGGATTTTGCGGATTCGGGGGTGATCAATGCATTTTCTAAGTCTGAGATGATAGCGGCTTCGCTACGTGCACTTGGATCTCCAATGCCGCCTCCACCTGGCGTTTCTACAATCATGGTTTCACCTGGATTGACTCTGAACTCGCCTTTACCCGGAATAGTTTTACCCGAACACATGGTAATCTTTCCGGTTGCGCCTTGATGTCCACCTTGGCGTCCCAGGGCCGGGTATTTCATTCGTTCCAGCGATAGAAAAACCACAAAAGCATCGTCAGTTGCAGGTGTAAGTTTAAGACGTTGCCCCAGACCACCACGAAATTCGCCGGCACCGCCACTATCAGCAATTAATTCCCGCCGTTTGATGATGATCGGGGTGACACTTTCACTGATTTCTACTTGTGAACCCCAGACACCGCTGGGAAACGCTGTGGCGGACAGACCATCAAGGCCGGGCCTGGCGCCGGTGCCGCCATTATGAGTGAGTTCGATCCCAAAGGGTTTTCCACCATTACGTGTGACTTCAGGCGCATGGCGTAACGGCACATCATACATACAAGAAGCACCTTCCGCCGGAACCCTTTCAGGTATGGCTTGATGTAAGCAACCAAACATCAAATCCGGTGTCATTTGCCCAAGTGTGTGGCGCATGGCTACCGGTGAGGGATGTTGTGAATTTAGAATACAGCCTTTAGGTCCGGTGACCTTGAAGGGTGCCAGTGATCCTGCATTGTTAGGTATGTCTGATCCGATTAAGCAACGCAAGGCGAAAACTGAATAAGCGGTGGCATAATTGAGCGGTACATTAATGCCGTATTTTGAACAGCCGGATGTGCCGGAAAAATCGACCTGGATATCCTGGTCGGAAATGGTCATTTTGGCATGCAGTTCGATCTCACTTTCGTAACCATCAACAGGCAAAACATAATTATAAGTGCCTTGAGGCAGCTCTTGAATAGACTCGATTGTAGCCTGCCTTGATGTTTCAATAATATGCCGTGAAAGGTCATCCAAATTATTCAGATTGAATTCCCGCATCATGGTTAATAATTGTGCAACACCGGTTTCACAACAGGCAATCAAGGCATAGATATCACCTTCATTGGCAATAGGTTCGCGTGAGTTAACTTTTATAATATCCAGCAACAATTGATTGACTTCACTGTTTTCGAGTAACTTACACGGAGGTACAAAAAGTCCTTCGTCGTAAATGTCTGTGCCATCCGGCCCCATGCCTTTGCCGCCCAGATCGAATAAATGTGAAGTGCAGGACGTAAAACCAACGACTCGCCCATCCAAAAAGGCCGGCTGCAGCAGTAAGAAGTCATTTAAATGACCAGAGGCAATCCAGGGGTCATTGGTCATGTAAATCTCACCCGGTTTCATTTGTTCAACAGGGAAGTGTGTGATTAGAATTTTGACTGCTTCGGCCATGGTATTAATATGCCCTGGAGTGCCGGTAACGGCCTGGGCCAGCATCTCGCCCTGGAGGTTAAAAATACCTGCTGAAATATCGCCACATTCTCGCACAATAGGGCTGAAAGCGGCTCTAATCAAGGCCTGGCCTTGTTCTTCAACCACACCCAGTAATCGATCCCACATGACTTGCAAATCAGTTTGATTAAGTGTCATCTTTATTGCTCCTTTTTTGTCATGATGATGTTTAGTGCCGTATCGATATGTGCCTGGTAATCACTGCTCACTAGTGTGGTTGTTTGTGGTTCAACCACAAGTGCCGGCCCAGTAAATGAATCACCGACTTTTAAATTACTTCGATGATAAATGGATGCGCTTACAGGCTCAGAGGTCGAGTCACAAATGATAGATCGTGTTTCTGCAGAGTTTGTATTTTGTCGCTGGTTGACAGCTGATAACGGTTCCGAGACGCTCTCTTGGGTAGTTACTTTAACGGCCCAGTTAAGTATTTCGATTTCCATGTTTGGCACAATACGTGAATATTGGAAGGCGTATTCAGTTTCAAATTTTTCCAATAATTCACCCAGATCTTCAGCTACAAGCTGCTCACCATTGAGAGGAATTTCAATTTCATGCCCTTGTCCGTGGTAACGCATAAATGCTGAACAGTTTGAGACCAACTCGGCGTTGGGCGCTCCACAGCTCACAACTTCACGAGCCTGTATCAGCATTTGTTCCAGCAGCTGGTTAATACTGTCAATATCAAGGCTATTTAACAGTGAATATTGACTACGGATAATTTCAAATGATACCGGTGCATCAAGAAAACCAACTGCAGAACCCACTCCTGGATTAGGCGGTATAACAATTTTATTAATGCCGCAGCGTCTGGCAACCCGGGTTGCGTGTAAAGGGCCGTTGCCGCCAAATGCAATCATGGTTTGAATGCTGATATCCACACCTGACTCAACCGCATGCATGCGGCCAGCACTGGCCATATTTTCATCAACAATCTGGCTAATGCCATATGCGGCTTTGTCAGTATCCAGTGCCAGTTTTTGGCCTATCGTCTCCTCCACAGCTTTGCGAGCTTTGCCCTGGTCCAGCGTTAAACGTTTTTCTGCAAATAAAGTTGGGTCGATATAACCTAATGAGATGTCCGAGTCAGTCACCGTGGCAATGGTGCCGCCTCGGTCAAATCCAGCGGGGCCGGGTTCGGAGCCCGCGCTCTCAGGCCCGATGATAATTCGATTTAAGCGATCAATTCCGGCATAAGAACCACCACCTGCACCAATTTCTATCATTTCGACTACCGGGATTCGTACCGGCATACCGCTACCTTTTATAAACCTCGCCGCTCGGTTGACTTCAAAATTGCGTGCCGTTTTGGGGGTATAGTCGTTGATTAAACAGAGTTTGGCAGTAGTGCCACCCATATCAAACGATAAAACTTTATTAAGCTGACTCTGACTAGCAACCTTGGCGGCCATGACTGCACCACCTGACGGGCCGGATTCTACCAGTCGGATAGGAAATTTTCGTGCGGTGTCCAGTGTAGTCATGCCTGCTGATGAGGTCATCATCAGGATAGGGCAGTTTAAACCCAATTGTTTAAACTCAAGTTCGAAACGAGTCAGATATTCGACCATCAAAGGTTGCAAGTAAGCATTAGCCACGGTCGTACATAGGCGTTCGAACTCACGTGCTTCCGGACTGACTTCACTAGATAATGAAATATATAAATCCGGCCTGCGCTTAAGAATGGCAGTGCGCAGTTGTTGCTCGTGGGCAGGGTTGGCATAAGCGTGTAGCAAGCAAATCGCCAGAGCTTGAACTCCACTTGCATCAATTTGTTTGATTACAGCATCGATGCTTGATTGTTCCAGCGGGGTTAGTATTTCACCATGTACGTTTAGTCGTTCTTTTACTGTAAAACAGCGTGATCTTGGCACGATTAAATCCGGCTTTTGCAACATGATGTCATATTGTGAATAACGCCGCTCGTAGGCAATTTCCAAAATGTCTCTAAACCCTTCAGTGGTGATGACGGCAGTTTCTGCGCCACGGCGTTCTATCAATGCGTTAGTCGCTAATGTGGTGCCGTGAATGAATCGTTGTAGCTCTTCAGCCTGTTTGTCAGCCTGAGTTAATGCGGCTTTCAATCCTTCCAATGCACCCAATGTCGGATCTTGCGGGGTGGTTGGATTTTTAGCGGTGATTAAATCAGTTCGTCCAGGAATGGATAATGCCGTGTCGGTAAACGTTCCACCAATGTCTATAGCTGCGCTTATTGTCTGTTGCATTCTCAAAAACCGAAAAAGTTAATAGGTAAAACTAAGGGATGACTTGCTGGCAATAGCAAGTAAAAGAAAAAAGATAGTCAGACGACCAAGTCGTGCTTCAGGTGGCGACGAGAATTTGGAATGATGTAATCGTTCAATGTATTAACACTCTGTGCATGGGTTCAAGGCTACTATTAATATTCAACATGTCAATAAAAATTTTTTTACTTTAAAGGCGGTTGGCGGCCTGTCTGTGAAATTTTTAACAGAAAAATCTTTTTAGATAAGTAAATATCAATACCGGAGTGCAAGTCTGAGTAGGTTTAGGTTTTATTCCGGCTAAACATAACAACAAAAAACAAGCTTAAAAGTATCTACATCAACCAAATGAGGACAATAAAATGAAATCAATACAATATATTTTTCAAATTTTAATTGCAGTGATCCTGGCAGTTGCTACTCCAATATTGTTACATGCTCATCAACCGACTCCGCCTATATCGTTGAGTCTGGAAACCAAGCAATCTGATGATAACAGTATTACAGCAATTGTCACCATCAAGCCCAATACGGATATTACAAATGCTAAATTTATCGTGATAACGCAGCAAGGCTTGTCAGCTGACCCAAAGTCACAAGAAATCAGACTGGATTCACGCAAAGAGCAGCAGCTTGAAGTGAAATTAAGCTCTGATCAAGAGCAGCCACTGAGAGTGGATTTTGAGGTTCAGGCGGAAGCTAAAAACTATTTGCGTGCCGGCGGTAAAACACGTCGATATTTTGTTAAAAACAGGGAAGGTAAAATAGAACTTGTAACGGGTTCTGAATTGCGCGATAGGTTCAGGCAACAATCGTTAAATGATGTTGAATCAAAAAGACGTAAATCACCCGAACTTGGGCATTCTATATACGATGCGTTAACCGGCCCATTAGAGCAGGTGGATATTGATAAAGTTGATATCAAGCAAATCACACCCCAACTGCTTGCACCACCTGCAGGAGGTATTGAAGAACTTGAGGCTGATGTGATTAAAGACAGCACCAAGGATAACATTCGTGACGTTGACCCCATCACAGTGACCGGGCGCTTTTTCTATGTGAACAGAGATGGAAACACTGTCCCATTAGTTAATGCGACTGTTGATATTCGTGACGATGATACTTTTGGTGACGAACAACTGACCTCCGTTGTAACCGGCTGGGACGGAAGCTACAGTGCCGTCGTAAACGCTGATGATGGCTGGTTACAAAATGGTCGCGATATCTACGTCAGAGTTAGAACAACTAATTCCAGATTCAGGGTCCAGGACTGTGGCCTATTTAGCTCAACGTACTCATGGACAACTGATGTTAGAGATGATTTATCTGATGGTGCAGTTGTAGACTTTGGTAATCTGCAACCCGCCAGCGACATGGATGCCGCGATTTTATTCCAGGATATGAATGCCGGCTGGAATCATATGACAACAACCGGCGCTCAAGATCCGGGTTTTGTTAATCTCTGTTGGCCTGAAGGTGCGACCAATTATGATTTCTCTAATGTCAACATAACCGATGGTGACGAGGTGGCCGAGGATGTGGTTTTGCATGAATATGGACATGCCATTATGCATAATGCCTACGATAACAATTACTGGCCTGCAAATGCAGTCGGCCCTCACACTTTTTGCGATACAACCCCTCAACATCGTAACCTCGCCTTTACTGAAGGCTGGGCGACATTTGTGGCATTGTCGGTTAACCCTGACGGTGTTTATGATTCAGCAAGTTGGTCTTGGGACTTGGAAAATAATTCATGTACTAATGCCAATGGCAAGCGTGATGAAACCATGGTGGCCGCCGGAATTATAGATATGAGGGATTCTGCATCAGATGGTGATTGTACTACGGGAGATTGTGATCCAAGTGGTGCGAACCTCGTTTCAATGGCCGATCTGTGGCGTGATACTGTATTCAGTCAAAATATTGATGATATGGATGAGTACTGGGATGTGTTGTGCCCTGAACTAACTGAAGCACAACATGATGATGCTATTGATTCTCTTGATTTCAACAATATAGACGTCCCGGCATGCCAATGCACGGCCGAGTTAACGTTACGGTCTGCTAATTTAACTAACGAACGCGCAGGAATACTTGATTCGCTACGTGAATTTCGTGATGTGGGGCTTAAGAAAACAACGGTTGGTAAGAGAATGGTGCAGCACTATTACGCCCATCATCGTGAGGCCAGTAAGCTGATTTTATCTGATGCGACAGCCCTGAAAAATGCAGCTTTGGTTTTTCAGCATGTTGCTAAAACTATGGACGGCTATGCCTTAGGCAAGGGGGAGGATACTCCATTGCTTGATGATTCTGCTAAACAGGCCGCACAAGAATTAGTGAGGTTTTTTAAAGAAAATGCCTCACCTGAATTTTTAAGTGCTGTAGCTGAAGCAGAACAGTTCATTGAACCTGCATCTAAGACACCGCTTAGCAGGATGAAACCGATTTTAAATCGACCTAGTCCAAAATAAGCAGGTGCACTAAAAGCGAGGCTGGTTAACAATTGCCGGCCTCGCTTTTTTTTAGAATCTATCTCAAAGTGCCTGCACTCGTTAATACGCTGTTCAAAGCTCGCTAAAAATACTCATTTACGATCAGTAAACTGTACTTTCGCGCTCGCTTTTGTCTCGTCTGGTCTATATGAACAGTGCAGCGTGCTATTGGCTGTCAGTTAAGTAGATCTTTTAACCAATCTCTAAATTTGCAAACGTAGTCCAGGTGCATTGCACGTTCTGACACGATTGCATAGTAAGCTTGGTTAGCATCGATTGTTATGTCAAACGGGGAAACAAGTTCTCCATTATTTATTAAATCTATATCAAGCATCTTGTGACCAATAGCGACACCAGCACCAGATCGAGCAGCTTCGATGGCCATGCTGTAGTGGGTGTAGAATTGACTATCGCACCCTGCACAGTTTTCAATCGATGCAGCGAATAGCCAGCGTGTCCAATCGTCATGCCAATAGGTGTCATGAAGCAGGCGGCACCGATTCAGATCTTCGGGAGTTTGTATTGACAATGCCTTAGCATAAGATGGCGAACAGACGGGACGTAGAACATCCACACCAAGGTGAGTTACTTCCAGTCCATCAAAATTCGATCCGCCATAGCGAATACCGACTTGTGCATCAGATCGGTTGAAGTCAATTATTTCTGCTTCTGCGGAAACTTCAATGTCAAGATTGGGTATAAGTTTTTGGAATTCTGCTAACTTGGGGACTAGACGTATTGATGCAATCGCTGGAAGAGCTGTTACCCGCAAAGTTGTCCGCATCTTGGAACCGACAATGCGTTCGGTTTCCGATTCCAAAATATTAAAAGCATTTCGTACAGCTGAATGATAACGTCGTCCGGTATCAGTTAATACAATTCTTCGGCCAGATTTTCTAAACAATTGCACTCCTAGATAGCTTTCCAGAAGCCTGACCTGTTGGCTTACCGATCCTTTGGATATGTTTAATTCGTTAGCAGCATCAGTGAAACTCTCTCTTTCGGCAGCTCGTTCAAAATACTGGACTGCACGCAGTGGTGGAATTAGCCGTTTCATTGTTTAGATAAATTGAACAATAGTAGAGATAATAACATTTGTCGTGGACTCGATAAATGTTAATAATCTAGTTATTATTTATTCGTTAGGTAACACAGAAATGAAGATATCAAATATTCAGTTGCAGCAACTTGAGAAAGATGGATTTTTGATATTGCCAGGGATTTTTTCGGCACAAGAAGTCGAAACCATTAAAGCACGCCTCCCGAGCCTGTTTGCGGAGAAATCTGAAGCAAATATTATCGAAAGAAACTCAGGGGTCGTACGCACGAGTATGGGGCTTCATTTGCGTGATGATTTGTTCGCTGACCTGGTGCGTCACCCGAGGCTAATTGAGCCAGCAGAGCAGATTCTGAATGAACCATTCTACATTCAACAAGTAAAGGTGAATGTTAAGGCAGCATTTTCCGGAGAGATTTGGCAGTGGCATACCGATTTTGCAACACATAACAACGAGGATGGGGTGCCTCAGCCCAAGGCGATTAATCTTCACATCCTGCTTGACGATGTTAATGAATTTAACGGGCCGCTATTTTTCGTTCCAGGATCCCACAAAGCTGGAGCGCATTCAGCTACACTTGACGAACAGACTACTAGCTATCCACTATGGGTCACTGATATCGAACGTGTTCGTGATGTAATTACCCGTTCCTCGATTGTTTCGGCAAAGGGTAAACCCGGCACGGTCTTAATTTTCCATGATACTTTGATTCACGGTTCACCCAATAACATGTCACCGTGGGATCGTACCATCTTTTCCTTGATCGTTAATCCAGTGTCTAATGCGTACACAGCTCCGACAAGACCTGATCATAAGCACCATTACGATACGACTCCAATTCAGCCAGTCAGTGATGATTGCCTCAGAAGATATATGAATCAGTCAGTTGTACACTCTTTATGAGCATGTTTGCCAATTTTCTAATGCGTGTCCATACTATCTAGATTAATCAAACGCCACTTATACTTCAGGTTAAAATCAACTCTACTTAAACAGAGGTAAAATCGTGAGATCAACTATTAAGTCGTTGTTATTTTTCTATGCAGGCATGCTTTATGTTGTCGCAAATGCACAAGGTGTTACTATGTCGGCTGATGAATTCAATCAGCTTTTATCTGGAAACACGATGAAAGGTGTCTGGGGCGAAGCAAATTATCAACAGTATTTTGATCCAAACGGACAAACAACCTATCAGGAAGAAGGTAAACCAGAAACATTCGGTACCTGGAGAATTGCAGATAATGGGCAATTTTGTTCAATATGGCCACCGAGCAAGGATGAATTTTGTTATGACGTTTTAAAAGATGGGGAGACATTGCTTTGGGCTGATGGCCGCGGTAATACATATCCGGCGACAGTTGAGCAGGGTAAGACTTTCTAGCCGTCTATTCGAACTACTTCATTTTTGTTGGGCTACATAGATAGTTGCGGCTGTTTGCTGCCCGGCCGCATTTTTCACATACATGAGTTGGTGCATCAATCCGCTGAACATACTTTTTAAAATCAGTTTTAATGGTTTTTCTGAGTTTGCACAGTGATTTAGCCATCTCTATACCAAGTTTGAATATGTGAATTTATATAGTGTAATCAAAACCTTTTACTAATGCAAAACAAAATAAGAATTATTCTCATTAATTTTAGCTAGTATTTATATTAAAGTGAACTATTTGTACATGCCGCCCAATTCTTGCATAAGCTCTACGAGTAATTGAGTGACTTCACCAGTCATCAGAGCAAACTCTGCATCGATTTTTTCCTCAGAGCTCTCAAAACCCTGTTTATCCAAATCATCTGCCATGATGTCGAGAAACTTAACTCGTTTAATAATCAAGTTGTCAATAAGAATAAATCGAACTTTATCATCCCAAATTAATTCCAGTTGAGTCACAAATTTGCCGGCATCTAAATTGGCTCTGAGTTCATCCCCAATCAGGGTATGTCTTTTAAAGGCAACCGTGCTTTTTTCTTCGTCCGCAGTCTTGAATAAACATTCATAGCCAAAATCGAATGGGCGGGGCGGACGATCTTTATTCAGCCACTGTGTCATCGAAGCCAATGGTGATGAATTAGTCTCCGGTAACACAATGGACAAGTTTCCTAGTGAATTGCGCAGTAGTTTGGCAAATGCTTCAGCCCGGGGTGCAGAGCTGGTGTTTATAATTAGCCAACCGTGTTTGCTGTCAATCCAGGCATCCAGGTGAGTCGTTTTAGTGAAGGCCTTAGGTAATAACTCAAACTCGAGTTCTTCACGAATCTCGCGTCGTTCACGCCCGCCTACCTTTCGATTTTCCCGGGCTTCGATACGGTCAACCCGCTCCAGTAAATGCTCCTTAATCACACTGGCTGGAAGAATTCGTTCCTGCCGGGCCATGCGAATCAAATAAAAACCCTGATTTGCCAGAACCAGTTGATCATTATGGCGTCCAAATGGTGAAATCCAGCCTGAACTTTCACGCTGCCCTGGTGGGCAATCAGCTAACTGATTGTTTTCTAAAGCGTTTTGTAAGTCCTCTGCATTGTAATTGAATGATTGTTCAAATTTAAACAGGTAGAGATTTCTAAACCACATATGGCTTCCAATTTAGTAATTACAAAGGCGGCAGATTATGCCGATAAATCATTTAACAAACCATACTAAGATCAGGATTAATTTTGGTTTGCTCTCCGTTTAGAAATTACTAATTTTTAATTATTACCAAGGTCATATAACCAAAGTGATATTGCTGACTATGTGTGTAGCACAATAAGATAAGCCAGATAATTTTATAAATTAAGAAAATAAAATTCGATACATCTGTAAATTTGAGTGTTGAAATAAATGTCTGAACAACAAGATCAAACAACCAAGAAGAGAACACACCCAATTGTACGCCTAAAAAACCTGTCTATTCTCGTTTTTTTTGTAAGCCTGCTTGGCTTCGTGTCCGTTTGGTACATACAACTATTTAAGCTGCCGTTCTTGGGCAATCTGAATTTAAATAACAGTTTATATTTTATTGGTCTAAGTTTGCTTCTCAGTTTTATCTGTATTGGATTTTGTACTGTTATTTATTTATCTTCAAATTTGTTTTATGAAACGTTTAACGACAAAGACAAGGATAAAGATGAAGATCAGGATAAAGACAAAAACAAAGATGTAGCCAAGGACAAAAAAGAAAACAAAAAAGTTCCTTTTCCATCACAGGCCACTCGTTATGCTGGTCAATTACTATTATGGAGTGCAGGCTTGTCCGTTGTGTTATTGTTCATAGTAATTACCTCACCTCACTGGTGTATCACAGGTGCGAACGATACAAACTGTGACCCCAATAATAAGCAGTTAGAATTTTTAAGAAATTTTTCACAAATGCAGCATCCTATAATCATGATGCTGGCTGCCTGCGTGGGAAGTAGTATCGCCACATTTCTTGGCTATTTAAAGCATGCTTGCGAAAAGGAGGACTTCGAATTGCGGTATTTGCCCTGGTATTTGCTTAGACCAATAATGGGTATGTTGCTGGGTCTTATTTTTTACTTTTTAATAAAAGGATCATTACTGACATTATTAGTCAATGATAAAACGATTAGTAAAGAGAATATAGATATTTGGGGTCTGGCGGGTGTTGGGGCATTAGTAGGTTTATTCAGTAAGCAAGCTATTGAAAAGCTGAATGAAATTTTTAGCGTGATGTTTCAAACTCAAGATGACACCTCACCAGACGTAACACCGCCACCAGATGCAACTACGCCTCCACCAGATGCAACTACGCCGCCACCAACAGCAACCACACCTTCGCCAGGTGCAACTACGCCGCCTCCAGCAGTAACCACATCACCACCAGACCGAAATTAATTCCTGGGTCACAGTTGACTGATGACAAGTTACAAAATGATAAGTGAATTAAATTTTGTCGATCTATATTAAGTTTGGTAGAAACATAACCAGACTTTCAGTATAAGTCAGTATCATCAATACGATTAAAAGCGCTGCTAATAAGGGCAGGGCTTCTTTGACGAAATCGAGAATTTTGACTTTGAGGATGGAGCAGACCGTAAACATCATTGATCCGAAAGGGGGTGTAACGCCGCCTATCATGATATTGACGATGATGATTACGCCAAAATGAACCGGATTGACATCCAGGTTTAGCACTGCCGGTAATAGCAATGGCGTCAGGATAATCATTGCTGCACCGCCTTCGATAAACATGCCGACTACCAGCAATAAAACGTTGATTAGCAACAATAATAAAAATTTATTATCTGTCAGGGCAATCAGCGCTGAGGCAATGCTGTGAGGAATTTGTTCCAGCGTCATGTAGTAGCCAAAAACCAGTGCAGCGATGATGATAAACATAACACTGCTGGTACCTTGAATAGTTTCTCGCAGAATCGCGGTGAAATGCGAAATCTTTAATTCTTTATAGATCAAAAAACCAATAATCGCACATAGAAATACCGCAATTGCACCTGCTTCAGTTGGTGTGAACAATCCGAAACGCATGCCGAGGATGACGCCAAATGGAATCAATAATGCGGGGATGGCTTTGGCAAAATAATGCCAGCGTTCACTTGCTGATGCTGCTTCTGTACGGGAAGGTTTATAGTTGCGTTTATTGGCAATAATCGTAATTGCGATCATCAACGACAAGGCCATCAGTAGGGCGGGCATATAGCCTGCAATAAACATCTGATGAACTGAAACATTCGCCAGTAGTGCAAAAATAATCAGATTAATACCCGGAGGTATTACTGGGCTAATGCTGGATGACACGGCAGTGACCGCAGCAGTAAACGGCAGGTCATAGCCACGTTTGGTCATTTCAGGTGCCAGGATTTTTGATTGCATAGCTGCATCGGCATTGGCTGATCCGGATATGCCACCCATCATGGTGCTGAGTATCACATTAACATGTGCAAGTCCGCCGGTCTTATGACCAATCAACGAATCTGCAAAGGCAAGCAAACTGCGGCTTATGCCTGAATAGTTCATTACCGAACCCACCATGATAAAAAACGGGATAGCCAGCAGCGGAAATGATTCCGCTGAAGTAATAAATCGTTGCATCACCAGCGTTGTAGGCAAGGAGGTATTGATAAATAAAAAGTAATACATAGCCGATGCAATCAGCGAAAACGCGATCGGTACATTCAGCAGGAAAAGTACAAACAGAATTATTATTGGCAGATAAATTTCCATCTTAACCTGTGCCTGGTGAGTCTAAGTCGCTTCTGATCAACTTGACATCGTTGATGATGAACCTGATTGTATGAATGGCCATTAGCGCAAAACAGGCAACCAATACCGCATTAATTGAAAAATAAGACATCCCCATGACCGGCGTAACTTTACTGGATAACATGGTGTACTGATAACTTAAGTAGGCCATGTATAGGTTTAAGCCAAGCAGAAAACAGGAAATGACCAGCTTGAAGGGAATGATCGCTTTGTCCGGTAAAAATGACAAAATCACGTCTACACCCATGTGCAGCTTGTGTTTGTAGCAGGAGCTAATGCCTAAATAAGTCGCCCAGATAAAGCAAATCACTGAAAGTTCTTCGCTCCAGGGTAAAACAAAATTAAACCCGTAACGCAGCACCACATTAGTGATGACCATTAAAACCGTGATTGAAATAGCGATGGACGCCAGAATTTCTTCCAGGTTTTTAAACAGAAACCGCATTTAAAAAGCCAAGTCTGATGTCATCCCAAACGAATCAATGAATCTTGCTGAGATCCTTCGCTTCGCTGAGGATGACGGGATGAAGAATCAAAATAACAGAATCAATAACTAAATTTATTGTTAGGTTGATTAATTGCTGGCCCGGATTTTTTCGAGTTCTTGCATGATTGTGCCGTGAATGCCTTCGCTCCAGTCGGGAAACTCTCCATAAACCGGTGCGGTTAATTCATTAAAAGCAGCTGTGTCAGATTCGACAAAAGTAACGCCTTGTTCTTCAAGCTTTCCGATGTATTCTTCATCAAGTTTAACCAAGTTAGCATTGTTTGATTCGGCACCTGCTTCGATTTCCTCCATTACAATTTGTTGCTGTTCGGCTGATAACTTATCCCAGACTTTTGGTGAAATATAAATGCCGACAGTGCCAAGAAAGTGCTTAGTTAATGACATAACTTTAGCCACTTCGTAAATTTTGGTACCGTACATGGTTAAAATAGAACCTTCAAGACCATCGACTACACCTTGTTGCACGCCGGCATAAGTTTCCGGGAAGGGCAGTGCAGTAGGGGAAGCACCCATAGCTTGCAAGGTGCTAATAAAAAGCTGACTTTTGGGTACGCGAATTTTAAGGCCTTCTAAATCAGCAGGTGACTTAATATCCTTGTTGGTGATCATGTGCCTGAAACCAAACATATAATCAGCATTCAAAATCTTGATGCCTTTTTCTTCCAGCTGAGCGGTTAAATCCGCAACCAGGTCAGTATCCATCATGGCAACGTATTCATCATAACTGTTATACAACATTGGGCCAGCCAGGGCTGCAAAGTCGGGCACATAATCTCCCGCATAGGTCAGATCCTCAACTGCGATCCAATCAGCACCGTTAACTACCTGTTCAAGGTTGTCTTTATAAACCGGCAATTGACCACCGGGGAATACTTTTATGTCAACTGAACCTTCACTGCGTTCACGAATTTTGTCGGCCACCTTGATCAACTCTTGTGTGAGCAATTCATTTTCTGTAAAGACCAGGCTCAGGTTAATTTTGATCGGGTCGTCGGCAATGGCTTGAACGGATATCAACAGAGCGGCTAAAAAAACACGAATTGACTTAATCATTCTTCTTTCCTCTAGTAGATTAATAAATCCTCGATCGATGCGAGGTAACGTTACTTCGAATTAATATTCGAACATGATTCGATTATAAGAACTCAGCGGCTGCTTTCAAGCCAAGCCGATAAGTTTTGTAATAAATCTGAAAAATTTCCTGCCGGAAAAGCGAATTTGACCAATGTGGGACTTATTTCACTAACCGTGTATGCGGATAAGCGGAAAACCAGCCGAACCAAAATGCCCGGTTGGCAGGCAGGCGCGATAAAATATCACCTTTATCGGATTGCAGTTGTGATTCGGTTAAGGTCCAGGCCAGGCCGTTTTCATCAATGGCTTGATAGTCCTGGTCCCAATTTTCAAATTTAAGCCCATTGTTTTCATAGACACGTATTGCACCTGATTTATCCGTTAGCGCAACAAATTGACTTGTTTCGATTTGATCATGATAAATTGGATTATCGGCCAAATAATTCACATCGATGGCTAAAGGTTTATCTGGATGTTGGTTAAAAATAAGCCCTAAAACTTCTGATTTATTATTGAGTCTCGTATCTAGTTTAGGTACGTTGAACATTAATTCATCGGTGGCAAAATACTGTTGATAAGCGATACCTTCATCATAGTCACGGCTATGCCCGGTGTTTAACGATAAAACCAGGCTTTGCGGGTGGCGTTTCTTCCATTCACCCCAGCTTGTAGTAACTACATAACGATGCGGTAATTTAATCTGTTTGCCAACCAGGGGGCCAATAACAGGTTCGCCGCCAAAAGTTGACCAGAGTGATTGAGTGGCTTTGTCATACATGAGTTTATTAGAGCGATACAAAAAGCCGCTGGTACCCACTTCATGTCTTTGTTCATTCACCAAAATGTCGTAAATAATAACAGTTCCACACAAGGTACAGTAAACGCCGGCAATCGATTCACCGCCAATTTCGTCGACAAACATCTCATGCCAGGCCAGTATTCGCTTAGGATAGGCGCGCACATCACCGTTTATTTCTATGCCGAAAACTATATTAGAATCTTCAAGATAGCTAGCCTCTGAGGCCTGAATCATTTTTGGCTGGCGCAGGGGAGGAATGCCGTCTTGCCTGACACCGCCCCAGCGTACTTCATCCAGACGAATGCTCGCCTGTCTTTGTTTGGAAAAATAACCGGCGAAGGCCTCATCAATTAGCCCATAAAGGCTGGATTTATATTCTGCATAGTCGGGATGGGGTTGATAGTCCAGTGACCACGCCCATTCATACCAGTCATTGATATCATAACCAAAGTCTTGCCCGGTTTGTTGTTTCAGAAACTTTAGTAGTTGACCGTAATGGTTAGGGCTTCGAACAAATGTCAATGCCTCAAGAATCATGGGTGTATAGCTGTCCTGCCACTGATTACCAATCTCGTCAAATGCACGGCTCAATTGTTCCTGGTCGTTACTTAATCCAAGCATGATAAAATTTTCAATTGCCGGGTGCTGTTTATCTTGCGCTTGAATCGGTAAAGTAATAATTAATAAGAAGCTTAGCGAAATTGCCAAGCAGAAAATGCGAAAAAAACTATTAGCTTGAATCATTAGTGTGTTCATTTGATTGTCATCATTATGACAAGTCATGTTTAAATAAGTTTTCTACTTGAATTACTTTCTAGCATGATTCTTGTGTGGGTATAATAGCCAAAATTTTTGGATAAATTCATGCGATATCTGAGTACACGCGGCGGTATGCCTGCTCGATCATTTTCAGAGATATTATTAGCCGGACTTGCTGATGATGGCGGCTTATCGATTTGCGAGTCCTATCCTCAAGTTTCAACTCAAGAACTGTCTGCCTGGCGTGATCTCAGTTATCCTGACCTGGCATTTGAAATCATTTCTCGTTTTGCTACAGATATTCCTGCCCAGGATTTGCGTGAGATCATCAATGCGACATATACAGCTAAAAAATTTGGCAGCGAAGAAATTACCCCGCTAACCTGGCTGGATAGTGATGTGGCCATCCTCGGTTTGTCGAATGGTCCAACGCTGGCCTTTAAAGATATTGCCATGCAATTTCTTGGCAATCTGTTCGAATACATACTGACCAAGAATAACCAGCAGCTCAATATCCTTGGTGCTACTTCCGGTGATACTGGTCCAAGCGCGGAATACGCAATGCTGGGTAAATCTCATGTTCGTGTTTTTATGCTGTCACCGTATCAGCGCATGAGTCCGTTTCAGGAAGCACAAATGTATTCACTGGATGAAGACAATATTTTTAACATTGCAGTCGAAGGCAGTTTTGACCGTGCCCAGGATATGGTCAAAGGTGTAAGTCATGATGCCGAATTTAAAGCCCGGTATAAAGTCGGTACAGTCAATTCGATTAACTGGGCCAGAGTCACAGCTCAAGTGGTCTACTATTTTAAAGGCTACCTGGCAGCTACACAAAGCAATGCCCAAAAAGTATCATTTACAGTCCCCAGTGGTAACTTTGGTAATATCTACGCCGGTCATATTGCCAGACAAATGGGTTTGCCGATAGAAAAGCTTGTTTTAGCGACCAATGAAAACAACGTTCTTGATGAGTTTTTCCGTACAGGGATTTATAAAGTACGTAGTGAAGAGAATGTTTATGTCACTTCCAGTCCTTCTATGGATATTTCTAAAGCTTCAAATTTTGAACGTTTTATTTATGATTTAGTGGGTCGCGACCCGGAAATTGTTGGTGATCTGTGGCACCAAGTTGAAACCAAAGGCTTTTTTGATTTATCTGAAACTGAATATTTCAGCAAGGTTAAAAACTACGGTTTTAAATCGGGTAGCAGTACTCACCATGACCGAATCGAAACTATACGTCAAATCAAGAATGATTATGATCTGGTAATCGATACCCATACAGCTGACGGTATAAAAGTTGCGAAAGAATTTATTCAGGAAAATATACCCATGATTTGCCTGGAAACCGCTTTGCCGGCTAAATTCGAAGCTACTGTAATAGAGGCGCTGGGTTATAAACCTGACCGACCTGTCAGCCATAACGACATTGAAACTAAGCCTAAAAAGTATGATGTGATGCTGCCTAGTGTCGATCAAATCAAAACTTATATGCAAGAACGTATCAAAATATAGGTATTACCTGACATTTACAAAATATAAAAATTATTAACGTTTGTGTCACTAAAAATTAATTTTCTCTTATATATCCTACTAAAATTTATAATTATACTACCGGGGTTTGTCAATGTAGTTGTATCGTAGTTACATCGCGGGGTGTTTGCTTTTGGGTTGTCGTATAAACTTATGTTCCCCTTTCTTGGGTTAATGATTGTCTGTCAATAATGCTTTAGTCGGTGGTACACCCGATCCGGATGCAGGCAATACACGTGATAACCAATTGCTGGGTAGTTTCGATCAAACCAATTCCGTTGCGGGTGGTGATTTTGTCTGCCTAGTTTTGAATAATTGCCATCCCTTGATACGGGAGGAACCTTTATGGCTGTGGTGTTAATTACGATTAAAGATCCTTCGGCGTTGCTCAGGATGACGAGCGTTGTTATTCTAAGGCGATAGATGACAGGGGTGTCATTCTGAGGTGGCTGTTACAAGGACATATTAAAGCATAGAAGTTTTATCTGTCACTATTGTAAATGTTTGTGTCAGTTAAAACTATTTTTTCCTGAATGCCCTGAGCAAGATATATAATTCACAGCTTAGGGGGTATGGTTTAATCATAATCACCAGGTATTATTTATGAATTGCAATTTTAAATTAATACTCCCCTTTGTTGGGTTGTTAGTGTTGTCTGTTAGCAATGTTTTAGCCGGTGGCACACCCGATCCGGGTGTAGGTAATACACGTGATAACCAATTACTGGGTAGTTTCGATCAAACCAATTCCGTTGCGGGTGGCGATTTTGTCAATGCAAACAACGGTGGCGGCCTTAATTCTTTTTACATTTATAACATTGAAGTTCCGCCCAACCAGGGCAACCTCACTGTTGAAATTTTTGATGCAGATGTTCGTGCCCGTACAGATGTAGGCGAGATTCATGATACGGGTATTAGTATAGGTAATGTCAGTGGAACACAAGCAACATATCAGTTGTTTGATCCAAATGGTGCTCTCGTTGCGACAGCTACAGTTGGGCAGAATGCTGCATTTAATAATATATGGGCTGTCTTGAATCCCAATTTTGCGGTTACTAACCCAATTCCTGGGCATTGGCAACTAAGATACGATTTAACCGCTCCGGCATCGACTTCAGGTGTCCCGAATACGTATGGTGTTAGGGCTCATGATGGTAATTCAGGGGCCGGAGGAACTGAATATAATCTGTATTCGCCAACCTATGTTCCCTTTGGTCATGGACAAAATACCAATGCAATCAACCCGGGCAGTGAAGATTATGATTACTATCCGTATGTCACCGGTGGTTGCATTATTGATGTAAATGATTTTGATGCTGATAATCAAAGTTCCTATAGTCTTACCTCGCCCACTAGTGATGTGTTTAATTCGCCATCCATAAGTGCTGGTAGTGTTTGGGCTAACCAAACTTACACCCATACAAATACAACCACAGCAACTACTGCTGATGAATACGGATTATGGAATTTGTTCTGGGACGGTGTTAATTTCGGTGGCATAAATCAAGGTCAGAACTTTGGGGTTATATATGTCGGCGATGAGACAACAATTGATCCTACTCCGACAACTAATCCGATAACCAATGCCTTTCGTATTTATTTTCCGGCTGATGGTAGCACTTATGCAAATGGATCAGGTTCGATCACCGACCCGACACTGCCTTATATCACTCATTCTTATAGCGAATCTGCGACTAATGGAACGGTGACTGTCAGCATTGTCAATCCTGCCCGGCCAAACGGTTCGCCAGCTTTACCGATTGAGTTTGATAGTGCCACAACAGGTACTAATGTTGTTACAGTAACGGTTCCGGCAAACGGTGGCGCCACTAATGTTTCTACAGGGTCTGACACCCCATCTCAAGGTGCGAGTCAGATTTCCGGTAACACTGTGACCTGGGCGCCTGGAACAGTTGCAGGCGGAACGACTCAGACACTAACATTCAACATCAGTTTCTCTATACCGGGAACTTATACTGTTGTTGACAGCACGTCTGCAACATTTGTCGATCAAACCTGTGCAGGAGCAGGGTGTACTGGAGCTCAATTAGCTGGCGCTACTACTAGTTTTGGGCCTTTGTGTCCATTATCAGCAACCACTACTCTTCCAGTGACATTATCCCATTTTTCCAGTGCCCGCAGTGGAGACTATGTAACGGCGAACTGGGGCACGAACAGTGAATTGTTTAATGTCGGGTTTCAACTGTGGGGGTTAGACGGGTTTGACGGTGAGTGG
>JANQSD010000003.1 GCA_028284225.1 Arenicellales bacterium
GTTGACCGGACCGCAAAGGTGTGTATAATCTCGCGCTCTCGGTCGGGCAGGTCCCGGCCTTTGTTCTTTAAAAATTGGATCAAGATATTTGTGTGGGCGCTTATGTCGATGCCTTATCACCATTAAGATTTTCGATGGTAATGGACATTGAGATGACGTCTACCAACGTCAAATTTGTAGTAAATGTACAGTAAACATCGAGTCAAGATTTGCTGCCTTTAAAGCAGCTAAAGTGATTAAACTGAAGAGTTTGATCCTGGCTCAGATTGAACGCTGGCGGCATGCTTAACACATGCAAGTCGAACGGTAACGACAGAAACAATCCTTCGGGTGCGTTTCTGGGCGACGAGTGGCGGACGGGTGAGTAATGCATAGGAATCTGCCCAGTAGCGGGGGACAACCTGGTGAAAACCAGGCTAATACCGCATACGCCCTTCGGGGGAAAGCGGGGGACCTTCGGGCCTCGCACTATTGGATGAGCCTATGTCTGATTAGCTTGTTGGTGGGGTAACGGCCTACCAACAAGCTAATCCGACGTAGGCTCATCCAATAGCGATAGCTTTCAAGAAGAGGCCATCTTTCCCTCATAAGGCTTATGCGGTATTAGCTCCGGTTTCCCGGAGTTGTCCCCCGCTACTGGGCAGATTCCTACGCATTACTCACCCGTCCGCCACTCGTCAGCACAAGAATCACCCCGAAGGGATCATCAGCGTCTGTTACCGTTCGACTTGCATGTGTTAAGCATGCCACCAGCGTTCAATCTGAGCCAGGATCAAACTCTCCAGTTTATATATAAGTGTTTCTTTAGTTTTGAAAGTTAAAGAAACATAAAAAACTTGGAGTTCTGCCTTGGAAAAAAGGCAGTTAATTCCTGACGTTCACTTCAAAGCAATTAAAAACGCCCACACAATCTGCTTGATTCAATTTTTAAAGAACTTAGCCTTACGGCCAAAGAGCAGCGCATTATACTCGGCCCAAACCCCCTGTCAAACGTTTTTCCAAGGTTTTTTTGACCAATTTTTCAAGCCACTATTAATGGTCAAACACTTTGACTCAAAGACTTGATATTTAATGCGCCAAGACAATCAATTTTACGCTGAAATAATGTTTAAATCTACCTTCTAAGATTAAAATTATTAGTTAATAAGCAAGTAATTTTTGTACCTCAGCCCTAGAATCATCCAATGGAAATTTGTTTTATTTTGCGTTTGCCTACCTGAAATACGGCCTCAAATGGCGATTCAATTTCCAATGCCGTATCAGTCACCCTTTCACCATCAATTTTGACTGCCGATTGCTTAATCATTCGAATAGCCTCAGAGGTACTCGGCACAAGCCCGGATAATTTTAGAATATGTCCAATCATTATTTTTTCTCCTCCGGCAAGTTCAACATGAAATTTCTCTAATTCATCCGGTGTATTTCCTTTAGCAAAACGATTAACAAAATCATGTTGGGCTTCTACAGCGGCTTTTTTATTATGATATCTAGTGACTAATTCTTGAGCCAGCTCAAATTTCACATCACGTGGATTACGCCCTTGTTCTGTTTGCCGCTTTAAATCCTGAATATCAGCAATTGGTCTAAAACTAAGCAGTTCATAATAACGCCACATTAAATCATCAGAAATCGACATAATCTTGCCGAACATTTCATTAGGTGGATCATCTAAAGCAATGTAATTATTCAGTGATTTAGACATTTTATTAACACCGTCCAAACCTTCCAACAATGGCATGGTGAGTATTTCTTGCTGAACTTGACCATAATTTTTTTGCAATTCACGCCCAACCAACAAGTTAAACGTCTGATCTGTGCCGCCCAGCTCCACATCAGCTTTAAGGGCCACCGAATCATAGCCCTGCGCCAACGGATAGAGAAATTCATGCACTGCAATCGACTGATTATTAGCATAACGCTTCTTGAAGTCATCGCGTTCCAGCATTCTAGCCACAGTATACTGTGCTGCTAATTTAATCATGCCAGCGGCACCCAATTCATTCATCCATTCGGAATTGAATCGCACTTCAGTTGTTTCCGGATCAAGAATTTTAAAGACCTGTTGTTTGTATGTTTCGGCGTTAAGCTGAATCTGCTCAGGGCTCAATGGGGGCCTTGTTGCGTTCTTTCCACTGGGGTCGCCTATCATTCCGGTAAAATCCCCGATCAAAAAGATTGCAGTATGGCCCAATTGCTGAAACTGACGCATTTTGTTAAGCAAGACAGTGTGACCGAGATGCAAGTCCGGTGCTGTTGGATCAAATCCGGCCTTGACTCTTAACTTCTTACCTGCCTCAAGTTTATCTATTAAACCTTGCTGTTGGATCAGCTCCTCACTGCCACGAGAAATTTCTTGCATCGCATGTTGAGTTGCTTGACTGATCGTTTTATTCATTCATTTTAAATCCGTTAAAAAATCTCACCAAATACACTAATATCTCTTATATTTCACTAACAAATCCGCTAGAATGCCCCCATCACAAGATTTACCTATCCGTCTGCGTCAGCATTGAGGACTGCTACCAGGCTTAGTTGTAGAAAATAGACTGGATTTTAACTAAATGGATCGAAAAAATCACAGCCATAGCGATGTGTATCTTCAAGACTACAAATTTGCAAGCCCAGACAAGTATATAGCAGACAATAAAACTTTAGAGCGTAGCTCCAGTAATTTTACAATCGTTTTACCAATCGTAGCTGTGGTTGGGCTATTGGCTGCGGGCAGTTACTATACATTGCAGAGCACGAATTCGGTTTCTGATCTACTCACTAAACATACCAAGAGTCAAGAAATTGAAAATCCGGATCATAGCCGCATCGATTCTGACATTATTCTAAAAGAAAAACGATTTGAGTCGCATGATTTAGACCTGATTGAAAAAATTGATCTTGCACAGGAACCTCAACCCACTCCACTCCTGGCTGAACCGCAACTAACTGAGTCGAAAACTTCGGACCTGGAAATCAAGCCTGAGATACCGGAAGAAAATTGGATAAGCGTAAAGGTTGAGAAAGGCGATAGCCTGAGCAAAATTTTTAATCGGCTCAACCTTTCGCATAAAGATGCCATCGCTTTAGCATCCTCAGAAAACATGAAGTCGCTTAATTATTTGACTGTCGGTCAAAATCTGGAAATAGAAATTGACGCTAATCAACAATTCAGCGGACTGAAATATAAAGTTAATCGACTTAAAAGCCTGGTGGTCTCTAAAGATGTGGATGGAAAGTTCATTACTGAAACGCATGAGATTGAACCCACATTAAGAGTACGTGATGTCACCGCAGGCATAGACGGCAATTTATTCAACACAGCTGAAAAACTTAATATTTCCAATCGAGTGATCGGTAAACTTAGCAGTATTTTTCGCTGGGACATTGATTTTGCCAGAGACATTCAAAATGGTGATCGTTTCTCCGTGATTTTTGAGGAAAAATATGTCGATGGTGAACTGATGGGCACTGGCGAGATATTAGCCGCTGAATTTATTATCAATGGCAGCATCACTCGGGCCATACGCCATCAAGACAAAGATGGTGATTCTCATTACTACACACCCCAAGGAAAGAGCCTTAAAAAGGCATTTATGCGCAACCCGCTTAAGTTTGTAAATATCACTTCCGGGTTTACCCACCGACGCTATCACCCCGTACTAAAAAGATGGCGTGCACATAAAGGTGTTGACTACGGCGCA
Source organism: Arenicellales bacterium (assembly GCA_028284225.1). GTDB lineage: Bacteria > Pseudomonadota > Gammaproteobacteria > Arenicellales > JAHEKD01 > JAHEKD01. The sequence goes on from JANQSD010000003.1 coordinate 3,693, forward strand.
CCCAAAGGCACACCAATCATGACAACTGCAGATGGAGTTATTGAACATCTGGGCCGCAAGAAAGCTTATGGTAAAACCATTGTTATTAATCATGGTCAAGGTTACTCAACCTTGTATGCACATATGAGTAATTATAATAAGAACCTGAAAAAAGGCTCAAAAGTCAAGCAAGGCCAAATTATCGGCTATGTTGGGCGTACCGGACTTGCAACCGGGAATCATTTACACTATGAATTTCGTGTTAACGGCAAGCACGTTGACCCCTTGGCGGTTGACCTGCCTCGCTCGTTGCCGATTGGCTCGGATGAGATGAATGAATTTATTGCCGCATCGGAAAAATGGGTTCGTCGTCTTGATGCCCTTCAAGGACAATCGGTTGCTGATATTAATACTTCAGCGCTAACACCACCATCAATCTAAATCCCCAGTGCCGAATTATATCGGCCTCATGTCCGGCACTAGTGCCGATGGCATTGATGCGACTCTGGTCGACTTTATTGAAGACAACCCACGAATACAAGATAATGAATATGTTATCGCAAAGTTCCAGTTTCAATGTCGAAACAACAAGCGTACTTGGTGTTAATCCAGATTGGGTAGAAGCATGTGGATTTGCCTAGCTGGCTAAACTAGCCATAGAAAACGATCCATCCGGTTGACTTGAGTAAAATAACAGGCGCTAAAAAACCGGGTATTTTAGGTTGTATTTGGCCAGCTAAAGGCGTTTTTCAAGCTTGATCATGCTGCAAATGATGCACCACAACCACAAGTAGTCGTTGCATTGGGATTATGAACAACAAAACGAGCCCCCATTAAATCGTCTTTGAAATCAATTTCAGCGCCTTCAAGATATTGCATACTTAATGGATCAACGAGTACACGAATTTCGTTTTCTTCAATTAAAAAATCACTCTCATCCTGTTCCGATTCGAGTTGAAATCCATATTGAAAGCCTGAACAACCACCACCTTGAATAAACACACGAAGCGCTGTTTCATTCTTGTTCTCAAGAATCTGCTTAATACGGGCGACTGCAGTATGGCTTATTCCAAGCATATTTACACTCTTGTTTTGTCTAACTAATTATCAAGATCAATTGATTGCGACTCATCTAAGTCTAACATCAAATTAAGATTTTGCACTACTGCACCGGAAGCTCCCTTGCCCAGGTTATCGTATCGAGCAACAAACAGAGTTTGCCCATCTGTGTCATTGCGGAAAATATAAATATCGACTTGATTTGTACCACTATTTTCATATCCGTACAAAAATGGTGCGGTTGCTGAATCAAGTTCATTTAACGCATGTAAAAAAATATATTTCTCATCACTATAGGCCCTTTGGAATTGTTCATGCAATGCTTGGCCGATTGCCACACCGCTATCAGACAAGAAATGGCAACACTGATCCGAGAAATTAGCATCATGAACGGCAATCTGAACAATCATGCCTTGCTCCATATTCACGACGGCAGGGAAAAATGTCGGTTTTGATGATACGCCGCTATACTTTATTATTTCAGGCAAATGTTTATGTTGGAAGTCGAAGCCGTACAACCCGTAAGCCTTAGCTTCATGGCCTAGCTGATTTGATTGGTAACGCGAGATCATACCATGGCCTCCACCACTAAAACCCGATATCGCGTGTATATTAAAATTGATATTTATTCCCGCTTCAACTAATGGTTTAAGCAGTAATATTGCACCTGTGGAGTAACAACCTGGATTCGATACTTTCTGTGCTGCGCGAATCAATTGTCGTTGCCCTTTATCCAGCTCTGGCAATCCGAATACCCAATCATCATCAGTTCGATGTGCAGTACTGGCATCAACTATTCGGCAGTTTTTTTCACAAGCCAGCTGGGCAGACACCTTGGCGACCTCATCAGGCAGGCATAATACAACTAAATCTGCTTGCTCAAATAGTAACTCCTTGGCCCGCTCATTTTTTCGATCTTGTTGTGCTATTGACAGCAATTCAATATCCGGATGATTTTGCAGGCGCTGCCGAATTTGCAAACCCGTAGTCCCGACTTCCCCATCAATAAAAACTTTATATTTACTCATCAAATTAACTGAGCCAATCACTAATGCCAATATATTTTTTAGAACACTACCATTAACGCCGCTAACTTGAAAGCTATAACAATCATTTCAGACCAGATAATGCTGAAGTTTAAATTGACCTCGAATTGCTCACTTCGAGAAACGAAAAACGGGCGCTCAAAGCGCCCGTTTTTACTATATTAAAATTTGACTAGCGTTTTGAGTATTGCGGACGCTTACGGGCTTTATGCAAACCGACTTTTTTACGTTCTACAACCCGCGAGTCGCGAGTCACATATCCAGCCACTCTTAATGGCTTACGTAATTGATCATCATATTCGATTAATGCGCGGGTAATTCCGTGCCGGATGGCCCCTGCCTGACCACTACCGCCACCGCCTTTAACATTAACTTTAACGTCAAACTTATTTTCTGTCTCGGTTAATACCAATGGCTGACGAACAATCATCCGCGCCGTCTCGCGGCCGAAATAATCTTCCAGCGAACGATTGTTAATAATGATGTTACCATTGCCTGGCTTAATGTAGACCCGAGCGGTTGAAGATTTGCGTCGCCCAGTACCGTAATTGTATTCTGTAGCTGCCATATTAGACCTTTAATTCAACAGGTTGTTGTGCCGCATGTGGATGATCAGCACCGGAATAAATCTTCAACTTAGACATCATTGAACGCCCTAGTTTATTCTTGGGCATCATTCCCTTAACAGCTGACTCTAGTATTGTTGCAGGTGATCTTTCTCGCATAGTTTTTAAATCGCGAGATTTAATTCCACCAGGATGACCAGTATGCCAGTGATACTGTTTGTCGGACTCTTTATTGCCAGTAACGTGGATTTTTTCAGCATTAATGACAACGATATAATCGCCGGTATCCACGTGCGGGGTATACTCAGCTTTGTGCTTACCTTTAAGCCTGGTGGCAATCTGCGTAGCCAGACGACCCAAGACTTGATCTTCAGCATCAACCATATACCACTGACGCTTTACTTCATGCGGTTTTGCAGAAAATGTTTTCATAATATTCGGTATTCGAAATCTGTTCGAAAAAGATGGGCGATGATACAGCACACAGAGCCTTGAAACAAGCCACTTTCCGCCAAATTTTCTCCTTAAACACACCCTACTAACTGCATTGTTACTGAAGCAAGTGGGAAAAGCCCAGGTAGATAAAAAAAGGCGCGATCAAGTGATCGCGCCTAAACCACCAAAGGAGGATGGAGGAGACTATCAAAACAGTACTACATCTAAGTACATACTGTTTGTTACGTGAGGATAATACTACTTCTTAATGATTTCATGTGTTAACAAGTGTTACATTTATACGAACACAATAAATATAATAAAATCAATAAGTTATGATTTTTCTCTATAATGACTGTAACACTTCCAGGACTTTTTGAGGATGTAATTGTGCATTGGGAACTTTTTTCCAGTGTTTTATAACCTTGCCTTTCTCATCAATTAGAACAGTTGAGCGAATTATGCCTATCATTTTTTTGCCGTACATCACTTTCTCGCCCCAAGCCCCGTATTTTTCCATCACTTTTTTATCCGGATCAGATAATAATATAAAGGGCAAACTGTATTTATTAATAAAATCTTGGTGTGACTCACTACCATCCGGAGAAATACCCAGTACAGCTGTATTTAATGATTTAACTTCCGCCCATAAATCACGAAAACCACAAGCCTCCTTCGTACAACCGGGAGTATCGTCTTTGGGATAAAAATAAACAACTACACGTTGCCCTTTAAAATCTTTTAGCGCAACTTTATTTCCATTTTGATCTTTAAGGGTGAACAGCGGTGCAGACCGACCTTCCATAATTGCCATTATTCTACCTTTGAATATTAGTTTGCAGAGATAGTAATATACACTGATTGAAATTTAAACAAGATCAATGATAATCTAGCTTTAAATAGTTGGGTTAAAATTTATATTCCTCGCCAAATAACATCAAAATCGTAGTGGGTACTATCAAACAAATAATCTATGTGGATGATGACAAGGACATGTTGTCCTTAATCAAGGCTGTACTTGAACAGGATTCAAATTTAAATGTTAAGACTTTCCTGTCACCGATACAGGCACTGGCAGAAATACAAACTTCACCCCCGGATATGATTATTCTTGACTATCAGATTCCCGAGATGCGCGGGACAGAAATAATGGGGAAAATTCAACAAATGAATTTAGATATTCCAATTACCTTCTTTACAGCTCAATCGGCACCTGATGAAATCGAAAAAATAAAAGCACTGGGAGCGACTAAAGTTATCATCAAACCCATCGACATCAATCAACTTCACACCCAATTATTGGGTTTCTGACTAGGGGGCATTCTCACATCTAGTCGTTGCTGCTAAGCCGGGATTTGCGACTGAGGGGTATTCACTAATAAAGGCAGATAAATATGGAAACAGGAACCTTGCCCTGGTTGCGACTCCAGCTCAATCCGACCATTGTGTCGCTCTACTGAAGATTTTACAAACGCCAGACCAAGCCCGGTTCCACCAGTATCTGCATTATCCTTATGATTAATTCGCTCAAACCTCTGAAAAACTTTCTCTTTATCTTCTTCCTTAATACCGTAACCATTATCCTTGACAAAACAATAGAGTTCGGAAGATTCCACCCTGACCCCGACTTCAATCTTGCGGTCAACAGGACTGTACTTAATAGCGTTACTGAGCAAATTGATTAATACTCGTTCCAGAACTGATTCGTCCCCATTAACAAATAACTGATTCGAATGGTCTTCAATTTTTTTAATACTGATTTTCTTAGCTCTGGCAGAACCCTCAACAGCAGCAATCGATTCAGCAACAATACTTGAAAAATTAACCGGTTTAAATGATTCCCTGGAAATACTCTCGGCCCGCATTAACACCAAGAAATCATCAGCTAATTGCAAGGCACGTTTGGCATTATCTTTTATAGACTTGATAAATGTTTCTGATTCGCGATATTCAGGTCTTAACTTAGCCAAATCACTGGTTGCAATCAGTGACGCTAATGGGGATCTGAGGTCATGCGACAAAAAGGCTAACAATTCGCGGCGACTTTGCTCTGTTTCTTTTAATGCCGTTACATCAATAAAGTTGAAAACCATACCGGATGTTGACTGATCATTAACAGCATATCGAGTAACCTCAACCAACAAATATTGACCTGAAGCAGCCCTGGCCTCGACAACAAATTCTTCAGCCTTGAACATGACTTTTGAAAATACATCAAACCAATCGATTTCCTGGCTGAATGTAAGCTCTGCCAAAATATCCTGCACATTAAGGTTATCTGACTCAGCCTGCTCATAAACCAGCAATTTATCCGAACCCTGATTCGCCAGCACGACGTTACCAAATGTGTCTGTAACGACCACACCATTGTAAAGCTGGTCAATAACTTCACTCACAAAATCATTCATGGAATGCATTTTCGAATAGGCCGCTTTTACCAGCTCTATGCGGCTGTTAATAAATTCCACAGGCGTTATATTGTTAGGCTCCTGCCCGGTCATGTAATAGGCCGTAAGTTGCTTAGCGATTTGCATGGCATCAGCTTTGTGTATCTTCTTCTCATCAATTAATAAGCTGAGTTTCCAATCATTAGTGTGATGCTCAACAGCAGTCTCAATATGGATTAAATGAGGATAAGCGTTTTCTTCAGGCTTTAATTTTTCTTGATCAGTATTCCACTTAAATAAAATTTTATCCTGGTGATCTTTTATTAAACCCTGGTGAAATCCATCAATTTTCATCAAGTAATTAAATGCTTTGTTACCATCTTGTGGATCGACCTCCAGTAATGGCATTGACACTTTACCAAGTCGATTAAGTTCGCTATTTAAATATTTGACCGTCTCGACCAATCGCCCCCAAATCCAGCCTAGATAACCGATACCGACACCGATAATTAAATTTGCCGGCATAAACCAGAGTCTTAATTCATGTAATAACCAAGCATCTACCAAGAGTATCAGCGCGATTAATCCAGCCACGAAAAATAAGCTATAGCGTGGTGGCAGAAAATTCCATAGCAAATACGAGATCAATACCACTGTAAAAGTAACTGTCAATCCAGGCCAATATGCCATTTCGGTAATCATCAGCCCTTGTCGAAGTGAATCTATTTCGTTAGCAATCACCTCAATTCCGGGCATAGGATTACTTTCACCTGAGACTGGCGTTGAAATAACATCACCCAGGCCTATAGCAGTGGTACCCACCAACACAAACTTGTTTCTTAATTTCTGCAGATCAAACCCGGGGGACAGCACACTGGAATAAGATATTTGTTCAAATGTACCTGGCTTACCTGCAAAAGGTAGCAAGTATTCCTCACTTCGAGTCCAGCTATTAGCTATGTTTCTACCTTGTTGTCCAGACGGCTGAAGTTTATCGGGTATTTCATGTCGAGGAGTTTCGCCTGCCACCCAAATTGTTTCCAGTGCAATGCTTGGCCACTGCAAAACACTTGATAAACCGGCGTATAGATAGGAACGCCTTGACACTGCATCGAGATCAAGCTCACGGTCAACATGACCGATGCCCGCTACAGCGATTTGGAACATTTTAATCGGCAGATTTTCGACCAAACCCAAATTACCGTTTGATAATTCAGGAGTTACCGGCAATATGACTTTACCGTTACTCAATAAAGCGTCGGCTAGCATCCTGTCATGCTCAACCGTACTCTCTTCACTGAATAAAATATCCATCACCACTGCTTTAGGATTAGCCTGTGAGACTATATCCAGGAATTTCGCATGTACATCACGAGACCAGGGCCAACGTCCTATTTTATCAAGACTAGGTTTGTCGATACCAACAATGATAATATCATTTAGTGGCTGTCTATCAGCAAAGCGAATTTGGGTATCATAAATGATCCTATCTAAAGGCTGCAGGATCTTGGAATAATGCAGCAAAAACACAAATAACAACAAAAGTGTTATGCCGCCTAGTTTGCGTACTTCTAATAATCTCCCCATGATTGGAAATCAGTACGAATTTAAAGTGCTATAAGTAACCCGGTGATGAAAGAAAGCAGGACTTTCCCCCATTGGTCAAAAGGCACAATAACTTTCTGCGCATCAGAATAGTTTATGGTGTCTGTGGCTTGATCCTCAACACCAAGGCGAATGAAATAGCTACCTGCACCTTCAGCATTAAATGTAATTTGTTCTCCAGAGATCCAGTCGTCAAAAATAATGTTAGTAAATTTTGCATCTCGAGCTACCTGAACATGGTATCTCGACACTGATGGGTCCTTAGTCATATTTAAACTGACTTGTGATCCTGACTCTGACTTAACAATCTCAGAATTCAGATCAGGTTTAGATCGAATCGTTAATGACATGGCTTTTGAAAAAGGCCCTTGGCCATCAGAGTCAATATTTGCAACCCGCCAATAATATTGCCCTGCAGCAAGAGAATCATCTAGAGTATAGGTTTCAGTGGGAGCAAAAGCTTGATCAACAACAATTTCATTAAAATCCGGATTTGAAGATAATTGAAAACGCAATTTCTCAATACCATTTAAAGGTGTAGCCCAGGCAAATTCAGGCAACGCGTCAAAAGTTGAGGAGTTATCTTTGGGAGAGATAGTTAAAGGTGGTTCCGGCCTTGCATTAACCTCAAGTTTGGCAATACTATCCAGGCCTTCAATACCATTCTCATCTGATGCTCGTACGCTGGCATAAAACTGTCCATCGTCAGCAAAAAATATATCCTTAGCCTGGGTTTCTGCGACCACTTTATCGTAAAACACATCTGAAAAATCGTCATTACTTGAAACTCGAACCCGGTAATTTTTTGCTTTATCAAGTTTTTTCCAGCTTAAATTCATCACTTTGGAATGAACTGTGGATTGTGGTTGAATCTCCGGCCCTTGTAATAATTTAACCGGCTTAATAGGCTTGCTGCCTTTAACTGTTTTAGTTCCGTACAAGTTCTTGACAACGATATCTCGACTTACTGCGGAGACGACAACGTTACCTTTCAACACTTCGGTAACAGTATCATGAGAATCCGTGTCAACACCTACACGAAATTCTGTTCCTCTAACGGCTGTAACAGCAGAAGGAGATTCGATCTGCATTCGATGGCCCGGACTTTTATTGGGAATGGCATGAACATTAACCCGCCCCTGTTCAATATCAATTTTGACATTAATCACACTACCGTCATGTGATTGCTTCATAGTTTGAAAAACCAAGCTGCTATTGGAGTAAACTTGTAACAGCGACTTGTCCGAAAATTCTATTTGTATAGAACCGTCTTCTCCGGTAACAATCTGATCATTAGCTTTTATCTCATGACCGACTTGAATCTTAGATGTCTGATTATTGCTGGTAACTTCAACCTCACCTCTTACTGCCTGGACTTTGGCAGAACTGGGCAAATTGCCTAACCATTCAACTGGTATTTTAATAATTTGCCCCGGCTGTAGAATCAAGGGATTAGCGATATCATTATATTTCTGCAGTTGCCTGACAAGGCTGTCATGTATTAAGTATTGATCTGCAATGGTCCACAATGAATCGCCTTTTTTAACTTCATACTGCCATTCTTGCGCATAACTGATCTGCTGGAAGAATAATAGAATTACCCCAGTGACAAATATTTTCCAAAGCTTTTTCATTGCTAGCACTTACTATGGTATATGTTAAACATAATAATTCCGTATATTTACGGAACTAAATTTTACCATCTCGATCATACTCCGACCAAATTACATAAATTTTAAAATAAAGCACAAATTCAGCAATATAATAGCTGAATTGTTAATAATTGTAACAAATTCAAATATTATCCGATTAAAGTTAATTGATGTTCAACTTTTTTCAGTCTGAATCACTTTCTTCAGGTAATTCGAACTGCGTTACTCTAGGCACCGCATTACCTGCTATGCCCCTGATTGAACTATAAAATTGATTGGCATTGAACAACACTTTTTCAATTTGCTTTTCACGTTTTTTCCATAAACCTTGCATAGAACGTTTTTCCCTTTCCAGATCGTCCTTCATTTGCACAAAACCTTCTACCATTGTTTCAATCTGGACACGAAACTCCGAACCGGTCAAATAACTGTAAAGCAGGTTCATCTTATCACCTTTGTCCTGCTGTGAGAGCAAAGCTCGACTAATGTGAATTAAAGATTCACGTAGAACACTCACTAAACCCTCCAGATCATTGAATCGGCATATCCAAACCCCTTCTATTTGGCCAACTCGATTAATTCCTTTTGGCAGGGCCTCAGTCACCAAAATGCCAACATTTGCCTGTCGATGCTGAATGTCCTGTTTTAGTTTTTCAATCCATTGTGGTTGAAAGGCCTTGGTCCTTTTACTTTCATAATAAATACTGCCGATATTAGTACGATTGTAGGTATTGATCGCTTGTAAACAATCCGCTCCGCGTGAACCTTTTTTGATCTGTTCAATCGTATCCAGTGGAAAATGCTGCTTGAGCCAACTTTCTATTGCTAATTCCTGCACTTCACCTTGAATTTGCATCGACCCTTGTTCAGCTTTACGTTGCGCTTCAGCAGCTTGCTGGCGTAATTGTTCGATCACCTGATCCTTCTCAGCCAGTTTCAACTGTGTTTTATCGGCCTCCTCTTTACGTAATCGCTCACGTTCAGTGGCAATTGTTTGATTCAATTTTTGTTCTAACTCTGCCTGAAGCTTATGCTGCAATTCCTGATGCTCGCGCTTCTGGCGCTCGTGTTCGGCTTTTAATTGATGAAACTGTTTAATCGCATCTGATTTATCAGCCAATTCTTTCTCCAGGCCCATTATGTGTAATTGATTCTCTTGTTCAATTTTTTTCTTCAGCTGCTGCTCTAATACGGATTGTTTTTGTTTGAGATTTTTTTCTACCTGTTGTTTTACCTGCTGATCCAACGAAGCCTTTTGCTTTTCCAATTGTTCAAGTGATGCTTGCAATTGTTGCTTTTGACTGGAATATTGCTGCTCATACTGATGCTTCAATTGCACCTGCAATTGTTGATAAAGCACTTCACTGACATTTATAGATTGATCACAGTTGGGGCATTTTATACGTGCACTATCACTCATTAATTGATTACATTTATTGAATTGAGCAAACTTTAACATATCAGCTCTAAATCTGTTGCCAGTCGCTCAAATTATGCTGACGCTGGTCGCTAAACCCGGATTATGCAATGGAATCCGTCGTCATAAAAGAACAGCAAAGATCAAGTGCGCCCGCAAGCACAGGACGACGCCATAGCCACTCTGTTGGTGAGGAGAAATTCCTGAGGACGTGCTTGAGATTGAAGCAGTTTTTTATCGCAACATATTGTCATTGCATTATCCGGGTTTAATAGGCTAAGCTTCGCCTTATACTTTCGCCTAGCTGGCCAAATGCTGACAACATTAAAATCAATTGCTGCTGTGCTATTAAGCTTTGGTCTGCTATTCATCGCAAATGGACTTTTCAATACCCTGCTTGGCATTCGCACCAGGCTTGAAGGTTTCAGTACGGAAGTAACAGGTCTTATTATGTCTGGCTATTTTGCCGGATTATTACTCAGTGCGTTTTTCTCAACGCATGTCATTTCCAGAGTCGGCCATATCCGTGCTTTTGCTGTATTCGCATCGGTTATCTCAGCCTCGGCATTATTTCACATCATGTTTATCAGTCCGCTAGCCTGGGGATTAATACGATTAACTTCCGGATTCTGTATTGGAGCCATCGTTATAATCATCGAAAGCTGGTTAAATGAAATGGCTGAAAATAAAGTCCGCGGACAAGTGTTTTCAATTTACATGATTACTACCTATGCTGCTTCAGGCACCGGTCAACTTATCCTCCCGCTTGCAGATCCAAAAAGCTTTCATTTGTTTACTATTATCTCAATTTTATTCTCATTTGCTTTAATCCCGGTTTTAATGACCAAGGCAAAAGCGCCTAAGCAAATGCCTCCCGCACGAATGAATGTAGCGGAGCTTTATCGAACTTCACCACTGGCGTTAGTCGGTTCATTCATGGCTGCAATCACTAATTCAACCTTTTACTCCATGGCACCTATATTCACTCACGATATCGGATTCAATTTACAGCAGACTGCCTATTTCATGTCGGCAGCTGTATTAGGTGGCCTGTTACTACAACTACCGGTTGGTAAACTATCAGATATGTTAGACAGGCGTTGGGTGTTATCCGGTGTGTCGCTGATGGTCAGTTTTGTCTCGGCTTTGATTTTTTTTCTTTCTGGAAAAAATCCACAGGTTCTGATCATCATGGCCACCTGTTATGGCAGCCTGGCATTCCTGGTTTATTCAATTAGCGCTGCACATGCCAATGACTTCACACCAAAAGATAAAATGGTGCAAACCGCGAGCAGCTTGCTGGTAACTTATGGGTTAGGTGCGATTTTTGGCCCGATTCTTTCTTCCATAATTATGGGTAGATTCGGATCAGATAAATTATTCTTGTGGCTAGCTTGTTTGTCAATGATCTTGAGCATCTATGCCATCTACCGATCGACCAAACGTAAACCGGTCACGCCGGATCAAAAAGCTGAATTTGTTGCCGTAGCCGCTAATCACACTGCCACAAAGCAATTACTGGTATCAGGCAAAACCAGTTACAACTCCGAACAAAAAAAATCACTTGATCAATAACCTAGCGCTTTGCCATCTGCTCTTAGATCACTCCCAGCGATGTATTTATCATCCATTCTAATAATGATTTGCCCACGACCAAAACCGGTGACATCTTCAGGCATAGTCATTTCATGCCCACGTGCCATCAATGCCTCCATGACTGACTGATCGAGACCCTTTTCCAGTTCAACTTTTTTGTTATCTTTGATTCGCCAGCGCGGCATATCCAACGCTGATTGCGGATCCAAGCCGTAATCAATCATTGCACTGGCTACTTGCAAATGACCTTGTGGTTGCATAAAGCCTCCCATCACACCAAATGGCCCAAGCGGTTTGCCCTGTTGCATTAAAAATCCAGGGATAATGGTGTGAAAAGGTCGTTTCATCGGGGCCAAAACATTAGGATGTTGCGGATCAAGTGAGAAACTCGCACCACGATTCTGCATGGCAATTCCGGTTCCCGGAATCACCACACCGCTGCCAAATCCCTCGTAATTCGATTGAATATAGCTGACCATCATGCCACTACTATCAGCCGTACATAAATAAACCGTTCCACCCTTGGCAGGAACACCATATGACGGTATCGAAGCTTGTTCACCAATCTGTGCGGCTCGAGAAGCTATGTATTGTTCATCTAAAAGGGATTCAACAAGGTTAGCGCACAAATCAAAATCAGTGACATATTGATACACATCGGCACAAGCCAGCTTCATTGCTTCTATTTGTGTATGCAGCGTTTTATCGGTCAATAAACCTGATTCAATTTTTTTCTCTTGAAGCATTGCCAAGGCTAACAAAGCAGCCAGTCCCTGTCCGTTTGGCGGTAACTCAACCACATCGACGCCTTTATAATTGACTGAAACAGGATCAACCCAAGTATTAGAATGATTTTGCAAGTCTTCAAGGCTTAGATAACCGCCTGTTGAACGGCTGAATTCGATAATTCGTTTAGCCAGTTCCCCTGAATAAAACGAATTAATACCCTCAGATAACATTGTCTCCAGCGTTTGAGCATGATCAGCAAATGTATACATATCGCCGGATCTTGGGCTAGCCCCTTTAGATGTAAATGTTTTTGACCAATATTCGCATGCTGGATCATTAATCGCTGAAAACCTCTGTTGCGATTTTTTCCAGTTGAACGCCACAACCGGCGTGACTTCAAACCCATTTTGTGCAAATTCAATTGCCGGTTCAAATAAAGTTTCAAGAGGCATACTTCCATAACGTGCGTGCAAATCCCGCCAGGCCGCCGGAGCGCCCGGGACAGTAACGGGCAACCAACCCTCCTCCGGCATTGTTTGATGGCCGGATTCGCGAACCATATCCGGGCGCAATAAAGCGGGAGATTTTCCTGAAGCATTCAACCCTTGTAATTTTTGCCCATCCCAAACAATTGCAAACACATCCCCGCCAATACCATTACTAGTGGGCTCAACAACTGTCAGAGCCACTGCAGTTGCTAATGCTGCGTCAACAGCGTTACCGCCGTGTTTCAATATTTTAAGCCCAACCTCTGCAGCAAGCGGCTGACTAGTCGCCACCACACCATTATCGGCAATCACGGAATGGTTAAAGTTATCGATTTTCATTCGTTACAGTATGATGATATTTTGATTCACGATAAATTACATATAGCCCACAACTAACAATAATGACAGCACCTACAATCACATTGTTGGCAGGTATATCGTTCCAGATCAAGTAGCCTAAAATAACCGTCCAAATTAATGCCGTATACTCGAATGGAGCTATGACGCCAACAGGTGCTTTGCTAAATGCACTCGTTAGACAAACATGCCCTGCTAAAGCAATAACAGCAAAAACAAATACCACTAACAGTAATTGATTTGCCATTGGCACCCAAACTAGTGGAACCAATAGCGTAGATACAACCCCCAAACCAAAATTAAAACTAAATACCAGGGAAATCACGGATTCTGTTTTAGATAACCAGCGCCCCGAGATAAATAGCAGCGCATAAGCTAAACTCCCTGTCAGGCAAAGAAGATAACCTATTATTTGCCCATCCCCTTGAGGACGCATCGCTATAACCACCCCGATAAAGCCTATAATAACGGCTGTCCAACGGTGAATACCAACCTGCTCTTTTAATAACGGCCAGGATAATGCCGTAATCATAAATGTACCGCTGAAGAAAATGACAGTTGCATCAGCCAATGGCAGTGTTATTAATGATTTGAAAAAACAATAAGGGGCTAAAAAACCTAGCATGCCTCTTATCCCTTGCGCTACAGGCCGTGTTGGTTTGATTTCGTCAAGTTGCCTGGTTAGCGAATAATAAGCCAACAACACTACGACAACAATCCAACTACGAACGCATAGTAATTGCAGTGGGTCTAAAGTATCTTCCACTAACCACTTGGCAATGGCGTCCATAACTGACAACAAAAAAATTCCAGATACCATATAGATGATGCCAAGCAAATTGTTTCGCTGTTGTTCCAATACTAGGATCTGTTGCCTCATAGTTTAATGACAAGCATAAGTCTAAATGAATAGACATATATGTCAGCAAATTATTTTGAGCCAATCTAAAAATTTCTAAGCGAAGTCATTGCATATTCGCTGCAATTCTCAAAGCCAGTGCCTGAATCGTCAATGACGGAGAGTCGCCAGCGCCTAGCGTTGGCAAAATACTGGCATCACTAATATACAGATTGTCTAGACCATGGACTTGACCGAACTCATTTGTTACCGATGTTTCAGGATTTGTTCCCATTCGGCAGGTTCCTGCAACATGTGCTGCACTGGGCTGTGAATAAGTAGAATAAAAACGCCTCTTTGATTTAATCTCACAGGCATCTGTCCATTGGAAAATCTTATCTCGCATCACTCTGAAGGTTTTTTTATCCTGGTCATGATAATCACTGTACAATTGAACAAGAGGCATGCCATCTATATCTTTTTTATCAGAAATTACAATTCGATTATCAGGATGGGGAATATGCTCTGCTATGCCGAATAGCTGAATATCCTTACCGAATGTTCTTCTCATTGTCTGTTTATGATCAAGACCAAAACCGGGAGTTCGCCAAGCATATGACACCGGGCTGAGACGTCTGCCTAATGAACCTGCTACACCCAAAACAAAACCCGATTTCAATGGGCGTTTTGGCAAACAAAAATCCCAAATCCGAGCATCAAGCGGGGGACCTTTATAGCTATGGATGGGTTGGTCCACCGAACCAGTAATCATAGCCATAATCGTTTCCATAAAATATCGCCCTACGTTATCGTGATGATTACCGACACCGGCAGGATACTTGCCGGTTTGACTCGCTAGCAATAATCGAGGCGTCTCAATAGCACCCAGTGCAAGCACGTATTTATTTGCTTTAACCTTAACCAACTGACCTTTATGCTTATAAACAAATCCTGAGACATTACCAGCGTTATTGGTTTCAATCTGAAATAAACGGGCGTTAGTCATCAATGTCATATTACCGCTGGCTTGCGCGCGTTTGATTGCGGTTAAGTCAACACTTGATTTAGCCCCAAATATGCAACCTTGAACACAGCCACCACTATGTTGACAAGCTAGTCGGCCATCAATCGATTTGCTTGGCAGCGCCAATGTATTTGGCAATAGTGTCCAGCCCAACTTCTGTGCTCCTGCTTTTGCTAACTGGCTTCGACTAGATAATGAGTGTGCCGGCGTCGGATATTCACCGCGTCGATTTTTAAACGGATTAGCCGGATCACCCGCCACACCAAGAACATTTTCAGCTTCACGATAATATCGGGCAAGTTCGTCATAATCCAACGGCCAATCCTGCCCCCATCCGAATAATGTTTCGGGTTTAAATGCATGCCCGGCAAAACGATGCGCCTCACCTTGATAACGCAAGGTTGAGCCGCCTACACCAATAGCCCGTTGATATTGAAAAACACCTCTTGAGTGAGGATGAGTTTGCATCAGTTTTCCATCGATGAACTCACCCGAACAAATATCCACGTCTTGCTTGCTAATTTTTACGGCGAGACCATGATCGAATGTTTCATAAAGCGTGGAAAGCGGATTAGCCTTTAGCTCCCAGTTCGGGTAATTCATTGGATAGTCTGTGCGATAATCGAATTGTTTACCGCGCTCCAGTAATAAAACCTTCATCCCTTTTTCGGCCAAGGCCATTGCACAGAACCCACCGCCGGCACCCGAGCCCGCTACAATTACATCATAGTCATACTCCATTACTATTTGCTTGTGTCAATGGGCACAGACCGATCATAATCGGGATATCCCCCTTCGGAAGGTGGATGATAATCAAGCATATCAAAGGCAGGTTGTGAAGTATAAAAAAGGCCGAAAGTACGATTCAGTAACGTTCTGAGCTGCAGTTTGGTTTTTTCATGTTCTGAGTCACTGGCAAACAGGATTTCAAGAATAGATGTTCGTTGCTCAAGTGAGCCGTCTTGAAAATTGACGGAATATAATTTCCTTGATAATTGATTAACAGCCTTAAGGCTTTCTGAAATTGAATGCCAATACGTTTTATTTTCCTGAAACAGGTTTATCAGTTCAAGGTCTATGCCCAAGTCTGTGGCACCCGGATATTCATCAGTCGGAACGAAAGTATCTATCAGCGCTGAAAAACTGTCTTCAAGGTCACCAATACCCTGCCCGCCGACAGCATATCTTTTGATCAATGGAATACTTAAGGTCAATCCCATCACAGAAACTAACAGGTTGCGTCTCGCTATCCTCATAAGTTTATTTTAGATGCAGTTCAACAATTTACAACTTACCAAGGCAAATATACATGTGTATAATCGATTCTAAATAATGCAGGTATGATCTATCTGCTGAAAAGTAGGATATCGTTTAAGTTAGGAGCATATGATGGAAGATAAAAAGACAACAAACAGACGCAAGTTATTAATTGGTCTCACCGGAGGCATCGCAAGTGCCAGCCAACTACCGGGCAAATGGACTAAGCCTGTCGTCGATGCTGTTATGTTGCCGGCCCATGCGCAAACATCGGCGACAACCGCCGCTCCTACTACTACTGCCGGCCCTGGTACTACAACCCCCGCCCCCGCCCCGCCCCCTCCCACAACTACGGCCGCACCTACAACAACCATGGCACCTCCTACTTCATTCAGAGGGCCTGTGGGTACAGGCTTAGCTGACTCAGGCTTTGAAAAAATTATTTCTGCCTTTGTTTCAGAGGCATATGCGGGAACCATACCCTCATCCGGTGACTGTTGTGTCAATTCACCTGATGGAATGAGTTTTGATTTAAAACTACTTATCAACGAAGGGCAGGGATTTGCAGGATTTTATGAAACCTCGGGCACAGTTGGTGGCGGCTCTTCAATGGTGAATGATACAAATAACTGTTTCACTCCTTTTAACATTGGCGTCGATAGTATTACAGCTTCAGGTGCAACAGTAAATATTAACGGACAATCCACTACAATCGGGGAAGGTAGTGGCTGCCCAACGAATGTACCTACTGAATGTAGCGAATTTTCGGACAGTCGACTCAAAACCAATATCCACAGGCTTAATCATATTGCCAATGGTCATCAGTTGTACCGATTTAAATATCTTGCCGATCCTGACCAAGTTGAATATGTTGGAGTAATGGCACAAGAGATACTTAAAACACATCCTCATGCAGTTACCCAGCAGGCCAATGGATTTTATGCTGTTTATTACAATCAGCTCGGTTTAAAAATGACGACTCTCGAGCAGTGGCGCAGAGAAGGATCTGCAGCTGTTGAGGTGGAACCTAAAATATATCAATAACCGATACCCGGCAATTGCTAATTACCTGGTGATACAGGATACTGAATCGAAACCTGTCTGAACTCAAATCGAAGTCTGGGGTGACTGATTCAGTATCAACTAAATAACAGATAGATATCTAAGATGGAATGATCAAATGTCCATCTTAGACTGTTGATTTTTAATCGATTAAGCCCTGGATCGTTCGCTTGTGGGATCCCAAGCAGGTTCTGCGAGTACCGTTGCCCGACGTGCTTCTCCAATTAGTAGTACATCAAATTGACTACCCGCTTCACTATAGGATGGCGGCACATAAGCAAACCCCAAGCTTTTACCCGTCGTATGCCCATAACCACCTGAAGTAGTGACACCAATGGCCTTATCACCATCCATAACCGCTTCTCCGCCGACCACATCGTTATCGCCTGGTACAACCTCGAAGTATACAAGTTTCTGGGTGATTGAATCCTGATCAACATCTAAAGTGGCCTGTTTACCGCGGAATTCGTCTTTATCAGCACGGAAAAAACGCATTGCGTCAGCTTCGACCATTGTGATCTCATTAGTTAATTCACTGCCCCAACCTTTATAGGCTTTTTCCATACGTAACGAATTCAGAGCGTAGGTACCGAAGTTTGCAATGCCATAGTCCTGACCAACGCGCCAAATATCTTCATAAATTGAAACAATATCTTCCATCAGGCAATGTAATTCCCAGCCCAACTCGCCGACATAATTGACTCGAAGCGCTCTAACTGTTGCACCGGAAACCTTGATTTCTTTACCTGTTAACCATTTAAATGATTCATTGGATAAATCCGCGTCTGTAAGTGCTTGCAGCACCTTACGAGATTCCGGACCAGCTAAAACAATAACACCCCATTCATTGGTTATATTATTGACTGTAACGTCCTCGCCATCTTGTACTCCAAATCTTAGAGCCGGCAAGTCGCGTTCTTCGCTAGTCGCGCCTGAAAGGACATAATAATGATTATCTCCTAAACGGGTAATAGTGGACTCTCCATTGATACGTCCATTATCCGCCAGATAATGCGTCAAAGTGATACCCCCCTCTCGAGTAGCTATTTTATTTGCAGTTAGCCTGTTTAATAATTTCTCCGCATCTTTGCCTATTACATCGTATTTAGCAAAAGTTGATAGTTCCATCACACCCACTCGCTCACGTACTGCACGGCACTCCTCAGCGACTACATCGAAGGTATTGTTGTGTCTAAAACCAATATCCTCCTTACGACCATCAAGTGAATACCACTTGGCGCGTTCCCAGCCATTGACCTCATGGAATACGGCACCTTTAGATTCAAGTAAGTCATGCAGAGGTGTTTTTCTAATACGGCGACCGGCAGGGCGCTCTTCACCAGGCAAATGTAATTTATACATGTGCTCATAGTCTTCATGCGACTTTTCCTTAGTATATTCGCCGGGTGCAAAATCACTAAATCGACGTGGATCCAAACCAGCCATGTTGATTTCAGCATCACCATAGACCATCCATTGAGCCAAGTATTTACCAGATCCGGCACCCGCTGCGATACCAATCGATGCACCATTACAATGCCAAAAATTCCGCAACCCTGCTGCTGGCCCAAGAAATGGATTACTATCCGGTGTATGCGGAATTGCTCCACAGACTATTCGTTTTAGACCTAATTCTGCCCACATAGGGATTCTTTCAAATACCCGCTCGATGTAAGGCATCAAATTATCAAAATCCGGATCAAATAATTCATTCTGAGATTCCCACTCGGGCCATCCTCCCCGATGTGTCCAGCATTCCTCAGAATTGGCCATCTCATAAATTCCAATCAACGCGGACTTTTGTTCCTGTCTGTAATAGGCTGATGGATAAGGATCTCGGATAACAGGCATTTCATCGTCACGTTCCAGAAACTCTGGAACAGTATCTGTAACGATATAAGTGTGCTTCATATTGATCATGGGGATATCGGTTCCCACCATCTGTGAAACTTGTCTGGCATAACAACCGGCTGCATTTACAACGTGCTCAGCAATTACATTACCTTGTTCAGTTATGACTTCCCACTCTCCTGAAGGACGTTGCTTAATATCAGTAACTCGGTTATTAGTTACGATTTTTGCTCCTAACTTACGGGCGCCTACTGCCATCGCATTACATATCCCGGCCGGATCAACGTGACCATCCTTATGGGTCCAGGCTCCAGCAAGGACTCCTTCGATGTTCGCATATGGAAGCAATTCCTGAATCTTTGCCGGATCTATAATTTCACAGTCATAACCAATTACTTTGCCGACACCCGCAACACGATGAAACCATTCTACCTCGGCGTGATTATAGGCAAAGCGGATACCACCGCAGCCGTGCCAACTCACGTATTGGCCTGTCAACTCTTCCAGCTTGGGATAAAGATTGACACCATAATCGTGAATTTTAGCTAAATTATAGTCGGGTATGAAGTTAGGGCATTGTCCTGCAGCATGCCAGGTTGAGCCGGATGTCAGCTCGCCTTTTTCAATCATCAGACAATCTGTCCAACCTTCTTGAGCCAAATGGTAAGCCAGCCCTGCTCCCATGGCACCGCCACCGACAATCACAACTTTCGCCGAACTCGGCAATTTTTTCTCATTCATGATTAATTCTCACTTTCATTGTGTTCAATCTCACGCCCTGTTCATTGATTCCAGAGGCAATTTAACGGGTCCTATTTCCCTGATTCGAGCATCTATCTCAGCTGAAATATGCTGTGGATAGTAGCCGGTTACAATCTCTTCGACTTTGGCTTTGGCGCGCTCGAGAATAGTGGTAGAACCCTGCTCTTTCCATTCCTTCGGACTGGTGCGATCACCAACCTCGGGATAAATATATTCACGCTGCATTAAATTTATAGTTTGATCGTGGCCGAGAAAATGACTGGGGCCACCGATACACACATCACGTATTGCATCAACAGACAGAGTTTCATCATTGACTTCTATACCCCTAATAGTACGATTAATTGCGCCCAACATATCATTGTCTATCACGTAACTTTCATAGCAGCATCCCAATAAACTTCCATGCATACCGGCCGATTCATAGATCAGATTGGCCCCTGAGTGGCCTGCCAGTAAGTCTGTATACGCTTTTTCATAGCCTGATTGAGCATCGGGTAACTTGGCATCGGTCATACCTGCGGCAATCCCCGTCGGTAAGTCATAATATCGACCCATCTGCCCACATGCGGCCATTAACACAGCCTGCTCACCGCTCCCTCCACTCATAGCGCCTGTGCGCAGATCAGAGACAAACGGCCAGGTACCAAAGATCGCCGGGTGTTGCGGCACAATTAAGTTGACATATACCAGGCCAGCCAGTACTTCAGCCACTTCCTGCACAACGGCACCTGCCAAGGCAGCCGGACTGGTTGCACCGGCTTGTCCTGCCGCAAGCAACAATACGGGCATCCCTCCTCTTACTGCCGTTTCCAGCACATCACATGCATCTTCGGCAAAACGCATTGGCGGCACCACAAAGCAGTTGGAACAGCTGACAAAAGGACGATCCCGCCACTTTTGTTCACTGCCGGCTACTTCATGCAGCATTTTAAGGCTTAAATCTAAATGCTCTTTCAGGACCCAACTTGTGCCAACGTGCTTGCTAGTACCGCTAATTGCGGCATAACAGGTATTGAAATCCATTTCCAATGGATCAGTAAGATCACGACAGACCAGTGGACGTTGAAAGAAATGGATATGTTCCATTTGATCAACAATCCGGGCAATATTGTATAAATCTGCCAGAGTCGATTCTTTGTATTCGCGAGTGTCAACATCGACCACATGCACAGCCGCGCCGGCAGTGCCAAAGTAGGTACGGCTACCTGTGATTTCCAGATCATGTTTTGGATCTTGCCCGTACAATACGACGTTGCGATTGGCATTAGCGATTGTATCCTCAACCATTGACCTTGGAAAAAACAAGCGGTCATTATCAGCGTCGTAAGAACCACCGGCGTTGGTTACCAATTCGATACAAGAGGGTATTGCCTGAGAAAGGCCAATCGACTCAAGTACATTAAACACGGCTGTGTTTACCTTCTCAATATCATTGTCTGAAAGCGGTTTAAACATACCGCTTTCAAGCCCTGGTGTAATTGGCTTTTCGTCCTCAGCCAGTGGTGCTGCTCTTAGTGCTTTTCGTGCAGCACGTCCACCCATTCTACGAGCTTGAACCATATTACAAAACCTGTGTGAATATTAAGGAAAACCGAATAGTAGCTTTTTTTTTAGTAATTCGTAAAGGTGGTTTTTACAAAATGATAGTCACTGAATTTATTTCTATTATATCTACACAGAATATCACGGTTAATGTAGCAATCACTAATAATTCATTTGTAATATTTTCATCTTTCCATTGACGCTTTGCAGTTGCATAGTAAAAGTGGAATTAAAATTTTTTGTCTTAAAAAGGCCTTTTTTTCTCGACCCGATAAAGTTCCCACTCACAAAGTATTTTCCATTAGCAAGCTCCTTGATCTTATTGATAGAAAAATCAATATTCTGAGATTTAAGCTCTGAAAAATATTCTGCATAGACTTGCTGGATCAAATCACGTGACACGTATTGGTTTTCCTTAGCTGTTGCTGCGTACAAAGACGCTAGCTTAGTTGAATCACCTTGACGATAGTAAGATTCGAATGCGGCTATAGTTTCTTTAATATTTTTCTCAGCCTTTTGTTGCAAACTAAGTGCTAACAGTAATTTTGACCGTTGATCTACCTGCTGTTGATTAACTTTAGGTTGCGAGGTATTTTCAGCTTTTTTACTACTTTCAATTTTATTACTGTTTACTGCAGTTTTGGCCGTTGTCGTAGCTTGCTCTGTGTAGTTAGGAGCTAGCACTGTTGTAGATGTAGCCGATGATTTGTCATCAATCTCTACAGTAACCTCAGCTGTGGATTTTGTCTTTGCGGGCTCAGACTGCTCTGATAGTTCCTGGGAAGTGTTGACTGTCTCGACTTCTGCTTTAATCTGAGCTTTAACTTCAATTGCTTTTGTAACATCATTCGATTGGGCCGCTTTGTTATCCGAACCTACGGTTAAATTTTTTACTGGTTCCGTTACTGATTGATTAGATTCTATTGCTTCAGATTGTGTTGTTGATTCTGGTTCTGTATTTTGCAAGCTCTGTGCAGATGCTAAACCCTGATTGCTTTGACTTGTTTCTTCAATCTCGGCTTGACTAGTATGTTTACGCTCAATATTTGAATCTACTATTTCTGGTTGCCCTGTTAATATTTGAGTTAAATCGAAGGCCTCAGATTGTACCGTTAATTCTTCTTCCAGACCCTCATGATCATGCGCTGATGTGGCTGTTTGACTATTGATTTCATTGCTATCAAGATTTTCATTAGCTTTGTTTTCAACAGTCTGCTTTATATATTGCTCAAATTTATTGTTTACCGTCTCTTCTGCCGGATTGGACAATAGCGTAAACATAAAAAAAACAAATATCAATCCAGCGACTCCCAAAAAGATTTTTTTCATCCCCCTTATGGTTGCATCAGGATTATGCTTGAAAGGGTCTAAAATTGATCCTACTGAAGGAGAGGTAAAACGAGCTTGCTCCTGGTTATGATGTTTAGATATTGTCTCAGGGTGATTTAAATGAGTTGTGCTTCTACCATGCTTAGTCTCATGATAAGACACTTCAGGTTTATATTTATTGTGCTTTATATCATTGTAAGCTTTGTTAATTATTTCAGATATCGATGTTCTTTTTTTAATGTCCCCAATACGTCCAAGATCAGGATGATAAACCTTCATTAATCTCTGGTACCGTGTCTTAAGCTTTTTAGGTGAAGTTCCATCTTTTGCGGCAAAGACGTGGTAAGGGTTGTTCACATTGGTAAACAGCAGTACTTCAAGCAAAACAAATGCAGACGATTTAAGCTGCTGCTCATCAACGCCTTGGTTTTCTATTGATTGGCTGATTTGTTTACTTTCAAGCGTTTTAGAATCACTCAGCCATTGCAAAATAGAATCAATATGCCGTGTAATAATAGAATCAGGTCTATTATTTACAAGAGCGTCGATTAATTCTGTGTGCCAATTGATATCAAGGTCGGACATCAATACGATTATTCGTCATTAACTTAAATTACTTACAATTTTACCGATTTCAGAGTTTAAACAAGTATATTTAAATTGAAATCATAGATTATTCGAATAAATGGTTTAGCGAGCGGGTAACGCGTCCTCATTCTTATCAACTGAATATTTATAGTAATATTCCTTATACAACCCATATCCATAGCTGTTTAATTCGACGTTATTCAATATCGCTCCAATTACCGGAGCCCTGACCATCCGCAATCTTTTCATTGTTTCCTGCAATGCATCACGACTGACCTTTTTACTCTGAACCACGAACAATAAGCCGTCGACTTTGGTACTGATAATCAGTGAATCAGCAAGCCCTAAAATTGGAGGGCAATCAATAATCACATGATCGAACTCTTGTCGGTGCTTGTCGAGAAACTCCTCAAATTTGTTCGATCCCAGTAATTCAGCTGGATTAGGCGGGATAGTACCGGCGGTAATATAGTGTAAGTTGTCGATGCCAGCTTTATGGATTTTAAGCTTGTTTTGCCCGACAAGGAAATCACTTAATCCGGGAGAAGAAGGTGTTTGCAACACTTTATGAATACGTGGTTTTCTTAAATCTGCATCGACTAACAACACCCGTGACCCATTTTGAGCGTAAGCAATAGCAAGATTGATAATTGTAGTGGTTTTCCCTTCTGATGCCGAAGCACTTGTCAACATTAGAACCTTCGGTGAACCACCGGGTGATGAAAACATCAGACTTGTTCGAATCGAGCGGTAAGCTTCCGCCATCTCGTTATTTTTATTAGTATCAGTAATAAGCTCCAGAATAATTCCTTGCTTGTTTTCTGGAAATTTTGGAACTAAACCAAGGTTAGGTATATTAAGTGTTTTCTCAACATCTGCTGTGGTCTGAACAGTATTGTCCAAATAGGACAACAAGAAAGCCAAACCCAACCCGCCTAGTAAACCGAATATAGAAGCTAACAGAACATTAAAAACTAACTTTGGACTGGATTTTTCAGTCGGCACAGTCGCTCTGTCAATGATATTGATATTATTAATTTCCAAACCGGATGCGACGCCGATTTCTTTCATTCGCTCCAATAATCCGCTATATAGCTCTTTATTGGTTTCCCACTCACGCTTTAGAATATTATATTGTGTTGATCTGTCTTGCAGATCAAGCAGTTGTTGATTTTGAATGTCTACTTGAGACGCAAGTTTAGCTTCACGCTCAACTAAAGCATTAACCCTCACTTGCTCACTTTTTATGATTTTCCCAACCTCAGAATCAATCGTTTCCTCCACTCTGTCCATTTGGGCCTTTAATTGTTGAAGCTTTGGATAGGCAGGTTTGAATAATTTCGATAGTTTAAAATATTCGGCTTGCAGCGTTGCATATTCTTCTTTTAAGGTTTTTATCAGGCTTTCCTGCAAGACCTGTGGGCTTGAATTGTAATCAGATTTAATTTGATCTAAGTTTGACTCCGCCTCTATTCTCTGATTCTGAACTTCGGTTAAATTTGAGTTCATATCATTGATTCGAGTGTTAATAATATTATTCTTATCCTCAAGGTCAACAATATTATTTTTCCTGGCAAACTCTGTCAGTTCTTTCTCCGAGGTCTCTAATTTAGCTTGAATTCGCTTAATTTCCTTATTTAAATACTCTTTAGCACCGGAGGTGGAGTTAAACCGTTTTTCATCACTAAGCCTAATATACTCATCAACAATACTATTAGAGACCAAAGCCGCCATTTGCGGGTTGAAACTTTCGAAACTGATACTGTACAAGTTGGTATTTCTGACCGGATTGACATTCAACCTCTCAAAATATCTGCCCAGATTCCTGCGTTGTTGTTGATAACTCTGGTCAACATTTTGATCTTCGGGCTGTTTTATTGAATCAGAAATAGCTTTTTTTATTTGCTTAACCCCTGCAATAAAACCTCTCTGTTGAATTTCGCCATTGATTTCAGGGTTATCGTTTAATTGAAGTTGCTCAAATACAGAGTTTGCAACTGATTCACTGGTAATGATGTTTTGTTGCGTCTCAATAAATTCACGTGACTCAACTGAGGTTTCACCTACATTTTGAAATTGAACTAAACCTTTGGAGTTAGGGACAATTTCAATAAGTGCAGTTGATTTATAAACCGGCCGCATTAAAAGTGTGCCCATAATGACCAGCGCCAGGGTAATTGTCAGGAAAGATATGATAGTCCATTTATACTTTAAGATTATTTCCCAGATATCGCGCAGATTAATATCGTCATCCGGAATAGTGCCTCTCATGTAGGGATCATAGGTAGCAATTGCCTTTGATTGATCGGAGAATTCGATCAGATTATTGCTAACACTGGATTCTTGTGACATAAGATTTTTAAAAATTTAGCGGTTTGTTTAACTAAAGTTTGGTACAACAGATATCTTTTAGATTCCGCGGTTGATGTTAACAATGCCAGTCAGACCTTTCCAAAATGACGCCCAGCCTTTTTTAAGCGAGTTGGACCTGACCACCACAATATCGCCATCCTCGAGCAGTATATCGTCTGAATTGCCACTACGAATAGCTTTTAAGTTAATAGTAGCGACCTCCTCAAGGCTTCCATTGCGGATGATCTGAATCGCTCCTTCATTAGCCTCAAAGACTGTACCACCTGCAATAGCGATAGCTTTGAGCACCCCCATTTCACCTTGTATCGGGTATGCACCTGGTTTGACAACCGAGCCTTCAACAAAAACAACACCGGCCTCGGGCACATAAATACTGTCTCCTCCGTTTAAAACGATGTTGTAATCTGCATTTCCGCTATCAATTATTTCATTAATATCAATGATGATACTATGAGGTTCCAATTGACCGGTTTGTGGATTTACAAGTGAGGTTTGCACATAAATTTTACTCCCCGCGACATCACTCAATCCGCCCGACATAGTAATTAATTCTAATACCGTTCTTGGGCGAGTCAAATTATGCACTTTAGCTTGATTGACAGCACCCATCACCGGTATTTGCTGAGATTTATATTCGCTAATAAATATTGACACCTGTGGATCATGTAAATAATCCGCCGCCAGCTTTTGGGTTACAAGTTCATCAACTTCGGTTGTGGTTAAACCTTTTACGTCCACCTCCCCTAAAAGCGGCAAAATAATCATTCCTGCGCCATTAACACGCGCCTTGGTATTTAATTCATCAACCTGAAAGACTGTAACTTCCAAAAGGTCGCCCGCCCCAAGCTTATAGTCCGCATTATTATATTGGTTGATAACTGAAAATTGACTTGCTGCCGCAGCTAATTTTTCATTCAACTTCCTTTTTTCCTGCTGACTGGCATAAGTCTTAGATTGAACTTCAGATTGACTGACTTGATTAGAAGCACATGAGATCAGCAAAAGAGTACAAATCGCAACTAGACTGATTTTAATCATAGTGATATTTACTTAAGTTTATCGATTAAAATGTATTCATCAGTATAAAGAAAAAGTCCCAAATTCAGTAATTTAGGACTTTTTCAATATCAGTTAAAAAGAAAGGCTTGTTTTTAAATCATTAGCAAATCTTGCCATAAGCCTTCCACCAATTCAGCAAAACAAGTGCGGTTATGGCTAGCTCATTGGACGCGTTGTGCCGCCACCGCCGCCTCCTCCGCCACCACCGCCAGTAGTCGTCACAGGAGGTTGAGGAGGAATATTATCTGGAATCACTATAGCAGCAGGGTCTGAATCATTACTCGCGTCCGAACCAAGAATTATCCCAAGCGAAGCCAAAAAAACCAACAATGGAGTCAAGTTAGGATTACCAGTTCCGCCTCCACCGGCTTGTGTTTTCATGACTACCGGGAGTTCATTGACTTGAGCTAATAAGGTTTCACCCGCCAATACAGGCTGGCTAGCATTAGTCGCCAAATCGGAAAAAACATAATCACCTGCGATTGATTGAAACTCTACATCACCAGAATCTGTTGTTAACTCAATTCTTCCGCTCACCCATTTACTGCTGGAGGTGCTTGCCAACTTGATTTGTTGATCAAAGTCGGGCTGAATTTGTTTGCCGTTAGCAGTGATATTGAAATCAGTACCTGATTTGAAAGTAAATATTATAGAACCACGATCAAGCTTGACGGAATAAGTATCTGCGGCATTATCAACATTCGCGGTACTGGCGACCTCGATTAGTACATAGCCATTGCCATCTGATAGTTCCAACATGGCCTGCGAATTATTATTGGTGTAAAGCACATCACCATCAAAATACGTATATGAAGTATCTACTAAATCCGCCACTATGTTACTGGTGGCTGATTTGATATTGATCTTGCCTTGCGCTGTAACTATACCCAACGCAGATTCAGCTAAAGATGCTGTCGAAAATGCCAGCAGACCTAAGACTATAGTACAAACTGACAGTTTGCTTGTTTCCATTGATAAAAACTCCTTGAACCACAAGTTAAATAGGCTGCTATTTTGGCAACATCTACTCTTTCTCCACCACATACCCACTATGACTAATGATACGATGTTCAATCTGCTTCGTCAATCGCAATAAATCCTGAAATATGACATTAAATCACACAGTTACGAGCCATACCGTTGTTAGTGGAATTCCTTTACAATGTATGAAAATATAACTTTTGATAGGCATTTATTGGACCTCTTGGCAGATACACCCGTTCGAAGAATAATGATCATACGTTGTTGTTTTGTATGAAGTTCAAAAATCAAACAGATTTTCTGACATCAAAACCAACAAATAGGACTCAATTAGGCTATATTTTATGGCTGTAGATATTTCTAGGGTCTGTTACCAATTACTAAAGCAGCGCTGAAACTCGCTATCGGTATAGTGTGCACTACCATAGTCGCATTGTGGATAGTGGTGGGCATTCTCCCCTATTACTCAGAAGAATTATCTACGGCCGTAGTAAATGAAAAAATCCCGATTGAGCGGTTAAAATCGATACCGTTGCTTAGTAAACCGTCATTCGAAGCCAGTTGGTTAGCACTAAAACCCTATTACAGGAAATATGAGATAGCCAAAAAAAACCTTGTACATGGTATAGCGCAACGCCCTCTTTACGCCTATGCATGGCTATTATTGGCGGATCTAAACTATCAAACCGGTGAAAAACAGCGGGCCTTGACCAATTTTGAAATCGGCAGCTATTTATGGCCAACTAGAAGTATTTTTCAGTGGAATGCAGCCATGAAATTAATTCAATATGGCTACCAGGACCAGGCATTATCAGCATTGAGTGCTTTTGTTCATACTGACAAAAAAGGTTTCAAAAGAGCTTTGCTCGCCGCTTTGAACATCAGCACAAATACAGAAACGATTTTGGATAAGTTTATTATTAGAAACCCGGTTAACTCTGCTGATGAGCTGAAACTATTATTGGCCATATTCGGAACAGCGATCGAATCTTCCAATCTAGAATTGGCTGAATCCGCGTGGAATCGATTACCCTTAAGAGCCAAAGAGCAACCTGAAACTTTTTTAGCTTATGTTAATCTGCTAATTGAAAAACAACTTTTCAGTGAATCGATAAAAATATGGGAACAAATTCGAAATGAGAGGATTACAATCGACTCGATCTATAATCAAGACTTCGAAGAGCCGGCTGTCAACGGCGGTTTTAGCTGGCATTGTATTCCAATAAAAGGCTTTAAATGTAAAGTAACTGACAAAGTTTCATTTAGCGGCCGCCGCAGCTATAAATTTACATTTGATGGAGAACAAAATCTCAATCTGTTTCACTTCAAACAAATCATTCCTGTCAATTCGAGCACAAAATACAACCTTAGTGGCTATTGGCGAGGTCAAAACCTCACCACTTTGTCGGGCGTATTTTTCACGTTAAGAGGTCTCGATGGATCTTTATTTACTAAAACAGAGCAAAAAATTAAAAGCTGGGACTGGGAAAAATTCGATCTAAATTTTGAAACAGGCGCAAACACAGAGTTTGTTGAACTACGATTACGCCGCAAACAAACATCTGCATTAGACAACTTATTTGCCGGACAGCTTTGGATTGACGATTTTCAACTCAAAGTCAACTCAAACTAATATTGAAATCAATTTTAGTCTCTCACCAAAAAATGTAAGAAAAGTGCTATATATTTTCACAAAGACTTTAAAAAGGATTGTGCAACTGTTCATACTGCAACTTAAGTCTATATGATCAAGGCTGAAGCCATATCGGATAAGCAAGATTGAAAACCTGTTCTATCTAAACTATATTCTTGTTTCTCAGTAATATCTAAAAACCCATATCAAATCCAAAGCAATTACTAATTTCATATGCAACCACTCTATCAGGCTAATTTACTCAGTATCAAGGGTCTGGCATTAGTGTTATTTTTAATTACCCTACCTCTACAGTGGATTTCCCTGGCGCAACTACCCGGACTGGATTTCAAACCGGCTCATTTGTCTTTGCTGTGCATTTGGGGTGCTTTTTTGCTTTTACGCAACAAATTGCAGCACCTTAAGATCGTGTATTCGGTAAGTGGTGGCTTTATTCTTTTTTATTTCGTTTACATCTGCAGTTTCATCATCGCTCTAGCCTGGTCTGAAAACCTTCCGAATTCGTTTCCAGTCATTGTCAAAATGATTGTTTACTTTGGTACATTCATTTTACTAGCGGCACTAATTGCATCTTGCAATGACTTTTTGGTAGCAAAGGTTATCTTCTGGGGCGCTCTGATCGGCGTGGTGATTTTTGAGGTGTTTTTTGTATTGGCATTCGCTTTGGAAAATAAAAACCTTATCATTGAGTACTATAGAGCTATCTCAAGTGGAAATTTAGTCCAGCTTCGATATGGTTTTTATCCTAAAGTCTTTAAATATTTCGATAATAGTTATGGCTTTGGTGCAGAAGGCCTGGCATATAGTGTGGCCTTAATTAATACACTTATTGGTGCATTCTTTTTATTTGCCTTTTCACTCAAGTCTACAACCAAAATCTTTGTTCAAAGAGATCGAAACCTGCAAGTAGCGATTTCACACGGTCTTTTCTGGCTATGCTTTTTAATCGTCATATTAAGCACCAGCCGGTCAAATCTTGCTGTTTTTATTTTTGGATTAATGGTCTACTGGTATGTAAATAAAAAGTCGTTTGTCTCTGTAAAAGCTATGTTGGCTGTAATTTCTGTGCTCTTGACTGCCGTGCTCATTGTAGCCTTAATGCCCAAGGAAAATTTTGCTACTTATCAAGTCATTCTGGAAAGATTTGGAGGCTTGGCAGATGATTCAAGATGGGATATGTTTAGCGAAACAATTGATATGATTCAGGAAAAACCTATCCTAGGTCATGGTGTAGGCACCACG
Source organism: Arenicellales bacterium (assembly GCA_028284225.1). Lineage (GTDB taxonomy): Bacteria > Pseudomonadota > Gammaproteobacteria > Arenicellales > JAHEKD01 > JAHEKD01. The sequence continues at coordinate 34,574 of JANQSD010000003.1, forward strand.
ATTTGGTCCGGCCATAAATACTTGCGGGTGCATAATTTATTCCTGGGCTCGTGGCTTGAAGGAGGGTTGATTGCGTTAATCATAGCCATTATTTTCTATATAACTTTATTATTGATTTGGTTAAGATTCATTTTTGCTGCAATAAATTCCCCTAATTTCTGGGTGCTATCCATTGCTCCCGCATGTGTTGCTGCGCTTCCCGTGCTGCCCTTATTTCGGTGTCTTATATCGGGTGGTTCAGGATTTTTCAGTTTGATCGAATGGGCATGCATAGCAATCTTCTTTGGTCTACTTGCACGCAACCGTATTGTCAGTAAACAACTTTCACAACAACCTAATTTAACGGCTTAAAGTGTCACCTCATGCCCTTTAAAAAAATTGTTAAAAAACGTTCTAAATACGGCACATTGGGCTTAGTCAAACGCGCACAAGAGGAAATAGTTACCAAAGCCTATCGTAGGCCTGTAGTCAGATCTTTAATAAAACCCTTTAGCGGTAATTATCAACCCCGCAAATGGATTTTTATATGTGGTTGCTATAACTCAGGCACTACTTTATTACATAATATAATTGCCAGTCACTCAGGAATCGCCTATTTACCACGTGAGGGGGTTAGATTTACATCTTTGCTGCCCCAACCGGAAGATCTAGGCTGGACAAGAATGTGGCTGAAATGCCCTCAACACATGGAAATCAGTATTCAGCCTGACGTATCTGCATATGAACAAATCTTGGCTGACTGGGGCCCAATGTGGAGTGATAAGTCATTAGAACTATTTTTAGAAAAATCCATTACCAATGTAACCAGAATGCAATGGCTGGATCAATGTTTTCCTGACGCATATTTTATCGGCATTTGGAGAAACGGCTACTGTGTTGCAGAAGGCATCAGGCGCCGTGCTAAACCGAAAGAAAAAACTAATTATGATTCAGACAGCTATCCCATTTCATTAACTGGGCAACAATGGGTTGATGCTAACCAACGATTAATAAAAGGCGCAAGTAAAGTTAAAAACTATGTGGGATTATCCTACGAGGACTTTATTCAGAATCCAGTTAAATTGTTGCAAGATATCTTTGATTTTATGAGTATTGCAAGGCCAGAATTAACCATTAAAGAAGATAAATTAATAATTAACCAAAAGTCTTTCCGACTTCAAAATCAAAACGCAAATTCTATTTCGAGACTCAATGACACTGATTTGAGTAACTTAAATCCAGTGATCGAAACCATGATGGAAAAATTAAACTATAAAATTATTACCAGCAATCCAGACCAACCTTCATGACCGATCAAATTGCCAAACTGGAGATTAGTTTTGACCTGGAGCTGGGCTGGGGCAGTATTGAAAATAATCTCTGGCGCGTGCGCGAAAAAAAAGGCGTTTACGAAAATTTCCGGCCAATAATCGACCATCTATTGGCCAGGCTAGATGAACTCGAAGTTCCGGTTACCTGGGCCACTGTTGGGGCGTTAACCCAACAACCTAAGGATCGAGACTTTTCCCATTTGCCGGATAACTATCGCAAACAAATTGAACTGGCATTATCGGCAGCTAATTCTGACTCGTTTTTCGGTGCTGACGTAATAGAGAAAATTGCTTCCAGTAAAATCAGGCATCAAATTGGATGTCACTCTTACTCACATTTAAGATTCAACCATGACAATATAAATGCAAGCACGATTGACCGTGATATTACGTTGAATAAATCAGCCTTAGCCGATTATAACGACAACCCCACATCATTTGTATTTCCACAAAACATTGAAGGCTATGTGGAAGTACTGATTGAGCATGGTTTTAAAACAGTTCGACTCAATCCCTTTAAAAATCAAAACAATAAACTCAAGCAAATTCTTGATCGCAATTTAAGTCGTCCACCTGCCTCAACGATCAAATTCATCAATGAAAAATTGATCGGAAAAACCGAATCGATTTTTTTTAACCCTGGAAACAATAGATCAAAACTAACAACACTTACTCTGTTACGCAGCAAGGCTGGCCTTAACAACTGCGTCAAAAACAATACTACTTTTCATGTCTGGAATCACCCTTTTAATTTTGCGGAAAACCCGCGATTACTGAATGCTTTTGTGAAATTTTTAGAGCATGCTTGTGAGCTTCGCAACAAGGGAAAACTAGCTGTTAGATTGATGTGAGATGTTAATGAATTTATTATCGTATTTTCAGTTGTCTAAAAACAAAAAAATACAGATAACCTAGCAACGACAAATTAAGCATGGCTCCTGTTGCTGCTGTGACCCAGGCTGCGGCAACAACACCAAATTTAGGCACAAAGATTAACAACCCTACCAGGCTCAATATCGCCGAGCAGCAGACTAAAATTAAATTCGCTTTTTGATGAGCGGCCATGTTTAATGCCAGACCAACAGGCCCGGTAATCAAATTGATAAACTGCCCGGTCACTAAGATTTGCAAAATCAGACCTGCATTTGTATAAGCTTCGCCAAAAATGCTCATTATTAATGCAGGATAGTACATGACTAACAAGTAAAACGGCGCACCAAGTGCAATTGAACAAACAGTACTTAGCCCTATGAGGCTGCGAAAACGCTGGTAATCTTGGGCATGATAAGCTTCTGCAATGTAGGGTCCGACGGCCAGATTGATAACACGAAGTGCAACCACAACCAACAATGCAGTCCTGGACGCAGCAGTATATTGCCCGGTTGCATCTAAACCTACAAAAATGCCAACAATTATAATGTCCCAACGCAGAATTCCCTGGCGTGCCAGATTCGATAAACCCATTGGAATAGAAACATCCAGCCAGTGCTTGTAATCAAACCTGGGTTTTTGATATTGGAAATCCGACAGGATAGTTTTTAGCCTGATCAGGCCAACGAGTTCCAGCACTACCAGAACAGAAAAATAGATGATTAGCACCTGACCAATCTTTTGTATCTCAAAAAGGTACACCAGTAACAGTGTTAGCAAAGGTAATAAAACATCCCTCGGCACAATGGCTTCAACCGTTTTCTGTAACCCCCTCATACAGCTCTGACGCCAGCCAGCGATTGTAAACGGCAATAACAGTAGTGCTGTCCAATAAACTGCCTGCTGGTTATCAGACCAAACAATGTCACGAGTAATTAAGAGGAATGCTAGAACACAGAAACCTGCGGCAACAATTACTTTGAAACTACCGACTACTGCCCCTCTCAATAGGTCAAAATGCTGTTGTACTCGATAAGCTGATAACAGACGCACCATGCTATTGGAGAAACCCAGTCCGGCTACAAGCGCTAATATCGTTACTAAGGAATGAACATAGCCAAACAAGCCATAGTCTTCTACAGATAAAAAACGTGCTAGTACAATATTTAAGCCATAATTGATAGCCAACCCCAATGGCAAAAGTACTCCCGCGCCTACAAGGGCAGGAAGAATGTGCTTAAATTGTTTAAAGTACTGCATATTGGAAAATATTCTGGATGCATTCACTCATATACTGCTAATGATAGGTCACGACTACCAATCGTGACTGGCTTCGTAGCCTAGTTTTATTAATGCATCACCGGCAAAGTGTTTAAATACTGTTTTGCTCTCATTATTAAAAATGGTTTTCCATTGAGCCGCCTTACCGGCACGTAAAAAACTCACTTCCGTATCATTATCACGGCTAATTAACTGTTTTTGTTTAGTAAAATCATGTTTATTAATTATTTCGCGTAGCTTTTCAGATTGAGTCTGGTCGAATTGAGAGTCATGAGTTTCGACTATAAGTGCCTGCATTGCCGAAAAACAGTCAGTCAATAATGATTCGTATTTAATTGTCGGGATACCAATCTCGTGCCAATTGAGCACAAATTCTGGCCAATTAAAACCAAAAGGAACCTTATTGGAGAATAAATCCTCCATGAATATTGGCAAATTGTTAACAACATCTTCCTTATCTTGAAACTTATAACGAGGCTGCATTCTGTTAACCAGTGTTTCATTAAACAAATCATTTACAAACAGACAATGATAATAAAACGAAATCATTACATCCCGACCGTCACGAATAACATGAATTTTTTGATGCCGATCAATGCAACTCATAAAATGACCGTGAATTATATTTCGTGACAGGTATGGAAGTTGATTACGCGGGAAGGGAATATCCAGAAATTCACTTAACATTTCAGCTACCCATGATCCTCCTGATTTTGGATACTCTGTTACCACCACCTGTGGCCACAGGCTATTGTTTGACAACAAAAATTGGCGCAGAAGTTTATTAGTCGCCCTATGAGTTATACTTTTTTTCATCAGACAACAGTTACTCAGATGACAAGGCTGACCATTTTTTAAATTTATAACGATTAGTCTTAGTCAAAATACGTTTGCCGTTAATTCTCAAGAATTTGTCATCGCAGTTAATAGAATGAAAACTCATTTTAATGTAATGGTCCTTGCTTTTGAGCATAAATGGGCATTCCTGATCAGAGTCGATTCGCGTTAACGAAACCGATAGCTTTTGCTTTTTACGCCTCAAATCATTAACTTCCATTTCCAGATAGTATTGTCTGTTAGGAGCTATGGCCTGTTTAGAAAGCTTAAGTAGTGCGGGATTTTTAGCTGCCCTGTTAGTATCAAAATAATAATACGCAGGCCCGTTTTTTATTTTCCTCACAATAATTTGGTTCGGTTGGCTGACCACTTCATGCTTGTTTCTAAACAACATTTTTCCTGTTCCCGGTTTAACCATAACCGATGATGTTACCGACTGCCCTTTGTCATCATAATAAACGTGATCAAGGTCCAGCTGCCCGCCCTCACCATCATGCGGTGAAATCAACACCATGCCATGTTCAAATGAACGATAATACACATTACCCTTTTTTTGATAGTCAGCGGCTGGTGCTCCTAAATGATGAGCATTGCTTTCGTACAAATCAAGCCCGCCACTACGCCCTGCGATAGTCGGTGCTTGAAACGTTGAGTGATACTTATACGTTGTAGTTTCGTTTTTAGCTAACAAATAGGCACAAAACAAATAATTCTGCCATTGCAAATCTTCTTCATAATCAACGTATTTCCAGCTTCCTCGACCGAATACAAAAATTTGTTTACCCGAAAATTGCTTGATTTTGTTCAAATAAATTTCAATATTATTTTTAAAACTTTTATCTCTTCTAGCGCCGACAGGACGCGGGTTTAGTCCGAAAAATTCAATCACCGAGAAATCTGTTAAATTAATTAACGGCGTAATCAAATCCAGGGTTTTAACATAATTCAAACCATTAAAACCCAAATATGAATCTTTTCCCAAATTCTTTTTAAGATCAGCAAAAAGCTCATTTAATTGTTCATTGTAGCCTTCACATTTATGGGTGGGTTTACAATACCCAGTATTTATCGGTAAATCTTCAAGATAATAGGCAAGGTCCACCACAAAGCCATCAAGTCCCGCTTGCTTTCTGATGTCGACCAGACGCTTAATAGCAGCACTTTGGTAATCCTTTGAGCGGATATCAATGAAGATTTTAGAGTAATCATATGCAGGCAATACCCAATCATTTTTACGGATATTGTTCGAAAAAAAATCGTCCATAAATGATGTATTCAAACGACCTGACCGCTGCCATCGAGTCAAAATCACAGCCAGCAATACCTTAGTTTCAGGATCTCGATCTTTTATTCGAGATACCAATCGCTTTAGCCTGGGCAAGGTGGCAATCTCCTCCGAGGGTGGATTGATAATTACCACATTTGAATGACTGGTTATTTGTTTGATTTGCTTATGGGTAAAGATTGAGTAATCATCAAAACCTATCCAATAGGTAGATAATGGTGCTGTACTTGCATTAGCGCCAATAAAAAAAACGCTCAAAAATATTAAAATTATTTTTTTAACAACGCACATTTAAATAACAAGCAAAAAATATCACTGTAGAATTATATTTTTCAGTTTCGACAGTATAGGGTCTTTTCTCAGGTTAGCACTTGCATAATCATGAGCAAGCGGATTAATTCGGCGATTCTGAGCATCAGTCTGGGCAATCATTATGTCCAAACTATTAATAAAGTCGCTTTTATCTTCAGGTTCACAAATTTGTGCAATACCCGGATTCGAATGAACCAACTTCCCAAGCTCTGTGCCCTTTTCTGCAGTAATTAATGCTCGACCGCCGATGGATAATATATTAGTCAGCTTGGATGGGAAAACATTATCCGCAGCACCTTTCTTTTGCAAAACCAAATGAATATCGGCCATGGATAGTAATTCGGTTAACTTGTCTATTGGCTGTAGATCGTAAAACTTTATATTATTAATTTGCTGTCTTTCAGCTTTATCCATCAATGTCTGTTTAGACGCCCCATGCCCTACAACAACAAAAATCACATTCTGTCTGTCTTTGAAATGATCGCATGCATCAAGCAGCAAATCCAAACCTTGCTTTAATCCAATATTCCCCGAATACAACACCACAATTTTCTCAGTTGAAATCTGCCAACGACGTCGATAATAATTCTCTTCAATATCAAGCTGCGAGGGCTCCAGATCGCTCCAGTTAGGAATTAACTCAATATGTCCTGCAGGCATATTTTTTTCGATCAATTTTAAACGCATCGACTCAGCTATAGTTGTCACTTTATCGCAGCGTCGCATTAACCAGCTTTCCAAGCCATAAGCCATTTTTCGCAAAAAGCCAACCTTGGTTGAAGCCATGCCTAAACCCAGCATCGCATCTAATTCAAAGTCCTGCACATGCAAAACCAGCCTGGCACCGCTCATTTTCGCGACCAATATAGCAAGGGGAAGGCACATTATTGTGGGGGCAATGATTACCATTGCCTTGGGTCGCCAAAAAATTTGTGCAAGTAATACCGGCATGCTTGAAAACATAAAACTGCACAAATGAAAGATACGCTTAAATGCAGTAACTTTGCTTGGAACATATAAGGGGCATCTATAAACTTTAACGCCGCGCACACGTTCTATCATATAGCGCCAACTAGAAAACCCTTTAAAGATTTTCCAATCTGGATAGTACGGTAAGGCCGTAATCATTCTGACGTCGTACTCTCGGTTTGCAAACCATTCACACATCTCGGATGTATATTTGCCTGTACCGATAAGTTCCGGAGAATAATTTATTCCGTAAAAGAGTATTTTGCTTTCAGACATTAGTTTGATATCAAATACTAAGGCGGTATTAGCTTATGCCCTTTTGAATAACCAATCCATTTGCAAGATTTCATCCGTTTTCGGGTGCTTCAAGAAACCCACTGGTCTTAATGCCCGGTAGCCCAAATCATTCATGTATTCCAATATTTCACTATAGGTTTTTTCACCCTCATACATGGGTGAATAGGAAAGCTCCATGATAATAAAATCGATCTTATCTAGAACAGGACGTGCGCCTTCTATCACATGGAACTCATAGCCTTGAACATCCAGTTTCAGCAATACTGGTTTATCAAATTGAATCTTCTCTGATACCGCTGCTAATGTTGAAACATCAACAACGATGCTTTGACTTTGCTGAGCATCAGGAAAAGCCTGTTTATGTTTTTCTCCCAGTTCTAATAATGAACTGGAATGACTATGTGAATTGACAAAAAATTCAGCGGATCCCGGCTTATCTCCCAGAGCCTGGTCGAAAACATTCAGATTTGAGATGGCCGTGGCATTTTTTTGTAATTGTTTAAATACATCAGGATTAGGCTCAAACGAATAAACAGTAGCAGTATTAAATAATTTCGAACATGCAATGCCAAATTGCCCGACATTAGCACCAACATCAATTATGGTTCCAAATTCTAACCCTTGTTTTTTCAAACCCAAAACCATTTGGTAAGACGTAAATGAAAATTTGGGCCAACTTACCATCGCTCTGACAGCAGCCGGATCGAAAAGCATTCCAATAAAATCAGACAGCATGAGCTACTCCTGCAATTTCTTCATAAGCTCTTTTATGCTTATCTACGATCATCGATAAATCAAAATTATTTTTCACATAAACTCGATTCTCAGAGTTAGCTAATATGTCCTGTTGCTTTTTGTTTTCAAGCAATGTTTCAAACGCATTACAAAACCCCTGTAAATCACTTTCATGATAAACCTTTAATGATAATTGCTTGTTAGTTTTAGAAACTTCATTCAAGTCACTTACATCTGTAGAAATTACCGGCAAACACATTGACATTGCTTCCCAAACTGCCGTTGGTGAGGCTTCTGACTTAGATGTACAAAAATAAACATCCGCTGCTTTGTAATAACGCTCAGGGTCTAAGCAATTCATAGTGTGGAAGACAATATTATTCACTGACTTACTCACTATTCGTGATTTAACCTGATTAAGATAATCCTTTTGACCTGGAAAAACAGGACCAACGAAATGAAATTTTATTTCGGGTGAAACCATCGAGGCAATATCCACCAATAAATCAAGATTCTTGATCGGTGAAATTTGCGCTACTGTAATGACATTCAAAAAACCTGCTTGAGGTAGCACTACCGGTTCAACAATTTCAGGCGAAAACCTTGAACAATCAACCGGGGCACCAATAAAATATTTTTGCAGTGGTTTTTTGTCAGGAAAATAATAGTTCTCGACTTTTTTTGAGGCAATAAAAAAATACTGCACATGCCCGCGTAAAAACGTAAACACTTTGTAGACAGCATTCGGCACATGCGCATCATTAAGATGCCAGATTACTTTTTTACCTGCCAGAATTCCCGCTATAACACCTTTTATTTGCCAGGACCCACCACTAACATGCACCAGGTCAATACTATTTTTACGGAAATAGAATGCCAGTTTTATAATTTCTATCGAGAACATTAAAAAATAGCGCACAACCTGTGAGTATTTTTTTGTCGGCCTGGTCATATCAAATAAAAAATATTCCACTCCTCTGGCCTGTAAATATTGAACATATTCTTCTGATTCATCTTTTGGAATTACAACTATCGTATCTATCCCCATTGCATATAATGGCTTAGCTACATTGGCTATTCTTCTCTGTGGTCCGCCAGACAACCGGCCATCTTCAAAAATGTTGGCGACTTTTAACAATTTTTTCTCGATAAATTTTGCTAGTAAAGAAACCTAAGTGTTTTTCTTTAGAAAAATCATTAAAAATGCTTTGAATCTCTCCGGAGTCAAGCGATTAACAATCAAACTAACAAAGTAAATAATTTTTGATTGTGCTGCATATCGAGGCTCACCATCATAAAAATATGAACAATCCAAATAACCATATTTAGAAAATGCACCCCTCAAGGCTGTGCGTGTATTTAACAAGTATTTAGTTGGAAAAATATCTTTTTCCAATCTTTTGGGCTGTAACTTACTGAGTATTTTTGCATGCCGATTTTGTGGAATCAAAGAACTAATAATTGCTACATAACCCCAGCGATTAGGCGTTCTGGAACAAATCCAGCCACCTGGTTTTAACACGCGATCCAGTTCACTTACAATAAAGTCAACTTCCTGAATGTGTTCAAATACCCAATCACTAATAATTAAATCAAAAGTCTCAGATGCAAACGGTAACTGATCGCCGATTTTACCAACCTGCCTTTCGTCGCAATCGGTATTCTCTAATACTGCTTCGTCTACATCATAGGCTGCAACAAATTTGACTTTGCCTTTGAGTTGTCGCAAATGTCTTCTGTATTCACATTGATCCTGCTCCAGCCACGCCCCTCGGCCGGCACCGAAGTTTAAAACAGACATATCTTGATGCATGATGGCATTGATTCTTGAATAAAACTCAATCGTGCCATCAAGCTTGGTATAACCACCTGCTTGCTTTTCCGGATGAAGGCTATTCAGCAAGGTTTTGTTCCCATCAAGCTTTTGTAAAAAGCCACTGTCTTTTCTAAACCTTCTTGAAGGTTCGTCTGGGATGTCCAGCCTAATAATTGCTTAGCTTTAGTCGTATCGGAATAGTTTCTTTTTACATCTCCTAAACGTTCTTCTGTGTGATTGAATTCCATGTCAACTGCACATTGTGCTTTGATAATTTGCTGCAGCATCACAGCAATTTCATTGACAGTACGTTCCTTATTACTGGCAATTTGAAATACCTCTCCACCGCCATCAAATTCGGCCGCCTTCAGTATTGCACCAATCAAGTCATCAATGAAGATAAAATCCCGCGTTTGCTTGCCATCACCATAAATCTCGCAAGGCTGACCATCCAGTGCAGCCTTGATAAATTTAGCCACTACACTACTTTTGTGTGTTGAACGCGGACCATAAACATTGCCGAATCGAAGTGCAATTGTATTGATTGCAAACGTTTGAAAATAAGCCGAGCAGTAACCTTCTCCAGCCAGTTTGCTGGCTCCGTAGGGTGATACAGGATGTGGCGCAACTTCTTCATGTATGGGGGGTTCAACAATACCGGCCGGTGCTCCGGATGATGCAAAAACAAACTGCTTAACGTTATTCAAACGCACTGCTTCGAGCAAATTGAATGTACCGATCACATTAGCCTGCATATCGGCTCTTGGATCATCTACAGAAGGACCGACGCCTGTGTTTGCTGCCAGATGCACAATACATTCACTCCCGGCTACTAATCTAGCCACAGCATTAAAATCAGTAATATCGGCAACTATCAGCTGAACACCTGGTTTTTCAGGCTCAACTGACTCTGTTTCAATAAATTCACATACTTCAGCGAGATCATCCCTGGTGCCGACCGACAGATTATCCATAATGACAATCACAGCCTGCGGGTTAGCATTTAAAATCCTTGCTACTAAGGAGGTGCCGATAAAACCACAGCCACCTGTAATAAACCATTTTTTTACCATTTGACGCCTTTAAATATCACATCCTCACGGATATTCTCTCTATAAGATGCGACCACCTTGAACATTGATTCCATAACTTCATCAGTCAGATAATGGGGTTCAACACCAATTTCTATCAATCCCTGATAGGTAGGATTGTAATAATGTTCTTCGGCTTCCTTGCGCGGGTTGTCAATGTGGTCAATGTTTACATCGAAACCCAGGTTACGCCCTACTCGATCCACAATTTCAGCTATTTCATTGGCCGAAAAAGTTTCCATGATCTGATTAAAAATTCTTAACTCCCCCTTATCTGCTGGCGTCTTTTCCGACATATGCACACACTGCAAGGTATCATTAATATTTAGATAACCTCTGGTTTGACCGCCTTTACCATACACGGTTAGTGGATAACCAATGACCGCCTGGACGATAAACCGATTGATAATTGTGCCGAATATCTCGTCATAGTTGAAAATCGTTCTCAAGCGATGGTCGATATCAGATTCCGGGGTTTGAATACCATATACAGGCCCCTGCATCAGATCCGTCACACACAGATCCCACATTCGAACAGCGAACCACAGCAAATCCGTATCCATGATTTTAGTAGTGTGATACAACGAACCGGCTTGTCGTGGAAACAAAAATGTTCCTTTACGTCCCTTGTGTTCAATATCTATCCAGCCTTCCTCGATATCAATATCGGGAGTCCCATATTCACCCATGGTTCCGAGCTTAATAATATGTGTATCGCGGCAAAAATCTTTTATCGCCCAGATCAGATTATTCGTCACGCGCAAATTATTAGTTAATGTGGTGTCTGCATATTTGTAGTTATAAATTGAATAAGGCGCGGATGGTTGCTCGGCATAATGAACGACTGTAGCAGGCGCACCTGAATAATTTTTGTTGACCGCCCAATTGTATTCTAGATTGCCTGTAAATAAAGAACGCATCAAATCCGGCTGGGTCAAATCCCCGATAATGACTTTGATTTCCTTACCTGTGAGTTGATGCCATATCTTGGCTCGTTCAATCAAGGTTGGCACCGGATACAGCATTCCGCTATCAAGTTCGACACATGAATTTCGCCTAAAATAATTATCAACAACGGTGACGTTGTAACCTTTGTTGGAAAAATACATGGCTGTTGGCCAGCCAAGGTATCCATCTCCACCCAATATTAAAATTTCTGACATAAGGACGAACCTAAAATTCTAAGATTAATGACTTAAACCAAATTATTTTCTGACAAAAATCGGGACAGTTCATTTTGACTCATGAGTTCTTCTTGATTAGAAATATACGGATTAGTTACAACTTTGGATTTAACATCATCGTAATCATACGAAATGCTCGCATACATATCTCTAAACGGCGGCAACACTGTAAAATAATTCTCTAATTCGTACGCTCTGTTCATCTCCTCCGTACTCATCAACTCCTCGTATAATTTTTCACCGGGTTTGCTGCCTATTAATACGATCTTAATATCGTTCGGATCGAAACCAAATTTAGGCGCAGCAAGTTTGATAACAACTTCGGCCAGATCTCGTATCTTTATAGTCGGCATTTTAGTCACAAACACTTCTCCACCCTTAGCAAGACTGGCCGAATCAATCAAAAGTTTGACCGCCTGTTTCTTAGTCATAATGAAACGAGTCATGCCTTCATCGGTTAGTGTCAGCTCCTGAGTGTGCTCGATCTGGTTTAAAAAAACAGGTAAAACAGAACCATTTGATCCTAAAACATTGCCAAAACGTGTTGATGAAAAAATCGGATTGTCATTTTTCTGGCTTAAATTAGCAGCAGAAATTAGTTTCTCAGACATTAGCTTTGAGACACCCATAACATTGGTCGGATTTACCGCTTTGTCAGTGCTGGCAAAGATTACTTTTTTAACCTTGGCAGCTTGTGCAGCTGAAATGATATTTTGAGTTGCCAGAATATTCGTTTGAATCGCTTCCATGGGTGATGTTTCACACATCACCACATGTTTGTAGGCTGCCATATGAAAAATAATTTCAACACCGGCTGCGATTTCTTCTAATGAATGCTTATCTCGCACATCACAAAGCTTCAGTTGCAAGTTTTCGGCATATTTATATTTTTGTGCAAGATAAAATAATTCACTCTCGTTATTGTCTATACCGATTATTTTTCTTGCTTGATAGCTGCCTACAGTTAGCTCACGAATGAGCTCAGAGCCAACCGTTCCACATGCTCCTGTCACCAATATAGTTTTGTCTTTAAGAATTTTGTTCATAGTCAACTTTTCAGTACTGCATTATCTAAACTAACCTTATGACTCTTGTATCTCTTTGTTGCGCGGGATGAAAAACCTGAATTTAGCAATAGTCCCAAGCAGACCCAAAACATCAATGCGACTCCCGGAATCTGGAAATCAAAATCAACGATTGAGTGTAGTATCACTGCCATCATGCCCGAAAAAACGGCACATTCTATATCAGTTTTAGGTAGTGCTGCACCTGAAACACGCAAAAAACGAATAAAAAGCCATGCGAAGATAACTGTTCCGACTAATCCAAACTCAAGCACAAATTGCAATGGGTCACTGTGCGCATGATACGCAGTAAAATATTGTGTCTCAGGTTGTACAAGCTTGTAAACATCTTCAAATCCACCTGCACCAATGCCGAACAACCAGACTGAGGCAGGTAATTTAAAAATGGTCTGGTATATTTCCAGCCGATTAACAACATGATCAGATGATTCCAGGAATCGACTCACAGTCGACCCGATTCCAACCCATATACCGGCCAGTAAAACAAAAAGAACCCCTGCAACAATCAAACTCAGTTCAAATTTCGACATTTTTCGCTCACTAATTTGATTGCGCAAGTAAACGTAAAACAGCATTGAAAAAGTGGCCAATAACACTCCCAGCCTTGAATCGCTGCCAAGAATAGCTAATCCTAAAATGGCCACGAATAAAATGGATAATGTTGTATAGATATCAAAAAAACTTTTGGCTAAATGTTTTGCTTTCTGACGCCTGTTACGCAAGTTGAGCAAAAAAGATGTGCCAATAGGCAAACCTAACGCCAACAATATTGCCAGGTGATTTTTATTATAGAAAGTTCCTGTAACTGATTGAAAAAATCTTTCTTTTTTCCATACACCGATGATTGTCTCCTGGCCTTTATTAAATGCAAGCAAACCGTAAATAGCTTCAAAAACCGCAATTATTACTATGCCCGCTATCAATACAAAACAACTTTTCCTCGGTAGTTTCATCACTAACAGCAGCACCGCCCAGTAAGCAGTAAACATGGCCCAATAATGTAACGTATCCATGGGATGAGGGCTGATACGAGGTTTCAGCAAGCCTGAATCCAAAATCTGTTGGTTACACACCGCACACCATAGACTGTCTGGTAAAAAAGGCGCAGGTATGACCTGAAAACAGATATACACTGTAACGCTTAGCCATAATACCAGTGCGCTTTTTTCCTGAGAAGATAGGCTGTGATCACCGATTAGTCTTGCATAACATTCAACCAGGACTAATATTGCAACGATTAAAACAAATACAGACTTCGACCAGATAACCAGCCCCCCGAGCGGCAGCGGCATAAACAACATCAATAGTAAAATTGAATAAGTCTGTAAATTTGTTTTCATTTTCTCTGGGATCAATACTAATAAGCATTTTTGCCGGTGAAACCATAAATGATGGTTAGCAAAATTATTTTCATATCAAGCCAGATTGACCATTCGGTAATATATTGGACATCAAAGTTTATCCTCGCTTGCATTTTTTCAAGCGACTCCGTTTCCCCTCTGAAACCATTCACCTGGGCCAATCCGGTAATGCCGGGTTTAACAAAATGCCTTAATACATACTGATTCACTTTGTCCATGTACTCCTTGTTATGTGCCACGGCGTGCGGCCTGGGGCCAACGACTGACATACGTCCTTGTAAAACATTAAAAAATTGCGGTAACTCATCTAAAGATGTTTTTCTGAGAAACTTTCCAATTTTAGTCACTCGTTCATCGTCTTTAGCTGCCTGTACGATCTTTTCAGGATTATTCTCCATCACTTTCATTGAGCGGAACTTCCAAACCATGATTTCCTTTCCATCCAGTCCCCATCTTTTTTGCTTGAAAAAGACCGGGCCGGGTGAGTCAAGCTTTATTGCCAGGGCTACCAATAACATGATAGGCGCAGTAATGATTAAAGCCAGAACAGAAACCACATAGTCCTCAAGGACTTTAGCAACACCATCTATCCCATAGATGGGTGAGGATTTAAGATTGATCACGGGAATCCCGGCTATTTCATCGCTAGAGTGATTTAACAGCATGAAACTAAAAATATCCGGCACATAATGAACTTCATACATTGTGTCGATGAGTTGCATGGAAATGTCTTGTATTTTTGATGCCTCTGAGATCGGCAATGAAATCCAAACCTGATCCAGCTTGGGTATTTTTTTGCAACCTTCTATAACATCGTCCAGACTGCCTAATATCGGAATTCCTTTGATTTCAGAACCGTTATTGTCGAACTGATCATCAAAAAAACCGACTACTTCCAGCCCCGCCCAAGGATTCTCATGAATTTTGTCTAATACCCTCTTACCTGCATCTCCTGCGCCCAGAATCACAATATAGCGTTTGTTGTACCCCTCGCTGCGCAACCAATTCAAAAATTTCCTTAATAAAATTCGTCCCAGAACAAGTAATATCAGTGCTAACACTATCCAAATACCAAACCATAAACGTGAGAAGACCTGCCCGGTTTTAGTAAAATACATAATGATAGTAATGATTCCGGCGACACTACCCCAGACAAGCAAGATTCTGGTGATTTCATCGAGCAAGTGATGACCGCGCCAGGGGCGATAGATGCCTGCGAATTGAAAACCCCAGTTAGCAAGCAAAATAGTAAACAATACTATTAGAAGGAAATTACTGGGTAAAAACAGTGTTCCCGCACGAAAATAATACGCAATCACTGCTGCAATAAAAATTGCCAGCAAATCGACAATTTTCAAGCAGGCTGTTAATAGGGCAGCATTTTTCCTTAGAAAACCCCGGTTCATTGACCTTCCTTTGCACCAACTCTCACTTCAAATATCCAGGATTTAGTTACGATTAACTGAATACAATATTCTTGGTTGCTCCAGTAAAAATACAATTATATTTCAATAATTTAACAATGACTCATAATGATTTTTAGCAGGATTGCTATAATACACCATCATGATTGATTCACATATTCATATTTTACCTGGGATTGATGATGGTGCAGCTGATAACGCCGTTTCTATTCAGATGGCCAAAGTGGCTATTGATGATGGCATTCATAGTTTGATTTGCACACCTCATGATCTGAATTCTGTTTACAAGAACACTAGAAAATCGATACTCGAATGTACCAGCACGCTGCAACAAACCCTTTCGGACGCAGGTATAGAAATAAAAATCTATCCCGGCGCCGAACTACATATCGATAGCAATCTGGTCACAAAAGTCATGGAGGGTGACGCCATTACATTGGCCGACCAAAACAAACACGTATTAATTGAGTTCCCCAAACACTTGGTGCCTTATGGAACCGAAAGTATTTTAGAGAATCTTTTATATAATAATCTAACGCCAATAATCGCACACCCTGAACGTAATCCGGTTATTGCATCCAGCGACCATATTCTAAAAGAATGGACAAGTTGGGGTTGCAAATCACAATTAACCGCCATGAGTGTCACCGGCCAATTTGGTTCAGCTTTGCAAACCGTCTCTAAGCAATGGTGCCAACAAGGACTGGTTCACATTATCGCATCAGACGCTCATCGGCCAAATGGCCGCTCACCTAAACTGGCACTCGCCCATCAAACTATTTCACAATGGCTAGGTGCTGAAGCCGCCGATATACTACTTAAAACAAATCCTCGTCAGGTTATTGACGGAGAAGAATTATTAAATATTCCGGTTCAACATTCTGACGCCGAAGACAAAAAATCAGGCAGATGTTTTTTTAATATTTTCTCGCGTACTAAACGAGCACTTTAAACATGGTTTTTGAAACTTTCCAGGCCATAATCACACAAGATAAAAAACGAACGCAAACACAGTCTATTTATCGTAAATGAATGTTTAACTATCAACAAACAGAGGAGATTCGAGATGGGTTCTAACAGTAAATCCTTAATTCTATTCCGACATGCCAAATCTGACTGGGAAGCCGAATATAGCACTGATCATCAACGCCCCCTGGCTCAACGAGGCATTAACGCAGCAAAAGCCATGGGCAAGTTATTGGCTGATTCCGGTCAACTGCCAGATATGGTCTTTTGTTCAACTGCAGTTCGTGCTAAACAAACACTTGAATTAGCGTCGACAGAAGGTGGCTGGCGAACAAAAGTTGATTACACAGATGACTTATATGAAGCCAACGCTAACTCAGTGATACGATTTCTTAGCACTATTCCAAATTCTATCCAATGTGCAATGTTAGTCGGTCATGAACCGACCTGGTCATCCCTGGCTCACCTGCTAATTGGTGGTGCCAATATTCGATTCCCTACTGCTGCCATGTCGCGAATCGATTTTTATTACAACGACTGGCGGAGTGTGGATGTTGGCTGCGGTCAGCTGCGTTGGCTATTGCAACCTCGTTTTTTTAGTTGACGACTCAATTGATTAGTTTTAAGCTTTACGAGCACGGGGATCATAAAATAAATAATATTATTTTTTCGCAAGGACTAGGCTGCAGCCATGCAGGTGTATGCTATTGCATGATGAATTTACTTTTTTATCTACGGAGGCAGATATATGTCTGTATTTAGGCAAACGTTTATCACCCTAGCCAGTGCAACGCTGATTAATATTAGCTTTGCAAATGACAACAAACCACAGACCCAAAACAATTGTGACCAGCAACCCACTTCTAATCATTCATCAACTGAATCTTCAGTTAAAATCTTTATTGACCCAAATACCAAAGAGATAATCAGCAAGGAAGAATATCTGGCACGCGGCTACGAATTGCCGCCCCCAAGCAGCACAAAGAAAATCACTCCAACTAGGTCTTTTGAGCAACAGATTCTCGCCGATGGGACAGTCATTATCCATCTCGGTAATAATTTTCAATCGAATCTTGTCGCAACAAAAACCGAAAGCGGTGCGCTGAGCATTAAACATGAGCCTATTCAAGGCTACGACAGCAAAACACCTGTATCAAATCATTGCGAGGAGACCGAATGATAGCAAACCACACAAAGAATCATTCGCCATTAAAACTATTTAGCCTGGCTTTGGTCACTACATTATTTACTGTTTGTGCACAAGCAACCCAGATTACGATTCAAAACAACGACGGCGCAGGTGAAGGTTTCAACGATCCAACCGTAGTAGCACCGGCCCCAGGCAACCCCGGAACAACACTGGGGCAGCAACGGCTGAATGTATTTCTGGCTGCGGCAGAATACTGGGAAAAAATTTTAAAAAGTGATGTCGAGATTATCGTGGCCTCACAAATTGACCCGCTGACCTGTTCACTGATGACAGGCACTCTTGGCTCTGCCGGCCCGATCGATGCCACCGGCAATTTTGCCAACGCCCCTGTTCTCAATACCTGGTATCCCATTGCCTTGGCTAACAGTCTGGCAGGGACTGATTTAGTACCTGCAAATGCGGATATCAATGCGACTTTCAATAGTCGTATTGGCACTGATCCTACCTGCCTGCCTGGTCTGAATTGGTGGTATGGAATCGGCAGCCCTCCTGTCGCTGGCACGGTTGATTTTTACAATACAGTTTTACATGAGATAGGCCATGGCTTAGGATTTTTAACTTTCGTCAATACAGCAACCGGAGCGAAACTCTCAGGCTTTGATGATCATTTCATGCGTCACTTGCGTGATTTATCACTCGGACTCGACTGGCCTAATATGACAAATGCGCAGCGAGTCGCCTCAGCAATCGATGATGGCGATTTAGTCTGGACCGGCCCCAAGGTTATCGGTGACGTAAACTTCTTGACCACGGGTGTTAATAATGGATTTCCTCAAATGTATGCACCTAATCCTCGTGAACCTGGCTCATCGGTATCACACTGGGATACCGATTTTTCACCTGACGAACTGATGGAGCCCATATTGACCAACTCGGCCCTGAGTCGAGCGACTGTAAACGCTTATCAAGACATGGGCTGGATGCTGAATAGCTTGTTTGCAGTGACCTGGAGCGATAACACACCCGGCAATAACGAGGTTTATATAAAGGCATCTACAGACCAGGCCGCCAGCTGGAAACAGACCCGCTTATCAAACACATCTACCGATACAATTTCCCCAACGATTGGTACTGGCGGCGATAATATCTATGTGGTTTATGCTGATGATGACGCCGGTCACTATGATCTATTCTTAAAACGGTCAACCGATATAGGACAAACTTTTGAAACCAAAAAGAAAATAGTTGGGCTCCCAACTAATAGTCATGGCCCTTCGTTATCAACCACTCCTACCGGTACGAACATTTATCTTGCCTGGCAAGAAGCCACAGCAGGTGATCCGGGCAACATTTACTTTAGGCGCTCTACTGATAGCGGATCAACTTTCCAGGCCATACAGATTCTTTCCTCTACTGCTGATGAAGGTGTTGAACCAGACATCATCAGCCAGGGTGAAGACAAAGTGTATTTAGCCTGGTCAGGCATTACAGCGGGCAATGGTGATATTTTCTTCCGCCGCTCAACGACTAGCGGAGCCACCTGGCGACCAAGAAGAACAGTCTCATCAACCAGTGGTGACAGCCGTGACCCAGCGCTGGCTGTAAACGGTAATATAGTTCATTTAGTCTGGAAAGATGCTACCAGCGACAACGGTAATATCCTGTATAAACGCAGCACCGATGAAGGTGAAACCTGGCCGGCATTTATAACTTTATCGGGTACAACAGGAGAAAGCAGCCAACCAGATATAGCTGTTGATGGTGACAACGTTTATGTGGTTTGGTGGGATAATGTTAATGGTGATAAAGATATCTGGTATAAAGTTTCTACCGACAGCGGGCTCACCTTTAGCTCAAGAATGTACATTGCCAATACCTCTGCTGACAGCAATCATCCCAGCATTAAGCTGGAAGGTGACATTGTGTTAGTAACGTTTAGTGACCAGTCTTTAGGCAACGCCGAAATCAACTATCGCCTGAGTTTAGACGGGGCCACCAGCTGGAACCCAAGGCGCAGAATTACTAACACTGCCGGTCAATCCATTACTCCGGAAGTGGCTAACTAGAACCTATCTCTAAATAGTCGAGTAACGTTCAGACGAGACAAAAATGAGCGAAAAAGCGCAGTTTACATAGTGTAAATGAGCATTTTGAACAAGCTTTTAACGACGTACTAATCAGCGCAAGCATTTTGAGATAGGTTCTAAGTGCTTTAGTGCTGGCTTGGTTATGAGCCAGTCTTATTAGCGGCTAACAAAATCTGGGTTAGTGACTGCAATCGCTTGCGGCAGTCCATTATTATTAATGGATACATAGGTAAAGTCGCCTTCAGTCACTTTCACTTCTTTTTCTTCAGTCATGCGCTCTGCATAAACATCAACCTGGATAGTGATAGAAGTTCTGCCAACACGTGATATTTGGGTATAACATACCACTCTGTCACCAACTTTCACGGGTCGCAGAAATTTCATTTTATCGACTGCGACAGTGACAATGCGATTTTTAACAGCCTTTTTAGCAGGAATGGAACCTGCCAAATCCATTTGCGCCATCACCCATCCGCCAAAAATATCACCGTTGGCGTTGGCATCGGCAGGCATCGCTATGGTACTTAAACTAAGTTCACCTTGATGTTCTGTTTGCATGATTGCCCCATAAATTTCTAAGTAAATATCAATGCACTGCCGATTACCACCAACAATGCTGCTATCCAAGCCCCAATTGTAGGCCGTTGCCGGGTTGTCATCCATAATATCGGTAAAACTAAAATCGGGGAAATTGATGACAATACTGTCACCACACCAACTTTGCCACCGGTTAAAGCAAATAAAACTAAAGTCATCCCTACTCCCATGGCTAAAAATCCGCTAATCGCTGTTTTCCAGAATATAGATACAGTAGTGGAATTTTGAGCCTTAAATACACCGGCTGGGAAAAGCAACAAAAAGTATAAGCAAATCACAGAGACTCCGACTCTCAAAGCGGATGTTGCGATAGGATCTGCCCCGGCTAGCAGGGCGGGCTTGGCTAAGATTGCCCCCAATGCCTGACAAAATGCCGCTATCAAACCCATTAAAACAGCCAGACCAAGTGAGCCATATGTTTTTTCTAATTCGTGTGTGTTAGTGTCTTCCCGGCCGTAAATAATAGCGATAATTACACCTGCTACTACTAAGCCACATCCGAGTAAGGTCATAAAATCCAGAGTCTCTCCTAGGAACCAGTAGCCTAATAAAGCCCCCATAGGACCATTAGCGGCAAACATAACTGCAGTACGTCTAGGTCCTATACGTCGCATCGCAGCAAAAAGAGCAGTATCACCCAAAAAAATTCCCACTAAGCCAGACAAGCAAATAATCCAAAAGTCATCAATCAAAGTTATCCAGGTTCTTTGAATTAAGACAACCAGCGCCAGCATAATAAAAACTTGAGTCATACGTAAACGGGTAAATGCAAACGCACCAAGATGACGGCTGGGACCGGCAGCTAAGAAGCCACTCAAAGCCCAGAAAAATGACGCCGCCAGTGCAGCCGTTTCATATATGTACATATTTATCTTAGGATGATTTTCGCGGAACTATATAACAAAAAACGGCGCCTGAAAGCGCCGTTTTTAAAAGTTTAAAGATCTTTGACTAAATGGTGATGATCTGCTTCATTTGGTCCATAGCCTTCTTTTCGATTTGGCGAATCCGTTCTGCAGAAACATTATATTCTTCTGCCAAATCGTGCAACGTTGCCTTATTGTCTTCATTTAACCAACGCCGACTAATAATATCCCGGCTACGTTCATCCAGAGCAGCCATAGCCGTCATCAGCTGGGTAGACTTTTCCTCTGTTTCAGATTTGACTGTGAATAGTTTCTCCGGATCATAACGTGTATCGGCAAAATACATTTCCGGCGCCACTCGACCATCATCGTCATCAGTTTCAGTGACTGTAAATGAAACATCAGTGCCACTCATGCGTGATTCCATTTCACGCACTGTTTGTTCCGGCACATCCAGATCATGCGCAAGCTCACCAATTTCCGTTTCATTCATCCAGCCCAGATGCTCTCGCGACTTACGCAAATTGAAAAACAATTTACGCTGTGCCTTGGTTGTCGCAACCTTAACAATGCGCCAGTTTTTAAGAATATAATCGTAAATTTCGGCTTTAATCCAATGCATGGCAAATGAAACCAACCTGACTTTATGATTGGTATCAAAACGTTTTACCGCCTTCATCAAGCCGATATTTCCTTCCTGGATCAAATCAGCCAATGGCAAACCATAGCCCATAAAACCACGTGCGACTTTAATCACATGACGCAGATGAGAAACAACCAATTGTCGAGCAGCATCCAAATCACTTTCTTGTTGATAGCGATTAGCCAACTCGATCTCTTGCTCCTGCGTTAACATCGGAGCATTATTAGCCGCCTGAATAAATCCGCTTAAATCCTGGCCGACAGCGTGAGGGATTAATGCTGGTGTATGCGTAGTCATAACATACCTCCTAAATCTGTAAATTTTTATCTTGGATGTAATTTTAGCACTCTTTGACCGAGAGTGCTAATAATTTGTGGTTTGCACAACGATCTGAAAAAACTAGCTAAAAAATTATTTTATCGAAAGTTAGCCACATAATTAACGAATTTAGACCATATTTCAGGAATTTTGGATTGATTTGCTATTTGCTTGGATAAAGTTTAGCTAAATGGCGACTGACTGTTACCCATGAAGCAAGCCAGCCCAATAATCCTCCTGTCAGCAAAATAGCGAGAACCCACAACATAGGTAAACCAACTAACTTGTAATCACTGGCGTATAAATCTGCCAGCCTCTGCACCGGTTCATTCAGCCAATTCAATCCTGCTTGAATTAATCCCCAAGCCAATAGAGCACCTAGCAAACCCTGGATAAAACCGGTATACAGAAAAGGTCGACGAATGAATGTATTGGTTGCACCAATACGATTGATAATTGTGATTTCATCCTTTTTATTGGCTATCGATAAACGCATGGTATTACTGATGATCAACAGTGCACCAATCCCAAGAAGACCAGCCACCATCCAGACAGTGCGCTGGGCTAAATTCAAAATTGCTTGCAGCCGCTGCACCCACTCAAGATCATACTTTAGCTGCTCCACTGACTCGTCTTGTTCCAACTGAGTCAGTTCGTCTTGATAGTCCGCAACCGGTAAGGTCTCCGGCATATCAAGAATAAACATATTCGGCAGTGGATTTTCCCCTAATACATCAAGTGCCTGACCTAAACCGGAAAGAAATTTAAATTCTTGCAAAGCTTCATCAGCTTTAACAAA
This sequence comes from Arenicellales bacterium, assembly GCA_028284225.1. Lineage (GTDB taxonomy): Bacteria > Pseudomonadota > Gammaproteobacteria > Arenicellales > JAHEKD01 > JAHEKD01. Next base: position 57,857 of record JANQSD010000003.1, read on the forward strand.
CCTGACATTTTCAATCCAGCTACGCTGGGTTGAAAACCAGTTATCCAAACGGGCAACATCCTGGTCACTTGCAGATTTTTTCAGATAAACCGTCGCCTGGGGCTTGCCTTGCCATTCACTGCTGACCAGTTCAAGATTATGCGTCAACAGATACAAGCCCATTGGCAATGACAAGGTAATGCCAAGCACCATAACCGTAAGCAAGGTCGGCACAGGATGACGGCAGATATCACCTAAAGTATGAAAAAAAACCTGTAAATGTCTAAGTAAATACTTCATGCAGTTTGATGATATTTAAAACCGTCAATCAGTTGGCCTTCATAAAGCTGCAAAACACGCTTGCCATAGCGACCTAATAATTGAAGATCATGCGTAGCTATCAATACCGTAACATTATGCTGATTGAACATGTAAAACAGATCCATAATCTCTTCAGACAGCTCGGGATCAAGATTGCCTGTAGGTTCATCAGCTAATAATATGGGAGGACGATTGACGACAGCTCTGGCGATTCCAACACGCTGCTGTTCGCCTCCGGACAATGCCAGTGGGTACATTTTTTCTTTGCCCAGTAATCCGACCTTATCAAGCGCCGCACGCACCCGCCTTGATAATTCACGATGAGGCTCCCCTGCGACAATTAAAGGTAACGCCACATTATCAAATACAGTACGGTCATTAAGCAATTTATGATCTTGATAAACCACCCCGATATCACGCCGGTGAAAAGGAATTTTACGTCGAGGCAAGCTCATCAAATCTGAACCGTTTACCGTAATCACTCCCCGCGTCGCACGTTCCACCAGCGTAATGAGCTTAAGCAAGGTGCTTTTTCCTGCTCCTGAATGTCCTGTCAGAAACACCATTTCATCCTTGCTAATTTCAAAACTTAACCCTTTTAAGGCATCAAGCCCAGTTGGGTAGCGTTTAAAAACGTGCTTGAACTCGATCATCTGTTATTCTGATTCAGCAAGATTCTGCGGCAGCAGGGCTTGTGCAAACTCCTTGGCCTCAAATAAGCGTAAATCCTGCATCGCCTCACCTACACCAATAAATCTCACCGGCAATTGGTATTTTTTTGCCAAGGCAACGACCACTCCGCCTTTTGCGGTACCGTCTAACTTGGTCACAATCATGCCGGATAATGGAATCATTTCGTTAAAATGGGCTACTTGTGATAAGGCATTTTGCCCATTACCCGCATCTAAGACAATAATACTTTCGTGAGGCAGTTGCGGATTTAATTTTTGCAACACCCGGTTCACCTTAGCTAATTGTTCCATTAACGAAGAGTGTGTATGCTGACGACCAGCAGTGTCGATAATCAACAGGTCAATATTTTTAGCCTTGGCAGATTCATAGGCATCATGCGCAACAGCCGCTGCATCTGAACCGTGTTGTTGAGCAACCACGGGAATATCAAGCTTTTTACCCCACGATTGCAACTGTTCTATAGCCGCAGCACGAAAAGTATCACAAGCTGCCAGCATCACAGACTTGCCGAGTGATTGATAATAATGCGCCAACCTGGCCGCCGTAGTAGTTTTACCCACACCATTAACACCCACTAGCAATAATACAAAAGGTGATTGTTCGACCACTAATTTTTGTTCTGATATTTCTAATTGCTGGCTAATTTTATTGGTGACGAACTGAATCAACTCATCTACCGATTTAACTTTACCTGATTTTACCTGCGGCCTGAGCTCAGACATAATCTGATCCACTGCATCAATTCCCATATCTGCCATAATCAGATGATCTTCAAGATCATCAACAAGGTTATCATCAAGCTTGCTGCCGGTACCAAATATTGAGCCCAGCGCCCGGCGAGTTTTTTTAAGCCGTGATCTTAATCCGGAAGATTGCGATTCATTTTGTTCATTTGAATCAGATTCCTTTTGTTGCTGCGTATTTTGTTTAAAGAAAATCATTCTTTAGTATTGTCGTTTACACTATCAGGTTGGCGACATTTTACTCGAACCAAGAAATTCTTCATATACTATAAGCACCAGATATAAATGAAACATCATTCCGGCAAACTGCGTATTATCGGCGGCAAATATAAAGGCCGGCAGATACGTTTTACCGCCGCAGAAGGCCTACGGCCGACTGCCGAGCGCATCAGAGAAACGTTATTTAACTGGTTACAAATACATATCGAGACGAGTAATTGCCTGGATTTATTTGCCGGTAGCGGTGCGTTAGGTTTCGAAGCCTTATCAAGAGGTGCTAAAAAGGTAGTTTTTGTGGAATCAAATCGCAAAGCCGCCAGCATGATCAAGCAAACTCTGGCTCAGCTAAGTTCAATAAACGATGCTGTGATTAACCAGGAAGCAACCTCTTATCTAACCAAGTGTGAGCAAAAGTTCGAGATTGTTTTTTTAGACCCGCCTTACAAATCGGAATTATTACAAAAAAGTATCGATGCTTTACATCTGCATAGCTTAATCAAAATTAATGGCTGGGCCTATATTGAATACGCTGAGCATTCAGACCCACCTGAAGTGCCTGACACATGGGAGTTATACCGATCAACTAAAGCTGGAGATGCGAAAGCTTGTTTGTATAGAGTTTCGGACTAGGATCCACCTCATATAGTTGAGCGAGACTCTTTAGGAGAACCCGGAACGGGCCTGTGCTGACCCCGGATCGTAGTCCGGGGTGACGGATTCAGTAGCCGGGACAGGCTTAATAATATGGGTCAGCAAGCATTTCCAGATGCAGAGATTTGCCGTTATACGGATTAGCCAGTGCAACGTCCTCGTTGAGTTCGACACCTATGCCTGGTTCAGTTGGGGGGATAATGTAACCATCTTGCCATTGAATAGGTTTTTTAAGAATTTCCGCATGGAATCCATCAAAGGTTTTAATACTCTCCTGAATTAAAAAATTAGGACTGCAGGCACACAATTGAATGTTGGCGGCAGCCTCTATCGGTCCACAATACAAATGCGGAGCAATTTGGGCATGATGCGCTTCCGCCAGGCTGGCAATTTTCTTACCCTCAAGAATGCCTCCTGAACGCCCCAAAGCCAATTGCAAAATCGATGCTGCCTGCGCTTCAAGAATACGTACAAACTCATACTTGGTTGTTAGTCTTTCTCCCGTTGCAACCGGGATAGAGGTTGAACGCGCCACTCTTGCCATTTCAGTAATATTGTCGGGAGGTGTCGGCTCTTCAAACCAGAGCGGATCATATTTCTCCAGCCTTTTTGCCAAGCGAATTGCACTTGACGGCGCCATCTGGCCATGGGTACCGAATAATAAATCGCAGCGACTGCCCACAGTTTCACGTAACCGTTTGACGAACATCTCTGCATGCTCTAAAGCCGGCAAAGAAAGCTGCCTTGGATCAAAAGCAGTATACGGGCCAGCCGGATCAAACTTAATTGCTGTAAATCCCATCGCAGCATATTTTTCCGCTACCTCAGCTGCCAAATCCGGATCACTATAGACTGTTTTTTCATTCGGATCGGTCGAATAATTGCTCATTATCTGCCGATCATCATCAGGATTCGGATAAAGATAAGTGTAAGAACGTAACTTCTCGTGAACTCTACCACCTAATAATTCATAGACTGGCTTATTGCACTCCTTACCGATAATATCCCAACAGGCTGTTTCAATACCGCTCAAAATTCCCATCATAGAAACATCTGGACGCTGGGTAAAACCTGTTGAATAAGCACGTCGCCACAACTGTTCAATCCTAAACGGATCAGTATCCACAACCCAGCGGTCAAACACATCAGCGATCATATCCTCAACCACACGCGGATCAAACGGCACCGAATAAACTTCGCCTATTCCCTCAACGCCGCTATCTGTCGTCAGCTTTACAAAAATCCAGTATAGGCCTCCAAAATGCGGCGGAGGATTACCTACAACAAACGTTTCTAACTCTGAAATTTTCACTCGCGCTTCGCCCTACTGTGCTGATATCAAACTACCCGGAAGTTTAACAAAGCTGCTTTTGGGCGACTATGAAAAAATAGCAGAAACGATAATTGAATGATTCCGTTAAAAGAGATTTCTGCTCAATGCACATTTCGGGACATGGCTATCCAGTTCCTCCCCTTCCAGGGGACGGGAAATGATTCGAAGTGGGGCAACTCGGATTTACACTGTCAGTATTCACCGGAAAATTGAATGACTTCGTTAAAAGAGGTTTCTGCTTAAAGTACGTTTCGGGACATGGCTATCCAGTTCCTCCCCTTCCAGGGGAGGTTAGGTGGGGTAGTACTTCTTAAAGCCCGTCTTATTTCCCGGTGAAACAGTTATGTACAAGGCTGCAAGTATTGAATCCTTTATCATTGCCCATCCTGTCAGGCCTGCTTTAGCTTACTTTCTGAATTAGTCCGTTGCAGTCTGATACTACTATCGTGCCGGAAATAATCGTTATCGTTTCGGGATGAGGTTCCAGATGAAATCAATGCCTCTATGTGTTTAGGTTCTATCCTTCGATTAAAGGATATAAACAGCATTGAGATACCTCGTTAAGTCATGAATGGGCCTGACAGGTTATACTTATCTGTCAGGCCTGCGTTAGCTTACTTTCTGAAACAATCCGTTGCAGTCTGACACTACTATTATGCCGATGATCATCGTTATCGTTTCGGATGAGATCCCCAGATGAAATCAATGCCTCTATGTGTTTAGGCTCTATCCTTCGATAAAGGATAAAGCCGCGTTGAGATACCTCGTTAAGTCATGAATGGGCCTGACAGGCTTTACTTTCCTGTCAGACCGAATTCAGCCTACTATTGAAACAACCCGTGCTGATCAGCACAGCCCGTTTCTAAAACTTGGCCGATGGATCCCCCAGCATGCTCCAGTTACCGGTAA
>JANQSD010000005.1 GCA_028284225.1 Arenicellales bacterium
TTGTAGACCCTCTGCCGTATACAATCGATAAGTCCGTTTCTTATTAATCACTAAGCCTTCTCGTTTAAGTAGCTGATGCAACATCAAATAACCATAGCGTGGATATTGAGTCGCTAGTGCCTTCAATCGGGTTAGAATGGGCTCATCATTACTGGTTTTAGGCACATAACGATAACCCGTTCGACTGAGCCCAACTAGATAACAGGCTTTACGCTCACTAAACTGAAATCGAGGTTTAATATGCCTGATGACCTGCTTCTTACTAGCGGGCTTTACCACTTTTTTGATAACACATCCTTCAGCGCTTCGGTTTCCAGTAATTTCTCTGCTAGCAGCTTCTTTAATTTAGCGTTCTCACTTTCCAGCTCTTTAAGTCGTTTGGCATCCGATACCTCCATGCCGCCGAATTTACTACGCCAGTTATAGAACGTGCCTTGAGAAATACCCAGTTGACGACAAATATCGTCAACCTTAACGCCGGATTCATGCTGTTTAATGGCGCCAATGATTTGTTCTTCAGAATAACGTTTCTTCTTCATGTCGAGATCTCCTAAAACATAGATTAATTGGAAATCTCATCAATGTCATGGCTCTAATTACAGGGGAAAGGTCATAATCAATAAGATATTAGTCAACGAGATAGATTTCTAGTCTTTTTCTGCTATTGTTTATCCTAAATGTGAATCTTTAGAAGCAAACCTCAAAAGTTATACATTAAACTAAGCAATCACGCCTTTAGAATAAAAGAAAATTAATTATTCGGTTACCTTATCAAATTATATATCTAAAGATATATTAAGATAACAAATGCATATTTGGTAATATATAAATCTAAAAAATAGAGGAGATAATAATGACAGTAGCAGAACGTGCACGAAAAGACCCGCCTTATAAATTACTTGCACTTGATGGAGGTGGTATTCGAGGAGCTTTAACCATCGAAATTCTTGCCAAGATCGAGAAAATTATTCAGGAAAAACTTCCAGAGAAAAATGGAGAAGCCACATTATCAGATTATTTTAACTATATATCCGGCACCAGCACCGGTGCAATTCTGGCCACTGGCCTATCGCTTGGATGGTCAGTGGATAAGATGCGAAAGTTTTATCACGACAGCGGTGAACAGATGTTTGATAAAGCATTTTTTTTAAAAAGGCTCCGGCATAAATTTGAAGCTGAACCACTAAAGAATCTTTTACAAAAAGAGATTGGAAAAGACGTTACATTAGGCAGCGATAAGATCCAGACTTTACTGATGATGGTGATGCGCAACGCAACTACCGATTCGCCTTGGCCGATATCGAATAATCCAGATGCTAAATATAATGACTCTTCAAGAAATGATAACAATCTAAATATCCCACTATGGCAACTTGTTCGTGCCAGCACAGCTGCGCCTGTTTATTTTCCACCGGAACGGGTCACGGTGGGAAACAAACATTTTATTTTTGTTGATGGAGGTATCACTTCTTACAATAATCCAGCTTTTCAAATGTTTCTCATGGCCAGTGCTGAACCCTATGGATTAAATTGGCAAACAGGTGAAGACAAAATGCTAATCGTTTCAGTGGGCACAGGTGCTAGCCCGATGGCGAATGAAGGTCTCACAAAAGATGAGATGAACTTGATCTATAACGCAACAAAGCTTCCTTCAGCACTAATGAATGCCGCTGCTCAAGAACAAGATTTCCTCTGCCGTACATTTGGAAAATGTTTATCAGGTGAAATGATTGATCGAGAGATAGAGGATATGTGTGTTGCTAATGAGGGTTCGAAATGTGCTGGGCCAGTGAACCCGAAATTGTTCACTTATGTTAGGTATAACGCCGAACTGACAAGAGAAGGGTTAGATAAACTTAATCTCAAACACATAAAACCAGAAAATGTTCAGAAACTAGATTCTGTTGAAGGATTAGGAGAGTTACAAGAAGTTGGCAAAGCGGTTGCAGAAAAATATGTCGATGAAACCCACTTTGATGGATTCTAGAACATGACAGAAGAAGAAATTACACATAAAGCATATACAAACGGACGTGTTTTCATTGTTAGGCCTTTTAATATTAAAACAAATCGTAAGGACGAAACTATAGACTTTGACAAGGTCGATAATGAACTCATCTCACCTTGTATTGAGGCGTTAGGGTTAAGCGGTGGAACCACGGGTGAATTTGTTCAACAGGGCAATATCCGTGAGGATATGTTTCGGGAATTACTTGCTGCTGATCTCGTTATTGCAGATATATCCATCCATAATGCCAACGTCTTCTATGAGCTAGGCATTCGTCATGCCTTACGCGATCGGTGCACAATATTAATCAAGGCCGATCAACATACCGATCCAGGTATTTTCGATTTATCCACAGATCGATACATGTCCTATGATTTAGATAATCCTTCGAATTCTATAGATAAGCTTACTGATGTTGTCACCAGCACACTACAAAGTGAAGGTAAAGATAGTCCTGTTTTTAAGTTATTACCCGGTCTAACAAATATGGATCCTGATAAAGTTGTTATCGTACCATTAAAGTTCAGAGAGGAAGTCGATCAGTTCACTCATGACAAAAACAAAGATGGGCTAACATCACTTCGGGATAATTTGGTAATCGGTCAACCTTGGGAAAGGCAGGGTCTACGCATGATTGGGAATGCTCAATATGAGTTGGCAGACTTTGATCAAGCTATTAAAACTTGGGAAGCTATTCGTAACCATAATATGTTTGATACGCAGGCTAATCAAAGACTAGCCACCTGCTATCAAAAGGTAGGTGAGCTTGTTAAATCTGAACACGCTGCAGAACGTGCCTTAGAAGGAGAAAGTGATTGGGATAGAGCAAAAACCCATGCTTTAATCGGCAGTAACCTAAAAACACGATGGATTTTATCTTGGAAGGAAATTACAGATCTAAACGAAAGGCAAAAATCAGCACTTAAATCTCCATTACTGCAGCAAGCATACGAATCTTATTATTCAGGTTTTGAGCAACATCGTAGTCATTATTACTCTGGGTTAAATGCAGTAGCAATGTTATCGATTCAACTAGAACTTGCTAAATTACAACCAGAAACTTGGACACTAGATTATGCTAGTGAAGCAAAATCTAATCTAGAACTTGAGGAAAAAACATTAGTCTTAAATAAGATGATCAATGCTACTGAATTGGCAATTGAGACCTCAATAAATAACTACAATGATACGTGGGCTAAGATTTCTAAGGCAGACTTAATGTTGTTAACGTGTAATAATGCTGAGAAAGTGAAACATGAATACAGCAAATATTTAAATGTCGTTCCTGATTTCAACAAAGAATCGTTAAGAAGACAAATTGGTCTTTACAAGGATCTTAGATTGTTTGACGAAAATATTGCTGGCTTAGACCAAATCATATGATTAATTAAAGGTGAACTAATTGAGAAAGAAATATCGAAAAAAAGCCAATCAGTTTATCAATGCTGTTCAAATAGATCTCGTAACAGATGGGTTTACATATCAAAAATGGGGTGCCATCCAACAAGCAAAATCCGGCGATTGGCTGGTTAAAAATGGTGCTGATACCTACACAATTGGTAAAAACGTATTTGGAAAAACTTATTGTCCGGTAGGTGATGGGAAATATGTAAAAACAACACCGATTTGGGCTGAAGTGGCAACCGAGGATGGAAGCGTGAAAACCAAAGAAGGAGAATCACACTATAAAGCCGGTGATTATCTAGTTTCTAATAATGAAGATGGTAGCGACAGTTATTGCATTAGCGCTGATAAATTTACCGAAATGTATGAGGTTGTTTGATTTGCATGGGTAATAAACCAATGCCAGTGTTTATTAGTTATGCCAGCTACGACAACACAAGCGATGATCCAGAAAAAAGATGGCTGGACCGTTTGTTACAATTTCTGAAACCAATGGAATTAGATTCACGAATTACTTCATGGTCTGATACTGACTTAACACCTGGATCTCAATGGAAACAAGAGATTCAAGATGCAATAGGTAGAGCAAAGGTAGCTATCTTACTTGTCAGCCCTGCTTTTTTAGCTTCAAAATTCATTAGAACAGAAGAATTACCACGATTACTTAGCAACTCAAACTCTGATTATTCTTCGTTAAGTGGTGATGAAGAACAAGAAGGAATGCTCATACTGCCAATTCTAATTAGGCCCTGTTTAATCGATAAAATAGAAATCGAGGTGCACGATGGTCCTAGTGAGGTTAGGCATACTACTTTAAGTGAATTTCAATACGTCCCGAAAGGTTCTGCTATGAATGGTTTGTCTGAATATCAACAAGATAAAGAACTAGAATATATTTCAAGAAAAATACTAGATGCTTTGGACTTAGTCTCCACACCGAACATCGAATCAGTAGATGATCCTGACTCAATACTATTGGGCAATCAACTCGTTAGTTTTCTAAGTACCTATAATAGCTGGTGGTTTAATGCGCTAAGAATTCGTAACTGGGGTTCTAAACAAAGAAACTTTAAATTATTTAGAGACTTCACAGTGACACAAATTGAAGCGAAGTTAAAAGCTCTCAACAAAGACGATATGATTGATTCTAAAGATGGAAAAAGGAGTCGTGTATATAAAGCGTATTAACAATTATGTTATGTGAAATAATCTGGAGAAAAAATGTCTGATAATTTGCTAGCTCGACTAAACCAATTCGCACTAACCTTAGATTATATAGATAAAAATGTTTTGTACGACATTGAGGGATTTTTCTATGATATTGTGATCGGTGGTTTAAATGCCTGTTACTATGAGTTGTGCATTGAAGCACCTGGTAGTTCTGAGGAAGACAACAAATTCCTGACCACATTATGGTGCTCGATAGAAGATAGAAGAAATACGACTGCACAACTTTATAGAGACGACGGATCTGTTTATAGCCAGAAAGCATATATTTACTCAACAGGACATCCTATTTGGATAACTCCCCAAAAGACCGACGAAACTCTGGCTGATTGCTCCTCAATTGAACAACTTAATATCGATTGGACCGATTGTGACAATCTTCCTGACTACCGAAACTACAAAAAAACTGGTGAATCAAAGACAAGTATTGTTATTCCTTTACGTTTTCAGAAAGAAATTTTTGGTGTGCTAGACATCGAATTTGAAGAATGTAAAACATACTGTAATGCAGCTAGAAGTTATATTAAAAAGTTGGCCGAAACGATATCAACAATACTAGGCAGATACATTTCATCAACGAGTTCTTTTGGTGATACGAGATATGCTTTTAAAACTTTAAGAAATGAAGTATCTATCAGCGATATAAGGCTCCCGGGTGATGACCTTCCCACTATATTCTTTGCCTACCCAGAAGACTCTGATGATGCGGTCGTTGGTAATATAATTGCTCTACTGGAAAATGAGTATTCGAAAAAACTATCACTTATTGACTGGAAATCAATTTCTGATCCTGGCCCAATAAATAAACAAATAATTGATTCCATAAAAAACTCTGATTTTGGTTTATGTTATTTATCAGAGAATAATAAATCCAGCGATGACTTTAAATATAAAGACAATCAAAATGTTTTATTTGAAGCAGGGATGTTACACATGCTGCATAAAAATCGCAGTGATGAACTCCACGGGTGGTTACCTATCCGAGAATCAGAGAATCTTGCAGGAAAAATACCGTTTGATTTCGCAGGAGATAGAGTTTTAATTGTCCCCCGCCAGGCCAGCGGTGCATTAAATGAGCCTTTATTTAAGGAGAAATTCAGTTCACACTTAAATGCGGCACTTGGGTTAGATTAGCCAGGTGTTCAAAGCTCTATATATATATTTAATATTCAACTAATTCCTTGATTTCCCACAACTAATATTATATCTACTGATTTTCACATGTAAGCTTTTACAAGGCAATATAACTAGAACCTACCTCAAAATTATAAATTAGTAATAATTGATTATAATATGGGTTATGTTGAGACTTACAGACGAACAATGGGATCGAATCAAAGGCCACTTTCCGGAAGAGCATTACCCATCCAATCGTCGAGGTCGTAAACTTATTCCTGCCCGATCGGTTCTCGAAGCAGTATTATGGATTTTGAATACCAGTGCGCAATGGCACATGCTGCCGCAGTGTTATCCATGTTCAAGATAAGGATATGCTTTTGGGGAAGTTGTGATTTTCTTGTATAGATGATCTCCATCCTGATCAAGCAGGATTGTCAGCTTATTCTCAGAAACCGACATAATTGTTCCTAATAATCCATTCTTAACACCAAGTTCCCGATCATTACGGGTGAACAAAATTTGATCTCCGGCAGCGAAGCTCCTCGGGCCATGGTATGTTTTAAAAAGTTGTCCATTCTGTAATTCGCCGTTTTCTTTTCGTTGGGTACGAATAGCTTGATTGATACTGTGCACATTGATTCTGTGATGGGCTAATGCCAGTCTGGATGATTGAGGATTTTTATTGCAGTTATTCATATAGTCATTAACTAATTTGGATATAGCATCTGAATTTTCATCAGAATAATGAACATTATCGTGAACTGCATACAAATTAATGTCTTCTTGAGTTCGCTTTTGTGCCAAGTCCACTGATGCTTGGCGTTGCCAATCCACTTTCTGCCGTCGAATTTCTGTTAATTCTACTACGTTAATCTGATCGACCATTTCTTTAAATGGTTTTCCGGCATTGATGGGTTGCAATTGCTCTGGATCGCCAACCAGGACAAGTTTAGCCCCTTGTTTTTTGACTTCTTCAACAAATCGGTGCATTTGTTTATTGCCGATCATGCCAGTTTCATCAATAACGAGCACATCACCTTTCTGTAAGAGATGATAACCGTTTTTCCAGGCTAATTCCCATGAGGCGAGTCACATATGAAAAAGTAGTGATAAAATCATTCTGAAATATGGTGCAACAATTAACATTAAAAACAATCTTGCTTTGTCTGGCAGTTAGTTTTGCAATCGCCGTATTCTCAATAACAACACTGGGGAAAAGCCTGGAACAAAAATTCGGTTTGCCACTGCTTTATAAACTGAGAGGACCAATTGATCCACCAGAAAAAGTTTTCATTCTTACCCCCTATAAAAAAGCAAAAATCGGGCGAAAAACATTATTAAGGGATTGGGAGAGGTCGCAGCATGCTGAAATCATTAACTACTTGACTGAACTGAATGTAAATCAAATAGCCCTAGATCTTTTTTTTCGTCAATATCAAGATCAACAAAATGACTTGAGTCTTGCAAAAAGCTTAGAACAAAATTCAAAAGTTATCTTAAATCAGTTTGTTTCAGCGACTGAATCTGGGATCGGGTCGCATGTATTAGTGAGGAATCCGATAAAAGTATTCTCTGAATCTGCAACGTCATTGGCACCTTCATTGCTTGTTGATAATACACACCGAAAAGATGCCTTTTATCCTTACTATTCAATCATTAATAGCGAAGAAAACAAGGACTGCTATGCGTATCCTGTCGATGCAGATTTGCCGGGTGGGGTTTTAGCTGATTACGGACAAAACCTGAATTACCCCAGGGTTTCAACATTGCCAGTGGCTATGCTTGAGCAACATCTACTTAATTCAAATGCACTTAGTAAGTTGCTTCAAAACACTGATCAAACCAATTCATCTCGTTTGTGTGAGCTATTTCAGCAATTGCGCCAGAATTTACTAAATAAGCCAGAACTGTTACAGGAACAATTAAACGCTAATTCTTCACCTGCATTAAAAAGCTGGTTGGAAACTCTAATTTACCTCAAAGATAACATTTCCAGATTGAATAATAATCCCGGCATGTTTCTGAATTTTTACGGCCAACCTCAAACCATTCCCACATTCACCTATGACACGTTCAAGGCTTATTATGAGAACAAGCCGATAGAAAATAAGTTTAATAATGCTGTCGTGCTGATTGGTGGATCTTTTGAGATCAGTGATGAAGAAAAACAGGATAACTTCGAAACAGCTATAACAAAGGGTAATAATAAAATGAGCGGCGTTGAGATTGCCGCCACCGCATTTGCAAATCTTCTCAATAATCAGTATCTGAGAAAATTCAGTGACACTGCAATTTTTATAACTACGCTGTTCTGTAGTGCGCTTGTTTTTGCATTGGGAATTATTAGAAAAGAGCGATTGCTTGCAGCATTACTGATAGCTATGTTCCTAGCCTATGTTTATGTGGCTGTTCACTGGTTTAGCACTAAATATTATTGGTCACCGATTATTATGCCTCTTATCAGTTTCCTCTTATCGGCACTATTGCTTTACACCGCCAGATTCAAGACCACTCAAAAGCAAAAAGAAGCATTAAAAAGCTATGTGCCAAGCGCTGCAATTAGTTCGGTTGAGTCGTCACGAGATAAAGCAGTTGTACGACAAACAACCCAGGGTGTTTGTATGGTTACTGATGTTCAGGATTTCACCCAAATTTCTGAGAACGTTGCTGCCCAAGAAATGGCAGATTTGGTTGATGAATATTTTTCAATGCTTAATGAGTGTGTGACGGAAAATAATGGGGAAGTGTATATGATTGATGGTGACAGTCTCACGGCAGTTTGGTTAGGACCAGAAAAATTAGTTTGCATAAATAGCGCTAGAGCTGCACTAAAGATTATTAAGGGCGTAAATAGATTTAACCAAAAATATCCAGATACACTTTTTCGAACTCGTATCGGCATGGAATTTGGGGAATTTGTTCTGGGTAACATAGGGAATAAATCACATTATACATTTGCAGTAGTGGGTAGCACCGTTTACACCGCCGCACGATTAGAGCAATACAATAAACAATCCAAGACTAATATTCTGGTTACAAATAATATCGAAAAGCATCTAAATGATTTTGATTTGCGTGATTTAGGGGAGGTCCAATTCAAAGGTAAAAATACACCAACACACGTATATGAACTAATTGTTCAAAAATAGCTCATGAATCTTGTCCCGCGCATGTTGTAGGATCTCCAAAAGCTGACTCCTCATATGACTACATCCTACTTGTAAGGTAAATCTTGAATCGAAATCCGATCTTCCGTTCGTCATTCCCGCGAAGGCGGGAATCCAGATAAATACTTTTGCCATTCCAGACTCTAGATGATAGTGGCGAGTTTGTTCTCCAAACCCAACATATGGTGATTAAACAACAGTACCACTTATTACTATAACTAAAGGCATACTTGTATTGTATTGGTATATCATGCTATCTTTGATAAAGAATGCTGATAATCAGTGAGGAAGTTATCGGCGTAACTACTTAAAAATAAACACAAGGATAAAAAATGACACAGAGGAGTCAACTATGGCGGAGGTTGGCTACATTAATTCTAGCTCAACTTTTGTCACTGTTTGCCATCTCATTTGTTTCGGCAGATAACGATAAATGTACTGTAGATAATCCCAGAGTCGGCTATTTCGTTTCCAAAACTGACAATGTAAAAGTCTTCGGCAATGGCCAATCTGCACCACGGGCATACAATACAGCAATATCAGATTATAGTGACGATAATACTAAACGTTACCTATGCGAAGGTGACACCATACAAACAGGTTTAGATAGCAATGCAGCAATTGAATTATTCAACCTGACTCAACCAAATTCACCCAACATTGCAATAACTATTGAGTCCAACTCTGTTTTCACCATTGATAATCCAGCAGCGATCCTAGCACCACCGCGAACTATTCCAAAAGTGCAAAAAGTTTCGACCTCTGCATTCACATCTTTCGACAGTACCATTGAATATTGTCAGCAAACAATAAATAGAGCATGGTTATTCCTAAAACAAGGTGCTATTCATATATTCACTAAAGAGCCTCAGAGCCTAAACGTGAATACCCCCTACCTGAACGCCTCGGTTGAAGGAACTGAATTCACAGTGGTCGTAGGAGCAGATCAGGTTGATGGCCAAAATCTGGGTTCGAACACAACGCTGGTTTCCGTGTTAGATGGAAAAGTAGGTGTGTGTAATAATAAAGGCGTCGGCAAGCTCAATCGTAATGAGGCTGCTTTTGCTAGAGAGGGTACAGCTCCAGAATTAATCAAAGTAAGGCCTGACAATGCCGTACATTGGGCACTTTATTATCCAAGATTAAACACGGACCAAGTAGACCCTAATCCAATAGCGATTGCTACTTATGACTTGTTAATACAAGGAAATGTTGATCAAGCTCAGAATGAGTTGGCAGGCCAAACAGATGATTTCTCTCAAGCCTTGAATGCCACTATAGCAGTGACTCAAAACAGGCGTGATGACGCACTCGATATTGCAAACCAAGCGTTAATTAATTATCCGGACTCTGCATCGTTGCTGCTAGCCAAATCATATGCGCAACAATCTAAGTTCGATCTTAAAGGTGCATTAGAAAGCGTTGAAAAAGCATCGATTGAAGATCCTGAAAGTATTATCATCCTGACGCGCCTGGCTGAGCTGCAGCAAATTAATGGGAATACCAAAGAGGCGCTTGTTTCTGCAAACCGAGCAGTTCAAGCCGATGACCAAATTTCCAGAACGCATACTGTTTTAGGTTTTATCAAACTCAGCCAATTTGATATCGATGAAGCTAAAGATGCATTTAATCAAGCTATTGCAATTGATGAATACGACCCTCTACCACGGCTAGGTCTAGGACTTTCATTAATAAGGAAGAATCAACTCGAGGCTGGTTTAGACAGCATGGCTAATGCAGTCATCCTTGATCCACTCGATTCAATCCTACGATCTTATTTCGGTAAGACCTATGCCGAATTAAATGAATCTGAACAGGCCTTAGAACAATATCAACTAGCTGAGCAATATGATCCTAAAGATCCGACGCCTTATCTTTACCGAGCATTTCTCTATCAGTCGATCAATCAACCAACCAAAGCGTTGGCTAACTTGCAAAGATCAATAGAGGAAAATGACAATCGTGCTGTATATCGTTCAAGTCCTAACCTAGATGAAGACTTGGCTGTTCGATCAGCCAGTGCAGCCAGGATTTATGAAGAATTAGGATTTGATCAACTTACGGTTTTAGAAGGTGCTAAATCATTGGCACATGACCCTGGAAACTATTCAGCACATAGATTAATGGCTGATGCTTACCTCAACCGTCCACGCCATGAAATTGCTAGGGTCAGTGAGTTGCTACAATCACAAATCAGGCAGCCATTGAACAATAATCCAGCCCAGGTTCAATTGGCAGACTCCCGGCTTGGGGCATTCCGTGATTCGGGCCCTTTTGATGTCTCTTTCAATGAGTTCTCAAGACTTTATACAAAAGAAGGTTTTTCAGGTCGAGTTGGTTTGGTTGTAGGAGAAAACAATACCCATGGTGAAGAAGTTCAAGTTTCAGCATTGAAGGGTAGAACTTCGTTTACAGTTACGGGATATAACTTCGAGACGGATGGTGAGCGAATAAATGCTGATGAAGATAATCAATTGTTTAATATTTTTGCACAATATAAAGTAACAGATCGTTTCAATATTCAAGCTGAATACAGAAATATAGATATTGACCGCGGAGAAACATTTCGAGGATTTGACCCCGAAGATTTTGATCCAAATATAAGAATTATTGAAGATGTAGATTCTTACCGTATCAGTAGTATTTATAGATTTAGCAATTCACGTGAGTTATTGTTTAACTACAGAAACGAAGAATTTGATCAGAGTATATTGAATATCGATTTCGAAGCATTTGAAGAATTTGATGAATTTTTTGTTGTAGATAGTGATTTATATGAGGGTCAATATTTTGATTCCTCGACGCCGGTAAAATTTATCCTTGGAGCAGGTTTGGTAAAACAAGATCGGGAAGAAGTTTTTCCTGATGGTACAGATGATAGTGTAAGTTTAGACATAGAACACAAAAATTATTATGGATACGCTTATCCATCCTGGAAAATTTCTGATCATAGTCAACTCGATTTAACTATTGGTCTAAGTAAGGATGATTTTGACGATATAGACCTTGGAACAACCCAGACTAATCCTAAGTTTGGTGTAAGCTGGACTTATAAAAACTTAACAACTAGAGCTGCATACTTTGAGACATTAAAGCGAACATTAGTTGCAGATCAAACATTAGAACCAACCAATGTTGCAGGCTTTAACCAATTTTTTGATGATTTCGACGCAACTAAAACTGAGCTGTATGGTTTAGGGCTAGATTATTCATTCTATTTAACTAAAGGATTGAATGACTTATTTTCAGCTAGCAAAGTTTATGTAGGTCTAGAGACATTTAAGCGAGATATTAATGTGCCAGGATTTATTTTTGATTTTGAGGTGGATGATTTCACGTTACAACGTGAAGACCTATCTGAAAAATTTACTAATCTCTATGCCTACATACCATTTGAAAATTGGAGTTTTGGTGTCAATTTTGAAAAAGAAACGTTCGATAGAAAATTCCTGTTTGAGTTAAGTGAGCAGATTATTGATTTAACTACAAAACGAGTGAAATTTAACTTGACTTACTTTCACCCCAAAGGATTTAGATTCTCATTGCAACCTATTTATGTTGAGCAAGATGGAGATTTTATAAATCGTTTCTTTGAAGAATTCAGCGGTGACGATGATTTTTGGATTGTCAATACATCCTTTGGATATCGATTTAATTATTTAGATGCTCTACTCAGTCTAGAGGTTAATAACCTTTTGGACAAGGATTTTAATTATCAGGATACGGACCCCTTTAACTCACGCTACTCAAGAGGTAGATCTTTATTCTTGACCGCTAAAATTGCATTTTGATGAATTTTGTAATGGAGAAAAAAATGAAAGATTCAACTTATAAAAGCATAATTTTTACCTTGTTAATTATTGTATTTTCAAATTTGAGTTTTGCTGGAGATTGCACAACTTGCCGATATGAGTTAGGTCTTCACTATGATTCAAGTAACAACAGGCTAGATGGTGAACTTAGCACTGATCGAAATCAATTCTCACAATATTTTTATTTTCGGAATTCTAAGAGGCCTTTTTTTCAAATTAGTGAGTTAAATGACTATCAGCCCAGTTGGCTATATGAAATTGATATCCAATTTAATGACGAGAATCGAACAATTGGTGTTGAGTCTGATGATGCTGATCAACAACGATTCGGAGCCGGACTTTTCTTTGTATTGAAAGATAACGACGACGTTAATGATGGATATGATCCTGATAACTTACCTAGTCTTAGTGCAGGTGCTACGGTTAGTTTTGTGAATTCTGACCTTTTTGATGATGATTTCAATATTGATATGACTCTTCAGTCGCGTAAAACATATTCCAAAAAAATTATAGATGATGGTGCAGAGATAATCTTGCCACCGTATAAGGACTGGATAACCAGAGGGGGTTTGCTAATCGAACATGAAAGGGATTTTTCGAGCGGATCAACTATATATTTTGATTCACAAATTAGGTTTGGAGATGTAACTAATTTGACTCAAATGATAGGTCCAAGATTTGTAGTAAATCATTTTTTTTCTGATAGCGACGAACTTGAAGATGAAACAACAGTATCAATTCAGCTTGTATCAGAATTTGAATTTAATCAAATTACTAAAGTGTTTGATAACTGGAATCCTGATTATGAGATACGACTACGTCCGACTGTTGGTTACGACAAGGTTTTCAATAGTTTAGGGAACGATGTAGACTTATCCAGTATATATTTTATGATCGACTTTAGTATTGGTTATCTTGACAGTGGAGATAGTGGTAGTGGGAGAAGTGGTGGTGGTAGATATCGTAGACCATAAATATAAAGTTAAAAAATCATGAACACCATGCGTTTAAGAAAGTGTGCTGTATTAATTATATTTGTTCTTTTGTCCGCACTGGTATCACTTTCGATTAATTGGACATCCAATCAATCGATTTGTGAGGTGGATGATAACGATTGTAATTTTGTTAATAAGATCAGTGATGTTGTAGCTAATAACTTAGACACACTGAGTAGTCTATTCACGAAAAAACCAAATGTGCCAGCTTTAGACTCTCCGATAGTTCCACAAATAATCATACATTTGTATCGTATAAACGGGCCTAATCGAATATTTCTTAGTGCGGATTCGGATGATGATGGTGATTATGATTTAACTTTTTCAGATCTTTTTAAATTCTCAACGAAGTTTACTGTGGATATTCACGATTATGGTGCAAATCCAGAGTTGGAAACAGAAATTCCACGCACGTTTCTGAGAAAAATACCTTTGGGACATAGATACACTTGGAATTCAGCAACAAATGATCAGTTCGCAGATCTAGTTAAAAAACTTAAAGAACTTAAAGCCGCTTGCAATGAAGTAATTTGGGAGGCATGGGTAAACAAATTCGGCTTTTTTGGTGATGCTTGTAATGATGGGGCTATAGTTGTAGATAACATTAAAAATGTATTTGGATTCGCTACAGGATATAACTCAAGCCAAGAACCTGGTCATATGTTTATGAGGGGGTTAACAAATGATGGTTTTGTTATTTATGATTCAAGTAACTATCCTTATCATGCAAAAAAACCACGCTTAAATATGAGAATAATTGCTCATGAGTTTTCACATGTGTTTGGACTAAGAGATCATGGAATTAAAAAGTACTTGATGTCTCAAGCGGATTTCGTTAGAGAAGAATGTGTGACAATAATTGGTAGAATAATTGATGATGGGTTTGGATCATGTTGGACATATAATTTTAGGCCAGAAAATATTAGTTATTTATCTAGTGACCGAGTTCAATGGCCCGGTGAAACTCACAGATATCGAATACTATATGCAGGCTCTGCTTATCAAATGAGGTCTCTAAGTAGCTATGTAAGTGATATAAAAAAGATTGAGACAGAGAAAGTGGAATTTGTTGGTGAGCCGGTCTACTTTGAATATGAAGTTTTAGCAAACGAAGGTGATTGCTTGACCAAAGACGAAGCACTAAGTTTTATTCGGACAAGTGATATAAAAGTTAGTATTGAAGAAACTAGAACAATTGACAATCCTGAGGTTTTCTATAGCTTGTCAAATGACAATAGTTATAATGACTGTGTTCAAAGTCATAAAATTGCAATTCCAGTGTTTTCTGATGGTGACAGTTGGCTATTGACAGAAGATGACTATCAGTCTGGGGAACCAATTCAAATTGATGTGGATATTTTTGATAAGTTACGTGACCGAGAGTTTAAAGATTTAGGTGATACCCTTAATCTAAATATAGTACCAGGGAGTGATAGTGTTATTAAAAATAAATTATTGCAAAAAATATTCCTACGTCAAAATCCTGAGATATTAGACCCTGCTGATTTTGAGAGCAAACGAAATATAAAAAAAATCCTTAACAATCAAGATATTAATCAAAAATTAAAACGATATACGTATGTCGCATTTCGAGATTATAGTCTACAGCCTAAGTTACAGGAATTACTTGACCCTAAACTAGAATCTGAACGCTTGCAAGATATTTACGATAATAAGCTAATTTATAATCAACAAATAAATATATTTCCACAAATAAAATTATTGCAACAATATGAAGTAAATTTTGAAAAAATTGAAAATCAAATCGAGTCTTATCAAGATGTTAAATTTCGATACCGCCACCATTTTTGATTTCTGCTTATTAATAAAACCAAGTTGGAATAATAAATAGGGCACGATTCGATTAAATGGTTAGAGGGAACAGAAAGATTAAAAAATGAGTAGTTATTTAAATACCACTCAATGATCTGGTTCGAATGTTATTTTGTGAACTAAACCAGAAATTAACAGTTCTTGATGCTCGGGAATCAAAATCAATGCAATGTACCCACAGTTTGTATGCTGGATTATGTCCGGCTGCAAGAATCCGTTTAACAAAAGCCAACACCATCGCGCCCGTACCGCTGCAAGGTTCGTTTAGTTTAATGAACGGTTTGTCTAATGTTTCAAGTTCAAGGCCGTTAAGTTGTGCCATGAGCTCACGTAACTCAGGAGGGAGTGACATTTAGACATCGAGAATAACTTTACCATTATCAAATAAATGCGCTCAATGAAAACTCACTAGAGACCAAAGACTTAGGATTTTGTTTCTTTGCTACTTCAATCTAAATAAAAGAATCCATATACTTTCTATGAACGAAATCAATTTTTGGAAAATTTCAACGGAGAATGTTTATGCAAACAAAACCCCAATCTGTTCATGAAAACCATTCGTGTAGAGATGTTAATAAATATCTTAAAAACGGTTCTGTTGAACAAGTGTGGTTTGTTTGGGTAGAGCTCACAGTGCAAGATGATGAAAGAGTTCGTGAGCATGTGGCGGATGTGGTTGGTTTGGAATACGGAGCTTATAATCGTGTTGCATTTGAATCATCTGAGGGGAAACAATATTTTTGCCCTCAAAAAGGTTCACAATCAGGAGGAGTAGGGAGTACCGTTGAAAAGTCTGCGCGCACATTGACTTTTTCTTTACCAAAAGAACCAAAAATACTTGCTAAGGCAATCGAGGCGATTCGATGTGTTCATAGTTATGAAGAACCAGTAATTTATATCACAGAAGGGATGGCATCTCGAGCTAACTATGGAGCGAATCGAGAGAATCCCAACCGCTGGTGGAATCATGGAGTTGATGGTTAGCTTAACAGCCTCATAGTTGTGACTACACTAATTACCAAAAATTATAGTTAGGCATGGTATAAAATAATCTAGGATATCGACTTTCGATGTGTAATAGGGTGTACGCAAATAACGGTTGGGTAGTTAGTGGGTTTTTGTATCAAACAAGATTTTTACTTTACAAAAACATTCCTAAATTTATTATAGGCAAGTTATGATTGTCATTTATAGTTTTAATTTGTTTTAATTAAGAGAAAAAATATCGTGAAAATTGAAAATGAATCTCTACAAAAGTATTTAGATTTTGTGTGTTTCATGAAAGAAATTAGACGTTGTTTCATAGATAACCTTAAAGAAGCTCTATCTAAAAAATCAGATTTCTTTGATGTCAAATGGTGTGATAAAAACAAAGAGGTTACTATTCAATTCATAGATCTTGTTGTTCCAATAGCAATAAGCTCAACAGAATCAGAAAATGAGGCAACTGTTCATTGGACAAAAGATTATTTTACGACTATATTTTTTGATGATGAGAATAATATTGGTACCAGACATGGGAAGATGGATTCGGGAAAACTTCTTGATTTTGAGGTAGTGGTAAATAATATTATTATTCCCTCGTTAGAAGCTCAATACAAAAAAAACAAGACAGAATTGCTTAAGAACATTTAATAAAAAATAGAGTATTTAATGGAGCATTTTTATAAAAATTTTTCTGAAACCTTTTTTAGTAATTTTGCGTGGTTTGTTATTTCTACAGTTGTAATAGTAATATTATTGCCAATATATAGTGATTGGAGGCGTTTCAGAAAGCAGAAACTTATTCGTAGAATGGTGGGATCGAGAATATCTCGTGTGAATGAATGTCTTAGAGCTTATTTAAACGCCATTCACAATGTTGAAAACAAATTTGAAAGAACTCAAGAGCTATTAGATCTATACAACGCAATACACCACATGATGGAAGTTCCAAAGCATTTCACTTCCGCGTTATGGGGGGAGGTTGGAAGGAGTTATTATGAATTTAGGGTCATATCAACAAATATAGCTGCCACTGCCACCTTGGCGATGAATGACTATGATAAATACTTTACGGATATATTTTTTACTCATGCAAAAATACCGGCAAGTTCTATTAAGGAGTTGGATGAAACATATAGGGCTTGTCTCCAGGCGCTGGGAGAAGATATACATACAGCAAAAGTGATGCAACCAGTAATTAATGCATGGTCCAAGTCTGATATAGATGTCTTAGAAAATGTGTATTCGTCTTTACATAAAGGGCACAATAAACAGACTCCACCATAACCACATCAGCTAATACAAAAAGGTATCAAAAAATGCCGCACGTCTTACAAATTGATCAATTTTCTCCACAGTGGATAAATGATTTTTTTGAGCGTGTACAAAATCTTGAATTTGAACAACACCCCAGAAAATTGTTTAGAGAAAAAATATTAGCTAGTGCTTTTTTTACATCAAGTCTCAGAACAAAATATGGATTTGAGAGCGCTATGCTACGTTTAGGGGGAAAACTAATAAATCTTGATACCTATACATCTAGAGCAGGGCCTAATTTTAGCGAATCTCTTATTGATATAATCGAAGTATTCTCAGATATGTGTGATGTTATGGTACTGCGTAGTAGTGACCCTAGAAACACATCTGATTTTGCAGCGAAAGCAAAGTGTATACTAGTCAATGGGGGTAACGGTCCCGGGCGATTCGCAGAACATCCCACACAAGCGATAAGTGATATTTGTTTTATTAAAAGCAGATTTTTGAGTTTATTGAAGCCCAATATTCTCCTTGTTGGTGGCATGAATCATCGGGTTATTCGATCCCTTTTGCAGGGATTTGCAATGATGGGTAGAAAAATCACCCATGTGGCTTACCCAGATGAGTGTTCCCCTATTGAAATCGATATTAGTCGTTGGAAAGATATGGGAATGGAAGTGGAACGCGTGGAAAGCATAGCTAGCGATTGTCGTTTTTTTGATGTGATATATCACAACGGAGTTCCAAAAGATGAAGATGGAAAAGTTCCTGATAATTTTAAATTATCAAAAAAAGACGTAAGCTTTATGGCTAAGAATTCTCTACTGATGCATTCAATGCCAAGACTTGACGAGTATCCTTATGAACTGGATTCCACTCCACAAGCTGCCTATTTCCAACAATCTACATTCTCAAATATTGTAAAAACCCAATTACTTTGCGATATATTCTTAAATCGAATCCAACCTAAAGGCATGCAGTAAAATTATATTTCAGATAGAAAATCTTATATTGATGGTGCTGAAATAACCCATACACAATTGTATTGAAATCTTCTAACTTAGTCTCAGACGAACTAGCATTGGACAAAGATTTTGTATATTCATTTAATTTCACTTTAATTAATCATCTTCATTTTTGCAAAACTCTAAAGAATAAGAATTAATACAATAATGTTTATTTGTTGAGGTATCATAGTCGTCAAAGACATGGCCCAGATGAGTTTTGCATTTTGAACATGATACTTCTATTCTGTGCATACCCAGAGATAAGTCGTTCTTTAGGCTAATAGCACCTAAAACAACGTCATCGAATGCAGGCCAACCACGCAAACCCATAGGTCCTTTACTTGAATCAATTTTTCTCTCAGATTCAAATATAATTTGACCACACTTTTTGCAATGGTATTTGCCTTTTTCATCAAGGTTCCAGTACTTACCTGTATATGGAGGTTCTGTATCTCCTAAGATCATGGCCTTTTTTTGATTCAATAAATTATAGAAAATATACATTATAAAATATATGTATCAAGATACCCAACTCACTGAATTTCATTAGCGAGCATAATCAGCGACGAGTAATTCTACTTTTGCTTTGGTCAACTTGTATAGTAAATCCTTGTTAGGCTCTTTTTCAGTTACCAACAAATCAAGCTGCTCTAAGTCGCATACTTTAGTTAGACTTGTTCTACCAAACTTAGAGGAATCTGTAGCGACAATAACTGTTTCGGCTTTTTTAATGATGGTTCTTGATAATTCAGCTTCTGATAATTGGTGATCCATACAACCTTTAGTTTTGTGCAAGGCTGAAATCGACAGTATCGCTTTTTTTGCTTCGAAGTTACTAATAAACTCAATCGCTGAAGGTCCGTAAGCAGCCGCATCATGGTCACTGAGCTCACCGCCTGCCATGAATACTCTATTCCCATTTGATGATACAAGCTGGTTAGCAACATAAGAAGAGTTAGTGATAATGGTCAGATGATGATGATTCTTAAGTGCCTGAGCCACGTAAGCGGTGGTCGAGCCGCTATCAATAATAACGCTGTCCCCATCTTCTATTTGAGTCGCGACAAGTTTGGCAATGGCTTTTTTCTCTTCAATTTGAGTAGCCATTCGTTTGAGCAGTGGTGGTTCATTTTCAAGAAAGGGCAAAGTAATGCCGCCATGAACTTTAAGCACTAAACCTTCATCCACCAGCCGCTTTACATTTCGTCGAATAGTTTCACCAGAAACATTTAGTTGCTCTGCCAATTCTGAAATAGTGCAAGTTTGATGTTGTTTAACGATCTTGAAAATTTCACTTTGTCTTACAGATTTATTCATTGGGTAAATAATGATTCTGTTTGTGTTTTTGGATTTGTGAGTTGAGCATAACTATAGCACAAAGACACAAAAAACCACATTATTCCACATACTAGCAATGAAAAAGTGTTGAAAAATGTTGACTCTAGAGATTTTATGTGAAATATTTATTTTCTGCGATTCACAACGCAGCATCACTAATTACTGATATTTAGATGAGGAGGTATATCTGATGTTTATACACAAGTTAACTAAGTCAGTTGCAGGCTTAATGGTTATTCTTTTGACAACTTTAATAATGCCAACAAAAGCAGATTCTGAAGATCCGATCAAATTAACTTTACATGACTGGACTGGACAGCTGGTCACCACCAACCTAATGGCAGAGGTGCTCAAGAAAGCGGGGAATAATGTCGAACTTGTTCAGGCCGATTATATTGCTCAGTTTGCAGGGTTAAAAACAGGTGATCTGCATGTTGCTATGGAAATCTGGGAGACCACGGGTCGAGATGCGATGGATGAAGCGACGGCAACCGGCAATGTAGAGAACCTGGGAGAAACGGGAATGATGGCGATTGAAGAGTGGTGGTATCCCTCCTACATGAAAGAAAAATGTCCTGGCCTTCCGAATTGGGAAGCACTTAATGATTGTGCGGAAGCATTTTCAACACCGGAAACTGCGCCCAAAGGGCGTTATGTTGGCGGGCCGGTGACATGGGGAGGTTTTGATGATGAACGAGTTGAGGCACTTGAGCTTGATTATGAAGTTATTCATGCAGGTACCGATGCTGCACTGTTTGCTGAATTAGAATCGGCCTATCAACGGCAGGCCCCTGTCTTGCTGTGGGTTTACTCACCTCACTGGGCGCCAAGCAAATATGAAGGCGAGTGGGTGGAATTTCCGGAATATAGCTCAGAGTGTTACAACGATGCATCCGTTGGTGTCAATCCAGATATGGCTTATGACTGTGGCAAACCACGGGGACCCATCTGGAAAGTGGCCTGGTCAGGAGTTAAGGAAAATTGGCCGGATGCCTATAACGTAATTAAAAACTTCAATATAGAAAATGACGAGATGGGCAGTATGATCAGCCAAATCGATCTAGAAGGTAAAAACCTAGAAGATGTTGTTGCTGATTGGATGGCTAATAATGAAGACCGCTGGCAGTCCTGGATTAATTAACGATTAAATGATGAAGGAGATTTCTCACCGAAGGCTAACAATCAGCCTTCGGTGAGATTTATGTCCTGCTAACTAAAAAACAAAAATGCATGCAGATAATAGAAGTAACAATACGAAACTTGTATGCCGCAATGTATGGAAATTATTTGGGGAGAACGCAACTCAATTTTTAGCCGGCTTCAGTGAACGCGCACCAGAATTAAAAGATGTAACCAATGCTGGCTTGATCGGTGCAGTGCAAAACTGCAACATGGAGGTTCATGATGGAGAGATTTTTGTCATTATGGGGTTGTCTGGTTCTGGCAAGTCAACGTTACTTAGATTGCTATCTCGTTTGATCGAACCAACCGCAGGGGAGATTTATTTTAATGGGGAAGACTTGGCAGCCCTGTCTAAAAAACGCATGATAGAAATCCGCCGTCACAACATGGGGATGGTCTTTCAACAATTCGCATTATTACCACATCTCACAGTCATGGGTAATGTTGCTTTTCCGCTTGAAGTTCAGGGTGTAGCGCGTGCCGAGCGGGAGAACAAAGCACTGGAAATGATTGAGCTTGTTGGCTTGAAGGGACGCGAATCGTACTATCCAAATGAGTTATCCGGTGGCCAACAGCAACGTGTGGGAATTGCTCGTTCACTGGCAGTTGAACCTGATCTTTGGTTTCTGGATGAACCTTTTTCCGCCCTGGATCCATTGATACGCAGAGAAATGCAGGATGAGTTTTTACGCCTGCAAAAGTTACTACATAAAACTATCGTCTTTGTCACCCATGATTTTGATGAAGCTATTCGCCTGGGTGATCGCATCGCGATCATGAAAGATGGCCGAATTGACCAGATTGGTACCGCCGAAGAATTGATTGTCGATCCGGCCACTGACTATGTTAAAGAGTTCACCAAAAATATCCCGCGGGAAAAAGTACTCACTTTGACTTCGATTATGCAGCCGGTCGATTCTAATCTCACTTTAGGTGACAGTTATTCAGCTGATACCAAAGTGAGTGAAATTACTCAGGTTTTATACAATTCTAATCAACCTATTCGAGTCACAAATCAAACCGGTGAAACCATTGGAATGGTCGATAGGGAATCAGTCGTAAAAATCTTGATGAGTGGTGAGCACTGATGCTTAAACCTAACGGTAATTTACCGTCAAGATTTAATAATCGAATCTATTTGCTGCTCTGGTCGGCACTAATTGCTGTGACAGCCTGGATGATGTATCTGGGTAAATCTGAAATCAAGTGGGCGTTTAAAGTACCGCGAGAATTACGGCTGAATTTGAAGGGATATATTTCGGACTTTATGGATTGGTTAATTAATACAGCTGATTTAGGCCTGTTTAGTTTTTATGAACTAACTCGTGGTATTTCCTGGTTGTTGGAAAAACCGCTAGATTTCGCCACCGGTATTCTGGCTACCGGGTTGATGTCTGGGGAAGGGTCCAGCGCTATACAGCTAACACCGCCATTGTCTTGGTTGGCGGTAATCGTAGCGCTGGTGATGCTGGGGCGCTATGCCCGGGATTGGAAGTTGGCGGCATTCGTTGGTGCCTGTTTTGCATACCTTGCATTTTTTGGCCAATGGCAAAGTGCGATGGTGACACTGTCATCAATCATTATTGCAGTGCCCTTAGGTGTGATAGGAGGGTTATTGCTGGGCATCGCTGCTTACCGTTGGCGATGGTTTGAAAAGGTTATAACCCCGGTACTTGATTTAATGCAAACTGTCCCGGTGTTTGCCTACCTGGTGCCGATACTGTTTTTGTTTGGGTTCGGACCGGTCGCTGCCATGATTGCAACGATCATTTACGCCATGCCGCCGATGGTGAGAGTGACCATCCTGTCTTTAAAACAGGTGCCGGATCAGTTTTTGGATTTGGGCAATGTTGTTGGTTGCACGGACCTGCAAATGTTAAGAAAGGTATTGTTGCCCTCTGCTATGCCTTCACTGATGGTGGGCGTTAATCAGGTGATCATGTTGTCATTGAACATGGTCATCATTGCCTCGATGATTGGTGCTGGTGGGCTGGGCTATGATGTCTTAACTGCACTAAGACGGCTTGATATCGGATCGGGTGTCGAGTCAGGACTGGCTATCGTGGTATTGGCCATTGCACTTGATCGCCTCAGTCAGGCATTTGCCTTACATAGAGATCAAGTTCATGTTGGCAATTCGTCTCAATCTCTTTTCAGCAGGCATGCATACACATGGTCTTGTTTGCTGATATTAGGGGTGATTACGGTTATTGGTCTGTTTATCCCGGCCCTACAACAATTTCCAGAATCCTGGTCGCTCACCACCGGCCAGTTCTGGGATGACTTGGTCAAGTTTATTAATGTAAATTATTTCGATCAGCTTGAAGCCTTTAAGGTATTTATTCTTTTAAACATTCTGGTTCCACTTAAACGATTTTTGCTTTCGCTACCCTGGCCAATGGTTGTCTTGGCCGTGGGTTTAGCGGGTTACCAACTGGGTGGTTGGCGGTTGGCTGTATTAACTACATTGTTGAGTCTTTTTTGTGCACTGGTCGGACTGTGGGACAAGACCATGGTTACTGTTTATCTGTGTGGTATTTCCGTTATTTTCGCTGCAATATTTGGAATTATTACTGGTGTGATCGCCGCAGAAAACCCGCGTTTTGGCCGGGTTGTGGAGATCGTAATTGATACCTTGCAAACCCTACCTTCCTTTGTGTATCTGATGCCGGTAGTGATGCTATTCAGGGTGGGTGATTTTGCAGCGATGATCGCCGTGATTGCCTATTCTATTGCACCGGCAATTCGTTATACCTTGCACGGTATTCGTCAGGTTGATCCACAATTAATCGAAGCAGGTATTGTCTCTGGTTGTACACCCTGGCAAATCTTAACCAAAATTAAAATGAAAATGGCCTTTCCGGAAATCATGTTGGGCATTAACCAAACGGTGATGCTGGCGCTGTCTATGCTGGTCATCACTGCGTTGGTAGGTACTCGGGAATTGGGTCAGGAAGTGTATATCGCCTTGACCAAAGCCGATGTTGGCAAAGGTATCGTTGCCGGATTGTGTGTGGCCTTTATAGCAATCATCACTGACCGTCTAATTAATGCCGCTGTCAGTAAATCAAAGAAACGTCTTGGATTAACGGTATGAATCAAACTATTCCAACTCATGCACAAGTGGTTGTGATTGGCGGCGGGATCATTGGTTGTTCCACCGCCTATCACTTGGCTAAGGAACATAATGTCGATGTGGTACTGCTAGAGCGTGGCAAACTCACTTGTGGTACGACCTTTCATGCCGCCGGATTGGTCGGTCAGCTCAGGAGTAATGCGTCTATTACCCGGTTACTCAAATACAGTGTCGAGTTGTACGAGACTATTGAACAGGAAACCGGTTTGGCATCAGGTTGGAAACAAAATGGTGGACTGCGACTGGCTAACAATCAAGAGCGTTGGACTGAAATCAAGCGACAAACTACAACGGCTCGATCATTTGGTCTGGAAATGCATTTGCTCAGTCCCAAAGAAGCTAAGGATTTATGGCCGTTAATGGATGAAAGTGATCTGGTCGGTGCGGCGTATTTGCCTTCCGATGGTCAGGCAAATCCATCAGACCTGACCCAGTCGTTGGCCAAGGGTGCGCGCATGCATGGCGTCAATATCATCGAAGATATTTTGGTTGAAAAGGTAGACACCGAAAATAATCGGGTCGTTTCAGTGGATACCGACCAGGGCAGCATACAGTGTGAAAAGCTGGTGGTTTGTGCCGGGCAGTGGAGTAAAGAAATCGGGCGCATATCCGGGGTAAATATTCCACTGCAATCTATGCAGCATCAATACATGGTGACTGAGCCCATGGGCGTGCCTGCTAATTTGCCGACTTTGCGAGATCCTGATCGTTTGACCTATTTTAAAGAGGAAGTGGGCGGGTTAGTGATGGGCGGTTATGAGCCCAACCCCAAGCCCTGGGATGTTGCATCTATTCCTCAAGACTTTAAATTTTCTTTGCTGGATAGCGATTGGGATCACTTTGAACAATTAATGGAGCAGGCCTTGATCCGAGTGCCGGGATTGGAACAAGCAGGGGTCAAGTCACTGATTAATGGTCCGGAATCATTCACTATCGATGGCAATTTCATTCTCGGTGAAGCACCAGAAATTACCAATTATTTTGTCGGGACAGGATTTAATGCTTATGGGATTGCTGCGGCAGGTGGTGCGGGAAAAGCTTTGGCAGCCTGGGTGGTGACCGGTGAGCAACCCATGGATTTGTGGGTGGTGGATATCCGCCGATTTTCTCAAATGCATCGTGATGACGCTTGGGTGAAAGCCCGAACAGTTGAAGCCTGTGCCAAGCACTACACCATGGCTTGGCCACATGAAGAGTATCGTAGCGGACGTCCTTTATTAACGTCTCCTTTATATAAATGCCTGCAAAGTTATGGAGCATGTTTTGGCTCTAAATTAGGTTGGGAGCGCCCCAATTGGTTCGCACCAGAAGGTGTGAATCCTGAAGATGAATATTCCTTTGGTCGGCAGAATTGGTTTAAGTATGTCGGTGATGAGCATTCGCTTGTGCGTAATGCCGTTGGCTTATTTGATGTGTCATCATTCGCTAAATTTGAACTCTCGGGCAAAGATGCCGCCGCTGCACTTGATTGGATTTGCGCTAACCATGTGACCCGGGAACCTGGTCGAGTGACCTATACTCAATTACTGAACAGCCGTGGTGGTATTGAATGCGATCTGACAGTGGCACAACTTGATGAAGAGGTGTTTTATATAGTGACAGGGACTGGATTTCGGGTTCACGATTTTGCCTGGATACAAAGCCATATTCCCGAGGATTATCAGGCTGAATTAACGGATATTACCGAGCAATACGGCACCTTGTCATTAATGGGGCCTAAAGCAAGAGACGTTTTGCAAGCCGTTACAGACAATGATTGTTCAAATGCTGCGTTTCCATTTGCTCATGCGAGAATGATAAATATTGCGGGCCACTCAATTCGGGCACTACGAATGACATATGTAGGTGAATTAGGTTGGGAGTTGCACATTCCCTTGGCCGCAACAGGCGATGTGTTTGATGTGTTGATGGAGGTCGGCAAACCGTTTGGAATTCGCCCGGTCGGTTATCGTGCTATTGAATCGTTACGGCTTGAAAAAGGATATCGTGCCTGGGGGTCTGATATCACCCCGAACGATTCACCATTTGAAGCGGGCTTAGGATGGGCGGTTAAACTTAAATCTGATATCGATTTTGTCGGTCGAGAGGCGGCTATGGCAGCCTCTAAAGCTATACGAAAAAAACAGTTAGTTTGCTTTACCGTTGATGACCCGAAGATTTCATTGCTAGGTAGAGAAACCATTTTACGTAATGGTCAGATTGCAGGTTATCTCAGCAGTGGGGGGTACGGTTACAGCATTGAAAACTCAATCGGCTATGGTTACGTGAGAAATGATGCAGGTGTGGATAACGACCATCTTAACAATGCGGACTATCAACTGGTTGTTGCAGAAGAGAAGGTTTCGGCAACCGTCCATTTACAACCCCTCTATGATCCACAGGGGCAGCGTGTTCGGATGTAGGTGTTAATTCAATGTCAGGTGATTTACAGGCAAAGATCGTGATTATCGGCGGCGGTGCAATTGGAACTGCCGTGGCCTACCATCTTGCTAATGCGGGTGAAACGGATGTGCTGCTGCTGGAAAAATCTCAACTCACTCACGGATGTACCTGGCATGCCGCAGGATTGGTTGGCCAGCTTCGAGGTAAACGAAATTTAACCCGCTTGATGCAAAACTCTGTGGCCGTGTTTGATCGCCTTGAAAAAGAAGCCGGGCTCGCTATTGATTGGAAAAAAGTGGGTTCATTGCGTTTGGCATCCAGCCCTGAGCGTTGGAGTGAAATCAGGCGATCGATGAGCCAGGCGAAAAGCTTTGGGGTAGAGTGTGAAGCATTAAGCGCCGCAGAAGCTAAGCAATTATTTCCGTTTATCGAGACCCAGGATGTAGAAGGTGCGGCATTTATACCTGGCGATGGCTATATCGATCCCTATGCCTTGACTCAAGCCTATGCCAAAGTCGCGAAAGACAAGGGTGTGCAGATCAAAGAGCATACAACTGTAACCGGTTTTGACATCGAGCATCGGCGGATAGTTAAGGTCCATACCGATCATTGCAGTGTAACCTGCGAAAAAGTGCTTAACTGTGCGGGGCTTTGGGCCAAGCGAGTGGGTGAGATGGCCGATGTCTCGTTGGCAGCCGGCGTGGTTGAACATCAGTATTTTTTAACTGAGAAGAAGCTGAAATTCGACAGCTCGTTACCAACTTTACGTGACCCTGATAAAAACTTTTATCTAAAACCCGATACGGGTGCATTTGCTATCGGAGGATGGGAACAAGGTACAAGCGTCTGCTGGCAATCCAAACCTCCGCTTGAATTTGGGCATGAGTTATTTGATGCCAATTATGATCGTCTGGAATTGTTTGCCGTGCCTACTAGTGAGCGATTACCGGTTTTAAACGAAATTGGCATTCAAACAGTCATTAATGGACCGATCCCGGTTTCTGCAGACGGTGAACCGATCATGGGGCAGGCACCTGATCTCGATAACTTATTTGTGGCTTGTGGGTTTACGGCCGGCATTGCGGCGTCCGGCGGCGCCGGAGAAGCCATGGCAAACTGGGTGCTTCACGGTGATCCGGGTATGGATTTGTGGGCGTTTGATGTCAGGCGGTTTGGAAACCTGCATGCCCAGTCAGGCTATCTGGGTAAAAGAGCGGTGGATGCCTATGCTGCCTATTACAAAATTCACTGGCCGGGTGAACAGACAACGGTGGCTCGTGGTTTACGCCGTTCGCCCTTATATCAACATCTGAAGGAAGCGGGTGCTGTATACGGTTCGAAGTTTGGTTGGGAGCGCCCGGATTGCTTTGTCGTCAATAACGTTAAATTCAGCGAGAGCCTGAGTTTTGAACACAAACCGGGCTACTTTGAAACCGTAGCACATGAGTGCAGGCAAATTGCTAACAAGGTTGTATTGATAGATCAGAGTTCATTTTCAAAGTTCGAGCTGACGGGAGCGGATGCTTATGCTGCCTTAAACTATATTGCAGCGAATACTATCCCTGTTGATCCAGGTAATGCAGTTTATACGCAACTCTGTAATGAGAATGGCGGGATTGAATCAGACTTGACCATTATCCATGAAGCAACGAATAAATTTTTGGTCATAACCGGGTCTGGATTTGGTGTGCGTGATCGACACTGGATGGAAACGCATTTACCCACTGATGCACAGGTCAATTTTCGAGATGTCACTAATTCTTATGCAGTAATAAATCTCTGTGGGCCCTGTTCGCGTAGTGTGCTTGAAAAAGTCACTGAGTCTAATGTGAGTAATCAGGCATTTCCGTTTTTAACCACACAACACATCAATATTGGCGATGCAAGGGTTCTGGCTGTTCGAATTGGATATATTGGAGAACTGGGATGGGAGCTTTATATCCCACAGGAATATGCCGCTTACGTCTATGAAACCTTGTTTGAGTCGGGCCAAGAATTTGGAATTTCCAACGCGGGATACCGAGCGATTGAAAGCTGTAGACTGGAAAAAGGCTACGTTTACTGGTCGGCCGATGTCGGTCCGGATTTTAACCCTTATCAGGCGGGTCTTGGATTTTGCGTTGATCTGAATAAATCGGAATTTATCGGTCAACAGGCGTTACAACAAGCAGCCGGAAAAACACCAGCCAAACAATTAGTCACACTTTCTTATCAAGGATTCATTCCGCTGCATGGAAGTGAACCCATTTATGTCAATGGTGAATTAGGCGGTGCGGTGACCAGTGCTGGATTTGGGCATCGGCTTTGGTTAAGTATTGCCTATGGCTATTTGCCGGGAGATTTTGATAAAAGCTCAACTATTGAGATTGAGGCATTCGGAAAATCCTACAAAATGGATCTGGGCCAACGCTGTTTATATGATCCAAAGATGAAAAAATTAAAGCGCTAAAGAGGTACCGATGACGGACGACGACATAGAACTTGCTCGCAATGCACTTAACACCATTCCATTATTTGCGGCGATTGATGCAAACAGTGTTTCAATAGAACGATTAGGGGGGTTAACAAATCTGGTCTATCGAGTTGATAGCGGACAACGTTCGGTTTGCCTGCGCCTGCCGGGGCAGGGCACAGAAGAATATATCAACAGAGAAAATGAAGCGCAGGCGGCACAAGCAGCAGCAAGCGCGGGAGTAAGTCCGGGTGTGCTTTATTCTGACTCTGATGGTGTGATGGTGACGGAATACATCGATGGCGCGGTGACAATGACGCCTGAATTGTTCAAGTCTATTGATCAATCACCGCAGCGGGCGGGTGAAGCTTTTCGCAAACTTCATGATGCTAACCTTAAATTTAATTTTAGGTTCGAATTATTTAGCATGATTGATGAATACCTCGAGGTGCTTGCAGGAAAGACAGTCGAGTTTCCCGACGGTTACCATGATGTGTTGGCTGAATCTCAGTCTGTTAGAGAAGCATTGGAAAAACATGAGTTGCCGCTTACCGCCTGTCATTGTGATCCATTGTGTGAAAATTTTCTCGATACAGGTGAAAGAATGTGGATCGTGGATTGGGAATATTCCGGCATGAATGATCCGATGTGGGACTTGGGTGATTTATCTGTGGAAGCCGGTTTTGATCAAGCACAGGATATTGAAATGATTCTGGCTTACTTCGGTGCTCAACCACGCCCTGATCAGTACGGGCGAATCATCATCTATAAGGCAATGTGCGATTTACTCTGGACCTTATGGGGATTGATACAGCATGCTAATGACAATCCAGTCGAAGATTTTTGGG
Source organism: Arenicellales bacterium (assembly GCA_028284225.1). Lineage (GTDB taxonomy): Bacteria > Pseudomonadota > Gammaproteobacteria > Arenicellales > JAHEKD01 > JAHEKD01. The sequence continues at coordinate 30,152 of JANQSD010000005.1, forward strand.
ACTATTCCACAACCCGATTTTCTAGATGCAAAGCCTTGATGGCTTCATCTGAGTTTTCTGATCATGTCAAAGCAGTATATGCTGGTCCCAAAACATAGTTAATTAGTCAAGACCAATGAGAATAAAATTAGATTGACTCAATATGTTGAGAACTGGTCATGTACCACCGAAGATGAAACCATCTGCGAGATCCTCGTTCCCAGAAGCCACCCGCAAAAGCTCACACTAACCCAGGCTCTTAATCGTTACCTAAAAGAAGTCACCTCAACAAAAAAGCGAAAACACAACTTTCAGAACATTTTCGAACTAAGGTGGTCATCACCGGCGTGAGAAACAGTTTCCACAAGGCACATAGATTTATGTCTTTGAGATTGAAGAAAAATTGATCTCTCACTCCAGGTCTTATGTTTTCCTGAGAAACTAAAACATGCGGCGTGTAAGCAAATGAAGGTTATTGATGGTTATGGGTTTCAATATCATCAATCGCCAAGAACTTTTAACACCAAGATCAATCAAAGAATAATGTTCAATTTTATTACTTATTTCACTCAAATCACTTACTAGGAGAAACTAACCATGTCAAAAAACAGTCTTGAATTTGATCGTCGTACCTTCCTTAAAGCCGGTGCTATTGGCACCGCTGCTGGTGTGGTAGGCCTGAATACCAGACCGGCTGAAGCGCAATCGGTGGCTTGGAAGCAAGCGGGTAATAATAATCATGTGATTGATATTCAGGAAAGCGAAACCACGACTTCAACCGGTGAAGTAAAGCTCGAGTACTTTGGTCATTGTGCGTTTAAAGTCACCTCACCGGCCGGTGTGACGATATTATTTGATCCTTGGCGCAATGATCCTTCGGGTGCATGGGGCTTATGGTATCCGAACGAATTTCCCCAAACAGTTGTAGATATTGGCATGTCGACGCACGCACATTTTGATCATGATGCTCTCGATCGACTTGATGCAACCATGATCCTGGATCGTATGGTCGGTGAGTATAGTTTTTCCGATGTAAAGATAAGCGGACTGGCTGACAAACACGCTTGTGAGGCTCCCGGTTGGTATGAATGGACCAATGCTATTGCTGAGTTCGGTGCTAATGCTTGTCCACCGGATAATCCCGGGCACATGGACATGTCGATGTACGTTGTCGAAACGGGCGGGCTGAGAATTCTGGTTTGGGGGGATAATCGCCATAATCCATCTGAGTACGTCTGGCAACAATTAGGACAGATTGATGTATTAACACTTCCGGTTGATGGCTCACAGCATATCTTAAGTTACGAACAAGGCGACGAGATCGTAGAACGTCTTTCACCCAAAGTCGTAATTCCCACACATTATCTGTGTGAGGGAGTATCATTAACATTGACCACACTGCAAGATGCTGACGAATGGGTTGATTCCCAAAAAAGCAAAACGTTGCTTGATAGCGGTTCGCTAAGCCTGGCAGCGGAGGAGGTCAAACAAATGGACAAGGAATTCATGTATTTCGGGAGTAATACAGTTATTTCGTAAAACCAATTACGTTATATTGCATCTCATTAAAATCAGTCATTTACATATAAGTGAATGACTGATTTGTTCAGATTGTGTTACAAAGCTGATTAGTACTCCTCATAATGATTTGTAACACAAGCCAGCTCGATTTATTTTCCTTATGGTGTTCCATCACGCCCCGGTTACCATCGTAAAATGGTCATGACCATTTTACGATGTATAAGAAAACAATCAGCATTTAAAACGGAAATAAGCTTTGTTGATCAAATTATTGCTCGGCTGATTTTAAAAACGCCTGCCTAACTAATATCAAACCGATTAGTGCTGGTAAGGCCTGTGTTAAGGCGATCCTCAATAAACCAGGTTCGGATATGTACAACACTATTCCGGCACCGACAATAAATAAAAGAAGATAGGTGGCTAACAATTTTCCCTCTTTAATCAGGCCTTTGTAGACTAAATAAATTGAGAATAGTAATCCAAAGGCTAGAAAGAGATTATAGAAGCCTAAATTAAAGGCCCATAATTTCACTACTAATCCTTGTTCAGGTGATAAACCGAATTTCTCCAGTGTGGCAGGGTCCATAAAATTAATGCTTTCTGTATAGAAAAACAGGATATGTAAGGCTGCGGTTATTCCGATTGAAATTATTGTGATTAGTTGTTTTTTATTCATGATGATTCTCCAGTTTTATAGTATGTGTTTGTTGTTTGAATTTATTGCATTAGTAGAATTAGCGTAAACAAAGTTATTGAGAGGCCATCTATGCAGCTGCTGATATTTTATAGCGGCTTCTGTACGGTTGGTGACCTTAAGTGCTCTGAGAATTGATGAGACATGTAATTTAATCGTTCCCTCAGATATCCCCATTTCGTAGGCAATACGTTTGTTTGAAAAGCCTTGAATTATGCGTTGAATAACTTCTTGCTGGCGTCCGGTTAGCTTAAAGTGCGTGGCTGATGATCGTGTGGTACCACGAGTCTGAATAGATTCATTATGCATAAATGCATGAAGCTTTTGCTGTATTGATTTATATGATTGATTAGGATTAATTACATCAATACCGCCGAGTCGGCGAAGTGAAGCCATGAATGTACTAGATTGATTATTCGATATCACCAGAACTCGGGATTGTGGTGATACTTCCTTAACATTAGCCAAAATGTCAATTGCACTATTTAAACATTGATCGAGGCGACAGACAGCATATTTTATGTTTAAAGTAATATTTTCTTTTTGGTAGAAATCTTGAATAGTATTGGCTGTTATGATGAGCAGATTCGGATATATTGATTGGACTAATAATTTGATACTTCTTTGCGAGAATGTATCAGGATCGAAAATCAAACAAGTACTTTGCTTCATATTACCCTCTCTATTGTTATTAGTTGTCAGATTCTTTTAAAAATAGTGTATTTCTTATCTTTAAAAAAAGGATAATCATTGGATTCAATAATGTCATCACCAATATTAGTGAAAATTAGTCAGTAATGGATACAGACCTCATATTAAAGATATACGATGCAGCACTGGATCAGGATCTATGGCCAGAGGTGCTTGCTGAAGTCTCGCATTCTGTGGGTGCGAGTGGGGCGATTGTATTTGAATGTGATCAGGCACAACGCCAGATACAATTAACGATTCAGTCGAGTAATTATGACCCTGGACTAATCGAAGGTTATTTAGAAAATTATCACGAATACGAATTTGCCGATCAACTAGCGTTGGCGCGGCACTCAAAACGAGATGATGAGATAGTGCTTATTTCCGATAATATTCTGGCTAACAGCCGGGAAGAACTGTTGCAATATCCCCATGTGCAGTCAATGATGGCGGCCGGTATTGCCTATCGTTACGGTACTTTATTAAACAAGGATGATTTGAATTACGGTCGTTTCTCTTTTCAACTGGGTAAAAAGAAAAAACCGTTAACGGATGAACAGCTTCGTCAGGCCCATGTTCTGTTGCCACATATTGCCAAGTCTCTGTCAATCTGCAGGCCTATTTCCTCTCATCAAAAAGAGATGCAAGTGCTCGAAGCCACATTACAAGATATGCCAATTGGTGTGGCCATTATTAATGATAGGGGCATTTTGACCTATAGAAATAGTGAATTTCTGCGTCAGCTTGAGCAGTGCAATGTGTATGAATTAAACCCTGTGAAAAAATTGAAGATCAAGGATGAACGTTCCCAAAGCCAGCTTAACAAATATATGCAAGGTGTTGAGATGCATGGCAAATTTGGGGCGCGCCCGAGAAAAGAAGCCATCATAACCAGTCTTGATAGTTCAGAACTGGCATTCTGCATAGAGATTTGTCCGTTATCAAAAATACTGCCGTTTGGTGAAAAATTTTTCTCCGGGCATCTGATCTACAGCTTAGACACAAAAAGTATCCAAGTCAGAAACTTCGAAAAAATCAGTCAGCTGTATAACTTCACGGCTGCTGAAACTAAAATCCTCAAATTGCTTTCAAAGGGAATGACAAACCGCCAAATTGCAGAACGAGTATCCCGTTCCGTCGAAACAATCAACACTCAAGTCAGCTCGCTTTATTCAAAAACCCATTGCCAAAACCGCACCCAACTGGTTCGCATGACGTCCGGTTTTGGGTTTGAACTTACACCGAGATAGGCATAAGCATTGATGGAATATTTATCAGTTTAATTTCTCTATTCAGCAACACAATTAATCCAGAAATATTTACAAGATCAGCTCTTCCCCGAGCAGATTGAAACTAATAAACGTGGGTGTAATCTATGTTTATTAACTCATAAATACCAAACTTGCTTTAACCGTTACTAAAGTAATATTTCGCAAACATGTAGAAATCTATATTCTTATGTATAGAAATTATTAACCTGAAAACGACTTTGGGGGGACTTATGAAGCTTAAATTATCAATGTACATATTATTTTTTGTCTTACTTACAGGATGTGGAAGTACAAAAATTAATCAGTTTGCCAAATTCTCAGCAGCTGGTTTTACCTATACTGAAGCTCTTGATGAATTAGTTGATGAAGTGGCGGATACAGCTATTGATGCGGATACAATATCTTTAGTTAAAGCGCGAAAAGGCTTGAAAACACAAAAGGAAAGGGGAGACGAAATCATTGCCAGTACAAAGCGATTAAAAAATCAGCTCAATGTATTGGGAGATTTAAAGCGTCATGTATTCCTGCTAAAAAAGTATTTTTTGACACTTGGCCGTTTAACTGAATCTGAGTTTGATGAGGCTATTGCGAATAATGCTTCGGCTCTTGTAACAGAGATTCAAAATTTTAGTCCAAAACTTCGAGATGCTGATATAAACGGTACAAATATAAATCAATTAGTTAATCCTCTAACTAATGCAGCAATTCGAAAATTTCGCCTGGACGCTTTGAATGAACACTTCACTGAAGAAAGAGTGAAAACTATAGGGTTAGCTTTAGAGACTCATGAAGCATTATTAACATTATTGGCAGAAAAGATAAGGGATGATCAGGAAGATATATTGGCATTTAAGGAAACAGAAGAGATTGATAGACCTTTCAGAAATAAAGGAGATTTACCCAAAAAATGGATGGAAAACAGAAAGGCAGTGTTATCAAACCGAATCTCTCTTGCGTCTGCCGATAACGCTGTTGAAGCGGCGAGCAGCTTGAAGAAGGCTTTTCTGGCATTAGTTACTACAAATTCCGGAGAAGCAAATATTGATGATGTCTTTGCAGACATTAATGAAATTTTGGATTTAGTTGATTTAGTTAAATCAGAAGAACTATAAGGAGAAAATATTTATGGCACCATTTGAAATTAGAAACTTGATTCGCAGACGACTAAGAAAAATCAAAAAAGCAATGTTAGCTACTGAATTCGTTTTTGAGTTAGAAAATGAGCCTGAATCAGTCCAGACAGAGATAGCCAAGCTCTTTCTTTCGATACATCGAGCAATCATGCAACTTGAAACCAAGCAATTGACAGTAATTCGAGATAAATTAAAAGAGCTGGAAGGTGACATTGTTGCAGGGGAAAATGAATTAAAACAAGCTTTTGAGAAACTTGACCAGATTCAACAGGACCTGGCAAGGGCAACAGCGTTTTTACAAATTGTCAATCGAGTGATTTCTATTGCAGCCTGATTACCAGTTTTTTATTACATCATCGCTATGAATATTTGATGGGGAAGGTTTGTAGTAAAAATAGCAAATTTACTTCACCAAAAACTTATTCAAGTTTGTCTAAAAGTCTGACATTGAATTTAATCATCTAGTAAATATCATTCTTATGATTAACTTTACAAAAATCAAATACAATCGAAAACAAGTATAAATCGCAACTTGGCAGGAGGAAAACGTTTATTGCGAGGAAATTGGATTGTTTCATTATTTCAGACTTGCGTTGTTGTAAATGTATTTCTCTCCATAATATTTGAATGAATGCATATTAATTCCTTTTTCATGCAAGGAGTTTTCGACATTTTTAAGGTTTACGGATGAAAAAGGAATCACACCTTTTTTCAGGGGCTTGAAAAAATAATCATAGTGAACGGGAATAACGGTTTTGACATTGAAGGGATCAAAAACATATTGTTCTAAATCGCTTAAATCATCCACTTTCTGTATCCCGAGTATGATTAGATCAGCCTCTTTGGCCTGTGTGAATGACTCTTCAAATTCAACGGCGATTGAAGAAGGGTGAAAAAGAATATTTCCAAGTGGATGTTCAATAAGGAAACTAAAATTTTCACCCATCCGATAACCTAATACTGTTTCAGGTAATTTAAACGAGTCTTTGATCTTACCTTTTAAGAGTGTGACATGACAGAAGTGAGGGGTATGCTTAGCCGGTAAAATTGTAATAGTAAAATCACCATGATCTGAAATGGTTTGATAGCTTAGTTCATTATTTTCTTGTTTGGGAAGCTGAATTGATTGGTAGAAAATCTTGGGTTCGTCATTTTCTCTGGGCTGTGAGTTTGCTTTATCAATAATTTTATGGGTTGATTGCGAACCATAGACAATGGCGCGTGTTTCTCTAGCAACTTCCACTAAATCCAGTACATGATCGTAATGAGTGTGGCTAACAAAAATAGCCTGTATAGTGCTGCGATGATCGATTTTGGTTAACCACTCATTTACATCATCTGTGTTGGAGATCAATTTTTTCAGTGTAAAAACGTTAGACTTTGATGGTCGGGTAATAAATGGATCGAAAAATAATGATGTTTCGCCATCTGAAATATAAATGCTTGATGTGCCGAGCCAGGCAATTTCTAATGTTGGTTCCGCAGCTTTTACGCTCAGAAATGGGAAAAGCAGTAGCGTGATTAAAGTAACGAATTTCAATTGAGTTTGGTAGTTGAAATATGATCTAAACGTGAGCAAACCCCCAGGAAAAACCGGCTCCAAATTCTTTATCAGCTTGCAGCTTTTCCTCTCTATTGCTGGGTTTGCTATGAGAATATTTGAGATCATGACTATAAGGCAGTACTGAATCTTGCATTATTACTTTTTCCAAGTGAACTCTATGTGTTGTACTTTATTATCTTAGACTAAATTAGCATGAGCAAAATCTATAACTAAATATAACTTTAGTTATAGATGGACTTGTTGCTTTTTAAATGACTAGAAACTCTTCATTTCAATTGTGTAGATATCGAATCGTGTTAAAAATGTGATCAATTTAACAGACAGGCTACACTTTTATTTGTTATTTTATAAAACGAATTAATATTTTTTACTTATAAAAATAATAACAGGGTAGCTATCCATACGATAGAACCCGAAATCATTAGTAACACTTAAGGAGCAGCACATGAAAAAACAAAGTGCTTATTTAAAAAAACTCACGAATCCTTTTCGTAGTGGAAAAATCAAATTACCAGAATTTCATCACGGTCATCATGGTAGAGGCGTAACATCAAAACGTATTGCCGAACACCGTGGCCGCCAGATTGAAGTCCATACCACCTATAAATTCTTTGTTGATGGCAAACCGTTGAAAATGCATGCTGAGGTGATGGATGACGGTAAGGTACATTGTCACACGCTACCGCAATATTCATTTACATCGGCGATTAAAATGCTTAAGCGGGTTGTCAACATTATGAGTATTGAACAGCCGGTTAATGAACTAAAAAAACCTAAAAAGAAAAGTCACCATGCAGGAGGGCATCATGACAGTTAATCGTAGAAATATTTTGAATGATATCAATGCTCGTGATCAGTTTTTGCAAGGCGTGACGTTACTTGATCAGGAATTTCCAGGTGTGAGCGCACAAGATGTTCTAAATTTTTTAGCAGCAAATGTGCCGCATATGAGCATTCGAGGCATAAACCAGCAGCTATCGACCTATGACTTATTTGTGCTCTGGCATGTGGTGGCAATGAGTATTCCATTGCAAGTGGGTAATGCAGCCCATAATGGCCCTATATTTTTACCCTGGCATCGTCTTTACATGATTCGCTTAGAACAGGAACTGCAACGTGTTTTAAATGATACTAATTTTGGCTTGCCGTATTGGGATTGGGCCGCTGATGGTGAATTACCGACTTCCCAACAGTTGACAACAGATTTATGGACGGATGACTATCTAGGCGAAGCACGTGGTGATGTGACACAAGGTCAAGTTAACTCCGTGCGCGTTAGGCTATTTAATGATTTTCAAAATAGCCTGATTTCGATTAATCCCAGACCTATTAGTCGCCGGGCCGGTATTGATGTCAGGCGTTTACCCAATAAAGATGAAGTTGATGTTGCTGTGCAGCAAGATGAGTACGATGTGCCGTTGTGGAATAGTAATGTTGTCAGTCATCGTAATATTCTTGAAGGCTGGTTGAATGGCCCGGCTTTGCACAATCGGGTACACGTGTGGGTCGGTGGAGATATGAGCCCGGGTTCCTCGCCCAATGACCCAGTGTTTTTCCTCAATCACTGTAACGTGGACCGCATTTGGGAGGCCTGGATGATGAACAACGCGCGTAATTATCGCCCTGTTGTTGGTGAAGGCCCTGATGGGCATCGAATTGATGATTTTATGGTGGCGATTCTGGGTGAAAGTTTGCGTCCCCAAGATGTACTGGATCCAACACAATGGTATCAATACGACGAGCTGGATGTGGCTAACTAGGATTATCGCTAAAGTTATACATAAAACCCTCGGTAATCCCGGTGAAGGTAGAAATACTTACTAAGCTAAGCCGAAAAATTTTTATTACTGGCGTTAATTGAAATTCAAAATCCTTCGGCGTTGCTCAGGACGACAAGCGTTGTCATGCCGAGGTGATAGATGAGGGAATGTTGTCATTCTGAAGCGATAGCTGAAGAATCTGCTTTAACTCTGCTAAATACTTAGGCAATTGAGTCATCGATAGCAGATTCTTGTATATATAATGTTTCTATATTCTTTATCGAGACTGGAGCGAAAATGAAACTTCAAGGGTCCTGCCACTGCAGCAAAGTTAGTTTTTCCTGTGAGTCAACAGAACCGGCACCATTTTTGAAATGTTACTGTTCAATTTGTCGTAAATTAAATGGTAGCAGCGGCTACGGGATTAATATTGGTGCAGATTTTAATTCACTTGAATTACTCGGTGAGGAATTTATCGATGTCTACCATCCCGGCAGCAAAACACATTATTCCGGGCCGGGGATAGGCAAAGTTTCCGGGCGGCATTATTGTCGTCATTGCTCCAGCGGATTGTGGAATTGGGATCAGCGCTGGCCCGAGCTGTTTCATCCATATCCTTCAATTATTGATACCGAGTTGCCGGTACCACCGGCACTCACTCATATCATGCTCAATTACAAACCCAACTGGGTGCAATTATCAGATTCAGCAGACGATAAATACTTTGATGAATATCCGAACGAATCATTAAGAGACTGGCATCAGCGTATGAATCTGTAACGTCGATTTAGAGGTTATAATGAACCAGCCGCATGAGTAGCCAGATTAACGAAAGACATTTAAATTCAACCGCTGATTTTTATCAATCGGCCCCCCAACTCGGTAATCAATATACCGATGATTTAATCCTGCGAGAGCTTCTCGATTGGTTAATGCCATCAGAATACCTTAACGGAATCGAGCCAGATCTTACCCATTTAGGTGAGCGAGTGGTGACCGATATTCTTGAGTTAGCCGCTGACGCACAAAACCATCCACCTGAATTAGTTCATTATGATCCCTGGGGGCGACGCATTGATGAGATCAAAACTGCCAGTGGATGGAAAGTACTTCATGCTATCGCCGCGACTGAGGGTATTGTGGCCACTGCCTACGAGCAACAGCAGAATGATTATTCTCGCTTACATCAATTTGTCCGCTTGTATTTGTTTCATCCGTCTTCGGCCATGATCTGTTGTCCATTGGCGATGGCTGATGGCGCCGCAAGTGTCTTGAAGCGTTTTGGAAATACGGACGAGATGCGGCAAGCGTTTACCCGCTTAGTAACTCGTAATCCTGATGAATTCTGGACATCCGGACAATGGATGACTGAACGAGCCGGGGGCTCGGATGTTAGTCAGATTTCAACCCGGGCTATTAAAACTGAACAGGGTTATGTGCTTTATGGTAACAAATGGTTTACCTCGGCAACTACCTCTGATATGGCTCTGGTATTGGCAAAAATAGATGAAAGTGATGATTTGAGTTTGTTTTTTCTACACACTCGTGATCGACAGGGCAAGCTAAACCGTATCGAAATTCAGCGGCTCAAAGACAAACTGGGTACACGCGCTATGCCGACAGCGGAGCTAAATCTCGACGGCACATCGGCCCAACTGATTGGCGAAGCGGGACAGGGCGTTAAAACAGTAGCCACTATGCTTAATATCACCCGTCTGTACAATGCAGTTTGTGCACTGGCTTACATGCGCCGTGGGTTGGCGCTGGCACTGGACTATGCAGCACGACGACAAGCTTTTGGTAAGCGGTTGATGGATCAGCCATTGCATGCACGTACTTTGGAAGATTTACAGTTTGAGCTGGAAGGTGCCATGCATCTGGTGTTTTATGTCGGTTTATTGTTGGGTAAACAGGAAACCAAAGTTGCGACGCAGTCTGAACGATTATTGCTGCGCCTATTCACGCCTATCTGCAAACTCTATACTGGTAAACAGGTGGTCGCTGTCACTAGTGAAGTGCTAGAGTGTTTTGGTGGTGCGGGTTATATCGAAGATACAGGCTTACCGCGCTTGTTACGTGATGCACAGGTGTTGCCGATTTGGGAGGGTACTACTAATGTGTTAAGCCTGGATGTTCTACGGGTGTTAAGAGACCCGGATATTTATCAGGCTTATGTCGATGCTACTAAGTTACATCTTGAGTCGGATATCGGGGTGCTGACTCCATCCAAAGATCGGTTAGCCCTAAAATTGGAAAATGTAAGCCGTTATTTACAAGCCAACATTGATAACCCTTACACATTACAAAAAGATGCCAGGCAGTTAGCATTTGTATTAGCACGCATTGCCATTGCCAGCCTGCTCTATGAGCACGCGTGTTGGCGACAAAATGATTTAAACGACACCTCTGCCAGGCGGTTATACCGGGCGGTTGAATATTGGAGCTCAAAGCCGTTAACAGTTTAAAGAATCACTGAGTCAATAGGCAGTTGGATTAATGCCCATGAAGTGGAAATATCCCTGGAAGACGGCACAGTACGGTATCAACCGTGACGGTATAGACTATGTCGCCGGTGATGTGCATGGCGCCTTTGATAAGCTTGAACAGGCATTGGCCGAGTTGCAATTTGATTTTAATTATGATCGTCTGTTTTGTGTCGGTGACTTAATTGACCGGGGGCCGCAAAGTGAGCGTGTAGCTGAATTTCTGACCTATCCCTGGTTTTACTCCATCGCCGGCAATCACGAATGGATGTTGCTTAATTGCCACCATGATAAAAAACGGCAGCGGCAATTTTGGTTTCCGAACGGTGGTGGTTGGTGGCGGCATATTACTGAAAGCTCTAAAACTGAAATCATAAACTCGGTCGAAGCAGAATTATCCGCATTGATTACTTTGGAATCTAAATTTGGCAAAATAGGTTTAGTGCATGCGTTGCCATATCCATATTATTCTTGGTCTGAATTCTGTAGCAAAATTGAAAGCGACCAGATCATGCAAGACTGGGCTTTGTGGCAAAGGGATTTTGAAGCGTTTGTCGATAAGACCATTGCCGATGTCGATTTGGTTTTGTGTGGTCATACGCCAATGGATAAACCTTATTCTGTCGGTAATTTAACCAATATCGATACAGGTTCAGGTCATCAATCCTCTCCCTGGTTGACCAAACCGGCATTAACTATTGTTGAATTAGCTGAGCAATTACACTTCCATAGCTTTAGAAGCTAGGTTTGATAAAGGAACCAATAGAATGATTGTGACAATCTAGAGCTATAAATAGATAATTCATTAGACTATCGGAAGTTTTGATCTTAATAATGACCTCAGGCTGATAGCTCGCTAATTTTATCTATCAAGCTTTTTGGAACATTGATACCTTCAATTTCAGTTTTTTCCCGATTTTGATGACGCCGCTCTCCCGGTAAGCGTGTGCCTGGTTGGTCGAGTAGTTCGGCGAATAATTGTTCAGCATGTGCAAAAGGATCATCCGGGTGGCCAAATTTTGTCGGATCAATAGCAATCAACAGTTCACCACCTTGGGGTGGTCCACCATCATTATTGTCTCTTGTCGCGGCTTCGAAGCTGGCAGCCTCACCTAATAGTGGTCCCACCAGTAGCTCAATCATCAATGCTATTGAAGCTCCTTTATAACCGCCGAAGGTCAGCATTGCCCCTTCGAGTACTTCATTTGGATCAGTCGTCGGTTTTCCGTCCTTGGTAATGCCTACGCCCTCCGGTAGCTGATGACCTTCGCGGGCAGCGATCATCACTTCACCTCTGGCCATCGCGGCTGAAGCCTGATCAAAGACCATCGGCGATTTGTCCTTTCTGGGCCAACCAAATGCCATTGGATTGGTGCCGAAAAAAGGTTTGCTGCCACCCGCTGGCGCAACCGCCGGTTTGTAAGCGGTGAAAGCAAATGCGGCCAGTCCCATTTCCGCCAGTGCTTCGATTTCCATCCACAGCGCAGCAAAATGATGAACTCGGATCAATGCCATCGCCGCAATGCCGTTTTGTCTGGCACAATCAGCAAGTGGTTGTTTGGCTGTCTTAAGTGCCAGAGGTGCATAGCCGTTATGTGCATCGAGCTGCAACACGGTAGGTGCAAGTTGTTTGATTGTCGGTTTTACATCACCTTTTACCTTGCCGCTTTTTAAAGAGGCTGCATAGCCAGGTAAGCGAAATAAGCCATGTGCATGACAACAATCGCGCTCTGCTGCGGTCATGGTTTCGGCCAGGGCTGTCGCATTATCATGGTCGCAGCCATTGGCGATCATGCAATCGTAGGCCAATTGGTAGACCTTATCTAAGGATAAATTTATTTCGCTCATCGTTGTTGTTCCTCAAGAGTTTTATTCGCTTGGTCCTGCACCGCGCCTGGACTGTTCAGTAGCCGGGACATAGGTTTTATGTGCATAACTGTTTAAGAAATTCCAGTCTGCGGTATCAATCTCTTGCCCCGTTACACGTGCATTTTCACCATTCACAGGTTGAGCAGTAAAAATACCATCGGCATATTTAACATAATCACAAATCAGCGTGCCGTTTACGTTAGATTTTAATTTGCCGTCAGCGTAGTTGAACAGGTTGTCGTGGTACTGATAACTAATGCTTAGCTTAGCCTGATCAGCGAGTCGTGCCAAAAACGGTAACAAAAGCAAAGGAAATCCTAATCGCTTGAATGAATATTCCTGATTAGAGCTGCCTACAAACGTATCTGCTATGTAAGACCCGGTATGAATAGGGCAGAGAATGTCGTGGTCGGCATGAATGTGATTCTGACTTTCAATAATAGGGGGTTTAAGTTTCTCATGCTCAGTTTGAATCAAAAAGCTACAGAGCAGATTAACACCAGGAAGCTTAAAGGCGGCTAACCAGCGAGCAGCCTTACCGATTTCTTCAGCATAACCCCATGCCATACCGGCACCACGCGCCGCTTTTTTACAATGTGAATCAATTTCATTCAAAGAATAAATCATGCAGCCTCTTCAGGCAGGGGCGGATAAGCCCAATCGTCTGCCGGCATGCTGGCTAATTCATCTGGATAAGGTGCATATTGGAACATATTAATCCTCACCCAACGATCAGACCGTGGATCGAATTTAGTAGCACCAAAAAAAGAAAGCTTCAGTCTCAGCATATCGATGGGTAACATATCAGCTGCGATCAGATTGTCTTGAATTTCCATATATGGGTGATGCTTATACTGTTGAATACGTCGGGCGATATGACGATATTCAGGATGCTCGAGTAAAAATTCGGCTAATAACGTTGAGCCATCACAATGTTCCAATGCATTGTAAAACTGACTGACATGCCAACCAATACATAGTGGTTGCTCAAGCTCCATACCGGGCTCTTCAAAGCGTTCGCCCAGCCGTGGTTCCAGTTTTTCCTCAGAGACATACCAGAAGCGGCTGCGATTATTATCTTGTGAATAATCATGTGAAAGTGCCCAACCATAGTCACGCTCAATTACTTCACGCATAGCCATAATGCTCAGTCGTCCATTAATAAGCGCGAGCCTGGTTTCATCTGCAGTCATGCAGTCGGTCAGTCCATCAACCAGTTGTGCAAAAGGTTCCATCAACAACATGGCAAGCTGCTCTTGTCCTTCAAGTGATAGACGTTGCTCAGACCAGCGATATAACCGATCCCAGGGAGAATCATGGTTGAAGTTGAAATCGTTTAAGTAATCTTGCAGTTGTTCAAGGTCGTGTCTGAGCTGCTTTATTTTAGGTTCCTGTATAGGGTGTTCAGAATGCCATTGCTGAACATTTATTTGGGCCCTTAAAACAAATTGCTTGAATTCGCTAACTTGTTCTTTGCTTGCGGTTTTAAGATTACGTACTCTGGCTAATGCTTCTTCACGGGCCACAATCCAGTTATTAATAAGTGTCGGGTGGTTAACCAAAAACGGAGCCATGCCTAATCCGGTTGAGTTGCCTACGCCAAGACAACGCTTTAGATCAGCGTCTAATCTTGCCGCCCTATCGCTACCTTTCACTTTTGCCAGGTGCTCAACTAAATCCACTGTAAAGGTTCGGGTTAGCCAGACGCTTAGCATCTCTGCTCGAAAAGGCGCTGACAATTCTTCCCGCTGCCAAACCAGGTCACGGTCCGCTGCGCCGAATTTTCCAGCACCATACACTGCTGTAGTTCGCATTAAATAGCCAACTTTTTCCAACTCTTCCCGTTCGGGTTGCAGCCCTTGCGATAGCGCTTCAATAACTGAATTGAACATGCGTGTAGAACGATTAGCCCGTGATAAGGAAATTTCGCGGCTGCTAATACGTCCGGCTTCTTGTAACGGCACATTTTGCCTTAAGCGCTCTATATCAGCGTTAGATGGCACACCATCAAATAAAGTAAATGTGGCATCCCAGGCTTCGGCAATGACACGATCAGAGCGTAATTCGTCGGGTAAATCATGGGCAAACGCAACCAGCGAATAGGTGCGTTTTGGGCTAATGGCTTGGTAGACAGCATGACCAACTCCATGATTATCGATCTGCCAGACACTGCGTTTAAATCGCCAGTTTTCCTGCTTTAGATGCCTGAGCAAAGTACGCATGAATGATAAACGGCACTGATGAGCGCTGCCCATTCGAGCCAGTTTCATCACCTGGGCAGCAGGACGCCAAAGATGTTTTAGATCAGTGTCGTGTGCCTGTTGCATTATGGTTTGTTAGCGAAATTATTTTGAAAAAATTTAAACCAGTTATTACCCATAATGGCATGCACTTCAGACTGGTTAAATCCAACTCGATGTAAACCTTGTTCAACGTTGCCAAAATCACGGTTATCTTGAAACCAAGTAGGCATTGGTGGGAAACCGGCATTAGCGGCAGAGCCTTCACCGTAGTCTATTTGCTTAGTCCAGCGTCCGCTGCGCATCCACTCAACAATCGAGTCTGGCTGATCCTGACATAAATCGGAGCCAAGTCCCAGATGCTCAACACCGATCAAGTCTGCTGTTCGCGCGATTGCGTCGCAAAAACTTTCCAGTGTGCACTGACTGCCGTCCTTTAAGTGATGGGGATAGAGTGAAAAACCGAGCATACCACCTGTTTGGGCGATCGCTTTTATGACCTCATCGGTTTTATTGCGTAATGCCGGATGCCAGGATTTTGGATTGGCATGGGTGATTACAACCGGTCGTTCACTGATGTCACAGGCTTGTAAGGTGGACGTATTAGCTGAGTGGCTCATATCGACGACCAAGCCTAAGCGATTCATTTCTTTGATTACCTCGCGCCCCATGCGAGTAATGCCGGTATCTTCACTTTCATAACAGCCTGTCGCCAGCAGCGATTGATTGTTGTAGGTCAGCTGCATAAAACGGGCGCCCAAGGTGTAAACGATTTCGACCAGACCGATATCGTCTTCAATTGGAGAGGGGTTTTGAAAACCAAATAGGATAGCCGTACGATTAGATTGTTTAGCTGCCTCAACATCTTCAGCAAATTTGGCATGCATAATTAAATCACTGTGTTGCTCAAACCAGCGATTCCATTGCTCTATGTTTAAGACTGTTTCGCGGAAGTTTTCATGATAAGCAATAGTGACATGTACCGCATCAACATTACCTTCTCGCATCTGTGTGAAGATTTTTTCGCTCCAGTTTGCATATTGCAGACCGTCAATGCGGAAGTTCTGCTTCATTAGACCTGACCGGAATGAATATAACTGGTTTTAACTGTGGTATAAAACTCAGCGGCATACTGGCCTTGCTCACGCGGACCATAGCTGGAATCACCCCGGCCACCGAATGGCACATGATAGTCAGTGCCGGCAGTTGGCAAATTAACCATGACACAGCCGGTTTTAGCATTACGTCTGAAGTGGCTGGCTTTAGCTAATGATTCAGTGATGATCCCGGAAGTTAAACCGAAATTTGTATCATTAACCGTTTCCAGTGCCTGCTCATAAGAATCCACTTTGATCACGCAGGTCATGGGTGAGAAAAGTTCTTCACGATTCACACGCATATCATTTGTTGTATTGGTAAAAACAGTCGGACTCATATAATAACCTTCCGTTTCGCGTTGCAATTGTTCGCCGCCGCAAACCAGAGTGCCGCCTTCGTTTTTCGCTAATTCAACATAGTCAAGGTTTTGTTTTAGCTGGTTTTCACTAACCACCGGGCCCATTTGGGTGCCGTCCTTTAAGGCATGATCGACGATCATATTATTAGCTCCTTTGACTAAGCGTTCGACAAATGCATCATGGATGGCTTCATGCACAACCAGGCGTGAGGAAGCGGTGCACTTCTGACCGGTACCGCCGAAAGCACCATTGAGGGCACAGGCAACAGCGGTGTCAAGATTGGCATCATCCATGATAGCCAAAGCGTTTTTCGAGCCCATTTCCATTTGAACTTTGGTTAAATTTTGAATTGCTGCTGCGGCGATGCTTTTGCCCACCTCCACAGAACCGGTAAAACTGATTGCATTAACAGCTGCTGATTCAATCAATTGTTGGCCGACTTCCCGACCGGCGCCCATGATCAGATTAAAAATGCCTTTAGGCAATCCCTTGTCTGTTTGTTTGCTTATGATTTCAGCTACTGCCACTGCTGAGGCAGGAACTAAATTAGCCGGTTTCCAGATCACAGCATTGCCAAATGCCAATGCCGGTGCGATTTTCCATACTGCAGTTGCTGTTGGAAAGTTCCAGGGTGAAATAATGGCTACGGTACCAACAGGTTCACGATTAACAAATATTTCCACGCCCGGTCGTACAGAATCAGCGGTATCACCAATCTGACGTAATACTTCTGCCGCGTAATAAGTGAAAAACTGACCGGCGCGATAAACTTCTCCTTTACCCTCGGCAAGTGGTTTGCCTTCTTCACGAGACAATAATTCACCAAGTTCTGCAGAGCGTGCCATCATTTCTTCACCAATAGCATTCAATATCGTTTGTCGCTGCTCCAATCTGGTTTTGGCCCAGATTTTCTGCGCCTCATTAGCCGCATCAAGGGCTTTGTCGAGCTGTGCTCGATCCGCCTGTGCGTAGACGCCGATCAAATCTGATAAATCAGAAGGGTTATGGTTTTCAATTTGACTATCAGATGTTGTCCATTCTCCTGCGATATAGTTTGGTTTCATGCAGTCTTTCCAGTGGCTAAAGTTTTGATTAGATATAGCATTATAGATATGAATCATATTTCTGTTTATCTAAAATTATTGAATTTAATTTCAATAAAATTGAAATATAATAATTAAATGCAGACCAAACTGGATCATATGAAAACCTTTGTGGCAGTAGTAGAGGCCGGTTCATTAAACGAAGCAGCAAAAATCCTGAATCGAACACCTTCCGCTATTTCCATGACTCTAAAACAGTTCACCGAATCATTGGGTAATGAGTTATTTGAAACAGATCGAAAATCATCGCTGACACCATTTGGTTATTTCGTACTGGAACAATCACGCGATGCATTGAAACATTTTGAGGATTCGATGCAAACAATTCATCGTTATGCCAGAGGCAATTACGGTACTGTGCGCGTTGCTGCAGTACCCTCATTTTCGACACGTTCATTACCAGCAATTGTGAAGCAATTCAACCGTTATTCCAGTGATGTTCATCTGGAGATCAGGGACATGGATTCAGCCCTGATAAACAAAGCAGTGCAAAATGGTGATATTGATTTCGGTATTGCCAGTAAAATCGGCATGTCGAACCAGATACAGGCTGAACTGATTCTGCAGGAACCCTTTGGTGTTGTTTGCCGATCCGCTTGTGAGCTGGCAAAACGTAAATCCATTAGCTGGGGATTGCTTGATTCTGAGGAGTTTATCGCTAATAACCTGGTAAAGTTAATTGATCATCCGGCGGTTAGGCAATTGGTCCAGAAATCAACGCTGCATATACACAATGTTGCTTCGCTGTTAAGTTTTATTAATGAAGGTTTTGGCGTAACCATACTGCCGCGTAGTGCGGTGCCTGATAATCAGAATTTAGCTTTTATCCCGTTATCGGATAATTCCATGCAACGTCAGTTGTTTATCCTTAAGCACCGAAAACATCGCCTCAATCCAGCTGCAAATAAGTTTAGGGAATTCATCCTGCAACAAGCAGGGCTATGAACGCCCCTAGGTGTTATTAATAGACATTGCCGTTTTGTTAAATTAACGATCAACGGGAAATGAAATGATCGGCAAAGATAAAGGACTCTATAATTGCAGTCTTGTATTGATCTTTTTTACTAGGAAATGAAATGAGCATTAACAAGGAACCCCTTCTAATCTCCCCTGAGAGGGACCGGCAATCATTCGGAGTTGGGCAATTCTGATCAACTCCTATCTTGTTCACCGGGAAATGAAACGGGCTTCAAACTTGGACTTTGTTTGAAGGCATCATTCAGCTTCCCAGTTAATACTTTCATAGTAAATTCGATTTGCCTCACTTCGAATAATTTCCCATCCCCCTTTCAGGGGGAGTTAGAGGGGGTCAAAGCATAATCGGAAATTCTGCCTTAATCTGTGCCAGAACTTCTTGTGAAATATGAGTCGGTAAAGGCGCAGCTAGTAACTCACGGGTACGTTCTCTGGCTCGGTCAAGTAAATCTTCAGCCCCCTGGTCGTGCCATTCTTGTGGTGTGGTTCGATCACCTAAGTCCGGGTAGAAATAGTCTTTTTGCATACGTTCAAGAGTTTGATCATGGCCGAGGAAATGCCCGGGTCCATCGATGCACACATCTTTGATGGTTGCTAATGACAAGGTATCGTCGTTAACTTCTATGCCACGTGTCGCGCGCATGACCGCTCCAATTAAGTCATTATCCAGCACAAAACTTTCCAGCGAACAGGCCAGTAAACTGCCATACATGCCAGCTGCCTCGTAAATTAAATTAGCGCCGGCCAGAGCGCTCATCAATTCGGTATAACCTTTTTCATAACCGGCCTGAAAGTCAGGTAGCTTGGAATCGGTCATGCCGGCTGAGACAGCAGCAGGAATGCCGTAATACTGGGCCATTTGCGCACAGGCTGCCATCAATAAACCTTGTTCAGCACTGCCACCTGACATGGCGCCCGTGCGAAGATCCGAGACAAACGGCAATGCGCCAAATAAAGCGGGATGGCCTGGGTTGAGCAGGTTTAAATAAATCAGGCCCGACAATACTTCCGCCGTTTGCAGGGCAACAGCGCCTGCCAATGCAGCTGGACTGGTTGCCCCAGCCTGACCCGCAGAGACCAGTTTTAACGGTATACCTTGATCGGCCGCCGTCTCGATGACAGCCAGGGCTTCTTCTGCAAATTTTAGAGGCGGTACGATAAAGCAGGTCGACACGCATAAGAATGGCCGTGCTCTAAACGCAGTTTCACTGCCTGCAACTGTATGCAGCATTTTAACGGCTTCATCTAAATTAGCTGCGCTAGTGAAGCTGGTGCCGATCGGTTTTTTGGTGCCGGCCATGCAAGCAAAGCAGGTGTTTAAATCCATCAAACGTGGATCTTCAATTTCCCGTGGCACCACAGTGCGCTGAAACATATGAATATTAGGCAAAGCATCGGCTAACCTGGCCATGTTGTACAAATCTTGTAGCGTTGAATTACGGACTTGGCGTGTTTCAGAATCAATAATATGCACTGCTGCACCGGATGTGCCGAGATGAATGCGTGTTGAGGATGGATCTAAATCATAATTCGGGTCCTGGGCATAAAGCGGAAAGCCCCTGCCGGTTTGAGCCAGCGTATCTTCAACAAGGGTTTGTGGAAATAATAATCTGCCGTCATCGGTGAGTTGTCCGCCGGTCCCGGTAACAGTTTCTACACAACGTTTGGTGGCATCTCGTAGACCGACTTGAGCTAAGATATCTAGTGCTGTGCGATGC
Organism: Arenicellales bacterium; assembly: GCA_028284225.1. GTDB lineage: Bacteria > Pseudomonadota > Gammaproteobacteria > Arenicellales > JAHEKD01 > JAHEKD01. The sequence goes on from JANQSD010000005.1 coordinate 50,609, forward strand.
ACTTTTTCGACATCATCTTTACTGAGAGGGCGATAAGTTCCGCCTTCAACTCCCGGCCAGATGGCACCCGTATCGCCGGCCCCGGCCCCACCTTGGCGTGCTTTTTTTCGAGCCGCTCGACCACCTGCGCGTCTTATTTCTGTTATGACCTCATTCATGTTATTAAATCCTGGGTTGAAAGGTTAATGTCTAGTGAGTCAGTCCAATTAACTAATGATTGGGGTGGTTTAAAACCACTTAGTGATTCAAATTTTTGATAAATTTGCGGGGCTGTCATGGGATTTTGAGGTGCACCTAAAGGGTAGGCACATTCAGCTCGCCAACTCTTGCCATTGGCGTCGATGACTTCCAACCAGTCAGGTTGATCCGGGTCATAATTAAGCTTTGGATTAATGGGTGATTTGATATCCAGCTCAATCAGTGAGATCAACTGTTGAACTTTGGTATCGCTTAAGCTGTCAGTTTCGAAGTCAGTTAAGGTTAGCCGCCCCTTCAATAGTGCAACAGCGCAACAATAAGGCACACTAAATAATGCTTCGCGGCGGTTTTTAGGTTGGATAAACGGCAGAATAGCCGCATGAAAGTCGGGCAGACTAGCCTTAATGTGTTTGATGTTGGCAATTTGGCCGTTCATTTGTTGATGAATATCCAAGGCACAGTCCACCAGACGATGTGTATAACCGCAGGCAGGGTAAGCCTTGACAACCAGGCCGTGTTTTTTCAACGCCAATTCTTTGCCTAATGACTTAAAAGCCAGTTCAAATCGCTCATCGTCAACACCAGCTGTTAACTCGCTATAGCCGCGTTTACCATCAAAAATATCAGCTTGTCCGGTCAAGCCGTTGGCGGCAAATGATGCTGCCATTAACCCTGCTTTAGCAGCCAGTCCGGCATGAAGCGGTTTAGCACTGGAGCCAAACTGTCGGGTTAGACCTCCGACCATGCTGACCGACAAAGCCATGGCATTAGTTGTTTGGATCGTATCCAGCTTAAATAACCGGGAAACGGCCGCTGCTGCGCCAACAGTGCCCAGGCTTGAAGTTGTATGCCAGCCCTTATCATAATGTTCGAAGTTCATGGCTTCACCCAAACGGGCAATGACTTCAAAACCGGCAATATAAGCCTTAATCAATTGGTGACTGCTGATAATTCGTTGTTGAGCCGCAGCCAACAGAGCTGGAAAAATAACAGCGCTGGGGTGGGAATTACCGGGTATTTCCCAGTCGTCTAAGTCCAGGCAATGTGCAGCTACCCCGTTTACTAAAGCCGCCCAGGGCGGGGCAAGAAAAGTGTTAGTTCCAAACACAGGTGCCGTACCTTGTCCCCAGGCCGAAACGGTTTTTAATGTATCCCGAGTAATGGATTCGTTGGCACCTACTAATATGCAACCCAGTGTGTCGATCAGGGCAAGTCGCACAATGTCGTTAGTGTCATTCCCGATGACCTGTTGATCAGCAACAAAACCGGCTAATCTCGCTAAGGTCCACGGTTGAGTCGGTTGGCGCATGACTATCGTTGTCTTTAGGTTCTAGCAGCTCGATGTTTATCGATCATGGTCTTGCGAATACGTTTGGTCGCCTCATCTGTACCGTCATGATAAGAGCCAAACCATTTGTCCCAGGGCATTTCACTGGTGCCATAGTTGCAATCAAAATAACGATGATGGAGCTGATGAAAAAAATCGCCTAATGCCATTTGCCGTTTATCTTTAACAAACAGGCTCTCAAAACCTGAGTGTGATGCAATCGGATTTAAGCCTTGCAGGTAAAAGTGAAATAGCACATGCAGCGGATGTGACGCCACTACAAAATGAATCACAACAGAGTTGAAATACAAAAAATGTTCCAGCGGGTGCATAGATATTCCTGACCACGGGCCGACATTAATATTTCGATGGTGTAGCGAGTGAGCCAGTTTGAACATCGGTGGCCAATGTAAAAAACGATGAATCCAGTAAAAGTGCATGGATGACCAGAGCGAGATTAACGGAAACCAGACCACAAACCATAGCGGATTATCAATGAAGTTGACAAAAGGGACGTAATGGTTAGCCAGTGCCCAGAAATAAACAATTTCGTACAATGACCAGAATGTTACGCCACTGGCCAGAGACCAGAACATATTGTCTTTAACCTGGTCTGAGAAGGTAAACATAGGTTTGTCTCTGGCCATATCGCGATGGGTGAATTTACGCTTTTTGCCTTGTAACTTTTTGCCGTACAAATACCAGTGCAGACCACCGGCAAACAGGCAGGTAACCGCCAAGTTCTTAAAGTGAATCTGCAAAATCCAGCCCAACTCAAAATTTTGCATACGTACTAAATCAGGTAACATAAACGACCAGGTTACTAGTGCCAGCCCCACCCATAAAACCAATGTGGTCAAACTAAACCAGGAGCTGCTGATCCAACGCCAGATACCTGCAGGTGAAGGGGGCCATCTAAACGGTGTGGCTTTATCAAGGGGTAGATGCGGATGCCAGTTCCAGTCCTTATCGACGAGTTGCTCCTTTTGATTTGCTGCTGTTTGATTCATCGTTTTACTCCGGTTTAACCTAGACTCCTCAGTTGGATCGGTGTTAAGGCGCGAGTAAAATCCACAGCTGCTGCGTTATGGATTTTAATCCGCCTTGAGGCCGATAGTGAACTCACCCACAAGGTGAATGCCCAAACACGACTATTTGCATCAGAATTCATACGTTTAACTTTATCTTACAGCGGTCAACTGAGGAATCTAGGTTTAAGCAAAAGGATCAGGTTGATTAGGAGTAGTGTCTAGCCAGACACTTTTGATTTGCATGAAGGCTTTCATGCCCTCTATGCCATTTTCCCGACCATAACCGGACTGTTTATAACCACCAACCGGTGATTGGGTAGTGGCATTAAAATAGTTATTAATATATACCGTGCCGGCTTTGAGTCGATCGGCAACACGAATAGCACGGGCGCTATCCTGACTCCAAACGCCCGCCGCCAGGCCGAACTTGGAATCATTTGCCATCTCTATGGCCTGCTCTTGACTTGTAAATGGAATTACAGCCAACACCGGCCCGAAGACTTCATCCTGAGCCAGTTTCATGTCCTGAGTGACATTAGTAAAAATTGTCGGCTCAATAAATAAGCCGTTTGCAGCATTGCCTGGTTTAACAGCATTACCGCCATAGGCCAGACGGGCACCATCCGCTTTGGCTTTTTCAATATCACGCAGGATGCAATCAAAATGGCTTTTATGTGCAATCGGTCCGATGTGGGTTGCAGGATCATCAGGGTGGCCCAGTCTGGCGCTGCTAATGACTTTGATCAGTTTTTCAACCATTTCATCATGAACCGATTGTTCAACCAACAACCGTGAGCCGGAAATGCAACTTTGCCCTGCAGGTGGAAAAATACCGGCTGCCACACCGTTAGCTGCTAATTGTAGATCAGCATCGGCAAACACCAGTTGCGGGGATTTGCCACCTAATTCCATGATGACCGGTTTTATTTTTTGGGCAGCTGTGACTGCGGTAGCGGCACCGCCACCGATGCCACCGGTAAAGCTGACTAACCGTATTAAATCATGGTTAACCAAATCGGCACCTGTTTGTGCACCCAAACCGGTGACAACATTCAGCACACCTGGTGCTAAATCGGCCTGTTCAAATGCCTGCATCAGGGCCAATGTCGAAGCGGATGCATATTCAGACGGTTTAATCACCACAGTATTACCGGCTGCCAGCGCTGCGGCAATTTTCCAAATAGCGATCAACAGCGGTGAGTTCCAGGCGGTTATGCATGCTACTGCACCAAACGGTTCATAGCGGGTGTAGTTTAAAATTCCCGGTGCATCAACAGGAATTACTGAGCCTTCAATTTTATCGGCTAAACCGGCGTAATAATAAAAGCTGTCTGCTAGCCAGGACTTCAGCCCCGGAGTAATATCTTTGGTTTTCTTACCGTTATCGCGAGTTTCGATTTCACCTAATATCTCGGCGTTTTCAATTAATACATCACCTAGTCGGCGCAGCGCACGGCCACGCTCCGAGGGCAGCATTCTGCCCCAGGGGCCGTGTTCAAAAGCCTGATGAGCTGCTTGTACGGCCTTGTCTACATCCTCAGTGTTACATTTGGGAATTCGAGCCCAAACCTCGCCGGTAGTCGGATCGATGCTGTCCAGGTATTCACCTGAGAAAGGCTTGTGCCATTGGCCGTTGGCATAGAAATCGAAGGTTTTCATAAAGTGGCCTCGATTGAATGATGAGTGTTTTTTGTTACCCCCTCTAGCTCCCCCTGAAAAGGGGAGAACATCAAATGTTCCAAGGTCTTATCTAATTTTTGTACGGAGCTTAGTATTAATAGTTTCATTTTAGTGCTGTTCCCTCTAGCTCCCTCTGAAAGGGGGAGAATATGGAATGTTCCGAGGTTTTGTCTAATTTTTGTACGGAGCTTAGTATTAATAGTTTCAATTTTAGTGCTGTTCCCTCTAGCTCCCCCATTGGAAATAATTCGAAGTAATGCAATTCGGACTGATCCTGAACCGATTCACTGGGAAATGAAACAGACATCGAATAATAACCTTGTTTAACCGAGTTATTCTGTTTCCCGTTGAATGATCTCAAAGTAATCTGATATGCCTCACTTTGAATCAATGCCCATCCCCTGTCAGGGGAGGTTAGGAGGGGTAAATTCTTCATGGCTTTCCTCTGAATGTGTTGAACTTGCCGTATTTAAAACTAAATCGGCGGCTTTTTCCGCAAAGGCGATTATCGGTGCGTTAGTGTTGCCGGTGGTTATTGTCGGCATGATAGAGCCATCGACAATACGAAGGTTCTCAAGGCTTTTAACTCTTAGTTTGGGATCAATCACTGCCATTTCATCATCTGCTGTTCCCATTTTGCAAGTGCCGACGGGATGATGGCCAGTGGTGACTAACTGTCGAATTGATTGCAATAGTTCTTTATCTGATTGGAGTAGAGCCCCCGGTTGTAACTCTTTGCCGCGATATGGGTCGAAGGCGGGCTGTGCCACTACATCACGCATCTTCTTAATGCCTTCAATCAAGTCATTTTGATCTTTGTCAGCGGCCAAGAAATTAGGATCAATGAGCGGCTGATCAAAAGGGTTATTGCTTTTCAGTTTAACGCTGCCTCGTGATTGCGGATGCATTTGATTAATATCCAGTTGAAAACCGCAACCTGCTTGTTTGCCGCGCACTAAAATCTGACTGCCGAGACTATTCAGATTTAACTTCGACTGATTAACCGGCGCCTCTTTAACAATCATAGGCGTAAACATTGTTTGTAAATCCGGAATTTGGTTCGTGGAGTCCAGGCTAAAGAACAGATGCGTACTCCAAAAAGGATTTGCACACGGACCGGACTTGGTAAGCAAATATCTAACTCCAATTCCAACAGCGCGGTCAAGTCGCTGAAGGCGGGCGAGGGTCAGGGACGCATCAGTGCAGACATATTGCATGGGATAATTAACATGATCCTGCAGGTTCATACCGACACCAGGCAGATCGATCATCACAGGAATGTCGTGTTGCTGCAGATGTTCGCTAGCGCCAATGCCTGATAGCATTAATAATTGTGGTGTGGCAAAGGTGCCAAGACATAGGATGATTTCATTATCTGCATAGGCTGTTTTAATATCTGCGCCTTGTGCATAGTTAATAGCATTCGCGCGATGACCTGAAAAGACTATATTATGTGCAGTGGACTGTGTTTTTATGGTCAAGTTTTGATGACAGCGGTGCTTTTGAAGGTAAGCTAAGAAAGTAGACTGGCGCTGCCCATTATGCACGGTTACATCAAGCAAGCCGGTACCTAGCTGGTCGAAGGCATTAAAATCAGCGTTGTAAGGGTGACCGGCCTGTTGTGCTGCATCCAAAAATGCTTGATCCAGTTCACCGCAATTTTGTGCCGGGGAAATTTTTATCGGGCCCTCATGTCCATGGTATTTGTCATTGTAATGCGTGGCAGTTTCCAGTTTTTTAAAGTAGGGTAATAGATCTTGATAACGCCAGCCCGGCAAGTTCCAGTCATCGTAATCTTGGGCGTTACCACGGATATAAATCATGCCGTTCATGATTGAACTACCACCCAGGGCACGGCCTCGCGGATAGTAAATGCTACGCTCATGCAGCTCTCTCTGGGGAACGCAATGGTAACCCCAGTCAAATTTAGGGTTTCCGAATAAAAAGCCGTTGCCTGCCGGCATTTTGATGAATAGATCATCGCCTTTACCGCCAGCTTCCAGAAGTAGCACGCTGGCATTAACAGATTCGCTTAAGCGCCGGGCCATCACGCAACCGGCTGAACCGCCGCCAACGACGATGAAATCATAGGTATTTTCTGCCGTTTGCCTCATAGTTGCTTATATTCTGCAATGATACGTTGAGTGGCCTGTTTAGTTGTCGAACGACCATTTAAGTCAGGCGTGGTTACCCCGGCATCAATAGTTCTCACAACCGCAGACTCAATTTCTTCGGCAAGATCAGGGCGTTTAAATGTGTATTGCAACATCATTGCGATGCTTAGAATCATGCCCATCGGATTGGCGATGCCTTGACCGGCAATATCCGGCGCCGAACCATGCACAGGTTCATAAATGCCCGCTAAAGTGTCTTCATCGGGATTGAGTGTGCTTAAACAAGCTGAGGGGAGCATGCCTAATGATCCGGCCATGGTGCCGGCAAGATCTGAGGCCAAATCACCAAGTAAATTATCGGCGAGCACTACATCGAATGCTTTAGGGTTCATGGTCATTTGATATAAGGCATTATCAGCATATTGGTGAATCAGCTCAATTTGAGGATATTCATCGGCGCCAATTTGATTGACCACGCGCCGCCATAGGACACCGCTTTCGGTGACATTTGATTTGTCCATAGATATCAGTTTGCCGCGCCGTTGTTGGGCCAGTTCAAAGCCAATTCGTGCAAACCGTTCAATTTCAGTACTCGTATAATAGTTAGCATCGTAACCCTGGAAACTTCCATCGGCTAATTCATCGATACCTCTGGGGTAACCAAAGAACATACCACTACATAGTTCCCGTAACACCATAATGTCTGTATTTTTGACAATATGGTCTTTATAGGGAGTGTGTTGAATCAATGGTGTATAGCATTTGCACGGCCTCAGTCCAGCAAAGGTGTTTAATTCTTTTCTTAAACGCATCAGGCCATCTTTGGTTTCAGGTGGACCGGCAATATCTAAACTATCCCATTTGGGTCCACCCACTGATCCAACGACCAGAGCATCGGCTTGTTTAGCGGTTTCAACAGTTTGATCACGGCAAAATGTGCCGTATTTGTCATAAGCAGCACCACCAAGTAAATCTTCGGTCAGGTTTAAATCAAGTTCTTCCTGTTCACAGATGTACTGCAGTAATTCCAAGGCAGCATCTACGACCTCCGGGCCGATGCCGTCGCCGCTGAGAACAAGTAAGTTAAGGGACGTTTTCATGTTGTTTATTCATTCGATAAATCAGATGCTATCATGGTAATTTACCCTTGAAAACAGGTAAAAAAATCATAATAATCATTCCTTTAAAGAATGATATATAACGATGTTGCCACCTCTGAATGCCTTACGTTCTTTCGAAGTTGCCGCCCGCCATCTGAGTTTCACCCGGGCAGCAAAAGAACTCAATGTCAGGCAGCCGGCAGTCAGCAGGCAAGTTGCTGAACTAGAGCAGTGGTTAGGTCAGTCCCTGTTTATCAGACGTAAACCCAGGCTTGAATTGACCAGTCATGGTCAAGTGTTATTTTCAGCCATTTCTTCAGGTTTTGAGCAGATTCGTCAGGCTGTAGAAGACATACGTAAAACACAAGATCAATCACAGCTGGTTGTTGATGTTTCTATAGGTATTGCCAGTTGCTGGTTAATGGCCCGGTTAGCTGATTTTAGAAAAAAGTTTCCGCAAATAAATTTGCAGCTTATCACCAGGGACAGCAATTGCGGCTATGATGCCGATACTACCGATATTGTTGTGATGTTTGGTGAAAAAGGGGAATTGCCGGGTTATAAGTCCAAGCTTTTATTTCAAGAAACCTTGTTTCCAATTTGTAGTGTAGATTATTTGCCAAGCAAAAAATTCACGGTTGAGGAATTAGCGCAGCAAAAGTTGCTCTACTTGAGAGACGCTTATCATGCTTCGGACTGGCAACGTTTGTTTGAGACAACAGGCCTGGAGCCATTAGACCCTTCAGCAGATCGCTTTTATAACAGTTATATTGTTTACTTGCAGGCAGCGTTAAATGGCGAGGGTGTTGCTTTAGGTTGGCAATATCTCATGTCAGACTTGTTAAGGGCAAAACGTTTGCGAATTGCTGCAGATATAAGTGTCAGCACAAACAGAGGTTATTACTGTTGTTTTTTTGATCGGGCAAAAACTAAGCAAGAAGCCGACTTATTTGTTGAGTGGCTTATAGAGCAGGCATTATTGACGCCGTTATAAACGCTTTGCAATGTGGTCAAGTAACGAAAGCGATCGATTATTGCTCAAGCAGCTTTTTGATATTGTTTAATCCTATTTAAAATGTGATGTTCAAGCCGCTGAATTTTCTTGGTTTTAGAGGCATAGACAATAGTCTGATAGCCCTCTGACACCAGTTGGCCCGAGTCCGCATCAAAAAACTCGAAAACAACATCAAACGAGGCGTTTTTGATATTTTTTGTGCTGACTACACATTTTAGTTTTTGGAAAGGGTAAGTTTCTCCTTTGTATTCATTATGTGCTTGTTTAGTAATGAATACGCCATCCAGTTCAAACATGTTTTCAAAGATACATTCGCTAAACCATGCTTCTCGGCACATTCCTTGCCATTCAAAATAGCTGGAAAAATAAATATTGCCGTAGGCGTTTGAATCCTTTAGATAGGTGTTTATCTGATATTCGTATTTTTTTTTTGGGCTGGGAATACGGGAATGATGTTTAATGCTTCGTTTTTCATTTCAATACCTCATAAATGTCTGAAAGGAATACTCCTAAATTAGTTTGTGTTTGATTCCGATCAACATTTCGATACATAGACCACATGGGGTTGCAAATCATGCTAACTACATAATACATTAATTAATTAAATATTAAAAATAATTAATTTGATAAACAACTAAGTGGAAAGTCTGGGTATGTAGATGGAAGTGGGTAAGAAACGATTAACTCGCAGGAGCCAAAATCAAGGTTTGGCAGTTTAATCCAGGTTTACTTAACGGTATCTTCTGGTTGAGTGGAATGAATGGTGATCATTGGGAAGGTCATACGAAAAGTCACGCCTTGGGTAGGATTATTGAACACAGCGATAGTGCCGTCATGTTCCTCCACAATACGTTTAACAACAGATAACCCGATTCCACCGCTGCCTTGACCGGTATTCCGTTTGCTATAACCAATATCCCAAATTTGATCTATTTCATTTTCTGGAATACCGATGCCTGAATCTGATAGTTCAATCAGTACAGAATCTTTGATATTTCTGGTCTTAATGGTGATTTTTGATTCAAAATCCAAATCAGATTCAACCTGTGCTTTGTGTAAAGCCTCAACTGTGTTTTTAAGCAGGTTAATAAAAAGAATATGTAAATCATCTTTGTCGCCGGTTATCCGGTTCAGGTTTTGGCCAAGCTGTAAATCTATATCGGCAAAAGTGATTGGAAATAGTTTTAAGGCTTGTTTAATAATTCGATTCAGATCAACGGGCTGAGGATTGCGTTTGTGTCGGCCTTGAGCGATGTTGAGCATCGTATCCAGAATGTCACTGGTTCGATCAACCTGTTTGATGATCAATTTTCTTAATGTGTGTTCATCCGCCAGGGATGGATGAGTTGCGTAAGAATGTAATATGCTTAAAGGCCCTTTGATTTCATGATTATATTCATTAACCAGGTTGACTAAGGACGCATTTTTCTGAGATTCCTCAAGGTAATCCAGGACCTTATGGTGTGCCAGGGCACGATAAAGCACAGGTGCAACCTGTCTAGCCAGTTTGTCGAGTAAGCGGTTATCGTTGTATGTATATTCTATTGATGCGGTGGGCAATCCAATAAAAAATACACCAATCAAATGATCTTGCTCATAGCAAAGCACCGCTGCGCCAGATGGATGCTCTTGAAAAACTGACCGGTAGCGTTGATCACCTGTATTGTAAACGACTGCTGTTCCATCACTTTTTAACTGCCTGAGTGTTTGCAAGCTCATCAGCTTTGAGGAAGAGACTTTTTCATGCTCTATATTCCAGGCAATCATTGTTTTTTCATTCCTCTGGTTACAAATATAAATTTCTTCCAAAGAAACCTTCATCACTACCGAAAAGAAATTGTCCAGAAAAGAAAATAGCTTGTTCAAGGAAAAAATCTTATCCAAACGCTTATTCAAGGCTTCACAAGCTTCGGCGTATATATATCGCTTAGGAAAAATTCTGGATGGTATAGTCTGTATTTCCTTTTGAATTTTCATAAAGGCGGGAGCCGCCAGCGCAAGGAACGACAAGCCCAAGCCAAGTGAAATTAAATCATTATCTTGTGGTAAAAATTTGCGATAGAAAAAATAGCCAAAAATATAAATAGTTCCCACCCCGATTAATGCGAAAACCCGGGCCAGCTTATCGGTTAAAACTACGGATATGTCTAATAACTGGTAACGGGTCATGGAATAAGCCATTATGCCCAGAGCAATGATAATAAAAACAATTCCGGGAGGATAGAATTCAAAACCGTAATTACAAAGGTAATCAACAGCGGCAATGAAATAGATAAATAGACTGGCTACGCAGTATTGCAGTTGTTTTTTATGTAGTGCAGTTGAGCTGGCAATTGCGCTATACGCTACATATAAACCTCGGGTTACCACCACCATGGTTTGAATGACATGAATCGGGTGCAGTATCCCGGCTTTAGGGTAGTAACCCCAGAAATATTCATAATGACCTTTAACGAATAAATCGCTAAAAATCAAAGTCAGTGCCAAAAGCCCACATACACCGTAGGATAAATAAACAAATTTCTCCTCGTTTTTGCGTTTGGCCATTTTGACCAGGAAGTGGTAAAGCGTAGTCGGCAAAAACAGTATGAATAAATAACCAAGCTTGATTAACTCAAATGCCAATTCAGGATTTTGGGTCTGAAATAAAATGGCCCAGGTAAATTGCCAGAAAAAAGTTGTCAGACAAAGAAAAAAGAAAATTAAATTAGCTGAAGTCGTCTTATCACGTAATAAGACAAAAATCCCGGTCACCGCAAAATACAGCGCCCCAATTGTTGGCAATAGCGAATACATTAATCAGTATTCCAGTTTTCTCCCCGAGAGTGACATACACTCGTTGGTTTTAAATTTTACACTAGATGCAATCAATAAGTAATTATTGATTATTTTTCGTCATTAATTGTTACAAAGTAGTATAATCCTAAATCAAATAAATGAAAAGTATTAAATTACTTCCTGTTTTTGCAGGCTCAGGTTTCGATTTCGTATTAATACTATTTTAGCTCTTCACAGGCTGTTCGTATTCTTTGGTAAGCTTTATCAAGCTGCTCATCAGAGGTGGCGAATGACAGACGAAAGTAGGGATCATATTCGAAAGCAGTTCCCGGCACGACAGCAACTTTATGATGTTCGAGTAAATATTGCACAAAGTCAGTACTGGACTCTAGTTTGTTCCCATCAGGGTTTTTTTTGCCGATGACTCCTGCACAACTCACATAAAGATAAAATGCACCTTCACAGGCTGATACCTCTAATCCCGGTGCTTTGCTTAATTCCGTGACTAATTTGTCTCGTCTTGCCTGATAAATACTGACCTGCTGCCTAATGTGATGTTGATCACCAGCTAGTGCGGCAACAGCAGCAACCTGACTGATGGCACAAGGATTTCCGGTAGCTTGCGACATGATCTGTCGAATTGCTTTCATTAATTTTGCAGGCCCACCCGCATAGCCAATACGCCAACCGGTCATGGCATGGGCTTTGGATAGGCCGTTGATTGTAATTGTTCGATTCATCAGTTTTGGCTCAATTTGTGCAATGTTGAAAAATTCACGATCATCGAACAACAGTTTTTCATAGATATCGTCAGCCACTATCCATATGTTTGGGTGTTCCAGCAATACGTCGGCCAGGGCTCGTAGTTCCTGTGCCGTATACACCGCTCCAGTGGGATTAGAAGGAGAATTTAAGATAATCGCTTTAGTTTGCCGGGTGATCGCATGGTCCAGATCCAAGGGCCTGAGTTTAAAATTATTTTTCGCAGATCCCTTAATAAAGACCGGATATGCCTCGCACAATTGCACCATGCCAGGGTGTGAGGGCCAGCATGGTGTGGGTATGATTACTTCATTATCGCGGTCCAGTATTGCCATTAAAGTATGGGCAAGGAGCGGTTTAGCACCGCTATCTACTATGATTTCGTCCAGCTTGAACTCAAGTTGATTATCATTTTTGAATTTAGCCTGGATGGCTCTTTTTAGTGTTGAAGTGCCGTCTACAGGTGTGTATTTGGTAATACCCTGATCAATCGCCTGTTTAGCCTGTTCACAGACATGATCGGCTGTCGCAAAGTCTGGCTCACCTGAGGATAAATCAGCAATATCTTCGCCTTGTTCCTTTAATTCTGCTGCCAGGGCAAATATTTGGGCGATTTTTGATGGTTTAAACTGATTCAGTCTTTGGCTTAAATCCGGCAAGATACGGGTCTCCGTTTATGGATAGTGCCAATTATTTAACAATTTTCGCTAAATATCATCAAAAATTCAGTATGCTTTGCTATAACCTAGGGTCTGTCAGCTAAGAGATATGTTATGCACATAATAAGACTTATTTGCTTATTTTTTATGTTAATAGCCCAATCGGTCATGGCCGAAACCGCTTTAAATGAATTTCTGAGTCTGCACAATCAAGAACGGGATGCTTTGGAAGTTCCTGAGCTTGAATGGTCAGATGAATTGCAAGCCAGTGCTCAGCAACTTGTTAATAATGCAGTATTTTTAGACGTATTAGAACGCAGTGACAGTGGATACGGTCAAAATAGCTGGTCAGGTGAACATAATAGTCTGACATTCGAGGAGATTTTTGCGTTGTGGAGTACGGGCAAAGCTTACTTTCTGGCCGATAAACCGGTACCACAAAACTGTAGTGCGGATTGGGAACAGTGTGAAAGTTACAGCCAGATTGTCTGGTCTGAGACGACGCATATCGGTTGTGCAGCCGCAACGTCAGCAGAAAAAGACTATATTGTTTGCCATTATAGCCCGGCTGGAAACATTCAAGATCAAACCGCATATTAGGGTCAACGCGGACAACCCATTGGACGATCAGCAGTTACTCAGGTTTAATCGGCAAATATTATTGCCACAAATAGATATAGGCGGACAACAAAAGTTGGCGCAATCCAAGGTCACAGTAGTTGGCCTTGGAGGTTTGGGTTGTCCGGCTGCCATGTATTTAGCAGCTGCAGGTGTGGGTGAGTTAACCTTAATTGATCATGATGTCATTGAACTCACTAATTTGCAGCGCCAACTCGCCTATACAGAGCAAGATATAGGGCAGCCAAAAGTTAAGGCTATGGCAGGTTTAATTTCCAGGCTTAATCCTGCAAGTCGCGTGACCACTATCGAACAAAAGTTTGATGCCCAATTAAATGACCTAAAAGTTCTGGCGACAGATGTGTTGATTGATGCCACTGATAATCTGCAATCACGTAAAAGCATTAATCAATACAGTTTTCAGCATGGTATTCCCTTAGTTTTTGCATCGGCTATACGTATGGAAGGGCAATTGACCGTATTTAACCCAGGTCGGACCGACAGCCCTTGTTTTGAATGTGTGTTTGGTCATGTTGAACTTAATGAAACATGTAGTGAAAGTGGAATTTTAGGCAGTGTTGTAGGCATTATGGGCCTGATTCAGGCAACGGAGACAATCAAAATACTGCTGGATATCGGTGAATCTCCGGTAGGGCAGTTGCAGATTTATGATGCTCTGTGCTCACAATGGCAGACGATTAAAATCACTAAGCGGCCAGATTGTTCGGTTTGTGGTTAAGTGGTGGTAGTCGGGACAGGTGATTTTTATAGCCGGCTGCCCACATTTGACCATTTTAATTCTTTAGCAAGCATCGATAATTTTACCCCCGCACCAGATGACTGGTGGGTTGTAATTACCGATGTTGTGGGTTCGACTAAAGCGGTAGATCAAGGGCGCTATAAAGAAGTAAATATGGCCGGTGCCAGTTGCATCACAGCGGTGTTAAATGCAAGTAAAGGTGTCGACATTCCTTTTGTTTTTGGCGGTGACGGTGCCACTATATTGATACCGGAGCCGCTTTTGAGCAATGTCAGGACGGCCCTCATCAATACACGGGGATTGGTGCGTAGGGAATTCGGTATTGATCTTCGCATTGGACTGGTTGCCATAGATGAATTGCGGCTGGCAAATAAAGATGTGCTGGTCGGCAAATTCGAACTTTCACCTAATAATGCTGTAGCCATGTTTTCCGGTGGAGGAGTAGAGCTTGCTGATAAGTTGATAAAACAAGATCAAAACTGTGAGCAATATGCTGTTGCAGATGTTGAAAGTGTTGATATGCCTGATCTGAGTGGGCTCTCTTGTCGCTGGCAACCGTTACAATCACAACATGGTCAAATGACTTGCTTATTAATTCAAGTTCTGGATCAAAATATTAAGCATCGTCATCAAATATTTAGCCAGGTTTTGAGCGAGCTAAGCCGGATTTTAGGTGAGGACTTACGACCGCCAGCACCGGTTACCGAAAATACTCTGCGTTTTAAGTGGCCCATGCAGGGCTTAAAAATTGAAGCCAGACTAACTCGTGGTCGTCAATCATTCTTTGGTCGATATGTGTATCTGCTGTATCAAAGTTTCATCCAGTCTGTTCTGGAACGTTTTAATCTAAAAGCAGGACACTATGATGCACCTCAATATCGCCGGGAAATAAAGACCAATGCCGATTACCGCCGTTTTGATGATGCCTTAAGACTGGTGCTGGATTGCAGTGAATCACAGCTTCAAGAAATTAGAAGTTATCTGAATAACGCTTATCAGTCCGGCATGATTGCCTATGGAGTGCATTGTACCGAGCAAGCACAAATGACCTGCCTGGTTTTTTCGCTTGAACACAGCGAACATATTCACTTTGTTGACGGTACCGAAGGAGGATTCTGGGCAGCAGCCCAGCAATATAAAAAACAATTATCCCAGAATGTGCAAACCTATTAATAACCTGTTGTTTTGTGATTTCAATATCAGCTAGACTGGTTATCAAGTAACTATATCAGGTTCGATCGAAGGCTAATGGCTCAACAGCGAAGATTTGTTCAGCAGGAATTTGAACAGCGTACACAACGCCTTCAAGCCGCCATGCGCGAGTATAAGCTTGATGCGGTGGTATTAACGACTGAGCCACATGTGCGTTATTATTCCGGTTTTTTCACTCAATTTTGGCAAAGCCCTACGCGCCCCTGGTTTCTTGTTATACCACTTGATGGCAAGCCAATTGCTGTAATTCCACAAATTGGTGTCAGTGGTATGCAGGATACCTGGTTGGATGATATTCGCAGCTGGGCTGCGCCTGATCCGGATGACGACGGGGTATCATTGTTAGCATCAGCTTGTAATGGGTTACCTCAACGTTTCGGACAAATCGGATTCACTTTGGGCCTGCAATCAACACTACGTATGCCGGTTGATGATTTTAAAACTCTGATCGACAATCTTACGGGTACAGAGATTGTCGATATAGCGTTGTTGATGCATAAGTTGTTGAGCATTAAGTCGGAGCTTGAAATCGAGAAAATACGCCATGTCTGTGAAATTACTGCGGACGGATTTAATGCATTGCCGGCATTAATTCAGGCCGGTGAGTCCCAGCGCCAGATCTGTAAAAAACTTCGCATTGATTTACTGAACAGGGGTGCAGATGATACACCTTACATGATCGCCGGATCAGGTCCAGGTGGCTATGATTCAATTATTATGGGGCCGACGGATAATATTGTGACAAACGGTGATGTATTAATCATCGATACGGGTACCGTCATCGATGGTTATTTTAGTGATTTTGATCGCAACTATGGTTTCGGCAAGGTTAATGATAATGTCATGCAAGCTTATCGGACTGTATATAATGCTACCGAAGCCGGCTTACAGATAGCCCGGCCCGGTGTCACACTGGCAGTACTTTTTCAGGCCATGTGGAAGGTGCTCGAAGCCGGTGGAGCACAGCCCAGTGATGTTGGCCGTATGGGCCATGGCTTAGGCATGCAACTGACTGAATGGCCATCAATAACTGCATCGGACAGCACAGTCATTGAACCCGGCATGGTGCTGACTTTAGAACCGGCTATGAGTTTCGCAGTAGGTAAGCAGATGGTGCATGAGGAAAATATTGCTATCACAGAATCGGGCTGTGAATTGTTAAGCAAACGTGCCTGGCCAGAAATGCCGATAATCAACTAGGATATTTAGATGGTGGAATTTGCAAACGTATTTGACACAACACAAATAAAACATACAGCTAATCAAAATAGACTACAGCCGTGTGCTTACCCACAACTATTGCAAGAGACTTTGGGTCATTCCAGCATAGATTGTGCCATAACTGAAATAACACAATGGCCGAATTATGAACCCACGCCTTTACATGCCTTGCAAGATTTAGCCGCTGCAGTTGGAGTGGGTATGATTCATTACAAAGATGAGTCGCATCGGTTCGGTTTAGGCAGCTTCAAAGCGTTGGGAGGTGCTTATTCAGTATTATGTTTGCTGCAACAGCAACTAAGCAAACGTATCAATCACCCCGTCAGCTTTGCAGAAATTCGCAGTGGTCAATATGCTGATATTGTCGAAAGCATAACCGTGACGACGGCAACTGATGGTAATCATGGCCGTTCGGTAGCCTGGGGGGCGCAGCAGTTTGGTTGTCGATGTGTCATTTTTATTCATGCAGAAGTCAGTGAATACCGACAGCAAGCAATGCAGGCCTATGGTGCTGAGGTCATCCGTATAGAGGGTAACTATGATGAATCTGTTCATCTGGCGGCTCAGTCGGCAGCGGAAAATGGCTGGTTTGTGATCTCCGATACGTCTTATGAAGGTTATACAGAACCGCCTCGAAATGTCATGTCGGGTTATTGTGTAATGATGAAAGAAGTATTAGACCAGCTTCAGGGGCAACCACCGCTGACCCATGTGTTTATTCAAGGGGGTGTTGGCGGCCTAGCGGCAGCCGTAACGGCATATTTATGGCAGCAGTTGGGTCAAGCGATGCCCAAAGTTGTTATTGTCGAACCTGAACTGGCTGATTGTTTGTATCAAAGTGCCGTCAATCGAGAGCCGACAATTGTTGAGATACAAGAAGAAACACTTATGGCAGGTTTATCATGTGGTGAAGTGTCTATGCTGGGCTGGAAAATCCTAGAGCCGGGAGCCAGCGATTTTTTAACCATCAACGAAGATATTGTCGCAGCAAGTATGCAGTTATTAGCACAACGCTCTGAACCTGTGGTTGCAGGGGAATCTGCCATCGCGGGGTTGGCCGCATTGATCGCATGTTCCAAGCAGAGGCCAATGTTTGAGTTGTTAGAATTAGATGCGTCCAGTCAGGTTCTGTTGCTCGGCACTGAAGGCGCAACTGACCCGATGATTTATCAACAACTGATTGATTCAGATTAAAGCAAAGCGTTTGCCATGTTATTGAAAAATAATTAGGGTTAAAATCTGGTCTAATGATTAAACGATCATAATTGTATGCAAGACACCAAAAAATCATTTATTAGAGAATTCTTCAAACTTGAATCAGCGGGTGGGATTCTGTTAATGTTTACAGCGCTATTGGCTGTAATTTGTGCAAATTCACCACTGAATCAGTATTACGTATTACTGCTTGATACACCTGTTGAGGTGAGAGTCGGAGCGCTGGAAATTGCTAAGCCGCTGCTGCTTTGGATTAATGACGGTTTGATGGCAATTTTCTTTCTTTTGGTAGGCCTTGAGTTAAAACGTGAATTAATTGAAGGTGAATTATCCGATAAGCGTAATGTAATTCTTCCTGCTGTTGCTGCAGTAGGTGGCATGGCTGCACCCGCGCTTATTTATACCTATTTCAATATTAACGATCCTGTGGCCATGAAAGGTTGGGCCATCCCGGCCGCCACAGATATTGCTTTTGCACTGGGTATACTGTCCCTGCTAGGCAGCCGCGTACCGCTTTCGTTAAAAGTTTTTCTGACCTCGGTGGCTATTTTTGATGACTTGGGTGCTATTGTTATTATTGCGATTTTCTATACAGCCAATATTTCATTTAAGGCGTTATTGGTTGTGGTTGTTTGTATTGCAGCTTTATATTTTTTAAATCGTCGCAATGAAGACTCCAAGAGCCTTTATTTCCTGATTGGAGCAATCATGTGGATAGCGATGCTGAAATCAGGTGTTCATGCCACACTGACAGGTGTTATTCTGGGCATGTCGATCCCGCTTTATTCGAACAAGGACAAAAATTATTCGCCGCTTAAATCCTTGGAGCACGATCTACACAAATTAGTGGCGTTTTTCGTGTTGCCTGTATTTGCTTTTGCCAATGCAGGGCTTAATTTATCAGGCATCAGTCTCGAACAGGTGCTGCACCCCGTGCCGGTCGGTATTGCTCTGGGTTTATTTTTGGGCAAACAAATCGGTGTATTTGGCTTGTGCTGGGTTGCAGTAAAACTCAGGTTTGTCAGTTTGCCCAAAGATATGAACTGGTTATCGCTTTATGGCACATCATTATTATGCGGAATCGGATTCACCATGAGTTTGTTTATAGGTTCACTTGCCTTTGGGCAGACAAATGTCAATCTGCTTTTCGATGAACGTTTGGGTATTATCGTTGGTTCACTTATTTCCGGATTTATGGGTTATATGGTGTTACGTTTCTCGATAAAATCGACAAATCAATAACTTAAAGTATAAGGTTCACAGTTAACCCTGCTTATCTATTGCCAATATTGATATCACCAATGGCGTTTGAGATTAAATCTTCAAAAGTCACTATGCCGATGGTTTTTCTATCGTTGTCTGCAACCAGCATCATACGATCCTTGCGATCAAGGATGTAAGGTAATACCTGTTCCAACGTTTGATCTTGTTTAATATAAAGCGCTGGGCGTGTAATCATTTCTATTGATTGGTCTGCAAAACCGGGTTCCAGTAGCACTCTATTAGTGATTGTGGCGATACCAATTAATTTCTCCTTGCTGCTTTCATAGACGGGGAAACGTCGATGTCCGGTTTCAAGTGTTTGTTTAATCAGATCACGTATTGAAGCTTGTTTATTGAAAGCGATCAATTCAGATGTTGGTATCATTATTTCACTGACCTTTGTGTCAGAGAATTTTAATACCTGACGAAGTTGGCCTTGATTCAAACTACCAAGAGAACCGCTTTGTTCAGCCAGTTGAACAACGGCGGATAATTGATCACGTGATACAAACAAGCCCTGTTCAGGTTTTCCTCCTGCAAGACGTGCAGCCCAGCTTGCGATGCGTGAAAATACAAAAATGATTGGCCAGAGAAGTTTGGAAATTAGCCACAGCGGATAGATCAATATCGGCGTGAGTACATCCGATTTTTCCTGAAAAATACTTTTAGGAACAATTTCACCTAAAATTAAAAACAGGGGTGTAAATAGGATAAATGCCCATAAGTCACCTTGCTTACCGAGTAATTGCACCATCATCAAGGTACCGATAGTGGTTAAGGCGATAGTAGTAATATTGGTGCCGATCAAGGTGGTGCTTAATAATTCATCAGGCCGTTCAAAGGCTTTTAATACTAATTTGGCACCCTTGTGGCCGCTCTTAGCTAATTTTTTCAGTCTGATTTTATCGGCATTAACCAGAGCAATTTCAGAGCCGGAAAATAGTCCCTTTAGGATTAACAGGATGATCATCAAGGGGATGCCAACTAGCAGGCTCATGATGACTCGCCTTCTTCATCAAGATAGTCCTCAGTATCGGTGAGTAACACTGGTCCTGAAGTCATTTCGACCTGGTCAATGCGATGTCCCTTCATTTTGATTACTTCTGCATTAACTCCAGAAAGTTCGACCTTGTCACCAACTGTTGGCAAACGATCAAGTTGCTGGAAAATCAAACCACCAATCGTTGTCATGCGTGAGTGCTCAAGATCGGTATGCATAATGTCGTTAACACGCTCAAGGTTCATTTGTCCAGAAACACGGAACCGGCCAGGTTCAATCTCATCAAATGATTGTTCGGTATGATCCTTGCTGGCGATTGCTCCGACGAAATAACGTAAAACCTGTCTTAGAGTGACAAAACCGTCAACACTGCCCCACTCATTAAATATCAGTGCAGCGGTAGAATTTTCACGCCTGAATAAATCCAGCATTTCATGAATAGTCTTGGTTTCAGGTACGGCAACCACTGGCCTTAGTAGTGACTTGGCATCAACTTGATCGAGATCAGCATTCTCCAGGATCAATGCAGCGATATCATTAGTATTGACCATGCCAACAATGTTATCCGGATGGCCCTGGTAAGCCGGGAAACGGGTGCGACGATAACGGCGAAGTTTTTCAACCAATTTAGGTAAAGGTTGATCAATATCCAGAAAAATCAGCCGCGGCCTTGGAATCATGACTTCTACTACTTCGGCGTCTTTGGCTTCCAGCAGATTATCAATAATGACTCGCTCAATTGCGCTTAGCTCACCCTGCTCATTAGCCTCCTCAAGCAAAGTCCTGATTTCATCTGCACCCAGCAAGTTTTCTTGTTTAGGTTGTTCACCTATAAAAAGTGAAGTCAATGAATTGGCGATCATCATGACGATGCTACGCAAAGGTCTGATTAACTTGATCCAAAAATTTATCGGTGCGGAAATGACATCGGAGGACATTTTGTAAGTATTCGTGACAGCGATAGTTTTTGGGGTGATCTCACCAAACATCAGCAATAGCGGAAACATGATAATAATATTGATCCAGCCGGCGGTATCAGGATCGCCATAAAGCGCGAGTAAAATACCGGCCAGATTCACGGTAGCGGCAATATTAACCAACTCATTGCCGCATAAAATAGAAACGATTAAAACACGCGGGTAATCCAGCAGCTTGTGCAGATTATCAGATTGCGGATGATTTTCATCCCGTAGTCGTTGGAAGTCCAGTGTCGAGAGTGAAAACAACGCCGTTTCGGACATAGAGAAAAAAGCAGATAGACCGAATAACATACACTGTAGCACCAGCCTGAAAATAATGACTGGATCTGCTAATAAGCTTGTATCAAAAAGTAACCAGTCAAACATGAAGCCTCTCCACCTGTGCGCCATTATAACTTTGTCTGGGAAAGCTTTAAAAAATATTTTAATAGTGAACTATAGGGTCGGTTGCCATTGGCAACCGACCCTAAGCCTCTGTAAAATAGCCGTCCCTTGAAATTCTATTAATTTAAATGGCAGCAACACCTTCGACAATGTTGGAATTAGGCACTAAAGCCCCGGGTTTTGATTTGCCCAATCTGAATAAACACACTGGTGCGCCCTGGATTACTGAACAGGATTATCATCATCAGCCGTTACTGGTTGCTTTTATCTGCAATCATTGCCCTTATGTGGTTTTGATCATTGAAAAATTCGCTCAACTGGCTTTAAAGTGGCAACAGCAGGGCATTAATGTTGTGGCAATCAGCAGCAATGATGTTGAGCACTATCCGGCTGATGCACCAGAGAAAATGACTGAATTGGCAAAGCAACATCAGTTTGAATTTCCGTATTTGTATGACCAAAGTCAAGAAGTGGCAAAAGCTTATCGAGCCGCTTGCACTCCGGATTTCTTTTTATTCGATTGTAACCACCAGCTGGTTTATCGTGGTCAATTTGATCAAGCTAGGCCGGGTAATGGCAAGATCGTGA
Source organism: Arenicellales bacterium (assembly GCA_028284225.1). Lineage (GTDB taxonomy): Bacteria > Pseudomonadota > Gammaproteobacteria > Arenicellales > JAHEKD01 > JAHEKD01. The sequence continues at coordinate 72,514 of JANQSD010000005.1, forward strand.
CAGGAGAAGATTTGGATAATGCAATTCAAGCCTTGATGAGCGGTGAACCAATCAGCGAGCCGCAAATTCCAAGTGTGGGTTGTAACATTAAATGGAAAGCCGGTAACCAACCGGATTATTTTTGATACTGTGGATTAGATGTTTACATGACAGTCAGTGAAGAGCAAATTAAGGCAGCATTAACCAGGACGATTAATCAGGTCGATTTCGAACCGGCAGACACGATTCACCATGGCAAAGTTCGGGATAGTTTTTTAATAAATAAAAAACGAGCCATAGTGGTATCGGATCGGGTCAGTGCGTTTGATTTTATTCTTGGCACAATTCCTTATAAAGGGGCGGTTTTAAATCAAATTGCAGCATGGTGGTTTAATCAACTGGATCGGTTGGATATTAACCATCATCTGATTTCAACACCGCATCCCAATGTTTCTATTGTTAAAAATGCCACTGTGATTCCCATTGAAATCATTGTTCGCGGTTACTTGACCGGCACGACCAAAACATCTTCCTGGTACGCATATGAACATCTTGATCGTAAAATCTGCGGCATTGAGATGCCCGAAGGCATGCAGAAAAATCAACAATTCGACGATTATCTGGTGACACCGACCACCAAGCCGGAACAAGGTCATGATGAAGGTATTTCCAAACAACAGATTCTGGCGCAAGGTCTGCTAAAGCCATTTTGCAACGATATGTGTTTAAACGAGGAAGAGATTTGGCAACAAATCGAATCCACCGCGTTAAAGTTATTTGCCTATGGGCAAAAAGTGGCTAAAAAACATGGTTTGATTCTGGTTGATACCAAGTATGAAATGGGTGTTGATGATGATGGTGAATTGATGCTGATTGATGAAGTCCATACTCCGGATTCCTCGCGTTACTGGATTAAGCGAAGCTATAAAGTCAGATTCGAGCAAGGTCTGGAGCCCGAATCTCTGGACAAAGAATTCGTTCGCCGTATGATCGTTGACGCTGGTTATGATGTCGACAGCGATGAAAATCCATCAAAATACCTAAGTGATGATCTTCGCATTAGTGCCAGCCAACGCTATATTGAGTTATACGAAAAAATGACAGGCGAAGAGTTTGATGCGAACTCGATAGAATTGATCGAAGATGTATTATTGCAAGTTAGTTAAAAATAATTAGCATCTTTCTGATTTCTTAGGTGAGAAGATAACAAGAGGCAAGTTTTTATATTATCTAGCAAAATTTTGATTACAATAAATCAATAAATAACTATCAGAACTCAGGTAGTGTCGGCCACTTATCATATTAATAGATCAAGGAATCTGACTGAGATATTGGATGCTCATGGATGGGCTGAAGCAAGCCCGCTGGATCACGCGGACTTTGGAATGTGGTGTGCCTATAACACTCAAATGAGAACCGCTGCTTGCCAGTTATTCGATAATCGCATTACTAGCATTCTGGATGACAAACTGAGGATGTTTGATCTGTTGTCTGAATTCAATCAGCAGAATCTGACGTTGCAAGTCTTTTCCGAACTTTCTGACTACCTGCATTATCTTGAATCAACGGGCTCGGAGGTTTTTTGCTTTTTAAAAACAACACTGGGGGCAGGTGGTTCTGGTGTTTACATGTTTAACAACTTGTGGGAACTAATTCACAAATTATTAGAATTAAAGGGTTCCACAGATTCAATGATTATTCAACAAGGCATTCATGATGTTGCCTTAATCGATGACAGAAAATTCAAAATCAGGACTTATGTTCTAGTTACAAACGATTGGCAGATTTATAGCTATAAAGATTCATTGGTGGTGGTCCATAAGGACCTATATTCACCTGAATCATCATCCGCGGATGTTCAATTATCTCCTAATTGCGGAAACACTGCCATTTTGCTTAGTGAAGTACCAAATCTTTCAGGGGTAACTTCACAAATTCAAAACATTGTTGTTAAGACAATTGATTGCTTAAAACGAAAAACTGCTGTGATGACTAATACTGGAAGCTATCATTTGTTTGGATATGATTTCATATGTAATGCAAATCTTGAAACCTTTCTCATTGAGGTAAATGGTTTTCCGAATACTGAACGAACAGATTCAATAGGGCGATCTCTGTCACAACGGATGATGATGGATTTAAAAGGCCTAATTATAGATCCTGCTATCTTCGGCTTGAATCCAAAATCAGGTGGATTTATTAAGCTTAATTAAGTTGACACCTTGTTCCGCATCTTTTAAGTTTGATATTGACTATCACTAATTTATCGAAGTAACATCTTCTAGTGGGAAATTAAAATTTGAAACTTTTACCGTTTAATTGAGGGACTACCGATGTCAACAAAGGAAAACAGTACGAATCTAGAATCTGACCACCAACACACTCGTCGGAAAATCGTTAAATCAGCCTGGTTAAGTCCGATTGTATTAAGCATTAATTTACCTACTCATGCACAAACAAGTGCCACGACTGTTAGCCCAACAACGACGGTGGCCCCAATGACGACGGCGGCTCCAGCAACGACGATGGCTCCAACAACCCCAGCTCCAACGACGATGGCCCCGACAACCCCAGCTCCGACAACTCCAGCTCCGACAACTCCAGCTCCGACTCCTCAACCGGAACCCACACCACAACCGGAACCTATACCGTAACCGTGGTTTAAATCCGATATAATCGCATTGGCACAAGAATCTGTTTTTACCTTAATGGATCAGACTGTTTGCTATGACATTGAGCTATCTGTTAGGGTATCTTTACCAGTTTTTTAGTTCATAAATAAACTGCCACTGGTTCTCCTAAAGATTCGTAATCCGGTTCCACACCCAGCCCTGGTGTGTCTGAAGCATATAATTTTCCATTCTCAGTTTTAGGTCCTGGGGTTCCTGTGCGTTCAACATTGTAGTTGTGTAGATCGGTAGTGTTGTAAAGAAACTCTGGTGGTGTAGATGCTGCAAAATGCGAAAGTGCAGCAGTTGTGATTTCACCTCCCCAGGTGTCTTCTGCTACAACACAAAGGCCGTTGCTGATGAGGAAATCACGTACCCGACAAGCCTTTGATAGACCACCAAGGTTTGAGATTTTAAGGCAAACAACATCGGCGGCTTTATCGTGGACAATACGTTGAGCAACTTTTATATCTGTCACGGACTCATCTAATTTCATTGATAAATTCGTATGAGTACGAACATGCAGGCATTCTTCGTATGTTGAACAGGGTTGCTCAATCATCACGGCAAGGTCACTCACTGCACGCACGACCTTGATAGCCTCGTTAACTGTCCACCCCTGGTTGGCATCGGCGTAGGCATTTTCACCGGGTTTAAGCAGTGACATGGCAGTGCGAATTCGTTTGATATCAGTTACAGCATCGCCTCCGACTTTAATCTGAAAATGCCGATAACCTGCTTTTCGATGTTGCTCCATCTCGATCTGTGTTTGCTCTATAGATTTTTGCGGCACGACTCGATACATGGCGGCACCGTCAGTCAGTTTGCCTCCCATAAGCATCCAGCCTGGTAGTCCCGTTGCTTTGCCTAATATGTCCCAGCATGCGGCATCAAAAGCAGATTTGGCGTATCCGTGGCCTCGTATAGTATTGTCCATCAAGCGTTCAATATACGATAGTTGACGTGGGTCCTCTCCAATAAGCTTTGGGCCTAATAGCCTGGCAGCAGCTTCGGTGCCTTCGCTATGCGCATCCATGTAGTTGTCACCACAAGGGCAAAACTCGCCGGTGCCGGAAATACCGCTGTCAGTTTCGATAGTAACAACAGTTGATTTGCCGACCTCGATGACGTTCCCACGCCCCCAGGCGTAGCGTCCGCCTACATACGTCAAATCTTTGCGATAAATAGAAATCTTAGTAATTTTCATACTGTGACTACAATATTGCCGGTATGTTGTTTGGCCATAAACGCTTCTTGTGCTTTAGCCAGTTCTTTAAGCGGGAATGATTTGGCCAGCATCGGTTTTAGATGGCCGGTTTCTATTAATCTAACTAACCGGCCAAACGTTCCCGGGGGTACGATTGTTGCGCCGGTCATTTGTAAATCTTTATAGATCAACTGACGCAAATCAAATTCAACTGTTGGGCCGGCGATAGCGCCTGAGGATGAATAACGCCCACCCTGGCGTAGTGCATTAATCAATGACATAAACATACTTCCACCAACCACATCCAGGCCAACATCAACTGGCCCCTTCGCAGCTTCTCGAATTGCAGCTTCTAAATCAGCTTCATTACGATCAATGACTACCGATGCACCAAGTTCCAACAATCCGTCGGTTTTATTGTTTGAAGCAATGGCAATAACTTTGGCACCGCGCAGTTTACACAACTGAATAGCGGCTGAGCCTACGCCGCCTGATGCGCCTGTAATAGCGACTATTTCGCCAGGTTGTAAGCCGGTACGTGCGACTAGGTTTTCGGCAGTGATATAAGCACAAGGGAAAGTAGCCAGTTGTGCGTCGGATAAATCTGATTCGATTTTCAAGGCGTTCTGAGTGCGAACTTTGGTGTATTGTGCATAACCACCGTCACATTCAGACCCGAAAAAACCTGATTGATCAGGGTCGCACCAATCACCGAAGCCTAGCAACCAGGGGTCAATAATGACGCGCTCACCGACTCGTGTGTTATCTACACCTTCACCCACTGCGACGATTCGTCCAGCGACATCGGCACCCTGAATTCGAGGAAATGTCAGTCTGGTGTTACCCCAACTGGCTTCGCTTTCATCGGCCGTATCATAACCTGCTTTACCGCCTTCATCAGTAATGCCATCTTTGACACTTTTGGAATACCAAGCGGTGCGTGTATTGATATCGGTATTATTCAATCCGCAGGCACCTACTGCGATTAAGACCTCGCCACGATCAGGCAGGGGTGTTGGGTAATCTTCACGGTATTCAAGCTTATCCAAACCGCCATGACCGGTCAGTACAACAGCTTTCATGCTGTCGGGTATTTCTGTAGTCATTACTTGTTCCTACTGTGTTAATGTGCTGATTCTAGCGGTGAAATTAACGCTTGGACAATGCGATTTTAAAGTTTAGTAAATTCAAATTTAAACTTCTAGATTGATCACCTTTAATCTGTTGAAAAATACATTAGGTGATTGATAAATGATTTAAACTAAATGAACATTAGAAGCCATTTGAGGTCTGATCATGTTAAACATGGATATGACACAGCGGGTTGTGATTAATACTAATGAACTTGACTGGCAAGCTAGCCCTGCTGCAGGTGTATTACGCAAGCCTTTAGCACGTGAAGCAGCGGAACACGGACATGCCACCAGCATCGTTCAATATGAACCCGGTAGCTCATTTAAAACTCATCAACATCCCTTCGGTGAAGAAATTCTAGTTCTTGATGGTGTGTTTTCAGATGAATCCGGCGATTATCATCAGGGAAATTATTTTCGTAATCCCCCGGGCTCCAGTCATGCACCATCTAGTGCATCTGGTTGCCTTTTGTTGGTAAAACTTCATCAATTCCAGGCTGAAGATACCACCCATGTTTGCATCGATACTAAAACCGCCGAGTGGTTACCCGGGCAAGGTGGATTACAAGTGATACCATTGCATCAATTCGGTACCGAGAGTGTGGCTCTGGTTAAGTGGCCGGCTCAAGAACGATTCAAGCCGCATACACACGTCGGTGGGGAAGAAATCTTTGTTCTAAAGGGAGAGTTTCGAGATGAACACGGGCATTATCCCGCCGGAACCTGGATTCGCAGTCCACACATGAGCAAGCATCACCCTTATGTTGAGTACGAGACAATCATCTGGGTTAAAACAGGTCATCTGACCTAACAATCATAAATTTGGCGAAAAATTCTTTATTCTACTTCTGAAAATGGAAACTCACTTGTTGTGCAGGCAATTGTTCTCGGTCTAGGATGTAATCTGCCGCTCGTTCAGCAATCATCTGCACCGGCGCATTAAGATTTCCACTGACAATATCAGGCATCACTGATGCATCTATGACATGCAAGCCATCTAGTCCATGCACACGCAGTTGTCCATCAACCACTGCATCTTCATCAGTTCCCATGCGACAAGTACCACAAGGATGATAATCTGTTGATGCGGTTGTGCGTATCCAGGCCTCTATATCCTTCTCTGACTTAACCTCAGGCGTTGGCTCCAGGCGTCTACCTCGATACGCATCAAACGCTGGTTGGTGCAGAATCTCCTGCATTTTGTCAAAACCTTCTTTTAATTCCTTAAGGTCGTATGGATCAGACAAGTAGTTAAAATGCGCGGCGGGTCGATCATTCGGATCAGCAGAATGCAGTTTAATTTCTCCACGACTGCGTGGCCGCAACTGGTCAACATTAAGCTGAAAGCCCTGAAACAGTATTAACTTGCGACCCTCATATTGATTATAAACAGGCGTGAAATGGTATTGTAGATTGGGATAATCCACCTCATCATTGCCAAATACCAATCCGCCCATTTCCCATACATTTGATGCGCCTATCCCTTTGCGTGTTAGCAGCCATTCCAAGCCGACCATCAACTTGCGATGGGGTTGGGTGAGTTTATGCAGAGTGATATCTTGAGTACAGGCAAAGCCCGTGTCGATACTGAGGTGATCTTGCAAGTTCTGTCCCACACCGGGTAAGTGATGTTGCAGGTCGATATCCATACTACGTAGATAATCTGCATCACCAATTCCTGAGAGCATTAGTAATTGTGGGGTCTTGATTGCACCGCAACTAACAATGACTGACTGAGTTGCCCGTATTTGTTGTATTTTCCCTTTGTGTTCAAATTCAATGCCCGTAGCACGGTCATTATCAATTAGAATTCGCCGTACTAATGTATGAGTTTTTAACTCGACCCTTGGTCGTTTTAAAGCAGGGCGCAGGTGTGCTGTGGCAGCGCTACAACGAAAACCGTTTTTAGTGGTGCTGTCGAATCGGGCAATGCCCTGTGGTTTATAGCCATTGAGATCTTCTGAAGTCCCTTGCCCTGATTGTTGGCCGGCTTGAATCAATGCGTCATATAAAGGGTTCTGCAACTTACCTTTGGTAACGCCTAGAGGCCCGCAGTCACCTCGCCAGGTATCAGCACCACGATCAGAAGATTCACAACGCTTGAAATAGGGCAGACATTGGGCATAAGTCCAGTTTGGCAGATTATGTTGCTTGGCCCAGCGGTCATAGTCCAGCGGATGGCCGCGCATGTAAACCATTGAATTAATCGATGAGGAACCGCCAATTATTTTACCCCGGGGGAGGTCTATCAGGCGGTTATCACAATCCGGTTCCGGTTCACTGAAATAATTCCAGTTAATTGAAGGGTCTTTATAGACGTTGTATACCCCGGCGGGAATATGCACCAGCAGTTTATGGTCCATCGGTCCGGCTTCCAGTACTAATACTGAATATTTTCCGTCCTCAGATAGACGATTGGCCATCACACAGCCGGCGGAACCGGCACCGAGAATGATGAAATCATATTCTGTAGTCTGGGTGGGCATAGCGATGATTCTAACGGTGAAATGATCAATCGGGCAATGTGCTTCGTGTACTTAAAATATGAATTTAAGTACACTTACTGGAATTCACAACGTTTAATATGTTATATGCAAAGCCCGATCAGAACATCAACTCAAATCGTCAAACCCGAGTGGTGTGACTATAACGGCCATATGAATGTGGCTTATTACACCCTGGCCTTTGAAAACGCCGCTTTCGAAGCGCAAGAAGTCATTGATTTTGGTGAGCGCTATGTCAAAGAGGATCAAAAAAGTATTTTTACCACCAAAGCCACATACAGCTTTCTGCAGGAAATGAATCAGGATGAACCGCTGTATATTGATTACTGGATTATGGATTACGCGCCCAAATTAATTCACGTATTGATGGAAATGTATCATGCCGAAAAAGGATTCATGGCAGCACACACCGAACAAATGATGGTTAATATTGACATGCGTGAACGGCGGTCTGCAGTTATCACTGACGATAAACAGGCTATATTGGAGCAATACAAATCAGCCGCACAGGCTCATGAATTCCCTAAAGGTATTGGCGATGCGATAGGGATTAAAAGGTAACTAGCAAGAGAATTATTGACACGAAAATAGTGCAACACTAAAATAGTGTTATGAATGTTACCATTACAGTATCTGAAGAAGTAGCCCGCTGGGCCAAGATTTGGGCAGCCGAACACAATAGTAGTGTTTCCAAGCTTGTGGGTGAGTTATTGACCGAGCGTATGAATGAGGAAGTGAATTATCAAGCCTCAATGAAACGTTATTTTTCTAAAGAATCATCAAATTTACGCGAATCGACTGCGCCTTATCCCAAACGTGACGATTTGTATGATCGATGAAATATTTCGTCGATACCAACTTACTGGTTTATGCCAGGGATTTAGCCGAACCTGATAAAAATTTAATTGCCCAACGTTGGTTAAAGCAACTCTGGTCTGACCGCAGTGGTTACTTGAGCTTTCAAGTATTGCAAGAATATTATGTGACTGTTACTCAAAAACTCAGACCCGGGTTATCGCTAGCCGATGCGCGGGATGATATTACTGCCTTGCAGGCATGGCGCCCATTGTCAATAGATGAGAAAACAATACAAGCGGCCTGGCGAATTCAGGATAAATTCGGCTTTTCGTTCTGGGATTGTTTGATTGTAGCGGCCGCACAGTTGTTGTCTTGTGATTTTTTGTTGAGCGAAGACCTACAGCGCCAGCAATCTATAGATGGATTAGTGATATTGAATCCTTTTTTAGCACCGATTCCAAATGATTAGGCTTTTAATCTTTCGTTGTTAGGATCATAAGGTACGGTCGGCAAGATTTTTGCTAGTATTTTTTCGCCCAACAATGAAACGTAAAACCCGGTTTCTGATTCTAAGACCTCAGGTTTGAGGAAAGCTATCGCAAGGCTTTTACCAACTGTATGCCCATACGCAGCGGAAGTAATTGAGCCGGCTAATTTATCATTTACAAAAACGGCTTCACCGATCAGGCATTCACACGATTCGTTTTGTAATTCCATTAGCACACATTGGCTGGATTGTTGTCGATCTATCAAGGCTTGTTTGCCAACAAAATCTTTATCCAATTTGGCGAAATGCATCAAATCGATTTCTCTATGGGTGACATCATTCGCTAGTTCATGTCCACCACGATAGAATTTTTCCATGCGCAGGCTGTCAATGGCTTTGGAACCAAATGCACCAATGTCAGAAGCTTGCCCGGCCTGCCAAAGTGCTTGCCATAGTTCACCAAGACGGTCATTCGGTGCGTGTAATTCCCAGGCCAGTTCACCTGTAAAAGATAAACGTAGTGCAACTACTGGAATGCCGGCAACAATGATTTCACGTGCCTGTAACCACGGAAAAGACGGGCTGGATAAATCGGCATCGGTTAGTTGAGAGAGCACTTTGCGTGATCGTGGCCCTGCTACAGTCAAAATACCGATTTCATCAGTTCGATTGATTAACTCAATTTTTTCGCTGCCACGTTGATGAGTAGTTAACCAGTCCCACACTCTTCGTTCAGAGGGTGCACCGGTGACAAAATAAAAATGATTTTTGTTAAGTTTGGCAATAGTGGCCTCACCTTCAATGGTACCTCTATTATTTAATAACAATGTTAGGCAAGTACCACCGATCTTTTTGGGTATACGATTGGCACAGACTCGATTTAAAAATGTCTCAGCGCCATCGCCGCTGATTTCAAACTTAGCAAACGCTGAGAAATCTCCTAACCCCACTCGCTCACGAACGGCCTTGCATTCTCTGGCAACTTGTTCATGCACACTTGTGCGCCGCCAGCCCAAAGGCTCCGGTGCATAAACCCGCGGTCGCTCCCAGCCACCGGCTTCTTCAAACAAAGCGCCCAATGCATGGGTTTGTTCATAAGCACCAGAGGTTTTAATATTGCGCAGGGTTTTGCGCTGATGCTGGGGATAAGGCATAGCCTGTCGCAAAGTATAGTCTTCGGTGGAGCGAACACGTGAGAACTCGGCATCTGCCCAGACGCCAAAACGTCTGGAGTCAAAAGCACGTGTGGAAATATCCGCACTGCCATGGACCATCCATTGAGCCAATGTCTGTCCAGCACCAGGCCCCCAGGCAATTCCAACGGTAGCGCCGCAAGCTAACCAGTAATTTTTTAGTCCCGGTGCAGGGCCGAGTAGCATGGCACCATCGGGTGTGTAAGTAATGCCACCATTGACAATGCGCTTGATACCCCGATTCATTAAACCAGGACAGCGTTCAAAGCAGTTTTCCAGCCAGGGCATAATGTTTTCCAGGTTAGGCTCGAATAACTCATTTTCTGATTCCCAGGGGCAACCCTCAAGCCAGACAGACTGTGGGTCTTGTTTGTCATATAGGCCGATTAAAGCTGAATTTTGTTCGCGTCGTAAGTAACCACAAAAATAATCGTCACGGGTAACCGGAATTTCATCAGACATCGCTTCGAATTCAGGCACATTATCGGTGACGACATAATGATGCAGCATGGTCGTAATAGGTAAATCCAGACCGCTGAATGAGCCGATCTGGCGGGCATGATAACCACCGGCATTGACCACATGTTCACATCGAACAATGCCATTTTCAGTAGTAACTTGCCACTCACCATTGGCCAACTGTCTTACATCCGTGACGCGATCATGGCGAATAACCTCCGCTCCAAGTTGCCGGGCACCTTTTGCCATAGCCTGGCAAGTACCGGAAGGATCAACGTGGCCATCATCAGGGGTGTACAGGGCTGCCAGCACACCGGCAGTTTCAATATCATAAAGTGGATTAAGTTCGGCAACTTCACAAGGGCTGATAATGTGGACTTCCTGTCCGCGAGCCAAAATGGTGTCATACAAGTGTTTAATCCAGTCGAGATGATCGTTAGATGTTGCTACTCGCAGAGAGCCACAACCATGCCAACTCACGTTGACTTCGGTTTGTTGTTCGATCGTTTTATAAAGATCAACAGCGTAGTCGTGCAGGCTGCCCAATGAATAACCACCGACCATGCGGCTGACCAGCCCTGCTGCATGCCAGGTTGCGCCGGAGGTGAGTTCTGCTTTTTCAATTAGCACACAATCAGTCCAGCCTGCTTTGGCAAGATGATAGAGCACAGCGCAGCCCATGTTGCCACCGCCTATGACTACGACTCTGTAGTGTGGTTTCAAAATGCTGCCTTACTATTGTCATCCTGAGCTGCTTCAGCAGCGTGAGGATCTATTAAATCCTGTTCGGGCTTAAATCGAAATCTTGGTTTCATTAAAGGTTATAGCCTGGACATAAGGATCCCTCGACAGGCTCGGGATGACAGAACGGTAGTGTCATCTACGGCCGCAACGAAATCGGTGTATTCGCCCACACCACAACAGCTTCTACCTCGCCTGGATTACGGAAAGTATGGGGGATGTCACTGGGGAAGGAAAAACTGTCACCTTTTTTCAAGCGGAATGTTTTCTCACCAAGGGCAATTTCGATTTCACCATCAAGAATCAAGCCTGCTTCTTCGCCTTGATGAGTGTAAAGATCATCACCTGAATTTCCACCCGGCGCATAACGCGAAATGCCCATAGCAAGTTGACCGTCCAGGGTGGCGGATAGCAAATGGTCTTCCATACCCAGGTAATCTGTGGTGGATAATTCACTGTAAGTCAGTCGTCGCCTGCGATTGACCCGGACGATGTAAGGGCGCTCATCAGCGGGGACGGGTCCGTCATTTTGGAAAAACCAGCCAATTGGTGCTTCTAGGGCTTCGGCGATATCTTGCATGGCTGTCAGTGAAGGTCTGGCCTGACCACGTTCCACTTTGCTTAAAAAACTCACTGAGCGACCGCATTTTTGCGATAATTCTGATAATGTCAGATTATGAGCCTTGCGTAACTGACGGATTTCATCCCCAAGTTTATTGGCTTGTTTAGGACTATTTTCTATGGTAGATTCGATTTTCATGAAAATTATAATAGCATAATTTTCATAATGGTAAATACTAGGCCGTAATTTATTTCACAGAGTATGAATATTTCACATCCGGATTTTCTGGTCACCAATGACGATTGGAGCGATTTGTCCAGGATTCGCCCGTTGCCGCAGATTGATTTTCAATGCTTGCATCAATATCGGCTTGGCCGGATTCGTAACGAATTGAAAAAAGCGGGCGCTGCAATGTGTATGCTGGTCAGTCCGGTTAGTTTGCGCTATGCCGCTGATTACCGTTGTTATGGTTTATTTCAGGCACATATTCCGACCAGCTACGTGTTCGTGCCGTTGGACGGCCCGGTATGTCTGTACAATGCTTATGATCCGAATTCCCTGGCCGATGAGGTCAGATCGGGCCGGCCCATTTCATTTTTTGATGGTGGCTTTACGCTCAATGATGGTGCCGACAAATTGGCCCAGGACATTGTTGATTATTTGAATGAGATCGGCACCGACAACCGTCGTGTAGCCGTTGAATACGTCAACCCAAGCGTGACCCAGGCATTAGAAAAAAAGGACCTGGAGGTGATCGATGGTGTCAATATTTCAGAGCATGCCAAAGTCATTAAGTCTGAAGATGAATTGGAATGTATACGTTGGGCTATAGCGGTTGCCGAGTTAGGCATCAGCAAACTTAAACAGGCTATACAACCTGGTGTGAGTGAAGTTCAACTTTGGGGATTACTCAACTATGCCAATCTCGCTAACGACGGCGACTGGCATGATGGGCGAATGTTGGCTTCGGGGCCAAGAATCAACCCCTGGTTGCAAGAAGCGTCGATGCGCAAAATTGAATCCGGTGATCTGGTCGGTTTTGATACCGATATGATTGGGCCATTTGGATATTTTGCCGATATTTCCCGCACCATGCACTGCGGGCCGGACAAGCCCACCAAACGGCAAAAAGAGCTGTATCAAATTGCTTACGACGAGGTGCATCATAATATGGCCTTGCTTAAGTCGGGGTTGAAGTTCAGTGAATTTCAGCAACAGTCATATCGAACCGATGAGCAGTATCATGAAAATGTATACCCCTGTATTTTGCATGCAGTGGGTATGAGCGACGAATACCCGCGTGTTAATCCTGTTTTCAAAGGCCCTAATCCTTATGATGGTGTGTTTGAGGCGGGTATGGTGGTGTGTATTGAAAGCTACGTCGGTGCAGTGGGTGAGCGTGACGGTGTCAAACTGGAGCAACAGGTTTTGATCACCGACAGCGGATATGAATTATTGACCACGTATCCTTTTGAAGAAAACTTGCTGGATTGAAGATAGGGGCCGTAATGACTGTAAACACCGCTCAATTTAATTCTGTTTATGTCGACAAAGTTAAGCATTTACTTGGCGAACAAGGTTTTGAGCTAACTTTTGCTGACATCGAAGATGCCAGTGGTCTACCGAATGCGGCTTATTGGTCAGACGACTGGTTAAAGTTAGAGCAAGAACGTGTGTTTCAGCGATCTTGGGTATTTGCAGGTGCAGCAGCAGAAATTCCTAATGCTGGCGACATGAAAACCGTTGAAATAGGCGGTGCACCGCTGATTATAGTGCGAGGTAGCGATAATCAAATACGCGCTTTACATAATGTTTGTCGTCATCGCGGTGCAAAACTAATCACTGAGCCGTGCCGGAAATCGGTGCTTACCTGTCCTTATCACCGCTGGAGTTATGGTTTGGATGGCAAAATCATTTCACGCCCGCATTTTTTTGGCCCTGATCAGCATGATGTGATTAAAGGTGGAGGTGGACCTAAACTCGATTTGGTTGAAGCACGTTGTGAGAACTGGAATGGATGCTTATTTGTAAATGTCTCAGGTGATGTAGAACCATTAGAAGATTGGCTGGCCCCTATGCTGGCTCGGACCCAAAACTATGATTTTTCATCGATTCGCTGGGCAGGTAAACTTGACTTTGAGATCGAGGCCAACTGGAAGCTGGTTTATGAAAACTACATGGAAGGCTACCATGTGTTCGCAGTGCATCCACGATTGCTTAAATTCGCCCCCATGAATGTGCGCTGGTCAGGTGAATGGACCAAACATGTTTTTTATAACGACTATATTTTCCCCGAGGTTGAAGAAGGGCGTGGTGAAGGGTTGCCCGGTTATCCCCATCTTCCGGAAGAAGATGCCAAACGTGGTTTATGGTTTTTGTGTTTTCCCCATTTTGCTGCCGAAGTTTATCCGGATCAATTTACCTTGTTAGTGTCCTATCCGGTTGCGCCGAATAAGACTCGTGAAGAACTGCACGTATTCCTGATTGGCGAAGCGGCGACCGCTGATGAGTACAAAGAACCGCGGGAAGCATTAATCAAAATGTGGGACGACTTGAACAAAGAGGATATCGGCATGTTGGAATTGTTACAACAAGGCCGTTTATCACCGGCCTATGATGGCGGTCGTTTGTCTCCACACTGGGAGGGTCCAACCCATCAATTTGGCCGCCGAATTGTGGAGAAAATAATCACATAGCCCAAAATTGATTTTTTCGATTGTTACAATCTAAAAATTGATCTTTATAACTCAGCATTGAGCTTTTATTATCAATTTCGCAGAAATATAACCAATCAAAAATTATTCTATGAATGCGAAATTTGTGTCAAGCCTGACTAGATTGCTAATGGATACCGGCGACATCAAAGGTACAGTTGAAAAAATTGCCTTGTGATCATTACGTCTGCGTCATCATCTTGGCGCATTGCATACCATTCCCTATGGCGAAATTTCGCGCTTAACCAATGACTCACGTGACTGGGTGATCATGAAACTGCGCTTTCAAGTGCCGCATGATATTGATATCAACAAAGTCAAAAAATTGTTCAAAAAACTTGGGCAAGAATTACTGGCGCATCCTGAGCTGGGTGAAGATTTTATCCAGCCCTTCAAGAGCCAGGGTGTGCTTGAAGTTGATGAAATCGGTATGGTGATTCGTGACAAATTCATGTGTAAACCTGGCAAGCAGTTTATCATCCGTAAGGAAATTTATGTCCAGGTTAAACGTATTTTTGAAGAAAACGGCATCGAGTTCGCCAAACGTCGAGTGGAGGTGCAAATACCGGAAGGTACATCTCAAGAACAAGCCGATGCGATTACCGCAGCCGCAACCGAACTGGCCGATAAACCACTTGGTGCAGATCCGGCTGCAGCTAAGGCTCCAACCTGAGGTAAACTAAGAACAGTTTAAAAAGAGTGTGAATAATGTCGACCCATTAAGGCCAATGTTTGTGCGGAA
This sequence comes from Arenicellales bacterium, assembly GCA_028284225.1. Classification (GTDB taxonomy): domain Bacteria; phylum Pseudomonadota; class Gammaproteobacteria; order Arenicellales; family JAHEKD01; genus JAHEKD01. Next base: position 87,702 of record JANQSD010000005.1, read on the forward strand.
ACCTGAAGTATAGTTTTGAAGGTGAGCCGATAAATGCAGTTTTTTGTTATTGCCATGATTGTCAGATACAGACAGGTTCTGATAAATGGTTCGGTTTGTGGGTGCCTGTGGAAAAATTTCAATTTACTGGTGGTGAGCCATCAACCTATACGCGCCCAGGGAGCTCCGGGAAACCGGTACATTATAAATTTTGTGCTGATTGCGGTACGACTTTGTGTTCGGAAATTACGGCAGGCAATTTTTACACCGTAGGCACTGCAACCTTAAATGATAATAATATCTTTATGCCCAAGATGGGGATTTTTACAGCTTCAGCACCGAAATGGGCAGTTTTCTCGCAGGACATACCCAATTATGAGCATTTTCCCAAAAGTACTAGCGGCTGAGGTGATGCCATCGATTTAGCTAGATCTTGATAAAATGATAAGCTAGCTAAAATATCATTTAAAGGCGTTGTCCTATGTCTGATTACAATGTTAAGGGAAGCTGCCTTTGTGGCAAGGTGCGTTATGAAATCACTGATCACAGAGGTGTGTTTCAATATTGCCATTGTTCGCGCTGCCGCAAGTTCACCGGCAGTGCCCATGCTTCAAATCTGTTTGTAAAACTGCAAGACTTTAAATGGACTTCAGGTGAAGCCTATATCGGTCGATATGAGCCTGATGATACTAAGTATTTTGCCACCTCATTTTGCAAAAACTGTGGTTCGTCGTTGCCATGGCTGGAGAAAAGCGGTCGAACTATGATCGTTGGAGCAGGTACCCTGGATGATGACCCCGGTTTCAAACCACAGTGGAACATCTTTGTCGCTTCAAAAGCGCCTTGGCATCAAGCCACATCAGACTTGCCGGAGTTTGATGAGTTACCGATAAAGAGGTAATGTGATTTTTTGAAACCCCACCTAGCCTCCCCTGACAGGGGAGGAACTGTTTTTTTAGAGCCCACGTTATTCTCCCCCTTTCAGGGGGAGTTAGAGGGGGTAATATGATTATGCTGGTTATAAGCTATTAGATATAATTTTCTCAAAATAAAAGTTGATATTTATGAACCCAAAAATATTCATTATTGTAATGTTTCTGCTCACTCTAACCGCCTGCGTGCAATCACGAACCATGGTCCAACACAGGGCAACAGATAATGCAATGAATTGCACTGAAACCGCACAACGTATCGGTGAGCTGGATGCAATAAAAAAATTAACACTCAAAGAAAAGAACAGTAAAAACGTGATAGCAGGTGTTCTATTTTTTCCAGCTATAAGCGGTAATCAAACTAATGCCCAGGATACTATTAATGCGGTTAATAAACGGAAACAAGTGCTTGGTGATCTTTATCAGGCCAATGAGTGTGTGACCGATATACCGGTTTATTCGATTGAACAAATCAAACGCAGGATTGATAACAATCAAGTATTGGAATTACAGCAGTAATTTATGCTTTGGGTGGCTCATCACCCAGTATATAGCGAGGGCCCGGGCCATGTTTTTGGGCCTGGTCGTCAGGGTTATAAAGGGCACAGGCTTGTAATGAGAGACAGCCACAGCCGATGCACTGGTCTAATTTTTCTCGCATACGTACTAATAACTCTATACGCTGGTCCAATTCATTTTTGAAGCCCTTGCTTATTTGGGTCCAGTCTTTTTTTGTCGGTGCTCGTCTATCTGATAATTTCTCAAGCTGGTGACGAATCTGCTCAAGTGAAAATCCAAGTTGTTGTGCAATCATGATAAACGACAAGCGGCGAATGTCGGCACGCCGGAATAGGCGCTGCCCGCCGGCATTGCGAATTGGGTACACCAAACCCTCAGATTCATAATATCGAATCGCGGAAACTGATAATCCTGTTCGTTCGGCTACCTTTCCAATGGCTAAAAAACCTGTGTTTGCTCGATTTTTCATAGTTAAAATTTTTTCTTGACCTCAAGTTAACTTTAGCTTTTATCATTACCCACAGTCAATCTGATTTTGAAGAGGAATTATCATGAGTAAACTGGAACACGTAAATCTGACTGTTAGTGATCCGCTTAAGACAGCTGCCATGCTAGAGCAAGTATTCGACTGGAAAATTCGTTGGCAGGGCCCGTCAACAATGGGCGGTTACAGCGTCCATATTGGTAATGATCAGGATTATATTGCTCTGTATGGTGTGGATGCAGAAAGTTCTCCATTAAATCATGATCAGCGTGTTGAAGGTGGTTTCAACCATGTTGGTATTGTGGTGGAAGATTTAGATTTAATTGAGAGAAAAGTTGAGCAAACAGGATTACATGTGCATTCTCATTATGACTATGAACCGGGGCGGCGTTTTTATTTTAACGATGAAGACGGTGTTGAATACGAAGTCGTGAGTTATGCCTGACATGAATTCCTATCAACAGGATAATAAGAAACATGTATTGATTCTGGGTGCCACAGGGTTTATTGGCAGTGCAGTAGCAACAGAATTAGTAAATCGAGGGCATCATGTTACAGGTCTTGCGCGGTCTGAGGATTCAGCACAAAAGTTGACTGCTACGGGTATCAATGTTTTAAAAGGTGATATTCGTGAACCTGAAGTTTGGCTAGATCGTGTAGAAGATTTTGATGCAGTAATTCAAACGGCAATCACCTGGTCAGATGATATGGCCGAAGTCGACGAGCATTTGATTCGCTCACTGATCAACGTCCTTACGTCATGTCAGCAAGAAAAAACTTTGATTTATACCGGCGGCTGCTGGGCGTATGGGAATACCGGATCAATTCCAGCAACAGAAAATAGTTCCTATGACCCGACACCGGAATTTTCCTGGATGGTTGATCTTGCAAAAGAAGTGGGTTCGGAAAAAAATCTGCGCTGGATGATGATTCACCCGGCGATGGTGTACGAGGGTGGCGCAGGTGTGTTGGATAGAATGATAGATGACGCCAAAAGCTCCAGGCGGATACGGATTGTGGGAGATAAACAAACCTGTTGGACCATGGTTCATCGTCAAGATATTGCTAGCCTTTATGCTTTGGCACTCGAGCACGGTCAAACCGGGTATCACTATAACGGTGCGGGGATTGAAACTATTAACTTAAGCCTGATTGCCAGTGCGTTAGCCAAAAAATTTAACATCCCAGATCAACCTGAATATTTAACGGTCGAGCAGGCAATACCACAATGGGGTAATTTAGCTCGTGGTTATAGGTTAAGTCAGGCAATGAGTTCGGGAAAAGCCATTGCGCAATTAGGCTGGCGGCCTAAGCATATAGATATACTGCGCGATATTGATGATCAAATATAGGGGGTTTCAGTTATTGACGTTTATTATGCAAATCTATAAGGCTATATGTGCTGCATCTTAACTAAAGAACCTTTTATGTCATGTCATGTTGGGCTGAGCTAAGAAACTATCAGCACGGTTCAGGTGATTTTGTAACTTTTGTTTATCCATTTTATCAGCCATAGCACACATCATTGTCCAGCGTGGATTAGTTCTAAGCCGGTTTTTATTGTGCCAAATCCAGGACCAGTAAAGACCATCCCAGATATCACACCACTCATTTGTTTGGTTATAGCCCATTTTTTTCAGGTAAGCTGAGCCGGAAAAATAAGGTTTTGTAGTAATCAATCCACCGTCCGCATGCTGGCTCATGGCGTAGACATTAGGAACCATGACCCAATCATATGCATCGACAAACATGCTCATAAACCAGCGGTAAATCTCGTCAGGATCAATGCGGCACAGAAACATAAAACCACCCAGTACCATTAACCGCTCGATATGATGACAGTAACCCGTTTTTAACACGCGTTTAATCACATCATCTATGGGTTTAATGCTTGTAGTGCCGGTATAGAAACTGTCCGGCATTTTATGTGTATGTTGCCAATGGTTGGAGGTACGCATTGTGATGCCTATATGATTATAAGTGGCGCGCATAAATTCACGCCAGCCGATAATTTGGCGAATAAAGCCCTCAAGGCTATTTATGGGAATTGAGTGGTTGTCAGCATGATCAAGCGCTGACTTAATGACCTGCATTGGTGTCAGCAAGCCAATATTTAACATGGGTGTTAAAACGCTGTGATAAAGCCAGTTTTTTTCCGGCACCAGGGCATCTTCATAGGGACCGAATAGTTCGAATCGATCTTGCAAGAAACATTGCAGCCAATCCTGAGCCTGTGCATGCGTGACCGGATAGTAAAAGTCATCGGTTTGACCCCAGGCATTTTTAAAGGTTTTATTAACATAGATCACTGCCTCGGCTATGAATTTGTTGGTTGCTGGAAACTTTAATTCAGGAATTAAATTACGTTGATTTATCGGTATCTTTTTTCGGTTATCACCGTCAAAGCTCCATTTCCCACCCTGCGGTTGATTTCCATCGATAAGAATATCCAGGCGCCTGCGTTGATACTTATAAAAGTCGGCCATCAACCATCTTTTTTTGTTTTTTAAATAATTCCTGTTTAGTTCATCGCTATTAATAAATAGTTGTGTATCCAGCCACTGTATAGTAACGGAGTATCTGCTCGCGAGTCGTTTAATGCGTTTATTTAAAGCCCAATCACATGGGTCCATGACTATCAGCTGTTTAGTACTTATGCTTGCAAAAAAAGCATCCAGGTTATTAGCTGACCACTCTATATATTCAGTGTGGTGGCCTTGCTGATGTAGCCATTCGTGAAAATATCGCATGCTGGCGCGGTGCAGAACTAATTTTTGCCGATGAAAATTAAGTGGATATTTTTCGTCGAAAAAAAATAAACTGTCCTCTATTAAAGTAACTTTATCAGGTCGAAGAGCTAGACCTGCGTGCTGTTTAAACAGTTGGTGTGGAAAAATTAATAAGGTTTTTTTCATCAAGCTTAAACTTTTCGAGACTATATTTAATGGGATTACCAAAAAAGACCTGTAACTATTGCCCTTGATCTCTTAATGTATTATCAAGCTCAATCAGACTCTGTATCAAAAGACGTAGATCTTTTGTGAACCAAACAATGCTTTGCATGAGACTTTTCTACCAGGGAATGGTTTTATTATCCCAGTCTTTAAAACTACCAGAGTCACTTTTGTTTAGATGACAAATAACATTGTATAGATAGCGGCTGGTTTTTTCTGGATCAAACAATTTTTCATCAGGAACATTGCCCTGAAAAGGTTTTGATAGGTTGGTATCTGTGGTTCCTGGATGTAGTAGGCTAACAATTAAATTCGGATTAGTTCGTTTTAACTCTATTGCCAAGGTTTTAAAAAACATATTTAATGCCGCCTTGCTGGCCCGATAACTATACCAACCTCCCAAACGATTGTCGTCAATACTCCCGACTCGAGCGGAAACGGCGGCAAGAACTGACAATCCGTTTTTTGGCATAAGGGGTGAGAAGTGTTTAGCAATAAGTATTGGCACAATTGAGTTGGCGTTAAATAGTTCGGCTAATGCATCAGCATTGATTTTAGACAATCGTTTTTCCGGTTGAATATGATCATTGTGAAGCAATCCAGTGGCAATAAAAACCAGATCAAGGTCAACTTGGCTTATCTGCACTGATAATTGTTTTAATGTTGTTTCCGAGTAATCCGGTAGCTTGACGGGCTTGATCACATCCGAGTTTTCAAATGCCAGACCGGATTTGCGAGATATTGCGTAGACTGATTGAAATTTTCCCTGTGAGGCCAATAGCTTGACCATGGCAGAACCAATTCCACCACTGGCGCCAAACACCATGGCTGTGCAGTCGGTTTTAAAGTCTGGCATTGTGAAATCATTACAGTTAATTTTGGAACACAGATTAGCTGTAGAGATGTCAAAAAAGCGTGAAAATATCGGTTGATTCAGTAATTTAAATATTTAACTATCAGAATAGTTTGTTTAATTGTTTCGCTGTTAATCAAAATCAATTATTTTCCTACCCACTATAGACACAGGCAAGCTTGAAAAAATCAATAATGAAGCTGTTTTTGTTTAGAGCCTTTTAACCCATTAAATTGAATAAAGTTGAGGACGCCATTTCTCGAATGTGATGTACAGCGGGGTGTTTAATGCGCCGCTCTGCAGTAATCGCAAAAAACTGTTCTTTTACTGCTTGTGTGCGGCCAATCACCTCGACTTTGTACTGCTTGAGAATTTCCTTTTCAATTACATCGGGCGCACAGAATATTCCCTTCCCCTCTTGTCCGAATACTTTTAGTAGGGCGCTGTCGGCAAATTCACCCACAATATAGGGCGTTATACCTTGTTCATCAAACCACTGATCGATCGCTCGCCTGAGCACTGTATCTAAGGTTGGCAACAAAAACGGTTGGCGATTCAAAGAAGACGGAAAGTTTGTCTTGAGCTTGGTTGCTAATCGTTTATCAGCAAACAATGTTATCCCGCATGAACCCAATAAATGGTTGTAAGCTTTAATATTTAAAGTCGGATTGATTTGTCGGTCAGCTAATATTAAATCCAGCTTATGTGCCGCTAAGTCTGTTAACAGTGATTCAAACTTGTCTTCCTGGCAGACAATTCGAATGTCCTTGGAAAGCTGGAAGGCCGGGTCTAATAATCGATATACGATGAGTTTGGGCATCACTTCCGTGATCCCCACCTTGAACTGTATTTGCCTTTGATGTTGATCGTTACTGATGAAATTTTCCAGCTCCAAACCTAATAAAAAAATACTCTCGGCATATTCATGAGTAATCTTTCCTATTTCAGTCAATACCAGTTGACGACCAGATTTTTTAAACAATTTGACATCCAGCATATCTTCAAGTGTATTAATTTGAGCGCTCAGTGTCGGGGGGGTTAAGTGCAGAATTTGACTGGCTTTAGCAATACTGCCTTCCTTGGCTATGACCCAGAAATAGTATAGATGCTTGTAATTTAATCGACTCATAATGATTAGATTATATCTAATAATAAGTTAAAAACATTCGAATTTTAATTTTTATCTTGTCTATCTAAAATCATATTAATTTCAAATCACAGGTAAATATGATGGACACAGTAATACAAACACAGGGCTTCAAATTAACGCCTGCATTGGAACAATACACCCGTTCACGAATTCGAAAGGCTTTAGCCTGCTGTGCAGATAATATTGAGCGTGTCGTTGTCCGTTTGAAAGACATAAATGGTCCCAAAGGTGGCGTAGATAAACACTGTAGTGTGGAAATAAAACTGTCACGCAGACCTATATTGGTTATTTCTAAGGCGAGCGGCGATATGTATCACTCGGTACAGCAAACCACAAAAAAAGCGGCCCGAACAGCACTGCGCCAACTCAAACGCAGGCGTGTTTTGCGTTTAAAGCGCAACCTAAAGGTGAAGGATTAAATCAGTTAAATGAACTTTTTACTCTAAGGAGATTAAATATGGAAAATATCAAACAAATTGATCATGGAATCGGAAATGAATCGATTCTTCAACACAAAGTCTTACAAAACACCTATGCGCTGTTGTCCATGACATTATTGTTTAGTGGCGTTGTCGCTAGTATATCGATGGTGATGAATCTGCCTCACCCCGGTATTATTTTGACACTGCTGGGTTATTTCGGTCTGCTCTATTTAACAGCCGCTAACCGAAATTCAGCAACCGGAATAGTTTGTGTTTTCGCACTTACCGGCTTTATGGGGTATACCCTGGGACCTGTAATCAGTGCTTATCTAAGTTTGCCTAATGGACCTCTGGTAGTGGCTAAAGCACTGATTACAACCGGGATAATCTTTATCGCATTATCAGCATATGTACTCATCACGCGTAAAAATTTGTCCTTCATGGGTGGTTTTTTAATGGCTGGAATACTTATTGCTTTTATTGGAGCAATTGCAGCGTTGATATTCAATATTCCGGCTCTGAGCCTGGCCATATCAGCAGTTTTTGTGTTGTTGATGTCCGGCCTGATTTTATATGAGACCAGCAACATTATTCATGGTGGAGAAACGAATTACATCATGGCAACGGTCAGCTTATTTGTGGCGATTTATAACTTATTTAGCAGCTTGTTGATGCTGCTTGGGTTTTCATCGCAAGAGTAACGTTTACATTAACTAAATCGAGGATATTGAAATGACAACTGAAACTTTTATCGACCTACGAAAACGTCGTGATACCGGCTTACTTAGGCAAGCAGTAGACAAGGCCAAAGCAGGTGCTACGGCCATACGTCATCATCGCTACTATCGTAAGGCATTATGCAGCCCATCCCGGGTATATAAAACGCCTTATGATGTGTTGAATGATGAGTCTATGACGACCAGTGAAAAGCAACAGATTCTACTTTCTTGGCGATCAGAAGCATTTTTACTCCAGGTCGCTGAATCTGAAGGCTTTGAGGGCGGTGAACCTTGCCTGGCTGATGATATCGAAATCTGTCTAGATCTATTGCGTTATTAACCATTTGTTTAAATTGAGGTAACTACCATGAACTTCCAAAATCTTTTTGATCAAGTACTGGGTGGTGGTTCATCCACCGACTCACAACCCGATCAGCAAAATTCATCGAGTCCATTGAATTCCATTAAGTCAGCAATTCCTGGTGGGCTTGCCGGCGGCGCGGCAGCAGGCGGGATGATGGCCTTATTGATGGGTAACAAATCAGCCCGGAAAATGGCAGGTAAAGCTGCTAAGTATGGCGGCACCGCGTTATTAGGTGGTCTGGCTTATAAAGCCTATCATAATTGGCAACAGAATCAGTCGCCTCAACAGACACAACCCGTGACTGCTGAAGACATTGAGCAGGCTCAAGCTGTAATCCCCCAGCATCTTGATTCAAATGAGTCCTCACTGCATTTAACATTAATTAAGTCAATGATTGCAGCAGCAAAAGCGGATGGTCACATTGATCCGACTGAACAACAGCATATCTTTGATGCGGTTGAAAAAATGCAAATCAATGCTGATGAAAAAGCCATTGTTTTTGATAGCCTGCGCCAATCTATCAGTATTGAGGAGATTGCCCATGCAGTCACATCAGTTGAACATAAGGCTGAGGTGTATTTGGCCGGTTATATGGCTATAGACCCCGATCATCCAGCTGAAGTAGCTCACTTAAATGAGCTGGCTGTCGCACTTCAATTAGACCCTGAATTTGTTGCTCATCTTGAGCAACAGGTGGAAACAGGTATTGCGGCGACTGCATAAAACTAGCCTCAGAAATTTGACATTTTCAATTAATAGGCCTTTGATTGATTTTACAGGCCTATTTTTTAACTCACAATTTCTTTAATTTTGTCAATTCAACCTATCGGATCATTTCAATGCAGGATACGGTCAATTTTGATATTCAGTATTTTAGAGAAGTTAGTTAGATTTTATCGAACCCTGAATTCTGGGTTATCAGATTAAGTCTCCGCTTTTACAAATAAAAGTTAGTGTTCGGATTGCTGTCGAATCTTTTTGATTTCTTTAGGCTCTATACCTAGTGACTCTAGAAAGTCCTGGTGTGCTTCCGGCATGTTACGTTCGAATTCAACATGCCATTGGTGCATATCATCGTCCGACAATCCAGCTGCTCGTAATAGTTCCACCCACGTTTCTTTGGTTAGCGTTCGGCTTTTTCGGTGTGGCGAATCATTTTCCAGCAATTTAATAATTATCTTCTGTTGTTCACGTAATTGGGAAATTTCTGAATTTAACGTGCTTAAACGTTGCTCTAGAATTGTGGTCGACTGGTTAGTTTTTGAGTCTAATAATTGTTTGATTTGCTTAAGTGAGACGCCAGTTTCACGGTAATTAAGAATAAGATTAAGCCTGGATAAATCGGCATCACTGTAAAGTCGATAATTTGATTCGCTTCTACCGCTGGGACTTAAAATTCCTTTGCGGTCATAATAAAGCAAGGTACTGCGTGAAAGTCCGCTACGTTTGCTCAATTCGCCAATCGTGTACATCGTTTATTAGGCCAATTTAATCAGATCGGGTTGTCTATAGTTTAGCCTAGCGGTGGCAGAACGCAGCAAGGACGCTGAATAAAATTGGCGCAGAACATCTTGTGCATGATTAACCAGATCATCGTTGTTTGCTAAAAAAGCAGTGAACGATGCATTGTTCTGACTAATAACTCGTGAATGAATTAACCGCACCAGAAATTCAGTGATAGTGCGATGGAATTTATCATTTGCCCCCAGGCTCATCGCATAAGACTGAATTCCTGTACAGATTTTTTCAACTGCAGTTTCGAGATCATATTGCTGTAGATATAACCAACACAATCTTAAATGCCCGACATGATTGAAGTGTATTGGATCTAAGCTCCGGGCTTCAAATTGCTGCACAAATTCATCATCAGATAATTGCATGATTGTTCAACATTCGATTAAGGGATAGCAACTATGAACTATGAAGCGATAGTCAGGTCAAGGGTCCTGTCATCCTCAGAAGCATACCGACAAGGGACCTTCAAGCACTGTTCGTGTATTTCATAAAGTGGCTATCCATGGAGATTCCTCGACTAGCTCGGAATGACATATGACCTATCATCCCGAGCTACGAAGTAGCGTGAGGATCTCCATCAGATTGTTTGGACATTAGTTTATAAGTTTTATCCTTAGTCTCTGAAGTTTGACAGTGAATAAATTTAATCTTCCCTTATTAAATCGATTAACCAACAGCTAATCGCATCTCTACCTTATTGGCTTTAAATCCCACTTTCTCGTAACTTTTGATCGCATTCAAATTATCAGCATAAACATCCAATTGAATTTCATCAATATCGCGTTTCTTACACCAGTCAATCAAATGGTTAACGATAAGTTTAGCTATTCCCTGGCCCCGGTATTGCGGATCAACATACATAAAACCTAGATAACCATGTTTTTCATGATTAAAAAAAGTGCTGGAATTTTTTATTTTCGCATAACCGCATGCTATCGGTATGTTCTTATCTTCAACGATAATGAGTTCTGAGTCCGGATTCGATATCAGGTCGACAATATCATAGTAATGTATCTTCCCGTCCTTGATTCGCTCAATAAATGGACGTTCTGCTTCGATTACACCTTGTTCGAATTCTTTTAATTTTTCCAGATCGCTAATATTTGCTGATCGTACAATGTACATGTTCAAGTCTTCACCTCATTGCTCAAGCTTTCAATGTTTCCGTATTACCATCCACACTGATGGTTTGGCCGGAGATACGCCTGCCGGCAGGTGAGCAGAGAAAATACGCAGTTTCTGCTATATCTTCTGGATCGATAAAGGTATTTAAGGAAACTTGTGAGGTATAACCATCGCGTATGGTTTGTTCATCAATTCCCGTAGTTTTGGATTGTGCTGCGATGACGCGATCCATTCGATCTCCGGATAATGAACCGGGACAAATGCAATTTACTCGAATGTTATGTTCGCCCAGTTCCATTGCCATGGTTTTGGTCAGGCCAACCACACCCCATTTGGCGGTGGCATAAGGTGAACGCAGAGGATAGCCCATCCATCCGGCTGTTGAGGAAATATTAATTATACTGGCCGTTTGATTTTGTTTAAGTCTGGGAATGGCAAGTTTTGAACAGAGGAAATAACTATCTAAATCAACTGCTAACGTACGTCGCCAATCTTCGTATTCAACATGCTCCAATAATGCTGTCGGGCCTGCTATACCGACGTTGTTGATTAAAACATCCAATCCATTCAGTTCACGGTCCACATCTGCAAATAAGGCTTCAACCTGATCCGGCTTTGATGTATCGGTTTGTGAAGCAGTCAAATTTGAATGATGATCTTGAATCGTATCAAGGGCGTTTGTATCGACATCACAGACATGTACTCTGGCACCAGCATCTAAAAATCTATTCGCAATTGCCAGACCTAATCCGGATGCACCGGCAGAAATTAGAACCTTCATGTTTTTATCTTGAGGTAAATTTAATCGGATTGTAGGGCAAATGTTCGAAACTGTGAATCTAACTTTATGATCAGGTTACACTAGGCCCATCAATTAATAGCATTGAAGGAGTGACTATGCGCTGCCACGAAGTAGATTACGAGATTTTTGGCGATGACATGCAGATCGTAGAAGTAGAACTTGATCCACAAGAAACAGTGATTGCTGAGGCCGGAGCCATGAACTATATGGAAGAGGGTATCGGTTTCGAAACTAAAATGGGTGATGGCTCAAAACCATCTGGCGGCATCATGGATGCACTAATGAATGTCGGTAAGCGTGTGTTAACCGGGGAATCGATTTTCATGACCCACTTTACTAATGATGGTGAGGGTAAAAAACGAGTTTCTTTTGCTGCGCCCTATCCGGGAAAAATCATAGCCTTAGATATGGCTGAGCTTGGTGAAGAGTTGGTTTGTCAAAAGGATGCATTTCTATGTGCTGCCTTTGGTACGTCCTTACAGATTGCATTTCAACGCAAGCTGGGTGTCGGCTTTTTCGGCGGAGAGGGCTTTATACTGCAGAAATTAGAAGGTGACGGTAAAGCCTTTATTCATATCGGTGGCACGGTAATCAAACGTGAGCTTAAAGGAGAAACTTTACGTGTGGATACGGGTTGCCTGGCTGCGTTTACTAGCGGTATCGACTACGATATAGAACGAGCAGGAAATCTTAAGTCTATGGTGTTTGGCGGTGAAGGACTATTCCTGGCCACGTTGCGTGGTACCGGTACGGTCTATTTGCAAAGCCTGCCTTTCTCGCGTCTGGCGAATCGAGTCATTCAAGCCGGCGGTTTTGGTGGTTCCAAGGGTGAAGGCTCGGTACTTGGGGGCCTGGGTGACATGTTTGGGGATAGTTAGCTATAAAAGTGGTATGTAATGGAGCGCTTAATCTATAGCATTGGCGGCGCTGACAACAGCATGCAACAACACATTTGCGCCAGCTGTGGCCCACTGCGGCAAGATTTTTTCTTCCTCGTTATGAGAGAGTCCGCCGACACAGGGGCAAAATAACATCGCTGTCGGTACAACCCTGGCAATATAGCAGGCATCATGGCCAGCACCGGATATCATTTCCCGATAGTTGTAGTTAAGTTTTTGTGTGGCTTGGCGTAAATAATCCACATTAGAGTCATTAAATTTTACCGGCTCAAATGCACTCACTTGTTGAATAGTGAGATGAAGGCCAAGCTCTTTACAGATTGTTTGAGATTGTGCATTGAAATTTGCAGTCATTAAATCAATAACTTCCTGAGTCGGATGACGGAAATCAACACTAAATGTCACTTCCCCCGGAATGGTGTTGCGCGAGTTAGGACTGGAATGAATATATCCAACTGTACCCACAGCATCAGGTCCGTGATCCAGCGCGATTTGTTTGACGGTAGTAATCATCTGTGCAGCTGCGGCCAAGGCATCCTTACGCATCGGCATTGGTGTAGAACCGGAATGGCTTTCTTTACCTTGAACACTCACATCGAGCCAGAGAAATCCCTGCCCGTGGGTGACAATGCCAATATCAAGGTTCTCGGCCTCAAGAATCGGGCCTTGTTCGATATGAAATTCATAATAAGCATGTAACGGATATTTGCCGACAGGTTCTGAGCCGTTAAAACCAATTCGCTGTAGCTCTTCACCAAATGAATGGCCGTCAAAGTCGATTCGGCGTTTGGCCCAATCTTTAGTATATACACCAGCAAATACACCGGAGCTGAGCATAGGTGGTGCAAATCTGGCACCTTCTTCATTGGTCCAGTTTATGATTACAATGGGTCGCCGGGTAGTAATGTTCTGCTCGTTCATTGATCTTACGATTTCCAACCCTGTCAATACACCCAGGACACCGTCGTATTTCCCTCCCGTCGGTTGAGTGTCAAGGTGACTGCCAATGGCTATAGGTGCCAAGCTGGGCTCGCTACCTGCTCGCAGTGCAAACATATTGCCCATGGAATCAACCGTCACAGTCATGCCTGCCTGTTGACACCAGTTAGCAAAAAGCTGTCGCCCTTTACGGTCTTCATCAGTTAAGGTTTGGCGATTGCAACCACCTTTAGCAGTTGCGCCGATCTGAGCCATTTCTTCCAGGCTATGCCAAAGACGCTGACCATTAGTTTTTATATCATCGTTGAGTTGGCTCATAGGTTTTGATCTATCGGTTGGTTGTAGTTATCGCTTGCTGACTCAGGCAATATCTTAAGAGCAAATTAAATCAACATGACCATCAGCGCTATGAAATTCACTCAGGATCATGTGATTGTTAAAAATACACTTTATCAGGATTTGTTTGGGTTTTTAAGCAGCAATGGTTAATCTGTTCAAGATTTTCGCTGATTTGTGGCGCCACTAATACTAAACTTGGGCACATTATGAAACTTAACCCACCAAGCACAGGTTTTGCTTCAACCGCGGTATTTTTGTCAGCATCGCTGTGGGGGTTGTACTGGATACCCTTGCGTTATCTTGAAGGTAAAGGTGTTGACGGATTTTGGGCTATCGCCATGTTGAATTTTCCAGCTGCACTGGTTTTGGCATTGACCATGACCAGGCAATTCACGCAACAACGAAATCATTTAAATCACGCGATTTTGATAGGACTTTTTACAGGTTTGGGTATTGCGCTTTATACAGCTGGGCTGATTTATTCTTCCGTTGTCAGGGCCACGCTTTTATTTTATTTAACGCCGGTATGGGGCACTTTGATTGGGTTATTTTGGTTAAGCGAAAAGACCACCTGGCAACGTTGGACTGCGATTGTATTAGGTTTAATGGGGTTATTATTGCTAGTCTCCGGTGGCGGTTCAGTCCCTTTAAATATTGGTGATATTTTTGGCTTTCTTTCGGGTGTATTTTGGGCGTTGGGCGCGTCCATGATCAAGCGTTTTGATGAAGTACCGCTAACACTTATGACTATGTTTCAGTTTTTCTTTACTGCACTGACAGCAATCTTGGTGGGTTATCTCACTCGTACTGTGCCGTTGCCGAATTTAGAGCTAATAAAGGATTATCTGCCGATGACTGTTTTAGTTTCAATTTTGATAATCCTGCCGAGTGTCTGGGTTGTATTCTGGGCGCAAAAATTTCTGTTTCCCGGGCGTGTAGGTTTGTTAATGATGTCTGAAGTGTTAGTAGCCGTATTGACCGCCAGCATTTTCTTGCCGGAAGAAAAAATGGCGATGCTTGAGTGGGTGGGAGCGGTGTTGATTATTGGTGCTTGTTTGGTTGAAGTCTTTTTAGCCCGCAACCATAGTCTTAATACGAAATCTGTACGCGGTGGATAAATTAGGGATGATTGGAAGGAACTCACAATGAAATTACTTAGATTTGGTCCAAGAGGCCATGAAAAGCCCGGGATTATTGATAATAACGGCGGTGTGCGTGATTTATCGGCACATATAGATGACATCACGGGTGCCACTATCAATGATGTGGAATTGGCAAAGATTGCACAAATTGATCCTGAAAGTTTGCCTAAGGTTGAAGCTTGTCGATACGGCCCTTGTGTAGGTGGCGTTGGCAAGTTTATCTGTATCGGCCTAAACTATTCTGACCATGCTGCTGAAGCGGATATGATTGTTCCAAGTGAGCCAATAGTATTTGCCAAAGCGACTTCAGCAATTTGCGGCCCCAACGATAATATTGAAATTCCACCAGGTGCCAGTACAACGGATTGGGAAATAGAGTTGGGGGTTGTGATCGGCAAACATGCCAAATACGTTGATGAGATTGAAGCTTTAGATTATGTAGCCGGATATTGTGTTGTTAACGATGTTTCTGAGCGTGATTTCCAGATCAACCGAGAAGGTCAATGGATCAAAGGAAAGTCGGCAGATACGTTTGGGCCAATTGGTCCTTGGTTGGTAACGCGCGATGAGGTGCCTGATCCACAAAATTTAACTATGTATCTCGATGTAAACGGCAAGCGTATGCAAACTGGTTCGACAGTTACGATGATTTACGGCGTTGCGTATATCGTTTCATATCTGTCGAATTTCATGAGCCTTCAGCCGGGTGATATTATTGCAACAGGTACTCCGCCCGGTGTTGGACTAGGCAAAAAACCTTTCCCTGTTTATCTTAAGCCCGGTGACACCGTTGAGTTAAGTATTGAAGGTTTAGGGCAACAAAATCAAAATGTTGTTAAGGGTTAGAGAAGACAGGCTATGTAGAACCTATCTCAAAATGCCTGCGCTTGTTAATACGTCGTTAAACGCTCGCTCAAAATGCTCATTTACCTTAAGTAAACTGCGCTTTTTTGCTCATCTTTGCCTCGTCTGAACAGCGCTCGACTATTTTGAGGTAGGTTCTAGTTAGTCTAGAGGACTAGTGATTTAAATAATCACGAAAAACATTCAATCCTTCATCGATATTTTTACGGCCGAAACCAATTCGGAATCTGTCTTGAGGTGCCTTAAGTAATTCAGATCGGTAAATTTTTGGCGGTAACAATAAGATGCCGGTTTTTTCCACTAACTGCTCACAAAACTCATTTGTATCGAGCAGGCCTTTGTAGCGGGGGTAGCCCACACAGCCGCCGTCAGGTCGAGACCATTCAAACAAATCTGGGAACTCTGCAAAAAATGAAGTTAGTTTCTCTGCGTTACGATTAACAAGATCGCGATTTCGCCCTAAGATTTTTTCTTTGGCCTTAAGTGCAATAATGGCTAGCCGCTCGCTTGGAGCAGAATTACAAATAGACAGATAATGTTTATAACGTTCCATCCTTTGCAGGACTTCACTGTCCTTGCACATAATCCAACCGATTCTGAGCCCGGATAACCCATAGGCTTTGGACATGACATTCAGCGAAAGCCCTTTCTCATAAACATCGGCAACTTGAGGCAAGCGTATTGAATCGTCTCGCTCAACCAGGCGATAAACTTCATCGCTGAATAAATAAATGCCGTGTTTGCGACAAAGCTCAACAAGCGCATTGAAGCGGCTTTGCTCGAGTATTGCACCAGTCGGGTTATTAGGAAAATTAATTGAAATCAGTTTTGTATTTGGCTGAATCAAGCTTTCTAGTTGGTCTATATCTAAAGACCAATTATCGTTTTCATTCAGGGGTATGCCCGATACTTCGCAGATTTGCAGCGGGACGGTCTCTGCTGCTTGATAATTGGGGACGGCAATGATTGCATGATCGTCTTTATTGAGCAGTGTGCGCATAGCGATATAAACGCCTTCCTCGGCGCCGGCAAAACACAATATGTTAGAAGCTATAGCTGTATCATAAGTTCCGGCAATTTGTTCACGTAACTGTGGGTGGCCATAAGTTTCGGTGTAACCCAGCCATTGTTGCTCGAACGCTTCTCTATCTTCAGCTGAGGCTAGCGCCAAAAGCTCGGATACAGAAAGGCTTTCTATATCCGAGGCTGTCATGTGGTATTTAGCAGTAAATTCCCATTTGGAAAAATACACTTCAAGGGCAAAATTACGCATTAGTTTGATCCTTATCGTCGTAGTGCTTTTTTATAGTCAAGTTCAGCTGGGTCAGCGATTACAGCGCCAAGTGCTTTAACTAAAAAGATTTGTTCTGAAATACTCTCAAAATCATTCCTGAAATGTACTGAGCTCTTCAGCACTATGATTTTTTGTTCAATCGGTTCTATCCTGAGATGCCGCAAAATAGACCGATCGGCCACTTGCACTTTTTTTGAGCTGACGATCACTTTAATACCCTGGATATCGAGCAGCGCCATTAATCCAAGTTGCATGCGAGCACCAAAGTACATGGGGCCAGTGCCGACAAATTGTCCATCACCCAGGGCAAGTACTTTTGCCTGTGTAGCCAAGGGCGAATGACCGGGCATGCCGGATTTATCACCAAGTTCAATTTCTATAGTCGAATTTAATCCCGCGTGATGTGCCGATGCAGCTGTATCAGGGTCGGCTATGGTTGCAACAACAGCTCCATTCGCAGCTTGAGTGATTAACTCACGCAAGATCCCCGTTGTATCACCGGTGCCGCCACCACCGGGGTTATCCTGAGTATCGGCTAAAGTGACGGGTTTAGGCGCATTTTCACTAACTATAATAGCCTGGCTGACAGCATGTTGAGGTGTGAGTATGTCGCCTTTGAAATTATTTTTGTTAGTTTGAATCCAGTTCAGCATTTGTGAACAAGCATCATCGGCGGCTGATTGCGATTGTCCATAAGCCACAACTGCCGGCCCAACATCTTCAAAGTCAGATAAATGAAAACCAACTGCTATAGCGGCCGCATAAACGTCGTTGCCGATGATTTTATCCAAACCTGCATAGATCGAAGCAGTGGGTTCCATCCAGGTATAACCCCAGTTCAATGGAATTAAAAAATCGGTTTTAAGTATGGATTTGAACCAGTGCTCACCATTCATTAATTGCAGCAGATGGCGGGCCGTACGGGCGCCGGTTTCACCCATGTCTATGTGTGGATAAGTACGGAAGATATCTATCACTGTCGCAAGTTCTACCATTGCCTCAGTGACATTGGCATGCATGTCGAGGCTAACGGCAATGGGCAGATCATTACCGACCAGGTTACGAATCCGCTTTAGAATTTCGCTTTCGCCATCGTCATAGGTCTGAGTGACCATAGCACCGTGCAAATCAAGGTAAATTCCATCCAGCGGCATTTGTGATTTAATCTGATCGAGTAACTGTTTGCTAATACGCTCAAATGCATCGTCGGTAACATACGAGGAAGGCGGCGCTGCGCACCATAAAAGGGGAATTATCTCATGCCGGGTGTTTGCTAATTCTTCCAGGGCGCCGGTAATTGGTAGATGAACGCCATCCACAGCCTTAAACATTTCATCGCCGACCGCTAATCCCGGCCATTCATCGGCTTCGACAAAGGCAGCATAGGTAGCAAGTTGTGGCGCAAACGTGTTGGTTTCGTGTTGCCAACCACCGACTGCGATGCATGCCATGATAGGGTTCCTTTATCAGTGTGACAGCCGCTAGTATACTGCGCCAGGTAGCTAAGATTAAATAGATATCATGTGGTTACCGTTTATCTGATTTTTACATTTAGGCAGGATTGCATTTCTGACTGCCTTTTGCTTCTGTCAAAATGCTGTAATCAGATATAATCTGCGCCGTTTCCATAAAAACTAGTAAACAACTGGCATGGCTTTAGCAGATAAAAATCCACTCTGGCGCCCACCCAAACATCATCAGGACTTGCCCAAGTCGCATGATCATGTTCACTGGATGGAGTTATTTTATGATTTGATTCATGTGGTGATGATTTTTTTATTAGGCAACTATTTGTCTCATCATCATGACATAGCGGGTTTTATCGCGTTTGTAATGCTATTCGTCGCGATGTGGTTAGCCTGGGGAGAGTCTTCTGTATACAACTCTTTATATGTGAGTACAGACTGGTTTTATCGCTTATGCACCGCGTTTCAAACCCTCTCGGTGATGTTTATGGCGGCATCAATCCCCTCAATCGAACCCTCTTTAAGTGATCCGGGCAAAGGCTTTTCTTACTTTGCTGCCGCATATGGCATGAATCGATTGATCCTGGGATTGATGTATTTTCGTACTGTTAAATCTAAAGTAGAACATACAAGTTTAGGGCATGAGCAGGCATTACGTTTCTTTTTGCTCGGCATATTGTTTTTAATCGCTGCATTTTTACCAGGGTCGACGGGTGTTATAGTATTTATCGCAGGAGTGGTAATCACTCAACTTTTTTACTTTATACCTAACCTGACCATCATGCGCCTGGAGCGATTTGTGCCGCGCATGGGTCATTTCACTGAGCGGTTCGCACTGCTGTTATTAATCGTGAACGGTGAAGGGTTCTTCAAGCTGGTGGTGACCTTGTCAGAAAAAGGCATCTACAAAGTGGGACCTGAGGTTTTATTTAATGTCGCCTTTGGGGGGCTGGCTGTATTCGCGCTAACTTGGATTTATTTCGACTTTGTGGGTAACTACAAAATTCGCAAGGGTAATCGCTATTTGTACATGATTTGGTCTGGACATATGCTGTTAATGCTTGCCGCTGTGATGATTGGTGTGGCACTGGCCGGTGAAGTTTATGTGGGATTTATGGACCCCTTTCCTGTTTATTACGGTACTCTGGGTTGCCTGGGCTTGGCGCTTTATTTATTCAGCATCTTTATTATTCAATGCAGTGTAGAACCTCAAGTTGCTCATCGCTTTGCTAACCCCAAGGTGCTGTTTTCCGCTATTGGGTTGTCATTACTGTGTTTCGCAACATTTCGTTATATGCCTTCAATATTTGGCAATTTACTTTGGGCGAGTGCGATTATTCTGGTATTGCCGATCCAAATCTTTAGAGCTTACGTAGTTTTATCACGCGAAGAGCGGAGTTAACCCAAGTCTTTTGGCCTATGCTAGAAAACTATTGATTTGCTTTACATCGCTAAGACTTGCTCTGTGTTCACTACAGTTGCGAATTCTCCGTGTAAATTGCTTAACGTCATGGAGTGGGCTTGTTCAGCACTGTGTTCCACACCATCCGGGCCTGTTGCCGCATAGGCCCATACAGCGTCACAAACATAGTAGGTTTCAAAACCAAGATTTCCGGCCGAACGCGTTGTCGATTCAGCGCAATGATTAGCTGTGGCGCCACAAATAACTAGTCTGTCTACTTGGTCATTACGCAAATCATCTTCCAGAGAAGTGCCTATAAACCCGCTGGTGACATGTTTGATGACAACTTGCTCATTTTCAACCGGTGCGGCAAAAGGTTGGACAGCCGACCCTGGGGCATCGGCGTTAAACGGATCATCCTTATCCAGTGCGTGATGGTGAATATGAACGACTTTGTCGCCGTTCTGGCGGAATTTGTCGAGTAGCTTTGCCACATTTTGCTCGGCTTGCGGACAGGAACGGATGGCACCGTTTTCATCATCGTGAACAAAAGCCATTTGTACATCAATAACTAAAAGTGCGGTATTCATTTTCTTTTCTCCTGTTTATAAGCGTTGCGTCGAGTTAATATTTTTTCAACGCGGTTACCGTAAATTCGAATATTAATATCATCGCTAATGACCTTCCCAGGTTGTTCATCGTAGGTAAGAATAGCGGTAATCCGTGGCTGATTTCCCTCAACCTTTGTTACACCATGCAAAGAATAGCCACCACGAAACAAAGTAAAGGCACCAGCACCGCGACTGAATGTTTTTGCCTGTGACACATCGCCAGATAATAATCGATCAACGGCAGTGCGATCTTCTGAGTCATCAGTGCGTGAATTCGGTAGAAAAGTAAATTCTCCTCCACTTTGTGCTGCCTGTAACAACAGCGTCACCGTACATTCAGTCGTATCATAATGCCAGGCGTGCCAACTTTCAGGTTGCAATGCCACTATATTCAAGGCCTGAAATTCATCGGCACAGCGATAAAGAACAGGCTTTTTTTGCACTCGGCGAACAAAATCGGTTAAAACCTCAGATTGGTAAAGTTGCTGGATTAGTGTATCAGTGGGAATCTGATCATCTGCCAGTTGCAAGGCATGATGAATAAACTCTTGGCGCCGCGGATCTCCCTCTGGTACGGATTCGTCTATATCACCTTGATAAATGGTGCGTTTAATGGTCAAGCTTTCAGCCGTGGGCAGCAATTGATTGGCTTCGGTTGATAGCGCCGCCAATGCCTCAGTTCGGATAAAACCATCGAAATTACACCAGCCGTTTTCCTCCATTTGTGCCTGGCAGTCCGCCAGGAATTCAGCACCTTCTCCTTGATCGAGATCGACTATTGGAAAACGCTCCAGATCGACAAGGTTCAGTGCCATATCTGCATACTGGGTGAACGAATTACCTCTCATAACTAATCCTCTTGTAAAACCTTGTTTTGCTATTCACTCATCATCGAGATAATAGACCTTATTTAGACAAATCAGTTTACAGCTAGAATTTGAATAATAAAAACGAAATAATAATAGCTCAAGAACATAAATTATTTATGGATAAGTCATGTATAGAAATCTTAATTTAAATTGGTTGCGCACATTTGAAGCGGCGGCCAGGCATTTAAGTTTTACAGCGGCAAGTAAGGAATTAGGTTTGACCCAAACCGCTGTCAGTCTGCAAATTAAATCACTTGAAACTAAACTAGGTCAGGATTTATTTGTTCGTCGACCCAAGAGTCTGAAACTGACAGAAATTGGTAAGGCGTATTTACCCGGCGTACGTGAGTCTCTTTTTGCACTAAACCTCTCCACCAACGGATTATTTGGACCGGATCAGTCCACAACAATTATCGTCCGGGGTTCAATGGCATTTATCGTTTGGTTGGCATCCAGAGTAGGTGACTTTCATGGTCAGTATCCGAATGTGGGAATCAAGTTCGTGACCACAATCTGGATGGATTCATTAGATACGCAACCCGTTGATATAGATGTTATTCTTGCGCCAATAGATAGAGCAAGTAATCACTTAGAAAAATTATCTGATGAATTTTTGGTCCCGATCTGCGGGCCAAAAACATCTCAAGGCATCGACTCAGTCAATGATTTAGGCAATATTCAGCCTATCCATATCCTCGGCTATGATGATCATTGGTCTCGGTACTTAGCACGATTTGGTCTGCAACATGATGTTCGTTGCACCCGGCTGCAGGTGGATACGTTTACCGCGGCCTGCGAACTGGTTGCATGTGAATTAGGTGGAGCTATTGTTCTTGAGCGGTTTGCAACCAATGCCATAAAAACCGGTCGACTGATAAAAATTGTCGGTGAGCGAGTGCCGTTAAAACAATCACACTATCTGGTTAATGCTGAAGCAAAAATAGATATTAATCCAATGACTGAGGCATTCAAGGCCTGGCTACACATACAATTTGTCGAAAAAGAATTATAAAAAGCAATTGATTTGTATTAATTGTGTAACTGGTTTAACCTATAGTTGATTTACAAAAAAGAGATTTACCAATGCGTCTTCGTTAATTAATTGAAAAACACATTTTGATTAATAAAAACGGAGATAGGTATGTCTACCAAAAAGTCCGATGCGTTTCCGCATCACCCTAAAGATGTTAGTACTGAATGGTTAACACATCGTCTTAAAGCTAAACACTTATTGAATACCGGATTTATAGAGTTCATAGAGGTAAAACCCTTAGGCGGGGTTTATCTCGCTCAATCTGCGATTGTAGATTTAACTTATTCAAAAACAGCATCAGGTATAAAACCTTCAAGTATTTTCATAAAGATCGCTCGCCCTGATGTTCAGTTCGGCAATGTGACGGCAGGTGAAGTCGAGTTTTTCCAAAACCTTAAACCTCCTGCGCATCTTCCGATTGCACCCTGTCTGGATATTTGTGTTGACGAAGATTCCGGTTTCAGCTGTTTGTTGATACAGGATTTGAGCCAGACACATACACAACATAGCTGGCCGTTGCCGGCTACAGTTGATGAATGTCATGCTGTGCTCAGAGCATTAGCACAGATACATGCATTCTGGTGGAATGCACAGGAGTTACCTTCATTGGAAGAGAGAAGCTTATTTCAAGTCCGGCAAAAAAATATATTTACGCAACTGCAAAAGCTATTGCCCAAATTTCTGCAGTTCATCGGTGATCGGCTGAGTTCTGAGCGCCAACAAATTATGCTCAAAGTTTGTGATTGCTTGCCTGAGCTGATGTCGAAGCGGATACTGCAGACCCAATCAACAACATTGATTCACGGAGATGCCCATTTCTGGAATGTCATGTTACCTAAAAATCCGCAAACTCATGGCCCGTTATTCATAGATTGGGAAGAGTGGACCTGCGGTATTACGGGTTATGATCTGGCCTATATGATTGCACTGCAGTGGCACAGCGATCGGCGCAAACACCATGAGATGTTGTTACTAGAATCGTATTACCAGGAATTAATCAAAAAGCCAGGCGTTAACTATAGTTTTGATGAATTGATCCATGATTACAAATTAGGCTGCTTGAGAAATTTTATTATTCCAGCTTTTCACCTGGAAATGGGTATCGAACCCTATATCTGGTGGCCTTTGTTGGAACGCCTGTATTTAGCCTATGAGGATTTGGAGTGTGAGAAGCTAATCTAGATCGTTAAGTTGATTAAAGGGAGTTGAACTACACTTATTGGACAAAGGAAATAATATTGACAATATATACTCTGTACATACAATATAGTAATGAAGCGTATAACATGGAATGTTGACAAAGCAAAAGTGTTATCAAACGATTTAAACCGTGGCAAGGTGAGTTTCGAAGAATGTGTGATTGCAATCGAGGAAGGACGAGTATTGGATGATATTCCAAATCCAGTACAAAGTTATATTCATCAACGCATGCTCATACTTGAAATTAATGCTTATGCGTATGTTGTACCTTATGTTGAAACTGACGATGAAATATTTTTGAAAACGGTTTTTCCTTCTCGTAAGCACACAGCTATTTACTTGAGCGAATCTAATAATGAGTAATAAACCTAAAGTTAAACAATTTCTTGATAATGAGGAAAAGGAGCTTATTAAAGCTATAGAATCGGATGATTACAAACCAGGAGATAGTCATCTCACGGAAAAACGTGCTCAAGAATTAAGTAATATTGCCCGCGCCACGATCAATGAAGAACGCACAAGAATTTCATTGCGAGTACCTAAATCAGATTTAGCCCGTCTTAAGGCACGTGCTTTACGAGAAGGTATTCCATACCAAACTTTAATCAACTCTATCCTTCATCAAGCTTCGAAAGAAAGTTCCTCGAACTAAGCTCTGTAAAGATCAACTGACTCTAAGAGTAAATTATTTGTTTAGCACAATCCTCAATAATATCGGCTATAGCAGCACAATCTTCCAGGCTGAAGGTCAAGGGAATGCGCATGTCGCAAAGGGTCTTTAAAACTTGTTTGGTCTTGGGCAGGTCAGGTTGAGACTGTATATATTGCCAGCTGTCATAGCGGCTGGTGAAGCCTTTGGGTTGATCTGAGCCAAACCATTTTATTTCGACACCACGCTTGGCGCATTCATTAATAAATTCAACGACCTCTACGTCGTCATCTACATCCAGGAAAAACTGAAACGAACTGGCGACAAAGTGCTCATGTTCTAAGCGCACGGGTACGGTAATGCCACTGGCATTTTTCAGTTTATCAGCCAGAACATGATAACGGTCATTCCAGCGTTTGCAGTTTGCATCCAGTTGCTTAAGTTGTGCCCTTAAGATAGCAGCGCGTAAGTTATCCATACGGCCGCTGTAATTTGGAGTGTGCAGTTTGACTGAGTCAAACACGTCATTACTTGGTCGACATAGGTGTTTTTCATAAAGCATATATGAGCCTGAGTGGATAACAGCCCTGGCCATAATTTCGGCGTCATCTGTGGTTAAAAAACCGCCTTCGCCGGAATTTAAATGTTTATATGTTTGTGTACTGAAACAAGCGATTTTGCCGAAATTGCCGCTTTTGGTACTTTTCCAGCTTGCTCCCATGGTATGAGCACAGTCCTCTATCAGCATCAAACCATGTTGCTCACAGATACTCGTAATGGCGTTCATGTCAGCGATATGGCCACGCATATGTGAAAGCATCAAAAATCTGGCACCGGACGATTTGGCCTTGCTCTCTAGATCTTTAAGATCAATGGTCAGATCAGCTTCGGTATCGATTAAAACAGGTTTGCCGCCGGCATTGTGAATGGCTCCCGGGACGGGTGCCAGAGTGAATGCATTGGTCAAAACTGGTTCACCGGCCTTGAGGCCGACGCATCGCAAGGAAATGTGTAAGGCATAGCCGCCTGAGGTGCAGGCCAGGCAATACTTGGCGTCCTGATAGTCAGCGAATTCTTGCTCTAATAACGAAGCTTGTGATGTTTCACCTTCAGCGACGTTATAACGGTGCAGGCGGCCGCCTTGCATGACGTTAACTGCATTTTCAATGGCTTCGGGTGATAGGGGTTCTTGTTGGGTGAATGGTTTTCTAAAGCGCCTAGAACCCATCTTAAAATGCCTGCGCTGGTTGATACATCGTTAAAAGCTCACTCAAAATGCTCATTTACCTCAAGTAAACTGCGCTTTTTCGCTCGCTTTTGCCTTGTCTAAACTGCGCTCGACTATTTTAAGATAGATTCTAGTCATAGCGGGTTTGATCATAAACCTCAAAATCCCACTGCTCATCCGGATAATATTTTCTTAAGCGCCAATCACAAGCTCGAGCGTGTGCTTCCATACCTTCGATACGCGAGATACGTGAAGCTGCAGCACTAAAGACCTTATTAGCACTTTCATCCAATTCTTGATAAGTAAGAATTTTCAAAAATTTATGTGCATTTAAACCGCCAGAATAACGGGCAGCACGTTTAGTCGGTAAAATGTGATTAGTCCCCGAGCATTTATCACCATGGGTAACAGTGCTGCCTTCGCCTAAGAACAGTGAGCCGTAGTTGTTGAGATTCTGTTTGTACCACTCATCATCTTCTGTAATTACTTGTAAATGTTCGGCCGCATATTTATCCGATACCTTTACGACTTCATCACGACTATCACAAACAATAATTTCGCCATAATTATCCCAGGCTTCTAAAGCAACAGAATTTTCAGGTAAATCAGCACAGACTTTAGGCGTAAGTTCGGCAACCTTGTTTGCCAGAGCGTCAGATTCAGTAAATAACCACACCGGAGAAGTTGTCCCATGTTCAGCCTGAGAAGCAAGATCTACCGCAATGGTCATAGGGTCGGCTGAATCATCAGCGATAATCGCAGATTCAGTAGGGCCGGCAAACACATCAATACCAACATGACCGAACAAAATCCGCTTGGCTTCGGCGACAAAAGCATTACCGGGACCGACAATGATGTCAGCTTCTTGCCCAGTAAAAAGGCCATAAGCCATTGCTGCGACGGCTTGAACACCGCCTAATTCAAAAATCACATCCGCACCGGCCAGATCCATAGCATAAGCGACCGCAGGATCAATGGCATCTCCACGTGGTGGAGAGCAAGCTACGATATGTTCAACACCGGCAACTTTTGCGGTGGTCACACTCATTACGGCAGAGGCTGCATGAGCATAGCGGCCACCAGGCACATAACAACCGGCACATTGAACGGGCAAAACGCGTTGACCGAGTTTGACGCCCGGATAAGGCTCTATTTCGAATTCATTGACGCTAGCCAACTGGGCCTGAGCAAATCGCTTTACTTGCTCATGAGCGAATTCGATATCGTCTTTCTGTGATTGAGGAACGGAGGAAATCAGTGACTGCTTTTTTTCATCCGATAAGATGACATTACCTTGCCAGCCATCCAGCTTTTTGGCGTATTCTAAGACCGCCTTTTCGCCATTTTGCTTGATTTCAGCCAGCATCGTCTCAACGATGCCGGCAATTTTCTTATCCTGCTCCTCGGTGCTCTTGCCGGGTGCTTTAATATGTTTCATCTAGCCATTAACAGGAATAACAAGGGTTGGAACCTCTGAACGACGCAGAACCCGTTTGGCGATGCTGCCAAGGAATGTATGGCTGACTCCTTGAGCATGACCGCCCAATACAATCAAATCACAGCCCAGCTTTTTTGCTTGAGTGAGAATCGCATCAGCAGGATAAGCCTCCATAACTTCGACACTTTTAACCAGATCACGCAAAGATTTATCTTCATCAGCTACTGCAGACCAGAATTTATCTTGATTGTTCTCAAGCTGTTTTTTCGCAGCTCCAGTACGATTATGTAATGCATCATCGCGTTGTTTATCGTCCATGATGAACATCATTAATGTCGTTTTTGCTTGATCAGATAACTCTTCCACCACATGCAAAACATGGATTTCAGCTCCGCTTTGTTTAGCTAGGCTGACTGCATGGCGAAATGCATTTGTCGAATTCGCCGATAAATCGGTGGCATAAAGTATTTTTTTAAAACTTGGCAACATAACGTTAACCTCTTGAATCGTTCAATTAATAGCCAAATAGGCTAGGCAGCCATAATGACAATTTAGGGAAGAATGCGATGATAAAAATCGCAATGACATTTATTGCTGCAAATGGCAATGCGCGAACTGAAATCTCTTCAATCGATATCTTGGAAATACCTGAAGCGATAAACAAATTCTCACCTAATGGAGGTGTTTGAAAGCCGATGCCTAATGCACATACCATGACTACGCCAAAGTGAGTCGGATCAATGCCAACTGTATAGGCCACGGGTAACATAACCGGTGCTAGGATCAAGATTGTCGCCAGGGTTTCCATAAACATACCAACAAAAAGCAAGAAAAAGATGAACATGGCCCAGATCAGGTAAATGTTCTCCGTTAAGCTCAACATTGACTCTGCAATAATAGCGGGGATTTGGTTTTCAACCAGAATTCGGCCAAAAACAGTTGCTGTGAATAAGATTAACAAAACCCGTCCGGTTAACCAGGTGGTAGTTTCTAAAGCACGATTCAGGGCTTTTGCATCCAGTTCGTTATAGACAAACTTACCGACGATGAGAGTGTAAAAGATAGCTACGATAGCGGCTTCAGTCGGGGTAAAGAAACCAGAATAGATACCACCTAGAATAACGATTGGTGCCATCAAAGCCCATATACTGCGCCATGCCTCACAAAAAACGTTTCTTAATGACCATCCTTCAGATGAACCTGTATATCCTCGCTTTTTACAGGAAACATAGTTTGCGATTAACAGGCTTATTGCAATGATGAAAGCGGGCAGAAAACCTGCTAAAAATAATTTGGATATAGAGACACTGGCAAATTCTCCATGCTTAGCGACTGCTTCAGGAGGAGGTACTAAACCCAGCGCAGCGATACCAAAGATAACCATCGGAATAGATGGAGGAATTACAATACCCAGACTACCCGATGATGCAGTTACTGCTGAAGCAAAGCCTTTATCATATCCACGCTGGATCATTGCCGGAATCATCAACATGCCCACCGCAGCAGTCGTTGCTGGGCCTGAGCCTGAGATTGCCCCAAAGAACAAACAACCCATGACAGTTGCAGCAGAAATGCCGCCAGTAAATGGACCAGCCATACTTTCAGCCACATTAATCAGTCGTCTGGACAATCCTGCAGCTTCCATCAATGCGCCTGCCAGTATAAAAGCAGGTAACGCCATCAATGGAAATGAACCGACTGATGTAAATGCGATTTGAACCAGTTTTATTGGGTTTTCACCCAGATACATATAAGAAAATAGCGACGATACACCCAAAGCTACGGTAATTGGTGCACCAATTAATAATAGGCCTAAAAAGGAGCCAAATAATACTAAAACGATTGAACCTTCCATAATTTTTCTCCCTAGTGACCTTTGTGTTCTTCCATGTCGTGCTCGATTTCTTCCAGATCAACTTTATCTGGATCCCGAACATCTACACCCTTAACTAACCTTAAGTAATTGACTTGAATAATACGAAATGTCATTAACGCAAAGGCGATGGGAAGAATTATATAAACCCATTTCATTTCTATCCCCAAGGTTTGTGACTTCCAGAATTTATTCATTTTGTTAAAGACAAAGTCAAATGCGAGATAGAAGAAATACACGTTGAAGAAGATCCAGAACAAATCCGCAATGCCCTCAATGATATCGACGGCTCGTTTTGACAGAAATTTGAACTGAAAAGTAACCCTGTTATGCGCACTCATTTTGGCGGCATAACTGGCGCCCAGAAATACAAACCACACAAACATATAGGTGGAGAGTTCTTCAATCCAGGAAATGGATTGTCCAAAAATTTCTCGTGAAATAATTTGAGTGAAAAGCAAACAAACGAAAGTCGCCAATAGTATTCGGCAGATATAACTTTCGATATTATTTAGAATATTCAGGAATTTAGCCATAATTCCTCCCTATTGTGAAATGAAGAGGTGTGCAAAACGCACACCTCTGTTTATGAACTGAATTTAAATGTGTTAATTACTGAACCGGATCACGTCCTAGCGCAGTCAAAACACTATTTAATTTGTCAACACCACCAATGCTATCGTAGTATTTAGGCCATACACCTTCAGTTGCTAACTTGATGAACTCTGCTTCATCGTTAGCTGGGTCTTGGATTTCCATGCCTTTAGCAATCAAGTCTTCTTTGATGGCCGCTTCGCTATCGCGAAGATGTTGAGCACTGTGCAAGGTTGCGGCTTTACCAGCGGCAAGAATTGTCGCTTGGTCTTCCTCAGATAAATCTTGGAACAGCGACTCAGAAACCATTAGCGGCTCAAGCGAGAAAATGTAACGAATATTGGTAACGTAATCTTGTACTTCATAAAACTTCATGGAGTGAACAGTCAAATAAGGATTGTCTTGTCCATCAACTACTTTTTGTTGTAAGCCTGTTAAGGTTTCAGACCAAGCCATTGGCGTAGGGTCAATTCCCCAAGCTTTATAGGTATCGATCATGATCTCATTTTTAGGCACACGAATAACAAGACCTTGCAGATCTTCTACAGTGGAAACCGGCTTTTTGGAATTGGTCAGTACACGAAAACCTGTGTATGTCCAGCCAATGATACGTACACCTGCGTCGCGGATTGTATTTGCGACCAGTTCTTCGCCAACAGGGCCTTGGGTTAGTTTTTCAGCATCTTCCAGGCTTAAGATCACGTATGGAAGTGTAAATACACCCACCGTTGGTGAAAAAGGCGTTACGTTGTTGATCGCAACTAAGGTCATATCAAGTACGCCGATGGCGGCATCATTTACAGTGTCTTGCTCTGAGCCTAATTGGCCATTAACAAACAATTCTGCTGTATGATCAGAGTTGGCTTCAAGTTCTTCGACAAACTTAACGCCCATTGCATGTTGTGCACTGCCGGCTGCATCGCCGACTGCTATTTTGAAATTCTTAGCATAAACGGCAGTACTGGCGATAGCCATTGAGCCTGCTAATACGGTAACTAAAGAAAGTTTTTTTAACATAACGAAAGGTACTCCTTCTGTGTGTTAGTTTTGTTTACGAAAAATCAAGGTCATAAAACTATAAAAACCTCGCTTTTTATCCCACGACTGACTGATAATACAGTCGTTTTAAGGTGTTTAAAAGCCCGGTAGGTTAAAATAGCTATATACGTCTTACGTATAGAAGCAGGTTATAAGCATCGCGTGTTTAAAAATAGACCCAAATTTCAAAACCTAAGAGTGCCAGATTTTGACACGTGATTCGTTGTTCTATTTTGATGAGAATGCATCAGGCAGTCTACGCTCGCAGCTTCGTGAACTCATTGTTAATGCTATTTTAAATGGCTATTTGCCCCCCGGTAGCCCACTTCCGTCCAGTCGCATGTTAGCTAAGCAGCTGGGGATTTCCCGCAACACCGTCATCCTTACCTTCCAATCACTGGTCGATGATGGTTATTTGGTTTCGCGGGAACGTAGCGGGCATTATGTAAATGATAACAATGCCTGGCAAACCCAAATTGGGAAGAAACCCCAAGCTGTGACAAATCAGATTAAGTGGGTTGACCATATACTACCTGCTCCGACCGAGCTTCAACATACATTAAAACCTCAAAATTGGCGCGAATATCCATATCCGTTTATTCATGGCCAATTCGATCCTGATTTGTTTCCGCAGGCAGGTTGGAATGAATGCGTGCGCGAATCAATGGCAACAGATTCCGTCTACCAGTGGGCCGGTGATCAATTCGACCGGGATGACCCAGAGTTAATCAATCAAATTCGAACACGTTTGTTGCCAAGAAGGGGAATCTGGGCACAAGAAGAGCAAATACTGGTTACCAGCGGCACTCAACATGCACATTATTTAATAACTCAATTGTTGGTAAATTCAAACACAACGGTAGGCATGGAAGAGCCGGGGTATTTTGATGCCCGTAACATACTGCAATTAGGAAATCCAAAGATTGTCGCGCTTGATGTCGATCATAAGGGACTAAAAATCAATGATACGCTGAATCAATGTAATCTGATTTACACAACACCCAGTCATCATTCCCCAACTACAGTTAATATGCCAATTTCGAGAAGAAAAAAGTTGCTGAAAAAGGCTTCTGAGTATGATTTAGTCATCACTGAAGATGGTTATGAAGCTGAAAATAAGTTTACCGGCAAGCCTTTGCCGGCTTTAAAGAGCCTGGATGAAGATAACAGGGTTTTGTTTATTGGTACTTTTTCAAAAACACTGGCACCTGGGTTACGCTTGGGCTATTTGGTTGGGCCACAAGAATTTATTCAGCAAGCTCGCGCGTTAAGGCGGATTATGATGCGCTACATGCCTGCCAATAACCAGCATATCGTCGCCATGTTCATTAAAAGGGGGTATCACGATGCTTTAATACATCGCATGCATAGAGAGTATAAAAAGCGCTGGCGATTGATGAAAAAAGCGATCGATAAACATTTGGGAGCGCTGGTAACTTATACAAGTGTTGGTGGTTCGTCTTTTTGGATTAAAGGGCCACGCTGGCTTGATGCGGATGAATTAGAAACTCAAGCTGCAAAGTTCGGTATTCTAATTGAAAGAGGTTCAGTGTTTTTTATGAAGCCGCAAAAATATAATAATCACTTTCGGCTTGGTTTCTCATCAATTGCGAAAAATGATATTGAACCCGGCATCAAAACACTTGCACAAGTAATCAGCGAGATGAAAAATCACAGAGGTTAACTACAGCAAAAACGGGAAGTTTTATGATTGACCTAAGTCACCAAGATAATATCGCGATTATCAAAATGAATCGTCTACCTGCCAATGCGATCGATGCAGATTTTTTAATCCAGCTTGGAGAGACATTAAAAGCGCAAATAGAATCAGAATCAACAGCCATTATTTTGACGGGTACGAGTAATATTTTTTCTGCCGGTGTGGATTTGGTTAAGCTGTTAAAAGGCGGTACAGACTATATTCGCGAATTCCTGCTCAATCTCCAGCAGATGCTTGATACGTTGTTTTTTTGTCCCAAGCCGGTCGTGGCTGCGATTAACGGTCATGCCATTGCTGGAGGTTGTGTAATAGCTTGTTGTGCCGATAACCGCATAATGGTTAATGGTAAAGGCAGAATCGGGGTGCCTGAATTACGGGTTGGGGTACCGTTTCCAGTTATTATCATGGAGTTAATGCGAGCCAAGGTTAACAGCGCTTGTTTTGAAGAAATCATGCTTGAAGGCGCGACTTATTCTTGTCAAGACGCTTTGCAAAGAGGGCTTGTAGACCAAATTGTTGAGCAAGATTCACTGATGGATACGGCGTTAAAATCAGCCCAATCATTGGCTTCAATCAGGCCGGAAATCTATGCGTTGACTAAATTACAAATTCGACAGTCGGTACGCGAAGCGATTGATGCACACGACAAATTACATGGTGATGAGATTAAAACACTATGGGAATCGGCTGAAACCCAACAGGCGATAAAAGACTACATGGAAAAAACCTTCAAGAAATGACAGAAAGGGTAACTTTCAACAACTATTCATTTCTGTCATCCTGAGCTGTCCCTACCTTCGTGAGGACAGGCTACGAAGCGTGAGGATCTCCCAATCGCTGTTCGGGCTTTAAAAAAACTAACTAATTGCAGGCGGAATCAAAACAAAATTTCCCACGTGTTTTTTCTCTAAAAATTCCTGTTGTGCCTGAACAATTTGATCTAAGGGAAAAGTTTTGGCCAGCAGCGGCTTGATTTCACCGCGTTCAATATATGAAATCAGATTAGGAAATACCGGCTCATCCCAGGCCGTGCAACCAATCAGATTAATATCTTTTAAATAAAAATCGCGCATATCCAGGTTCACAATCGGACCGGCAATAGCGCCCGAGGATGCATAGCGGCCACCACGCTTTAATACTTTTAACATAGCAGGGAAATTGGGGCCGGCTACATTGTCAATCACCACATCAACAGATTTTTCACCTAGCTCGGCGATAATATCATCGTCGCGAGACAATATCTGATCAGCGCCTATATTTTTAATGGCCCCGAATTTTGACTTACTGGCAATGGCGGTGACTTTGGCACCACGACGTTTAACCAGCTGAATCGTTGCCGAGCCAACCCCGCCGGAAGCACCCGTGATTAACACATGGTCATGTTCATTGACTTGTGCCCGATGGACCATATTTTCAGAAGTGCCATAGGCACAAGGTATAGTCGCCAGCTCAGCATCGCTCCAGTCGCAGTCAACAGGGAAAACTTCAGCGGCCGGCACTTTCACATACTGGGCAAAAGCACCATCAAAATCAGAGGCCATCCAGATATTCTCCAATGAATCAAAGCCGTCAGCGCGCATACAAGCCCGCACTAATACTCGCTGATTGATCAAAGCTTGATCATCACTCGATTCAACCTTAACCACACGACCACAACAATCTGTACCCTGGATAAACGGAAAAGGGGTGGCTTTATTCCAGCCGCCATCGGTTTTGTGAGTGGCCTGCTGTTGCTGTTCATCTGAAGTCGATTCAGTGCTGCTCTCAACTGTTGACGAATACCAGCCCAGGCGGGTATTAATTTCTGTGTTATTTACCCCTGCAGCTAATACATTAATAAGTACCTCACCCTGTTCTAATGTTGGAACAGGCATTTCTTTATAGACCAGCTTGTCATATCCGCCGTTGCCGGTGGTGACCACGGCCATCATTGTTGTAGTCATGACAACACCACATAAGCCCAATAGTGCGCTGGGCTATCGTCAGTGTAAGGCCGGTCTTTATCGACATTGAGTAATTTGATTTTGTTATCCTTTTCGAGTTGATCGCTGACTTGCTGATAATTGGTTGAATCATAATAGGCGAGTCGGGTACTGACCAAAATCAAACCGCCTGATCGAGTCATGTCAATTAGCTGATTTAATGCTTCAGGATCCACATGACCGGGGGTAAACACGCCCACACTCATACTGACATCATAGCGGTCTCTCCAATCAGGATTGATAGGCTGATTGATATCAATATCAGCGGTCAGTTCGTTATAAATGTCGAGCTTATCTGCTTGTTGTACCATCTCTAAAGAAATATCGCAGCCGTCAACGTTGCTATAGCCATGGTCAGCCAGTTTTTTCCCCATC
Source organism: Arenicellales bacterium (assembly GCA_028284225.1). Lineage (GTDB taxonomy): Bacteria > Pseudomonadota > Gammaproteobacteria > Arenicellales > JAHEKD01 > JAHEKD01. Next base: position 122,475 of record JANQSD010000005.1, read on the forward strand.
AAGCCGGTTCCGCAACCAATATCCATAATGCGAATAGATTTATCATTTACGTCGACAGTTAAATACTCTGAGTCAGGTAAACGGGTAAATAAATCATATGTGCTTTGACAAGCTGAGTAGTGAATGCCTGATGTATCCTTATCATAATTTTCAGCCCAGTCAGCATAAAACTCCTTGATGGCTTGCTCATCACCGTCTAGCTGAAAAGCTTCTTTAACCCTAGGATGGCGTTTGTCGTTGCTCATGATATTTCCTCTTTGTTGAAGAAATAATACACGATTTATGAGTGAGTTTAGTTCACTTTCTCTGCCCCTTTATAAATGGATAAAGGGATAACGTTCCCGTTTTCATCGAATCCCTGAACTACATACGGTTTTGGCTCTCTACCTTGCTCCATACCCAGTGATTCGCCTGGCATGCCGGGCACCGCGATGCCTTTGAGATCAGGCTTGGTTTGGAGCAGTTCATCAATGGCCTCAAGTGGTACATGACCTTCCACTACGTATCCATCAACAATTGCAGTATGGCAAGCGCCGAGATGAGCAGGCAGGCCAAAATTGAGTTTGGTCATATTAAGTTGTTCAGGGTCCTGGTTGTGCACGGTGACTGTATGGCCCGCCTCTTCCAGGGCATCCACCCATTTTTGACAACAACCGCAGACAGGTGATTTGAATACTTCGAATTCAGCAGCATTCACACCAATACTAATGGCTAAATAAGTCAGCAGCATAGCTATATTTTTCATGTTTATCATTTTAATCAGCAAAAGCTTATTTTACCAACCATACCGGATTGATAATGGCCAGGGTCATGCCAAAAGCCGGATACGCTGTTTGTGGTTACATTTTCAGTATTAACTGAGGGGTGACAGCAATGATGATTTTGTTCAATATTTTCCATAACAGTTATAATAATTGCTGTAATCATTACAGGGTCAAGCTATGCGTATCGGTGAATTAGCGAATCAGACGGATACTTCCGTTGAATTGATTCGGTACTATGAAAAAATCGGGCTGTTTCCCAAACCGGCCAGAAGTGCCAGTGATCAGCGTATTTATAAAAATGCCCATCTTGAACAGCTTAAAGTTATCCGGCAATTGCGGGCGCTGGACTTTAGCCTCAAAGAAATTAGTTTATTGTTTGAATATCAAAACAATCCCAGGCAACATACTAAAAAAGAAGTTAAATCTCTGGTCGATAAACACGTCATCAAGCTGGACGAATTACTGAAAAACGTCACCACTACACGCGATTATCTTTTGAAACTCAAAGACCGGTGTGATGGCAGTGAAGAATCAGCTGAACATTGTCCAATTCTGGAAGATTTAGTGATTAAACTTTAAATGACAGAAATTTACTATCAATCAGCTTGTGAGCAAATTCAGGCGATTCGCAATAAACAGGTTTCTTGCAAAGAACTAGTCATTGCACATCTGGATCGGATTCAAAAAGTTAATTCCCGGCTTAATGCTGTAGTGACATTAGATGCTGAACATGCGCTTGATGCAGCGATTGAAGCTGACAGGGCAATTGCACGAGGCAAAGATTTGGGGCGGTTGTATGGTGTACCCATGACAATCAAGGATTCAATCGATACTAAAGAGTTAGTATCAACCTGGGGCACAATCGGCAGAAAACATTTCAAACCGAAAGCAGATGCAACCGTGGTTAAGCGAGTCAAGCATGCCGGTGCGATTATTTTAGGTAAAACCAATACACCTGAATTAACCCTTGGTATCCAAATGACCAATGATGTATGTGGGCCTACGTTCAATCCATATGATCCGACCAAGTCACCTGGAGGCAGCAGTGGTGGGGCGGCAGCGATTCTGGCTGCCGGTGGAGCTGCGTTAGAACTGGGCAGTGACACCGGTGGCAGTATTCGCGAACCGGCTAATTACTGTGGGCTTTGTGGTATTAAACCGACCTTTGGCCGTGTGCCGCGAACCGGCCATGCCGGGCCATGGGAGTTGGATATATGGGATCAATTGACCCAAATTGGGCCAATGGCACGTACTGTAGATGATCTTGAACTACTGCTGAGTATTGTTCATGGTGAGGATGCTGTAGATCCCTATGCCGTTACAAGGCCACTGGCAAATAGCGGTGATACCAGACTTGAAGATTTACGCGTTGCTTTCTATACGGAAGCTGGGGTTTTACAACCGATTGTTCAGATTCGACAAGCTGTTTTGGAAGCCGCAAAGGTCTTACAGCAAAAATGTGGGGCAGTGAAAGAAGATTACCCGCTGGTTTTGCAGAAAACGTCAGATTTGTATATTCGTTATACCCATTCTTATCTTGAAATGTTTCTTGAAAAAACGTTGGGCCATTGCGGAACGAAAGAACCGGCACCGAACTTAAAAGGTCTTTTAGACCTAGTAAAACGTTCGAGCCAAAATTCATCCAATGAAGTGCTGCTTGAGCATAATGACTTTCGTGCACAAATGGGTGCATTTATGCAGGATTACGATATTATTATTTGCCCGGCGAGTGTCTCGACGGCCGCTGCCCATTGTGATCAAGCTACAGAATACGATCACAAGACCTGGTTTAATTTATATGCCTATAATTTAACAGGCTGGCCTGCAGCGGTTATTCCAGCAGGTATTACAGATGAGGGGTTGCCGTATGGCATTCAGATGGTCGGCAAACCCTGGCGTGAGGATGTGGTGTTGGCAGTTGCTAGATTTCTGGAGCAACATTTCGGTGGGTTTTCACCACCCGAACTATGACCATGACTTAGACAACATGTATGATGCTGCTCATACCACTGACTTGATGCTCAAGCACATGGCAATGGAACATCCAGTCTCCGGGATTATCCGCTACAAAAGCGATTTCAACTGATTCATTCGACCAGACCATGACAGTATCCTGCCAGGTCTGAAAAGGATCAGGTTGACCATTACGACTTAGCACCCTAAAGGCATGACCGTGCAAGTGCATAGGATGGTCGAAGACGCTATTATTAGTCAAGATTAGCTTGCAGGTTTGACCGCGTTTTAACGTCATTATGGGTTCCATTGAGTGGCCAACGCCTACTCGCTCGTTCATGGCCCACATCATGCCTTGTGCAGCAAGCTCTCGTATTGATTGCCACTGATCATTAATTTTAGCTCGTCTCATACCACCCATAGCACCGCCTGCCAGTTCAATATGCTGCTTAACGGCATTGTTTAGATCTGGCTCGGGCATGGAATTAGCTGCCAGTGCAATGGCTGAGTCCAAAGGTTCAGTACGAATTGCAGGTTTATCAGAATAAGACAGTTTGAATACCTCAGGGCGTTCGTTCCCATAAGCCTGATCGTTAACTATGATTTGAGTGTTGGGCTCTGCCATCATATCGATTACCAAATCCATGCGCATGGCTGCTGCAAGAATAACCAATCCGTCGTCCGGTTGATGGGGTGAAACCGGGTGTCCGTCGATTGCAATAACCCGGGCATCAATTGAGGAGAAGTCCAGAACAAACGTTCTGGCATTAGACGCATTGATTAATCTTATTCTTAAACGTTCACCACTATTAATCTCGAATTTGGGTGTTATTCGCCCATTTACAGTAATCGTATTACCAATTCGTCCAGCGTGGGATTTATCATGCCGATTAGAGAAATTATCCTGAATTTGAAATTCCTCATCCAAGCGCCAATCATCCAAAATCATCACAAGCTCTCTATCGATTTGTATGGGTTCAGCTTCTTCGATAATTAACGCGCCATACAACCCTCGGCCGATTTGTTCAGAGCTATTAAAATGTGGGTGATACCAGTATGTACCGGCATCCGGCAGGTCAAACTCATAAATATAAGATTCACCATTTTCTATGGCTTGTTGAGTGAGTCCCGGTACACCGTCCATGCTGTTGGGTAATCGTATACCATGACAATGTAACGTAGTGGCCTGATCAAGTGCATTGCTGACATGGATTTGTAGTGTTTCACCTTGTTTAGCGCGAATCTCCGGTCCGGGTAATCGATTGTTGTAACACCATAGTGAAGAACGAGGATAAGGTGCGCCCATAAAATAGCCGGTTCCTGAGCCGGAGTTCAAATAATAAGTTCTAACAAAGTTTTGTTGCGCAATGCTGCTAGGCGGCAAAATACCGGTGCATAAGGTTAATAAACCGGATGACAAAAACGAACGTCTGTCCATGATGTGTGTAAAAGTTCTTAAAGTCGAAATTTAAATGACTATGTTCTTTATAAGCTACAAAATCTAAGGTTAAATAAGACTTTACCATATCCTTGATTTAGCACATTGCAACAGATTCAATTCGACAATCAGTTTTTCAATCACTTACCCGCAGATCCGGAGAATAAAAACTTTATTCGCCAAGTGCATGAAGCCTGTTACTCAAGCGTTAAGCCGGTCATTGTCAGCAGGCCTGAGTTAGTCGCCTATTCTCAAGAAGTGGCTGAAATGCTGGGTTTTGATCAGACGTTTTGTCAGTCCGATGATTTTGTACAAATATTCTCCGGCAATAAACAGCTTGACGGCATGCAACCTTATGCCATGTGCTACGGTGGCCATCAATTCGGCAATTGGGCAGGTCAACTGGGTGATGGTCGCGCCATTAATCTGGGTGAGTTAGTTAACTCGAAAGGTGAGCGATTTACATTACAACTAAAGGGAGCCGGCCCGACGCCTTATTCCAGATCAGCAGATGGGTTAGCTGTCTTGCGATCCTCAATTCGTGAATTTCTATGTTCTGAAGCCATGCATCACCTGGGTATTCCGACCACTCGGGCATTAAGTGTTGTACTCACAGGTGAGCAGGTTGTTCGAGATATGTTCTACGACGGCAATCCCGAACCTGAACCGGGCGCTATAGTTTGCCGGGTTTCACCGACCTTTACCCGTTTCGGCAGCTTTGAAATTTTTACTTCGCGCGGCGAGACCGAAGTATTAAGACAGCTGGTTGATTACACTATTGCTACAGATTTTCCACACTTACCTGAGCCGGGCCCCGAGACTTATCTGGCCTGGTTTAATGAAATCTGCCAGCGAACCGCAACCCTGATGGTGCACTGGATGCGAGTTGGTTTTGTACATGGTGTGATGAATACCGATAACATGTCGATTACTGGCCTGACTATTGATTACGGGCCTTATGGTTGGTTGGACGATTACAATCCTGACTGGACTCCTAATACCACTGATGCTCAAGGCAAACGATATCGTTACGGGCATCAGCCGCATATTGCGCAATGGAATTTATTTAAACTGGCTAATGCTTTGTATCCGTTGATCCAGCAGACTGAACCATTACAGGACATTCTTAACGACTATGCGGAATTTTATAACTCATCCTGGCAACAGATGATGGCGAGCAAACTTGGACTCACTGAATTGAAGGGCGAAACAGATGAAACTCTGATGATGGATTTGCTCAGTACCCTTAAATTGGTCGAAACAGATATGACAATTTTCTTTCGCAAGTTGGCTCTAATCGACACTGATAATAACCAGATTAATAACGAAGAATTAATTAAACCTTTGCTGGAAGCCTACTACGTAGAAGAGCAACTGACTGACAGTTATAAATCAAAAATGATTGACTGGTTACATCGCTATAGAAAGCGCTTGTCAGAGAACAGTCTTTCTTATGCTGAACGAAAAGAGTTAATGAATTCCGTCAACCCAAAATACGTATTGCGTAATTATTTGGCTCAACAGGCTATCGACAGCTCTACAGAAGGTGACCATTCATTAGTTAACGAATTATTAGAGGTGATGAGACGTCCTTATGACGAGCAACCGGGTAAAGAAAAGTTTGCACAAAAACGACCGGACTGGGCCCGGCACAGACCGGGGTGTTCTATGTTGTCTTGCAGTTCCTGAATAAATAGTCAAATTTCTCCAGATGTTGTCATTTCAGTGTCACTAACTCTTCAGACGCAGTCGGGTGTATCGCTACGGTGCGATCAAAATCGGCCTTGGTTGCCCCCATTCGGACCGCAACGGCGAAACCTTGGACCATTTCATCGGCGGCTTCACCGCAAATATGACACCCCACAACTTTCTCGTCGTTCCCGACACAAATCAGTTTCACTAAGGTGGGTTGCTTATGCTCCAACATGGCGTAATGCATATTTACGAACCGGCTGCGGTATATTTTCAAGTTCTCACTAGCGTATTCTTTAGCAGCTTGATGCTCCGCCAGCCCGACAGTACCGATAGGAGGATGAGAGAAAATGACCGTTGGAATATTTTCGTACTCTAATCGAGCTTCAGCTTTGTTATTAAATAATCGCTCTGCTAATTGCCGGCCTGCTGCAATCGCCACAGGTGTTAGTTGTGCCCGACCACTGACATCACCGACCGCATAAATCCCTTCGACCGCTGTATTTTGATACAAATCATTTTTGATGAACCCTTTATCGTCAAGCTCAATGCCAGCGGATTCAAGATTTAAACCGGCCGTGTTAGGTTTGCGTCCGATCGCCATTATCACAGCATCAAAACCATCATCTTGAGTTTCATTGTAATGGACAGAAATTTTATTATTGGCGGTTCTGCTGAACGCGGTTGGTTCACTTTGAGTTTTAATTACCACACCATGTTCTTGCATAAGAGCCATCACATGCTCGGCGATCTCATGGTCGAATTCACGCAATAGTTTATCCTTGCGCAAAAATTGAGTGACGTCAGAGCCTAGTGCATTCAACACACCAGCTAATTCAGTCGCAATATAACCCGCGCCCACAACCGCTACTTTTCGGGGCTGTTGTTCGAGTTCAAAAAAGCCATCACTGGAGATCGTATGCTCAATACCGGCTAATTCCGGCATCCATGGTTGTCCACCGGTAGCGATCAATATGTGTTTGGCGCTATAACGTTTGCCATCTGCTTTCAGTTCATTAGCAGAAAGGAATTTTGCGTATGCTGTGATGTGCGTTACGTTGCTGTTAGCAAGATTATTTGCGTAAATACCATTTAAACGTTCGACGTAGGCATCCCGTTTAGATTTGATCTGCGGCCAGTCAAATCCATTTTGTTCAACTGAAAACCCATAGCTGTTGGCCTGGCCTAACATTTCCGCCATGTGTGCTGTGTTCCACATTACTTTTTTGGGGACGCAGCCAACATTAACGCAGGTGCCGCCCAAAGGTTTGGGTTCGAACACAGCCACTTTGGCTCCATATTCTGCAGCCCGGCGGGCTGAGGCTATTCCACCGGAACCGCCACCGATAACTAAATAATCAAATTGATCAGACATTTTTCAAACTTTTAGCTGTAAATAATCTAAGATTGGTCAGGCAATGGATTTTAACTTGAAACACCCAAAGCGATATAGCTGTTTATTACTGCTGATTTTAATCGGCAGCAATCTGCAAGCGAGTGACTTTTCTTTTTCTAGATCGGGTCTAGACAACTGGCATGAAAAAAGTTTTTCCGGTTATACCAGCTATCAATTGATCGAGGATGAAGGGACTAACATCGTTCATGCTATTGCTGATTCATCAGCATCAGGATTGTTTAATCAACAATCAGTTGATTTGGAGCAAACACCAATTTTGACCTGGCACTGGAAGGTTGCTCAGATTGGTAGGCACAATAATGAACAATCAAAATCCGGTGATGATTATCCGGTTCGCTTGTACGCTATTGTCAAAGGTGAGCCCTATTATTGGAGTAACCGTATATTGATATATGTCTGGTCAAATCAGGCCGAGATAGATGATGCATGGAAAAATCCGTTTGCTTCGGAATTCAGGCATATCACAGTCGAAACGGGTGAGCGTAATGTTGGACAGTGGCGTTATTATCAACGTGATATTAGAGCGGACTTTTCTGATGTTTTTGGATTCGTACCGAAACAGATTGATGCAATTGCTATCATGACTGATGGGGATAACTCCGGGCAGAAATTTGAAGCCTGGTATGGTGATATAGAATTTAAAGCAGATGTAAAATGACGATGACAGCCAAGCCCACAGTGTTTATTGATAACGAAAGAACCAGAGTCACGCAGTGGCGATTTGAACCGGGCGCAGCAACCGGTTGGCATAAACACGAATTCGACTATTCGGTCATTCCAATAACAACAGGCAAACTCAAATTAGTAAGTGACGAAGGCGAGCAAGTGGCTGAGTTGACCCAGGGTGTACCCTATTTTAAGCAAGCCGGTGTGGAACATGATGTTATTAACATCAACGATTACGAGTTTGTATTTATTGAAATTGAGTTTAAATAGAGTTAAAAAATACATTGTTCCGAGCGTGGTATCATAAGCACCAGCTATGGTCGGATACATATAAAATGAGTAAACGTCGGTTAAACAGTCAGTCTGTTTTTATTCAATTGGTTTTGGTGTTGGTTGTACTGGCGCTGATTTTGTTCTGGCAAAAGGATTTTTTCTATAACTTATATCTGGGACCAAACCAAAGCCGTATCGGTTTAGTCATAAATATCGCGATTGTAGTGCTTTTTGCGATGGGCATAGTTCGGGTTTGCGCATTATTGATGTTTTACCAGCGTGAAATCGACAGTATTAATCTATTTAGTGAAAATCTCTGGGATAACGAAACGATAAATCACTCGGTGTCAAAAGTATCGATGATTTCCCAACGCTATGATGCATTTCTACAGTCCAAACGGCTTAAATCACCGATTAATCATAGTGCCCTGGCATCAGTGAGTGTCGCCGAAGAATCAAGCCGGCTGGGTTTTCCCAAGTTTGTGAACAATGTTCTGATTTTAACCGGTGTATTTGGGACCATTGTGTCGCTATCAATTGCATTGCTGGGCGCCTCAAACATGATTGGTTCTACTACACAAATCGGTGGACTGGGTACGGTGATTCAGGGTATGTCTTCGGCATTATCAACCACCATGACGGCAATTGTAGCGTTTTTTATTTTTAGTTATTTTTACCAATGTCTGACTGATATTCAAACTAACTGCCTGAGTCGGCTTGAGTATGTGACAACGACTCAAATCGTGCCTATGTTTCATACTGAACCTGAGGCAATGGTCAAGGATTACTCGGACCTGGTCACCTCACTGGCACAAGTCGTCGAAGACTTAAAACAACAACACGAACAGTTTTTACACACCAATAGCAGGATTGAACAAAGTGTAACCGAGTTGTCAGATCAGGTCAGGCAGTCAAGTAACGCCTTTGACAAGATTATTCATTTGCTTACCGAGGGATTCAGGTTATCTGAACGAGATAAATAATGGCAACCTCGCAAAGTTTTGTAGATCTGCGCACATCCAGTCTGAGCGCCGGTAGCCATACTGACGACAGTGTCTGGCCTTCTTTTACCGATATTATGACTGTGGTGGTCATGATTTTTTTGATGTCGCTGGTGGTGATTTTGTTGCGCAATGTGGAGTTGGTTAAATCAGAACAAGAGTCGGCCCGATTGGCAGAGCTAAAGGCTTCCGAAAATGTTGAACTGGAAACCGCGATCACTAGCCTGGAACAACGCATTGCAGAAGTTCAACTGCAGTTACAAGCCCAGGTGTTAAAGACGCAGCAAACCGGTCAGCAACTTGAACAATCACAACAACAAGTGACCAGCCTGATAGCGGATATACAAGCTTTGCAATTATTGCGAGATAAACTCAACGATGAAAATACTCAACTTGCTGCAACCAAGTTAGCGCTGGAAGGAAAAATAAAAATAGTAGAAGATGAAAAGTCTGATCTTGAGCAACTACAACAACAATCTGAGCAAGCCAACCTCAGCCTCGAAGATGAAAAGCAAAAATTACTGATTCAATTGAGTGCATTGTCGGAACAAAAGCAGCAACTTGATCAAAGTCTGGCGGAGCAACAATCAAATCTGACAACGCTACAGCAAGAAAAAGAAAACATCGCTCTACAAGCACAGGATTTGGAGCAAGAGAGATCAACACTTGTTTCCCAGGCTCTACAAGCACAATCTGATTTTGATGCCCTGAAGGCAGTGTATAGTTTGTTACAAAAAGATAATCGGTCATTGTTTGACCGGGTTAGTGATGCTGAAAAAATGATTGTCGAGCTTGAAGAGAACCTGACCAGCGCAAACCAAACTATTGAACAAAAGCAACAAGAACTGTCTGTAGCAGAGGCCGAAATTGAAACGAAAACTCAAGTAATAGAATTAAAGACACAGGAAATTGAAACAAAAACCGAGGAAATAGAATTAAAAACTGAAGAGCTAGTCGAATCACGTGAGCAATTTTCAGCACTGGAAGAAAAATACTTAAAACTGGTTGGGCCGGCGCGTAGTGAATTAGACAAATATGTTGTTGCTGTTCGTTATAGGCTTGTAGGTAATCAAGCATTGATTGAATTTGCTGATCCTGCTACCGGTTCATATCAACGAGTCAATCAAGCAGAATTGCACCAAAAGCTGGCAGAGTTAAAACGCCAAAAGGGTAAAGATCTCTATACACGCGTAGTGATTCCGTCGGATAGTGGTTTGAGCTATGATCAGGCTTGGAGATTTACCCAGGATATTCTGACTCAATACGACTATTATTATCAATAAACGCCGCTTATCGCGTAATTGACCAAAGGTTTAGATTATGGCCACAGAATTAAGTGTGAATTTGAATAAAATTGCGCTGCTTCGAAATGCGCGAGGACGCGATTATCCCAGCGTGATAGAGTTTGCCAAAAAAGTTTTAGATACAGACGCTATAGGCATCACTATGCATCCTCGACCGGATGAGCGTCATGCGCGCAGGTCCGATATTTACGAGTTAGCCGAGCTGCTTATTGATTATCCCGGTAAAGAATTAAACATCGAAGGCAACCCTACCGATGATTTTATGAACTTGGTTTTAGACGTAAAACCGCATCAATGTACATTAGTGCCCGATGATCCGGATCAAATCACCTCCGATCATGGTTGGGATTTGCACAAAGATTTAGAACTGGTTAAAAAAATAGTCAGCCGCTTAAACAATGCGGGTATTCGTAGTGCTATCTTTATGGACCCAACTGCCTCTCTTATGAACCTGGCTCATCAGACCGGTACGAACCGAATAGAATTGTACACGGAAGCCTACGCTGAATCCTACGGCCAACCCGACAATGACGATATTCTGAATCAATATCAGGAAAGTGCTCAAGCCGCGCAGTCTCTAGATGTTGCAGTTAATGCCGGTCATGATTTGAATCTGGATAATCTGGAGAAATTTTTGACTTCGGTCAGAGATGTAAAAGAGGTTTCAATCGGTCATGCCATTACAGTTGAGTCACTGGAATATGGTTTTGAGCCGACATTGCATAAATATCTGGAAATTATTAACCGCGTCAATCAGAATTACCAAATCGGTTAATTAAACCCGGATTAAAACCATAACCCTTACGAGGAGATTGAATATGAAACGCCTACTTATTTCAGTTTTTTGTTTGTTTGTCATTAACAGCTGGGCAGATGATCAAGGTATGGTCAAAGTACAAAGCAATCATGATGTAGCGACAACTGCGGATAATCTTGAAAGCGTCTTTAAAGAAAAAGGCATGAATGTGTTCGCCAGAGTAAACCATGCTGAAGGTGCAAAAAAAGTCGATATGGAACTGAGGCCTACTGAGCTGGTTATCTTTGGTAATCCCAAAGTGGGCACACCACTGATGAACTGTGCGCAGACAGTTGCCATTGATCTACCGCAAAAAGCGTTGATTTATGAGGATGAGGCCGGTCAGACCTGGCTGGTGTATAACGACCCGGCTTATCTTAATCAACGGCACAAGTTGGACGAATGTGCGCCAGTGCTAGAAAAGGTCAGTGGTGCGTTAGCAAATTTTGCCAAGGCGGCGACGCAGTAGAGTAATCAGCTGACCCCTTCTAACCTCCCCATCAGCAATGATTAAGAACTCAATCGTTGCAGCCTTGTGCAGGTCTGTTTTACCGGGAAGCGAAACGGGCGTTGATAAAGAACCCCACCTATCCTCCCCTGATAGGGGAGGAACTAGTTCTCCCCCTTCTAGGGGGACGGGCAATGATTAAGAACTCGACAGTTCAGATTAGCTCTGATCTGGTTCACCGGGAAGTGAAACGGGCATTGATGAGGGATCCCATCTATTCTCCTTTTCTAGGGGGAGTTAAAAGGGGTATCCAACCACCTATTAATCGTATTCTCAAGCTGTGGATAAAGCTGAAACCCCTGGGCTAGAAACATGTAACCCTGGTCATTTTGCCCAATCACGCAGGGGAAACCGTTGACTCCCATTTGCTGACTAAGCATAAAGTCACTCTGGGTAAATTGTTTGATTTCATCAGAGTAAAAAGCTTGCTCAAATTGTTGTCCAGTCACTCCATGCTCAGTTGCCAGTTCGGCGAGGGTTTCAGTGGCAGTCACATCAATGTTTTTTGCGTAAAATGCTTCTTGAATTGCACTGAAATAGTTGAGTGCCTGTGCAAGATTAAGCTGCTGCATGGCTTTTACTGCGCGGCAGGCCGGTTCTGTATCATAGATAAAACCCTCAGGCATTTTGAAACTGAAGTCAAACGGCTGGCCGCTGGCCTCATTAACGTTAAACCAATGATTAAGGATATATAAGCGTTGATCTTTATCCATAATCTTAGTGTTACCGGCTCGCAAACCACCAACATGAATTTCAACTGGTGCAATATCGGCAAATTGATTGGCAACCTCATGGATTGTCGGTGAGAATCCCCAGCACCAGGAGCACATGGGATCAGCAAAATAAAGTAGTTTTTTATTACTCATAGTCAAAGTAATATATCAGCCAAACATCATTAATGACATTATGACTGATTATTTTTTTGAACCTGCGCCGATTGCGAGTCTGCCTGTGGCAGGTAGCGATAAGCGTTATGCGGTTAATCGGATTTTTTGCGTGGGGCGTAACTATGCAGATCACGCTAAAGAGATGGGTGCTGAAGTCGAAAAGGACCAGCCTTTTTTCTTTACCAAACCTGGCTCTGCGATTGTCCATTCAGGCGCTGAAATTTCATATCCTCCCGGCACTGAAAATTTGCACTATGAAATGGAACTGGTAGTTGCACTCGGCTGTAATGTATTTCAGGCTGATCAACAGCAAGCGAAAAAATCAATATTTGCTTATGCGTGTGGGTTGGATTTGACTCGCCGCGATTTACAGGCCCGGTTTAAACAAAAAGCACATCCCTGGGATTTAGCCAAGGCCTTTGAAAACTCAGCTGTGGTTTCAGGCCTTAATACAGAGGTTGAACTCGATTCATTAGACGATAAAACCATACAATTGAAACGCAATGACCAAATAAAGCAGCAGGCTAAATTAGGCGAAATGGTCTGGCGAGTAGAAGAATTGATTGAATTTTTGAGTCACTATTACCATCTACAGGCAGGAGACTTGATTTTTACCGGAACGCCGGCTGGGGTTGGTCCGGTAGAAAGGGGTGATCAATTACAAGGTTCTGTCGATGGTGTAGGATCAATAGAGTTAAGTATTACACGATGATTAACAATATTTCGGCGTTAATCTTGTAAATAATTATAGAAATTATTTTAGAGTATCAAAGATGACTTATTCCGTATTAACCGACTTCTCCGGTTTTCCAAAATTTGATCAAATCAAGATCGAAGATATCGAGCCAACCTTGGATCAATTATTAGCTGAAAGCCGCGTGCAGATGGAAGCTCTCGCTGAGTCAACGCAGCAAAGATCCTGGGATAACTTTGTGGCTCCAATGGATGAAATTGATAATAAGCTGGAGCGTATGTGGTCCCCGATTAGTCATTTAAACGCGGTCAAAGATTCAGACCCGTTACGTGACGCTTATGAAGCTTGTTTGCCTAAGCTGACCGAATACGGTACGCAAATGTCTCAAGATCAACGGCTTTATCACGGTTTTCAAGCAATTAAAGAAAGCGAGGCGTTCGAATCGCTTAATCAGGCGCAAAAGAAAATTGTTAATAACGCATTGCGGGATTTCAAACTGGCGGGGGTTGATTTGCCGGAAAATCAAAAAGCCCGTTTTATGGAAATTCAACAGTCGCTTTCACAAAAGTGTAATAAGTTTGCCCAGAATGTATTGGATGCAACCCATGGTTGGGCATTGCTCATCACTGATGAAAATGAGCTGACCGGCCTGCCTGAATCCGCCATAGGTATGGCCAGGCAGATGGCCGAAAGTGCCGGGCAGGAAGGTTGGAAATTTACCCTGGATGCGCCTTTATACATTCCTTTTATGACCTATGCCGATCACCAGGATTATCGCCGGCAAATGTATGAAGCGTTTACTACTCGTGCCAGTGATCAGGGCCCGACCAAGGGCCAGTGGGACAATTCGCAATTGATGGTTGAAATACTTAATTTGCGTCAGGAGAAATCCAGCATGCTGGGTTTCGATACGTATGCTGATTATTCGGTGGTGCCCAAAATGGCTCAAAACCCTGAACAAATTATTGAATTTCTTCGAGACTTGGCCGATAAGTCGAAGCCATATGCTGAAAGGGAATTACAAGAATTAAAAGTATTTGCCAAACAGGAATATGATGTTGATGAACTCAATGCCTGGGATTTAGCCTATTACGCAGAGAAGCTGCGTCAGCAACGTTATGAATTCACTCAGGAAGAAGTCAGGCCGTATTTTCCGGTAGAGCATGTTTTGCAAGGCATGTTTGCAGTGGTGAATAAATTATTCGGCATTGATATCAAGCAAGTCAAAAACCAGCATTTATGGCATAAGGACGTGCGTTTTTTTGAATTATTAGAAAATGACCAGGTAATTGGTCATTTTTATGTCGACTTGTTTGCCCGTGAGCATAAGCGCGGTGGTGCCTGGATGGCTGACTGCATGGGTCGAATGAAAACCACTAAAGGCCTGCAAAAGCCGGTGGCCTTTTTAACCTGTAATTTTTCCTTGCCGGTTGGTGATAAACCGTCGTTATTGACACATGATGAAGTCACGACTTTATTTCATGAGTTTGGTCATGGTTTACATCATTTGTTGACCCGAATTGATGAGCCGGGTGTTGCCGGTATTGCCGGTGTAGCCTGGGATGCGGTGGAGTTACCCAGTCAGTTCATGGAAAACTGGTGCTGGGAACAGAAAGGGTTAAACCTGATCAGCTCACATTATGAAACCGGTGAAAAGCTGCCGCAGGAATTACTGGCCAAAATGAAAGCCGCTAAAAACTTTCAATCAGCCATGGCAATGGTGCGTCAACTGGAGTTTTCATTATTTGATATCTTGCTGCATCAAAAAACTGATATTGAATCGCCTGAACAAATACAGGTATTGCTGGATGAGGTCAGGTCTGAAGTCGCCGTCATTACACCGCCTGAGTTTAATCGATTCCAGCATGCATTCAGTCATATTTTCGCTGGTGGTTATGCAGCGGGTTATTACAGCTATAAATGGGCTGAAGTCTTATCTGCTGATGCCTTCAGCCGCTTCGAGGAAGAAGGTGTATTCAATGCTGATACGGGAAAATCCTTCCGTGAGATCATTCTAGCCAATGGTGGTTCCCGTGAACCGATGGAATTATTCGTTGAATTTCGTGGCCGTGAACCCGAGGTTGAGGCTTTGCTGAGGCATAGCGGGTTATTGGACAGTATAACGACAAAATCTGAATCATTAGAAACTCACAAGTAAGATTGCGATCTTTTCTGGGTTTTTTTTGCGTAAAAGTATGGTTTTTAAATTTAAAGCGTAGTTTGTATTTGAGTAAACTAAATGATTAGTAATTAGACTACTTATAAGCTTAGATGTCTATTTAATCGATAATTATTGTTTCGTCATTGCGGAAATTCCGACGTATACTGAATCAAAGCTTATCCACAATCCATAGCATATTTGGCATTTTTTCTGGATTCCGTGTCAAGCACAGAATGACCAGGGTTAATAAATCAGCGGCTTCCATTGACTAATTCTCTAAATGCAACACAGGTGAAAAATATAATTTTATACTTTGATTTTTATAAGTTTTCTTTTTTAACATGATTTGATGTTAATATATTGCAATTCACAATTGGGGTAAATTAACTAATGAAGTATATAAAATCTTTTTTTGTGTTGCTTAGCTTGTGTTTTATGAATCAAGCTTTTGCTGATTTAAAAACAGAAGAAACGACCTTGCGGAAGATAGCCCAAGATCAGGGTTTTGAAAACACGATGGCAATTACAAAGCTATATTTTTATCAGAGTAATGGCGTAGGTTTTGATATTGATGATTTCAGAAATAGTTTTTTGTACTACTTGTCGCATTATTGGAAATTACAATCTGTAATTGAAAACTATGGAATATATAGAGTTACTTATTTTGATGGAGTGACTCGTCAAATAGCTATCGAGGGGCCAGATGACTTGGATTTCCATGAAAATGATCTTCCGCAAGGTCTCTATACTTTAACCGGTACGAAACAATATGGAACTAGTACGGGACATATTCTTCAACTATTTACATTCAAACATCATACTTTGTATCGTAATGTTGCTGAATCCAAAGACAGCGAATCAACATCGAATGAAGCATCAAATGCCGTTGATGATTTTAATAATAAAGTTAGCGACTTAATGAAAGTCTTAAACAACTAATCTCTGATTGTTCCTGCAATCAAAGAAGCTATAAATTTTACTTGAGAGCTGTGAGTTATATCTTTTTATGCTTTTCCTCATAAGCCGCCATTTGCTCAGGCGTGGCTTCGGTTTGGTGTTGTTGTTTCCATTCGTCGTAAGGCATGCCATAAATGAGTTCACGAGCTTGGTCATAGCTGAGTTCGATATCACGTTCCTCGGCTGCCGCACGATACCATTTGGACAGGCAATTACGGCAGAAACTTGCCAGTATCATTAAATCGATATTCTGTACTTCGTTATGATTTCGCAGGTGGTCGACCAGGCGTCTGAACACCTGCGCCTCGATTTCAGTTTGAGTCTGTTTGTCCATTTGTTCGTAGTTTTAGAAAATATTAATCCTGGAGTGTATAGGATTTATTCTCATTAAGTTAGTAGAACCTATCTCAAAATGCCTGCGCTTGTTAATACGTCGTTAAACGCTCGCTCAAAATGCTCATTTACTTCAAGTAAACTGCGCTTTTTCGCTCACGTTTGCCTTGTCTGAACGTCGCTCGACTATTTTGAGATAGGTTCTAGTTATCCTTAGAAGATCCTGCAATAGACCTGTGCCGGATACTGAATCAAGTCCAACACAGGTCTATTCCGGTATGCGGGATAAGGTTAGCCGGCTGTATTTTTTTCTACCCAGCGCAGGCCTTGGTCAGTTTTCTCTTGCTTCCAGAATGGAGCTTTGTGTTTTAAGTCCTCCATGAGGCTGCGGCAAGCATCAAATGTTTGTTTGCGATGGCTGGACCAACAGGCGACCAGTACTATTGATTCACCCGGTTTGATTTCACCTACTCGATGGATGATTAGCACATCTTCAAGTTGATATTGGTTGCTGTGTGTATTTGCGATTTTCTTTAACTGATTTTCAGTCATGCCGGGATAGTAATCCAGGGTCATGGCACTGACACTGGTATCCTCATTAAAATCACGCATGCTGCCGACAAAGGCGCTGCAGGCGCCAATAGAGTGGTTAGCGTCATTAGATTCATATGCATTTAACTCCGACCAGGGATTAAATGCAGTTGTCCTGACTTCAATTCTCATCAGAAAAATAACATTCAACCGCCCGTAACAGGAGGGAAAAAAGCCACTTCATCACCATCGTTGACTGTGTCACTCGCTTGAGCATATTCAAGATTAACGGCGCTCAGCACATTAGCAGGAAGTTCGCTGTGCTGACTGACTTGCTTCCAGACATCGGCGACAGTGAATTGATTGTCATCGAGTTCCAGCTCAAGCTCCGGCTTTTCGAATTGTTCCTTAAGACTGGCAAAGAATTTTACGGTAATGCGCATAATGGTATATATTTTAGCAAAACCCCAATATTACGAAGCAAAAATGCCCGAATCTGAGCGAAATTTTATTCCAGTCAATATAGCGGTGCTAACAGTTTCTGATTCCCGTACACGCAAAACAGACAAATCAGGCCCATTGTTGGTTCGCCAGGTTTCGCAGGCCGGGCATCAGGTCATTGATACCGCAATAGTTAAAGATGAATTAGAGCAAATCCGATCAGCAGTAAACGATTGGATCAATAATCCAGATATTAATGTCATTTTGACGACTGGCGGAACAGGTGTAACAGGGCGTGATGGTACGCCGGAAGCAATTGCACCGCTGTTAGATAAAGAAATTCCAGGTTTTGGGGAAATGTTTAGATTTCTTTCCTATCAGAAAATCGGCACGTCTACCTTGCAGTCTAGAGCGCTTGCAGGTGTAGCAAATGGAACTTACGTTTTTGTTTTACCGGGTTCTTCTGGTGCCTGCAAAGATGCCTGGGAAATGTTGATCGAGAAACAGCTGGATTATCGGACCATGCCGTGTAATTTGGTTGAATTGATGCCCAGGTTGTTGGAGGAGTAGGGGTTGGATATTACCCCCTCTAGCTCCCCCTGAAAGGGGGAGAACCTCATTCCTCCCCTTCCAGGGGAGGTTAGGAGGGGTATTCTTTTTAATGCCTATTTCATTTCCCGGTTAACCAGATCGACGCTGATCCAAACTGCAGAATTCTGAGTCATTGCCTATCCTCCTATATACGACATTTCGATTTTTTCCTTGGCAGCGTCATGTTCACCTCGGAGCTGTGAGTATCTGTCCTCTCGCTTGGACCAGATAGCATGTAGTTTATCCAATATGACTTGATCGTTGGCTCTAGAGCGGATTAACTCGCGCAGGTCATAGCCGGTGTTTGCAAACAAGCAGGTGTACAATTTTCCTTCGGCGGACAAGCGCGCTCGATGACAACTACCGCAGAAAGGTTGGGAGACAGAGGCGATTATTCCAATTTCACCGCCACCGTCTTTATAACGCCAGCGTTTTGCGACTTCGCCTTGATAATTTGCAGTTACAGGCTCGATAGGATAATGATTGTTGATTAATTCAATAATAGACTTGGCATTGAATACTTTGTCGTATTGCCATTGATTGGTGCTGCCGACATCCATGAATTCAATAAATCGAAGAATAACGTCTTTATGACGAAAGTATTCGACCATTGGTAATATCTGGTCAACATTTACATCTTTGATTACCACCATATTTACTTTTACAGGTGAAAGTCCGGCTTGTTTAGCTATGTCAATCGCATCCAGCACACGGCTGACTGGAAATTTAACATCATTGATTTGTTTGAAGCATTCATCATCCAGCGCATCAAGGCTTAAAGTAAGTCGATTCACCCCTGCGGCAACAAGGGAATCAGCTTTTTGTTGAGTTAACAAGGCACCATTTGTGGTGAGAGAAATGTCATTGATATTATCGACCTGGCTGATCATGTTGATGAGTTTTTCCAGGTCTTTACGTATTAACGGCTCACCGCCGGTGATACGGATTTTGCTCACACCCAGGCTTGCAAACAGGTGTACAGCTCGCGCAATTTCTTCAAAGCTTAGAATCTGGGCGCGTTCTAAAAAGGCATGATCAGGTCCGAAAAGGTGTTTAGGCATGCAATAGATACAACGAAAATTACATCGATCTGTCACTGAAATTCTTAAGTCCCGCAAAGGCCGTTGTAAGGTATCGGTTGGTTTATCGATTAGCAATTTCATAAATATATTTTAGCCTGATCGATCATAATCACCTATAAAGGGGGTTTTGATTTCAGTAGCGTTAAAAAAATCTGTCAAAATTCGATAGGTCATGCCCCAAAGAATATTAGATTCATCAATTTGTATGCCGGGCCGGTCAGAGAATTTTGACATTGGATTAAAGTAAATATGATTTTCAGGAGTTTGAAAATGATTTAACGGCAACCAATAATAATGATCGACTTCGTAATTAATGCTGATTTGGGGTTTTTCGTCCATAAAGAATACGAATGGTCGCACAGTTAAATTAATTTTGCCACCGGCGGCATAGCCCTGTTGATCATCAATTTGGGCCACAAAATGATTATCGGTTAGTGTGATATCGGTTTCTTCAGATGTTTCTCTGATAGCTGTTTCAATTAGATTGTTATCAATATTTTCTTCACGGCCTCCGGGCAAACCTATTTGCCCTGACCACGGGTCATTAGGATGGGTCGTGCGTTTAATCAAAAACAATTCATGACTGCTGTCATTCAGCCACAAAACAATCGCCACAGCTGCATAATTAGTATTTTCCGCAATGATCTGTGGCCTATACCTCAGTAATCGATCAAGAAGTAAGTGTTTTTCCATGATCGAAAGATTACTAGGATTACTCTTCGAGGTAAATAAAAGTAACTATCTGGCGAGAATTTTATGCACAATCTGTTCGAGTGCCTCCAGGTCATTAATGACTAGAGTTCGGCCTGTTTTGATTTTGATTAAACCGGAGGATTTTACATTATTCATCTCGCGCGTTACCGCTTCCCGGTTTGCGCCAATCATGTTTGCAATTTGAGTATGGGTAGGTACGGGATGAATTTCAACCGTCGACGAATTGTTGATATAAGGCTGTGCCATCCGCAGCAGTTCTATATAAACACGTTCCTGAATGCTCATAGTGCCAAACTCGAATACCCGGTCTGATAAAATCCTGACCATTGCAGTCAGGTGTTTCATCACGGTAATTGCAAAATCGGTTTCAGTTTTTAATAACTTGATGAAATCAGCTTGCTTGATTATCGCTGCTACAGAGGGCTCGATGGCGATAATACTGATTGAACGTGGTTGGTCATCTATTGCCGATAATTCACCAAACATATCACCTTGCCGGATTTCCTTGTAACCAATTTCCCGGCCTCTGGAAGAACTAATAGTGGCGCGTAAGCGGCCTTTTAATAAGAAGAAAACATTCTTGTCTGTTGAGCTGTGACGGATAAGATATTCATTCGTTTCAAAATAGTGTTGTTGGGCATAGCAACTGATTGCAGTAATCACACTTTTGTTAAGTGTCTTTAAAACACTAATCTGACTTAATTTCCGCCTGAATTGCTGATCTGTAAAAAAGTTTTTCGGCACTGTTCCTGGGTGAAAAAATTTTGAGGCACAAACAATAATAACGATGCTGGAATTATTGTGCAATTATTAAGCAACGGCATAGCGATGTATAACTAAACTAAAGTTATAGTACTTTTGTTACTACTATAACTAAAGATTATCTATAGCTTGGTATTACCAGTGAAATCCGGCGCCGATAACAAAACCCGTGCTCTTGGCCGATTCGTCAGAATTATTTAAGTCGTTGGTGTAATCGATTTTAAATCGTCTATAACCGGCTCTGACGGACATAAATGGAAGCGGGTCAAAGCTTAATCCAGCTTCAAACTCAGTCCCGTCGACGTTCGAGCGGTTATTAAAGTCATCTAATTCAGGAAACCAGGCTGTTTGTCCATACAAGTAAACCACGCCACCAAGCCCCAATCGTCCTTCGACCAATATTCTGGCACCGTTACTGCTGCCGTTATCAATGTCGATATCCTGGTAACCTAGCCCCAGGGCAAGAAAGGAATTATCGGTTAGAGAAAAAATCCGGCGTTTGAAATCCAGGTTTAGATATTCTGCGTCATCAAGATTATCTTCTTCGAGATCAGAACGGTAAAGCTGACCACTCAACCCCCATTTTTGATTGAACCATAGCTCACCTCTTCCACCCAATGCGCCGGCATCGATTTCACCGTCGCTGATATCAGCTTCAAAATCGTTGGCCCACCAGTACAAACCTACTTCACCATCAATGGGACCGAGTGCCTGAGCGGGAGTAAAAAACAAACAAAAAGGCAATACAATCGATAATTTGATGAGCTTAATCAACTTGTTATCACGTATATTCATTGTTCTCTCTAGCAGATACTATACCATTTTTCCACTGAATGATTTAAAACAAATTGTAAAAGGTCATAAAACCCTATTGTCATTAATGATTTATGAACAAAACCTTAATAAATTCTAATCAAGCAAGCTCGATGCGGTTGGACAAATGGCTTTGGTGCGCACGGTTTTTTAAATCCAGGCAGCTGGCGGTGACGGCTATCAAGTCCCATAATGTCAGTGTTAATGGGTCAAAAGCCAAGCCATCAAGATTGATAACAATAGGTGATCGCTTAGTTATTGATAAAAACCGAATCGTATATGAAATCAAGATTACTGGATTATCAGCACAACGTTTATCGGCGCCATTAGCAGCCCAGCTGTATCAAGAGACTGAACAGAGTATTGACAAACGACAACGCCAAAGTGAACTTAGAAAACAGGAGCGTTTGTCGAGAGTCCATGCACCCAGGCATAAACCCGGTAAGCGTAATAGACGCGAGCGAGCACGTTTGAAACGCGGAGTTGAATAGACATGTTAAGTATAAAAGCAGTTTTCCTGGATGCCGGAACCATGGGTGAGGATATATCCTTATTTCCGCTTAAGTCCTTATTGGCCGATCTGGATATCTATGATCACACTAGTGCTGACAGGATTAGTGAACGTATCGCGGATGCAGAACTGATTATCGTCAATAAAGTAAAGTTGAACGCAGATCACTTCAAGACTAGCTCTAGATTGAAACTGATCTGCCTGACTGCAACAGGCAGCGATAATATAGATGTTAAAACTGCAAATGAATACGGTATTACTGTATGCAACATTACCGGGTATAGCGCTAATTCAGTGCCGCAACATGCTTTAACCCTGATGCTGATGCTGGCCACCCGAGTTAATGATTATGTTAGTGATGTCAGAGCAGGGCAGTGGAGCAGCAGCAATCATTTTACTTTGCTTAATCATGCAATTATTGAGCTTAATGGCAAAACTTTAGGTATTGCGGGCTACGGTACCTTAGGCAGGCAATTGCAGCGGTTAGTCGAACCCTTTGATATGCAGGTTTTACTATGTAACCTACCTGGCAGGCCTGTAGACAAATCAAGACTGGCTCTACCTGAGTTACTTGAACGAGCAGATTTTTTGAGCCTGCATTGTCCATTAACACCACAAACCCATGCGATGCTGGGCGAATCAGAATTTAAACTGATGAAGTCATCCGCATTTTTAATCAACACTGCCAGAGGGCAGTTAATTAACGAGTCTGCCTTGGCGAAGGCATTGAAGCAGGGTGAAATTTCCGGTGCAGCAATCGATGTTCTAAGCCAGGAACCACCGCCAGCCGATCATCCATTACTTGATCCTGAGATACCGAATCTGATCCTTACACCTCATAATGCCTGGGGAAGTATTGAAAGTCGTACAAAGTTACTGGAAATTTTAATAGCAAATATCAAGGGTTTTTTTGACGGTAAACCACAAAATGTGGTTAAGCCTCAATAATTCCAGGACGATGGGTCTAGTTATTCCCGAACATATCGGTTTATATATACACCTGCCCTGGTGTATCAAAAAATGCCCCTATTGTGATTTCAACTCTCATCAATTACGTCAACAGTTAGATGAAAAGCCATACGTAAGTTCATTGCTCAATGATTTTAAGTTTGAAATTAACAGGCTTGATCAACCACGTGTGATTAATTCGATTTTTATCGGTGGTGGTACACCGAGTCTGTTTTCAGAGCAGTCCCTTGATCTGCTCTTGACAACAATTAAATCCACATATGATTTGGCAGAAAATATTGAGATCACGCTTGAAGCCAATCCGGGCGCAGCAGATGAATCACGTTTTAAGGGTTACCGACAAATTGGTGTCAACCGCCTGTCGATCGGTATTCAAAGCTTTAATAACTCTCACTTAAAAGTGCTGGGCCGGGTGCATGACAACGATGAGGCGATCAGGGCCGTTGAAATGGCAAAGTCTGCAGGATTTGACAATTACAATCTGGATTTAATGTATTGTTTGCCGCAGCAAACAGTTGAGCAGGCGCAAGCGGATGTAGAGCAGGCAATAGCATTATCACCCACACATATTTCAGCCTACCATCTAACGATCGAACCCAATACATTATTTGCTTATAAGCCGCCGGTATTGCCCGATGAAAACATCAGTTGGGAAATACAACAGTTATACTTCTCGGAATTACAAGCGGCTGGATATAAACGCTATGAAATATCCGCCTACAGCGAACCGGGCTTTGAATGCAGACATAACTTGAACTATTGGCGTTTTGGTGACTATTTGGGTATTGGGGCAGGCGCACATGGCAAAATAACGGACACTGAAGGTCTGTACAGGACATTAAAGCCCAAACACCCTGATCAGTATATGCAGGCTTTCCGTGATGGTTTTTCAGACCGGCAGGCGTATATTAGACCCGTTAAACCCCATGATTTACCATTAGAATACATGATGAATAAATTACGCTTAAACGAAGCCATTAGCCTGGATGATTTTCAAGCTGCAACAGGTTTAGATCATGGTCTAATCAGCAATTCAATTAACAGAGCTGTTGATTTGCAATTGCTGGAATCGATTAAAAATGGATTCATCGTTTCTGCGAAAGGACACTTATTCCTGGATGACTTATTACAATTATTTTTGGCTAAATGAAGGAAGCACACTATGTTATGGGTAAAGGCATTTCATATCATATTTATGGTGACCTGGTTCGCGGGTCTATTCTATTTGCCGCGCCTATACGTCTATCATAGTCAGTGTGAGGATGAGGTTGGCCACGAGCGCTTTTGCATAATGGAAAAAAAGTTGTTTATGATCATGACTATAGGCGCCGTGCTGACGATTATTTTTGGTATGTGGTTATTAATGGCGTATGGTTTTTCTGGTGGCTGGCTACATGCCAAGTTGTTACTGGTTTTGCTGCTGGTGATTTATCACATGTATTGTTGGAAGATAAATTTAGATTTCAAGGCGGGTCGAAACCGGTGGAATCATGTAAAGTATCGTTGGTTTAATGAAATTCCGGCACTGCTATTGATTGCAATCGTCATTTTGGTCGTCGTCAAACCGTTTTAACCCATGTTCAATGTGGTTCTCTATCAGCCGGAAATTCCTCCCAATACCGGTAATATCATTCGATTGTGTGCGAACACAGGTTGTCATTTACACTTAATCGAGCCGCTTGGTTTCGAATTTGATGATAAGCGAATGCGCCGAGCCGGGTTAGATTACCAGGAATTCGCTCAAGTAAAAATTTATAATGACTGGAATCAATTTTTACAGCAACAAGCAAAAAACTACAGACTAATCACCCTTTCAACCCATCACCAGAATATCTATTCAGACTTTAAATTCAAGCCGGGCGATTATCTAGCGTTCGGGCCTGAAACACGGGGGTTGCCGATTGACATTAGGGAACAGGCCGAGCCTTCAGCGCAAATCACCTTGCCCATGGCGCCAAACTCAAGGAGTCTTAATCTTTCCAATAGCGTGGCAATAGTTGTCTATGAAGCTTGGCGGCAGCAGGGTTTTGTATAACTATAAGTCGAGCCTGTCCCGCATACCGGAATAAACCTGTGCTGGACTTGATTCAGTATCCGTCACAGGGCCGGGAAATACTTTGTCTTTATTA
Source organism: Arenicellales bacterium (assembly GCA_028284225.1). GTDB lineage: Bacteria > Pseudomonadota > Gammaproteobacteria > Arenicellales > JAHEKD01 > JAHEKD01. Next base: position 147,862 of record JANQSD010000005.1, read on the forward strand.
AAGACCCGACACAGGGCCAGGATATGCTTTGTATTCTTAGAAGTCCGGACTAGTATTCCGACTTAAGCTCACGCGCAAGCAATTGTTTTACGCCTTCGGCAGGGCTTAAGTTTTGATACAGGACATTATAGACTGCCTCAGTGATGGGCATGTCTATGTTCATTTTTGCTGCCAGCTTGTGTACGGTTTTAGTTGTAATCACCCCTTCTGCTTCCTGGCCAATCTCGGTCATAATCTGGTTCAGATTTTTACCTTTGCCCAGGCCCAAGCCCACACGGCGATTACGTGACTGATCATCGGTGCAGGTCAAAATCAGATCACCGAGTCCTGACAGGCCCATAAATGTCTCGGTTTTACCTCCCAGCGCCTGCCCCATGCGAGTTAATTCAGCCAGTCCCCGGGAGATTAGTCCGGCCCTGGCATTTGCACCTAGTCCAAGTCCGTCACAGATTCCTGTTGCAATCGCCATTACGTTTTTGACTGCACCGCCAACTTGACTGCCGTTGACATCATTGTTGGTATAGGCCTTAAGTGTCGGATTTTTTAACCAGCTGGCAACTTGATGCGCTGTGTTGTCATCTTCGCTGGCAACTGTAAGTGTAGTCGGTAAACCACGTGCGAGTTCCTTGGCAAAGCTTGGGCCGGTGACTACAGCAAGATGAGTGTCAGCACTGAACGTGTTTTTGATCACTGAGCTCAGTAAAGCCCCGGTTTCCGGTTCAAAACCTTTTGTACCCCAGCTGATGACTGCAGGTGAATTATTTGCCTGATCACAAGCCGCTTTTAACAGCTCCAGTGTATGTCTGAACGCATGGCTAGGAATAACTAATAAAAAATGGTTATGGTTGCGGGCCAGTGAGAGCAATGAATCGTCCACTGATAAATTGTCGGGCAATGGGATATCCGGAAGATAGCGTTTGTTTTGTCTGCTTTGCTGGATAGCTGCTAAATGTTCAGGATTGTGGCCCCACAAGGTAATCGGCTGGTCATTCTGCGCCAGAGCAATCGCTAACGCGGTGCCGAAAGAGCCTGCACCTAAAACTGCAACCGGAGGTTGTTCAGGCATCCGCTGGCCCTAATGCTCAGTATGCTGACCCTGTTTTTTTTCCTGGTCAGCTTTAAGTTTTTCGTAATAAATACGTTCAAAATTTATCGGTCGCAGTAATAAAGGTGGAAACCCGCCTTTACCCACCAGGCTGGATACGGTTTCTCTGGCATAAGGCAATAAAACATTAGGTACGGCTATATTCAATAGTTTTTCAAGGTCTGTATCCGAAAACCCTGATATTTCAACAATCGCGGATTGCGTCAGATCAATAAGGAATAGGGTATTTTCCTCGGTTTTCGCCGTTATCCTGAGCATAAGCACACACTCAAATAAAGTTTTTTCTTCGTTCAGCAGACGGAACTGAGTATTGACATCAATATCTATTCCGGAGGATTTATTTTGTTCAGCAAAAAAATTTGGAACTTGGGGTGACTCAAAAGAAAGATCTTTCAAGTAAATATGTTTAATGTCATACACATGTTTTGGTTGTTCGCTCATTTGTTGATTCTCAAGCCTTTGTTTTTGCGGATTTCTGTTTGCTGGTTTTTGATTTGGACGCTTTGGTTTTTTCAAGCGGCAGATTATCTTTTTGCCACTCAACTAACCCGCCGGTAAGGTTAAACAATTTGTCGAATTCAAGCTTGCGTAGTTGACTGGCGGCTTTGCCCGCTCGATTGCCGCTTTTGCAGACAATAACTAGCGGCCGCTTCTTGAACTTCTCCAACTGTTTAGCTTTGGTTTGTATCTCGTCCAAAGGAATATTCTTGGACTTAGTAATATGACCGGCGTCAAATTCATCTGCACTGCGTACATCGATAACAACGGCTTGTTCATGATTAACCAACCTGGTTAATTCCATCGGGCTGACACCACGTGCTGCTGAAGAGCGAGAACCCGTCGGGTCAAACATGAGCAAGCCCATTACCGCAAAGAGAGCCACAAATAAGGCCCAGTTTTGCATAAAAAATTCCGCGAACATATAAACCTATCTATTGATCTAAACTGTTTAGAATAACCACCATGAGTTTGCCGGAATCTGATCTTTTCTAAGATTCCTGCACCCCAATAGCGCTGTCTACAGGAGGGGTATTGTAACTAAATTCATACATAATCGCGTATTTGAAATCAATATTGTCGGTTAAAATATCGCCAATGTTGGTGCGAATCATAAAATCATTGATTACAGTAAGTGTATTTTGCTGGTTTTTTCTTATCCTGAGCTTGTCGGTCAGCGCTAATGAGATAAAAAAGAATCAGTCAGAATTAAAGACCATACAAAAACAAATAAATAATCTACAAAATAAAATCAAAGGTGATGAAAAGTTGCTCAAAAAAGAGCGCGGAGAACTGGAACAAGTAGAGAAGCAAATAGCTTTAATTAATCACAAGCAAAATCAGACTCAAACTTTAATCGAAAACGCGCAGGCTAAGCAAAATGAACTAAAAGCGCAAGCTGATTTAGAGCGAGCCGAAGTATCGCAGCAGTTACAACGAATGGGTGATCTGGTGTTAAGCCAGCATTCAATGGGGGATAAAAGTTATTTAAAGCTCTTGCTGGGACAACAAGATCCCGCTTCAATTGAAAGAACCATGGTTTATTATAAATACCTGGCCCGGTTTACTTCTGATAGTGTTAATAGTGGCCGTGAACAAATCGCCGAATTGGTTGCGCTTGAGGCTAAAGTTAACCAGCAACAACAAGTTCTTAATGACTTATTGGCAAAGCAACGTAGTCAGCAAGATGAGTTGAAAACAGCTAAGGAGAATCGCAAGCAAGCCATAGTCAAGCTTGATAACCAGTTAACCAAATCTGCTAATCGAGTGGGAAGGTTAAAGGAAGACCAAAGACGTATCAAGAAGCTTGTGAAAGGACTCCAGGCCGCTGCCAAAGAAAGAGAAAAAGCCAGGGCCAGGGCAGCAGCTAAAGCCGCAAGAGAGAGGCAGAAAAAGACGACTCAAGCGCCCGCCAATACTGTTGCAAAGTCCAAACAAACGACAACTGTTATTAAACCTATTGTTCAACGTATCTCCAACTCAGGGCTAGGAAAACTCAAAGGTCGCTTAAAAATGCCTGCCCAAGGCCCTATTCTGGCAAGTTATGGGTCAACTAAGCAAGGAAGTGGGGTAAAATGGAACGGAATCATGTTGGGCGTGAACCAGGGCGATCCTGTACGGTCTATATATGATGGGCAAATTGTTTATGCTGACTGGTTTAAAGGGTTTGGCCAGCTGGTGATTGTTGATCATGGCCAGGGCTATATGAGCTTGTACAGTCATAATAGTCAAATTAACCGCACACTAGGTGAGCAGGTCAGGGCTAATGATATTATCGCCCAGGCAGGTTCATCCGGCGGTTTAAGCCGGCCGGGTTTGTATTTTGAAGTCCGATATAATGGTGACCCCAGAGACCCGTTATTGTGGGTTAAGCGTTAAGTAAGGCTTTGTAATATAAAATGAGACCTCAGCATAACGTTATGAACGCAGAAAAGACGAGGCAACAATGAGCGAAAAAGCGCAGTTTATTGAAATAAATGAGCATTTTGAGTGACATTAACGACGTATTTTCAAGTGCAATGGTTATGCTGAGGTCTCAAAATATTTTCGCAGAATAAGCAGGCGTACAAATGAGTAGTTTACTAAATCGATATAAATGGTTGGCTATTATGGTTGCACTTTGGTTAAGTGTGATAAGGGTGACCGAGGCCACTCAAGAAAAGTCCGAGAGCGAATTAGCACCATTGCCGTTGAGTGAAATACAGCGTTTTGCTGAAGTATTTGACAAGATCAAGCGCGATTATGTCGAGCCGGTTTCTGACGAAGAGTTATTGAACAACGCCATAAAAGGCATGTTATCCGGATTAGACCCGCATTCCGTATATCTGGATGCATCGGGTTATGAAAACCTCCAGGTTGATACAGAGGGCCAGTTCGGTGGTCTTGGGATTGAAATCGTTGTTGAAAACGGCCAACTTAAAGTCGTGTCACCGATTGATGATACCCCGGCTGCCAGAGCCGGAATGCAAGCCGGTGATCTTATTACAGAAATAGATGGCCAAAAAACAGCGGGGATGACTCAGGCACAAACCATTGAATTATTGCGTGGCAGGCCGGGTAGTAAAGTCAAGTTAAAGGTCATAAGAGAGGGCGAGAAAAAACCATTATTGATTAGTTTGAAACGTGCAATTATTAATATTGCCAGCGTCAAATCGGAATTATTACAAGATGATTACGGTTATGTTCGCATTACACAGTTCCAACGAGAAACAGGATTATCATTACGCAAGGCCATTGCTAAACTAAAACGGCTATCTAATCAAAATCTAAAAGGTGTTGTACTTGACCTGCGTAATAACCCCGGTGGTATTCTGGGCGGGGCGATTGATGTCAGTAATAGTTTTCTAAATACAGGCGGTATTGTATCGACCAAGGGTAGGGATGCCGATGTCAGAAACAGTTACAGCGCATCCGAACCTGATCTGGTAGAAGGCATACCGATTGTCGTATTAGTCAACGGCGGCACGGCCTCTGCAGCTGAAATTGTAGCCGGCGCGCTGCAAGATCATGACCGCGCTGTTATCATGGGTACCCGCACCTTCGGGAAAGGTTCAGTACAGACCATTTTTCCGTTAAATAATGATGCTGCCGTTAAATTCACGACTGCGCGCTATTACACGCCTAATGATCGTTCAATTCAAGCGACAGGAATTATGCCGGATATTGTTGTTGAACAAATTGTTGAACTTTCCGCCGCAAACAACGGTCAGAGTATTCGAGAAGCTGATTTACCCGGGCATCTTGAGAATGAGTCAGTTGACAATGCGGTTAACCGTTTAAGCGCTGTAAACAAGGATCATCAATTATCAGAGGCCTTAAAGTTATTAAAGGGTATTAATATTGCAGGTGCTGGTTCACAAAAACAGGGTTGATTTGTGACATTACCCAAATATTGTTTAGCGATTTACCAAAACCGGTTTTATAATTGGGCAAATCGAGTAATCCGTACTTTAATTAAGGAATTTCCTGTCTAGTAATAAAAAAAGAATCTATGAAGATCCTGACTACTTTATCGTTGCTATTATTGCTGTGCCTTAGCTCATTTGTTTCGGCCCAGGATGCCGAGTTTATCTGGGCAGAAGATGATTATAGTGGCAGCCAAATCTACTTAAGCCAACATAAAAACGGCGTCTGGCAACCGGCGCAGAAAATTATCGATGATCACAATTTAAATATTCTGCCGACACTTGGCGGTAATAGCAAAAATCAACGATTGGCAGTTTGGAGTACAGTAGATAATAAAGCTAAAAGTGTATTGAAATTCAGTATTCGAAACGGTAATCATTGGACCGTACCACAAATTTTGACAGACCAGATGCCCACTAATTTAGCCCCAGTAGCTGTTTTTGATGCTAATGATATTGGCTGGGTATTTTGGTCAGCCAATAACGGAGAGGATGATGATATCTATGTATCCAAATACGAGCAAGGAATCTGGTCCAATCCTGAAATGGTGAATGACGAAAATAATACGCCTGACATCCTTCCCGAAGCGGGTCTAGATAATAATGGCAATATTTGGGTAAGTTGGCAGCAACTACAGGACAATGGTTACGTTGATATAACGAGAAGTTATGAGACAAAATCTCAAAGCAAAATGCTCACAAGCAATGCAATAACAATGCAAAGTGTAACTCAAATAAAATCACGTTCAAATTTGGATAACAACATTCAGCCGCCAAAAATGTTTAAAGGGAGAAGTCGTGCAACTATGTATTTCCCTACTAATAAAACTCGACCTTCCAAGCCAGTAAAAGGATATTTGCATTAATGTTTACCAGGTTTCATTCAGACTTACGTGCTAAATGTGTCGCATGTTTGCTGCTTTTTCTTGTTATTCAACCAACAAATGCCCTTGATATTTTAACTGCCGGAGACAGTATCACTCAAGGCTTGCAACGAACGGCATCAGGAGCAGTTTTTGGAATAACATCTTTCCAAAATGGCTCAGTGAATATTGGAGGATATCAACCACGATTAAAAGCGAGGTTAGATGCCCAGGTTGAATCATCCACACTCTATAATTGGGGTAGGGGTGGGGAGAATAGTGCTGGGGGAGTAGGTCGAATAAATTCCATTCTGAATAGCCGAACTGCTGATTTGATACTGATTATGTACGGTGCTAATGACTTATATCAAGGTATATCCAGTTCAGGAACGAGAGCCAATATTAGTGTTATGATAGATCGCAGCAGAGCAAGTGGAGTTATTCCTATAATTTCTGAAGTCACGCTCAATACAAATGGTAGTTTTAATCCCAGCATACGTTTGGATTACAACCCCATGATTCATTCTCTTGCTAATCAAAAAGGTGTATCTATTGCGACAAATTATGTTGCACTGGATGGTCCCAATTGGTATGCGGTTCCATATCATTCGGGTGACCAACTGCATTTGAGTAACGCCGGTTATGAAAGAATGGCAGAAGCCTGGTTGAATGTTATCAGAGGAACTTCAATTCCTGGTTCTGGAGGCGGGTATCTTGAGTCTGTGATGCAAATAATTTTTTTGGATGAATAATTTTTTTGTGTATGATTGCCTACTTTGTGACTGATTAATACTGGAGAAGTAATGAAGAAGGCATTAATAACCGGCATCACTGGCCAAGACGGCTCGTATTTAGCCAAGCTTTTGCTTGAGAAAGGCTATGCGGTTGCAGGGTTGATAAGAAGGACGAGTAATTCCGAATATTCTTTAGCTCGTCTAGATTGGCAAAATATCACTAGCGATATTACTTTCTTCGAAGGAGATATAACGGATATTTCTTCTATTCAGCGTGCAATTATTAATTTTGAACCGAACGAGGTTTATAATCTTGCCGCCCAATCGTTTGTTCACACGTCATGGGATCAGCCAATTTTAACAGGACAGACAGATGGTGTTGGTGCTGTTAATGTGCTCGAGTCCATTAGGTTGGTGAATAAAGATATAAGATTCTATCAAGCCTCTACCTCCGAAATGTATGGGCTGATTCAGCAAGAAAGGCAAACTGAAAATACTCCATTTTATCCTCGGTCTCCCTATGCAGCTGCAAAATTATATGCGCATTGGATGACTGTTAATTATAGAGAGAGTTTTGACATGTATGCCTGTAGCGGTATTCTTTTTAACCATGAATCACCATTGAGAGGTGTTGAATTCGTTACTCGAAAAGTAACCAGTGGTGTTGCTAAAATTAAACTGGGCCTTGCAGAAAACTTGTCATTAGGTAACATAGATGCCAAGCGTGACTGGGGACATGCCAAAGATTATGTTAAGGGTATGTGGCTAATGCTTCAACAAGATCAAGCAGAAGATTATGTTCTTGCGACAGGGCTAACTACAACAGTTCGGGATATGTGTGAAATAGCGTTTAATCATGTTGGCCTGAACCCACAAGACCATGTTGAGATAGACGAGAAACTTTTCAGGCCTGCGGAGGTTGATGTTCTTTTGGGAAATGCTACTAAGGCTAAGCAAAAACTTGGTTGGCAACCCAGCATTAGCCTGGAAGAAATGATTAAAGAAATGGTCGATGAAGATATATCAAGACTATCCCTTAACCTATCATTATGAAGCTGCTTATATCTGGAGGTTCCGGTTTCGTTGCGGGGCATTTGGTAAATCAGCTCATCAATGAATTTAGTAGTGTTTTGACTGAAATCATTCTGTGTGATGTTGTCAATGTTCCTCATATCTCTCAACATAACGATTCGTTATTGACTTATGAATATCTGGATATTTTGGAGCTTGAAAATGTTGGTCAGGTAATAAAAAAGTACCGACCTGATATTATTATTCACTTAGCAGCTATTGCCTACGTACCAGCATCGGATTCAAATATAAAGCTTGCCTGGCATGTCAATACAGTAGGAACACATAATTTATTGGAAATGACCAGTAAATTCAGTCCCAATACTAAGTTTATTTATATAAGTTCAAGTGAGGTCTATGGCCGTTCATTCAATCAAAAACAGGCAGTAACTGAGGATGAATCATTATTACCAAATAATACCTATTCACTTACTAAAATAGCAGCGGAATCATTATGTAAGCTGTATTCAGAAAAAGGTTTATATATCGTTATTTTAAGGCCATTCAATCATTTGGGTCCCGGGCAAGATATAAATTTTGTCAGCTCATCATTTGCATCTAAAATTGCACTAATTGAAAAAAAACGAATTACGCATGTCATCGATGTTGGCAATATAGATGTTCATCGAGATTTTTTAGACGTCCGCGATGTTGCCCGCGCTTACTGTTCAGTAATTAATAATATTGAACAAATAGATTCTGGAGAAGTTTTTAATGTATGTTCCGGTGTGTCCAGAAAAATTAAGGATATGCTGGATTTTTTTATAAAAGCATCAGGTCTAGAAATTGAGGTTAAGGTTGATGAGGATAAGGTTCGGCCAACAGAAATACCATTTACATTAGGATCATCAGAAAAATTAAAATTAAAAACGGGCTGGCAGAAGAGTATCTCCTGGGATACTAGTCTCATGGCTGTTTTGAATTATTGGCGTGAAAAAACAGATACTATCGTGAATTAAGATTAAACTAATTTAGACCTTTGATACACTTGGTTAAACAATAGGCAGTAATATTTTCCTTCGAATTATTTGTAATTCTACAAGTCATCATGTTGTTTTTACCAGCAACCGGATAGTTATCCGTCAAAATAAGATTTGAGCGTATTAAAGTCCCATTTTGACTATAAGCGTAAGCACCGGTTTCGGTAGCAATATATTCTTCATCACAAGATGTCACTAAAACTGTATCTTCACCAGCCCCAACTTGAAGATTCTGGACTTCAACTGAACTTTCTAGCGGGCTGGCCGATGGTTTACTGAAATAACCCATTACATCAACAATTAGATGGGTTGATTGACTGGTAAAAAAGCTGATTTCATTAACGCCAGCAATAACACTAGTTGTTAAGACAGATGTGTTAGCAATGTCCTGGTTTGTTCTGAAGTTGATGATGCTGGCATTAGGTCGGCCGGTTCCGGCAGGCCAGGCTATTATATAACCGTTGCCATCGCCTTTAGAAACAGTAACATTCAATACTGCTGCCGGCGGTTCACTCACGCCATCAGGTACACCACAGTTAGGTCGGCCTCCCTGTGCAGAGGTGTTGCCATTAATACTGAATGACCGTGACCCACCCTTAGGTAATTTCCCTCCTCCACCAAGTCGTGTATCAATAATTCTACAAGGGCTTAACGGCGTATAGACAAGATCTTTGTCTGCATCACCAATTACATTGGCAATGTTTATTGAGGAGGAATCAAGTTTTGAGGTTGCGGGCTCGCCAGTGAGAATACTCACAACTGAATCATAATCATGTTGCTGGTAAACAGCGAGTAATTTTTCATTATCAGCTTTATATAATGCATCGAGCATTTCTTCTTGCCAGTCTACGTAACCTCTATGATGTGCATCGCTATACAAATTGCTTATAATTGTCGAAACGACTAGAGTGCGATTGGTATTTATCCAGTCAATTTGTATGGCCTTGTTTTGTTGTAATAAAACTTCGTTTTGAAGTTGGTTTGCATTTAAATCGGGGCGTGCAGTTTGAGCAAGAGCGAAAATGCACCAAAGCAAACTTGCAGTTAAGGTAATTCCTTTGGAGGTTCTAAATGCTATTTTAAGCACCATAAATCATCCATTGCTTTATATTTTAGTTTAGAATCATTATAGTCTTTATATCTAGTCTTATCAATTTATAAAAATTAATAGAATTAACTACACTGGTTAAATGATAAAGAATTTTTTTAGAATTACTACTGCCGGATTTAGAATTTCAAATGTCATATGGCTTTTTTTGTGGTTAATGTGCCCGGGGTTCTCAGCGCCAATTTTAGCTGCGCCATTTTGTACTGAACGAGGTTTTTTGTTGGTTGAGTCTCGATTCAATCAGGCTCAGGAGTTAAAGGAGAAAGGTCAAATTCCTGACCAGGAGTATAAGCGGCTAGCAGCTGAGTACATTCAGCAGTCTACGGTTTGTTA